>NZ_JBICUD010000001.1:111913-1541172 GCF_043198015.1 Spirillospora sp. NPDC048911 | reverse complement strand
TTCGGTTTCCTGTCCCTTTTTTTTCGTTTGGTGTGTTTTTTGGCCCGGTCCGCAAATTTTCCGCGCCCCCCACCCCCCCCCCCCCCCCCCCCCCCCCCCCCGCGGGGCCCCCCCCCCGGGGGGGGGGCCCGCCTCTTGGAGAGCAGTGGAGCCGGCACGGCTCCGGGGCTCGGAGAAGCCTTACTTGACGGTGACCGACGCGCCGGCCTTCTCCAGGGCCTCCTTGGCCTTCTCGGCCGTCTCCTTGTTGACCTTCTCGAGCAGCGGCTTGGGCGCGCCGTCGACCAGGTCCTTGGCCTCCTTGAGGCCGAGGCTCGTGAGCGCGCGGACCTCCTTGATGACCTGGATCTTCTTGTCGCCGGCACCCTCGAGGATGACGTCGAACTCGTCCTGCTCGGCGGCTTCCTCGGTCGTCGCGGCCGGGCCGACCGGGGCGACGGCGGCGACCGGGGCGGCGGCCTTGACGTCGAAGACTTCCTCGAACTGCTTCACGAACTCGGACAGCTCAAGGAGGGTCATCTCCTTGAAGGCGTCGAGCAGGTCGTCCTGGCTGAGCTTCGCCATGATGTGTTCCTCCGCTATGGCTTAAAAACTTGGGGTCTTACGTGGACCGCGGGGTCCTGGTCCGGGTGGACCGGTTACTCGGCGGGCGCCTCGTCGGCAGCGGCCTCGGCGGCCGGAGCCGCGTCGGTGGCCGGGGCGTCGTCGGCGGGGGCCGCGGCCGGAGCCTCGGCGGTCTCGCCGGCGGCCTCGCGCTTGGCGCGAAGCGCCTCGGCGAGCTGGGCCGTCTGCGTCGGCAGGGCGGCGAAGACGGCGGCGGCCTTGGCCATGTTGCCCTTCATCGCCCCCGCGAGCTTCGCGAGGAGCACCTCGCGCGACTCGAGGTCTGCGAGCTTGGCGACCTCGGCGGCGTCCATCGACTTGCCGTCGACGAACCCGCCCTTGATCACCAGGTGCTCGTTGGCCTTGGCGAAGTCACGCAGTCCCTTGGCGGCCTCGACGACGTCACCCTTGACGAAGGCGATGGCCGACGGGCCCTCGAGCAGCGACTTGAACTGCTCGTCCAGCCCGGCGCCGTCAGCGGCGATCTTGGTCAGCGTGTTCTTCACCACGGCGAACTTCGCGTTCTCGCCGAGATTGGTGCGCAGCTCCTTGAGCTGCGCCACCGAGAGCCCGCGGTACTCGGTCAGCACGGCGCCGTTGGAGCTCTCGAACTCGGTCTTGAGCTCGGCGATCGCCGCAGCCTTTTCGGCCTTTGCCATGGGCCTCCTTCCGATTACCTGGGTGGAAGCCGCCGGGGCGAAGGCTGTAGAAAAACAACGAACGCCCCGGCGTAGGCGCACGGGGCGTCAGGCACGACGCGGAGGTCGTACAGGAAGCTCTCGTCTCACCTACGCGGGCCGCCCGACTGAATCGGGTCCTTCGGTCACCGTGAGGTGACGACCGGCGGTCTTCGGCAGACAACAGAGTACGTGCTCTATCCGCCCTGGACCAAATCGGGACCGCGCCCGTGGCGGACGCGGTCCCGTGGTCGAGCGTTCAGGCGCTCGGGGCCAGGCGCTCGGGGCCAGGCGCTCGGACGCCTGGCGGTCAGGCGCCCGGGTCGATGGTCAGTTGCCGCCGAGGCCCGGCATCTTGAAGTCGCCGACCTCCGAGGCCGGGGGCGCTGCCACCTCGACCGGCTTGCCGTAGTCGCTGAAGAGCATGGTGGTGTTCACCGCGCCCATGCCGGTCTGCACCTTGCTGATGATCTTCCGCGGCAGCGAGTCGTCGCTGACCCACATGTCGAAGCCGATCTTGTCGGTGCCGAGCTGCTGGTAGGTCTTCTCCATCTTCTGCCGAGTCTGGGCGTCGAGCTTGCCGAGCGCCTCGTTCACCGAGACGGTGCCGGTGTAGTGCTTGGCCGGGACGCCGCCCACGTTCTCGGTGCCGACCTCACGGACGTCCTTGGAGGCGATGAAGAGCTTGGTCTGCTCGGCCGGGTTCTGCTGCTGCGCCTGCTTGAGGAGCTGGTCGTAGCTGCCGCCCATCCCGGAGAGGGACATCCGGGCCCACGGCTTGCCGCCGTTCCGCCCCGACAGACCCGGGATCTTCATGTACATCGCGTCGCCGACGAGCCGCATCTCGATGCCGCCGCCGGGCATCGACTGGCCGCCCATGGTCGCCGAGTCGACGTTGATCGCCATGGCCAGCGTCGGCCGGAGCCGCGTCTGCATGACCATGTGCATCTTCATGGCGCCCTGGGAGAGCTGGCTGTCGACGCTCACGTCCGCCTTGTAGGTGTCGGTCTGGCCGGTCTTCTCCGCGGCCTTGCCGAGCACCTGCGCGGCGGTGAGCTGGATCTGGGTGCCGGTCTCGCCCGCCTTGTCCTTGGCCGCTCCAAGGCAGCCGGTGAGCGACAGGGCGAGGCCCGTGGCCACCGCCGTGCCCACTGTGAAGCGACGAATCATCTGATCTCCTCCGTTGTCTGCCGGGTCGTCCGGGCGGCGACGACCGGACGGCAATGTTAGACGCGGCCGGGCTCCGGTGAGTTCACGAACATGCACAAAGGGCCGATGACGTACGAGTACGTCATCGGCCCTTCATACGGTCAAACCGCTAGTTGGGAGCGTTGGCCCCGCCCAGGAGACCGTTGAGCGAGAGCTCGCCGGTCTGGTCCGCGGGCGGCGCGTTCACGCTGACCCTCTTGCCGTAGTCGCTGTAGAGCACGGTCACGGTGCCGGAGTTCTGGCCGGAGGAGCCCTTCGACTCCAGCTTGCGCGGCAGCCCGTCCTTGTCCGTCCACAGATCGAAGTTGATCTTCTCGTTCGCGCCGCTCTTCGGGAACCAGTTCTGCACCTTCTGGCGCGCCTGCGCGTCGAGCCGGTTGAGCGCGTCCTGCACGGTGACCGTGCCGGTGTAGTGCGTGGTCTTGACGCCGTCCACGCTCTCCTGCCCGACCCGGCGCACGTCCTTCGAGGCGGTGAACATCTTGGTCTGCTCGGCCGGGCTGACCTTCTGCACCTGGTCGATGAGGCTCTTGACGTCGAAGCCGGTGGTCTGCCCCAGCTTGTTGACGTCGATCTTCACCCAGGGCTTGCCGTTCGCGACGAACCTGGCCAGCTGCGGCACCTTGGCGTACAGGGTGTCGCCGGTGAAGATGGCCTGCCCCTTGATGCCCGGCACGGCCGAGCCGCCGCGGCTGACCTCATCGAGCTGGGCACTGAAGGTCAGCGTCGGCTTGAGCCGGAACTGCCCGGTCGCGTGGATCTTGCCACCGCCGTCACCGGTGTCGGTCACGGTCAGATCGGCCTTGAACGTGTCGGCCTGGCCGGTCTTGTCCGAGGCCTTGGTCAGCGCCTGGGCGGCGGTGAGCTTCATGTTGTCGGTGTTGGCGCCAGTGTCGTCCCCGTTGCATCCGGAGACGAGCAGCGCGGCACCCACGGCGGTGCCGCCGGCCACCACGGCGAATCGGCGCTTCATGAGGAATGAGCCTCCTTCGTTGCCCTGCCCGATGAGATCCAGTCTCGTCCGGCGTGCTGTGGGCCACATCCCCCGCTGGTACCAATAGAACCCGGAGTGGTACGACCCGGGGCGTACCCCTCGCAGGTTCGCGAGGACGCGTGCCCGCCGCTCGCGCCAGTGCCTTACCTGTAGGCGCGGAAGGTCATCGAGCCGACGAGACGCACCGCCGGGCCCGTCGCGTTCAGCCCTATCCAGGTCGGCCGCCGGCCGGCGTCCGCCCACAGGTCCACGGCCACTCTGGTGGTGTCGGGCACGGCCTTGCGCGCCTCGGTGACGGCGTTCTCAGGAAGCAGCCGGTAGACGTCGCCCATGCGGGCGCGGGCGCCGAAGCGGATGGAGCCGAACCTGTCGGGGCCCGACTCGCTGACGCCCGGCACGGCGCGGACGAGCCGGGTGAACTGCCGCGAATCCGAGTCGTTCCGCAGCGCCGCGAGCTGGGCGGCGTTGAGGACGGTGCTGTGCCAGGCCCTGCCGTCGTACGTCCGCATCGTCCGGCCGGTCAGGATCATCTTCTGGGTGCGGCGGGTGAGCTTGCCGTCCCTCATTCTGTCCCGGACGCCGATCGCGTCGAGCGCGAACACCGGGCGGATCGTCACGCGGGCGGTCTCGGTGATGTGCTCATAGTCCCCGTTCGGCGCGGCGGAGAGCTTCACCTCGGTCATGCGGATGAACGAACGGACCGGCGACGCGACGGAATTCGGCGTGCGCGGGACCTTTCCGGGTTGGGCCGGCTTGCCTGGCACCTTCTGGCCGGAGGCTGGCTGATTGCCGGAGCCGGGCACGGTCGTGGGCGTCGCACGAGCCGCCGAGGCGTGCTGCGCTGGAGACCGGGCCGCGCCGGTGGCGTTGGAACCGGCGACGCCCGTCTTCAGCACGACGAGGATCGCGGCGGGGATCACGGCCATGGCGGTGACGGCGGAAAACATGATCGCCCGAGCCGTCCGACGGTCCACGTTCCTCCGCCCGGAGATGATGCGACAGGTCACCCGTTCGCGGTCGATTCAACACCAAGGGCCTCAAGGGCAACATACGTAGGGCACGAAAAAGGGCGCTCCCGGCTGGGAGCGCCCCTCTTTCGCCTTCGCGATCGCTGGTTTCGCGATCAGACCGGCGGTCAGGCCTCGTCGAGCTCCGCGGTCAGGTTGCGGACCGCGTTCGGGTCCACCGGAACGCTCGGGCCCATCGAGGTGGTGATGACGGCCTTCTTCACGTACCGGCCCTTGGCCGCGGACGGCTTGAGACGCTGGATCTCGTCGACCGCGGCGGCGTAGTTCTCCACCAGCTGGCGCTGGGTGAAGGACGCCTTGCCGATGATGAAGTGCAGGTTCGCGTGCCGGTCGACCCGGAACTCGATCTTGCCGCCCTTGATGTCGGACACGGCCTTGGCCACGTCCATCGTGACGGTGCCGGTCTTCGGGTTGGGCATCAGGCCACGCGGGCCGAGCACGCGGCCCAGGCGGCCGACCTTGCCCATCTGGTCCGGGGTGGCGACGACCGCGTCGAAGTCCAGGAAACCGCCCTGGATCTTCTCGATCATGTCGTCCGAGCCGACGAGGTCGGCACCGGCCTCGCGGGCCTCGTCCGCCTTGGCACCACCGGCGAAGACCAGCACGCGGGCGGTCTTACCGGTGCCGTGCGGCAGGTTGACGGTGCCGCGGACCATCTGGTCGGCCTTGCGGGGGTCGACGCCCAGCCGCAGGGCGACCTCGACGGTCGCGTCGAACTTGGTGACCGAGGTCTCCTTGGCCAGCGCGACGGCCTCGGCCGGGCTGTACAGGTTGTCGCGGTCGATCTTCTCGGCCGCGTCGCGGTAGCCCTTGCTGTGCTTCATGCCTTGCTCCTTGGTGGTAGAGCGGGCCGCGGCGTGCGGCCCTCCCACGTACCCACGGGATACCCCCGCGGGAAAGACTTACTTGACCTCGATGCCCATCGACCGCGCGGTGCCGGCGACGATCTTCTCGGCGGCGTCCAGGTCGTTGGCGTTGAGGTCGGGCATCTTGGTGGTGGCGATCTCGCGGATCTGGTCGCGGGTGACCGAGCCCACCTTGGTCTTGTGCGGCTCGCCGCTGCCCTTCTCCACGCCCGCGGCCTTCAGGATGAGCTGCGCGGCCGGCGGGGTCTTGGTGACGAAGGTGAACGAGCGGTCCTCGTAGATGGTGATCTCTACGGGGATGACGTTGCCGCGCTGGGACTCCGTGGCGGCGTTGTACTGCTTGCAGAAGTCCATGATGTTGACGCCGTGCGGACCGAGCGCGGTACCGACCGGCGGCGCGGGGGTCGCCTGGCCCGCCTGCAACTGCACTTTGACAATTGCGGCAATCTTCTTCTTCGGAGGCATGTATACCCCTATGTCCCGTTTTCTTAGGTTCCGACTCCCGTCTGCACGGGCAACATCACGGACGGGACTCAAACGCGATGTAGGAACCACTGGATCCCGTCCGTCCCCGCACGCGCGGGGCCAGCGCAGGCGTGGCTTGACCGGCCTGGAGTTGAACGGGAAGATCCCCGCGAAGGCGGGGCCGACTGGCAAGTTTATGCCATGAAGAACGCCCCCGCGTACGCGAGGGCGTTCGTCACAAGTCTTAGATCTTGGAGACCTGGTTGAAGGACAGCTCCACCGGGGTTTCCCGTCCGAAGATCGAAACCAGCACCTTCAACTTCTGCTGCTCGGCGTTGATCTCGTTGACCGTGGCGGGCAGGGTGGCGAACGGGCCGTCCATGACGGTGACCGACTCGCCGACCTCGTAGTCGACGGTGGCGGCGACCTTGGACTGCTCCTTGGCGGCCTTGGCCGGGCTGCCCTCCTCCGGCTCGGGGGCCAGCAGGTTGGCGACCTCGTCGAGGCTCAGCGGCGACGGCTTGTTGGACAGGCCGACGAAGCCGGTGACGCCCGGGGTGTTGCGGACCGCGGCCCACGACTCGTCGGTGAGCTCCATGCGGACCAGGATGTAGCCCGGCAGGACCTTCTCGTTGACCTTCTGCCGCTTGCCGCCCTTGATCTCGGTCACCTCGTGCTGAGGGACCTCGATCTGGAAGATGTAGTCCTCCATGTTGAGGGTCTGGGTTCGGGTCTCGATGTTGGTCTTGACCCGGTTCTCGTACCCCGCGTAGGAGTGCACGACGTACCAGTCGCCCGGCTGGAGCCGCAGCTGCATCTTGAAGTCGGCGTAGGGGTCGGCCGGGGGTCCGGCGTCCACCTCCGCCTCGTCGTCGGCCGCGGCCTCGTCGTCGGTCTCGGCCACGGCGTCGCCGTCGGCGGCCGTACCGTCCTCGATCTCGGCGTCCGCCGCGGAGGCCTGCGGGGCCTCGACGTCGGCGGCGGGCTCGGCAGTGGCCTCGTCCGCCGGCGCGGCGAACTCGTCCGCCGGGTCGGCCTCAGCAGCCGCTGCAGACTGGGCCTCTTCGATGGCCTCGTCGTGGGGCTGTGTGGACTCGGACACGGTGACTCTTTCTCTCGAACGATTTCCAGTGATGGAATTTCAGGCGATGCGTGTGAATGGGGACGGCCGGGCCGATCGGGCTCAGCCGAACACCCAGAAGATGCCCTTGGTCAGCACCCAGTCCAGACCCGACACGATGCCGATCATGACCAGCACGAACACCAGGCAGACCGTGGTGTAGGTGATGAGCTCCTTGCGCGTGGGCCAGATGACCTTGCGCAGCTCGGCGATGATCTGGCGCACGAAGAGGGCCGGAGAGGTCCGCTTTCCCGCGGGCTTCCTGCCTTCATCCTTGGCAGCGGCCTCGCCGCTGCTGGTCTCAGTCGCCATTGTGCCGCCGTTCACCTCATAGGTCGTGTTCAACCACCATGTGGTCGTAGCGCCTGCCCGCCACCGGCTCGCCATGACGGCGTGCCATGACCTGGCCGGGCACGGGTGCGCGCACCGCACCTCGCAGGGCAGGAGGGACTCGAACCCCCAACCGCCGGTTTTGGAGACCGGAGCTCTGCCAATTGAGCCACTGCCCTTCAGTAGTGACGGCCCCCAGCTTACGGCCTTTCGAGGACATGGCCGTATGCCGGTGTCGCGTCACTGCGGGGTGAGTCTACGTGGATGAGGGGCCGCTCGTCGAACCAGACGCCGGAAGGTCCCCGCGGCCTCCGGTCGCGGGGCGCGTACGGGGGGCGCGACCGGCCACGATGTCCGATCTAGATCATCTCGGGGTCCTGCGAAATAGGGACGTACGCATCGGCGGTCCTCTGTAACGATAGGGACATGAGCACTGACCGTCCTCGCATCTCCAAGCGCATCGCCGCCATTTCCGAGTCCGCCACCCTGGCCGTCGACGCCAAGGCCAAGGCGCTGAAGGCGGCGGGCCGCCCGGTCATCGGATTCGGCGCGGGCGAACCGGACTTCCCGACGCCCGGCTACATCGTCGAGGCCGCGGTGACCGCGTGCCGGGTGCCGCGTTTCCACAAGTACACCCCCGCCGGCGGGCTGCCCGAGCTGAAGACCGCCATCGCGGAGAAGACCGAGCGCGACTCCGGCTACCGGGTCGAGGCCGCGCAGGTCCTGGTGACCAACGGCGGCAAGCAGGCGGTGTACGAGGCGTTCGCGGCCCTGCTCGACCCGGGCGACGAGGTGATCGTGCCCACCCCGTACTGGACCACCTACCCCGAGTCGATCAAGCTCGCGGGCGGCGTGCCGGTGGACGTGGTGGCCGACGAGACCACCGGCTACCGGGTGAGCGTCGAGCAGCTGGAGGCCGCGCGCACCGACCGGACCAAGGTGCTGCTGTTCGTCTCGCCGTCCAACCCGACCGGCGCCGTCTACTCGCGCGACGAGATCGAGGCGATCGGCCGCTGGGCCGATGAGCACGGCCTCTGGGTGATCACTGACGAGATCTACGAGCACCTGGTGTACGGGGACGCCGAGTTCCACTCGATGCCGGTCGTGGTGCCCGAGCTGGCCGACCGCACCCTGGTGCTCAACGGGGTGGCCAAGACGTACGCGATGACCGGCTGGCGGGTCGGCTGGATGATCGGCCCGAAGGACGTGGTCAAGGCCGCGACCAACCTGCAGTCGCACGCCACGTCCAACGTCTCCAACGTCGCGCAGGCCGCCGCCCTCGCCGCGGTGACCGGCGACCTGGACGCGGTGGCCGAGATGCGCACCGCGTTCGACCGGCGCCGCCAGACGATGGTCCGGATGCTCAACGAGATCCCGGGCGTGTTCTGCCCCGAGCCCGAGGGCGCGTTCTACTGCTACCCGTCGGTCAAGGAGCTGCTCGGCAAGGAGATCCGCGGCAAGCGCCCGCAGACCTCGGTCGAGCTCGCCTCGCTGATCCTGGAGGAGGCCGAGGTGGCCCTGGTGCCGGGCGAGGCGTTCGGCACCCCCGGCTACTTCCGGCTCTCGTACGCGCTCGGCGACGACGACCTCGTCGAGGGCGTGTCCCGCGTGGCCAAGCTCCTCGCCGAGGCCCACTGACGGCCTACCGAAGATCGAACAGCGCGCCCTGGCGGAGAGATCCGCCAGGGCGCGCTCTTGTCGGTGCGGCTGTCTTGTCGGTGCGGCTGTCTTGTCGTTGCGGCCGTCGTCTGTCGTCGTGACTGTCGTCGCGCCCTGGAGCGTGTTTCGAAGTCGGCGTCCGTAGCCGGCGGCGTCCGGGGGCGTGCCTGGGCGTCGCGTAGTGGGGCAGCCGGCTCCGAAACACTCCCTACGGGCGGATGCCTTCGGCGATCTGGAGCAGACGGTCGCGCACGGCGCCGCCGGCCACGACGAGGACCCCCACGCCCGGACGGTCGAGCCAGGCGATCTGGCGGCTCGCGTCCGGCCGGTCGGCCATGATCGCGCGGCGGCCGCGGACGTCGGCGGGCGTCGGCACGCCCGGGAACGTGCCCAGGCTCTCGGGCCCGGCGAACCCCGTGCCGCGCACGACGCGTACCTCGACCGAGCCGGACGGCCCTCGCCACCGGCACGTCGTGGTGCTCTCGCGAGCGCTCCGACGGGTGCTGCAAGGAGCCGTCGCGCTCAGGCCGGACGGCAGATAGGTCACCCAGGCCGGGAGCTTGGCGGCCCCTCCGCCCGTCGGCAGCGGGCCGCCGCGGTCACCCGGCGTCGCTCCGGGCGACGCCGGGTGCCGGGTCGATCCCGCCCCGGGTCCCTCCGTGGAGTGGGGGGGCCGCGAGGGACCCGGGGCGGGTGGCTTGTCCGGCCCCGGCGGCAGTGCCGCCGGGCCGGTGGAGGTGGGAGTCCGGGAGGCGCTCACCGGACCCGCGTGGAACGACCGGTAGGACGGCACGACGGCGATCGCCACCGCCGCGACGGCCGCCACCCCCGCCGCGGTGCGGATCCGGGTCACGCGGCGGCGGTGCCTGTGCCGCACCGTCGTCGCGAGCGAGGCCGGAGCCGACGCCTCGGCGGTGTGCTCCGCCATGGCCGTCCTCAGTTCGCTCTCGAGGTCCATCGCTCATCTCCCCGGATCCATCGTTCATCTCGGCGCGTCTTCATTCATCTCGCCGCGTCTTCGTTCAGGCGCGTCTTCATTCATCTGGCAAGCGGCGCCATGTTGGTGTCGAGGCGTTCCCGTAGCCTGGCGAGGCCTCGGGACGCCTGGCTCTTGACCGTGCCGACCGAACAGCCGAGCACCTGCGCGGTCTCCGCCTCCGAGAGGTCCTCCCAGAAGCGCAGGACGAGCACCGCGCGCTGCCGCGGGCCGAGCCTGCGCAGCTCGTCCATCAGCGTGCCGCGCAGCTCCACCGCGTGCACCGGCGAGGCCACCGGCTCGTCCGGCGGCCGCGCCATGTTGATCTCGCGCAGCACCTTCCACCGGCGCGACCGGCTGATCGCCAGGTTGACCAGGATGCGCCGCACGTACGGCTCGGGATCGGCCTCGGGATCGAGCCGGCCCCAATGGCGGTACGCCTTCTCCAGGGCGGTCTGCAGAAGATCCTCGGCATCCTGGCGGGCACCGCAGAGGAGCGCCGCGGTCCGCGTCAGGGCGGTTCCGCGTGCCGCCACGAATTCGGTGAACGATTCGTCGTCTCGACGACCCACTGTGCTCCGTCCAGCTGTGAGGTGCTGGGTTTCGGTTGTCTCGCCGGTGGCGGGCGGCCCACGCGCCCAGGCCGCCCGCCCCGGGGTCTACTTCGCCTGCTGCAGCGCGCCGCTCAGATCCTTCACGCCGCCCGACATCACCGGGCTGCCGTTGACGAAGAGCGAGTAGCCGTCCTGGTCGTACAGCAGCACGCCGCCGCCCGCGGGGCTCTGCCAGGCGAGGCCGCCGTTGAGCGAGATCTGCCGGCCGCCCGTGGCGGGGAGGTCGAGTGCCTTGCGCAGCTCCTGCTCAGTGATTCCGGCGGGAACCTTCAAGCGCTCGACGGTAAGCCACTGACCGGCCTTGCCGGTCCACTTCTGCGTGATCGCGCAGATCTTGCGGGCCTCCAGCTCCTTGGAGGCGCCGTGCGCGGACGCGAACCGCAGGCCCTTCGGCAGGATGAAGGTCTTCTCGAGCGAGCCGCCGACCGGCACCGCGGGGGGCAGCTTGTCACAGCTGAGCTTCGGCGCGGCGGGGAGCTTCGGCGAGCCCGGCAGCTCCGGCTTCGGCGCGGCCGTGGGGTTGGTGCTCGGCGCGGTGGACGGCAGCTTGCCGGTGCTGGGCAGGCAGTCCGGCAGCGCCGGGGTGTCCTTGGGCGCGCCAGGGACGTTCTTGGGGGTGCCTGGGACGTCCTTGGGCGCATTCGGGACGTCCTTGGGGACGGCGGGGACGTCCTTGGGAAGACCCGGGACGTCCTTCGGCGCGCCGGGGAGGTCCTTGCCGTTGGGCACGTTCGGGACGTTCGGCAGGTTGGGCTTCGAGGCGTCGGGGGCCTTCGGGACGTTCGGGAGGCTCGGCGCCTTGGCACCCGGCACCTTGGGGAGCCCGGCCTTCGGGAGGCAGGTGGGCGGCGTGGCGGGGAGCGCGTCCCGCACCTTCTCGACGGCCACCGGCGCCTTGGGGGTGCTGCTGCCCATGAGACCGAGATCCGTCTGCCCGGTGGCGGCCCAGGTGACCCCGCCGACCGTGACCGCGCCGGCGGCGGACGCCGCGATAAGGGCTGCCTTCATCGTGAACATTTCGTGTGTCCCTTCGACCCTCTTCGACCCTCTGACCTCTTGCGCCCCTCATATACGCGCGACCCCACAGCGGGGTTGCACGGTCACCCGAAGTATTTTCAGCGACTTTCGGTGAGGGTCCCCGGACAGCCGGTGCGTGCCCGGTGCCATGCCGCGCACTGGTCGTTCCGGGCCATGGGTGATGACCGTCACGGGTGGTCTGGGGGCACCCGCGGGGCATCCGCGCACGTACGGGACCCAAGATCGGGCAACATTGGTTCATGGAGGCCCGTTTCCGACCCGCACCGCGTGATCTCGCCGCACTGCCCAAGGCTCATCTGCACCTGCACTTCACCGGCTCGATGCGGCACTCGACCCTGGTCGAGCTCGCCGCCGAGCGCGGCGTGCACCTGCCGGACGCCCTGGTCGACGACTGGCCCCCGCACCTGCAGGCGACCGACGAACGCGGCTGGTTCCGGTTCCAGCGGCTGTACGACATCGCTCGTTCGGTGCTTCAGACGCCTGATGACCTGCGCCGGCTGCTGCGCGAGACGGCGGAGGACGAGGCCGCCGAGGGGTCGGGGTGGCTGGAGATCCAGGTCGACCCGAGCGGGTACGCTGCGCGCTTCGGCGGGCTGACGCCGACCGTCGAGCTCGTCCTCGACGCGGCCCGCGAGGCCGAGGCGGCCACCGGGGTGGGCATCGGGCTGGTCATCGCGGCCAACCGGACCCGGCATCCGCTCGACGCCAAGGCCCTCGCCCGGCTGGCGGTGCGCTACACCGACCGGGGCGTCGTCGGCTTCGGCCTGTCGAACGACGAGCGCCGCGGCCGGGCGTACGACTTCGAGGGCGCGTTCCGCATCGCGCGCCGCGGCGGCCTGCTCGCCGCCCCGCACGGCGGTGAGCTGCTGGGTCCCCAGAGCGTGCGCGAGTGCCTGGAGACCCTGGAGGCCGACCGCATCGGGCACGGAGTGCGGGCCGTCGAGGACCGCCGCCTGCTGGAGAGGATCGTCGATCGCGGCGTCACGCTGGAGGTGTGCCCGGCCTCCAATGTCGGCCTCGGGGTCGCCCGCACGGCCGCCGACGTGCCCGTGCGCGACCTGTTCGAGGCGGGCGCCCGGCTCGCCCTCGGTGCCGACGACCCGCTGCTGTTCGGCTCGCGGCTCGTCCGGCAGTACGAGCTGGCCCGCTCCAACCATGGGTTCACCGATGCGGAGCTGGCCGAGCTCGCCCGCCAGTCGATCCGCGGATCGGCCGCCCCCGAGGCCGTCCGCAAGCGTCTCCTCGCCGACATCGACGCCTGGCTGGCGTCGCCTCAGGCCGACGTGGGCACCTGAGCCGGAGCCGGCTCGCCGGACTTGCCCGGCTCGACCGGCGCGGTCGGCTCGGCCGATGCGCCCGGCTCGACCGGCGCCGGAGCGGAGGCCGCCTCGACGGGTGCGGGCAGGCGGGCCGGGATCATCAGGGCGATGACGACCGCGACGGCCAGCACGGCGGCGCCGCTCCAGGTCGCGGCGGTGAGGCCGGTCGTGAACGAGGCGGGGCTCTCGAAGTCGCCGTTGGCGGCGAAGACCGCGCCGAGCACAGCGATGCCCAGCACCGTGCCGAGCTGGCGAAGCGCGTTGCTGACGCCGGACGCGACGCCGGTGAACTCCTGCGGCGCGAAGGCGAGCACCAGCCGGGCCTGCGGCGAGAAGAACAGCCCCATGCCGATGCCGGCCAGGACGAACGCGGGCAGCAGCGCCGAGTAGGAGACGGTGGCGGTCGTCACCGCGCTCATCCAGACGATCCCGGCGGTCTGGAACGCCAGCGCGATCACCAGCACGTTGCGCGGGCCGATGCGGGCCATCAGCGGGGCGGTGAGCGGGGCGACCAGCACGGGCATCGCCGTCCACGGCAGGGTCCGGACACCGGCCTCAAGAGGTGACATGCCCTGCACGCCCTGGAGGAACTGCGCGAGCAGGAAGACCGCGCCGAACATGCCGAACGACATCACCAGGGCGGCTCCGTTGACCGCGCTGAAACCGCGTCCACGGAACAGCGCCAGCGGCAGCATCGGGTGGGCGGCGCGCGCCTCGTACACCAGGAAGGCCACCAGGACGGCCGCGCCGGCGATCAGCGACGCGAGGACGAGGCCGCTGGTCCAGCCCCGGCCGTTGCCCTCGACCAGGCCGAGCACGACGCCGAGCAGACCGGCGCTGACCAAAAGCGTGCCGATGAGGTCGAGCGGCTTGCGCGGGCCGTGGCTCTCGGTCAGGAACGGCCGGGCGAGGGCCAGCAGGGCGACGCCGATCGGCACGTTGATCCAGAAGATCCACTGCCAGGTGGCGTAGTCGGTGAGCGCGCCGCCGACGACGGGGCCGAGCGCGACCCCGAGGCCGCTCATGGCGCCCCAGGCCGCGAGGGCCTGGCCGCGCTTGGCCGCGGGCACCGCCGCGGCGAGCATGGTGAGCGTCAGCGGCGTGATGATGGCGGCGCCGGCGCCCTGGACCGCGCGGGCGGCGATCAGCGTGCCGATGCCGGGGGCCAGGGCCGCGGCGGCCGAGGACGCGGTGAAGACGGTCAAGCCGATCATGAAGAGCCGGCGGCGGCCGAACCGGTCGGCGACGGCGGCGCCGGTGAGCAACAGGACGGCGAACGTGAGCGTGTAGGCGTTGACGGTCCATTCGAGCGCTTCGAGGCCGGTGCCGAGGTCGGCCCGGATCGAGGGCAGCGCGTTGGTGACGATCAGGTTGTCGAGGGACACCATGAACAGCGCGATGCCGGTCACGATGAACGTTCTGAGCGGGTGGTGCCGCATGGCCTTTCTCCTTGGTTAGTTATCGGTCACTAACTTTGATGCCGAAAAAAATAGGCGGGCGGAGGCGGACGCGAACGTCCCGGGGTGTCAGGTGTTCTCGGCCCATTCGATGAGCGATCGGCCCAGCTCCGGGCCAGGGGTGTAGGGGACGTCGAGCGCGGTGAGGATGTTGAGCAGCATGCCCCTCGCCACGAACGTCGCGATCGCGTCGGCCGGCTCGCCGGTCAGCTCGGCGATGGTGCGCCACAGCTTGGCCCAGCGGGCGTTCCCGATCTCCCGCACCTCCTCGTCGTCGAGCGCGGTCGCGTAGAGCTGCAACTGGAACTTGAGCTGGACACCGGAGTCGAGCAGCTGCCGGTAGCGGGCGCCCATGGCGACGAGCGCCTCTTGGCCGTACTTGCCGCCCGCGGCCTCGCGCATCGCCTCGTCCATCTCGTCGAAGCAGCGCTCCACCGCGGCGAGGAAGAGGGCGCGCTTGGACGGGAAGAGCCGGAAGAGGTACGGCTGCGACACGCCGACGCGCTTGGCGATCGCGGCGGTCGAGGTGCCCTCGTAGCCGGTGCGCCCGAACTCGCAGATCGCCACGCGGACGGTCTCCTCGCGCCGCTCGTCGGCGCTCATGCGTGGGCTCATGCGGCTAAGTTAGTGGTCAATCACTAACTTCGTCAAGCATCACCCGCCACATTCCCTGCCGTTCCAGATGGGCGATGAGGAGCTCGCCCGCCTGGGTGATGTGCAGCCGCATGGCCTCGCTCGCCGCCTCGGGGTCGCCCAGGCTCAGCGCCGCCATGATCTGGTCGTGATCCCGTACGGCCACGGCCGGCCAGTCCGGCAGCCGCCCGTACAGGCCGCGCGGTACGTAACGCGCGACCGAGCCCAGCGACCAGGCCAGCTTCGGTGATTCCGCCGCCAGATTGATCGCCCGGTGGAACGCGTGGTTGTGCTCCTCGACATGATCGACCCGGCCGGCGCCCACCGCCTGGCCGAGCGCCCGGTGGATCGCGGTCAGCTCCCGGAGCGACTCCGGCCCGATCAGGCCGGCCGCCCGCGTGGTCAGCTGGGCCGCGATGGTCGCCTGTACCCAGAACAGGTCCTTGACGTCCTGTTTGGACAGCGGCGCGACGACGAAACCGCGCCGCGGCTCCAGCTGTACGAAACCCTCACTGCGCAGGGACTGCAACGCCTCCCGCACCGGCGTCACGCTGATGCCGAAGTCGAGCGCGAGCTTCTCCAGCCGGAGGAACTCGCCCGGACGCACCCGGCCTTCCATGATCAGCTCACGGATGCGGGCAGCGACCTCGTCGCTCAACTGAGGACGCAGTCCCAGACCCCGTTGGGGTCGCGGAATGGCCACCTCGTACTCCGCCCCATCAAGGCCCTCGCGGGTGCGATGAGCCTTGCCCCTCATGATGCGCGCGAAATCGCCCATGTGGAACGCACAGAGCACCTGCGACCCTGAGAAAACAATTGTTACCGCCGCGCACGACCTGTCAGCAATTGCTCGCTTCGCGTCACCGCAGGTCGCGGACGCCCTCGGCGAGCAGCAGCACCCCGAAGATCGCGAAACCCGCCGCCGCGCCGTACCGGATCACCCGCTCGGGCAGCCGCCGGCCCAGCATCCGGCCGGCCACGATGGCGAGCGCGTCGGCGGCGACCATGCCGACCGTGGAGCCGAGCCAGACACCGGTCAGGCCGGCCACACCGCCGTGGTCGGCGGCCAGCGTGACCGTGGCGAGCATCGTCTTGTCGCCGAGCTCGGCGAGGAAGAACGCCGCGCCCACCGCGAGGATCGCCGATCCGGTGGCCCGGCGGGCCTTGGCGCGCTCGTCGTCGTCGAGCTCGTCGCCGCGCAGCGTCCAGGCCGCGAAGCCGAGGAACGCCACCCCGGCGAGGACCGAGATCGGCCCGGTGGGGATCGCGGCGCCCAGCGCGGCGCCGAGCGCCACGCTGGCCAGGTGCACCACGGCGGTCGCGGCGGTGATGCCGGCGAGCACCGGAAGCGTCCGGAAACGCGTGGCGAAGGTCATGGCCATGAGCTGGCTCTTGTCGCCCAGCTCCGCGACGAAGATCACGACCAGGCTGATGATGAACGCGGACACCGCTTCCCTCTCACTCGGTAGCCGAGCGGAGGGCGGGAATCTCGCCGGTCAGGGCGCACGACCTCGGCCCGGCATGGCTGCCAGACCGAAGGTCTCGTCCGCCCGCGCGAATGCGGGCCCGGGCGACCGGGCGCCCCCTGAATGCGGGCCGCCAGTATGTCGATCGCTCGATTGGGACTACTCCCCCTCGACGCCGACCAGGCTAGCAGCCAGCCGACGACCCCCAGCTCAGAGGGTGACGCCGATGAAGACGGGCTCGTTGACCAGCTCGACCCCGAACGCTTCGCGTACTCCGGCGCGCACATGCCGGGCCAGCGCCAGCAGATCCTCGGTGCGGCCGCCATCGGGGTTGGTGAGGGCCAAGGTGTGCTTGGTGGAGATGCGCATCGGGCCGAGCGTCTCGCCCTTGGCGAAGCCCGCCCGGTCGATCAGCCAGGCGGCGGAGGTCTTGGTGCGGCCGCCGCTTTCGGGATAGCGGGGGAACGCGGCGTCAGGGCCGAGCCGTTCGGCGACGCGGCGTTCGAGCTCGGCGAGCTGCGCCGTGTCCAGGATCGGATTGGTGAAGAAGGAGCCGGCGCTGCGGGTGTCGGGATCGTCCGGGTCGAGCACCATGCCCTTGCCGCGCCGGAGCTCCAGCACGGCGTCGCGGGCCTCCTTGAGCGCGACACGATCACCGGGCTCGGCGCCCAGCTTGCGGGCGAGCTCGGCGTACGCGATCGGCTGCGACTCCTCGGACTGGCTCAGCGCGTACGTCACGTCCAGGACCACGTAGCGGTCGGAGCCCTTGAAGACGCTGTGCCGGTAGGTGAAACGGCAGGCGTCGCGGTCGAGGGCGACGATCTTGCGGGACTCCCTGTCGTAGGCGCGGACCTCGACGATCGTCTCGCTGACGTCCTGCCCGTACGCGCCGACGTTCTGGATCGGGGTGGCGCCGACGCGGCCGGGGATGCCCGCCAGGCACTCTACCCCGGCGAGCCCGTCCTCGACGCAGCGCGCGACGAACGGATCCCACTCCTCGCCCGCCTGCACCCGCACCAGCACCCGCCCGCCCTCGGCCGGAACGATCTCGGTGCCGCGCGTCCCGACATGCACGACGGTGCCGGGGAAACCCTCATCGGAGACCACGAGGTTGCTGCCGCCGCCCAGCACCAGCACGGGCACGCCGTCCTCGTCGGCCCGCCGGACCGCGGCGACGATCTCCGCCTCCGTCGTCGCCTCGACGAAACGGCGCGCCGGGCCACCGAGCCGAAGCGTGGTGTAGCCGGCCAGGTTCACATCCTCCGCGAACACTGCCACGCGGTCTTCCCCTCCCGTACGTCCACCCCGATCGTAATGGCCCCCACCTCAGGACCGCGGGACGGTGGCTCGGAGGCGGGGGCGGAGACGGAGGGTCAGGCGAGCCGGACCACGGCCTTGGCGCGGGTGAGGACCTTCTGCTCGTTGGACCGGGCGGTCAGCGCGACGACGACCTTGTTGTCGTCGAGCTTCTCCTCGACCTTGCCGCTGATCTCCAGAGCCGCGCCACCCTGGTCGGGCACCACGACCGGCGCCGAGAACCGGACCCCGTAGTCGACGACCGCGCCCGGGTCGCCCACCCAGTCGGTGACGAACCGGCCGCCCTGGGCCATCGTGTACATGCCGTGCGCGATCACGTCCGGCAGGCCGACCTGCTTGGCGAAGCTCTCGCGCCAGTGGATCGGGTTGAAGTCGCCGGAGGCACCGGCGTACATGACCAGGTTGGTCCGGTCGATCTCGTAGGTCTGCGCGGGGATCTCCGTGCCGACCTCGACGTCGCTGTACTTCACCTTGGCGGTCATCAGGCCCCCCGCTCCACGATCGTGTTGAACGTCTTGACGATCAGCTCGCCGTCGACCGTCGAGATGTCGGTCTCGATGTCCATCTTCTCGTTCTTGCCGATCGACTTGATCAGCGTGATCGTGGACGTGCAGGTCACCACGTCGCCGGCCTGGAGGGGACGCCGGTACTCGAAGCGCTGCTCGCCGTGCACCACCATCGCGAGGTTGAGCCCGAGGTCGGGGTCCATCAGCGCGGCGCCGCCGAGCGAGACCACGATCGGGAAGGTCGGCGGGGCGATGACGTCGGGGTGCCCGGCCGCCTTGGCCGCCTCCGGGTCGCGGTAGATCGGGTTGCGGTCCCCGATCGCGTCCGCGAACTCGCGGATCTTCACCCGGCTGACCTCGTACGGCTCACTGGGCGGGAACGTCCGCCCGATGAAATCACGGTTGAGTGCCATGCAATCCGTCCCTCCAGGTGCGACAGGGCCACCGCTGCGGCCCGCGGCAGGCGCGTGCTTCTCGTCTCGGACGGACCGTAACAGAACGACGTTCAGCCCGCCCTCGCGGGTATCCGCGGGGACGGGCTGAGGACGTCAGAGCAAGCGATGGGAAGTCGCCATCCAACCTGATGTGCCGGTCAGGGGCCCTCCGGCCCGTGCGGGCGAGGGGACCTCAGCACGGCGAGCCACCGGCGGTTCGTCGCGACCGGCGGTTCGTCGCGACCGGCGGTTCGTCGCGACCGGCGGTTCGTCGCGACCGGCGACGAGACTCGGGCGGTCATCGCGGAACGGTCACCGCGATCACGATCGCGAGGTCGTCACCGCGATCACGATGCGACCGCGACCGCCGCCGCGACTCGCGGAGAGCCGCCGCCGTCGTGATGACTAGCGGGTCTCGCGGTGCGGACGGTGGGTCCGGCAGTTGGGGCAGTACTTCTTGATCTCGAGGCGGTCCGGGTCGTTGCGCCGGTTCTTCCTCGTGATGTAGTTGCGGTGCTTGCACTCCTGGCAGGCCAGCGTGATCTTCGGCCTAACGTCGGTGGCAGCCACGATGGAGTGCCTTTCTGACTAGGGACTTGGACATACGTTGCAATCCTGGGCCGTCCGGGCGGACAGCCCCTGATCTTGAGCACCGGCCATCCCGCCCGGTGCAGGGACGAGAGGTCGGGTAGTAGCGAGGGCCGGACTTGAACCGGCGACACAGCGATTATGAGCCGCTTGCTCTGCCTGACTGAGCTACCCCGCCGTGATGGTCGGTGTGGACCGATAGGTCAGGATACCCGATGGTCACGACACCTCGGAAAACCGAACAACCCCGGCCCGCTCCGAGCGGACCGGGGGAGGATGCGGGTTTCCTTGAGCCCCTTTACGGAATCGAACCGTAGACCTTCTCCTTACCATGGAGACGCTCTGCCGACTGAGCTAAAGGGGCCTATCGCCTTGGCGACGGGTGTAACCATACACGGCCTGCGGACCGGATACGAAATCAAATCCGGCCCCCTGGCGCACGGCCTCCGGGAACACCGGCGACGGGCGATCACACGCGATATGCCAAGGTGATCGACATGAGTGACTTCCTCCGCCACGTGGACGCCACGGTTCAGGCCGCCGTCGCCGAGGACCAGGCTTTCAGTGATCTGATGCCCCGGTTGATGAGCGAATCGCAGGGCGCTCCCCCCGCCGTCCTCAACATGGCGATGATGAAGATGGGCGAGGGCATCGCCGCCGCGCCGCCGAACCTCGGCTGCTGGCTCGCGGTGATCGCTGGTTCCTGGGTCGAGAACGGCGCCACGGTCTTCGGCGTCGGTGAGCCCGTGCTGGACCGGCTGCTGGCGGTCGCCGAGAGCGGCGTCGCGTTCGCCGCGGCCTGGCAGAAGGCGACCGGCCAGCAACCGCCCGACCCCGAGGGGCAGCCGTCGCAGCAGATCGTCGACACCGTCTCGCGGGACTTCGACGACCCGGTCGCGGCGATGATGTCGTGGTTCTCGATGGAGAAGTTCGCGCTGTCGGCCAACACGATGTTGTCGGCGTCGGCGGACCTGCGCGCCTCGGTGACCGACCGGGAGACCAAGTCCGATCTCGTCCGGCAGCTCGCCGAGCACTCCGCGAAGATGGACTGGGTGGCGCGGCTGCTCCGGGTGCTGGACGGCGAGCGGCTGCTCGTTCTGGACCGTTCCTCCGGGCAGGGCTGGACGGTCTCCATCGGCGGCGTCGGCGACAACTTCCAGCTGCACGTCCTGCTCGGGGGCGCCCTCCTCGGCCGTCCCGGCGGCATGCCGGGCGAGCCGGTGCCGGCCGAGCTGGTCTCGTGGTTCACCGATACCGACGTGCCCGACCGGGGCCCGATCGTGAACAGCTTCTGGAACCTGGTCGACGCGCACGGCGAGTGGATCTACAACGAGGGTGTCCCCGCCGACATCCCCGTCGTCAACGGCGTGCGGGTCGTCGTGCTCGACCCGCCCTCGTACCGGCGGTCCTTCCCGGCGGGCCGGAAGCATCCGATGATGATCGGGCGGCTGACGGTCGAAGGCAGGCACCTGCCGGACGACCTGGCCGGCTGGTGGCAGCACATCGCTCCGGCCAACAACCCCGTCGGATAACCGTCAGAAGCGCACCATCACGGCCGTCGCGTCGTCGTAGCGCTTGCCCCGGAGCATCGTCTCCGTCGCCTCCGCCTCCCTCGTCCGCCTGATGACCTCGCGCGGCCCGGCCTGGTCGAGCAGGTCGAACAGCTCGTCCCAGCCGATGCGTTCGAACCGCTCGACCAGCCGGGCCGCGCCGTCGCTCAGCAGGGCCGCGCGCCGCACCCGATCGATCGAGATCTCGCCGGCGAGCGCCTCGTACGCCGCCTCCGGGCGGGTGCTCGCCACCCAGAAGCCGCCTGGGCTGTTGCGCGCCGCCCGGACCGCCTCGTCGGTGTAGCTCGGCAGCTCGTCCACCCGCCCGTCGCGGACGACCCGTACCTCGTCACCGAGATCGAGCAGGACCGGCGAATCCGCCAGGACGAGGTATTCGATCCGGTCGCCGGCCCGCCGGAGCAGGGCGACGGTGCTGGACGGACTGTCGGGATTGTCCAGGTCGCAGGTGTCCGCGTGGAGCTCGCGCACACCCTTGATCGAGTCGGCCAGCAGGTCCACCAGCGACGTGCCGTCCTCCAGCATCAACCGCGCGCCGAGCTCCGCCCCGAGCCGGCGGACGAGCCAGGCCGGATCGTGGACGCATCCGCTCTCCACGCCGGGACGCGCGGTGGCCCCGTCGAGGACGGCCACCCATCCCGGTCCTGCGACGACGTAGTCCTCGTTTCCCCGCCCGGGCGTCGCGTCGCTCGCGAAACTCACCTGCACGCTGAAGGCCTTCCCCTCACACCGCTCCGGGCGGCTTCCGACGACAACGGCCTTACCTGGGGTACCGCAGCAGTCCCGTCCGGGCTAGGGAACGGTGGCGATGTGTCTCTGCCACTCCTCCCAGAGCTCGGCATGCAGCTTGTAGAGGCCGCACGGCTCGTCTCCTGACGGCTCGTACAGCCGGGTCCCCGGCTCCGGCGACCTGCTCCGGCCGGTGGGGAAGATCACGGCGGCGTGTTCACGTTCGGCCGTCCGCATGTGGAGGTACCAGCCCGGGCCGACCCCCGCGGCGTCCGCCGTGATCTCGGTGATCTCCTCCCATGCCAGGCGCCGCTGGTGGAATCCCCAGACGACCTTGATCCCGGACGCGTCGACGACGGTCCGCGTACGGAGGAACGCGACGCACACCACGGCCAGCACAAGGAACAACGCCCCTCCGATGGCGCGGGTGCCAGCGGAGGGGTTGGACCGGCCGGAGATCTCCCCGGTGAGGAGAAGCGTGGCGGTGAGCCCGCAGAACGCGGCCATGACGACCATCACACCGAGGAATCGCCAGCCACGCAGCGTCCGGGGATACGTTGCGGTGTCGCTACCTGACATGCCGCCACAATTTCACGGCATCCACCCAAAGCGCGATCAGCCGTTGGACGGAAGCCCTGGGGGATCGCGGCAAGGCGCGTCAGATCTCCAGCACGATCTTGCCGGGAACGCCGCGCTTGCCCTGGAACGCCGCCTTCGTCTCGGCCAAGGGGTGAACGGCGCCCACATGCGGCCGGAGCCGGCCCGCCTCGGCACGCCGTCCGAGCTCGGCGAGCTGATCACGGTTGGGCTCGACGATGAAGAAGAGCGCCCGTCCCTCTTCAGGCCGGACGGGCGGCGGGGCGGTGACCGAGACGAGCGCGCCGCCCGGCTTGACCTTCGCCGCCGAACGTTCGAGCAGCTCGCCCCCGATGGTGTCGAAGACCAGATCGACCGCCTCCACGTCCTCGAACCGTTCCCGCTCCAGATCGACGAACGTCTGGGCGCCCATCTCCATCGCCACTTCAGCGGCCCGTCCCCGGCCCGTGGCGATGACCTCGGCCCCGGCCTCGCGGGCCAGCTGCACGGCCATCACGCCGGTCCCGCCGCCGGCTCCATGGACGACGACGCGCTGACCCGGCTTCAGCCCACCGTGGGCGAAGAGCCCCTGCCAGGCGGTCAGCCCGGCCAGGGGCAGCGCGGCCGCCTGGACGTAGGTCAGCGACTCGGGCATCAGCGCGAGGTTGCGCGCCTCGACGGCCACGTACTCCGCCGCCGCACCGTCCCGATGCCAGTCGGTCAGCCCGAAGACACGGTCACCGACCGCCAGGCCACTCGTTCCGTACCTGACCTCGGAGACGACACCGGCGACCTCATGGGCCGGAATCGACGGCGTCCGGTCTCGGCCCGCCCGATCGACCCACGTCGCGGGCCACTCCAGTTCATCCGGAACGAAGCCGGCCGCGCGAACCTCCACGACCACGTCGCCGGTGGCGGCGTGCGGAAGCGGCGCGTCCTCCAGGACGAGCCCATCGCTCCCACCGCGTTTATGAATACGCACTGCTCTCATGGTCACCCATCCTCTCCTTCATGCCAGGTAGACAACGCAGCCCACCCGTATGTGACAAGAGCTCGAAAGCGGCCAGAAGCTGTCCTCTTTCGTTCGTAGGGTTCCCATCGAGCCGACAGAGAGGAACGTCATGACCATCGCCGTCACCACTCCGACCGGGCACGTCGGGTCCCGCGTGGTCCGGTTGCTGCTGCAGGCAGGCGTCCGGCCCCGGGTCCTGGTCCGCGACCCGGCGCGGCTGGACGCCGCGACCCGCGAGCGCGTCGACGTACGGCGCGGTGACCTGACCGACGCCGCGTTCGTCCGCGAGGCGACGGCCGGCGCGCGGACGGTCTTCTGGGTCGACCCGACTCCGCCCTCCGCGGAGGACCCGATCGAAACCTCGGAACGGACCGCCTCCGGCATCGTGGAAGCCGCCCGAGCCGGCGACGTCGCGCGGGTGGTGCTCCTCAGCAGCGTCGGCGCCGAGAAACGTCACGGCGCCGGCCACATCGACGCCCTGGCCCGGATCGAGGAACAGCTCGACGCCACCGGCGCCGACACACTGCACCTGCGCTGCGCCTACTTCTTCACCAACCTGCTGATGGACCTGGACGACCTGGCCCGCGGTGTGCTGACCACAGCGTTCACGCCCGACATGCCCATGCCGTGGGTGGACCCGCGCGACATCGGCGACGTCGTGGCCGCCCGGCTGCTCAACGACGCGTGGAAGGGCCGCACGGTGCAGGCCGTCCACGGGCCCGAGGACCTCACGTTCGAACAGGTCGCGCGAACGCTGACCGAAGTACTGGCCCGTCCCATCCAGCTCAAGCCCGTCGGGGACGACGACGTCCGTGCCGCGCTGCGTTCGGCGGGCCTGTCTCCCAGCGCCGTGGACGGCATCGTGGGCATGACCGCCGGGACACGCGACCTGATCCCCGAGCAGCCACGCGACCTGGTGACCACGACGCCCACGACCCTCGCGGCCTGGGCCTACGTCCACCTGCGCCCGGCTATGGCAGCGTAAGCCGGACAATCGGGTATTCGCGGTCGGACTTGCTCTGGTACTTGGCGATCCGAGGCTGAGCCTTGGCGATGCGCTCCCAAGCCTGCTCACGCTCAGCGCCCTCAAGCCGCTGCGGCGTCACCGGCTTGGCCTCCTGCCCCGGCAGTTCCACCGAGGCCTGCTCGGGGTGCGCCATCAGATTGACGTACCAGTCCGGGTCGAGGTCTCCCCCACCCGACCCGATGGCCAGCCGGCCATCCTCCCCGTCGGGGAACCACACCACGGGCGTCTCCCGCGCCTGCCCGCTCCGCCGCCCCACGGTGTGCAGGACCAGCACGTCCATCCCCATGAACTTGTCACGGCCCCGCCGCATCTTGCGTATCAGACGGTTGTTCATCCGGTGCTGCATCCACCGGGAGAACGCGGACGTCCCCTTCTTGGCCTTCTGCTCCTGCGCCATTGCCTACCTCCAGTCGTCGTGAAGGCAACGCTAGGCGCGGCTCAGGGACCGACGCTTCTCGAATCCTGATCGCTGACCGGCACAAGAAGACCAAAGAGCCGCACCGCGACACGTCCCTCGGCCAGAGGCGCCCGACTCCCTGCCACCACCGCCTCTCCACCGACCCACCGTTCGCCGTCCAGAAGCACCTCATTGGTCTGCAACCGGCCATCGAGGTAGGCGATGAAGAAACGTAGCCCGTGCACCTTCCGGATGAGCGGCTCCGAGCGCAGCGCCTCCAGCAGCCGATCGAGCAGGGGCCCGGCACCCGGCACTGGCCGGTCGGTGAACATGTTGAGCTGAGCACCCAGAACGAACTCGAACCCCCCATCCGGGTGCTCATACCGCTCCCGCTGCACCTGGTCAGGAGCAGCACGAAACAGCCCCTCCACAATCGGATGCAAAGCACCACGTTCGAACTTGTTCACCGCCCCACCAACAGCCTCGCGCCAAGTAACACCGTGCCCGGCGAAGCTCTCCACCAGTGTCTTGGCCAGAGCCGGATGCGACACGGCGAAGTCGACCTGAGCCATCACACCGGCCGGCGCCGGGTGAGCAAACAACTTCGCGCCAACCCTGACGTCTCCGTTGAGCACCACGCCATGCCCTCGCAGAAGGCCCTCGAAAATCCCCAGCGCCGAAGGCACACCACCATCGCCTGCCTCGACCAGCAGCAAATCCTCGGTCAATGCGGCCTCGCTGAACACCAGATCCGATAGCCGCGACCCGGCGTGCGCCAACGCCGCCACGAACGGGCTCACCCGAAAGGCTCACCCGCCCGCCGGGAGTCACCACCCCGTCCGGAAACGCGACGTCCGGCAGCAGCCGCCGCGTGTACGCCATGGGCAAGAAAATGAGCAGCCGCTCAGCAAGCCAAGGCTCGACACCGCCCCCACACTTCCTCATCAGTGGGCGGCTCCTCACCCGCACAAAACGCGGCGACCCCAACCTCAACGGCATCATCAAAGAGCATCGCGAAACCCTACCCCCGCGGCCATAGCCTGTAAGCCCCAAGGTCGCCCAGCCATCTCAGATCAACCGCGTCGCTGAAGGGGAAGTTGAATGAGCGGAGGACCCGTCAACGGTGTGGCACTCAGCCCAGGGGTGGGGAGTCCTCGTTTCACCCGACGTCCCCGGCGACGTTCGGGTGCACTTCTCGGCGATCTGGAACAACGAGCCAGACACCTTCCGGAGCCTGTCCCCCAAAGAACCAATCGTCTTCACCTGGGAGCGAGCCGATCAAGACGGCTACTCCTTCACCGCGGCCGAGGTGCGCCGACCAGAAGACGTCGGCGACTCCACAGTCTGGGGCATGCCCCAACCCACCACACCAGCCGGCGGCAATGCCTACTCCTCCACCCTGCACATCACCTGGGACCCAGAGTGACAACCACCTGGGCCGGATTCCCAGTCCTCCGACGAAACGCCCCGCCTGTCGCGCCCAGAGAGTTCAAGATCACCGCCACCGAGGCCATATCGCCTCCAATTGCGACGTGCACACACCCTGCGCCACACCGCAGCGCCTCGGATTCGAACCGGCCAGCCGTGGGGGCCATAGACGAACGAGTGCGGTCCGACAGCAACAAAAACGGCCTCTCGCCAGTGTCAGCACTGGTGAGAGGCCGTTTCTCTGTGGTGTGGCGGGTGCAGGGTTCGAACCTGCGTAGGCTAAGCCGACGGATTTACAGTCCGCTCCCATTGGCCACTCGGGCAACCCGCCGTGGCGTCGCTCTCGCGACGGCACTGGAAAGAATAGCGGACCCCGGCAGTGCTCGTGACATCAGTATCGGCGGTTGACGATCAGGGGTTGCGGGCGTTGGGGCGGCGCCCGGTGATCCTCGGTGGTCTTCTCCGAGGACGGTGCGCTGCGGCGGCCGAACGTGTCTGGCGCGGCGTCTCGCTACGCTCTGGGGACTACCACAAGAAGCAGACGAGAATGGTGTTCCATGGCCGACTCATCGTTCGACATCGTGAGCAAGCTGGACCGGCAGGAGGTCGACAACGCCCTGAACCAGGCCGCCAAGGAGGTGGCCAACAGGTTCGACTTCCGGAACGTGGACGCCGGGATCAAGTGGTCCGGCGAGACCATCGAGGTCCAGGCCAACACCGAGGAGCGGGCGAACGCCGTCCTGGACGTCCTGAAGGACAAGCTGGTCAAGCGGAGCATCTCGCTGAAGGCCATCGACCCGGGCGAGCCCAAGCTCTCGGGGAAGGTCTACAAGCTGAGCGTCGCCCTCAAGGAGGGCATCTCCCAGGAGGACGCCAAGAAGATCGGCAAGATCATCCGCGAGGAGGGGCCGAAGGGGATCAAGGCCCAGATCCAGGGGGACGAACTGCGGGTGAGCTCGAAGAAGAAGGACGACCTGCAGGACGTCATCTCCCTGCTGAAGGGCAAGGACCTCGACGTCGCCCTGCAGTTCACGAACTACCGGTAAGACACGCGGCCGGCACGCTGAGGGGATGACGTGCCGGCCGCGAGTGCTTTCAAGCAACGAGCGCGCCGGCCGTCTTCCCCCGCAGAAGGCGCCCGGCGCGCCCGCACTACTTATGACGGGGGAAGGCGCCGGAAGGTTCAGAACGAATTTTGAGCCCGTGGCAGAGCGCCGACAGGACGTGGTCAAGGGCCGTGGCGGGCGCAACTGGCGAAGTCAATGACTTTTAGTTGTTTGCTTTGCACTGATGGTAGTTACCGGTGGTGGGCAACGGGAAGACCCGTCTCGGCGCCCTTCAGGCGTCGCCCGGACGCAAACGTTCGGGGAAACCAGATCACCGAACTCCGGGGAAGACCATGCTCAGCACGAAAAAGCTGTTCGCGTCCCTGACTCTCAGCACGTTCGCCGTCGGTGGCGCCATGGTCGTGGACGGGGCGGCGCAGGCGAGCACCGCCGACGTCGCGACCACGTCCGCGGCACCGGCGCCCGCCGCCGAGCCCTTGTGCAGGTTCAAGGTCCGCAGCAAGTACCGCCGGGTGATCGTGCGCAAGGCCAAGAAGAGGGGTCACTACCTCCGTGTCGGCAGGCCGATCGGCTATCTCAAGCCGCGAGAGGAGACCATCGGCACCTGCAAGAGCTACCGGGGCTGGCACATCGTCGGCGGTCACCGGTTCGGCAAGCCCAAGGCGAAGGTGGCCGGCGCCGTGTGGCACTCCTCCCTCTTGAGGATGGGCAAGTTCGTGCAGTAGGTGCTGTTCGCCCGGCGGCCTCAGGGCCGCCGGGCGTCAGCGGGAGTGGCCGGCCATCCGCTCCAGGCGGGCGATGCGCTCGGCCGTCGGCGGGTGGGTGGAGAAGAGCTTGCCCATGCCGCCGCCCCGGAACGGGTTGGCGATCATGAGGGAGCTGGTCGAGGCCAGCTCGGGGTCCTGCGGGAGCGGCATCGCCTGCGTCCCGGCCTCGATCTTGCGGAGGGCGCTGGCCAGCGCCAGGGGGTCGCCGGTGAGCTGGGCCCCGGACGCGTCGGCGGCGAACTCGCGGGTGCGGCTGATCGCCATCTGGACGACCGCGGCGGCGATCGGACCGAGGATCATCATCAGCAGGGCGCCGAGGAGACCGGGGCCGTCATCGTCGTCGGAACGGCCGATCGGCAGGAAGATCGCCAGGTGCGACAGGTACGTGATGACGGTCGCGATCGCGGCGGCCACGGAGGAGATGAGGATGTCGCGGTTGTAGACGTGGGAGAGTTCGTGGCCGAGCACCGCCCGCAGCTCCCGCTCGTCCAGCATCCGCAGGATTCCGCGCGTGCAGCAGACCGCCGCGTTGCGCGGGTTGCGCCCGGTGGCGAACGCGTTGGGCTGCATGGTCTCCGACACGTAGAGCCTCGGCATCGGCTGCCGCGCCGACGTCGCCAGCTCGCGGACCAGCCGGTAGAGCACCGGTGCCTCGACCTCGCCGACCGGGTGGGCGCGCATCGAGCGCAGCGCGATCCGGTCGCTGAAGAAGTACGCGATGCCGTTGGTGCCCAGCGCGATGAGAAGCGCGATGAAGAGGCCGGCGCTGCCGCCCAGTACCCAGCCCACCGCGAGCATCAATGCCGACAGCGCACCGATCAGAGCCGCCGTCTTGACGCCGTTGAACTGCACTTCTGTCCTGCCTCCCCGTTCGTCCCGTCCCTTGTAAAAACGGTTTGACCTGGCCGAATGTTCCACGGTCAGGCGCCGTCAAACAGGTGTGGAAGGGCTGGCAGGTCAGCTCACTGCGGTGACGGTCTGCAGGACCAGCTGCGGCGCCACCGAGAGGACGACGGCACCGGCGGCCGTCGCCGCGATGGCTGCGCGCACCGGGAAGCTTCCAGGCCCAGCGGCGACCAGGTACGGGCGTCCCGCTGGCGTCGCGAACAGCCGGACGGCCCAGACCAGGTAGTAGTAGAGCCCGATCACGGTGTTGATCGCCATGACGACCGCCAGCCACGTGACGTCGCCCGCGACCACTGCGCGGAACACCACCACCTTGGCGAAGAGGCCCATGACGCCCGGCGGCAGCCCGGCCAGGCAGATCAAGAAGAACGCCAGGGACGCGCCGATCGCCGGGTTGTGACGCGCCAGTCCGCGATAGTCGTCCAATGTGTCCCACTCGGCGGTGGCGCCATGCTCGGCGAAGCCTTGGTTCATCCGTGCGCGGAACGCGATGACCACGGCGAACGCACCTAGGTTCATCACCGCGTAGAGCGCGACGTACGCCGTCGTGGCGGCGACCGCCTCCGGCAGGCGGTGAGTGCCTACCGCCAACGGCGCGAGCATGTATCCCGACTGCGCCACCGACGACCAGGCCAGCAGGCGGATCGCAGTGCGTTGCCGCAGGGCCATCAGGTTGCCGAGCGTCATCGTCAGCGCGGCCAACAGCGCGACCACCGGACCCCAGACGTGCGCGTACGCGGGGAAGCCGAGCGCCAGGACGATCGCCAGCCCCGCGAACCCGGCCGCCTTGGACACCACCGAGAGGAACGCGGCGACCGGCAGCGGCGCGCCCTGGTAGACGTCGGGCGCCCAGAAATGGAACGGCACCGCGGCGACCTTGAAGCCGAAACCCACCAGGACGAGCACGATCCCGACGCCCACGACCGGGTCGTACTCGCTGGGCAGGCGTTCGAGTGCCGGCGCGATGCGGTCGAGGTGCATCGCGCCCGTCGCCCCGTACACCAGGCTGATCCCGAACAGCATCAGCGCCGCCGAGACGACCGAGACCAGGAAGAGCTTCAGCGCCGCCTCCGAGCCCGTGCCGCTGTACCTCTTCAACGCGACGAGCGCGAACACCGGCAGCGACAGCGTCTCCAGCGCCACGACCAGCAGCACCAGGTCACGCGCGGCCACGAGGCTCAGCGCACCGACGATCGCCGACAGCAGCAGGAAGTGGTACTCCCCCGCCGGCATCTCCGACTCGGTGATCTCGCGCAGCGACAGCAGGACGACGATGACGGCGGCCGCCAGCACGACGCCCTGGAAGAGCAGCGTGAAGTCGTCCGCCACGTACGAGCACGACCGCGGGCCGTTGCCGCGCAGGTCACCCGGCAGGCAGAACGTGGCGCGGCGGTCGCCGAACGCCAGCGCCACGACGCTCAGCAACGCCGCGGCGAGCGCTCCGCCGCTGAGCAGGCCGATGAGCCGGCGCGGCAGGTCGAACGCGTCGGCCAGCAGCAACACGATCGCGGCCACCGCCACGATCAGCGCCGGCGCGATCGCGGCGTAGTCGATGCTCTGGATCACCTGGCCCATGACGTCAGCCACCTCCCAGCAGCGCCCGTACGGGGGCGGTGGTCACTTCGAGCAGGGCCTTGGGCCAGAGGCCGACGAGCAGCGTCAGGACGATGAGGGGCGTCCAGGCCGCGTACTCGTACACGGAGATCCCGGCTACCTGCCGCGCGGCGACGACCTCCGACGGCGGCCCGTGGGTGATCTTGGCGAGCATGCGCAGGAAGTACGCGGCGGTCAGCACCGCGCCGAGCCCGCCGATCGCCATGAACGTGACGAACGTCTCGCGGGGCAGATCGCCGTGCGGCTTGTACGCGCCGAGCAGCGCCAGCATCTCGCCCCAGAATCCCGCCAGCCCCGGCAGTCCGAGGCTCGCGACCGAGGCGAACGTGAGGATCGAGGCCAGCCGGGGCGCCTTCGCCAGCATCCCGCCGCCCAGCACGTCCAGGTCACCCGTGCCGTACCGCTCCTTGACCGCCCCGGCGAGGAAGAACAGCAGCCCTGTGATCAGGCCGTGCGCGATGTTGCCGAACAGCGCCGCGTTCAGCCCGACCGGCGTCAGCGTCGCGATGCCCAGCAGGACGAAGCCCATGTGCCCGACCGACGAGTACGCGATCATCCGCTTGAGGTCGCGCTGGGCCAGGCAGGCGAGCGCCCCGTACACGATCCCGATGACGGCCAGCAGCCCCAGCCAGGGCGCCCAGAACTCGGCGCCCTCCGGCGCTCCGGGCACCGCGACCCGCACGAAGCCGTACGTGCCCATCTTCAGCAGTACCCCGGCCAGCAACACCGAGCCGACCGTCGGCGCCTCGGTGTGCGCGTCCGGCAGCCAGGTGTGCAGCGGCCACATCGGGGCCTTGACCGCGAACCCCAGCCCCATCAGCAGGAACGCCGTCACCTGGATGCCGTGGCCGACCCCGGCGCCCTGCCGCGTGGCGAGCTCGGTCATGTCGAGCGTGCCCGCGTTGACGGCGACGAGCAGCATGCCGACCAGCAGCAGGCCGGACCCGAGAAGCGTGTAGAGGATGAACTTGTACGCGGCCGCCCGCCGTCCCGCGCCGCCCCACAACGCGATCACCACGTACATGGGAATCAGGACGACTTCGAAGAACACGAAGAAGAGCACGAGGTCGAGCGCCACGAACGTGCCGAGGAGCCCGACCTCCAACACCAACAACAACGCGGTGAGTAGCCGTGCTGACCCGCCGAGCGGTGGGTGGTTGATTGTGTAGAGGAAGCACAGGAACGTCAGTAGGGCGGTGAGGACTACCAGCGGCAGGGAGATGCCGTCCACGCCTAGGTGGAAGCGCAGTCCGACTGAGGGCGCCCACTTCTCGTTTACGCCGAACTGCATGCGCGTGGGACTGCCGAAGTCGAACGCGGCCAGAGCCACGACCGCCACTAGCAACGTCAGCCCGGAGACTGCCACGCCGTAGCGGCGGACGGCCACGTCGCCCGGGAGGAAGCGCGCCGCGGGCAGGAGCAGCAGCAGCGCTCCGGCGAGCGGTATCCCCACCATCAGCAGGAGGATCACAGGAAGATCACCACCCCGGCGACGATGACGACGGTTCCGGCGAGGACGCCGGTGAGATAGGCCTGCGGGTTGCCGTTCTGTGGCAGGCGCACCAGCTCGCTGAGCCGCCGCGCCGTCCGCGCGGTGCCGACGACCGCGGCGTCGATGCCCCGGCCATCGAACGTGACGACGTACCGGGCCAGCGCCCGTACGGGCCGGACGACCACCGCGTCGTACACCTCGTCCACGTAGAAGGCCCGCAGGAAGACCAGCCGCGCGGGGCCGAGGGCACGGGCGGGGTCGAGCGCCGGGTCGCGGTTCCAGATCACGAACGCCGCGCCCGCACCGGCGAGCACGAACAGCAGCGCCAGCAGCGCCGAGCCGAGGTGCGGCCGCAAATCCTCTTCGCCGCCGCCGAAGAAGCCGATCAGCGCCGAGGGGACGGCGAGCACGGTCACCGTGCCGGCCATCAGCATCGGCGCTTCCTTCAGCTCGTAGGCGTCCTGCCCGCGGTTCTCGCCGAAGAAGGTCATCAGCCACAGCCGCGTCGCGTACGCCGCCGTCACCGCGACTGTCACCAGGAGGCCGAGGTAGACCAGCCAGTCGGCGACCGACGCGCCGTCGCGCGTGGCGGCGTGCTGCGCGGCCTCGATGACCGCGTCCTTGCTGAACCAGCCGCTGGTGGGCGGGACGCCGACGAGCGCGGCGAGGCCGACCGTCATCGTCCAGAAGGTGATCGGCATGCCCTGCCGCAGCCCGCCGTAGTCGCGCAGCATGTTGGAACCGGTGACCACGATGACGCAGCCGGCGGCGAGGAAGAGCAGCGCCTTGAACGCGCCGTGCGTGAGCAGGTGGAAGACCGCGCCGTTCTTGGCGCCCACGGCGAGGCCACCGGCCATGACGGCGAGCTGGCTGACGGTGGAGTAGGCGAGGACGCGTTTGATGTCGTCCTGCGCGAGCGCCGCCAGCGCGGAGCCGAGCATGGAGATGACCGCGAGGACGCCGAGCACGGTGAGCGCGGCGGGCGCCGCGACGAAGACGTCGTAGACGCGCGCGACGACGTAGATGCCGGCCGCGACCATCGTCGCGGCGTGGATGAGGGCGCTGATCGGCGTCGGGCCCGCCATCGCGTCCGGCAGCCAGGTGTGCAGCGGGAACTGCGCGCTCTTGCCCGCCACCCCGGCGAGCAGCAGCAGCGCCGCCGCCGTGACGGTGGTGTGCGGCATCGACGGCGCCTCGTCCAGGACGCGTTCGATGGAGAACGACCCGGCGCCGAGGCCCAGCACGAAGATGCCGAAGAGGAAGCCGACGTCACCGAGCCGCGTCACCAGGAACGCCTTGACCGCGGCCCGCGAGTTGGCCCGCTCCTCCCAGTGGTGGCCGATCAGGAAGTACGAGCAGACGCCCATGACCTCCCAGCCGACGTACAGCAGGAGCAGGTCGCCCGCGAAGACGACCAGCAGCATCGCGGCGGTGAAGATCGAGATGAACGCGGCGTACGAGGAGTAGCGCGGTTCGTGCTTGTTAGGGGCAGGGCTCATGTACGCGACGGAGTAGACCTGCACCGCCAGCGCCACGCAGCAGACCATGAACGCGACGACGGCCGACAGCCCGTCGATCCGCAGGCCGAGCTCGATCTCGACGGTGCCGGTGGGGACGCGGGTGAGGACGCCGGTCCGGTCGCCCGGGTCACTCCACACGGTCAGCCCGATGATCGCGGCGAGGACCGTCGACACGGCGATCGGCACGCACGCGATGAGCGCCGGGCCGTTCTTGAGGAACGAACGTTCGGCGTCGGTGGCGCTGCCCTGCCAGGCCTCCGCGTCTGTCTCCGGTCCGCCGCCCGGCACGGGTTCGGGTGCGGGGGCGGTGGTGGTGCGGGCGCCCAGAAGGCCGCTGAGGCGCGGGCCGAGAAGCATTCCGGCGAACGCGGCGAGGAACGGCAGCAGGATGAGCGCAGAAGCGAGCCCGATCATGTGGGGCTCCCCTCGGTGTGCACGACCGCCCCGCTCTCCGCGTCCCGGCCGCTCTTCCCGTCTTGTTCGCCCTCTTCGAGAGCGTCGCCGCCGGTCTCCTCGGCGAGCGCCCGCAACCGGTCGACGTCGATCATCTGGCGGTTGCGGTAGACCAGCAGGACGATCGCCAGGCCGAGCCCGACCTCGGCGGCGGCGATCACGATCGTGAACAGCGTCAGCACCTGCCCGCCGTGCAGCCGGTCGCGCCACCAGATGTCGAACGTGACGAGGTTGAGGTTGACGGCGTTGAGCATGAGCTCGACCGACATCAGGATCAGGATGGCGTTGCGGCGCGCGAGCACCCCGTACACGCCGATCGAGAACAGCAGCGCCGCGACCACCAGCGGGTAGGCGAGATGCATCAGCCGTTCCCCTCCCCGCGCCCGTCGCGTGCCGGGCCGGGACGGCCAGCGTCCGGGCCGCGCTCAGTCGCCGGACGGCCGCGTCCTGGACCGATGTCCGAACGCGACAGGACGATCGCCCCGACGAGGGAGGCCAGCAGCAGCACCGACAGGACCTCGAACGGCAGCACCCACGTCCGGAACACGCTGGCGCCGAGCTCGTCGGCCGAGCCGCCACCCGGCTTCAACGGCGTGTGCGCGTCGCGGAAGCCCATCACCAGCACCGTCACCAGCACGGCCGCCGTGGCCACCGCGACGCCCGCCGCGACCCACCGGTTGCCGGAGTCGAGGTCCAGCGACTGCCCGATCGGCGCGCGGGTGAGCATGATCCCGAACAGCAGGAGCACCACGATCGCGCCGACGTAGATGAGCACCTGCACCCACGCGACGAACTCCGCCGTGAGGACGAGGTAGCCGCCCGCCAGCGCGCCGAACGACACCACCAGCCACAGCGCCGCGTGCACCAGCTGCCGGGTGGTCACCACGAGCAGCCCGGACCCGACCGCGACGATCCCGAGCAGCGTGAAGACGACCTCCTGCCCGCTCACGCCGCCTCCTCACCTGGCGGCTCGTCAGCCACCTCGCCCAGCGGCTCGGCCATGCGTGAGCTCCGCCGCCGTGCTTTCCGGTTCGCTTCGCTCACGGGGCGCCTCCGGGAGTCCGTTTGGGACGGGCGGCCGCCTTCTCCGCGGCGGCGACCTCCTTGGGCGGCTCCGCACCCGGGTCGTGGGCCTGGGGCGGCGGCACCGTCCACATCCACTCGCGCAGCCGTTCTTTCTCGTGCGTGAGCTCGTTGATGTCGTACTCGGCGTACTCGAACTCGGGCGACCAGAACAGCGCGTCGAACGGGCACGCCTCGATGCAGATGCCGCAGTACATGCACAGCGCGAAGTCGATCGCGAACCGGTCGAGCACGTTCCGCGTCCGCGCGCGGCCACCGCCCTCCGCGGGCAACGTCTCCTTGTGCGAGTCGATGTAGATGCACCAGTCGGGGCATTCGCGCGCGCAGAGCATGCAGACGGTGCAGTTCTCCTCGAGCAGCGCGATCACACCCCGGCTGCGCGGGGCCAGGTCAGGCGCCACTTCCGGGTACTGGCGCGTGATCGAACGCCGGGTCATCGTCCGCAACGTGACCGCGAGCCCCTTGGCCAGTCCGCTTCCTGGTAGCCGTCCCACGCGCCCCATGATTCCTTACGAAGGGCCTCGGGGGAACGCGCGGGGAACGCAAGGCGGGTCATGTTCGTCCAACTGAACGTGAGCCACGGCGTCGACGGCCCGTACGATCCCGGCGAGGACGACCCGCCGGTCCGGCGGCCGCGCCCGCACGGCGGACGCGGCTACCACCACCCCGGACGCCCTCCCGCCCCACCCGGATGGCGCCCGCCGTACCCGATGCCTCCCGTGCCGCCGATGGCGCCGATGGCGCCGGTCCCGCCGCCCGCGCCGACGACGCCGACCGGGATTTTGTGGGCTTTTGTTCCCTTCTTGACGTTCGGTTTCGGCACGCCGTTCTCGTTCCTGTACGCCGCCGTGCGACGCGGCTCGGCGAGCCTCGGGGCGACCGCGGCCGGCTACGGCGTCGGGCTGGGCATGGTGCTGTTGCTGACGAACGCGGGCGACGCGGTGCTGGGCGCCATCGGCGCCTTCATGTTGATGATGTTGTGGATCGCGGGCACGGTGCACGCGTTCGCCGTCCGGCCGTCGGTGTTCCCGCGGTCGGGCCCGCGCAGCCGCCAGAACGAGTACGCGATCCACGTCGCCAAGTACCGCCGCATGCTCCGCGAGGACGCCCGCCTGATCGTCAGCGAGGACCCGGCGCTGGCACACGAGCTGCACATCGGCCGTCCCGACCTGCCGCGCGCCTACGACGACGGCGGGCTCATCGACGTCAACCACGCCCCGGCCGCCGTCCTCTCGACGCTGCCCGGCATCACCACCGAGCAGGTCGAGCGCATCCTGCGCCGCCGCGACGGCCAGGGAAGTTTCATCTCAGCAGAGGAGCTCGCGGTGGACGCCGACCTCCCGCCCGATCTGCTCCCGCACCTGACCGAGTACGCGATCTTCCTGCCCTGATCTGAGCCGAGCTGCGGCTCGCTCAGGCGAAGGCGACCTTGAGCACGCCGGTGAGGGCGAGCTGGGCCAGCGACAGCGGCACGAGGTAGGCCCAGGCGAGCTTCTGGAGCTGGTCCTCGCGCATCCGCGGGTAGCTGACGCGCAGCCAGATCACCAGGAACGCGAGCACGAAGACCTTGAGGAGCGTCCACAACCAGCCGAGCTCGGTGTCGAGGAACGGACCCTTCCAGCCGCCCAGGAACAGCACGGTCGTCAGCGCGCAGAGCACGATGATGCCCGCGTACTCCGCGAGCAGGAACAGCGCGAAGCGCAGCCCGCCGTACTCGGTGTACGGGCCGAAGATGATCTCGGAGTCGGCGACGGGCATGTCGAACGGCGGCCGCCGCAGCTCGGCGAGCCCGGCCACGAAGAAGACGACCGCGCCGATCGCCTGCCAGGGCAGCCAGTACCAGCGCCACTCCTCGGCGATGCCGGAGAGCGACAGCGTGCCCGCCGCCATCGCGACGGACGAGGCCGCGAAGACCATCGGCAGCTCGTACGACATGAGCTGCGCGGCGACCCGCATGCCGCCGAGCAGGGAGTACTTGTTGGCACTGGCCCAGCCCGCCATGATCGCGCCGATCACGCCGACGCCCATGATCGCGAGCGCGAAGAAGAGCCCGACGCCGAGATCGAGCACCACCTGGCCGTCCGGCCCGACCGGCACGACGATGAGGACCAGCAGGTACGGGACGAGCGCCACGCCCGGGGCCAGCTTGAACACCCAGCGGTCGGCCGCCGCCGGGATCACGTCCTCCTTCTGGGCGAACTTCACCCCGTCCGCGACGAGCTGCGCCCAGCCGTGGAAGCCGCCGGCGTACATCGGGCCGAGCCGGCCCTGCATGTGCGCCATGACCTTGTGCTCGGCCTGCCCGACCAGCAGCGGCAGCAGCGCGAACGCGGCCGCGACCAGCGCGAGCTTGACGACGATCTCAAGCATTCGGCCCCCAGTCGTCGGGCACCCCGGGCGGCCGGACCCGGCGGCGGCTCGGCGCGCCGTGACCCGACTCGCCGGGCTCCTTGGCGCCCGGCCACGGCTTGGCGACGCGGGCGGCGAGCACGAACTCCTTGCGCAGCGGATGCCCCTCGAACCCGTCGGGCAGCAGCAGCGGCAGCGGGTTGGGATGGCCCTCGAAGACCACGCCGAACATCTCCTGCGTCTCGCGCTCGTGCCAGTTGGCACCCCGGTAGACGCCCGTGGCCGTCGGCAGCACCGGCGTCTCGCGCGGGATCCGCGTGCGGACGAGCAGATGGTGGCGTCGCTCCAGCGAGTACACGTGGGCGACGATCGCGAAACCCTCGGTCAGCTCGTCGACCCCGGTCAGCCAGTCGAAGAACCCGCAGGACAGCTCGTCCCGGGCGAACGTGAGGGCCTCGACCCACACCTCCGGCGGCACGCCCACGGCCAGCCCGCCGAACGTCTCCTCGGTCGACACCTCGTCGCCGAACCGGTCGGTCCAGGCGGCGGCCAGCTCGGCGCTCACCGCTCCGACCGCCCGATCTCGTCATCGTCCTCATGGTCGGCCAGCCCCGGAATGATCGACGGATCATGCTCCCGAGCCCGCCGCGCCCGCGAGCTCGCCCCGGGCGTCTCGTCCTCGACCGGCGTGATGACAACCGTCTCGTCGTCCGGCCCCGGCACGTCAGGCTCATCCACCACCGGGACGGGGCGCGTCTCAGCATCCGGCGCGGCGGCGTCCGGCTCTTTCACCTTGGGTACTGGGCGCGTCTTGGCGTCCGGGGCTGCGGCGTCCGGCTCCTTCACCACGGGCACGGGGCGGGTTTCAGCATCCGGCGCGGCGGCGGGCTCGACGGCCTCCACGGGGCGCGTCTCGTCGTCCGGCCCGGGCGCGTCAGGCTCGGTCACCACGGGCACGGGGCGCGTTTCGGCGTCTGGCTCGGCGGTCGGCACGGGGCGGGTCTCGTCGTCCGCGCCGGGGGTCTCGGGCTCGGCCGCCATCGGGACGGGGTGGGTCTCGTCGTTGGGGCCTGGCTCGTCTTCGTGGAAGGCGTTGGACGGGGTGGGAGGCGGGGGTTTGAGGGGGCGGCGAAGGACGGTGGCCGAAAGCGGTCGCGGCGGGGGCGGCGGGGTGACCGGGTCGGCGGAGCCGTTGTAGCGGTCGCCCAGCGACTCGGCGGCGATCTTCTCCTGGAGGCGGATGATGCCGTGCAGGAGGGCCTCGGGGCGGGGCGGGCAGCCCGGCACGTAGACGTCCACCGGGATGATCTGGTCGACGCCCTTGGTGACGCAGTAGGAGTCCCAGTACGGGCCGCCGCAGTTGGAGCAGGCGCCGAACGAGATCACGTACTTCGGCTCGGGCATCTGCTCGTACAGCCGTTTGACCGCGGGCGCCATCTTGTCGCTGACCGTGCCGGAGACGACCATCAGATCGGCCTGGCGCGGGCCGGGGGCGAACGGGATGACGCCCAGCCGGATGAAGTCGTGGCGGCTCATCGACGTGGCGATGAACTCGATCGCGCAGCAGGCCAGCCCGAAGTTGAAGACCCACAGCGAATAGCGGCGGCCCCAGTTGAGCACGAACTTGACCGGCTTGGGCGCGAGCCGCGACAGCGGCCCGACGCTTGGCGGGGGCAGATCTACAGTGCTCACAACTGCATTCTTACAGCCCGTGCCGATCTCGCCAGCGCCTCAGACCCACGAGAGCACACCCTTCTTGCCCGCGTAGGCCAGCCCGGCGGCGAGGAAGCCCAGGAAGACGAACATCTCGCCCAGCGTCGTCATGCCGTAGCCGGGCGCCGAGAAGACCGTCGCCCAAGGAAAGAGGAACACCGCGTCGACGGCGAAGACCACGTACAGGTAGGCGAACACGTAGTAGCGGACGTAGGACTGCGCCCAGTTGTCGCCCACGGGATCGACGCCGCACTCGTAGGTGGTCAGCTTCTCGGCGGTGGGACGGCTCGGCCGCAGCAGCCGGTTGGCGGCCAGGCCACCGCCGACGATGCCGCCGCCGACCAGCAGCAACACCACCAGGACGACGTACGAGTCGAAATAGTCGGCCACGGTGTCCTTCCAACCTCGCGGAGCGCGTCCCGTCAAGTATCTCCCAAGGAAAGATCGGCCACACTCGGGCCCGTGGCGGTAAATGACCACACACAAAGCCCGACGGGTGCTGCACACTAGAGGTGATTTGGGGTCACTTGACCTGGAAGGACGTGACCGGATGAGCAACCCTCCACCGCCCCCGGGCTGGGAACCCCCGGGCGGTTCCTCCTGGCCGCCTCCGCCGCCCCCCGGATCGGGTGGGCCGCCCGATCCCGGCGGCCCCGGCGGGCCGGGCGGGCCAGGTGCTCCCGGAGCGCCGGGCGGATTCGGCGCGCCACCCCCGCCGGGCCCAGGGATGCCGCCCCCACCGGGGCAGATGCCGCCTCCCGGTGCCTATGGCGGCCCCGGGACGCCGCCTCCGTTCTTTCCGCCGCCGGGCGGGCAGCAGCCGCCGCGCGGGTCGAGCCGGGGCCTGCTCATCGCGCTGCTCGGCGGCGGCGGGCTGATCGTCATCGTCGTGATCGCGCTCGTGCTGGCGTTCACGGTGTTCAAAGAGGACAAGATGACGCCCTCGGAGCGGCTGGCCGCGACGGCGACCACGGTGTCGACCGCGCGGGCGCTGGCGTACAAGGGCACCTTCTCCGGCGGCGGCGACACGCTGCAGGGTGAGCTGAAGGTCACCAAGGGCGGGCGCGCCGCCGGTCAGGTCTCCTGGGACGGCGACAACGTGACGGTGCTGAGCGCCGACGACAAGCTCTTCGTCAAGGCGCCCAAGTCGTACTGGTCCACCAAGGTCACCTCGTCCTCGGCGATGCTCAAGGACGGCGACCAGTGGGGCAAGGTCAGCTCCAGCGACCTGAGCCTGGACGTGGAGAAGGACCTCACCCCGGCCGCCCTGTCCCGGGTGCTGCGGACGACCTCGGCCCTCAAGTCCTCGCTGAAGGAGACCAAGACCACGGTCCAGGGCCGCAAGGCGCTGCGGATCGGCACGGTGTCGTCGACGTTCTACGTCACCGACTCCGAGACCCCCGAGCTGCTGCGCTACGAGAGCTCGTTCCCGCGCGTCCAGGTCGACGTCACCGCCTACTCCGCCGCGACGGCCGCCACGACGATCGGCGACATGCGCGCCATGATGGGCCAGCTCAAGGACTCGTTCGACAGCGAGGCGCGGGTGAGCCTGGTCGACACCAAGAAGGGGCTCTGCACGACCAACAGCTCCAGCTGCCGGGTGCGCGGCCAGGTCCGGCCGCCGTCGCTCACGTCGGGCTCCACCAAGATCGAGATCAAGTTCAAGCTGACGGCCGGTTCCACCACGGGCCGCAACCTGGGCGACTGCACGACCTCGCTCAACGCGTCCTCGTCCAGCCCGACCTGGGTCGAGTGCCGGGTCAGCAGCAGCGCTTGGTCGAGCTGGTCGCGCAGCGGCGAGACCCGCTACTACACGCAGGCCGAGTACCGGGTGCAGGGAGCCAGCGAGTCCGAGATCCAGGCCCTCCAGAGCGGCCTCGACCGCGAATGACCTGACGCCCCCAGGCGTTTCGATCGCCGGGCGATGCCCAGTCCTGCTGCGCAGGCGGGCATCGTCCGGCAATCTATGTCTGGCGTTGGTGTGGCTGTCAGGAGTTGTCGTGAGCGGAGTTTCCCTGCGTGAGTGTTGAAAACGAGGGGCCGGCTGTGACGGACCCTCATCCCCCCGTCCCACCCACGCCGGGCAAACGGCTTTTCGGGCTGCCGGCGCCTCGGGTGGTGATCGCGGGCGGGCTCGTGGTGCTCCTCGTCGTCGCCGCCGCCGTCGCGTACGTGGTCTCGTCCGGTGACGGCGGCTCGGCCGGAGAGACTCGCGGCAAGGGCAATGTCGCCGTGGGGTGGTCGCAGCAAGCCGCGCGGCAGCTGCGGGCGGCACCCGGCCTGCAGTACGACGGCACGCTGTCGGCGGATGGACGGCCCGTCCAGGTGCGGCTCAGGGTGACCCGAGCCGGATCGGCGTCCGGGTCGCTGACCGTGGCGGGCCTGCGAGCCGACCTCGTCTCGGTGGGCGGCCGGACGTTCATCAAGGCGAACGCGGCGTTCTGGCGCACGTACGGCGGCGAGAGCTCGCACCCGGAGAACTTCGCCGGCCGCTGGAGCAAGGCGCCGGCCACGCTGTTCCGGCTGGACGTGGCGGACGTGCTCGGCGCGGGCTCGATCGCCGATCTGCTGGCCAAGACCACCGCCCGGCCCGCCGAGGAGACCATCGGCGGCACGGCGGCCTACCGGCTCCGCACGCAGCGGGCCGACTACTTCGTGACCGCGGCGGCCCCCCACCGGCTGCTCCGCGTTCACCCGGCGGGCCCCGGCGACCCGCGGCTGTCCGCGTCCGGCTTGGCCGCGACCGGCCCGCTGATCGCCGAACTGCGCCCGCGGGTGGCGGCTCTGGGGGGCGCGGCCGATCCCGCGCTGCGCTTCCGGCCGGGCAAGCTGACCTTCGTCAACTGCGAGGACAATCTCAGCGGTTGCACGGTGCGGGTGCCCGCGTCCCTGACCTCGCCCGAGGGCGCCGTCCCGGCCGGAGCCCGCGCCGCGCTCCGCACGACGATCACCGCCGGGACGCGCCGCCTCGGCTCCTGCACCGCGTCGGGACCGGTTCCGGACAATCGCGAGGTGGTGCTGCGCTGCACGGCCGGCGGCCGCGCCTGGAGGGCGTGGTTGCGCCAGGTCCGCGACACGCCCGGCGCGCACCCGTACGGGGCGACCGCGCGGGTCGTCGGCGAGGCCGTGGCCAGCGCGGATGTCGGTGATCTTCTCAAGAAGATCGATCGGGAGCGCTGACGGTGAGCCGCGGTTCCCAACCCGGGGGCCGGTGGATCCGAACGGAATTCGTGCTGTCTATAGTGCGGGGCGTGAATTCCGTGCCCCCGGGAAGCCTCGGCTCCTCGCCGAGCCCTCCCCGGCTCGTCCGGCGACTGCATGTCGACCTGTGCCGCTTGGCCAGCTGTCTGTGTTCACCCTGAGCGGTTCACCCTGAGCGGCCCGAGAGCCCACGACTCGGGTTTCCGATGAACCCGTGGGCCGCCTAGGTCGTACCTCTGGTTAGGACCTGCCCGAATCCGGCGAGGACGCATGAACGTCTGGCCAAGGTGATACCTCTTGTGTTACGGGGTCAGACCTCCCTGGAAGAGGGATGTCACATGACGGGCGGAACATCGGCCACGGCTGATCCTTTGAACCGCGGTCGAACGGCGACCAAGCCGAAAGCAAGCCTGCCTTTGGCGTCACGGCGCATGATGGCCGTCGCGCCAGTCCCCGCAGCCTCCGGCCCCCCGGAACAAGCAGTACATACCGGACATACCATGAAGGTAAGCCTAAGTAGCATCACGATCCTGGGAGCCTCCCCCGGTTCTGGTGCTGCGCGTCGAGGAGGTCTTCCTCTGTGACCAAACAGGTCCAGCAACTCGACCGCGTCATCATCCGCTTCGCCGGTGACTCCGGTGACGGCATGCAGCTGACCGGTGATCGCTTCACTCAGGAGACGGCGGCGTTCGGCAACGACCTGTCGACCCTCCCGAACTTCCCCGCCGAGATCCGCGCCCCGGCAGGGACCCTCCCCGGCGTGTCCAGCTTCCAGTTGCACTTCGCCGACCATGACATCCTGACCCCCGGCGACGCGCCCAACGTCCTGGTCGCCATGAACCCCGCCGCGCTCAAGGCCAACATCGGGGACCTCCCCCGGGGCGCCGACCTGATCGTCAACACCGACGAGTTCACCAAGCGCGCGCTGGCGAAGGTCGGCTACGCCGGCAATCCCGTCGAGGACGGGTCGCTGAGCGAGTACCACGTCCACGCGCTGCCGCTGACGTCGATGACGGTGACCGCCCTCGCCGACTTCGACCTGTCCAAGAAGGACGCGGAGCGCGCCAAGAACATGTTCGCCCTCGGGCTGCTGTCGTGGCTGTACCACCGGCCCACCGAGGGGACGATCTCCTTCCTGGAGAAGAAGTTCGGCAAGAAGCCCGAGATCATGAAGGCCAACATCGCGGCCTTCCAGGCGGGCTGGAGCTTCGGCGAGACCACCGAGGCCTTCTCGGTCTCCTACGAGATCAAGCCGGCCGAGCAGAAGCCGGGCCTCTACCGCAACATCACCGGCAACGTCGCGCTCTCCTACGGGCTGGTCGCGGCGGGGGTGCAGAGCGGGCTGCCGATCTACCTCGGCTCCTACCCGATCACCCCGGCCTCGGACATCCTGCACGAGCTGTCCAAGCACAAGCGGTTCGGCGTGCGGACGTTCCAGGCGGAGGACGAGATCGCCGCGGTCGGCGCCGCGCTGGGCGCCTCGTTCGGCGGTTCGCTCGGCATCACGACCACGTCCGGGCCCGGCCTGGCGCTCAAGAGCGAGACGATCGGCCTCGCCGTCGCCACCGAGCTGCCGCTGCTGGTGATCGACGTCCAGCGGGCCGGTCCGTCCACCGGCCTGCCGACCAAGACCGAGCAGGCCGACCTGCTGCAGGCCATGCACGGCCGCAACGGCGAGGCGCCGGTGCCGGTGATCGCGCCGCGGTCCCCCTCGGACTGCTTCGACGCGGCGCTGGAGGCGGCCCGGATCGCGGTCGAGTACCGCACCCCGGTCATCCTGCTGTCGGACGGTTATCTGGCGAACGGCTCCGAGCCGTGGCAGCTGCCGGACGTGGACGCCCTCCCGAAGATCGAGCCCGGCTTCGCCGAGCCCGGTCAGGAGGACTTCCAGCCGTTCAAGCGCGACCCGGAGACCCTGGCCCGGCCTTGGGCCATCCCGGGCACGCCAGGGCTGGAGCACCGGATCGGCGGTCTGGAGAAGGCCGACGGCTCCGGCAACATCTCCTATGACCCGTCCAACCACGACCGTATGGTCCGGCTCCGCCAGGCCAAGGTCGACGGCATCGCCGCCGGCATCGCGCCGCTCGCGGTCGACGACCCGTCGGGCGAGGCCAAGGTGCTCGTGCTCGGCTGGGGCGGCACCTACGGCGCCATCTCCGCGGCGGTACGGCGCATCCGCAAGGCCGGCGGCCAGATCGCGCAAGCCCACCTGCGCCACCTCAACCCGTTCCCGGCCAACATCGCCGAAGTGCTCCGCTCGTACGACAAGGTGGTCGTCCCGGAGATCAACCTGGGCCAGCTGGCGTTGCTGCTGCGCGGCCGCTACCTCGTCGATGTGATCAGCTACAACCAGGTCCGTGGCCTGCCCTTCAAGGCCGAGGAACTCGCGGGCGTCATCCAGGATGTGATCGACAGTGAGTGACACCACCGTGAACGGCGTCAACGGCAACGGTCATGGCAACGGCAATGGCAATGGCAACGGCAACGGTGTTGCCAATGGCCATGGCATCCGCGCCGGCAGGGACGCGCTCTCGCTCGTGCCCAAGACCGACGAGAAGCAGACCCTGAAGGATTTCAAGACCGACCAGGAGGTGCGCTGGTGCCCCGGCTGCGGTGACTACGCGATCCTGGCGGCGGTCCAGTCCTTCCTGCCCGAGCTCGGCCTGCGCCGGGAGAACATCACGTTCGTCTCCGGCATCGGCTGCTCGTCGCGGTTCCCGTACTACATGAACACGTACGGGTTCCACTCGATCCACGGCCGCGCGCCGGCGATCGCGACCGGCCTGGCCACCTCCCGTCCCGATTTGTCGGTCTGGGTGGTGACGGGGGACGGGGACGCGCTCTCGATCGGCGGCAACCACCTGATCCACGCGCTGCGCCGCAACGTCAACCTCAAGATCCTCCTTTTCAATAACCGGATCTACGGGTTGACCAAGGGCCAGTACTCGCCCACGTCCGAGGTCGGCAAGATCACCAAGTCGACGCCGATGGGCTCGCTCGACGCCCCGTTCAACCCGATCTCGCTGGCGATCGGCGCGGAGGGCACCTTCGTCGCCCGCACGATCGACTCCGACCGCAAGCACCTGCAGTCGGTGCTGCGGGAGGCCGCCCAGCACGAGGGCACCGCGCTCGTCGAGATCTACCAGAACTGCAACATCTTCAACGACAACGCGTTCGAGCCGCTGAAGGACGCCGAGGTCCGCGACGACATCACGATCCGGCTGGAGCACGGGCAGCCGATCACGTTCGGCGCCGAGGGGCAGAAGGGCCTGCGCCGCACGGCCGGCGGTTCGTTCGAGGTGGTGAACGTGGCGGACGTGCCCGCGTCCGAGATCGTGGTGCACGACGCGCACAACCCGGACCCGTCGCAGGCGTTCGCGCTGTCGCGGCTCGACTCCCCGGCGTTCGAGCACACCCCGATCGGCATCTTCCGCAACGTCGACCGGCCGTCGTACGACGAGGAGATGCGCGCCCAGATGAACGACGCCGTCGAGCAGCAGGGCAAGGGCGACCTCGCCGCTCTGCTCGGCAGCGGCGACACCTGGCGGATCGACTAGCCGCCACGGCGCCGGTTTCGGGCGGCACCGGTTTCGGGCGGCACCAGTTTCGGGCGGCGCCCGTCCCGCATGGCGGCATGCGCACAAATTGATAAAAGCGGCCCTGGGCATGAGGTGGACAACCGCATGATCACGCGAGTTCTCGCGCGATCATGCGGTTGTTCGTGTTCAAGGCTGGTGGCCCGGGCGGGACGCGACTAAGTTGCCGTTCGTCGGCGCCTACCGCGTGCTGGAAGACTGCTCGGACGATCAATGATCATGCAGACGGGGAGATGAACGATGCGGGTCGTTCCGCGCCGTACCAGGGACCGCCGGCGCCCGGAGGCAGCGGAGCCGACTCCCCCGGTGGCTCCCGAGCCCCGGGAGGCTTCGGAGCAGGCGCTTGAGCCGTCCGAGAAGACCCCCGCGCCATCCGAGAAAGCCTCTGCGCCGCCCAAGGAGACCTCGGCCCCGCCTCAGATGGCCGCTCGGCCGTCTGAGAAGGCGTCTCCGGCCTCTGAGGAGGCGTCCGAGGCTCCCGGGAAGAAGATCTCCCAAGCGTCGGAGAACGTCCCTCAAGCGGCGGCGAAGACGCCCGAGAAAGCGTCTGAGAAGGCGACTTCCGAGCAGGCGACCGTGCCTGCCCCCGCCAGCGTTCCTGGCCCCGTGGCGCCTCGTCCGGGAAAGTTGCCCAAGCAGACCCGGGCCACCAGGCGGGCCGCGAAGAAGGCGGCCAAGAAAGAGACCCTCCAGAGCAAAGGCAAGGAGCCCACCCCGCCCCCGGTGCCCCCATCGGCCACGGCGACCACGGCGGTCGTCGCAGGCGGCGGTGCGGACGCCAAGGCGACGGACGACCCGGACCAGAAGCGCCGCGCCCGCTCCTTGGAACGCCAGCGCCGCGCCGCGCAGATCAAGCGGGATCGGCACGGAGCGAGCGGCCAGGGCGCCCCGCAGGCGTCGGCGGGCCGCGAGCACCGGTCCGCCCTGCTCGTCATGATCCTCACCTTGGGGCTGCTGATCGCGGCGGTGGCGGTCACCGGCGGGCTGATCGCCTCGTCCATGCGCACCCGGCCGGTCACGCTGGCGGCGCCGCTGCACATCTACCCGGTCGCGGCGACGGTCCCGGGCCAGTGCCAGGCCGGTACTCAGGGGATCAGCTGGCCCACCGCCACCGGCCCGACCTGCTACGTGCTGACCCAGGGCATCGCCATCCGCCGGGTCGCCGACCTCCGCCTCCAGCGAAGCAAGGCGCAGGGAGCGTACGACGTGGCGCTGACGCTGCGGACCGCCGACCGCAAGGCGTTCGCCGACCTGACCCGCGCGATGGTCGGCCGCGACCTGGCGTTCGTCGTCCGCGAGCGCCTGGTCACGGTGCCCCGGGTCGAGATGCCGATCTCGGACGGCAAGGTCGTCATCACCGGCACGAACTCCAAGGCCGACGCCGAGAAGCTCCTGCGCGAGCTCAAGGGGAAGTGACCGACCGGCCGGCTGAGGGAGGTGACCGGCCGGCTAAGGGGAAGTGACCGGCTCGGCGACGAGATGCTGGCGGTCCGGTAGGGGCTTGGCGGAACGGCGGTCGCGCATCAGCAGGGCCACCGCCGGGACGGCTAGAGCGCACACCGCGGCGATGATCCAGGCCACCAGGTGCAGCGCGCCCGTGTAGGCGGCGGCAGCGTCGTGCACGAACGCCACACGCGCGGGCCCGGCCGGAACGTTCGCGGCGGCTCCGGCCATGTTGCCCTGGTTGAGCAGATCGGCGGCATCGCCCGGACGCGCCGCCACCGCCGCCGAAGCCGTCCCGGCGAGCCGGCTCGTCGTGAAGCTGACCAGCAGCGTGCCGACGACCGCGATCGACACGGTCTCCCAGCCGATCCGCATCGTGTTGAACATCCCCGCCGCCATGCCGGCCCGTTCGGGTTCGACGCTGCTGACGGCCAGGCCGTCCAGCAGGCCGAACGAGAGGCCCACGCCGGTGCCGATGAGGACGAGCGGCCCCGCCACCCCGAGCGGGCCACCGCCAGGGTGGACGGAGGTGAGCCAGGCCGCGCCCGCCCCGCCCAGCGCGATCGAGGCCACGAGCTGGTGTCGCGGCGCCACCCACCGCGTGAGGTAACCGGCGATCACTGGGAAGAACAGCGTCGGCACGCCCAGGAAGAGCAGCCAGATTCCGGCCGTCCGCGCGCTGATCCCGTCCACCGCGATGAAGTACGAGGGGAGGCCGACCGCCAGCGGAGTGAAGACCGTGACCATGGCAGCGGTCGTGACGCAGAGGCCGAGGAACTTGGGCCGCGCCAGCAGTGACAGATCCATCATCGGGTCGGCCTGCCTGCGTTCCACCACGACGAACGCCGCCATCGACCCCACCGAACCCGCGAAGGCGCCGAGCGTCACCGGCCGTCCCCAGCCCGCCTGCGGCCCTTCGGTGAGGGCCAGGATGAACAGGGCGAGCGAGCCGGTGAACGTGATCGTGCCCAGGCGGTCCACGCGCCGGGCGGCCCGGTTGCGGGACTCGGGCAGCAGCGGGGTCAGCGCGAGGGCGGTCCCACTGATCGCCACGCACAGCCCGAACACCGCTCGCCAGCCGTAGGCGCTGGTCAGAGCACCCGCCATGGTCGGCGCCAGGGTGAGCCCGAGGCCGATGACCGTACCGAAGACGCCGAACGCGCGGGCCCGTGCGGGCCCCTCGGCGAAGGTTTCCGCGAGCATCGCGCTGCCGCCGGTGACCAGGGCCGCCGCGCCTGCCCCGGCCAGGACGCGCGCCGCGTTCAGCAGCACGATGTCGCCCGCCAGGAGGCACGCGAGCGAGGCCGCCACGTACAGCCCGACGCCGATCGAGAACAGGCGCCGGCGGCCGAAGAGGTCGGCGAGCGAGCCGAAGGCCAGCATGGTGCTCGCGAACGTGAGGCTGTAGCCGTTGATGATCCACTGCGTTCCGGCCAGGCCGGTGTGCAGGTCCGCGGCGAGGTCCGGCAGCGCGACCGAGACCCCGACCATGCCGAACGGCGCGGCCAGCACGGCCGCGCAGACCGTGCCCAGCACGAGCGCCGGGCGGGCTCGCTGTTCCATGACGTTCACTCCTTGCTCCAGAGGGATGGAACCAGGAAATCCGCAGGTCAGAGGGCACGTCCAACAGCTCTTCGCGGGTTTTGACAACCGCCGGTTGTCGGGCAAGGTGGAGGACGTGGATCTCGATCTCGCGCAGGTCCGGGCGTTCGTCGTGACCGCCGAGCATCTGCACTTCGGGCAGGCGGCGGCCGAGCTCTTCCTGACCCAGCAGGCCCTCTCCAAGCGTGTCGCGCGGCTGGAAGAGCTGCTCGGCGTGCGGCTCTTCGACCGCACCGGGCACGCGGTCCGGCTGACGGCGGCCGGGCGGCGGTTCCTGGAGCCCGCGCGGCGGGCCCTGTCGGCCGCGGAGACGGCGGTGGCGGCGGCCCGCCACGACGACCGGCCGCTGCGCGTCGACACGTGGGGCCAGCTGTTCACGCCGATGCGGACGATTCGCCAGGTCGTCGGCCGCCGTCCCGATCTCCCCATCGAGCTGAGCATGCGGCGCGGGCTGCCGGCCACGGTCGCGGCGCTCCAGCGGGAGGAGATCGACCTCGGCTTCGGGCGCGTCCACGTGCTGGCGGACGAGCCGTTCCCGGACGTGCTGGCGCACCGGCTCGTGCGGCTGGAGCCGATGGCCGCCGTCCTCAGCGACGAACATCCGCTGGCGAGCGCGCCGCGGCTGAGGCCGGCGGACCTGAGGGAGACCAGGCTGTGGTTCCCGGCCGCGATCGGCAAGCTGGACTTCCTGCGGCAGGTGTGCGATCGCTTCGGGCTCGACGGCACGTTCGGCGGGGTGAATCTGGGCCTGGAGCATCTCGTCGATCATCTGCGCGATGACCCGGGCCAGGTGTCGATGCTGCCGGTGAACATGCCGCTGCCGGAGGGTGCGGGCGTCCGGGCCGTTCCGCTGGTGGACCCGGTGCCCCTCTATTCGTGGTCGCTCGTCTGGCGGGCCGGCGACCAGCATCCGGTGCTGGGTCCCTTGCTTGCGGAGTTCGCCGACGTCGCGCGCGAGGAGGGCTGGCTCGACTACGACCCGGCCCGGCACTGGCTCCCGCCCACCGAACTGGACGAAGGGCCTTAGACCTCGGGCAGGTGCTCGCCCTGGACCGCCTGGATCTCCAGCTCGACCCGGAGCGTCTCGCCGACGGCGGCGATCCCCGCCTCCAGCACCTGGTTGAACTTGATCCCGAAGTCGGCCCGGCGGAGCTCGGTCGTGGCCCGGAAGGCCGCTCTGACGCCGCCCCAGGCGTCCGGGCCGGTGCCCAGGTAGCTCAGCTCGAGGTCGACCGGCCGGGTGATCCCGTTCAGCGTCAGCGAGCCGTGCACCGTCCAGCGGTCCGGGCCCACCGCCGACAGGCCGGTCCCCGCGTACTCGATCAGCGGGTGGCGGACGGTGTCGAGGAAGTCCGCCGACCGCAGGTGATCGTCACGCAGCTTGTTGCCGGTGTCGATCGAGGCGGCCTCGATCCGGGCGGTCACCCGGGAGTCCTCGACGCGTTCGGCCACCTCGATCCGGCCCTCGAACGAGCCGAACCGGCCACGGACGCTGGACAGGCCGAGGTGCTGGGCCACGGCGCCCACGGCGGAGTGCACCGGGTCGATCGTCCAGGGGCCGGGCGGGGGCAGCTCGGTGCCGCCGGCCCGCCCCAGGACGAGGGCGCCGAGATCGGCCGTGCCCGACGGTGGAACGATCAGTGTCCGGGCGGCGGGCGCGTAGCCGACGGCCGTCACGATCACGGTGTACGTCCCGCCCGGCAGCGGCGGCGCGGCCAGCGCGCCATCGGCGTCCGCCTCGATCCGCGCGACCTGGCCGCCCATCATGTCGGTGACGGTGACGATCGCGTGCCGTACCGCCCAGCCGTCCTTGGTCCGCACCGACCCGCGCAGCCCGCGGGCCGCCGCTCCCGTCTCGTTCATCGAAGCCTCGTTCGTCACAGCGCCGCCATTCCTAAATCCGTCGACCGTCCGACCGTCCGCCCGCGTCACACCGGGACCCGCGTCACGCCGGAGCCCGCCTCACACCGCACCTGCGAGGCGGGTCCGGGCCTCATCCCTCCGGGTGGCCCAGCCGGATGTCGTGGCCCTCCTGGTCGCTGCCCGGCAGCGCCAGCGAGGACGCGACCGGCGGGTAGCCGGAGGCGATCACGGTGTACTGGCCGCCGGTCAGATCGGCGAACGCGTACTCGCCGTCGGGGCCGGTGATCACCATCGCGACGACGTCGCCGGCGCCGTCGACGAGCGTGACCCGGGCGTCCCCGAGCGGCCGGCCGGCCGGGTCGCGCACGGTCCCGCGCACGCTGGCACCGGGCAGCAGATCCACATCATGGCGGGTCTGCCCCTGCCTGGCGACCTGGACGGGCGCGGCGGCGGGGCGGTGCCCGGCGGCGCTGACCGCGAGCGTGTAGGTCCCGGCGACCACGTCCTTGAACGTGAAGCCGCCGTCGGGCTCGGTGCGCGCCGTGCCGACGACCTCGCCGCGCACGTCGGTGACCACGACCATGGCGCCGTCGACCGGGGCCCCGTTGCCACCGCGCACCGTGCCGACCAGGCCGCCGTTGCCGGCGAGCCGCAGGTCGTAGTCCAGCGGCCGGTCGCCCGCGACGAGGGTGACGGCCTGCGGTTCGTGGTCGCCCGCGGCCGCGATGAGCACGTACGTGCCGGGGCCGGGCGTCGGCATCGAGTACGAGCCGTCGGCGGCCGAACCGGCGCGGCCGAGCTGGCGCCCGGTCACGTCGATCAGGGTCAGCGCGGCCGCGGCGACGGGCGAGCCGTCGACGCCGCGGACCACCCCGCGGATCGCGCCGCCCGCCGGCTCGCCGGGAGCGGGGTCCGGCGAGCCGGTGGCGGCGGGGCTGTGTGCGGCACCGTTCGGCACGAGCCCGTTCGGCACGAGCCCGTTCGGCGCAAGCCCGTTCGAGGCGAGGCCGTCGGGCGCGAGGCCGTTCGGCGCGAGGCCGTTGGACGGGACGGTCGCGGCGACCAGTTGCCGCTCGATCAGGGGCTCGGGCACCTCGTAGCCGCGCGCGTGGCGGCCGACGGCGTTCGAGCCACCGGCGGCCGCGGCCCCGGCGACCGCGACGGCCTCGGGGACGTCGCCGCCGTCCGTGCCGTCCGCCCCGCCCGTCTGCACCGGCTTGGCGGCGGATCCGCGCAGCGGCAGCTCCTTCAGCAGCACGACGGCGAGGAATCCGAGGATCGCGATCGGGATGCCGACCATGAAGACCGACTCCAGCGCCTTGGTGAACGAGTCGAGCACGAGTCCCTTGAACGGCTCGGGCAGGTTGTGCACCTGGTCCGGCGAGCCGAGGCTCGTGCCGCTCGCGGGCGGGCGGACGTGCGCGGACGTCAGTGCGTCCTTGAGTTCGGCGGTGAGCCGGTTGCTGAGGATGGCGCCGAACGCGGCCACGCCCATGGCGCCGCCCAGGTTGCGGAAGAACGAGACGCCCGCGGTCGTCGCGGCCAGGTCGGCGGGCGCGGAGGCGTTCTGCGCGGCGAGGATCAGGATCTGCAGCGTCAGGCCGAGCCCGACGCCGAGCACCGCGACGTCCGCCCCGATGATCAGGTTGCTGGAGTCGGTGTGCAGCCGCGACAGCAGGAACATGGAGCCGCCCACGAACAGCAGCCCGATCACCGGGAAGATCTTCCAGCGGCCGGTCCGGGTGACGATCTGGCCCGAGCCGGTCGAGGTCACGAACATGCCGATGACCAGGGGCAGCGTCATCAGGCCTGAGGCCGTCGGGCTCATGCCCTTGACGATCTGCAGGTACTGCGGCAGGTAGATCATGCCGCCGAACATCGCGATGCCGATGCACAACGAGGCGATGCTGGCCAGCACGAACGTCCTGTTGCGGAACAGCCGCGGCGGCAGGATCGGCTCACTGGCGAAGCGTTCGGCGAAGATCGAGGCCACCAGCAGCACGGCGCTGATCGCGCCGAGCGCGTACGTCCAGGTCGAGTTCCAGTCGAACTCCTTGCCGCCCAGCGAGAGCAGCAGCATCAGCGCGGTGGCGCTGCCGGTGATGGTGAACGCGCCGAAGATGTCGATCCGGGTGTCCCGCTTGACCTTGGGCAGCTTGAGGACCTTCTGGATCACCAGGAACGCGATGACCGCGAGCGGGATGCAGACGTAGAAGCACCAGCGCCAGCCGAGGCCGTCGGCGTCCACGATGAACCCGCCGAGCAGCGGCCCGGCCACGGTGGCGACGCCGAACACGGCGCCCATGTAGCCCGCGTAGCGGCCGCGCTCGCGCGGCGGCACGATGTCGCCGAGGATGACCTGAGCTAGTGCGGAGAGGCCGCCGACGCCGAGGCCCTGGAACGCGCGGGCCGTGATGAGCTCGGCCATGTTCTGCGACATCCCGGCGCCGATCGACGCGAGCACGAAGATCAGCAGCGCGCTCTGGAACATCAGCTTGCGGCCGAAGATGTCCGACAGCTTGCCCCAGAGCGGCGTCGAGGCCGTCATCGTGAGCAGCGACGCGCTGGCCACCCACGAGAGCTGGTCCTGACCTCCGAGATCGCCCACGATCGTCGGCAGCGCCGTGCCGACCACCGAGGTGGAGATCATCGCGGTCAGCATCGCCATCATCAGCCCGGCGAGGATCTCCAGGATCTGACGATGTGTGTAGACCGGCCGCGCCTGGTCGTGGGTCGCCGTCCCCCCCGGACTCCGGCCCACCACGCCTGCTTGCGACACCCTGCCCCCTCGAAGCTTTAATTACCTGTGTTTTGCACATATCTTATGTAGTCACTTGTTTACTTGCAAGCGGGGGATACTGTGACGGTGCTGACGCAGGCGGATCAGGAACGACCGGATCAGGGACGGGCGGACCAGGGACGGCCGGATCAAGAGCAGCCGGTCCCAGGCCCGGCCAAGCGGCCCAAGCGGGACCGGGAGGCGACCCGGCGGCGGCTGCTGGAGGCCGCCCGGGACCTCTTCAGCGAACACGGCTACGACCACGTCTCGGTACGGATGATCGCGGCCGCCGCCGGCGCCAACGTCGCCCTGGTCAACCGCTACTTCGGCTCCAAGGCGGCGCTCTTCGGCGAGGTCCTCGCGGGCGAGTCCACGCTGGTGCAGGTCGTGCAGGGCGACCCCGCGGATCTCCCGCGCCGCCTCGCCGAACACGCCGTCCGCCAGGTGCACCGCGGCCCCGCCAGTCCCGTGCCGCGCATGCTCGACCGCTCGATCGGCAACCCGGAGATCCTCCCGATCCTCCAGCAGCACATGGAGAACATGCTGGTCACGCCCCTGGCCGACCAGCTCACCGGCCCCGGCGCCCGCGCCCGTGCCACGCTGGCCGCGACCGTCATCATGGGCGGCGGCCCGGTCCGCCGCCTGCTCGGGCTGGACGACCTGCGCGCCGCCGACCCGGACGACCTCACCGACCGTCTCACCGCCATGTTCGAGATCGCCCTGAGGCCCGCCACGACCGGAGACCCTCTACGACCTGAGGCGTAAAGCGAGGCGCCGCCGTACGGCAGCGGGCGCAGGCGCCCTCCACTTCGCGGCGGAGGAATGCCCCGTACCGGCCGCATAGGGTTGCTGACCATGAGTCTGTGCCACCAACGGCGAGCAAGCCGCACGCGAGGCGAGGGCCGGAGGCCGTGAAAGCGATGAAAACCGCTCAACGACTTCGGCAGCGGTGGGGCAAGACTGGGCGGTTCGGCCGGTCGGTCACGGCTGCCGGCGCCGCGGTCGTTCTGGCGGGCGGTGGCGGGCTCGTCTGGGGGCTCGGCGGCGGGGACGCGCCCGTCCGGACGCTGGAGCAGCGCGTCCAGGTCGTGGACGGCCCGAAGGACGATCAGCGGGTGACTTTGGACACCACGTTCTACCGTCCGGTCGGCCGTTCCAAGGGCCCGGCGGTCATGCTCGGGCACGGGTTCGGCGGCTCGAAGGACGACGTCCGGGCGGAGGCCGAGGGCCTGGCGCGCGACGGTTACGCCGTGCTGGCCTGGTCGGCCCGGGGGTTCGGCAAGTCGACCGGCGAGATCGCGCTCAACTCGCCCGACTACGAGGTCAAGGACGTCCGGCAGCTGATCGACTGGCTGGCGAAGCGGCCCGACGTCCAGCTCGACGGGCCGGGCGACCCGCGGGTGGGCATCGCGGGCGAGTCGTACGGCGGCGCCATCGCGTTGCTGACCGCCGGGTACGACAAGCGGGTCGACGCGATCGCGCCGCAGATCACCTGGAACAACCTGGCGGAGGCTCTGTTCCCCAACGCCACCGGTGACGGCCCCGACAACGGCGTCTTCAAGAAGTTGTGGGCCGGGATCTTCTTCTCCAGCGGCATGGGCGAGGGGCCGGCTGCACAGGCGAACGCGTGCGGGCGGTTCATGCCGGCGGTCTGCGACATGTACCAGGAGATCGCCGAGACCGGGCGGCCCACCGCCGAGGCGGTCGAGATGCTGCGGCGGTCGAGCCCGGCCGCCGTCGCCGGCCAGATCAAGGTCCCCAGCCTCATCGTCCAAGGGCAGGCCGACTCGCTCTTCCCGCTCGACCAGGGCGACGCCAACGCCAAGGCCATCGCCCGCACCGGCGCCCCGGTCTCGGTCGTCTGGTTCCAGGGCGGGCATGACGGCGGAGACCCCGAGACGGGACGCGTGCGGGGCCTCGTCCGCGACTGGTTCGACCGGTACCTCGACCGCGAGACGCCGTCGAGGAGCACGACCGACAAGGGCTTCACGGTCACGCGGGCGGGCGGCATCGACTCGTCGACGCAGTCCGTGGTGATCGAGGCCGCCGGGACGCGCACGTACCCCGGCCTGGCCTCCGATCCCCGCACCGTCGCCCTCACCGGGCGCGAGCAGACGATCCACAACCCGGCGGGCGGCTCGCCCGCCTCGATCTCGGCGCTGCCCGGGCTGGGCGCTCTGGGCAGTCTCGGTGATCTCGGCGGCGCCGGGCTCGCGGGCCAGCTGCCGGTGGACATGCCCGGGCAGTCCGCCGCGTTCGACACGGCCCCGCTCACCGCCCCGGTGCGGCTCACCGGCGCCGCGAGCGTCCGGATCAAGGTGACGGGCAAGGGCGACGTCCCGCTGTTCGCCAAGCTGTACGACGTCGCGCCGGGCAGGTCGGCCGGCGCGGCTCCGGCGCGGCGGATCGCCGCTCCGCTGCGCGTGGCGAAGGCCGACGGGGGCCGCGAGGTCACGGTGTCGCTGCCCGCCATGGACTACAGGTTCGACCGCGGGCACAAGCTGCGGCTCGTGGTGGCCACGACCGACATGGGTTTCGCGACCCCGCCGCGGCCCGCTTCGTACAAGGTCGCGGTGGTGTCCGGGCTGACCGTGCCGACCGTCCCGTCCCTGCGCACGGCCGCCGCGCCGCTGCCCGCCTGGATCTGGATCCTCCCCGCCGTCGCGCTCGCGGTGGCCGCCGGGATCCTCGTCACCGGGCGCGGCCGGCGCCGGACCGCCACCGAGCCCTTCGACGCGGCGCGGGCCGGCGTACCGCTGGAGATCACCGGCTTGACGAAGGCGTACAAGAGCGGGCACCTCGCCGTCGACGACCTGAGCTTCAGCGTCGAGAAGGGGCAGGTCCTCGGGCTCCTCGGGCCGAACGGGGCGGGCAAGACCACGACGCTGCGCATGCTCATGGGGCTCATCCACCCGGACGCCGGCGAGATCCGGATCTTCGGGCGCCGGGTGGCGCCGGGCGCGCCGGTGCTGTCCCGGCTGGGCTCGTTCGTCGAGGGCCCCGGCTTCCTGCCGCACCTGTCCGGCCGCGACAACCTCGACCTCTACTGGCGGGCCACCGGACGCCCGGCGGACGAGGCGCATCTCGACGAGGCGTTGCGGATCGCCGACCTCGGGACCGCGCTCGACCGCGCCGTCCGCACGTACTCCCAGGGCATGCGGCAGCGCCTCGCGATCGCGCAGGCCATGCTGGGCCTGCCCGACCTGCTGGTGCTGGACGAGCCCACCAACGGCCTCGACCCGCCCCAGATCCGGGAGATGCGCGACGTCCTGATCCGGTACGCGGCGGAGGGGCGGACGGTCATCGTCTCCAGCCACCTGCTGTCGGAGGTCGAGATGACGTGCACGCACGCCGTGGTCATGTCGCGCGGCCGGCGTGTCGCCGCCGGCCCGGTGGCCGAGATCGTCGGCTCCGGCCGGCGGCTGGAGGACGCGTTCCTGGAGATCATCGGCACCGGCAACGGAAAAGGGGAGGCGTGATGAGCACGACGACGCCGCTCAACGGCCGCCAGGCGGCCGACACCGCCCCGGAGGCCGGGCCCGGCTACGACGTGCGGCGAACGCTGCCGCTGCGCGTGGAGGTCGTACGGCAGTTCCGGCGGCGGCGCACGCTCGTGGCGTTCGGCATCCTGCTCGTCCTGCCCTGGATCCTGGTCGCCGCGTTCAAGCTCGGCGGCGACCCCGAGCCGGACGGTATCCCCAGCCTGGTGGACGTGGCGACCTCCAGCGCCCTCAACTTCGCGCTGTTCGCACTCTTCGTCTCGGTAGGGTTCCTGCTGGTGGTCGCGGTGGCGCTGTTCTGCGGCGACACCGTGGCGAGCGAGGCGGGCTGGTCATCGCTGCGCTACCTGCTGGCCGCGCCCGTCCCACGGGCGCGGCTGCTGAGGCAGAAGCTGATCGTGGCGCTGGGGTACGCGGCCGTCGCGGTCGTGAGCCTGCCGCTGATGTCGCTGGTGGCGGGGACGGTCGCGTTCGGCTGGGGATCGGTGGAGCTGCCCACGGGCGGCTCGGTCCCGGTCTCGACGGCCCTCGGCCGGATGGGGATCATCGTCGGGTACGCGCTGATCAGCCAGCTCGTGGTCGCCGCGCTGGCGTTTCTGCTGTCGGTCACCACCGACTCGCCCCTGGGCGCGGTCGGCGGCGCGGTCGGGCTGGTGATCGTGAGCAACATCCTGGACGCGGTCACCGCGCTGGACGACTGGCGCGACTTCCTGCCCACCCACTGGATGTACTCCTGGATGGACGCCTTGCAGCCCCAGATCCAGTGGACGGGCATGGTGAAGGGCACCGCGATCTCGGTCACCTACGCGCTCATCCTGTTCGCCCTGGCGTTCCGCCGCTTCCGGACACGCGACATCGTCTCCTGATCCGCAGGCGCGGACGCGGACGCGGCGCGGGCGCGGGCTTGGAAGGCGAACGCGGGGATTTGAGGGTCGTTCAGGCGGTCTTCGGGCGGAGGGCTGGCAGGAGGGCGTCCGTCGTGCAGACCGTGCCGAGCAGCGGGAAGATCTTCTCGACCGCGAAGTCGTGCATCCCGGCGCTGAACGACGCCATCGCGTCCCGCGGGAACAGCAGGTCGTAGCCGTGGTCGCTCGCCGTCCGGGCGGTGGACTCGACGCCGGCGTTGGTCATCAGCCCGCAGACGACGACGGCGCCGATGCCCTGGCCCCGCAGCTTGTCGTGCAGCCCGGTCTCGTGGAACGCGTCCCACGCGCGCTTGGTGATCAGCAGATCGCCCGGCCGGGGCTCCATCTCGCTGACCAGCTCGCTGCCCGGCGGCTGCTCGGGGACGCCGGGACGTTCGGCCTGGACGATCACCACGAGGCCGCCGTTCTCGCGGAAGGCCTCGGCCAGCCGCATCGCCTGCCGGACGACGTTCGCGCCGGTGGACGGGCCGGTCTCCATGCCCACGATGCGAACCTGGAGATCTATGACGAGAAGCGCCGTACGAGGGGCGTCGATGGTCAAGTCAGTCATATAGCGGCATTCTAGAGAGAGCGTGCCGAAGGCCCCGACTGTACGGGAGACAGCGGGTACGACACCGGCCGAATCAGCGGTGGCCGGGACCGGCCGCGTCATCTCCACCCCTATCGGACGGCACCGAACGTACTGCCCCGCATACGGATCGCGATACCGGCTTCCGTAAATTCGGTCGAACGGGTCGAGGTTGTCGCATAAGCTCAGCGAACCTCACAGGCGGGGACGCCGTCTTACTGAGTGAGCACGACATCGGCTCGATCGGCGGATTAACTCCGGCCGCAACGGGGGAGATGATCACCATGGCACGGCAGCAGCTCATCAAGCGCCCACGACCGCCACGTCAACCGAGCCCGCTCGACCTCCGGACTCCAACCGGTCGTCTTCTGCCCTACTGAGCGCCTCTTGACGTACTGACGCCATAACGACAGCCTCCTCCGCCTCCCGCGGAGTCACACAGGACGCAGGGCCCCCTCGACGGCGAGGGGGCCCTGCGGCGTTCCGTCACCGGTGGCCCACCACGTTGACGATGTTCCCGTCGGGGTCCCGGACGAAGAACCTGCGGACACCCCAGGGTTCGTCCCGCAGCTCGTAAACGATCTCCGACCCGGCCGCGCGCATCGCCGCGTACGCGCCGTCCACGTCGTCCACCTCGATGCTCATGGCGGGCTGCGGCTCCGGCTCGTCGTGCCGGAAGAGGATGATCTGGGCGGTGGGGTTGTCGGGCGAGGCCAGCGTCGAGACCCAGCCCAGGTTCATGACCTCCTCGAGCCCCAGCCGCGCGTAGAACGCGCGCGCGGCGTCGAGGTCGGCGGACCGCAGATCGGGCACCACCCGGCGGATCTTCATCTCAACAGCCTCCATGATCGCCTACTGCCCCCCTGCCATCCCGGCTTTCGTACCATGACCGGGTGGAACTCCGGCAGATGCGGTACTTCGTGGCGGTGGCCGAGGAGCTTCATTTCGGACGCGCGGCCGGCCGGCTGCACATCTCCACGCCTACCCTCAGCCAGCAGATCAAGGCCGTCGAACGCGAGATCGGCGCACCGCTGCTGATCAGGCACAGCCGGGGCGTGCGGCTGACGCCCGCGGGCGAGGTCCTCCTCCGTACCGCCCGCGAAACCCTCCGGTCAGCCGACCACGCGCTCCGGGAGACCCGGCGGGCGGCGGGCATGACCGCCCCGATCCTGCGGTTCGGACTGCTGAACGGGGTGCCGCCCTGGCTGCCGGAACGGATCGAGGGTCTCCTGACCGAGCTGGTGCCGGGCAGCGGGATGACGATGCACGGCGGCACGACCACCGACCAGCTGCGGATGCTGGAGAACGGCGAGGTCGATCTCGCTCTCATCCGGATCCCGTCGACGTCCCCGCCGGGCGTACGGCAGGTGGAGGTCGCCGAGGAGGAGCTGGGCGCGCTGGTGTCCGGAAACAGCCCCCTTGCGACACGGCAGATGCTGGTCTGCGACGATCTGGCGGGCCGGGAGCTCATTCTGTTCGCACGCGAGTTCGCCCCGGAGGTGCACGACGGCCTGGTGGCGGCGGTCATGACGATGGCCCCCGAGATCACGCTCAGCGCAAGCGCCATGGCCCACGCCCAGCTGCGATCCGTCCTTCCGCTGCGCCCGGAGGCGTTCAGCCTCAGCTCGCCGCGCGCCGCCGCGCCACCGGACCTCGTATGGCGGCCGTTCCAGCGCCGCATCCTGACCATGGCCTATGCGGCCGCCTGGCGGTCCGACACACGCAACCCCGCGGTTCAGGCCCTGATACCGACCCTGACCAGGGGCATTAGCCAGCACCTAACAGACGTTCGCTAACGCGACGTGGACGAACGATCCCCTTCGCTGATGTCGTGATCTCCATGCACATCGTCATCGTCGGCGGCAGTTCCGGAATGGGACTCGCCCTGGCCGAAACCATGCTCGCCCAGGGTGCCGAGGTCACCGTCGCCGCCCGCTCCCCCGAACGGCTGGCGGACCTCGAACAACGCCTCGCCGTCCGCACCGTCCCCACCGACATCACGCGCGAAGAGGACGTCAAACGCCTCTTCCACACCACAGGCCCAGTGGACCACGTGGTGACGACCGCGGTGGACGTCACCGGCGCCTATAACCCAGTCAAGGCCCTAGACCTCACCGCCGCAGCACAAGTGATCGACGCCAAGCTCATGGGCGCGCTCCTCCTTGCCAAGCACGCGGTGATACGCCCCGGCGGCTCGCTGACCTTCACCTCGGGCGTCGCCGCCGAACGGCCCATGCCCGGCGGTTCGGTGATCGCCGCCGTCAACGGCGCGCTCGCCTCGTTCGCCCGCGCCCTGGCCCTCGAACTAGCTCCAATCCGGGTGAACGTGATCTCGCCGGGCTGGGTCGAGACTCCGATGTGGGACGCCATCGCCGGCGACGCCGCCCCAGAACGTCTGGCCGCCGTGGCCGAACGCCTCCCCGCCGGCCGCGTCGGCCGCCCCGAGGACATAGCCGACGCCATCACAGCCCTGCTCCGCAACACCTACATCACCGGCACGGTCCTGGAGGTGGACGGCGGCCACCGCCTGATCTGAGCCACCCGACCCAACCACCCACCCCAGGATCCGCACACTGGAGATCATGAGCACGCTCGAAACGGAACGCCTGATCCTGCGCCCCCTCACCGGTTCCGACTTCGACGACTACGCCGCGATGATGGCCGACCCCGACGTGGCCGGCGGCCTCGCCGAGCCCTCCGGCACCTCCCCCGACGACGCCTGGCGCAGCCTCGCCACGTTCATCGGGCATCGCGAGATCCGCGGCTTCTCGCACTGGGCGGTCGTCGAGAGATCCACAGGCGAGTTCGCCGGACGCGCCGGCCCCTGGCAGCCGCACGGCTTCCCGGGGCTCGGCGTCGGCTGGTGCCTGGCCCGCGACCACTGGGGCAAGGGCTACGCCACCGAGGCCGCCCGCGCCGCCCTCGCGTTCTGCTTCAACGACCTGAACGCGGACGAAGTGATCTCAGTGATCGTCCCCGGCAATGAACGTTCGATAGCGGTGGCAAAACGCATAGGCCACCACCACCTACGGGACGCCAAGTACCACGGCCAGCCCGTCCACATCTACGGCCAAAGCCAGCACGGCAGCCTCCGCCATATGGAGGAGTGATGCGTTTCGGCCCTCAAGCGCCGCTGTTCAGCTCTGTGAGGACGTCCTGCCAACTGGGCAGGGGTGCGCCGGGGTCGAAGAGCACGTGGACGCCCATGGAGCGCAGGGCGTCCAGGTTCGACTTGAACACCGCATGGCTGGCCAACTCAGCCTTGACCTGTGGGACGGCCAGGGTCGGGACGCCCATGCCGACGTGCTCGCAGAGCATGCCGACAGCGACGGTGTCCGTGATGCCCAGCGCCCACTTGTTGATCGTGTTGAACGTAGCGGGAGCCACCACGATGGCGTCGGCGGGCGGCAGGCCGTTCGAGGTCTCGTGCGGCAGCCGGAAGTCGGTCCGCACCGGCCCGCCGGTCAGGGCCGCGAGCCGCTCCACGTCCAGGAACTTGACCCCCATCGGGGTCGCGATCACCCGGACGTGCCAGCCCGCGGCCTGCGCCAGCTCTACGAAGGTCGCCAGGCCGGACGCCGCCGGAGCACCGCACGCGATCGAGTAGAGAACCCTCTTCATGCGCTAGCTCTGGCGCAGCTGATGCGCCAGGACGACGAACTCGCCGTACCCGTCGTCGTTGACCGACCGGTGATCGATGGCGACCCGGACACGGCCGCCAGGGAGATCGCGCTCCAAGACGACCGCGTCCAGGTGCACCGGGATCGGAAACCCGGCATCAGCCTCTGGCTCATCGGCCCAGAAGAGAGGCGTCTTGTCGATGATCGAATGTTGCTTCCCGTCCGCGTCGGCGAAGACGACCTCGACGATGAAGGGATACCCATCGAGATCGACCCATCGAATGGCCTCAGCAACCAGCAACGCGAACTCGGAATCGTCAGCCATCGGCAGGGGCGACGCCGATTGGGCAAGAGAGGCCTGTGCCGCCAAGACTGCGCTGCCATGCGGCCGTTCGGCGCCGCAAGCCCGGGTTAACCATTGAGGCCCCAAGTGTCCAAGCCTGAGTAGATGAGCATGGCTCGACAATCCGGTGCGGAAAGACACTCCGCCTCACCGTTGTAGACCGCCACGAGCGAATCCTCTCCGCGCCACCATGTGTCCGCCAACCCCGCGATCTCGGGAACCGGCTCGTAACCCTCCAGCCGCAGTGCCTCCACGCCGTCACCCGCCACTCTCGTGATCTCCTTGGCCCACAGGGAGGCGTGGTAGGCCAGCGCAACCGACTCGACCCATCCCTCGACTGTCGCGTGAAGCGGCACCCACCGTTCACTGTGGATGCCGAACTCTCCGTTCGGGCCGATCATGAAGGCATAGGGCACCGAGCATCGCTGGGGCCCTGCATCGAACCACCAGCCCTCAGCCGGAGAGCCTTCAGGCGTGTCAGGGCACAGGATCCTTGGGCCGCCCTCGTAGTGAGGAGCTGGAGGCAGCACCAAGCCACCCCAGCGGCTGCTGTACACCGCCGCCCGGTCGATCTCAGCGGCGGGGATGCCGAGATCGAGCCAGCGAACCCGCCACTGCTCGACCGCCAGCGACTCAACCCTGACGCCATGCACGCGAACGAAGTCGCGAGCTCGACGGGTCAGGCCGTCAGGAATGTCGGCGGAATGCGGCGTCACTCGCTCGGTGCGATGCCCGTTGGGCACCATCGACCTTCGGGAGGGTCACCTAGGGGTAGACCGGTGCCGCCTAGGCCGCAGTAGCCGTTGGGCACTTTGTGCAGGTACTGCTGGTGGTAGTCCTCGGCGAAGTAGAACTCGGTGGCTGGGGCCAGTTGGGTCGTGATGGGGCCGTAGCCGGCTGATGTCAGGACTTGCTGGTACGCGTCGCGGGAGGCTTCGGCGGTCTTCTGCTGGGCTTCGTCTCTGTAGAAGATGGCCGAGCGGTATTGGGTGCCTACGTCGTTGCCCTGGCGCATGCCTTGGGTGGGGTTGTGGGCTTCCCAGAAGACGCGCAGGAGGTCTTCGTAGGAGACCTTGGCGGGGTCGTAGACGACGCGGACGGCCTCGGTGTGGCCGGTGCGGCCGCTGCAGACCTCTTCGTAGGTCGGGTTGGGGGTGTAGCCGCCCTCGTAGCCGACGCTGGTGGAGACGACGCCGGGGGTCTGCCAGAACTTGCGTTCGGCGCCCCAGAAGCAGCCCAGGCCGAACTCGGCGATCTCCGCCCCGTCGGGGTAGGGCGGTGCCAGAGGGCCGCCCAGGACCTCGTGGCGCGGTGGCACCGGCATGGGCTCGTCGCGGCCCGGGAGGGCCTTGTCGGGAGTGATCATCTCGGTTTTCGCGAACACTCCTTCAGGCTACGCGGTGAGCGAGTATGTAGGCGCGGGTGGTTTCTGCTTCGGTCGGATAGGGGTGGCGTTCTACGTAGGCGTCTATGGCGAAGCCCGTTTCTTGCAGGGCCGACTCGATCTCGGAGCGCAGGTAGAACTGGAAGTCGAGGGAGACGGGGTGCTGCCACATCTCGTCCAGGTGCCGGACCTCGTCGCCCAGGTGGAACGAGATCAGGGCGACTCCGTTCGGCTTGAGGACGCGGTGGAACTCGAAGAAGGTCGCGGGGATCTCGGGCGGGGTGATGTGGATGATCGAGTAGAACGCGACGATGCCGCCCCAGGCCTGGTCGGGGACGTGGAGTTCGCGCATGTCCGCCGTGTGGAAACCGATGCCCGGGTGTGCGGTTGTGGCGATCTCCACCATGCGGGGGGACAGGTCGATGCCGAGGGTCGGGGCGCCGCGTTCGTGCAGGTAGCGGGCCACCTGGCCGGGGCCGCAGCCGAGGTCGGCGATCGGGCCGTTCACCTGGGCCGCGACGAGGTCGAGCAGGGCGCGGTCGAGCGGCTTGCCCGAGAGTTCGTCCAAGAACCGCTCGGCGTAGGTGTCGGCGATCTCGTCGTAGCTGTCGCGCGTGCTCATCCGTCCCCGTCATGACCGTGTCGAATTTGGCTGCTTACTCACTGATATTGTGCGGTTTGTGGTGAACCGTCGCGGAATGGTATTCGGCTTCACGGCCTACGTGCTGTGGGGGCTCTTTCCCCTCTACTGGCCCCTCCTGAAGCCGGCCGGTGCGCTGGAGATCCTCGCCCACCGGATCATGTGGTCCCTGGTCGCGGTCGTCGCCATCCTGGCCGTCCGCCGCAACTGGGCCTGGATCCGGAGCCTCACCCCCCGCAAGCTCGGCGTCCTGACGGTGGCCGCGGTGGTGATCACGGCCAACTGGGGCACCTACATCTACGCGGTCAACACCGGGCACACCATCGAGGCGGCCCTCGGCTACTTCATCAATCCCCTGATCAGTGTGCTCCTCGGTGTGGTCATCTTCCGGGAACGGCTGCGTCCCTGGCAGTGGACGGCCGTGGGCCTGAGCGTGGCCGCGGTCGTCGTCCTGACCGCCGACTACGGCCGGCTGCCCTGGATCGCGCTGGTCCTGGCCTTCTCGTTCGGTACGTACGGGCTGTTCAAGAAGTTCGCCAACATGCCGTCGGCGGAGAGCCTCGCGGTGGAGACGACCGTGCTGCTCGTCCCGGCGCTCGGCTTCGCCCTCGCGCTCCAGGCCCGGGGCGACGCCGCGTTCGGCCACGAGGGCGCCGGCAACATGGCCCTGCTCGCCGCGGGCGGGATCGTGACGGCGATCCCGCTCATGCTCTTCAACGCCGCCGCGGTACGGATCCCGCTGAGCACGATCGGGATGCTGCAGTACCTCGCCCCGGTGCTGCAGTTCCTCATCGGCCTGCTCGTGCAGCACGAGGAGATGCCGCCGAGCCGCTGGGCGGGCTTCCTGCTGGTGTGGGCCGCGCTGATCATCTTGACGACCGACGGTGTGCGCGCCGGACGCCGCACCCGGCGCGAGGCGCGGATCGTGGCGGAGCCGGTGCCCGAGTCAGCCTGACCGAAGGTTCGACAACTTTTCGACGATTCTGTGCATCTCTATTGTGAACGACCGCGAAGCCACTAGAGTGCCGGACGTCACACCCTCCGCCACCTTGACCCGAGGAGTCCCCTTGCGTCTGCTCAGCCTCAGCGCCATGGGAACGGCCCTCATCGGCGCCGGTCTCGTCGCCCCCGCGGTGGGCGAGGCGACGGCCGGCGGCGCGAACGGCGTCAAGACCACTCCGAGCGTCGCCCGCCCCGGGCAGCGGGTCGACCTGACGGTCCCCGGCTGCTCCGTCGGCCGTACGCGCCACTGGGCGGCTTCCAAGGCCTTCGTCAACGACGTGACGCTGGGCGGCAAGGCCGATAGCGGCCACGGCACCGCCACCGTCAAGCGCGACATGGCCTCCGGAACGTACGACATCGTCGCGCACTGTGACGGCCGCAAGATCTCCGGACGGCTGAAGATCTCGACCAAGCGCTCCTGGCCGTCCCTCGTCCCCACCGGCCTGAACCGCCCCGAGGTCACCCTCGGCAAGTGACCCCCGCGCCCACGGCTCGGACGGTTCCGTCAGCCGGTCGCCGGAATGACGATCGGGACGCTGGAGATTCCGATGACACCGGTGGGCCACTCGACCTTCGGATGAGCACCCGGGGCTAGCCCGTACTCGGGTATGCGGCGGTGCCACTCTTCGAGGACCACCCTCAGCTCCATGCGCGCGAGATGGATCCCGAGGCATCGATGCGGCCCACCGCCCCAGGTGAGGTGGTTGTGATCGCGGCGGGGATCGAGCACGTCGGCATCGTCCAACTCTGACGGATCCCGGTTCGCGGCGCCGACGGCCACGCCCACCGCCGAGCCCGCCGGAATGCTCACGCCCGCCAGTTCGACGTCGCGCGTGGTCACCCGGGGAATGACCGCGTTGGCCGGATCGACCCGGAGCATCTCCTCGATCAGGGCGGGGATGGCCGAGGACTCCCCGGCGATCAGCCGGCGCAGGTCCGGACGGACCGCCAGCTTCGCGAAGATCAGGCTCAGCGCGTTGGTGACGGAGTCCACCCCCGCGAGGACGAAGAGGAAGCACAGGCCCACCGCCTCCTGATCGGTCATCGGCTCCTCTGCCGACGCTTCGAAGAGACTTCGAAGGAGTCCCTGCGCCCTGCCGGCACGGCTTTCGGCCGCGTGCGCGCTGACGTACTCGAAGAGCTCGGTCGCCGACCGCACGGCCTCCGGCGTGGGCTCTCCCGCCCCGGACAGATCGGCCAGCTGAATGATCACCTCACGCCAGGCCAGCAGCCGCTCGACATCGCTCGCGGGCAGGCCGAAGAGCGTGAGGAAGACCTGGGCCGGCACCGGTCGCGACAGGCCGGACACCACGTCGCCGCCTCCCTCCGGGAGGAACGCGTCGATCAGTGTGCCGGCGTGGTCGCGGACGGCCCGCTCCAGGGCCGCGGCCGCCCGCGGCGTGAAGAACGGCTGGAGCAGGCGCCGGTAGCGGGTGTGGTCCGGCGGGTCGAAGGCGATCGGGACCAGCGGAACCGGACTTCCCAACGTGTCGAACGCCTTTTTCGAGGAGAAGGTCGCGGGGTCTTTGAAGACCTGATCAGCGAGTTCGCGAGTCGTCACCAGATAGCCCGCGTCCGACCGTACGAGGGGACCGGCGCCGCGCAGCACGGCGTAGCCCTCCCCACGGTCGTCCGCCATGGGCAACTCCGCCATACGGAGCACGTCGCCATTCCTTGCATCGATAGTCATGGCCATCCTGAGGCGCGGTCAAGGAAGATCGGCCAGATCGTATGTCGGCATTGCGGTGAATGGAAGCCTCTCAAGATGATCAATTCATGGGTCTCGAACCTCTCTCACGCCGGCCTCCATGCCTCTTTACAGCACTTGTTGACAAGAGCCCACAGTGAGTGATCTCTGTCACCTTTTAAGTCCGATTCCCGAACGATGCCCAACTTGATACCTAAAAGAGGATCATGTAATACTTTGGCGATAAGTGATCGCTTTGTACGTCTTTGACCTATCTGTCGAACTTTCCCGTCACCGAGGGGCCTCACGCGGCAGAGGTTGCGGCGTGACCCGGGCCCACCGCCACCATCCACCCGGTTCGTCCGAGGGGCAGTGAGCCATGTCCGCCACGGTCAAAACGAACGGCATCCGCAAACCCAGGAATTTCCCCCTCTACAAGACCCTGCCCGGATTCATTCGCAATCCGCTCAAGGAGATCGAGCACATCGGAAGGGTCGCCGACGGAGACCTCGCACGATTGGATCTGGGAGCTTCCAAGCCCCTGATAGCCACCCACCCCGACCACGTGCAGAAGGTTTTGCGCAACTCAGGCGACTACGTTCGGGCGGGAACGTTCTGGCGTCCCCTGCACGGCCTGATGGGTGACGGCATCCTCGGCGAAGGCGAGCTTTGGGCCCTGAGCCGCAGGAGTCTCCAGCCACTGTTCACCACTCGCAATGTGAACACCCTCGTCGGCCGGATGGCCGAAACGATCGACGAGGCCGTCGGCGAGCTGGACGGCCCCGCACGGGACCGGCGCCCCGTGTCCGCGAGCGCTGCGATGATCCGTATCGTCAACAGGACGGTGCTGAGGGTCTTCTTCGGGGAGAAGGTGTCACCGGCCGAGATCGAGCGGCTCGGCCCGGCCTTCGAGGCCGTGGCCACCAAGCTGGTCTTCCGGTTCCTGCTGCCGTTCGTCCCCGAGGCGGTTCCCATGCCCGGTGACCGCGCCTATCGCCGGGGCGTCCAGATCATGGACGAGGTGATGTACGGGCTGGTCGAGCGGTACCGCGACGACCCGGGCCCCGGCGAGGACATCTTCACCGCGCTCTGCCGGGCACGGACGGAGCAGGGACACACGGAGCAGGGACACGAGGTCTCGGGGCGCTGGATTCGCGACAACCTCGTCGCCATGTTCGCCACGAGCACGGAGACGACCTCCACCGCGTTGACCTGGCTGTGGCCGACGCTCGAATCCCATCCCGACGTCGCCCGGCGGCTTTATGACGAGATCGAGCAGGTCACCCAGGGGAAGAGCGTGACAGCCGAGCACCTCCCCCAGCTGGCCTACACAAGGCAGGTCGTGCAAGAGCTGCTGCGCCTCTACCCCGTCGGGTGGTTGTTCCCGAGGGTGGCGCGGAGGCCGGACTCCATCGGTGGAGTGCCGATCAAAGCCGGGCAGTCGGTGCTGATCAGCCCTTATCTGACCCACCGGCTTCCCTCGGTATGGGATCGGCCGCTCGTGTTCGACCCCGACCGTTTCGCTCCCGGCCGCGGCGCGGACCGCCATCGCTACGCCTACTTCCCGTTCGGCGGCGGTCAGCACCAGTGCATCGGCATGCACGTCTTCAACCTCGAGGCGCAACTGGTCATCGCGAGCATCCTGAGCAGGTACCGGCCCGAGCTGCGGGGGTTCACCGCGCCCGCCGCTCCGCGAATCGGCGCGACGATCCGGCCGAGTCAGGACCCGAAGCTGATCCTGCACCCGCTGGATCGCGTCAGATGACGCGGGCAGAGGTCGCGGGATCGCCCGCTCCCCCGTTCGTCCCGTCGACGTCCGCCGCCGAGGCCGGAGCCATCTGCGCCGTGGCGGGGCAGAGCCAGCGGCAGATGCGCGAGTGGGCCAGCGCCTATCCGGCTCTGTACGCCGTGAGCCCGTTCGACCCCGCTCTCTTCAGCACCCTTTCCCTCGCGGCGGCGTTCAGCGGGCCCGGTCTCACCGCGGACCAGCTCCGCATGGCGAACCGCGTGTGCCTGTGGTGCTTCGGGCTGGACTGGCTGGTCGACTACGTCTTCACCACCGAGGAGCAGATCAGCGCTCTCGTCCAGCGGTGCCAGTCGGTCGTGGACGGCACCCTCACGTCGGCCGGCGCAGCCAGGCCACCGGCGCCAGAGCCGACACCGACACTCAACGATGATTCCGCGGCGGCCTTGGACGATCTGGAGCTCTTCCTGATCGACATCCGGCGGGAGCTCGCCGCCGCGCCGGCGTTCACCGACCTCGGGGACGTCTGGCGTGCGGAGTTCCGGCTCATGGTGGAGGCGATGGCCCGCGAGTGGCGGTGGAAGGCCGATCGTGACGGCGGCATGGGCCGTGGCCCGACCTTCGACGAGTACCTCGCCAACGCCGACAACCTCGGCTTCTCCTTCGTCCTGGCCTCGCACTGGATCGCGAACGGGGGCGGCGGCGACATCGACGGCGTGCGGACGGCGAGCCGAGCCGTGCAACGCGTGATCCGCCTGTTGAACGACCTCGGAACCTACGACCGGGACATCCGGTGGGGCGACCTCAACGGGCTCCTTCTCGATCGCACGCGGAGCGAGGTCGAGCGACAGGTCATCGTCCTCGCCGAGCATGCCCGGGCCGCGATCCAGGACATTCGCCACGAGTGCCCGGCACTGGCTTCGTACATGGAGCGGCAGATGGATTTCTGTGCAGGTTTCTATGGATCTGCCGACTTCTGGGGCGCTCTGTGAGCTCCTGTACGCGGACGTCAGGCGCGGGCCAGACGTCGGGCGCAGGCCAGACGCCGGGCGCGGGCCTGGCGTCCGCCGTCATCTCCACGGACGACACGCGCCCGTCCGCCATCGTCTCGGCTGCCCAGGACCTGGTCGACGGTCTCATGACGCACGGCTGGGGGCAGACGTCACCGTCGGTCTACGAGACAGGCCGGCTGGTGACGCTGGTCCCCTGGCTGTCCGGGCATGGCCGGCGGGTGGCCTACCTCCTGAAGACCCAACGCTCAGACGGCGCCTGGGGGCCAGGGGAAGAGGGCTATTCGCTGGCTCCGACCCTGAGCGCGGCCGAGGCGCTCTTGTCGGTCGTGTGCAACGACACGCTCGCGACGGGCACCGGCTCGCAGCCCCACCCCGAGGCAGTGGCCGAGGCCGCGGCACGCGGGCTGAGCGCCTTGGTGGACGGACTGAACGGCGCACGCCCGAGCTGGACTCCGCTACCCGACATGCCGGCCATCGAGCTGATCGTGCCCTCGCTCGTCGAAAGGATCAACCGGCACCTGGCGGGCCTGCCCGCACGGCCGCGGCAGGGCCTCGAAGAATGGGCGGGCACCCGGATCGCCCTTCCCGCCGGCGTGAACGGCGACAAGCTCCTGCGGACCAGAAGACTGCTGGAATCGGGAAGGGACATACCGCCGAAGCTCCTGCACGCACTGGAAGTGGCCGGTGAGACCGCGGTCGGCCTGCCGCACGTCCGTCCCGAGCGGACCGGCACGATCGGGGCGGCCCCCGCCGCCACCGCGGCCTGGCTGGGAGATCGTATGCCGGCCGATCCCGGCGACCCCGCACGCTGGCACCTGGAGACCGTGGTGGCGCTGCACGACGGTCCGGTGCCCTGCGGATTGCCGCTGACGGTGTTCGAACGCGGATGGGTGCTGGCCTGGCTGCTGCGTTCGGGATTGCCGGTGAACGTCCATCCCCAGCTCGTGCTGAGCCTCACCGCACCGCTGGGCCCCAAGGGCACCGCCGCCGCCGCGGGCCTGCCCGCGGACGCCGACACCACGGCCGGCGCGCTCTACGCGCTGGCGCTGCTCGGAGCTCCGCGCCGGCCCGACCCGCTGTGGGAGTACGAGGGCGAGACGCATTTCTGCACGTGGGCAGAGGAAGACGGCAACTCCACCACCACGAACGCCCACGTCATTGAAGCCTTCGGACAATATCTGGCGTCCGTTCCCGCCCAACGGATCGGCGCCGGGATGGGACGACGCTATTCAGCGACTATCAACAAGCTTGCCTATTGGTTGTGCGAACAGCAACGAAACGACGGGAGCTGGGCAGATCGCTGGCACGCCTCGCCTTATTATGCGACTGCCTGCTGCGCCGTCGCGCTGGCCGGATTCGCAGGCGAGCGATCCGCGCCCGCGGTGAAGGCCGCCCGCCAGTGGGTTCTGGACACCCAGCGCGCGGACGGCTCTTGGGGGCGATGGCAAGGGACGGCGGAGGAGACGGCCTACGCCGTGCGAACTCTGCTTCTTACGACGCCGCGGCCGGATCCGCTCTCCCTACGGGCGGTGGCGCGTGGCCGGGAACACCTCGCACAGGCACTGTGGGACGAATCCGGCGCTCTTGCCGGCGAGCTCAAGGATGAGCCGGCCCTGTGGCACGACAAAGATCTTTACCGGCCCACGGCAATCGTTCGAGCCGCGATCGTGGCGTCGCTGCATCTCGCGGAGAAGTCCGCACCGGTTTCCGGTAAGTGAATTGCGCCACATACTCGGCTCTTCGCCGAGGTCGGTCGGCATTTATGTTGGTTGACCTTGAGCCGGTATGTCACGGGTTGCTAGTGTTCCCTCGCGTGCCGAACGGCCGCTGCCCGCGCCCATCCCGGTCAAGGGAAACTTGCGCTGGTCCGTTAGTTCCTAACGGTTCGCAGATCAACCTACATATTGTTGGGGCGAAGTTATGCGCTTCCGCAACTCACGCCTGCGGACGAAAGTCACGGCCCTGCTGCTCTCCCTGATCGCCCTCTGGTCGTTCGCCGCATGGGTGACCTTGCGGGAAGGCGTGAACCTGCTCGGCGTGAGCACCCTCGACTCCAACATCGCGCAGCCCTCCGACCCGCTCCTCGTCGAGCTCCAGCAGGAACGCCGGCTCTCCATGATTCACATGGCGGCGCCGACCGCCGCCAAGCGGCGCGCCCTCGACCAGCAGCGGGCCCGCACCGACAGGGCCAAGGCCGAACTGGTGCGAAAGGCACGTGCGGGCAGCGTCCGGTGGACCGCGGGCGACCTGCTCGAACGACGGATCACGCAGATGCTCGACCAGCTGAGCGGCATGGACGGCGCACGCCGGACGGTCGACGCCGGAGTCACCGACCGGACCCGCGTCGCGACGTCGTACTCCAAGGTCATCGACTCGTTCTTCCTGGTCTACGACACCCTCGCCACGCTGGACGACAAGGACTTCGCCAAGGACACCCGATCCCTGGTCGAGCTCAACCGCTCCTGGGAGCTGCTCTCCCAGGAGGACGCGCTGATGGCCGGCGCGCTGTCCACCGGCCGGGTGACACCGGCGGAGCAGTTCCAGTTCATCCAGCTCGTCGGCGCGCGGCGCAACCTCCTCGCGCGCGCCGTGACCGATGTCGAGAACTCCGACCGCGTCCTGCACACGAATCTGATCAGGAGCCCGGTCCTCGCGCGGATCAGCGCCTTGGAGGAGCAGCTCGCGCAGAGCCGCCGCGCCGGCGCGCAGGACCGGTCGGCGCAGCGCTCGCCGGTGAGCGCCGAACAATGGACCGCCGCGGCGGGGCCGGCGCTCACCGAGCTGCGGCGTCAGGTGCAGGGGTCGGGAGACCGGCTGGTGGAACGGGCCAAGCCGATCGCCGCCGGAGTGGTCATCCGGTTGCTGCTGGCCGGTGGGCTCGGCCTGATCGCGGTCATCGCGTCCATCGTGCTGTCCATCACCACGGTCCGCGGCATGTCCCGGCAGTTGCAGCGGCTGCGTGACGCCGCGCGCGAACTGGCCGAGCAGCGGCTGCCGAGCGTCGTCGAGCGGCTGGGGCATGGCGACAAGGTCGACGTCGCCAAGGAGGCTCCGCCGCTGGAGTTCGGAGCGGACGAGATCGGGCAGGTGGGCCGCGCGTTCAACGTCGTGCAGGAGACCGCGATCCGCACCGCGGTCGAGCAGGCCGAGCTGCGGCGCGGTATTCGCGACGTCCTGCTGAGCCTGGCCCGCCGCACGCAGACCCTCGTCCACCGGCAGCTCAGCATGCTCGACCAGATGGAGCGCAAGCACGACATCGATCCCAAGGATCTGCAGGAGCTGTTCCGGCTGGACCACCTGGCCACCCGCATGCGGCGCAACGCCGAGAACCTCATCGTCCTCTCCGGGGCCATCCCCGCGCGTGGCTGGCGGCGGTCGGTGCCGATGGTGGACGTGGTCCGGGCGGCGGTCGGCGAGGTCGAGGACTACACCCGGGTCCAGGTCATGCCCATCGGCGAGGTCGAGCTGACCGGGCGGGCCGTCGGCGACGTCACGCACCTGCTGGCCGAGCTGATCGAGAACGCGGTGACGTTCTCCCCGCCCGACACCGTCGTCCAGATCGGCGGGCATCCGGTCGCGAGCGGATTCGCGATCGACATCGAGGACCGCGGCCTCGGCATGGACGACCAGAAGCTCGGCGAGATCAACCAGCGCATCGCCGATCCGCCGGAGTTCAACCTGCAGAGCTCGGTGCAGCTCGGCCTGTTCGTCGTCGGCAAGCTGGCCGAACGGTACGGGCTCCAGGTCTCCCTGAAGCGGTCGGCGTACGGCGGCACGACCGCCGTCGTGGTGGTCCCGCGCGAGCTCGTGACGGACGCCGAGGACGGATCGACCGGTCCACGGCCTCTTCCCGCCGCCACGGCGACGACCGAGAACGGCCTGGCCGTCCGCCAGCCCGTGCTCGCCGCCGCACCGGCGGCCGCGCCGGCACCGGTCACGGCCATCTCGCTCGCGGCCCCTTCGCCTGAGCACGATGTCGCCGACATCTCGGCACCGGCGCCATTGGCGGAGACCGCCCCGGCCGAGGCGTCCGGTCCGGCGGCACCGGACGACACGGAGGGCGCGGTGGACGAGAGGCCTGAGCCGGAGGTTTCGAGTACTCCGGGTGGGTTGCCGGTGCGGGTGCCGCAGGCGAGCTTGGCGCCGGCTTTGAAGACCGAGGAGCCGGCGGTGGTCGAGGAGCCGGACGAGGACGATCCCGGGCGGTCTCCCGAGGAGATTCAGCGGATCATGGGCTCGTACCAGCGCGGCACGGAGCGCGGGCGGAGCGAGGCGGCCGCCAGGACGGACACAGCGGAAGGTGAGGACGAGCAGTGACGCAGAAGACGGGTTCGCCGGCGGACCTGAGCTGGTTGCTGGACGACCTGATCACCCGGCTGCCCCATGCCCGGCACGCCGTCGTGCTGTCGGCGGACGGGCTGCTGATGGCGTCGTCGCGCGGCATCGGGCAGGACGACGGCGAGCACCTGGCCGCGGTGGCGGCGGGGATCCAGAGCCTGGCCAAGGGCGCGGGGACGCGGTTCGGCGGCGGGCCCGTACGCCAGACGATCATCGAGATGCAGTCGGCCTTCATGCTGGTCACGGTGGCGGGCAAGGGGGCCTGCCTGGCGGTGCTGAGCGACGAGGACTCCGATGTGGGGCTCATCGCCTACGAGATGGCGATGCTCGTCACCGCCATGGGACACCACCTGACCAGCCCGTCGCGAACCTCCATGGAGGATCAGGCCCCGTCATGATGCCCCCAGAGGATCCCTGGCAGGACGGTCCGCGACGGCAGGACCGGCCCGAGGAACGGTGGCTCGACGAGCACGCCGGGCCGATGGTGCGCCCGTACGTGATGACCAGCGGGCGGATCGAGCCGACCCGGGGCAGCTTCGACCTCATCACGCTGGTGGTGGCGCTCGCGCCGGAGACGGCGAGCGAGGTGGGCCTCGGGCCCGAACATCTGGCGATCACGCGGCTGTGCCAGTCGGTGATGTCGGTGGCCGAGCTCACCGGGCATCTGGACCTGCCCGTGGCCACCGTGCGGGTCCTGCTGGGCGACCTCCTCGACAAGGGCCTCATCACCCTGCAGGAACCCGAACCGGAGGCGGACATGCACGACATCAGGCTCTACAAGGCGGTGATCGATGGTCTCCGGGCCCTCTAACGAGCGCAGGCTGCCCACGGCGGTCAAGATCGTGATCGCGGGCGGCTTCGGGGTCGGGAAGACCACGATGGTCGGGACCGTGTCGGAGACCGCGCCCCTGCGGACCGAGGAGATCCTCACCGATCACAGCGTGGGCGTCGACGACGTGTCCGGCGTCGAGACGAAGCAGACGACCACCGTCGCGATGGACTTCGGCCGCATCACCATGCGCGATGAGTACGTGCTCTACCTCTTCGGCACCCCGGGCCAGGAGCGGTTCTGGTTCATGTGGGACGAGGTGTCGCTGGGCGCGCTCGGGGCGGTCGTCCTCGCCGACACCCGGCGCCTGTCGGAGTGCTTCCCTTCGGTCGACTACTTCGAGCGCCGCGGCACGCCGTTCATCGTGGCGGTCAACTGCTTCGAGGGGGCCCGCCGGTTCGACCTGGAGGAGATCCAGCAGGCCCTCAACCTGGGCCCGAACGTGCCGGTCATGCTGTGCGACGCCCGCCGGCTCGACTCGTGCAAGGAGGTCCTCGTCAACCTGGTCCTCCACGCCATGAAGGTCCGAGGGCTGCCTTCCGCCGAACCCCAGAAGGCCTAACCCGTGCGGGAGACGACGTAGTCGCAGAGGCCGGTGAAGGCGGCGCGGACGGGGATGTCCGGGAGGGTCTCCAGCTCGGCGCGGGCGTCTTCGGCCCAGCGGCGGAGGTCGGTGCGGGCCCGGTCCATCGCGGGGTGGGCGCGCAGCAGGGCCAGTGCCTCGGCGTGCAGGGCGTCGTCGGTGAGGTCCTGGCCGAGGAGCTCGCGGAGGCGGGCGTCGTCGGGGCCTGAGCCGGCACCGGCGAGGACGAGGTGCATCGGCAGGGTGCGGATGCCCTCGCGCAGGTCGGTGCCCGGGGTCTTGCCCGACTGCTCGGCGTCCGAGGCGATGTCGAGGATGTCGTCGGAGAGCTGGAACGCGACGCCGATCTTCTCGCAGGCGGAGGTGATGGTGTCGACGACGTGCGAGGGGGCGCCGCCGAGGAGGGCGCCGAACTGGCCCGACACGGCGATGAGGGACGCGGTCTTGTCGGCCACGACCTGCAGGTAGTGCTTGAGCGGGTCGGCGTCGGGGGTGGCGCCGACGGTCTCCTGGATCTGGCCGCGGACCAGGCGGGCGAACGCGCGGGCCTGGATGCGGACGGCCTCGGGGCCGAGGTCGGCCAGCAGGTCGGAGGCGCGGGCGAACAGGTAGTCGCCGGTGAGGATGGCGACGGTGTTGGTCCACCGGGCGTTGGCCGAGGGGGTGCCCCGGCGCACGGTCGCCTCGTCCATGACGTCGTCGTGGTAGAGGGTGGCCAGGTGGGTCAGCTCGACCACCACCGCGGCCGGGACGACACCGGCCGCGGCGGGGTCGCCGAAGTGGGAGGCCAGCAGCACCAGCATCGGGCGGAAGCGCTTGCCGCCGGCCTCGACCAGGTGCTTGGAGGCCTGGGTGAGCAGCGGGTCCTCGCTGTGGACCGACTCGAGCAGCAGGCTCTCGACGGCCGCGAGCCGCTCCAGCATGTCGGCGGCGAGGCCCTCGTCCACGGGCAGACCGAACGGAACGGCGCTGCTACTCACCCAAACCCCCTACCGCACGAACATCTGTGTCGCGGCGTGTCCCGCCAGGTCCAGCATGGGCTGGGGCAGGACGCCGAGTACAACAGTAGCCGTCAGCCCGAGCGCCACCGCAGCCGCGGTCGCCGGTCCGGCCACGACCGTCGGCCCGTCGGCCTCCGGCTCGCTGAAGAACATGACCACGATCACCCGGACGTAGAAGAACGCGGCGATGGCCGAGGACAGCACGCCGACCACGACCAGCGGGGTCGCCCCCGCCTCGATGGCCGCCTTGAAGACCGCGAACTTGCCGGTGAAACCGCTGGTCAGCGGGATACCGGCGAAGGCCAGGAGGAAGAAGGCGAACACCCCGGCGACCACCGGGGAACGCTTGCCCAGCCCGGCCCAGCGCGACAGGTGGCCCGCCTCGCCGCCCGCGTCCCGGACCATGGTGATCACGGCGAACGCGCCGATCGTGGTGAAGCCGTAGGCCGCCAGGTAGAACAGCGTGCTCGACAGGCCGTCGCGCGAGGTCGCGATCACGCCGGTGAGCAGGAAGCCCGCGTGCGCGATCGAGGAGTACGCGAGGAGCCGCTTCACGTCGGTCTGGGTGATGGCGATGACCGCGCCCGCGACCATTGTGAGAATGGCCACACCCCACATGACCGGCCGCCAGTCCCAGCGCAGGTTCTCGAACGCCACGTAGAAGACCCGCAACATCGCGCCGAACGCCGACACCAGCGTGCAGGACGCCATCAGCGCGGTGATCGGGGTCGGGGCGCCCTGGTAGACGTCCGGCTTCCACATGTGGAACGGCACCGCGCCGAGCTTGAACAGCAGCCCGACGGCCAGCAGCGCCATCCCGGCCAGCAGCAGGGTCTCGCTGCCCGCGTTCTTGCTCAGCTGGTCGGCGATCACCGACAGCCGCACCGAACCGGCGTAGCCGTACAGCAGCGCCGTCCCGTACAGGAAGAAGGCCGAGGAGAACGCGCCCAGCAGGAAGTACTTGAGCGCGGCCTCCTGCGACAGCAGCCGCCGACGGCGGGCCAGCCCGCAGAGCAGGTAGAGCGGGAGCGACAGGATCTCGAGCGCCACGAACATCGTGAGCAGGTCGTTCGAGGCGGGGAAGGCCAGCATGCCGCCCACCGCGAACATCATCAGCGGGAACACCTCGGTCTGGGTGATCCCGGCCGCCATCGTCTCCTGCTCGGCCTCGCTGCCCGGCAGCGCCGCGGCCTGCGACGCGAAGTGCGCCTTGCCGCCGCGCTCGGAGATCAGCAGGAGCGAGATGAGGGCGAGCACGAGGATCGTGCCCTGCAGGAACAGGGTCGGCCCGTCCACCGCCAGTGCGCCTTCGGCCGCGACGTGGAAGGGCTTGTCGGTGTAGGCCAGGACGCAGGTCCAGGCGAACGCGCCGATCAAGCCGAGGAAGGCCAGCGGCACCTGCACCGAATAGCGCCACGTGCGCGAGACGAACGCCTCGACGAGCACGCCCGCGATCGCCACGCCGAAGACCAGCAACATCGGGGCGAGCTGCCCGTACTCGATGTGCGGCGCGGAGATGTCCCCCTGCGCCAGCACCGCGCCAGTCGTGCTCATGGCCGCGCTCCGTTCTCGGCGACGTTACCGGTGATCTTCGGCGCCGGATCGTTCGGCTTGTCGACCCGGCTCAGGGTCTGCTCCACCGAGGGGTTGATCACGTTCAGCACCGGCTGCGGGAAGAAGCCCATCACCACGATGAGCGCGATGATCGGCCCGACCGCCCACAGCTCGCGCGCGGACAGGTCGGGCATGCCCTTCACCTTCTCGGTGGCGGGCCCGCCCATCGTCCGCTGGTACATCCACAGGATGTAGATGGCGGCGAGGACGATGCCGGTCGTGGCGATCAGCGCCGGCACCTTGTACCGGGTGAACGTTCCGGTCAGGACCAGGAACTCCGACACGAACGGCGCGAGGCCCGGCAGCGACAGCCCCGACAGCCCGGCGACCAGGAAGAGCCCGGCGAGCTTGGGGGCCTCCTTCTGGACGCCACCGTAGGCGTCGACCCGGGCCGACCGGCGCCGGACGATCATGAAGCCGACGATCAGGAACAGCGCGCCGGTGGAGAAGCCGTGGTTGACCATGTAGAGCGCGGCACCCGACTGCCCCTGCGAGGTCATCGCGAAGATGCCCAGCACGATGAACCCGAAGTGCGAGATCGAGGTGTAGGCGACCAGCCGCTTGAGGTCGACCTGGCCGATCGCCAGCACCGCGCCGTAGATGATGCTGATCACGGCGAGCGTGAGCACCACCGGGGTCGCCCAGTCGGCCGCGCCCGGGAACAGCTCCAGGCAGAACCGCAGCATCCCGTACGTGCCGACCTTGTCGAGCACGCCGACGATCAGCACTAGCGCGCCCGCCGGGGACTGCCCGGCCGCGTCCGGCAGCCAGGTGTGCACCGGCACCATCGGCGCCTTGATCGCGAACGCGATGAAGAAGCCCACGAACAGCCACTTGGCGGTGCTGGGGTCGATGTTCAGCTTGCTCAGCTCGCTGAACAGGAACGTGCCCTGCCCGAGCCCGCCCTCGCTCGCCGGCTTGGCCGACAGCGGGTAGAGCCAGATCACCGCGACGAGCATGATCAGCCCGCCGAACAGCGAGTAGAGCAGGAACTTCACCGCGGCGTACGAGCGCTGCGCGCCGCCGTAGGACCCGATGATGAAGTACACCGGGATCAGCATCGCCTCGAAGAAGACGTAGAAGAGGAAGACGTCGGTCGCCGCGAAGACGCCGATCATCATCGACTCCAGCGCCAGGATCAGCACGAAGTACGTCTTCACCGACCGCTTGGCGGGCACGTCGACGCCGCCCGACCGGTCGGCGTCGTTCCACGAGGCCAGGATGACCAGCGGCACGAGGACGACCGACAGCAGCACCAGCGTCAGCGCGACACCGTCGACGCCGACCGCCCAGTGGACCCCGAACTGCTTGATCCACCAGTACTTCTCGTCGAACTGGAACCGCGCGCCGCCGGTGTCGAACTGCGCCGCCATCACACCGGCGACCACCGCGACCACCAGCGAGACGCCGAGCGCGACCCGCTTGACGAGCTCGTCGCTCCCGCGTGGCAGCAGCCCCACGATCAGCGCGCCGAGCACCGGCAGCGCGATCAGGACGCTCAGCCAGGGAAAGTCTTCCATCAGACGCTCACCACCAGGAGCGCTGCCACGACAAGAGCGGCGCCGAAGAACATTGAGAGTGCATAGGAACGGGCGAAGCCGGTCTGGACGCGCCGGACGCGGCCCGAGGTGCCGCCGATCCCGGCCGCGAGGCCGTTCACCGCGCCGTCGACGCCCCGGTTGTCGAACCAGACCGCCAGCCGGGTCAGCCACTGGCCGGGCCGCATGAGCAGCGACTCGTTCAGCGCGTCCCCGTAGAGGTCCTTGCGGGCGGCGACCGTGACGAAGGAGCCCTTCGGCGCCTCACGCGGCACCGGCCGCGCCCCGTACTGCCGCCACGCGATCCCGACGCCGACGAGCATCAGCACGAACGTGGCGATGCCCGGACCGGTGATCGGCTTGAAGCCGTGGTGCTCGGGCTCGCCCACGACCGGGGCGAGGAAGTCGGAGAAACCACCGAGAATCAGGAAGCCACCGGCGAACAGCGACCCGAGCGCCAGCACCATCAGCGGAACCGTCATCACCTTGGGCGACTCGTGCGGGTGCACGTCCTCGTCCCAGCGCTTCTCGCCGTAGAACGTCATGAACATCACGCGCGACATGTAGTACGCGGTGATGCCGGCGCCGATCAGCGCGCACGCCCCGAGGATCGCCCCCGAGGTGCCGCCCTTCTCGAACGCGGCCTCGATGATGCCGTCCTTGGTGAACCAGCCCGACAGTCCCGGGAACCCGATGATCGCCAGGAAGCCGAGCCCGAACGTGGCCCACGTGACGACCATCATCGCGCGCAGCCCGCCGTAGTGGCGCATGTTGACGTCGTCCTTCATGCCGTGCATGACGGACCCGGCGCCGAGGAACAGCCCCGCCTTGAAGAAGCCGTGCGCGATGAGGTGCGCGATGGCGAACGCGTACCCGGCCTTGCCGAGCCCGGCCGCCAGGTGCATGTAGCCGATCTGCGACATCGTCGAGCCGGCCAGCGCCTTCTTGATGTCGTCCTTGCCGGTACCGATGATCGCACCGGCGAGCAGCGTGGCGGCGCCGACGATCGTCACGACGAGCTGCGCGGTGTCGGACATCTCGAAGATCGCCGCGGACCGCACGATCAGGTAGACGCCCGCGGTCACCATGGTCGCCGCGTGGATCAGGGCCGACACCGGGGTCGGGCCCTCCATCGCGTCCAGCAGCCAGGACTGCAGCGGGAGCTGGGCCGACTTGCCGCACGCGCCGAGGAGCAGCAGCAGGCCGATCGCGGTCGCGGTGCCGGTGCCGAGCTTGGAGGCGAGCCCCACGTGCTCGGCGCCCTCGCCCAGGATCTGCTCGAACGAGACCGTGCCGAACGTGGTGAACATCAGCATGATCGCCGCGACCAGGCCGAAGTCGCCGACCCGGTTGACCACGAACGCCTTCTTGGCCGCAGTGGCCGCGGTCGGCTTGTACTGCCAGAACCCGATCAGCAGGTACGAGGCGAGACCGACGCCCTCCCAGCCGATGAACATGGCGACGTAGTTGTCACCGAGCACCAGCAGGAGCATCGCCGCGACGAAGAGGTTCAGATAGGCGAAGAAGCGCCGCCGGTCCTCGTCGTGCGCCATGTAGCCGATGGAGTAGATGTGGATCAGCGAGCCGACGCCGGTGATCAGGAGCACGAAGCTGATGGACAGCGGGTCCACCAGCAGGCCCATGTCGACCTTGAACGAGCCGACGTCGAAGAACTCCCAGAGGTGCACGGTCCGGCGGCGCTCTTCGGCGTCGTAACCGAGCATCTGGACGAACATCGCCGCGCCGACCACGAACGAGCCGAGCGACATCAGCACGCCGAGCAGGTGCCCCCACTTGTCGGTGCGGCGCCCGCCCAGGAGCAGGATCGCCGCGCCCGCCAGCGGGAGCGCTATGAGAAGCCAGGCGAGTGCCTGGACGCCTTCTGCCTTCACCAGCGCACCTCAGTACTTCAGCAGGTTCGCGTCGTCCACCGACGAGGACCTGCGGGTCCGGAAGATGGTCATGATGATCGCGAGGCCCACCACGACCTCGGCCGCCGCCACCACCATCACGAAGAACGCGATGATCTGGCCGTCGAGGTTGCCGTGCATGCGGGAGAACGACACGAACGCGAGGTTCGTGGCGTTGAGCATGAGCTCGACGCACATGAACACCACGATCGCGTTGCGGCGCACGAGCACGCCGACCGCGCCGATGGTGAACAGGATCGCCGAGAGGGCCAGGTAGTGCCCGGGACTCATCGACCAGCCTCGCCTTCGTTCGACGGGAGCGCCGGTGTCCCGGCCTTGACCTCCCGCGCCGCCGCGTCCGCGCCCTCGGCCTCCGCCGTGACGGCCTTGACGGCGGCCACGTCCTCCTCCAGCGCGTGCTGCTCGGTCTCGCCGTACAGGTCGGCGTGCCGGGAGGCGGTGTCGGTGCGGGCCGCGATGACCGGGTTGACCGACAGCTCGGACGGCGTGCCGTCGGGCAGCAGCGCGGGCATGTCGACCGCGTTGTGCCGCGCGTACGTGCCGGGGCCGGGCAGCGGGCCCGGGTGGGTGGAGTCGCCGCCCGCGTAGACCTCGAACCGCTTCTTCGACAGGTCCCGCTGCGTCGGCTTGGGCGTCGTGCGCTCGCGGTGCGCCAGCACCATCGCGCCGAGCGCCGCGGTGATCAGCAGCGCGCTGGTCGCCTCGAACGCGAACACGTACTTGCCGAACAGCAACCGGGCCAGCCCGATCACGTTGCCCTCGGCGTTGGCGTCCTTGAGGCCCGCCGAGTCGCTCAGCGCCGCGTCCCCGAGGCCGAAGACCAGCAGCACCAGGAAGCCGATGCCGCCGACGGCCGCCCAGAGCCGCTGCCCGCGGATCGTCTCCACCAGCGAGTCGGTGGAGCTCACGCCCACGAGCATCAGCACGAACAGGAAGAGCATCAGCACGGCGCCGGTGTAGACGATCACCTGGACGAACGCGAGGAACGGCGCGTCCTGGATCGCGTACAGCGCGGCCAGCGACAACATCACGACCGCCAGCAGCAGCGCGGAGTGCACCGCCCGCCGCATGAAGATCATGCCGAGCGCGGCGGCCACCGACGCGATCGCCAGCACCCAGAAGAAGAAGGGCTCGCCCGGCTGCGCGTCGGCGACCTGAGCCGCCGCGACCACGTCCGCCCTCACTTCTTCTCACCCTCTTGGCGGGCGCTCTTGCGGGTGCCCTTCTCGCGGGCGTTCTTTCCGCGCGTGCCCTCTTCGCGGGCCACCGCGGCGTCGACGCTCGCGCGCCCGCCGCCCTCGCTCGGGATGGCCGGGCCCTCGTCCGGCTGGAGGCCGAGGCGGTAGTAGTCCTCCTCGGTCTCACCGAGGCGCATCGCGTGCGGCGGCGTCTCCATGCCCTCACGGAGCGGCGCCAGCAGCATGTCCTTGGTGTAGATGAGGCTCTCGCGGCTGTCGTCGGCGAGCTCGTACTCGTTCGTCATCGTGAGCGCCCGGGTGGGACACGCCTCGATGCACAGCCCGCAGAGGATGCAGCGCAGATAGTTGATCTGGTAGACGCGGCCGTACCGCTCACCCGGCGAGTAGCGCTCGTCCTCGGTGTTGTCGGCGCCCTCGACGAAGATGGCGTCGGCGGGACAGGCCCAGGCGCACAGCTCGCAGCCGACGCACTTCTCCAGCCCGTCGGGCCAGCGGTTGAGCTGGTGCCGGCCGTGGAACCGCGGTGCGGTCGGCTTCTTCACCTCGGGGTACTGGACGGTCTCGCTCTTGGTGAACATCTGATGGAACGAGACCCCGAACCCCTTGACCGGGTTCAGGAAGTCAGTGAAGCCCACTGGTGACCTCCTTACGAGAGGTAGTGGTCTTTCCGTGGTAGTGGGGCGCGTCCATCGGCGGCACGGGGAACCCGCCCGCCGCGGCCACGTCGGCGGGAGCGGCGGGCCCGCCGGCGGCGGCACCGCCCGCCGGGTCCGGGACGATCTGCTTCTCCTTGTCGCCGTCGCCGCGGGCGGTCTCCCAGATCAGCGTGACGATGATGATCACGCCCAGCGCGATCGCGGAGTAGATCGAGATCCGGCCCATGTCGTAGCCCTCGTTCTTGAAGGCCCGGATGGTGGCGACCAGCAGGATCCAGCCGAGCGAGAAGGGCATCAGCACCTTCCAGCCGAGCTTCATCAGCTGGTCGTAGCGGACCCGCGGGAGCGTGCCGCGCAGCCAGACGAAGAAGAAGATGAACAGGACGAGCTTGATGACGAACCAGAGCACCGGCCACCAGCCCTGGTTGGCGCCCGCCCACACCGTGGAGATCGGCGCCGGGGCGCGCCAGCCGCCCAGGAAGAGCGTGGTGCACAGCGCCGACAGCGTCGCCAGGTTGATGTACTCCGCGAGGAAGAACATCGCGAACTTCAGCGACGAGTACTCGGTGTGGAAGCCGCCGACCAGCTCGCCCTCGCCCTCGGGGAGGTCGAACGGAATGCGGTTCGACTCGCCCATCATCGTGATCACGTAGACCAGGAACGACGGGAACAGCAGGAGCACGAACCACTTGTCGGCCTGCGCGTTGACGATGCCGGTCGTCGACATCGTCCCCGCGAAGAGGAACACCGCGACGAACGACAGGCCCATCGCGATCTCGTACGAGATGACCTGCGCCGACGAGCGCAGCCCGCCGAGCAGCGAGTACGGCGACATCGACGACCAGCCGGCCAGCACGATCCCGTAGACGCCCATCGACGACATGGCCAGCACCAGCAGCACCGCGACCGGCAGGTCGGTGCCCTGCAGCGCGGTCTCATGGCCGAAGACCGACACCGTCGGGCCGAACGGGATGATCGCGAACGAGATGAACGCCGGCACCGCCGAGATGATCGGCGCCAGGACGAAGACGAGCTTGTCGACCTGGCGGGGGACGATGTCCTCCTTGAGCGCCAGCTTCACGCCGTCCGCCAGGCCCTGCAGCAGGCCGAAGGGCCCGGCGCGGTTGGGGCCGACGCGCAGCTGCATCCGGCCGATGACGCGGCGTTCCATCCACATGGACATCAGCACGGTGACCACGAGGAAGACGAAGATGACCAGCACCTTGCCGCCGACCAGCCACCACGGATCGTTGCCGAAGTCCTTGAGCGTCGGGTCGCCGTCGGCCGGTCCGGCCGCCGCGACCCGCGTGGCGGCCGTGGCCAGGGTGGCGTGCGGACTCATCGGGAGCCTCCAGTGGAGATCTTGACCACGCTTCCCGCGGCCACGCCCAGATCGCGGTAGAGCGCGCATCCGGCGGAGTTCGTCGGCACCCAGACCACCCGGTCCGGCAGATCGGCGGTGATCTCCAGCGGCAGCGTGACCTCGCCGCGCCCGGCCGACACCGCGACCGTGTCGTTGGCCCCGATCTCGGCCGCGGTGGCCGGCGACAGCCGCACCACCGCCGGCTTGGCCGTCCCCGCCAGGTAGGGCTCGCCGTCCTGCATGGCGCCCTTGTCGAGCAGCATCCGCCAGGTGGCCAGCAGCGCCTCGCCGAGTCCGGGCTGCGCCTGCGCGCCCTGCGCCACGCTCGGCGCCGCGGGCCGCTCGCCGCGGAAGGCGCCGAGCCCGGCGAGCTCGCGCCGCGCGGCCTCGGGCCCCGGCAGCGCCAGGTGCACGTCCATCTCGTTCGCCAGCGCGTCCAGGACGCGCAGGTCGGACAGGTGCCCGGTGGACTTGAGCACGGCGTCGAACGGGCGGCCGCGGCCCTCCCAGTCGACGAACGTGCCGGACTTCTCGGCGACCGCCGCGACCGGCAGCACCACGTCGGCCCGGTCGGTGACCGCGCTGACCCGCTGCTCCAGGCTCACCACGAACGGGGCGCGCTCCAGGGCGGCCAGCGCCGCCTCCGGGTCAGGCAGGTCGTACGGGTCGAAGCCGCCGACGAGCAGGGCCTCCCGCTCGCCCGCCGCCGCGGCCGCGAGGATCGCGTCGGTGTCGTGCCCGGGCGTGGCCGGCAGTTCGGCGACGCCCCACGTGCGGGCGACCTCGGCGCGCGCGTCGGGGTCGGTGACCGGGCGGCCGATCGGCAGCAGCCCGGGCAGCGCCCCGGCCTCGATCGCGCCGCGCTCACCGGCCCGGCGCGGCACCCAGGCCAGCCGGGCGCCACTGGCCTGCGCCAGCCGGACCACGCTGGACAGCGCGCCGGGGCTGGCGGCCAGCCGCTCGCCGACCATGATGATCGATCCGACCGGCAGCGTGTCGGCGGCGGAGGCGACCAGGTCGCCGAGCACCTCGGCCTCGGCGCCGGGCCCGGCCGGCAGCAGCGTGCCGCCGACCTTCGCCAGGCCCCGGGTGGCGTACGGGCCGACCGCGAGGACCTTCAGCCCCTTCTTGCGGAACGCCTTGCGGAGCCGCAGGAAGACGATCGGCGACTCCTCCTCCGGTTCGAACCCGGCCAGCAGGACCGCCGGCGCGTTCTCCAGGTCGGAGTAGGAGACCTCGATGTCACGGCCCGCGACCGACGAGGCCAGGAACTCGGCCTCCTCGCGCGAGTGCGGCCGGGCGCGGAAGTCGACGTCGTTGGTGCCGAGCGCGATGCGGGCGAACTTGGCGTACGCGTAGGCGTCCTCCAGGGTCACCCGCCCGCCGGTCAGCACGCCCGTCTTGCCGCGGGCGGCGGCGAGGCCCCGCGCCGCGATCGTGAGCGCCTCCGGCCAGGAGGCCGGCTCCAGCTCGCCCCGCTCGTTGCGGACGAGCGGGTGGGTGAGGCGGTCGGGCTGGGTGGCGTAGGTGAACGCCCACCGGCCCTTGTCGCAGTTCCACTCCTCGTTCACCTGCGGGTCGTCACCGGCCAGCCGCCGCGTGATCTTGCCGCGCCGGGAGTCGGCGCGGATCGCGCAGCCGGACGCGCAGTGCTCGCACGTGGTCGGCGTCGACACCAGGTCGAACGGCCGCGACCGGAACCGGTAGGCCGCGCCGGTCAGCGCGCCGACCGGGCAGATCTGGACGGTGTTGCCGGAGAAGTAGGACTGGAACGGCTTGTCCTCGGCCGCGCCGACCTGCTCCTTGGCGCCGCGCTCGAACAGGTCGATGAACGCGTCGCCGGCGATCTGGTCGGAGAACCGGGTGCACCGGGCGCACTGGATGCAGCGCTCACGGTCGAGCAGCACCTGGCTGGACAGCGGGATCGGCTTGGGGAACGTCCGCTTGGTCTCGGTGAACCGCGTCTCGCCCCGGCCGTTGGACATCGCCTGGTTCTGCAGGGGGCACTCGCCGCCCTTGTCGCAGATCGGGCAGTCCAGCGGGTGGTTGATGAGCAGCAGCTCCATGACGCCGTGCTGCGCCTTGTCGGCCACCGGCGACGTCAACTGGGTCTTGATGACCATGCCGGGCATCACGGTGGTCGTGCAGGACGCCTGCGGCTTGGGCATCCCGCGCCCGTTGCCCGCGTCCGGGATCTCCACCAGGCACTGGCGGCAGGCCCCGACCGGGTCGAGCAGCGGATGGTCGCAGAACCGCGGGATCTGGATGCCGAGCAGCTCGGCGGCCCGGATGATCAGGGTGCCCTTGGGCACCTCGATCTCGAAGCCGTCGATGGTGACCGGCACCATCTCCTCGCCTGTAGCCACCGTTTTCTTGTCATCGGTGACCGTCATCGGGCGGCACCTCCCCACAGGGTGGACTTGGCCGGATCGAACGGGCAGCCGCCCTGCTCGAAGTGCTGGAGGTACTCGTCGCGGAAGAGCTTGATGGACGAGACCACCGGGCTCGTCGCACCGTCGCCGAGCGCGCAGAACGAGCGGCCGAGGATGTTGTCGGACAGGTCGAGGAGCGTCTCCAGGTCCTCTTCCTTGCCGTCGCCGGCCTCCAGGCGCTTGAGCATCTGCTTGTACCAGTAGGTGCCCTCGCGGCACGGCGTGCACTTGCCGCACGACTCGTGCGCGTAGAACTCCGACCAGCGCAGCACGGCCCGGACGACGCAGGTCGTCTCGTCGAAGATCTGCAGCGCCCGGGTACCGAGCATCGAGCCCGCGGCCCCCACCGACTCGAAGTCGAGGGGAACGTCGAGGTGCTCGTCGGTGAAGATCGGGGTGGAGGACCCGCCCGGCGTCCAGAACTTCAGCCGGTGGCCCTCGCGGATCCCGCCCGCCATGTCGAGGAGCTCGCGCAGCGTGATGCCGAGCGGCGCCTCGTACTGGCCCGGCCTGGTCACGTGCCCCGACAGCGAGAAGATCCCGAAGCCCTTGGACTTCTCGGTGCCCATCGAGGCGAACCAGTCGGCGCCGTTCTCCACGATCGAGGGAACCGAGGCGATCGACTCGACGTTATTGATCACAGTGGGGCCGCCGTAGAGACCGGCGACCGCCGGGAAGGGAGGCTTCAGCCGAGGTTGGCCGCGGAACCCTTCCAGCGAGTCGAGCAGCGCCGTCTCCTCGCCGCAGATGTACGCCCCGGCGCCGGTGTGCACGACCAGTTCGAGGTCGTAGCCGCTGCCGAGGATGTCCTTGCCGAGGTAACCGGCCTCGTAGGCCTCCGCGACCGCCGCCTGGAGGCGCCGGATCACGTGCAGCACCTCGCCGCGCACGTAGATGAACGCGTAGTTGGAGCGGATCGCGTAGGAGCTGATGATCACGCCCTCGACCAGCACGTGCGGGTTGGCCATCATCAGCGGGATGTCCTTGCACGTGCCCGGCTCGGACTCGTCCGCGTTCACGACCAGGTACCGCGGGTTGGGGCTGGTCGGCGGCAGGAACCCCCACTTCATGCCGGTGGGGAAGCCCGCACCGCCGCGGCCGCGCAGGCCGGAGTCCTTGACCGCCTGCACGATCGCGTCGGGCTCCATGCCGAACGCCGTGCGCAGGGCCTTGTAGCCGCCCTCACGCTCGTACGCGGCGCGCGTGAAGGAGTCGCTCTGGTCCCAGTTCTTGGTGAGAACCGGAGTCAGCGTCGTCACTTGTTCTCACCTTCCTGGCTGCCGGGCTTGACCGCGCCGCCGATGGGCTTGCCGGGCTCGTTCGGCGGGGGGTCGGTGACCTCGCCCGGCTTGACCGGCTCGTGCGCCCGCGGCTGGTCGCCGTTCGGTTCGGGGGCGGTCCAGTTGCGCTCCTTGGCGAGCGCGAGCCCGACCAGCGACTCGGCGCCGGCCTGGAGGCCCTCGCCCGCCCTGCCGTCCGGGAAGCCGGCCAGCACGCGGGAGGCCTCCTTCCAGCTGCACAGGCTCTCGGGCCCGCGCGAAGGAAGCACTTCCTTACCGGAGCGCAGGTCGTCGACCAGCTCCTTGGCCTTGCCGGGAGTCATGTTGTCGAAGAACTCCCAGTTGACCGTCATCACGGGAGCGAAGTCGCAGGCCGCGTTGCACTCGATGCGCTCCAGCGACACCTTGCCGTCCGGCGTGGCCTCGTCGTGGCCGACGCCCAGATGGTCGCTGACCTCGCTCCAGATCTGGTCGCCGCCCATGACGGCGCAGAGCGTGTTGATGCAGACGCCCACGTGGTACTCGCCGACCGGGTTCCGCTTGTACTGCGTGTAGAACGTGCTGACACCGGTGACCTGGGCGGGGGTGATGCCCAGCTGCTCCGCGCAGAACTCGATGCCGTCCTGGGTGATGTGCCCGTCGACCGACTGCACCAGGTGCAGCATCGGCAGCAGCGCCGACCGGGGCTTGGGATAGCGCCCGATGATGTTCTTGGCGTCCGCTTCGAGGCGCTCACGCACGTCGGGTTCGTATGGCATTAACGGTCCACTCCCCCCATGACGGGGTCGATCGAGGCGACGGCCGCGATCACGTCGGCGATCATGCCGCCCTCGGCCATCGCCGGGGTGGCCTGCAGGTTGGTGAAGGACGGGTCGCGGAAGTGCACACGGTAGGGGCGGGTGCCGCCGTCGCTCACCACGTGCACGCCCATCTCGCCGCGCGGCGACTCGATCGTCGAGTACGCCTGGCCCGCCGGGACGCGGAAACCCTCGGTCACCAGCTTGAAGTGGTGGATGAGGGCCTCCATCGAGGTGCCCATGATGTGCGCGATGTGGCGCGGCGAGTTGCCCATGCCGTCGGCGCCGATCGCCAGCTGCGCGGGCCAGCCGATCTTCTTGTCCTCGACCATCACCGGGCCCTTGACCGACTGCAGCCGCTCCACGCACTGCTCGACGATCTTGAGGGACTCCTCCATCTCCTGCATGCGCACGAGATAGCGGCCATAGACGTCGCTGGTGTCCTGCGTGGCCACCTCGAAGTCGTAGGTCTCGTAGCCGCAGTAGGGCTGCGACTTGCGCAGGTCCCACGGCAGGCCGGTCGCGCGCAGCACCGGGCCGGTGATGCCGAGGGCCATGCAGCCGGTCAGGTCGAGGTACGCGATGTCCTTGGTGCGAGCCAGGTAGACCGGGTTGGAGTCCATCAGCTTGCGCAGCGCCTGGATGCGCTTGGGCATGCGGTCCAGGTAGTCGCGGATCGAGCTGAGGGCCCCGCTCGGCAGGTCCTGGGCGACGCCGCCGGGACGCACGTACGCCATGTTCATGCGCAGGCCCGTGATCTCCTCGAAGAGGTCAAGGGTGTACTCGCGCTCGATGAACCCGTTGAGCATGACCGTCGTCGCGCCCAGTTCCAGGCCGAACGTGGCGATCGCGACCAGGTGCGAGGAGATGCGGTTGAGCTCCATCATCATCACGCGGATGATCTGGGCCCGCTCCGGCACCTGGTCGGTGATGCCGAGCAGCTTCTCCACGCCCAGGCAGTACGCCGTCTCGTTGAAGATCGGCGCCAGGTAGTCCATGCGCGTGCAGAACGTGGAGCCCTGCGTCCAGGTGCGGAACTCCATGTTCTTCTCGATGCCGGTGTGCAGGTAGCCGATGCCCACCCGGCACTCGTTCACCGTCTCGCCGTCGAGCGTCAGGATGAGCCGGAGCACGCCGTGCGTGGACGGGTGCTGCGGGCCCATGTTGACGACCAGGCGCTCGTCGCCGAGGTCCTCCGCCGCGGCCACGACCTTGTCCCAGTCCTGGCCGCCGACGTCGAAGACCTTGCCCTCCGCGGCCTCGTCGGCTGCGTAGGCGTCGTACTCGGTGTACTTCGTCGAGGGGCTCATACGTACGACCTCCGCTCATCCGGCGGCGGGATCTCGGCGCCGCGGTACTCGACGGGGATGCCGCCGAGCGGGTAGTCCTTGCGCTGCGGGTGGCCGACCCAGTCGTCCGGCATCTCGATGCGGGTGAGCGCCGGGTGGCCGTCGTAGACGATCCCGAAGAAGTCGTAGGTCTCCCGCTCGTGCCAGTCGGCGGTCGGGTAGACCGGGACGAGCGACGGGACGTGCGGGTCGGCGTCGGGGCAGGTCGTCTCCAGCCGGACCCGCCGGTTGTGCGTGATCGACAGGAGGTGGACGACCGAGTGCAGCTCGGCGCCGGTGTCCTGCGGGTAGTGCACGCCGGAGACGCCGGAGCACAACTCGAACCGCAGCGACGGCTCGTCCCGCATGGTCTTGGCGACCGCGGCCAGGTGCTCGCGCTTGACGAAGAACGTCATCTCGCCCCGGTCGACCACGATGCGCTCGACGGCGTCGCCGAAGCCGGCGAAGACGCGCTCCAGCTCGTCGGCGATCTCGTCGAACGCGCCCGCCTCGGCGGCGCCCTCGGGCCCGCCGAACGGGCGCGGCGTGGACACCTTCGGCGACTGGCGGACGACGAGACCGCCGTAGCCGGAGGTGTCGCCGGTCGTCTTGGCGCCGAACATGCCCATGCGGGCGACCGGCTGCTCCTTGCGCTCCTCCTCGGAGTGCGCGGGCAGCTGGTCGGCGGCCTGCTCGGCCTTCTGCTCAGGATGCTGAGAACTCACAGTGTCCCCCGCTCGGCTCCGGCGCGCCTTTCGGTGCGCGCTTCCCTCGTCGCAGGTTCCTCAGTCCAGCGCGCACCGCGCGCCTGCACCTCGCTCATCAGAGCGACCCCGTCCCTTGTCCGAGCAGCGGCAGCTGGCGGCGCTTGGCCACCTCCAGCTCCTGGATCTGCTTCGCGCGCTGCGGGCCGAGCTTGGTGTTCTGGATCTTGTCGTGCAGCTTGAGGATCGCGTCCAGGAGCATCTCGGGCCGCGGCGGGCAGCCGGGCAGGTAGATGTCCACCGGGACGATGTGATCGACGCCCTGCACGATCGCGTAGTTGTTGAACATGCCGCCGGACGAGGCGCACACGCCCATCGCGATGACCCACTTGGGCTCGGTCATCTGGTCGTAGATCTGCCGGAGCACCGGGGCCATCTTCTGGCTCACCCGGCCCGCGACGACCATCAGGTCGGCCTGCCGCGGCGTCGCCGACGCCCGTTCCATGCCCCAGCGGGCCATGTCGTGACGGGGGTCGCCCGTCGCCATCATCTCGATCGCGCAGCAGGCGAGACCGAAGGTGGCCGGCCACACCGAGCTCTTGCGCGCCCAACCGGCGACCTGCTCGACGGTCGTCAGCAGGAAGCCGCTGGGGAGTTTCTCTTCAAGACCCATGACACTGCCCCCGCTCCGCTCCGGCGCGCCTTCCGGCACGCGCTTCCCTCGTCGCAGGCTCCTCGGTCCAGCGCGCGCCGCGCGCCTCCGCGTCCCTCATCAGTCCCACTCCAGACCACCGCGCCGCCAGATGTAGGCGTACGCCACCAGCACGGTGAGGATGAACAGGACCATCTCCACAAGACCGAAAATTCCCAGGTGGTCGAAGGCGACCGCCCAGGGATAAAGGAAGATGATCTCAATGTCGAAGACGATGAACAGCATCGCCGTCAGGTAGTACTTCACCGGGAAACGCCCGCCGCCGGCCGGCTGCGGGGTCGGTTCGATACCGCATTCGTAGGCGTCCAGCCGGGCGCGGTTCCAGCGCTTGGGACCCGTGAGGGCGGCCATCGCCACCGAACCCGCCGCGAAAGCGAAGGCGAGCACTCCAAGCACGATGATCGGAACATAGAGATCCATGCCTCTACAGCCCCTCCTCGGTTCGTACGGCGTTGTACGGGGCGCACACGTGACGGCCATCACGAATACGGCTCGCCACCTTAGCCAAGGCGATCAATAGCACTCCCCTCCGGGGGGTCGGTCTCAAGCTGTATTGCCCGGTCGCCTCATGCTGCCGGAGCCACCTTCTGCATCGCGTTGATGACCCGGTCCATCGCGTCACCGCCCTTGGGATCGGTGAGATTCGCCAGCAGCTTGAGCGTGAATCGCATCAACGTCGGGTGCGGCAGGCCGTGCGCGGTCAGGAACTTCATGACTCGCGGGTCGCCGATGGCCTGGACGAAGACACGGGCGAGGGTGAAATAGCCGCCGTGCTCGTCCTTGAGGATCCGGGGGTACTCGTACAGGGTCCGCTCCCGCTGCGCGGGGGTCCGCCGGGCGAGCGCCTGGACGATGATGTCGGCGGCGAGGTGGCCGGATTCGAGGGCGTAGTCGATGCCCTCGCCGTTGAACGGGTTGACCATTCCGCCGGCGTCGCCGACCAGCAGCATGCCGCGCGTGTAGTGCGGCTGCCGGTTGAAGCCCATGGGGAGCGCGGCGCCGCGGATGGGGCTCGTCGCGTGCTCCTCGTCGAACCGCCAGTCCTCGGGCATGTTGGCGCACCAGCGCTTGAGCATGCCGCGGTAGTCGACGTCCTTGAACGACTTGCTGGTGTTGAGCAGGCCGAGCCCGACGTTGCAGGTGCCGTCGGCGACCGGGAAGACCCAGCCGTAGCCGGGGAGCAGGCGTTCGCCGTCCCAGAGCTCCAGCCACGCCTCCATGTAGTCGTCGGTGTGCCGCGGGCTCTCGAAGTAGCGCCGGACGGCCACGCCCATCGGGCGGTCTTCGCGCCGCCGGACGTCCATCGCGGTGGAGAGCCGGGACGAGACGCCGTCGCAGGCCACCACCACGGACGCCCGGAACTCGACCTCTTCGCCCTCGTACTTGGCGGTCACGCCGATGATGCGGTCGGTGCGCTCGTCCAGGATCGGCGCCTGGACGTTGCAGCCCTGCAGGAGCTTGGCCCCCGCCTTGACCGCGTGCTCGGCCAGCAACTGGTCGAGGTCCATGCGCGTGCGGACGAGCCCGTAGTCGGGGAAGCTCGCCAGTTCCGGCCACGGCAGCTCGATCTTGACGCCGCCGCCGTAGATCCGCAGGCCCTTGTTGCGGGCCCAGCCGGGCGCGTTGACGTCGACGCCCATGCCCACCAGTGCCCGCACGGCGCGCGGCGTGAGCCCGTCGCCGCAGATCTTGTCGCGCGGGAACGTCGCCTTCTCCAGCAGCAGCACGTCCAGGCCGGCCTGGGCCAGCCAGTAGGCGGTCCCCGATCCGGCGGGGCCGGCCCCGACGACGATGACGTCTGCCGTACGGGTGGAGTCGGTCACAGCGTTCCTCTTTAGCTCGTTCGCTTGTGAAGTACTTCACAAGGATCCGTTGGGGAGTCTATTCCTTATTGGCTGCGTGTGGGTACCTCTGTACGTCCAGAGATTTGGACCGGTCCCACGACATCAGCCCGGGTTGATGGCGTGATGGAGCGCCACGACCCCGAACGTCAGGTCACGCCAGCGGACCTTCTCCCATCCCGCGCCCTGAATCAACTCGGCCAGCGCCGCCTGGCCGGGCCACGCGAGCGTCGATTCGCCCAAGTACCTGTAGGAATCGGGGTTGGAGCTCACCTTGGCCAGCAGCGGCAGCCCGTACCGCAGGTGCATCTTGTGCCCCATCGCCAGGAGCGCGTTCGGCGGGTGACTGACCTCACAGACCAGCAGCCGCCCACCCGGCTTGGCGACCCGCCGCAACTCGCGGAGCGCCAGATCCGTGTCCGCGACGTTGCGCAATCCGAACGAAATCGTCACCGCGTCGAACGACCCGTCCGCGAACGGGAGCCTCAGCGCGTCCCCCGCCACGAACCGCAGCCGCTCCACACCGGCTTGCCGCCGCACCCCGACCCGCAACATCCCCAGCGAGAAGTCGCAGGCCACCGTCTCGGCCCCCGCCTCGGCGAACGGCACCGACGACGTGCCCGTCCCGGCGGCCAGATCGAGGACCCGCTCCCCCGGCCGCGCGGCCACGGCCTTGACGACCTCTTTCCGCCAGCGCCGATCCTGGCCACCGGTCATCAGGCTGTTGAGCAGGTCGTACCGCTCGGCCGTGCTGTCGAACATCGCGGCGACGTCGGCGGGCTGCTTGTCGAGTGAGGCGCGGGTCATGACCCCAACCTTAGAAGGGCCCGCCCCCTGCCACGCGAAGGCGGGCCGCCCCAAGGGCCGGCCCGCCGTGTGCGTCGAACGTCCTACTTCGTAATCTTCCGGGTGATTCGCACGCGGTCGTTGCCGCTCACCGGGTCCTTGGTCGCGCTCTTGACCCCGGCGACGAACAGCCGGGACCCGGACGCCGACTTCGCGACGGCCACGTTCAGGACGATCGTGACCTTCCCGCCGGCCTTCAGGTTCGCGATCGTGCACTTGATGCCGTTACCGGCCTTCTTGCAGCCGCGAACGGACTTGAACCTCAGCCCCTTGGGCAGCGCCCCGCTCACCACGACGTTCTTGGCCGCCGCAGGTCCCCGGTTGGCGACGGTCAACGTGTAGGTGCCCGTCCGCCCCTTCCGAAGCGCGCCGACCTTCCCGGAGATCCCGACATCCGCAACCACCGGCCTCGGCGGCTTCGGCGGCGCGACAACCAGAGTCTCCACCGCGGCTGAGTCGTTCTCGCGGACCGGATCGTTCAAAGACCAATAGGCCTCGACCGCCGAGTACATTCGGCTGCCGACCGGCACGGCCTCGTGAACCTTGACGGTGACTCTGAGGGTCCTGGTCTCGTTCTTGTCGAAGTTCTCAAGCCGGCAGCGGCTCTTGCCGTTGCACTCGGGCGAGGAACTCTGGAAGACCACACCGTTGGAGAGGTTGAAGTCCACATTCGCGCTCCAGAGGAACCTGGGCCCGTTGTTGGTGACCTTGGCCTCGTAGGTGATCAGGTCCCCCGGCTTGGCGGTGGCGGGACCGCTCATCGTGACCGCGAGATCAGTGGAGGGGTAGACGAGGCTCATCCCCGAATGGTCGTTCCTGTTCCAGTCCGGATTCGGCTCGGTGGTCTTGGCCCTGACGCCGGCCCGGAAGTCGAACCTGTCGTCGGCCTGGAGATCGACTGTCCCGACGAGACCGATCCTCCTCTCCTCACCGGCGGCGAGCGACCCGCCCTTCACATCGCAGGTGGCCGTGCGAGCACCCCAGACACAGTCGGTCAGTCCGGCGACGAGGTTCTGATCGACATGCAACTCGGCTGGCCAATCGAAGGTCGCCTTGACCTCCTCTGCGGCATCCGGACCGCTATTCCAGACCTTGGCGTAGAAGGCGTAGCGCTTACCCGGCATGACACTGTCCGGCGCTTCGACGGTCACGCCCAGATCCGCGGATCCGTCCGTGGCCGCGTTCGCGATGGGCGACAGCACCGAGGCCGCGACTGCTGCGCACAGCACGACGGCGAACCGTTTCATCCGTGAGACCCCCCTGAACTCCGTGCGACCGGGCGAGTGATCATATTGAGGTGATCATCTAGAACGGCGGGGTTCGGGTGATCTTGTCCCGATGCGGCCTGTGGGTGATCTCATGACAACCCACAGGCCGGGTCGGGCGTCGGTCAGCGCAGGCCGTAGGCGCGGATCGTGGTCTGCTCCACCGAGGCCGCGCCGCCGTCGGAGGCGCGGAGGCGGAGCGAGACGTGGCCTTGGTTGGCGGCCGGGTGGACGAGCTGGGCTTGCCAGCGGTTGGTGCCGTCAGCGGTCACCTCGGTCTCTTGCCAGGTTTTGCCCTCGTCGTAGGAGACCTCGACCGTCAGGGTTTGCAGGTTGGGCAGGGGGTGGGTTTGCGTGTCCACGCGGGTGTCGACGACCTGAACGGTGAGTCTGAACGGGCCGGCGGGGGCGCGATTGTTCAGGTCGAACGGGCCTGTGGCGCGCAGGGAGTAGAGCGGAGGCTGTTCCAGCACCTTCGGGTCGGGGGTGTAGGGGAAGGTCCAGCGGGCCTCTGATCTGGTGCCGAGCGCCGTCCACGAGACGTGCCTGGTGGCGGTGGAATGCAACGAGTAGGTGGCCTGGCCCGGCGGGGTCGCGACGGCGATCGTGTCGGCGTCGGCGGAGCCGAGCAGCTTTCCGTCGCGGTAGACGGCGATGGTGGGCCGGGTTTCGGGTGAGCGTTGCCAGGAGGCGTTCGCCGAGTGGATAGTCCAGGCCGTGAAAGCCATCGGGCACTTGACGCACTTGCGGGTGCCTTGGGGGGCGGTGCCGAACGCCGCTTTGTTCCAATCGGCGCGCTGTGAACGTCCGGCGACCATCGGCGGGTCGATCGCACTCTCGGCGAAGGCGGTGTTCGACTCGCCGGTTTCGAGCGTGCGAGCCCAGTTCACATTTTGTACTGGCGAGTAGAACTCGATGCGACGGCCGGGCAGCGAAACGGGGTATTCGCCACCCCCGCTCGGGAAGGGCTGGCCCGGCAAGATCACGCCCGTCCGCCGGAAGCCGGAGAGCGGTTTGTCGGAGTGATAGCGGGAGTCCAGGCGCGCGAGCCCGCGGTCCCTGACACGGAATGCGGGATTGGCCGGGATTCGTTTCTGGCTGACCAACGCGAGGTGGTAGGCGCGCGGCCCGTCCGGCTCCACGCGGGTGGTCACGAAGGAGAAGGCGTACGGGCGGTCGGTGGTCGTCGCGGACGGCTCCGCGAACAGGCCGGCGGCCGGGTCGCCGGAGCCGATGCCGAAGGCGACGGCGTTCCCGGCGACGGTCTCCGACACCAGGGCCTCGTCGAATCCGCTCTGCACGGCGGTACGGCTGTCCAGGCGGGCGGTGACGCGCTTGGCCCGGCGGGCGTCGGCCTCGATCGCGATGTCCCGGTCGACGTCGAGGACGGGCCGGGAGAAGAGCGTGCTGTCGTTGATCGTGCCGTCCGCGGCCACGGTGCTGACGGCGGCGGTCAGCCCGTACCGGCCGGCCGGGACGCGGGCGACGACCTTGCCGCCGCTGACGAACGTGGGGGCGTACTCGCCGCTCTTCAGGTCGATGAGGCCGACGAAGGGCAGCGACTCGACCGTGCCGCCGACGGGCCGTCCCGTACGGTCGATGCCGCTGAGTGTGACGGTGTGCAGGGGCGGCTCCAGGAAGGCTCCGACCGGCAGCTTCAGCTGACCGGCGGTGAGCCTGCCGCTGTACGAGCCGGTCGCGGTGGACTTGGCGGGGTCGACGGTGACGGACGCGGACGCCGTCCCGTTCGGAGGGATCTCGATCTTCGCGGGAGTGACCTCGAACATGCCCTCTGGGGCCTGGTCTCCTGATGGGTTCTTGACGGAGAGGTCCAGGTCCAGGGTCGTGGGGGCGTCGGAGTCGTTGCGGAAGGTCACGGTCTTGGTGGCCTTCGCCTTGGCGTGGAACGACAGGCTGCCCTCATCGGTCCAGAGCCGCTGGGAGATGGCACGGCCGACATCGACGCGCCCCGCGCCCTGCCGGTAGACGGTGTCGGTGTCGTTCGGCTTGGCGGTGTTCATCAGGGCGGCCTTGAGACGGGCGGGTGCCCAGGCGGGGTGAGCCTGGGCGAGGAGCGCCGCGGCGCCCGCCACGTGCGGCGTCGCCATCGAGGTGCCGTCGGCTCGCGTGTAGTGGTCGCCGACCGGCTCGCCGATGGCGGTGCCCTGGGCGCGGGCGGCGACGATTCCCACGCCGGGTGCGGTGATGTCGGGTTTGACGGCGCCGTCTCCGGGGCGCGGGCCGTTGCTGGAGAACTCTGCCCGGTTGTCGTCGCCGTCCACGGCGCCCACGGTCAGCGCGGCGTCGGCGAGGCCGGGCGCGCTGACGGACTCATCGCCACCGGCGTTGCCGGAGGCGACGACGAAAAGCGTTCCGGTCCGTGCCGTGAGGGTGTTCACGGCGGTGGAGAGCGGATCGGTGCCGTCGCTGGCCAGGGACACGCCGAGGCTCATGTTCACGACGCGGAGACGCTGCCCGGCCGCCCATTCCATACCCGCGATGACCTGCGAAACGGTGCCGTTTCCGCCGTCGTCGAGCACCTTGCCGACGACCAGCCTGGCGTCGGGCGCCACGCCGCGATAGCGCCGGTCGGCGACGCCGTCACCGGTGATGATCGAGGCGACGTGGGTGCCGTGGCCGAAGCCGTCCCGCACACCCTTCGGGTTCCCGGTGAAGTCCTGCGAGGCGGCGACGGCGTCCGCGAGGTCGGGATGGCTCGCGTCGATGCCCGAGTCGAGGACCCCGACCGTGACGCCCTTGCCCGTGCTGCCCGCCTCCCACGCCGTGGGCGCCCCGATCTGCGGCACGCTCTTGTCGAGGGCCGCCCGCACCCGCGCGTCGAGCCAGACCTTGGCGTTCCCGGACTTGATCGAGGTCCAGAAGGTCGCGGCCCGGTCCTTGCGGGTGCTGACGGCGGCCCCGTTCAGCGCGCCCAGCGTCCTGGTGACCTGCGCGCCGGCGGGCCGGGCCGTGCCCGCGACGATCAGTGGCAGGTCGCCGCGGTTCCGGTCGTCGTACCGGTCGCGGACGAGGCGGGTGACGTTGAAGAGCCCGGCGTCGAGGCGTCCGGCGGTCACCAGCGGCGCCGCGTCGGCCGGGACGATGGTCAGCTCGCGCCGGTGCACCCGGCGGAAGAACACCAGCTCCTTACGGCCCGGGCCCGGCTCGATCCGTACGGATCGTCCGTTCAGGTGGACCTTGTCGCCCGTCACCAGCGTCACGCTCACGCGCTGGCCGGGGGACGGATCCGGCCCTGCGGTGGTGGTCGCGGCGTGCGCCGGGGGCAGGGGCAAAGCGGTGGTGAGGGTGGCCACCACCGCGACGGCGCCGGCCGTCCGGCGGCGCGTCGTTCGGTTTCTCCTTGTGATCACACAGGGAAGTGGCCGGGCGGTGCCGAACGTTGCAGCCGCCCGCCGAACTAGTTGATCTAGCTGTCCTCTTTGGTGCGCGCCCGCTCGAACTTCTTGCGGCGCGCCTGGAACCCGGAGGTGACCGCGGACGACATCGCGTCCCGCTGGCCGGACAGCAGGACGAAGCTGACGATCCCGCTGATCAGCAGGGCCATCAGGAGCAGCAGCACGCCGCGGGCGCCGAAGAGCGCGAGGACGGCGGCGGTGGCGACGAAGATGACCAGCCGCGCGGCGGTGTAGAAGAATACGGAACGCATGACGCCCCCGAGCCTACCCGCGCCCCTCCGTGGCCTGACCTCGGGTGGTTCGTCAGGCGAGGACGTCCCGGAAGAGCGCCGGGTCGACGTTGCCGCCGGACAGCACCGACACGTACGTCTGCGCCGCCGGAAGCCGGTCGCGGTGGAAGAGGTAGCCCGCGGTCGCCACGGCGCCACCGGGCTCGGCGATGAGCCGGGTCTGGCGGGCGAGCCGGCGCATCGCCAGCCGGATCTCGTCCTCGGTGACGGTGATGATGTCGTCCACGTACTCGTTGATGTGGGCGAACGGGAGGTCGCCGAGCCGCTGGGCGCGCAGCGCGTCGGCGATGGTGCGGCCGGTCTCCTCGGCCGACCAGGCGACCGGCTTGCCCGCGCGGAACGAGGCCCGGGCGTCGGCGGCCAGCTCGGGTTCCACGCCGATGACCTTGATCCCGGGGTTCAGCTGCTTGACCGCGGCGGCGACGCCCGCGATGAGGCCCCCGCCGCCGACCGGGACCAGCACGACCCCGGCGTCCGGGCGGTCCTGGACGATCTCCAGCCCGACGGTGCCCTGGCCCGCGATGATTCCCGGATGGTCGAAAGGCGGGACGAGCGTGAATCCGTGCGCCTCGGCCAGCCGTTCGGCGGTGCCGACCCGGTCCTCCATCGTGGGCTCGACGTAAACAATCTCAGCGCCCAGCGCGATGCACGCCTCGACCTTCACGCCGGGGGTCGTGTGCGGGATGACGAGCACCACCGGAATGTCCAATGCCCGTGCCGTATAGGCGACGGCTTGGGCATGGTTACCGCTGGAATGCGTCACCACGCCCTTCTGCCGGAGAGGTTCCGGCATCGCGGCGATCGTGGCGTATGCGCCGCGCAGTTTGAACGCGCCGATCGGCTGCAGCGACTCGGCCTTCACCAGGAGGCGCGGATCGCTCAGCGGAAAGGGCACGAGGGGGGTCCGGACGGTGACCCCCGCGAGCCGTGCGGCGGCGCGTTCGATCTCCTCCAGAGCCACTAGATCGGACATGCCACCGAGCCTACGGGGATGTCCTCTGAGGTGGTTAACGGGCGGTTCCGATCGGGACACGGCATGGCTATAGAGATCAACGTGACCACTGTGCCCAATGCCATGTTTACTTCACGTTATTCCCGCTGTTCAGCCGATCACGCACGGTGATGTTTTGCGAAAACAAGGGAGAAATCGGTCTTGACCCGCCACACTAGGAAACAGTCCACCCGCACCGAGAGCGGGACAAAGGGGGAGAGATAACGTGGAAAGCACGAGCGAGCGTCTGCTCACCCCAGGAGAGGTCGCAGCCCTCTTCCGGGTCGATCCCAAGACCGTGACGCGCTGGGCCGCGGCCGGCCGGATCAGCAGCATCCGCACTCCCGGCGGGCACCGCCGTTTCCGCGAGTCCGAAGTACACGCGCTGCTGCGCGGGGAAGAGCCGGTAGCCGAGCACGTGCGCTGAGCGCCGGAGACCTGCTCGGCCCGCCCTTCCCCCGCGGCGGTTCCCGCTCCTCATCGCACGCAGGTTCATCGTACGCAGGGCCTCATCATCACCCAGGGACTACTCGTCCCTGCCCGCCTTCCACTCCTCGAACTGACGGAGCAGGTCGGCGTCCCCGTCTCGCCAGCCGCGGCGTTTCTCCTCCAGCTCCGCCTCGGTCAGTGACTGTCCGAGCAGCCGGTCGTAGTCGGGGTCGTCAGGGCCGATCTCCACGTATGCCTGGGCGATGATCCGTCCCTCGTCCGTGCCCTCGTCGGGGTTGAGCAGAACGCTGTGGGGCACCCGGAGCGTTCCGTCGGGGAGCCGGATCACGTACATCGTCGATCACCTTCGGTGCTGGTCGTGCAGCCTTGAGGTTCCGTTCGGGCTTACGTCGGTGGTGTTCCGTCAGATTCCGTAGCGGCGGTTGAAGAAGAGCATGACATCGAGTGCGGCGCGGATATTGCCGGCGAGCATATCGACCAGGGCGGGCCGCTGCCGGGCGGAGATCGCGGCGAACGCGTCCGCGAAGAACTCCCGGCGGCCGAGATCGTCGGGCTGCAGATGGAAGTCGCTGGCGAGGAAGGGGCGGCACTGGTCGTACAGCGCCCGGAACGCGGCGCTGTCGGACGTCCAGCCGCCCCCCTCGCCGTCGATGTCGTCGAGCGCGTGGCCGACCTCGTGCATCATCACGTCGGGGGTGGGCGAGGGCCGGTCCCCCACCACGATCTTCCGGTCGCCGTACGCTCCGGCGCAGATGTCCCAGGTCGCGCGGCCGGACGGCAGCGGCCGGTCGCGCAGATGGCCCATGTCGTCGAGCTGCGGCACGCCGCCCGGCCCGACGTAGATGCCGTCGAGGCCGCTCGCGAGCTTCTCCTTGAGCGAGTCGGGCAGCCCCGCGAGGCTCTCGACGGCGCGGACGACCTCCGGTGTCGGCGGCCCCTGCCGGGCGTCCCACTGGCGGTAGAGGATGCCCTCCAGCACGCCGCAGTGGACGCGGCCGTCGGCGGCGCGGTGCGGCCTGCCGGGCGGGTGCGGCTCGGCGCGCGGCGGCTCGTCGTCGAGCTCGAAGTCACGCCACGAGTAGCCGACCGGACGCGCGTCCTTGGTGCGGCCGCCGGGCCGCCTGGGCCGGACGGCGGCGTCCGAGGCCGCGTCGGCGGCCGCGCGCACCGCGAAGTCGTCGTCCCTGCCCGCCTTGCGGAACCGGCCGAACCGGTCGCGCGGCTGGTTGCCGCGCGGGCGGAACTGGCGGGTCTCCGGACGCTGCCCCGAGTCCTGGGGTGCGGGCGAGGGCGAGTACGAGGCGTCCCTCAGCTCCCGGGACTTGCGATGGATGCCTTTGAAGCGCATCGGGCTCCTCTGTCAGCGGGCCCCCCGAAGAATCAAGCGACAGGGCCCCCGATGCAGGGTAAGCCGGAATCCGACATGCCGTCATCCCCATCAGTCACGGACTAATCTCAAGGCATGGCGTTTGTGCTGCTCGTGCTCATCCTTGTGGGAGTTTGGCTCTTTTGCCTCTTCGACGTCCTCGGCACCGATGAGACCGACGTAAGGCATCTGCCCAAGTTCGGCTGGTTCCTCGTTGTTCTGCTGGGTTTCCTGCTGGGCGCGGCGGCGTGGCTGTCGCTGGGCCGGCCGCGGCGTACGCCCGAGGAGGCGTTGTGGCCGCCGCCGGGCGCGTCCGGCGGCCCGAAGGGCCCGGACGACGACCCGGCGTTCCTGCGCGACCTCGACCGCCGCCTGCGCGACGACGAGTGAGCCGTGACGGTTGCTGCGTGGACGGTGCCTACGCGTACGAGTGCAGGCCGGAGAACATGTAGTTCACGCCGAAGAAGTTGAACATCAGGCACGCGAACGCGACGAGCGAGAGGATCGCGGCCTTGCGGCCGCGCCAGCCGGCGGTCGCCCGCGCGTGCAGGTAGGCGGCGTAGGCGATCCAGGTGATGAACGACCAGATCTCCTTGGGGTCCCAGCCCCAGTAGCGGCCCCACGCCTCGTCCGCCCAGATGGCGCCCATGATGATCGCGGCGGTCCAGATCGGGAACGCGAACATGGTGACGCGCAGCGCCAGCCGGTCGAGGTCGTCGGCCGCGGGCACCCGGGCGAGGAAGCCGCCCGCCGCGCCGGCGGGCGCGAGCTTGGGCCCCTCGGCCGCCACCGCCGTCTTCGCCTCGTGGCGCGACTTGACCAGGTAGAGGATCGTCGAGGTGCCGGCGACGGTGAACGCGCCGGTCGCGATGATGGCGGCGCTGACGTGGATGGCGATCCAGTACGAGTTGAGGGCGGGCACGAGCGGGCCGACCTTGTCGTACAGCCAGATGTTGGCGACGCCGAGCGCGATGACCGCCGCGAGCATGACGAACGCGCCGAGGAAGCGGGCCTTGTAGCGGAACATCACGACGAGGTACGCGGTGACGGCCGCGAACGCGATCGCGGTGAGGAACTCGTACATGTTGCCCCACGGCCAGCGTTCGGCCGCCAGCCCGCGCGTCACGATGACGCCGAGGTGCGCGCCCCAGCCGAGGACGTTCAGCAGGACCGCGAGCCGTCCCCAGTCGCGGCCCTCGGGCTCTTCGCCGGCGGCCGCGTCCTCGGGGGGGACGTCGGCCACCTCGGCGCCGCCCGCGCCGACGAGGACCTTGGCCTCGGCCCTGTCCTCGGCCCGCCGCCGCGGCCCGAAGCCCAGATCGGCCGCGTAGGCGACCATGGCGACGATGTAGAGCACGACGGTGCTCAGCATGAGCTTGTCGCTCAGATTGGCGAGATCGGCAGTGCCCACCCTCGTCACTCCTCAGATTCGGTTGCCGAAGCGGCGGCCTGATCGGTGCCGGGCTTCTCTTGCTCGCCGCGCAACGCGGCCACGATGTCGTCGAACTCGGAGGTCGGGTTGCCGAGCGTCAGCCCGCCGACCTCGACCACGGTACGCCCGCCCTCGCCGGCGCCCGCACGGACCCATACCCTGCGCCGCCGGACCAGGAAGGAGGCGACCACGCCGACGATCGCCAGGATCGCCGCGACCAGCGCGGGCATCCGGCCCGGGTCGCGGTTGACCGACAGCGCCGCCCACTCCTTGAGGCCCTCGAACGTGACGGTCCCGGCGCCGTCGGGGAGCTTGAACGTCTCCCCCGGCTTCATGATCTTCTGGCCGTCGCGGCCGAGCGGCTGCAGCGTCTTGCCGATGCCTTCGAGCTTGTAGACCGACTGCGGGACGCCGGAGTCGAGGCCCAGCCGGCCCTTGAACGACGAGATCGTGATCATCGGGTTGAGCGGGGCCGGGAAGGCCGACACGATCTGCTTCTGGTCGGGGGTGGCCACCGCCGACGGCCACAGGATGGCGTAGAAGGCCAGCTCGTCCGGCTCGGCGTCGGGGACCTTGATGACGCCCTCGGCGGTCTGGTTGCGGTTCTCCATCTGGAGGAACGGCACGGCGTCCCGGAAGGCGACGTTGCCCTTGGCGTCGCGCACGGTGAAGACCGGCGAGTAGCCGTGGTTGATCAGGTAGACCTTGGCGCCGCCGATCTTCAGCGGATGGTTGACCTTCAGGTCGTACGGCTTCTCGGGCGAGTCCGGCGTCTCGCGGTAGCGCATCTTGGCCAGGAAGTCGATGGCCTGGCCGCGCTTGGCGCCCTGCGTCTGGTACGTCGCCCTGAAGTCGTCGAGGGTCATGGTGAACGGCGGCAGGTCGTCCGAGTCGAACTCGCGTCCCGGCATGAACTGGTCGTAGCGCGACAGTGAGTTGGCGAACGTGTTGCCCTCGGTCAGCAGCACGTTGCCCCGGTAGCCGAACGACGAGCCGAGGCCGAGCGCGAACAGCAGCGCCAGCAGTGCCAGGTGGAAGACCAGGTTGCCGGTCTCGCCCAGATAGCCCTTCTCAGCCGCCACCGAGCTTTCGCTCGCGTCGACACGGAAGCGACGCCCGCGCAACAGTTTGCGCGCCTCCGCCAGCACCTCGTCCGGCGAGGCGTCCGTCTCGTACGTCTCCGACTGCGGCAGCCGCATCAGGTTGCGGGGCGCGGCCGGCGGGCGGGCGCGCATCCCGCGGTAGTGCTTGAACGCGCGCGGGATCACGCAGCCCGCGAGCGACACGAACAGCAGGATGTAGATCGCCGCGAACCACGGCGCGCCGAAGACGTCGAACAGCGAGAACCTGTCGAGCCACGGCGCGAGCGACGTGTGGTCGACGAAGTACTGGTCGACCTTCTCCGGCGACTGCGCGCGCTGCGGCAGGATCGAGCCCGGCACCGCGCCCAGCGCGACCAGGAAGAGCAGGATCAGCGCCGTGCGCATCGTGGTGAGCTGGCGCCAGGCCCAGCGCAGCCACCCGATCGGGCCCAGCCCCTTGGGCCGGGGCACCTCCTCGGCGGCCTGCCGCTCCGGCGGCGCCGCGACGCCCGGTTCGATGTCGGTGTCGTCCATCTCAAATCACCGGTTCGAAGCCGCTGATCCACGACTTCAGCTGGATGGTCAGGTCGTCCCAGACGCCGGTCACCAGCAGCAGCCCGATCGCGACGAGCATGCCGCCGCCGATGCGCATGACCAGCCGGTAGTGGCGCTTGACCGCCCCGAAGGCCCCGAGGGCCCGCCGGTACGCCAGCGCGGTGATCACGAACGGAAGGCCGAGGCCGAGGCAGTACGCCAGCGACAGTAGCGCGCCGCGGCCCGCGCTCGCCTCGGTGATGGACAGCGCCTGGACGGCGCCGAGCGTCGGGCCGATGCACGGCGTCCACCCGACCCCGAACAGGACGCCCAGCAGCGGCGCGCCCATCAGGCCGGCGTTGGGAAGCCGCCCGGACTTCAGCGTGCGCTGGAGCCCCGGCACGAATCCCATGAACGCCAGCCCGAACACGATCGTGACGGCGCCCAGCACCCGGGTGATCGTGTCCTGGTATTCGAGCAGCCAGCGCCCGAGGCCGCCGAACAAGACCCCGTAACTCACGAAGACGAAGGTGAAGCCCGCGATGAAGAGCGCGGCCCCGGCCACCAGCCGTCCCCGCCGCTGCTCGGCCAGGTCGGCGCCGCTCATGCCGGTGACGTACGAGAGGTAACCGGGCACGAGCGGCAGCACGCACGGCGAGGCGAACGAGACCAGCCCGGCCAGGGCCGCCAAAGGCGCCGCCACCAGCAGCGAACCGCTGGTGACGGTCTCGTTGACTGCGCTCATGGCCTCGCTCCACTCGATGTCACCGCTCGGCCGCGACCTTGGCGACGAGCGGGCTCAGCTTGGAGTAGGTCGTGGCGCCGACGATGCGCGCCGCGACCCGGCCCTGCCGGTCCAGGATCAGCGTGCTGGGGATCGCGTTCGGCGGCACGTCCCGGAAGGCGAGGGTGATCTGCCCGTTCTCGTCGAAGAGGCTCGGGTAGGTGACCTTGAACTTGCGCTCGAAGGCCTTGGCGTTGTCGCGGCTGTCCTTGAAGCCGACGCCGACGAACTCCACGCCCTTGGCCTTGTTCTCCTTGTAGACCTGCTCCAGGGAGGGCGCCTCGCCCCGGCAGGGCGCGCACCACGAGGCCCAGAAGTTGACCACGGTGACCTTGCCCTTGAGGTCGGCCAGTTGGAGGGGCTTGCCCTCCAGCGTCGTCCCGGCCGCCTGCGGAGCGGCCTTGCGGTCGCCGGCCTTGATCTCCTGGGCGTTGCCGTCGCCCGCGACGAAGCGGTTGCCGCTGCCGCCGGGGGTGCCCGAGGCCGGGGATCCCGCGCAGCCCGCCAGAGCCGTGGACAGGGCGAACACGGCAACGAGCATCCCGGGGGAGGTGCGGGGGTTCAACGGACCCTCCTACAACTACAGCGTGTAGTACTCAATCTAGCGGCAGGGTCAGGCGCCCGCGACACTGGGCCCCTTGGCGATCCCGGCGGCGGGCTCGTGGTAGGAGACCTCCACCAGCCGGCTGCCCTCGAACGCCAGGGACGTGACGCTGGCCAGATCGCACTGCCGTTTGCCGGGATGGTGCCAGAGGCGCCGGTGCTCGGCCCGCAGCCGCAGGATCCACACCGGGAGCTGGTGGCTGACGCAGACGGCCTCGTGCCCGCTCGCGGTGTCGCGCGCCCGGATCACCGCGGCCTTCATCCGGTCCGCGATCTCCTTGTACGGCTCACCCCACGAGGGCCGGAACGGGTTGACGAGGTATCGCCAGTGCTCCGGCCGCTTCAGCGAGCCCGTTCCCGCCCCGAAGGTCATCCCCTCGAAGTGGTTGTCGGCCTCGATGAGCCGGTCGTCCACCGTCACCGGCAGATCGAGCGCGTCCGCCAGCGGCGCCGCCGTCTCCAGCGCGCGCTGCATCGGCGACGAGAACACCGCGGTGACGTCCCGCTCGCCGAACCACTTGGCCGCGGCCTTGGCCATGAGGACCCCGTCCTCACTCAGCCGGTATCCCGGCAGCCGCCCGTACAGCACACCCTCGGGGTTGTGCACCTCACCGTGCCGCAGCAGGTGAACGATCGTCTTATCAGCAGTCATGGCGTCGCCAGGGTACCCGCGCGCCCTTCGTGAACCCTCCCCCGACCTCACCTGACCGCAGGCGGCCGGAAGCGGCCCTCAGGTGCGGATGATCTCTACCTGCCTGTCCGGGCGGACGTCGTCGCGGGCGTCCGCCGGGCAGGCGGGGAGGGTGACGGTGACCACCAGGCCGCCGCCGGGACGGGGGCTCGCGGCTATCCGGCCAGAGTGGGCGCCGACGATGGACCGGACGATGGAGAGCCCGAGACCGGCGCCCTTGGCGGTGACCAGGCGGTCGCTGTCGAAGCGGTGGAAGGGCTCGAAGAGGGCGGGGATCTCGTAGGGCGGGACGGCGGGGCCCGAGTTGCTGACGGTCAGCTCCACCTGGCCGGCACGGGTACGGCTGCCCACCTCCACCCAGCCGCCGGGACCGGAGTTGTGCCGGATGCCGTTCTCCACGAGGTTCTGGACGAGGCGTTCCAGGAGGAGCGCGTCGCCCGAGGTGAGCGCCTCGCCGGGCTCCTCGCGGATAGTGATCTCGGCCTGGCCGGCCTCGCGGGCGGTCTGGGCGGCGACGTGCCCGACGACGTCGGCCAGGTCGACCGGGGCCCGGTCGGTGATCTCGTTCTCCGACCGCGCCAGCAGGAGCAGGCCGCCGATCAGGCGTTCGTGCCTGGAGTTGATCTCCAGGAGGGTCTCGCCGAGCTGGACGACGTCGGGCGAGGCGGCCTTGCGGTGCATGGCGACCTCGACCAGCGCGCGGCCCAGCGTGAGCGGGGTGCGCAGCTCGTGCGAGGCGTTGGCGACGAAGCGGCGCTGCCCGTCGAACGACCGGTCGAGCCGCTCGACCATGGTGTCGAAGGTGTCGGCGAGCTCCTTGACCTCGTCGTCCGGGCCGACGAGCGCGATGCGCTCGTGCAGGTTGTGGTCGGCGGCGGGCGCGTTCGCGATGCGCCGCGCGGTGTCGGTGACCTTGTTCAGCGGGGCGAGCACGCGGCCGGCGATGAGCCAGCCGAAGCCCACCGCCAGGCCGCCGACCGCCAGCAACGACAACCCGCCCTGCGTGACCAGGGAGGTCGCGGCGGCGTCGTGCAGCTTGTCCCGCTCCTCCTTGAGGTAGCGCTCCATGTCGGCGGACATGAGCCGGTCGTTCGGGCCCGGCGCGGCCGGCAGCGACCGCGTCACCGTGGTCTTCGCGCCGGACTTGTCCGTCTGCGTGAGCGCGAGATACTTCTGGCCGCCGCGCTGGGCGAGCTGCTGGTCGAACAGGACGTAGGTGACGCCGAGCAGCAGCAGCCCGGCCACGAAGAACAGGCCGCCGTAGGTCAGCGTGAGCCGGGCACGCAGGGAGACGCGGCGTCGCCGCAGGCGCTTCAACCTCATCGGATCCGGTACCCCACTCCCTTGACGGTCTCGACCACGGGCGGGTCGGCGAGCTTGCGGCGCAGCTTGAGGATGGTGAGCCGGACCGCCCCGGTGAACGGGTCGGCGTGCTCGTCCCACGCCTTCTCCAGCAGCCGTTCGGCGGAGACGACGGTCCCTTCGGCGCGGAGCAGTTCGGTCAGCACGGCGAACTCTTTGCGCGCCAGCGGAACGTAGCGTCCGTCCCGGAACACCTCCCGGCGTGCCGGATCCAGCGTGATCCCCGCACGGCGCAGCACCGGCGGCGCGGCGGGACGGGAGCGGCGGCCGAGCGCGAGGACGCGGGCGGCCAGTTCCGGGAACGCGAACGGCTTGGTCAGGTAGTCGTCCGCGCCGATGCCGAGCCCCGCGACCCTGTCGGTGACCTCCGCCGCGGCGGTCAGCATGAGGACGCGGACGGCCGACTCCGCCTCGGCGAGCTCCCGGCAGATCTCGTCCCCGTGGACGATCGGCAGGTCCCGGTCCAGCACGACGACGTCGTAGTCGTTGACCGCGACGCGTTCGAGCGCCGCCGCCCCGTCGTAGGCGAGATCGACCGCGTGGGCGTCGTCCCGCAGCCACTCGGCGATCGCGTCCGCGAGCAACCGCTCGTCCTCCACCACCAGCACCCGCATCTGTCCCGGTCCTCTCGATCCGCCTCGGGTTCATAGTGACGATCGGCCTGTTTCTTTTCTGTTAGGGCCGCGAGAAACGGAGGGGAAACGTGGGGCCGGGTTGCATGCCGGTCATTCGCCGGAACGGATCCGGCCTGATCGAGGAGAAGACACATGCGACGGCAGACGATGAGCGCGCTCGCGGCCCTCCCGCTGGCACTGGCCCTCACCCTCACCGCGTGCGGCGGCGACGAGAAGGAGCCGGGCGTCGCGAGCGTCAACAACGGCAAGCAGGCGGGCGGCACCGGCGCCCCGTCGCTCAGCCCGGGCGAGCGGGGGATCAAGTACGCCGAGTGCATGCGCAAGAACGGTGTCCCGATGGACGACCCGAAGCCGGGCGGCGGCATCCAGCTCAAGCTCGACGGGAAGACCCCGAAGTCCACGGTGGACAAGGCGCAGGAGGCCTGCCGCGAGTTCAACCCGATGCAGAACGCCGCCCCCGGCTCGGACCCCGAGGCCGAGAAGCGGAGCCTCAAGTTCGCCGAGTGCATGCGCGAGAAGGGTGTGGAGAAGTTCCCCAACCCCAAGCCGGGCCAGCGCGGCGTCTTCATCAACAAGGAAGAGGTCGGAGATGACCCCGATCTCGAGACCGCCCAGAAGGCCTGCATGTCCATCATGCAGCGCGGCGGCGGCAACGGCGGCGGGGCCGGGCAGTGACGGCTGTGGGCGAGCAGGGGGTCGACGGGCAGGCCAAGCCGGCCGCGCCTGAGGAACCACCCCCTCCGGGAGGGAGGGGGGCGGAAAAGCGGCGGCGGCGGTCCCGCAAGAAGCTCATCTCGGCCGTCGCCGTCGTCGCCGCCGGAGGCGTGGCGGTCGCGGCGGTGCTGGTCCTCGGCCGGGGCGGCGGCGACGGCGGCACGACGGCGAGCGACCTGCCGCCGAAGACCGCCAAGGTGTCCAAGCAGACGCTCAAGGACACCCAGGATGCCGACGGGCAACTCGGCTTCGGGACGACCAGCACCGCCACCAGCAGGCTGTCCGGCACGCTCACGGCCCTGCCGGACAGCGGCAGCGAGATCAGCCGGGGCAAGCCGCTCTACAAGGTCGACGACGACCCCGTCTTGCTCATGTACGGGTCGAAGCCCGCCTACCGGACCCTGCGGTCCGGCGTCGAGGGGTCGGACGTCAAGCAGCTCGAACGCAACCTGAGCGCCCTCGGCTACGACGGGTTCACGGTGGACGACGAGTACACCGGGGACACCGCCGACGCCGTACGCGAGTGGCAGGACGACAAGGGCCTGGAGGAGACGGGCGAGGTCGAGCTCGGCCGGGTCGTCTTCGCGCCCGGCAAGATCCGGGTGGAGACCGTGCACGCGGGCGAGGGCGATCCGACGCGTCCGGGCAGCAAGGTGCTCTCGTACACCGGGACCGACAAGGCCGTCACGGTGGAGCTGGAGACCGCCGACCAGCGGCTGGCCAAGAAGGGCGCGACCGTCCAGGTGACGCTGCCCGACGACACCACCGTGCCCGGCCGGATCGACAAGGTCTCCACGGTGATCCAGCCGGCGAGCCAGAACGAGGAGGCGTCGACGAAGGTCGAGGTGGTCGTGGAGCTCAAGGGCGCCAAGGCCCAGAAGGCGGCCGCGGACTACGCCATGGCCTCGGTGGACGTCACGTTCACCGCCGGGACGCGCAAGGACGTCCTCACCGTGCCGGTCGCGGCGCTGCTGGCCCTCCAGGAGGGCGGGTTCGGCGTGGAGGTCGTCAACGGCGCCACCTCGTCCTACGTCCCGGTCAAGACGGGGCTGTTCGCGGACGGCAAGGTCGAGGTCTCCGGCCAGGGGATCGCCGAGGGCACGACCGTGGGGATGCCGAAATGATCTCCCTCCGGGACGTGACCAAGCGCTACTCCGGCGGGGTGACCGCGCTCGGCGGCGTCACGCTGGAGATCGGCGCGGGCGAGCTGGCCGCGATCGTCGGCCCGTCCGGGTCGGGCAAGTCGACCATGCTCAACGTGCTCGGCACGCTCGACCGGCCCTCGTCGGGCACGGTGCACATCGACGGCTACGAGATCGGCGAGCTCTCCGACGCCAAGCTGTCGGCGCTGCGGGCGAGCCGGATCGGCTTCGTCTTCCAGCAGTTCCATCTGGCCCCGGGCACGGCGGCGCTGGACAACGTGGCGGACGGGCTTCTCTATTCGGGGCACCGCCCGGCCGCACGGCGCCGGCGCGCGGCGGCGGCGCTGGAGCGGGTCGGGCTGGGGCATCGCATGGACCACCACCCGCACGAGCTGTCGGGCGGTGAGCGGCAGCGCGTCGCCATCGCGCGGGCCGTGGCGGGCGAGCCCGCGCTGCTGCTCGCCGACGAGCCCACCGGGGCGCTCGACTCGGCCTCGGGCGCGGGGGTGATGTCGCTGCTGCGCGAGCTGCACGCGGCCGGCACCACGGTCCTGATCATCACGCACGACCGGGACATCGCGGCCGGGCTGCCCCGGCAGGTGCGGATGCGCGACGGCCTGGTGGTGGCGGACTCGGGGCAGCCCGATCTGCTCGCGGCGGGGGTGGGCTGATGGCGGCGATGGGCGCCTCCCTCAGACCGGCGCGGATGTGGCCCGGGGACGTCGTCAAGGTCGGCGCGGTGGGCCTGCGCACCCGCCCGATGCGGGCGTTCCTGTCCGCGCTCGGCATCGCCATCGGCATCGCGGCGATGGTCGCCGTCGTCGGCATCTCCTCGTCGTCGCGGGCCGACCTCGACGCGACCCTGGCGTCGCTGGGGACCAACCTGCTGAAGGTCACGCCCGGCAACACGCTGACCGGCGACGAGGCCCAGTTGCCGAACGAGGCCGAGGCGATGGTGGCCCGGATCGCGCCGGTTCAGACGGTCTCGGCGATCGGCCTGATCGACGAGGCGAAGGTCTACCGCAACAGCAAGATCGACGAGGCGGAGACGGGCGGGATCGCGACCTACGCCGCCCGGACCGGCCTGCGCGAGGCGGTCGGCGCCAAGCTGCGCGCCGGCACCTGGCTGAACGAGGCGACGAGCCGCTACCCGGCGACCGTGCTCGGCGCGACCGCCGCGGAGAAGCTCGGCGTCAGCCGGGCCGGGCCCGCCACCCAGGTGGTGATCGGCGGCGAGCTGTTCACCGTCGTCGGCATCCTCGAACCGGCCCCGCTCGCCGAGGAGCTCAACAGCGCGGCACTGGTCGGCTGGCCGGTCGCGGAGTCCGAGCTGGGCTTCGACGGGCATCCGACGACGGTCTTCACCCGTTCGGACGACGCGTCCGTCGAGGCCGTGCGGTCCGTTCTGGGCGCCACGGCCAACCCGGAGGCGCCCAACGAGGTCGAGGTGTCCCGTCCGTCCGACGCGCTCGCCGCGCGGCAGGCCGCCGACGAGGCCCTCACCGGGTTGCTACTCGGACTCGGCGCGGTGGCGCTGCTCGTGGGCGGTGTCGGGGTGGCCAACACCATGGTCATCTCGGTGCTGGAACGGCGCTCGGAGATCGGGCTCCGCCGTTCGCTCGGGGCGACGCGCGGGCAGATCCGTACCCAGTTCCTGGCGGAGTCGCTGCTGCTCTCCGCCCTGGGCGGGGCGGGCGGCGCGCTGATCGGCAGCCTGGTGACCGGCGGCTACGCCCTCTACCAGGGCTGGCCGGTCGTCATCCCCGCGTGGGCGGTGCTCGGCGGCATCGGCGCCACCCTCGCGATCGGCGCCCTGGCGGGCCTCTACCCCGCCGTTCGCGCCTCCCGGCTCTCGCCCACGGAGGCGCTCTCCGCCCCGTGAGCCACGTGATTCAGGGCCCCTCCCCCGGGCCCTGAATCACCCCTCCCAGGTGTGGCGGCCGAGGAAGGCCCGATCATCGCGGGCGTACTCGTCGAAGGCGCGCTGGACCTCGGCCAGGTCGTCCACGTGGGTCCGGTGGAGCTTTCCTTGGACGCTGTCCTTGTACTCCAGTTCGTAGCCACCGGGCTCTGGCGCGACCTGGATGAAGTGCTGGCCGAAGACGACCAGGGCCGCGAACGGATTCTGGTCGGACAGCCGTTCCAGCACGTCTCGGACGAGCCCCAGGTCGGGATCGACGACCTGAACGCCGTCGCCCGTGTGCAGTTGCATGCCCTTGTACGCCCCGGTGGGCCCGAGGTTGTGCACCAGCCCGCGATGCGGGTCGTAGCAGGTCAACCCGAACGCCTTTGCGAGCTCGTAGACCTGCGCCGACACCTCGTCTGCGCGTTCGGGCGCCATGCGCACGCGAGCGAAACGCTCACCTTCGGCGGACACCTCCACGTCCGGGAAACGCTCGGCGAACTCCTTGGCGAACGCTGCGACCGCCGGGTCGGGGGCGGCCTCCTCGAACGCCGTCGCGGCCCGGTCGCGGGCGATCGGTGCGTCCTCATGCCAAATGACCAGCTCGTACGTCACCTGGTCATGATCCCATCAGAGGTCCTGGGGCTTCCGCGCCGCCTCGACGACCTGTCCCGTCTGGTCGTACCGGACGTTCCACGTGAGGCTGCCACTGATCTTCCGGCCCGCCTTCTCCCGCGTCCTGGCCACGGCCTCGTCGAAGGCGGCCCGGCTCATCGGCGTCTTGATGATCTTGCTCTCGCCGCCCTCCGGTGCGAGCCCGTATCCGTAGAACCGCACCGCCGGAGCGAGCACGACCGGCTGAAAGTCGCCCGTGCGGATCACGTCGTACATGCCCGGCTCCAGGAACTCGACCCTCGCGGGAGCGAAGACGAGCCCGCCGGCGGCGCGGTCGTTCATGAACACGCCCTCTTGATCGCGACCGGGGCGCCGGAATCGGTGTGCCGAGCCGGCACGACCCGCCCCTGGGCGCCCTCGCCCAGGGGGCGCACCTCCTGGAAGCCGGGGATCCGCCAGCCGTCCACGAAGCAATCCTCCTCCACCGCCACATCCGGACGAACAGGAGGAAAGGTAGCTCAAATGATCATTAGTCGCCCTGGCCGGGCGCCTCGGACGCGGTGGGGGCGGCGACGCGCAGGGCGTCCATGGCGGCGCGGATGGCGGGCCGCCGGGCCGCCTCCTCCCGCCAGACCGCGTAGATGCGGCGGGAGAGGGAGGTCTTGAGCGGGACGACCCGCACCCCCTCGGGCACGTCGCAGCGGCCCAGCCGGGGCAGGATGACGTTGCCCAGCCCAGCCCCGACCAGCGTCAGCTGGGTGGCGAACTCGTAGGCCTGGTGGTCGATGCGCGGCTCGGCGTCGATCGAGCGCAGCGTGTGGGTGAGCCAGTCGCAGCAGATGCTGCCCGGCGTGGAGCTGATCCACGGGTCGCCCGCCAGCTCCTTGAGCTCCACCTCGTCGCGATCGGCCAGCGGATGACCGGCGGCCAGCGCGACGTCGGCCACGTCGTAGCAGATCGTGCCGCGCAGCAGGCCCTCGGGGATCGGCAGCGGCTCGTTGTTCCAGTCCTGGACGACCGCCATGTCGAGATCGCCGCGCACGACGCGCGGGATGCTCTGCATCGGGTCCTCCTCGGCCACGAGCACGCGGAGATCGGGATGGTCCGCGCGCAGGCCGTGCAGCGCGGCCGGCATGAGGCCGCGGATGGCCGTCGGGAAGGCCGCGACGGCGAGCTCGCCCACCACGGCGCCCCGGTGGGCCTCCAGATCGGCCTGCGCCCGTTCGACCAGGGACAGGATGCGATCGGCGTGCGTGACGAGCAGCTCGGCGGCGTCGGTCAGCCGGACGCCGCGGCCGTTGCGCTCCAGCAGCTTCTGCCCGGTCTCGCGTTCGAGCTTGGCCAGCTGCTGGGACACGGCGGACGTGGTGACGTGCAGCACATCGGCCGCGGCGCTCACCGAGCCGTACGTCGCGACGGAGTGCAGCGCGCGCAGGCGTTCCAAATCGAGCATGAAGTAACTCTAAAGCGAGCTGTCAACTAATTCTAGATTGTCCTAAAACGACTGGCCCGCCAGCATAAGTGCATGTCACCGCGCCACCTGCTGCTCGCCATCGTGATCGCCGCGATCTGGGGCTTCAACTTCGTGCCGATCAAGACCGGGCTCGACACGTTCCCCCCGCTCCTGTTCGCCTCCCTCCGCTTCGTGGTGTCGGCGGTGCCCGCGGTCTTCTTCATGCGGCGGCCGCCGGTCGCCTGGAAATGGATCGTCCTGCCCGGCCTGGCGATCGGGGTCGGCCAGTTCGGCCTGATGTTCCTCGGGATGCGGCAGGGGATGCCGGCCGGGCTGGCGTCGGTGCTGCTCCAGTCGGCGGCGCTCTTCACGACCGTGTTCGCGTTCGGCCTGCTGCGCGAGCGGCCCCGGCCGCTCACCGCGGCCGGCATGCTGATCGCCCTCTTCGGCGTGACGCTGATCGGCGTCGACTTCGGGCACGGCAGCCCGATCACCGCGTTCTTGCTGACCATCGGCGCCGCGGCCTCCTGGGGGCTCGGCAACGTCCTCATGCGGATGATGAGCCAGTCCACCGAGGAGCCCGTCGACAGCGTCGGCTTCATGGTGTGGATGTCCCTCGTCCCCCCGCTGCCGCTGCTCGCGCTCTCCCTGATCTTCGAGGGGCCGTCCGCCGACCTCGACGCGTTCAGGGACGTGCCCTGGGAGGCCTGGGCGTCCCTGGCCTACATCGCCTACCTGTCGACGCTGGTCGGCTTCGGCGCGTGGGGCTGGCTCATGCGGCGCTACGAGGCGGGCACGGTGGCGATGTACGCGCTGCTCGTCCCGCCGTTCGGCATCGCCTCCACGGTCGTGGTCCTCGGCGAGAGCGTCAGCGCCGTGCGGCTCTTCGCCGCCGCGCTCATCGTCGGCGGCGTGGCCCTCGGCAGCGTCCGCCGCCGGGTGGCCCCCGCCGCCGAGCCGCCCCTCGCCACCCCCGAGCCCGTGCTCTCCAAGTGATCCCCGCCCCTCCAGCGATCAAGGTGAGAATCATGCATGGCGTCCACGCGTCCCTGGTGACCCCGTTCACCCACTCCGGCGAGGTCGACACCAAGTCGCTCGAACGCCTCGCCCGGCACTGCCTGGAGCAGGGCGCGGCCGGGCTGGTCGCCCTCGGCACCACCGGCGAGGCCCCCCTGCTGACCGCGGCCGAGCAGCGCGCGGTCCTGGAGACCTGCCGCGCGGTGTCGATCGAGCACGGCACCCCGCTGACCGTCGGCGCGGGCACGATGGGCACCGAGACCTCCATCGAGCAGGCCCGCGAGCGCATGTGCCTGGCGGACGCCCTGCTCGTGGTGGTCCCCTACTACCTGCGGCCGTCCGACGAGGGCGTGCTCGACCACTTCGCCGCGATCGGCGCCGCCGTGGACGTGCCGCTCATCCCGTACAACATCCCGTACCGTACCGGGAAGCACCTCACGGCCGAGACCCTGCTCCGCCTGCTCGCCCTCGACTGCGTCGGCGGGATCAAGCACTGCGCCGGCGCGATCGACGCGGACACGCTGCGGCTGCTGGCGGCCAAGCCGGGCAAGGCGATCCTCGCCGGCGACGACGCGTACCTCTACCCGATGCTGCAGCTGGGCGGCGCGGGCGGGATCACCGCGTCGGCCTGCCTCGCGCCCGCCGCCTACGCGGCGATGGCCGAGGCCGTCCGCGACGGCAACCACGCCCGCGCCCTGGCCCTGCACAACGCCCTGATGCCGCTCACCGACGCCCTCTTCAGTGAGCCGTCACCCGCGGTGCTCAAGGCGGCCCTGGCCGACCGCGGCATCATCGACGAGCCCACGGTCCGGACCCCGCTGCACGCACCCGCCGCCGAGCCCGTGGCCGCCGCCCTGACCGCCTTGGCCCACCTGAAGCCCCTGGTCAGCTGACCGCTACGACGTCTCCCTGGCCTGTGCCGCCGCGCGCGCGGCATGGGGCAGGGCGTCGGTGACGCGCTCCAGGGCCTCCTCGTCGTGAGCCGCCGAGAGGAACCACACCTCGTACGAGGACGGCGGCAGGTAGACGCCGCGGTCGAGGGCCTCGTGGAAGAACGCCGCGTAGGCCTTGGAGTCCTGGCGCTGCGCGGCCGCGAAGTCGCCGACGACCTCGTCGGTGAAGAAGACCGAGAAGAGGTTGCCCGCGGTCTGGAGCCGGTGCGGGACGCCCTCCTTGGCCAGCGCGGCCGACGCCGCCTCGGCCACCAGCGCGGCCGACCAGTCGATCGCCGCGTACACCTCGTCCGTCGCGTTCCGCAGGGTGGCGAGACCCGCCGCGGTGGCCAGCGGATTTCCCGACAGCGTCCCCGCCTGGTAGACCGGACCCGCGGGCGCCAGGTGGTCCATGATGTCGGCACGGCCGCCGAAGGCGGCGGCGGGCAGCCCGCCGCCCATCACCTTGCCGAACGTGACGAGGTCACCGGGCACGCCCTCGATGCCGTACCAGCCCGACCGGGAGGCCCGAAAGCCGGTGAGGACCTCATCGATGATCAGCAGCGCGCCACTGCGCTCGCACAGCGCCTTGAGCAGCGCGTTGAAGTCCGGCAGCGGCGGGACGACGCCCATGTTGCAGGGGACGGCCTCGGTGATCACACAGGCGATCTCGTGCCCGTGTTCGGCGAACGCCTCCTCGATCGCGGTGACGTCGTTGTACGGCAGCACGATCGTGTCGGCCGTCGTGGCGCCGGTCACCCCCGGGGTGTCGGGCAGCCCGAGCGTGGCGACGCCCGAGCCGGCCGCGGCCAGCAGGGAGTCGACATGCCCGTGGTAGCACCCGGCGAACTTCACGATCTTGGAGCGGCCGGTGAATCCCCGCGCCAGCCGGATCGCCGACATCGTCGCCTCGGTGCCCGAGTTGACCAGCCGGACCTTCTCGACCGGCGCCCGGGCCACCATCTCCTCGGCCAGCTCCACCTCGCCTGGAGTCGGGGCGCCATAGGAGGTGCCGAGCGCGGCCGCCCGCTGGACCGCCTCGACGACGGCGGGATGCGCGTGCCCGAGGATCATCGGGCCCCACGAGCAGATGAGATCGACGTAGTCGTTCCCGTCGGCGTCGGTGAGGTAGGGCCCCCTCGCCGACGTCATGAACCGCGGTGTCCCGCCCACCGCCCGGAAGGCCCGCACCGGCGAGTTCACCCCGCCGGGGACCACCTGATTCGCACGATCGAAAAGCCGTTCGGAGTCTTCGATGCCAGTCACACGCCCAGTCTCTCAGTTCCAGTTTGGCGACAGCCCTTGACCTCGGCCGTAACCGGCCGATATTCCACCAAGTACACCGGCGTCGCGGCTGCTACCCGACGCCTCATTCGTAGCGGCGCCGGCCGTATCGGAGGGATGGGCTCTCAACGTGGTTGACGGCTGGACTGTCCCGGGCTTCACGCACGTCCGGGACCTGGGGAGCGGCGCGTCGGGTCGAGTCGTGCTGGCCGTCGACGACCTCACCCAGACCAAGGTCGCCATCAAGTATCTCGATCGGCGGCTCCGGGGGGACGAGGAGTTCCTGGCGGCCTTCCGGGCGGCCGCGCGGCGGTTGTCCCAGCTGGAGGACCCCAACGTCGTCGACTTCTATGACTTCGTGGAGACCCCCGAGGGGGCCGCGGTCGTCATGGAACGCGTCAACGGGGTCAGCATGCGGTGGATGCTCGCCGCGCAGGGCCCGACCGGCCCGCTGGCCGCGCTGGCGATGCTGGGCGGCATCCTGGCCGGCCTGGCCGCCGGGCACGAGCGGGAGGTCGTCCACGGCGCGGTGCGGCCGGGCAACGTCCTCGTGGACGGCGAGGGCAACGGGCGGCTGACCGACTTCGGGCTCGCGCCCGAGGCGTCGGCCGCGCAGTCCGGTCCCGCGTACGCGGCGCCCGAGTTGTGGGACGGGCAGGCGCCGAGCGTCGCCACGGACCTCTACGCCGCCACGGCGATCTTCTTCGAGTGCCTGACCGGGCGGCCCCCGTTCAGCGCCCGCAGCCAGTCCGGGCTGGCCAAGGCCCACCGCGAGGCCGCCATCCCGGTGGAGGAGGTGCCCGGTCCGCTGCGCGACCTGATCGCGCGGGGCCTGGCGAAGGACCCCGACGAACGGCCCAAGACGGCCGCCGACATGCTCGGCGCGGTCGAGGAGGCCGCGGTCGCCGCGTACGGCCTCGCCTGGGAGGCGCAGGGCCGCAGCCGGCTGACGGAGCTGGCCGCGCAGACCGCCGAGCGCCCGGAGCCCAAGCCGTCGCGGATCACCACGCCCCGCGGCAACCCGATCTCGCCGCCCTCCGTCCGGGGGTCCCGGTCCCGGCTGGTCGCCGCCCTGGTGGCGGCCGTGGTCATCGTCGGCGGCGTGCTGGGCGCCGCGGTGCTGTACGACGGCGGCGGTGACGACGACGCGCGGCCCGAGCCGTCCCCCGCGGGCAGCGGCACGCCCTCCCCCGCCTCCGCCGGCACCGCGCTGGCCACCAGCCTGGCCGACAAGGTGAGCAAGGCGACCGCCCAGGCGCCGAACGCCTCGTTCGTCTTCCGGCGCAGCGGCTGCTGCGGCGGCCCGGCGTGGGCGCAGGGCTCGTTCGCGACGGTCTCGGGCGCGGCTCCCTCGTACACGATGACCGTCACCGGCGGCGCGAAGGCGCTGCGCAAGCGCACGCGGGCCGTGCTGGTGGGCGACGCGGCCTACGTCCAGGCCGGAAAGCGGTGGCAGAACACCTCGCTCGCGGGCGGCGGGCGCGGGTACGCGGCCCTCGCCGGCCAGGTGCGGGCGGGGTCGGCGGCCGACAACGTCGCGGTGCTGCTGCGGGCCAGCACCAGCCTGAACCAGTCGGGCGGGATCTACCGCGGCACGGTGCCGGTCAGCGCGCTGGGCGGCAGCGCCGAGCTCACCCGGCTGGCCTCGGCCGCCAAGGCCGAGCAGCTGTCGTTCTCGCTGCGGCTCGACCGGGCCGGGCTGCCGGTGCAGATCCGGATCAGGCTGGGCCAGGGCGGGCGCACGCAGTCGCTGCAGACGTCCTATTCGAGGTGGGGCAAGACGGGATCGATCAGTGCCCCGCGCTGATCGCTACCCGGCGGCCTCACAGCTGTCGGAGAGGACTTCCAGGAGCCGGAGGGGGTCGGGCAGCGGGCCGCCGTCCGGCGTCCTGATCCAGGTGATCTCACGGCCGTACGGGAGCATCGACGGCGGGGCGACCACGTAGCTGTCGCGGCAGTGCCAGCGCATGCCCGGCGTCTCGGCGACGGTCTCGGGCGAGCAGTCGAGATGGCACGACCACCACTCGTCCTCGTCGTCGGGGGCGCCGCGGGTGGCCACGAAGAACAGGTGCCGGTCGTCGCCCACCGCCGCGACCGGGCCCACCCGCAGCCCGTCCCTGGCGATCCGTTCGAGGGCGTCGGCGCCGGCGGCGGCCGGTACGTCGAAGACGTCGAACACCCGCCCGGTGGGCAGGATGATGTTGGCCTCGGGACGCTCGGACCACCAGCGTCTCAGCACCGCCGGGTCGGTCGAGGCCTGGATCGCCCAGGCGGCCGACACGGGGTGGGCGCCGGGGTCGGGACATCCCATCCGGTCGCACGAACACGCTCGGTCACCGTCGATCGGAGAATGCGCCCCCAGGCTGGAAGGCCATCCGAGTTCGGCGTACTCGAGCGCCGCCGCGGCCATCCGGCTCCGCGCCCTTTGCCGTTTTCCCCCCGAGACCGCCAGCATCATCGCGCCCCCCGTGTTCCCCTGGTCGAACGTGGCTCCTTCCTAACGATGATGCAGGTAACGCTGAGGGCCGGACACGCCAACCCCCTGGAAACGACCCTAAGTGACTAGACCCACGTGATCACCAGCAAAGAATCACATCACCAGGCCGTGACCTCGTGATCGCCTGACGTGACCGCCCTCACAGAGACTCCGTCGGACCGAAAGGGAGAACGCCCGTCACATACCGTGACGGGCGTTCTGGCGCGAACGAAGGAACACTCAGCCCGTGTAGGGACCGGTGTGCGAGCTCAGCTTGTCGTTCACGTTGCCCGTCTCGCTGCCCCACCAGTCGGACGAGGCCAGGTCGCTGTCCCAGGTCGACCCGTCGATGTAGTAGATGGGACCTTCCTGGTTGACGTACCGATGCACGAGGTAGTCGGCCCAGTGCCGGTTGTTGAACGACGAGATCGTGTTGTTGAGGGCGACCCTGCCGCTGGCGTAGTCGTAGTAGTCGTTCGTGTAGTTCTTGTCCTCGCCGGAGAAGGCCCGCGATCCGCCGCCGTAGTCCTTGTTCCGGTAGTAGCAGACCTCCAGGTAGTCGAAGGCCGGGTCGCCGCACTTGTGGGAGGCGGAGGCCGGCGCGGCCAACGCCACCATGGACCCGGCCACCGCCACGCCCACCATGGCGACCTTGACGGCGGTGCCGCCGAGGGCGTTCCGATACGACCGCATGTGCACACTCCTTGTCGTGATCATCGTGATCATCTGGTTGTTCCGCTTCGGTCGCCCACCGGTCGGCGGGCGCCGGTCAGGGGGTCGGCTGGGGTCGGCGCCTCAGCGGCGCAGGGCTTCGATGGGCTCGATGCGGCTCGCCCGCCAGGCGGGATAGAGGCCGGCGAGCAGGCCGGTGACCGCGCCGACGGCCGGGGCGGGCAGGACGGCGAGGGGTTCGAGGATCGGGGTCCAGTCCTTGCTGATCGCGACGCCCACCACGGCCGCCACGCCGAGGCTCGTGCCGACCAGCCCGCCGAGCAGGCCGAGGGCGGCGGACTCGGTGAGGAACTGCGCGGCGATGTGCCGGCCGCGCGCGCCCAGGGAACGGCGCAGCCCGATCTCGCCGGTGCGTTCGAGCACCGCGACCAGGGTGGTGTTGGCGATGCCCACCGCCCCGATGACCAGGCAGATCCCGGCCAGGGCGAGGAAGAGGGTGCCGAGGTCGGTGTCGACCTGCTCCTTGAGCTGCTTGGGATCCGGCGGCACCGTGACCTTGAAGCGCTCGGGCTGGTCCGGCCGGATCGCCAGGGCGGCCTGCCGGCCGATCAGCGGCGCCGCCCCGAGCCGGGTCTCCACCAGCACCTTCGGCGGCTCCCCCTCCAGGCCGCCGGGAACGCCCCACAGGTCGGTGGCGGTCACCGAGGGCACCAGGACCGACAGCAACGTGGCCGACTGCCGGTCGACCTCGTCGATGATCCCGATCACGGTCAGCGGGGTGGAGCCGATGAAGATCGCCGGCTGGGCGTCCAGCCGCGTGATCCCCAGCCGGGCCGCCGCCGCACGGCCCAGCAGGCACACCCGCTGCCCGGTCCGCTGGTGGAAGGAGTCGAAGAGCCGCCCGCTGCCGGCCCGGGCGTGCACGGCGTCCAGATAACCCGGTGACACGGCGGTCACCGCGAGCGGCTCGCCCTGGCCCGCCCCGATCGACGGCGGGCGCGCCGAGACGAGGACGCCGGACTCGCTGCCCTCGGCCCCGGGGATGGTCGGCCGCCAGAACAGGCCGGCGGCCCGCACTCCGTTCAGCGAGGTGAGCCGCCGCTCGGTGTCGGCGGGGAAGGCGAAGTCAGCGGTGGCACGGTCTTCGGGCGCGTCCTCCACGGTGACCTCGGTGGCGGCCAGCGCGGTGAAGCGCTTGGAGATCTGGCCGCTGGCGGTGGCGGTCAGGCCGAGCACGGCGACGAACGCGGCCACGCCGAGCAGGGTCCCGAGGACGGTCAGCGCGGCCCGGGCCGGACGCGCCAGCATCGCCGCGGTGGCCTCGTCCAGGGCGTCCCGCACCGCGAACCGCGTCTGCTTGACCGGCGCGACCCCGCCCCGGCCTCTCCTCGGACGTCTCATTGGACGTCCTGGAGGGTCGCGTCCTGGAGTGTCGCGTGCTGGAGGGGCCGCACGTCCTGGAGGGTCTGGACGGCCTCGGCGGTCAGCGTCGCCGGGTCCGTCTCCCGGAGCACGCCGTCGCGGATCACCACCGCGCGCTCGCCGCGCGCCGCCACCCCGGGGTCGTGGGTGACCACCAGGACGGTGAAGCCGTCCGCGTGCAGCTCGTCGATGAGGGCCAGCACGGTCCCGGCGGTGGTCGTGTCGAGGTTGCCGGTCGGCTCGTCGCACAGCAGCAGGCTCGGCCGGTTGACCAGGGCGCGCGCGATCGCGACCCGCTGCCGTTCCCCGCCCGACAGCCGCCCGGTCGGCGCGTGCGCGCGGTGCCCGAGGCCGACCCGTTCGAGCGTCTCCAGCGCGCGGACGCGGCGCTCCTTGCGCCGGGTGCCGGTGTAGAGGAGGGACAGCATCACGTTCTCCACCGAGCTGCGGTGCGGCAGCAGATGGAAGGACTGGAAGACGAACCCGATCCGGCGGCCGCGCAGCGCCGTCCGGTCCCGTTCGTTCAGCGTGGCGGTGTCGATGCCGTCCAGCCGGTAGACGCCCTCGCTCGGCCGGTCCAGCAGCCCCGCGACGTTCAGGAACGTCGACTTCCCGGACCCGGACGGGCCGACCACGGTCACGTACTCGCCGCGCCGGATCACCAGCTCGGCGGGCCGCAGCGCGGGCACCGGCGGCGGGCCCGGATACGTCCGGCCGACCCCGGCGAACTCGATCACCGGCGCCCGCTCGCTCACCGGCGCCTCGTCGCTCACTTTCCGACCACCACGCGGTCGCCCTCGGCCAGGCCGTCCCCGCGCACCTCGACGAAGCCACCGCCCGTCGCGCCGGTGGTGACGGCGATCCGCTCCTGGGCGCCGCCCGACGCGAGCTTGATCACCTGGGTGGACCCGTCGGCCGCCCCGTAGACCGCCGAGGCGGGCACGACCAGCACCGGACCGCCGGTGGACGCCGCCTCGATCGTCAGCCGCACGTCCTGCCCGGCGAACCGCTCCGGCAGCTGGGACACCCCGGCCACCTTGACCGGATGCCCCGCGCCCTCGGTGCCGCCGTCGGCGGTGAACGCCCCGATGCTCCGCACCCGCCCCCGCGCGGACCGCCCGGACTCCTCCGAGAAGATCGTCACGTCCATGCCGGGCTTCACGAGCTTGCGGTCCGGCGCCGTCAGCATGCCCTTGACCTCCAGCTCGCCCGCGGCCAGCTTGAGGATCGTGCCGGTCACCTGGGCGCCCAGCGTCGCCTTCACCTCGGTCGCCCGCGCGGGGAACCGCGGAACGTAGACGACCTCACCGGCCTTCAGGTAGACGCTCGGCTTGGCCTTGGCCCGAGTTCGGGTCGCGGACCCGGCACCCTCGCCGGCCGCACCACCCTCGGGCTCACCGCCCTCCGAGTCGTCGCCCTCCGGCTCACCGGTCGTCGCGCCCGGCGCGGCCGGAGCCTCGTACCCGCGGTCCTCGTACAGCTTGCGGACGGCCGCCTGCGTGCCCGCGCCGTAGGTTCCGGCGGTGTCGCCCACGGAGTAGCCTATGCCGCGCAACGCTCGTTGCAGCTGCTTCACGTCCGGCCCCTTGCCGCCCGGCCGGATGTCCCGGTACGCGGGAATGGCTCCGGTCAGGGCGATCACGGGACGTCCCGAGACCTCGGCGACGACCGCGCCCGCCTTGATCCGCTGCCCCTTCTTCACCGTGGTCCGGGTGATCACGGACCTGCCCTCGGCCGCCGCGGCGGGGGTCACCTCGATCGTCCGGCCCGGCGCCACCGTGCCGCGCAGGATCACCGACTCCTTCAGCACGCGGCGTTCCACCGGCGCGGAGATCACCGAGGCCCGGGGCGGACCCGCGTCCGCCGCCACCTGCTGCGGCGACTTGATCAGGGTCGAGACGCCCAGGCTGGCGACCGACGCCAGCACCGAGGCCGCGACGATGCTGAGCAGGAAGCGCCGGCGGGACCGCAGCGGCGCCTCCTCAGCGGAGGACGACATCGGCGGCCCGGCTCTCAGGGCACCGGAGGAACGGGGTCATGGGCTTCCCTCTCGCTGGAGAACGGGACCGGGGAGGTCCGCCCGCGGACGCCTCAGCGCGTTCGGCGGCGCGCCCGCGAGCGGTACCCAGGGGGGTGGTGGCGGGCACTGTCGGGGGGTAGCGCCGGCCACCTTTGGGGGTGCGCCACCAGGCAATCGGTGGCGCGAGATGCCCGCCACAGTGGGCGGCATAACTTGAAGCCTCTTTAACACTTCGCCCCGGTGCGCGACCGGCCCGTCACCCACCGGTAGCGCGCCCCCGGAACTCCCGGGTCAGTTCCAGACGACGTGGGAACTGATGGTGTTGTCCATGTCGATGCCGTCGTACCAGAGCTTGTCCCTCAGGTCGGACGCGGCCGACATCGGATACAGCGACTTCGTGCAGAAGGCCTGGTTGACGCGCTGGCAGATCCGGTAGGAATTCGTGATGTGGTAGTTCACGTAGGATGAGATCGTGTCGTTGAGGGACTTCGTCGGCGACAGATTGTCGTAATAGTCGTTCGCGTAGGTGGCGTCCTCATTCGTGAAGGCGCGGGACCCACCCGTGTAACCCGCCAGCCGCCAGTAGCAGATCTCCTGCTCCCTGTCGCACTTGTGCGAGGCGGACGCGGGCGGGGCGGCGACGAGAACGGCGCCGATGGCCAGCGCGCCGAGCACCGCTCCCCTCGTGACCTTCGCGGTGACACCGGCCGTGAATCGGGGCATGCTCATACTCCATCCGTCGAGAATCGGTCGCCGTCCTGGCCCGGATCGGTTCGGGCCGGTTCGGAATCGGTTCGGAATCAGCTCGGGAACCACACGTGCGAGCTGAACGTGTCGTTCATCTCGCAGCACGGGGCCCAGAAATTGTTGGTCAGATCGCCGTCCATCGTGAGCGAGAGAATTCCCTTGGTGCAGCCCTCCTGCCCGACGTAGCGGCATTCGGTGTAACCACGGTCCCAGTGCCGGTTGATGTACGAGGAAATGGTGTTGTTGAGCGAGACGCTCGTCCCGGTGTACTTGTCATTGGCGTACGTGGTGTCGTTCTCGGTGAAGGCCCGGCTGGCACCGCCGTAACCGGCGTTCCGGTAAAAGCAGATCTCGTCGTGCACGTAGTCGTCGCAGGCGTGCGACGCCGAGGCGGCCGGCGCGAGGGTGAGAACTCCTCCCGCCGCGGTCATGGTGAGGGCGGCCACCGCGGCGGTCTTGGCCGCCGCGCCCGCCAGCCGGCTCGAAAGTCTCTGGATCACGTTGCCCCTCCTGGAATGGGCCCGGATGACGCGGACCCGATCGGTCGGTCCCATTGAGCGGATCATCCGGCCGGGAGACAAGCGCGGGCCCGCGAATTTGACCGATCCCTAACAACTCGCGCCCGGAATTCGCGGTCCTTAGCATTTTGTAAAGAAAAGCCGGGGCGGGCTGTTCGCCGGCCACGGTGAGCTGCGACGCTCCGTCTGGATCCTGACCGGACGGAGGCGGGCATGCGAGCACGAAAGGCGGGCACCGCGGCGTTGGCCGGGCTGGCCTTGGCCGTCACGGCGTCGGGATGTTCCGGCGACGGCAGGCCGGCGGCGGAGGCGCCGCCCTCGATCCCGCCGCCCCCGATCGCGGTGATCCCGGCGCCGGCGTCGGCGGACGGGCTCTCCCTGCCGCTGGAGGCGTACCTGCTCACACCAGAGCAGAACGCCACGGTGGAGCGGGCCCAGAGCATGCTCACGGCCGACTGCATGCGGCGCTTCGGCTTCTCCTATCCCGTGGCCGGCGCGCGGGGCCTGTCGGCCGCGCGCGAGACGGTGAACTGGCTCTTCCTTCCCGAGCGCACCGCGGCGCGGTGGGGCTACCACCAGAGCCCGGAACGCCGCGCCGAGATCCAGCGCGCCCAGGAGGGCGGCAACGGCGCGGACCTGAGCAGCGCGGCCAAGGCCGTCATGACCGGGACGGCCGCCTCCTACCGGGGGGCCGCCGTGCCCAAGGGCGGCTGTTTCTCCCTCGGCCGCGACGGCGTCGAGGCGGGAGCCGCCAAGATCAAGCTGCCCGCCTGGGCCGATCGCGCGGACCAGAAACTGCCGCCCGGGGCCCCTCCCTCGATGCGGCTCGCCTCGCAGCAGCCGTCGTTCCTCCCGGAGACGCTCCTCGACGGCGCGTTCAAGTACGCGCAGGCCGACGCGCGCATGAAGAAGGTGGAGGCCTCCTGGAGCGCCTGCATGAAGCAGGCCGGCCACGCCTACCCCAACCTGGACGCCGTGCTGCGCGACCGGCGCTGGGAGGGCGGCGACGGCCCGTCCGCCGCCGAGATCGCCACCGCCCAGGCCGACGCCCGTTGCCGCGCCAGGGTGAACTACGCGGGGACGATGTACGCGCTTCAGGTGGCGTACCAGAAGGCGCTGATCGACCAGAACGCCGAGGCCCTCGCCCAGGTGCGGAGCACCAACGAGACGATGGTCCGCAACGCGGCGAAGGTGCTGAACGGAGGCCCGGCCTCATGAGCCCGGAAGCCCGCCTCATGAGCCGGAGACGGCCGCCATCACCTTCGACTCCTGGTAGTACTTGGCCGCTCCCGGGTGCAGCGGCACGGGGAAGGTGACGAGGGCCGTGCGGTGGTCCAGACGCCTGGCCTCCGCGTGCGCGGCGTTCAGCGTGGTCTTCGCTTGGAACAGCAGGGCGGTCAGCGCCTTGGCCGCCGCGGTCGGCATGTCCGCGCGCACGACGAGCACGTTGGCGATCCCGACGGTGGTGACCTCACCGGCGACCGAGTAGAGGTTCGCCGGAATGGAACGCGGCTGGTACACCTCCCCGTACCTGGCCTGCAGCTCGTCGACGAGCTGGCCCACGGGCAGGATGCGGATCTGGTGGCCGGCGGCCAGCGCGGCGACCGCCGGCGTGGGCAGCCCGCCGGTGAAGAAGAACGCGTCGATCTCGCCCCGGCCGAGCGCGGCGGCCGACGCGGACGCCGAGAGGCGATGCCGGTCGATCCGGTCGAGGCCGAGCCCGGCCGCCTCCATGACCCGCGCCGCCACGATCTCGGTGCCCGACCCTGCCGATCCGGTGGAGACCCGGCGGCCGCGCAGGTCGGCGATCTCGTGGATGGGGCCGTCCGCGCTCACCACGATCTGCAGGTAGTCGTCGTAGAGCCCGGCCAGCGCGACGATCGGCAGGGCGTGGGCGAAGGGCCCCTCGCCGTTCACAGCGAGCGCGGCCGAGTCCACCGTCGCGAAGCCCACATGTGCCCTGCCGTCGGCGATCAGCCGCAGGTTCTCCACCGAGGCCGCCGTGGTGAGCACGGCGGTGTCGGCCGACCAGCGGCGCCGCACGGCGCCGGCGAACGCCGTGCCCAGCGCGTGGTAGACACCGCCCTCGCCACCGGTGGCGATCACCAGCCGGCTCACCGGCGCGGACGAGGCGCCGCTGGCGAAACCGGCCAGCCCGGTGAGGACGAGCACGGCGAGCACCACCGTGGACTGCACTGCCTTCATGACCGCACCGCCTTCATGACTGCGCTACTTTCATGACGGGGCCTCCTTGTCCTGGGGACTGGGGGGCGCGGGCAGCCGGATCCTGGCGTCCACGCCGTGCGGCTCGGCCGGCAGCAGGTCCAGGGCGCCGCCGCACGCGGTGACCAGCGCGTGGGCGATGGTCACGCCGAGGCCCGAGCCGTCGAGGTTCTGGTCGCGCGGGTGCCGCCAGAACGGCTCGGCCGCCCGGCGCAGCTCGTCGGGCCCCATGCCCGGACCGGTGTCGACGACGTGCACGTCGACCCATCCGCCGGCCGGCTCCTTCACCATGAGGGTGACCGTGCTGCCCTCGCCGGAGAACTTGACGGCGTTGTCGATCAGAGCGTCGAGCACCTGGTCCAGCGTGTCCGCCGCGGCCCGGCACACGCTCCTGGCGGCCCCCGTTCGCACCACGCCGATCCCGGCGTTCGCCGCCACCGCCTGCCAGGCGGCCGCCCTCTCGTCGGCGACGGACCCCACGTCGATGTCGTCGACCTCGGCCGAGGTGGCCTCCGCGTGCGCGTAGGCGAGCAACGCGTCGTAGAGGGACGCCATCCGCTCGATCTCCTCGACCACCATCTGGTGATCCTCCTGGCCCTCCGGAGTGGTCTGGGAGGCGAGGTTGTCCATGGAGAGCCTGAGCCGCGCCAGCGGGGTGCGCAGCTGATGGCTCGCGTACGACACGAACGCCCGTTGTCGCTCGACGAGCACGGATATCTGCTCGGCCATCGCGTTGAACGAGTTCGCCAGCCGCCGCAGCTCCGGTGGACCGGACACGGTGCCGACCCGTTCGCCGAAGCGCCCCTCCGTCAGCGCCTGCGCGGTCGTGTCGAGGCGATGCACGGGCCGCAGCAGCCAGCGGGTGAGGTAGGTCGCGGCGACCACCCCGATCATCAGGACCAGCAGCCCCTGCCCCAGCAGGGCGGTCCAGCTCCGCACCGTGGCGCCGCGCAGCCGTTCCGTCGGCGACACCGTGAGCGCCGCGCCGATGATCTCACCGCCCCGGCCCACCGGCTCGACGACGATCAGCGGATCGTCGCGCCAGGGCCAGACCACCCCGGCGGTGGCCGACCGGTTGCCGGAGAGCCCCTCGTCGATCTTGAGCCGGACCGACCGGCTGCCGAGGTCCACGCCCGGCCCCGAGGCCATGACCGCCTCGCCGTCCCGGCCGACGATGAGCACGCCGATGCCGAACAACTCCTCGTACCGGCTCAGCTCCGCCCGGAGCCCGGACGTCTGGCCCGTGCGCAGCGCGGTCTCCGCGAGCGAGGCGAACCGGACGGTGTCGTTCACCCGGTCCAGGAACATGGTCTGGGTGTCCCTGGACGCGGCCGCCGTCGCCAGCGGCACGGTCAGCACCCCCAGGACGAGCACCAGCAGCGTCAGCAGGACGCCGAGCAGCCGGAACCGCATCAGAGCTCCTCGGCGGACCGGCCGGCGGCCCCGTGGAGCAGCGCGCCGACCGGCACCAGCCGGTAGCCGACCCCGTGCACCGCCTCGACCCGGGCCCCGGTACGGATCTTCGTGCGCAGCGTCGACACGTGCACGTCGAGCGTCCGCGACTTGCCCTGCCAGGTGGTCCCCCACACCTCGCGGAGCAACTGCTCGCGCATGAGGACGACGCCCTGCTCGCGGATGAGGGCCGCCAGGAGGGAGAACTCCTTCGGCGTCAGCTTGACCCGGTCGCCGTCCACGCGGGCCACGCGCGCGTCCAGGTCGACCTCCAGGCCGCCGACCGTGTGGACGCCGTTGGACTGGGGCCGCACCCGCCGGAGCACGGCGTCCATCCGCGCCTGGAGCTCGGCGACGCCGAACGGCTTGACCAGGTAGTCGTCGGCCCCGCAGCGCAGGCCCGTGACCCGGTCCCGTTCGGTCCCGCGCGCGGACAGGATGATGATCGCGACGTCGCCGCGCCGCCGCATCCGCCGGCACACCTCCAGCCCGTCCAGATCGGGCAGGCCGAGGTCCAGCAGCACGAGATCACAGGCCGGGCCGGCCAGCGCGGCCGCCGCGTTGTCGACGTACTCGACCTCGTGCCCGCACTGGCGCAGCGACTTGACCAGCGCCGCGGCGAAGCGCCGGTCGTCCTCCACGAGCAGAATCCGCATCGGCCCAGATCCCCTCGTCGCCTCGGCCCGGTCAGCCCGCCGCGTTTCCGCTGAGCACCCGGGTGGCGTTCCGCACCCTCGCCTCGTTGGCCTGCTTCACCTGGTTCAGCGAGTCCGCGTACATGTCGATCATCGCCTTCTGGTAGCCGAGCTGCAGCGCGTACATCAGTCCGCCGTACTTCACCTTGACGCGGCACCGGGCGTCGGCGACCGCGGTGGCGATCTCGGAGGCGGAGGGCGCGTCGCTCTCGGCCCACTTGCTGTTCCGCAGGATCGCGTCGACGCTCGCGTAGGCGTAGCCCGACTGCTTCATGCAGGCGCTCCAGCCGGCGTCCGCCTGCTTGGTGCGCGGGTCGGACAGCGCGAGGTCGAACGCGCCGTTCAGCATCGACTGCGGCAGATAGCCGGGATCGGCCCGTGCCGACCGCATCGCGGGCGGGGCGCCGGGGGGCGGCTTGTCGTCGTCGGCCCCCTTCATCCATGGCGGAAGCGTGACCTTCGCCGCCCCGGACTCGACCGAGTCCCGGCCGTGCGCGAAGCAGCCGCCCTTGGGCACGTCCTTGCCGCCGTGGGACTTCGCCGTGCCCGTCAGCACGGTCTGCGCGGCGGGGCTCAGCTTCGGGGCCGCGCCCCCTTGGCTGCTCTTGACCTGCGCCTGCCGCTCAGCGGTCGGGTGGTAACCCCAGCGAGCGGCTGTGCTCTCGGAGAGGAAAAGCGGCCGGAGCACTTCCCTGACCGGCGAGATGCCGCTGCTGCCGGTGTTCACCGGGTAGGAGAAGCCGAAACGCCGCATGCAGTCGGACGTGAGCATGCTCTGTGCCCGGGCCACCGTGCGGCTCTGGTCGGGGGTCAGGAAGTACGCCTCCAGCGGGAGCGAGAGGCCGTCGGCCGACCGGGGGGCGGGCGTGGCCGAGATCGCGGGCGGCGAGAACGTCGGCCGCGCCGCTTGCGGCTCGTCCTTTCCGCCCGAGCAGCCGGTGGTGACGAGCGTGAGCGCCACAGCCGACAAAAGGGCAGGCCGCAGGCTGCTCAGAGGGTACGACCTCATCGGCTCTCCTCATACTTCGAAGCGATTCGATCGCTTCGGAGGAAGACTAGATCGTCTTGATCCGGATGCCATCGGCTCGCATGTCACGAATTGGTTCCAAAAGATCATTAAGGCGGTGGTACCGGTCCGGACCAACCCGGCCCGTGGCGACCGCCCGCAGGCGAGCGTCCCGGCGCCGGACCGCGGGGGCGAGCTCAGCTGACCTTGGGGGAACCGGTCAGATCCCAGGTGAAGCCGCCCTTGCCGTCATCGTTGTAGTCGTAAATGATCTTGCCGTCGCCGGTCCAGCCGCCCGACTGGGACGTCCGGACGGGCAGCGGGTCGCACGTGTAGCTGCCCGTCGAGCTGCCGTTGACGTCGGAGGTGACGGGGCAGTACGCGTAGCCGCGCTCGGCGTCGTTGCGCTCCAGCCGCGCGGTGACGACGAAGTCGTCGAACTTCGCGCCGGTCCCGCCGATCCAGGAGATCTCCACCCATCCCCGCTTCAGGGTCCCGTCGCTCTGCACGCAGGTGCGCGCCGTGACGGTCGTGTTCGAGCGGCCCGGCGGGTGGAAGGTCTTCTTCTGATCGGCGCCGCACCTGGAGGCGGCCGACGCGGGAGCCGCCGTCAGGACGAGCCCGCTCCCGGCCACCAGGGCTGCGGCGGAGACCGCCAGCACAGATTTGATCTTGATTGCGCGCATGGCCTGCTCAGCTCACCTTGGGCGACCCGGTCAGGGCCTTGGTGTAGTAGCCCCTGCCGTCCAGGTTGAAGTTGTAGGCGCCCTCACCGTCGGCTGTCCAGCCGCCGGCCGTCGTGGAGTACAACGTCGCGGTGGTGCACTTGATGTCGCCGATCGTGGTGGCGTTCAGCTTGTCGGTGAAGTCGCAGTGCTTCGAGGTCTTGATGACGTCGTTGCGTTCGAGCGTGGCCAGGATGTCGAAGCCGTCCCACTTCGTACCCCTGTAGTCGTAGAACCACCGCACCCGGATCCAGGCCTTGCGGTAGTTGCCGTCCTTCTGGACGCACGGTTGCATGCCGACCCAGCTGCGGCCGCCGTCAAGGTAGATGTACTGCTCGGAGGAGCACTTGGTGGTGGCCGCCGAGGCCGGCGTCGCCACGCCGGCGACCACACCGGTCAGCGTCAGGGCCGGGACGGCGATCGCGATGGCGGTTCTGCGGGCTCTGGAGGACGTCGAGCTGCTGCGCATGACCTGCGCTCCTTTGGTCGGGCCTCGCGGCACAGACTGGGGAGGAACCGTGTCGCCGCCCCCTCGGCTGCACGCCCCAAATGAAGCGCAGACCGACCAAGGACTCCACGTCGAGGGATTTTTCTTGAATCTTCCCTAACATCCGTCAACGGGATGTAGAACACCCGCCACAATCCGCAGCTAGCGGAATGGGGATCCCGCCAACGGCCTCAGCCGTCACGCGAGCGCGCTACCTGAGCCGGAGCGAGCCGCCAGGCGAAGCTTCGCGCGAAGATCGCGAAGCGATGCCGCGCTCGCCCCCTTTGCGGTTTGGTCACGAGCCGCCAGGCGAGTGATCAAGGCCGCGAAGGGCTACTTCTACAGCCCAGTAGGTGAGGATCGTGTCGGCGCCGGCGCGGCGGATCGCGATCAGCGACTCGGCGATGGCGCGCTCGCGGTCGAGCCAGCCCTTCTCGGCGGCGGCCTCGATCATCGCGTACTCGCCGCTGACCTGGTAGGCGGCCACGGGCACGTCGACCGCGTCGCGCACCCGGCGGACGACGTCGAGGTAGGCGCCGGCGGGCTTGACCATGACCATGTCGGCGCCCTCGTCGAGGTCGAGGAGGACCTCACGGAGCGACTCGTCGGCGTTGGCCGGGTCTTGCTGGTGGGTGGAGCGGTCGCCGAACTGCGGGGCGCCCTCGGCCGCCTCGCGGAACGGGCCGTAGAAGGCCGACGCGTACTTCGCGGAGTAGGCGAGGATCGAGGTGTCGGGATGGCCCGCCCGGTCGAGCGCGGCCCGGATCACGCCGACCTGCCCGTCCATCATCCCGCTGGGCGCCACGACGGCGGCTCCCGCGGCGGCCTGGGCGCCGGCGATCGCGGCGTACCGTTCGAGGGTCGCGTCGTTGTCGACCTCACCGGCCGGGGTCACGATGCCGCAGTGCCCGTGGTCGGTGTACTCGCACAGGCAGAGGTCGGCGATGAGGACGATCGTGTCGCCGATGTCGGAGTGCAGGTCGCGCAGGGCCGCCTGGACGATGCCGTCCGGGTCGTCGGCGCCCGCCCCGGTGCCGTCCTTCACCGCCGGGATGCCGAACAGCATGATCCCGCCGACGCCGGCCTCGGCGGCCTCGTGCGCCGCTTTGCGCAGGCTGTCGCGGGTGTGCTGGTAGACGCCCGGCATGGAGGTCACCGGGTTGGGCTCGTCGAGGCCCTCCTTGACGAACATCGGCAGCACCAGGTCGGCGGGGGCGAGCCGGGTCTCGGCGACCAGCCGGCGCAGCGCGGGCGTGCGGCGGAGCCGCCGGGGACGCGCGACGGGAAACTGTGCGGACATGACCCTTCTCTCCTGATGTGGCCGCCCGGCAGGGACTACTTGCGGCGGCGGGCGCCCCGGCGCATCTGGCTGGGCTTGCGCAGCGGGTCGCCGGCCTCGACCTGGGCGGCCCTCCTCTTCGCACCGTACTCCGCCAGGGCCTCGGCGAGTGCCGAAACCGACGGCTTCTCGGCCATCACGTCGACGCGCAGGCCGTACTCTTCCGCGGTCTTGGCGGTCTGCGGGCCGATCACCGCGATGACGGTGACGTTGTGCGGCTTGCCGGCGATGCCGATGAGGTTCTTGACCGTCGAGGACGAGGTGAACAGCACCGCGTCGAACCCGCCGCCCTTGATCGCCTCACGGATCGGCGCGGGCGGCGGCGCGGCCCGGACGGTGCGGTAGGCGGTGACGTCCTCGCACTCCCAGCCGAGCTCGGTGAGCTTGGCGATGAGGGTGTCGGTGGCGATGTCGGCGCGGGGCAGCAGCACCCGGTTGATCGGGTCGAGGTCCTCGTCGTAGGGCGGCCACACCGCGCCCAGGCCCTCACTGGACTGCTCACCGTCGGGCACCAGGTCGGGCTGGATGCCGAACTCCACGAGCGCGGCGGCGGTCTGCTCACCGACCGCGGCGACCTTGAGACCGGCGAACGCGCGGGCGTCGAGGCCGTAGTCGACGAACTTCTCCCGGATCGCCCTGACCGCGTTGGTGGAGGTGAACACCACCCACTCGTAGCGGCCGGTCACCAGGCCCTTGACGGCGCGGTCCATCTGCTGCGGCGTCCGCGGCGGCTCGACCGAGATCGTCGGCACCTCGTCCGGCACCGCGCCGTACGAGCGGAGCTGGTCCGACAGCGAGGCCGCCTGCTCCTTGGTGCGCGGCACCAGCACCCGCCACCCGAACAGCGGCTTGGTCTCGAACCACGACAGCTTGTCGCGCCAGCCGACCACGTCGCCGACGATGATCAGCGCGGGCGCCTCCATGCCCTTGGTGTCGGCGGCCAGCCGCTGCAGCGTGGAGACCACGGTCTCCTGCTCGGTGGTGGTGCCGAGGCTGGTCATCGCGGCGGGCGTCGTCTCGGGGCGGCCGACGGCAATCAGGCCCTTGGCCACCTCGCCGACCGTGCCCTCGGCGCCGAGGATCACCAGGGTGACGTGCGGCGCGGCGAAGGCCTCCCAGTCGATGCCGCCCTCGGAGGCGTCGACGATGCGCACCTCACGGTGCTTGGCGTCGGTGAGCGGGATGCCCGCGTAGCCCGGCACACCGGTGACGGCCGAGACGCCGGGCACGACCTCGAACGGGACGCCGGCCTTGGCCAGCGCGCCGCCCTCGGCGGCCAGCCCGCAGGCCAGCCCGGGGTCGCCCTGGAAGAGCCGGACGACGTGCTTGCCCGCCTTGGCCGCCTTGGCGGCCGCCTTGCCGGGGTCGGTGTCGGCGGAGTCGAGGATCTCGGCGTCCGGGCGGCAGTGGGACAGGAACTCGGGATGGACGGCGGCACGGTTCACGACGACCACGTCGGCGCGGCCCAGCACGGCGGCGGCCCGCAACGTCAGCAGGCCCGGGTCGCCCGGGCCCATGCCGACGAGCGAGACCAGACCGGCCGCGGCACCGGCGGCCCGGCGGCCGTCCTTCTGCTCGGCGGGGCTCTTACTGGGGCTCAAGGCGCTCCCCCATCAACTGGTCGGCCCCTTGGCCGAGCAGCCGGGCGGCGAGATCGCGCCCCAGCTGTTCGGCCTCATCGAGGTGGCCGCTTGCGGACAGCCGGACCTGGCGGCTCCCGTCGTGCGCGACGACGGACGCGGTCAGATGCAGCTTTTGTTCTACTTCGGCAGCGTATGCTCCCACGGGCGCCGAACATCCCGCTTCGAGCACCGCCAGTACCGTGCGTTCGGCGACGACCGCGGCCCTGGTGGAGCGATCATCGACCGTTCCAAGAAGCTCGCGGAGATCGGCCCGATCGGCGCGGCATTCGAGGGCCAGCGAGCCCTGCCCCGGCGCGGGCAACATCTGGTCCGGCTCGAAGACCTCGGCCACCGCCTCCAGCCGTCCGATCCGCGTCAGCCCCGCGTAGGCCAGCACCACGGCGTCGAGCTCGCCGTCGGTGACCTTGCGCAGCCGCGTGTCGGCGTTGCCGCGGATCGGGACCACGTTCAGGTCCGGACGGAGCGCGCGCAACTGCGCCACCCGGCGCGGCGAACCGGTGCCGACGCGGGCCCCGGCGGGCAGGTCGGCCAGCTTGGCCGGGCCGCACAGGGCGTCGCGGGGGTCGTCACGAGTCGGGGTCGCGGCGAGCGCGATCCCGTCGGCCGGGCCGGTGGGCAGATCCTTCAGCGAGTGCACCGCGAAGTCCACCTCGCCGGAGAGGATCTTGTCGCGGAGCCCGTTGACGAAGACCCCGGTCCCCCCGATCTGCGCGAGCAGAGCCTTGGAAACATCACCTTCGGTCGTTACCCCGACCAGCTCCACGGCATGCCCCGTACGCTCGGACAATGCGTCGGCGACCAGCTGGGACTGGGTCGTCGCCATGAGACTCTTGCGGGTTCCGAGCCTGAGTACGGTCACGTGCCGGTTCCTTCGAGATTGACGGTCCCATTGGCGGCCCCGGCCTCGCTCGTGATGTTCGCTCTGCCGGGCTGGGGGGGCGCCCCCCCAGACCCCCCGGCAAAGACGGCTGCGCCGCCATCACTCGCTTCGCTCGTGATGTCGGCTCGCGTCACGGCCTCGGGTGCCTTCGGGTCGAGGTCGAAGAGCTCGCGCAGCGCGTCGGCGTAGCTGTCGCCGCCGGGCGCCGCGGCCAGCTCCTTCACTCGTACGGTCGGCGCGTGCAGGAGCTTGTCCACCACGCGCCGTACGGTCTGGGAGATCTCCTTGCGCGCCTTGTCGTCGAGTTCGGGCAGCCGGCCGGTCAGGCGGGCCAGCTCGGCTTCGACGACGTCGGCGGCCTTGCTGCGCAGCGCCACCACGGTCGGCGCCACGGCGGCGGCGCGGGCGGCGCCGAGGAAGGTGGCCACCTCGGCGGCGACGATGGCCCGGACGGCCTCGACGGCCTCCGGCCCGATCGCCTCGGCGGCCTGCTCGGCGGTGCGCAGCTCGGCCAGCCCCGCGAGCGCGGCCCCGGGCAGGTCGCCCACGGCCGGATCGATGTCGTGCGGCAGGGCGAGGTCGAGGAAGAACCGGCGGCCGTTCCCGGTCGCGCCGGCGGTCTCCAGCTGCCCCTTCGTGATGACCAGCCCCGCGGCGCCGGTGCAGGACACGACGAGGTCGGCCCCGGCCAGCTCACGGTCGAGGTCGGCCAGGTCGATCGCCCGCGCGGCCACCCCGGCCGCGGTCGCGTCACCGGCCAGCCGGACGGCCTTGTCGTAGGTGCGGTTGGCGACCACGATCTCGCGGGCGCCCGCCCTGGCCAGCGTCGCGACGGCCAGCCCGCTCATCGCGCCGGCCCCCACCACCAGGGCGTTCACCTGGTCGAGCGGCCCGAGGTGCTCCCGCGCCACGTCCAGGCCCACGCTCACCAGGGACGCGCCGGCCTGATCGATGCCGGTCTCGTGGTGGGCGCGCTTGCCCACCCGCAGCGCCTGCTGCAGGAGGTCGTGCAGGTCCCGGCCGATGGTGCCCTCGTCCTGGGCGTGCCGGAGGGCCGACCGGATCTGCCCGAGGATCTGCCCCTCGCCGACGACCATCGACTCCATGCCGCAGGCCACCGAGAAGGCGTGCTGGACGGCCCGGTCCTCGTAGTGCACGTAGAGATGCCGGGAAAGATCGTCGAGCGGGATGCCGGAATGCAGGGACAGCAGCTCGGAGATCGAGGAGACCCCGCCGTGGAACTTGTCGACCACGGCGTAGACCTCGACCCGGTTGCAGGTCGACACGATGGCCGTCTCGGCCACGTGCGGCGAGTCGTCGACCGCGTGCAGCAGCTTGCCGAGATCGTCGCCGGACACCGCGGCACGTTCGAGCAGGGCCACGGGTGCGCTCTGATGGCTGAGGCCCACCACCAAGACGCTCATGCTTCTACCGCCTCCACATACTGCGTGGACGTGGCGCCCCCCGGGGCGCCCGGTGGTGCGGCCGCCTTGGGGGCGGCGCCGTTCAGCGCGTCGAAGTCGTCGGGACCGCCGGCCTTGCGCTGCTCGTGGAACGCGAGGATCTGCAGCTCGATCGACAGGTCGACCTTACGCACGTCCACTCCCTCGGGAACCGACAGCACGACGGGCGCGAAGTTGAGGACGCTCGTCACGCCGGAGGCCACCACCCGGTCGCACACCCCCTGGGCGGCGCCCGCGGGCGTGGCGATGACGGCGATCGAGACGCCGCGCTCGCCGATGATGTCCTCCAGCCGGTCGATGTGCTCCACGGTGAGGCCGGAGATCTCCTCGCCGACGATCTCGTCGTCGGCGTCGAGGAGGCCCGCCACGCGGAAGCCACGAGAGGCGAAGCCGCCGTACCCGGCCAGCGCCCGGCCCAGGTTACCGACCCCGATGATTGCCACGACCCAATCCTGGGTCAGGCCGAGTTCACGAGAGATCTGGTAGACGAGGTACTCCACCTCATATCCGACACCGCGGGTGCCGTACGAGCCGAGGTGGGAGAGGTCCTTGCGGAGTTTGGCGGAGTTGACGCCGGCGGCGGCGGCCAGCTCCTCCGAGGACACGGTGGCGACCCCGCGGTCCTGCAGGCTGTGCAGCGCCCGCAGGTAGACCGGCAGGCGTGCCACGGTGGCTTCGGGAATGCCGCGATCGGCACGATCGCGAGTGCGGGTCTGTCGAGAAGTCACGGCCTGCTCTTCGGGGGCTCGACGCTTGGGGTGGGGCCCGAGAACCCCTGGCCCCGGGCCGGCCGGAGCCGGTGACAGCCCAGGACCATCCACCAGATTAAGCCTTTGTGAATACATGCACAAAGTCGCCCCCGGCGTACGAGATCCGTCCACCCGGCCGTCGAACCACCGAAAGCCCTGACCACACCGGGTTCAGCGGCAACGCCGGAACGCTTCCGTTCCACGGTACTGGTCCGGAAGGTGTGACTGACTAGACATTTCCGATTAGAGAAAATTACCGCGGCGGCGGCGGATTACCGCAATTCCTTGAGGGCGCGGCGCAGCCGAGCCTCGTCCACGCGCCAGAAGTCGTGCTGCACCCCGTTGATCAGGGTGACCGGGATGTGCTCCCAGTACTCCCGGGTGTCGTCCTCGGAGAGGGTGATGTCGCGCTCTTCCCAGCGGACGTCCAGCTCCGCCGCCACCCGGCGGATCACCTCACGGGCGTCGTCGCACAGGTGGCAGCCGGGCTTGCCGAGCAGGGTGATGAGAACGTCCATGATCAGCTCACCGGCGGGGGTGGTCGGGCGTGGCCGGGGACGGCGGCGCCGCCAGGTTCGTCGCGCCGAGCTTGAGCTCGATGATGTTGGTGGCGATCACGTGGGTGCGCGAGTCGGTCAGGAACCGCTGCAGGTGCGGCTGCTGCCGGTGCGAGGCGAACGACGGCTCGTCCCGGAACAGCTGGTAGAAGATCCGCTGCGTCGGGGCGTTGACCACCTCGTGGCAGGCGAAGATCAGGGTGTCCGGCTCGGCGGCGCGCGCCGCCCGGACGAACTCCTCGGCCAGCCGGTCGAACGCCTCCTCCCGGCCGTCGAGCAGCGTGTAGACGGTGATCTGCCCGCACGCGCGGGACAGATCGCCAAAGCCGAGGCCGCCCAGGGCGCCACCGAGCGCGGCGCCCGCGCCGGCGAGACCGGCGGCGCCCGCGGCACCTGCCACACCGGCGGCTCCTGCCGCTCCCAGGGCGCTCGCGGCGAGCGAGCCGGCGCCGAAGCCGTCCAGACCGGACGGCCCGGCGACCTTCATGTCGTCGATCGCGGTCGGGGCGGGCGGATCGGGGAAGCGGAGCTCCTCGCTCGCGGCCGGGTCGGGGAAGCGGAGCTCGCCGCGCTTGGTCGCGGGCTTGGGCGGCGGGACGGGCGGACCCGCCGGGACGGGCGGCGCGCCCGCCACGGCGGTGTGCTGGGCGTCGACCGGCGGCGGGGGCGGCGGGGCGTAGGCCTGGTCGGCGTAGCCGGACCCGGCCTCCTCGCCGTACTCGTCACCCGCGTAACCGCCGTCGTCGTCGGCGTAGACAGGCAAAGTGCGCATCCCGCCGTACCAGATCAGCCCGGCGGCGCCGCCGAGGGCGACGGCGGCGACCGCCCCGGGCAGGAAGCCGCGGCTGCCGGCGACGACGAGCACCCCGGCCAGGGCCACCAGGGCGATGGGGATGAGCAGCTCGTAGGCCTCGCGGTCCTGCTTGCTGGCCAGCAGCGCGGTGACGATGGCGCACGCGACGAGCGCGAGGACCGCGATGAGGTGCGCGCCGTTGATCAGCAGCGGCGGCAGCGCGTCATAGATCTGGGTCGGCTTGGGCAGCTTCTTGCTGAACGAGCCGTGCAGCGGATCGAGCATGAGGATCACCGTCGCGACGACGGTGTAGGACACCGCGAACAGCCAGGCGGCGAACCGCACCTGGACGATCCGCGCGATCAGCTCGACCATGCCGAGCGCCAGCCAGATCGGCGCGATGAGGGCGCCGCCCAGCTCCATGACCCGGAACAGCGCGTCGTTGAAGCCGAGCAGGAAGCCCAGCGCCATCGACGCGAGCGCGACCGCGATCCCGACCGAGGTCAGCGACCACGCGATCAGGTAGAGCAGCCGGTCCTTGTAGGCGCGCGAAATGAGCAACCCCGTGGCCACCAGAGCGCCAAGGGTCGCCAGCAGCGCGAGAGCAGCATCGACCATCGGGCCCCATGGTGCCCGATTCCGAGCGATGACGGGTAACCGTGCCCGAGGAAGCACGGGAGATCGCACCGTTCCAACGACCCGTTCGTCCTTATATAGACGGGGTTGTCCAGGGGCACACCATTGCCTGGCGTACCCCTCGGTATCTAGAGTGGCTTTTCACGCCGGAGGTCGCGTACGCCCCGAGGAGAACTGCATGAGCAGCTTGACCCTCGATGCCCGAGTGACGTTGCTCCGTCGACCGACCCCTCAGCCCGAGCCGACCGCTCCCGGCCATGCCGACGAGGAACGCGGCGAGACCATCAAGGCGCTCGTCCTGCGGGCCCGCGACGGCGACGCCGAGGCGTTCGGCTCCCTCTACGACCACTACGTCGAACTGGTCTACCGGTACGTGTACTACCGGGTCGGCGGCCATTCCCTCGCCGAGGACCTGACCAGCGAGACCTTCCTGAGGGCCCTCCGCCGCATCCGTGACTTCAACTGGCAGGGCAAGGACTTCGGCGCCTGGCTGGTGACGATCGCGCGCAACCTCGTCGCGGACCATTTCAAGTCCAGCCGCTACCGGCTGGAGGTCTGCACCGCCGAACTGCTCGAACCCGACCGCCCCCAGGAAGGCCCCGAACGGGCCGTCCTGGACTCGATGACCAACAAGACCCTGCTCGCGGCGGTCCGGCGGCTCGGCTCCGAACAGCAGGAATGCGTGGTGCTCCGCTTCCTGCACGGCCTCTCCGTCGCCGAGACGGCGCTGGTCATGGGCAAGAAGGGCGGGGCGATCAAGGCCCTGCAGTACCGCGCCGTCCGGTCGCTGGCGCGCATGCTCCCCGACGACCTGCGATCCTGACCGCTTTTGGGCGTCTCCCCGTAACCCCGCAGGCCCATGCTCGTTCTTGCGGGCAGGACCGCATTTCGCAGTGGGGGTGCCGAGCCCGGCTCAGCCGGGTGAGGCCGAGAGAAGGCGACATGAGAACAAGGCGGGCCAAGGGAGAGGGTGACAGCGGCAATCCGCTGTCAGGCCTACAGATGCGCAGGGCGGAGCCGGATCCGGAGTTCCGCGCGGTCCTGCGCGAGCGACTGGTGACGGCTGTGCTGAACGGAGGTGAGGACCATCGCAATTCCGGCCGAACCGACGGCCGGACGGAGACCGTTGACTAGGCTCGGGCACATGCGTCGATTCTGGCAGCGCGACAAGGACGAGGACCCGGTGAGCGCGGGCGAGGCGGCCGCCGCCGCGGCGGCCGTGAGCGAGCCCCTGCCCGACCCCGATCCGAGCGCCGCCGCGTTCTTCGACGTCGACAACACGATGATGCGCGGCGCGTCGATCTACTACTTCGCGCGGGGCCTCGCCAGCCGCAAGCTCTTCACGATGCGCGACCTGGCCATGTTCGCCTGGGGCCAGGCCGCGTTCCGGCTGCGCGGCTCCGAGAACGCCGAGCACATCAGCAGCGCCCGCGAGGCCGCGCTGGCCTTCGTCGCCGGCCAGAAGGTCACCGACCTCGTCCGGCTCAGCGAGGAGATCTACGACGAGGTGATGGCCGACCGCATCTGGCACGGCACGCGCACCCTCGCCCTCCAGCACCTGGACGCGGGCCAGCAGGTCTGGCTGGTCACCGCCACCCCCGTCGAGGTGGCCCGCACCATCGCCCACCGCCTCGGCCTCACCGGCGCCCTCGGCACCGTCGCCGAGACCAAGGACGGCGTCTACACCGGCCGCCTCGTCGGCAACCTCCTGCACGGCCCCGCCAAGTCCGAGGCCGTCCGCGCCCTGGCCCAGCGCGAGGGCCTCGACCTGAGCCGCTGCGCCGCCTACAGCGACTCGATCAACGACCTCCCCATGCTGACCGCCGTCGGCCACCCGCACGCCGTCAACCCCGACGGAGACCTGCGCGACCACGCCAAAGAACACGAGTGGCCGATCCACGACTTCCGCACCGGCCGCAAGGTGACCATGGTCGCCCTCCCCGCCGCCGCCGGCGCCGGCGCCCTGGCCGGCGGCGTAGCCGCCGGCATAGCCCTCCGCAAGCACTACCGTTCTTAATTCCTTTCCGGCCTCGAGCCCTCGCCTAGCGGCTCAGGCCCGAACCGCGAAAGCGGCGAGCGCGACATCGCTTCGCGATCTTCGCGCGAAGCTTCGCTGGCGCTCGCTCCGGCTCAGGTAGCGCGCTCGCGTGCGTGGCAGGCGTCGCCGATCACGCGAACGACGCTCCTCCATGTCGGCGAGTAACTCCCCATCCGGTGAGTCCAGCACGCGAGCGACGCCCTGACCGTCCCCTCGCTGGTGAGCTGCTTGTTACGCGAGCGACATCCGAGCCGCTAGGCGAGGATGTTGTGAGCTAGAAGAAGGCAGAGCCTCTGCGGAGGAGGGTGTCGTAGAGCATTTGCTGGACGTTCTCGCGCACGTGGTCGGTGAGGTTGAAGAGGGTCATCGGGTCGTCGGCGGCGGTGGCGTCGTACTCGTCCATGGGGATGGGCTCGCCGAACTGGATCATCCACTTGGACGGCAGGGGCACCAGGCCCAGGGGGCCGAAGAAGGGGAACGTGGGCGTGACCGGGAAGTAGGGGACGCCGAGGAGGCGGGCCAGGGGCTTGAGGTCGGCGATCTTGGGATAGATCTCCTCGGCGCCGACGATGGCGCACGGGATGATCGGCACGTCGGCGCGGAGGGCCGTCTCGACGAAGCCGCCGCGGCCGAAGCGCTGCAGCTTGTAGCGGTCGGCGTACGGCTTGCCGACGCCCTTGAAGCCCTCGGGGAAGACGCCGACGAGCTCGCCCTTGTCGAGGAGGCGCGCGGCGTCGGAGTGGCAGGCCAGGGTGTGCCCGGCCTTGCGGGACAGGTGGCCGAGGACGGGCACCTGGTAGACGAGATCGGCGCCGAGCAGGCGGAGGTCGCGCTGGGCGTGGTCGTGCATCGCGACGGAGAGCATGATCCCGTCGATGGGGAGCGTCCCCGAGTGGTTGGCGACGATGAGGGCGCCGCCCTTGGCCGGCACGTTGTCGAGGCCGAAGATCTCCACCCGGAACCAGCGCTCGTAGAGGGCACGGGCCACCGGCAGCAGGACCGAGCGGTTGAACTCCGGGTCGAAGCCGAACTCGTCGACGTCGTAGTCGCCCGCGAGCCGGCGGCGCAGGAAGGCGAGGCCGGAGGCGATCTTGCGTTCGACCGGGTTGCGCTGGGGTTCCTCGTCGTGCTGGGTCACGTTCAGCGGGATGATCTGGGCGTCCCCGTCGAATCGCTCTTGGTGCGCCTTCATGGGAACCTCCGTGGTCAGTCGCGGGCGAGCACCGCGGCCAGGCGGTCGAGCAGTTCGAGCGGCGGGGTGCGGTGCAGTCCCTGCGACGAGACGAAGTCGGCGAACGCGGCCTCCGAGCCGTACTTGGGGCGCCAGGAGAGCTCGTTCTCGAGCCGGGCCGTGTCGATGACCCGGCCGTACATCAGCAGGCGCAGCAGCTCTGGCGAGAAGCCCGAGAGGCCGCCGAAGCGCCGCCCCAGGTCACCGAGCGCGGACACCGAGGGCGCGGGCATGGGCACGTACGAGCGGCCGGCGCGGCGCAGGGCCTGGGAGAGGAGCAGCACTCCGTCACCGGCGACGTTGAACGTGCCGGGATGGTCCTCGACGGTCATCCGCCGCAGCACCTCGATGCCGTCGTCCTCGTGCACGAACTGCAGCCGCGGGTCGAAGCCCAGCACCGTCGGCACGACGGGCATGCGGAGATAGCGGGTCAGCGGGGAGTCGACCCCCGGCCCGAGGAAGTTGGCGAAGCGCAACACCGAGACCGTCAGGTCGGACCGGCGCCGGCGCAGGCCGCGCACGTAGCCCTCGACCTCCACGGCGTCCTTGGCGTAGCCGGACGCCGGGGCCTCGACGGGCTCGTCGCGTTCGGCGAAGACCGCCGGGTTCATCGGCGAGGACCCGTAGACGGCGGCCGAGGACCGCACGACGAGCTTGCGCATGTCCGGCGACCGCTGGCACGCCGCAAGCAGCTGCATCGTGCCGATGACGTTGAATTCCTTCATCTTCGACCGCGGGCCGATCTGGGAGGTCACCAGATTCAGGTGGACCACCGTGTCGACCTCAGCGGCGGAGATGACCTTCGCGATGCTCGGCGTACGGATGTCGACGCGAACGAACTCGGTGCGCCCGAGCGACGTCGCAGGGGGGACCGTGTCCACGCCGATGACCCGTTCGATGCCCGGATCGGCCTGGAGGGTGTTCGCGACCCGCGCCCCTAGGAAACGGGAGACACCCGTCACCAGTACGACGCGAGCCGCGGCGGAGGGCATAGAGGACACTGTGCACCCCACCCCTTACGGCTGAGTAGCCTGCGTGTTTACTTCTTGTTACGACGCTGAATACGCGTCTTCTTCAGCAGCTTGCGGTGCTTCTTCTTAGCCATCCGCTTGCGGCGCTTCTTGATGACAGAGCCCACGAGACCTCGCTCGGCGTATCCGGAGTGGTACAGGAGAGGGACCTGCCGTTCGGCGATGTCTCGACGATCGTGCACGGTCCGCTGCCCAAGGGTACCGCTGCCTCGGTGGCGCTCTGGCCGCCGGTCGTCACAGAACCGGGATCACCGGCGGTCGCGGGCACGCCGATGCCCGGGTCACCGCGGGCGTCCCTGCCGCCCCCGGCGTCCCGGGCACCGGCTCCGGCGGCCCCGTCGAGGCCGCCGGCCGGTCGCTGTCCCTGCCCTTCTGCCCATCCCCGTGTGTTGCCAGCAGATTCCGTGCCATTGCCCCCTGCACGGCCGGATGTGAAGAACGTCGCGGGGTCGTGGAGCATGACCCCGCCATACCCTCCGGGACGGCGGGCATGTCCTCCGTCGACGGTGATTACCGCCTTTATCCGGCTTCGATGAACGCGTCGCGCAGATAGTCGTGAACGGCCTGCTCGGGAACCCGGAACGAGCGTCCCACGCGGATCGCGGGCAGCTCGCCTGAGTGGACGAGGCGGTAGACGGTCATCTTGGACACCCGCATCACCGCCGCCACTTCGGCCACAGTCAGGAACCTGACCTCACTCAGAGGTCGCTCGCCTGAGCTCATCGGACGCCCTCTTCCACACGTGCCGCGCACCGGCCCTTTGGGTGACTTTGATCACGCACGTGTACTTCCTCCAGCGTAAATCGTGTATCCACAGTCGCAAGAGGGGAGTTCCACCCAATTCCGTATCCGGCCTGACGGAACGGCCACAGTCCGCTTCCGTACACAGCGTGGACATGACGGCACATGGCGTCACACGACGAACACTTGTAAGCCGAAACCAGGCGATGACCTGCGACTCAGGCGCCACCGGCGGCATTGGACCGAACCAACCGTCCCGGTACGGCCATCACGTCACACGCAGTGACCCTCACGCGTCACACGCTGCACGGCGCGGGGCGCCCGGCCAGTCAGGCGAGGCCCGCCCGGCCGAGGAGATACGCGGTCATTGGGGCGTAATGGTGCGGCGATACGCCGTCGTCGAGCGGCACCGCCACGTCGATCTTGCCCTCGTCGGCGCCGGCGAACAACGCTGGATCGTTACAGTCCGCGAAGCCCACGGTGTCGATGCCCGCCTGTCCGGCCGCGCCCGCCCAGCCATGATCGGCGATGGCCAGATCCGGCCAACTGCCCCGTTCGAGTTCCCGAGATCGCTCCGCAGGAGTAGAAGCGGCCGCCAGATCGGCGAGCATCGCCTCCATCGGAGCGGCGTCGTGGGTGTGGTGCGTGCGCCCGTCGTCCCCCTCCAGCATCGCCACCCCCTCGGGTGCGTAGACGATGCGCCGCAGCGCGGTGCCGTAGGAGGTGTCGATCTCGTACGTCCAGCCGGCCGCCGGGGTCAGGATCTCGCAGCCGCGCCGGGCGAGGGCGCGCGCCACCGCCTGGTAGACGGGCGTGAGGGTGGCCGGGTGCCCGGTCGCCAGGACGACCCGCTCGCGCCGTTCGGCGGCGAGCCCGATCCGGTCGCCCATCGCCTCCAGCGCGTCGATGGTGAGCTCGGGATCGATCGTGTCGTCCCCGTACAGGTGCAGCGGGTTCGGGTCGACGCCACAGCGCTCGACCATGACCCGCAGGATCTCGCGCTCGGTCCAGGTCGGCTTGAGATCCATCCCGAACAGGTAGTACGGGTTGCGCGCCGCCATCCGCCGGTAGTGGAGCAGGTTGTTCTGCCGCGGTGTGGCCACCTCGCCGGCGATCATCGTGCGGACGAGATGGGCGCGCAGCTCGGCGCGCGTGGGGCCACCGGAACCGCTGATGCCGCCCGCCATCAGACGTCCATCATCGGGTCGAGGCCGTGCTCGGGGAACACCGCCCGCCGGGTCGCCAGCACCGCCTGGTCGACCGGGTTGGCCGGGTCGTAGCCGTCCCCCCACGTGCGCACCTCCACCGTGCCTGTCCCGTCCGTCATGCGCCGTGGCGCGATCTCATCGGTCCGTTCGCGGACGAAGTCACGCCATGGCTCCGGCGTGGCCGTCTCGGGCTCGATCGGGCGCCCCGCGGCCTCGGCGAGCAGATGTGTCCACGCCCGCGGCACCACCTGCACCAGCTCGTATCCACCGCCGCCGGTGGGCAGCCAGCGGCCGCCGGAGACCTCGTGCGCCAGCCTGTGCAGCGCCGCGTACGCCGTCCGCTGCCCGTCCACGCTGAGGGAGAGGTGCGCGAGCGGGTCGAGCGCGTGGCTGTCGCAGCCGTGCTGGGTGACCAGCACCTGCGGCCGGAACTCGCGCAGCAGCGGCGGCACGACCGCGTCGAACGCGCGCAGCCACGCGGCGTCGCCCGTGCCCGGCGGGAGCGCCACGTTGACCGCCGTGCCGTGGGCGTCGCGGCCGCCGATCTCGTTCGGGAAGCCGGTGCCGGGAAAGAGCGTGCGCGGCGTCTCGTGCAGGCTGATCGTGAGCACCCGGGGGTCGTCGTAGAAGGCCGCCTGGACTCCGTCGCCGTGGTGCACGTCGACGTCGACGTACGCGACACGTTCGGCGCCGTTCTCCAGGAGCCAGGCGATGGCGATCGCCACGTCGTTGTAGACGCAGAAGCCGCTCGCCGCACCACGCATCGCGTGGTGCAGACCGCCGGAGACGTTGGCGGCGTGCTCCGTCTCGCCCTCCCAGAGCGCACGTGCCGCAGCCACCGATGCTCCTGCCACGAGCGCCGAAGCCTCGTGCATTCCTAGGAAGACCGGGTTGTCGGCGGTGCCGAGGCCGTGCTTCAGCTCGGGCAGCCCTGTCGCGCCCGCGTGCTTCACCGCGGCGATATAGGCGTCCTCATGGACGAGGCCCAGCAGCTCATCGTCGGCGGTGGCGAAGTCCTTGACGGTGACGTTCGCCGCGTCCAGCAGGCCGTACTCGCGGGCCAGCGCCATCGTCAGCTCGACCCGGACCGGGTTGAGCGGATGGCTCGGACCGAAGTCGTAGGAGATGAGCCGGTCGTCCCAGAAGACCGTGAGCCCGCAGTTCCGGGGAGATTCAGGGGAGTCGGCGCTGCTCATGACCTCACGGTATCGCTATGTCCGCAATCGCTTACCCGTGGCCTGGATCACAGCCGGCCCGCGTAGATCATCATGACCGGGGCCAAATCTCTGACGCTGACACAAAGTTGTTACGTGAACTATCCGACAAAAGGGGCATCTATGTAACAGGAAAGAAACAAAAGCCAGCTGGGGTGTAGATGGACCCGATCGCTTCGAACCACCTGCCGGCAGAGGTCACCCCTCTGCCGGGAGTCGCAGCCGCCCCCCGCCATCCGGCCGCACGCACCGCCTCTCCCCGCACCCCGCCCTTCACCCGCCGTCCAACGGTGCGCAGCCGCGCCATCTCCCAGGCGCTGAGGCTCAGCCTCCGCCCGTTCATCCATCATGTGCCGAGCCACGCGCGAGGCCTGCGCACGGCCCGGTCGACCGTGGACGCCGCGGCCCGCCTGGTGCCCGTCGGACGCGACGTACGGATCAAGCCGCTGGTCGACCCCCAGGTCGAGACCGGCCGCGAGGAACGTCCGGTCGTCGGCGAGTGGGTCACCTCCCGCACGGGCGAGCGCCGCGACGACGGGGCGATCCTCTACCTGCACGGCGGCGCGTACGTCGTCTGCTCGCCCAGGACGCACCGTCCCATCACGACGCGGCTGGCCGTGGAGACCGGAATCCCCGTCCTGGTCCCGCGCTACCGGATGGCCCCCGAGCACCCGTTCCCCGCGCCGCTCGAAGACGCCCTGGCGGCCTACCGCTGGCTGCTCGCCCGCGGCGTCCCGGCGAGCGGCATCGTCATCGCCGGCGACTCGGCCGGCGGGCACCTCGCGGCGTCCCTGACCGGCGAGATCTGCCGGACCGGGCTCCCCCGCCCGGCCGGGACGGTGCTCTTCTCGCCCTGGGTCGATCTGACCTGCGAGCTGTCGACGGCCGAGCAGCGGCGTGCCCGCGACCCGTACATCAGCGCCTACGCGGCCCAGAAGGTCGCCCGCCTCGTAGTGGGGCCAGCCGGATTCGACGACCCGCGGCTGGCCCTGCTCACCTGCCCCTGGGGCGAGACCTCGCCGTTCCTGATCCAGGTGGGCGGCGCCGAGGTCCTCCGGCCCGAGGCGGAGGCGTTCGCCGAGGCGCTCACCGGCGCGGGCATCGCCTGCGAGCTCCAGGTCTGGAAGGGGCAGATGCACGTCTTCCAGATCCTCAACCGTGTCCTGCCGGAAGCGAGCGCGGCCATGCGTGAGACGGCCCGCTTCATCCGCGAAGCCATCGCCACCGCGTCGGCGGCCGAATCGGAAGCCGTCGCCTGACGCACGGACTTGAAGCACCTCCGCCGGCCGCCTGGTGCCCCGACCGCGGCCCGCGGAGGTGCTTCGCCAATTCAAGCCGCTGATCCAAGGCGCCTGGCTCAGCCCTCGCCGGGTGCTATGCGCGCCAGGGCGGTGGTGCACTCGCGCAGGAGCAGTTCGTCATCGTGGATCGAGTGGCCGCCGTTGATGTCATGGTTGTGGCGGCGCGCGGTCGCCAGCTCGCGGCGCAGTACCGGCAGGGCGGCTTGGGCGGCCGCACCCATCTCGCCGGCGGTACGGGCGATGTGTGAACGGGCATAGGCGTTCTCGTTCCAGAGGCCGAGCAGGACGGGGAGCGCCGTCTCAGCGTCGCCCGTGGTCCGCCACAGCGCCACCGCCGCGTCCAGCCTGATCCACTGCTGTGTTCCGTCGTCGAGCAGGCCGCGCAGGCTGTCCGCCGCCGGAGCACCGTCCACGCCCATCGCCGCCAGAGCGACGGCCGCGTTGCGCTCCTGACCGTCGACCTCGGTGAGGCATCGCCGAAGAGTCGGCAGCACCTGATCCGGATCGCCCTCGATCTCCCAGAGCGCCTGAGCGGCCTTGGTCTGCGGGCGCTCGTTCGCGAGGAGCTCGCGCAACATCGGCACCGCAGGGGCGGCCTCCGGGCCGATCCGGCCGAGTGCCCGGATGGCCGGGTCCGCACCCGGGTCCCTGCGCAGCATGTCCATGAGCTCGGGCACCGCAGGGGCGGCGAGCGGGCCGAGGGTCCCGAGCACCCTGGCGAGCCCGCTACGGTGCGCGTCGTACCCGTCCGGCCTGGAGAGGTCACGCAGCCGCCGGATGATCGGCGTGATGAGTTCCGCCGCCCGCTCGCCCATACCGTCGAGCCCGGCGTCGATGTCACGAGGCGGCTCGGGCCGTTCCAGGGCCCAGCGCAGCATGGGAAGTGCACGCGGATCGCCGAGACGGGCCAGCGCCAGAAGCGGCGCGCCGAGTGTGGAGGGGCCCTGTGAATAGACCGAGATCCAGCCGGACCGCCGGCCGAAGCCGCCGCCGGACTCCCGCGGGGCCTGGGCCAGATACTCCGCGAGGTCGTCAGCCGCCGGTGCCGCCAGTCCGAAGAGGTCTTTGATGATGGACGCCGCGGCGTAGGACAACCGTGGTTCGGGATCGGCGAGCTGGCGGCCGAGCAGCCTCACCAGGTCGTCGTACGGACCGCGCCAGCCGCGGAAGAGCCCGCTGGTGGCCCACACGGCGTCGACCCGCCGTCCCCAGTCAGGCGACAGGAGAAGCGCGGAGAGGAATTCGATCCGATCCGCCACTCGATCCCCCAGGGCCCGGTCGAGCCCCCGGATGAGCTGCTGCAGTTCGGGAGCGCGGCGCCCGGCGTCGGCGTTCTCGCGCATCTCCCGCAGACTGCCGACCAGCGTCGGTGTCGACGGGAGGTCCTGAGGTCCTCGGGGCGGCCCTGCCGTCGCGACGGCCTCGTCCATCAGCCCGAGGGCGGTCGGGACGATGCCGTCCGGCAGGGCCTCCGGAGCGACCCGGGCGACCTGGACGAACGCGGCCAGCCGCACCGCCGGATCGGTGTGCTGGACCGCGACGGCGGCCAGCCAGGCACCTGCCTTTTGCTTGCCCACCGCTCCGATGGCGTCGATGAGATCCAGCCGATTCTGCGGATCGTCCTCGGCCGGAAAGTGCCGCTGGAGCGCGGGAACGATCTCGTCGGCGTGCTCCCGGCATGCCGTCAGCGCACGGAACGCACCGTTGCGGACAGCCGCGTCCGGATCGTCGAGCAGGCTCAGGAAGAGAGGCGTCGAGCGGGCCACCGCTTCGTGCGCCATGCGGTAGTTCTGGTCCCACTCGGCGTCCTCATCATCCTCGTAGTCCGCCTCGGCGTCCTCATCGTCACCCTCGTCCAAGTCGCCCTCGACGTCCACGCCACCGATGCTGGCCAGGAGAGCGAGAATGCGTCCCCGGTCGGGTACTCCAGGATCGGCGACCGCTTCCAGGAGAAAGGGAAGGGTCGCAAGGGTGGAGTCGTAAACGTCCCCCTGGTGGTGCACCGCGCCGTACATGCCGTCAAGGGCGATCTCGCGTTCGGCGGCGTCCGCCGAGAGCAGGCCCCGCAGCAGATCGGGCACTTCCGTGGCAGGACCGTAGGCGTGGCTCATGGAAGCCCAGTCGACCTCATCAAGCTCTTTGAACACGTCAGGCATTCTGGTGCAGACAAGGCCATTCCCGGGCGGGATCAGTCGAGGCCGCAGAGCCGGAGCACGGCCGTGGTCGCGGCGGCGGCGATCACGATCACCGGGAACGGGGCACGCCGCACGGCCAGGACGCCCGCGACGAGGACTCCCGCCGGCCTGGCCCAGCCCGCGAAGCCATGCCCCTCGGTGAGGGCGGCGGTGACCACCAGCGTGATCAGCAGGACGGCGGCGGCGACGGGCAGCAGCCGCCGCAGCCGGTCGGGGATCTCCAGCCGGTGCTGGAGGACCGGCCCGGCCAGCCTGAACGCGTAGGTTCCGGCGGCCAGGACGAGGAGGGCGGCCAGCGGCATCAGCGAGCCACCTCCTTCCTTCTCATCTCGGGGACGTAGAGCACCAGTCCGGCCAGCGACAGCAGCACGGGCACTCCGGCGGGGAGGAAAGGCGTCGCCGCCAGCGCCACGGCCGCGCCCAGGAGGGCGGCGTTCCGCGTGCCGCGGTCGCGGAGGGCGGGCAGGACGAGCGCGAGGAGGACGGCGGGGAAAGCCGCGTCCAGGCCGAGGGCGTCGGTGTCACCGATGATCCCGCCGGCGAACGCGCCGAGCACGACCGACACGTTCCAGACCACGAACAGCGCCACGCCGCACATCCAGAACGCGGCGCGGCGGTGGCGCGGATCGGTGTGGCGCATGGTGAACGCGACGGCCTCGTCCATGATCAGGTGCGCGCCCAGGAGCCGGCCGCGGCCCGCCAGCACGTCGGAGACCGCGAAGCCGAACGGGAGCAGCCGGGCGTTGAGCACCAGGCCGGTCGCCACGGCCGCGACCGCGCCGCCCCCGGCGAGGACCACGCCGATCGCGGCGAACTGGGCCCCGCCCGCGAAGACCAGCAGGGACATGGTGATGGGCACCCACGCGTCGAGGCCGCCGGAGACGGCGATGGCACCGAACGAGGCGCCCACGAGCGCGTCGGCCACGCAGACCAGGGCGATGTCGCGCAGGGTCTGCCGATCGAGTGTTCGCCAGAATGTACGCATGTCCATTAGAATGAACACACATAGTCAAGTTCGTCAAATCGAACTCCTGGACGTCTGGAGCGAACACGTGCCGGAGCAGCAGGGCCCGCCCCTCGACCTGATCGCCGCGTCGATCCGCCGCGAACGCGAGCGCGCCGGCATCTCCCAGACCGAGCTGGCCAAGCGGGCCGGCATCGCCAAGTCCACGATGTCCCAGCTGGAGTCGGGAGCCGGAAATCCCAGCGTGGAGACGTTGTGGGCGCTCGGCGTCGCGCTGGGCGTCCCGTTCAGCAGGCTGGTCGAGCCGCCACGCCGCCACGTTCAGGTCATCCGCGCCGGAGAGGGCCCGGTCACCCACTCCGAGCACGCCAGCTACGCCGCCACCCTCCTGGCCTCATGCCCGCCCAACGCCCGCCGCGACATCTACCGCCTGGACGTCCAGCCCGGCGAGCCCCGGATCTCCGAACCGCACATGCCCGGCACGTCCGAACACGTCGTGATCGGCGCCGGCCGCGCGCTCGTCGGGCCGGCCGAGGAGCCGGCCGAGTTGGGACCGGGCGACTACGTCAGCTATCCGGGCGACGCCCCGCACATCTTCCGAGCACTGGAACCGGGCACGACGGCGGTCATGGTGATGGAACACATCTGAACACCCAGTGCGGAGCACTCACCCAGTGCGGGGGCTCATCCAGCGCAGAGCGCTCATTCCGTGCGGAGGGCGATGACGGGGTCGAGGCGTCCCGCGCGCCGGGCCGGGACGACGCCGAAGAAGATGCCGACCCCGGCCGACACCAGGAACGCCAGCACGGGCGACCACCAGGTGATCGCGGCCGGGACGGGCGACACGGCCGTGATCGCGACCGAGAGACCGGCGCCCAGCAGGATCCCGGCCGTGCCGCCGATCGTGGTCAGCAGCACCGCCTCCACCAGGAACTGGGCCAGGATGTCGCGCTGCCGGGCGCCCAGGGCCTTGCGCAGCCCGATCTCCCGGGTTCGCTCGCGCACGCTCACCAGCATGATGTTGGAGACGCCGACCCCGCCGACCAGCAGGGAGATCGCGGCGATCGCGGCCAGCACGCCGGTGAGCGCGCTCAGCACGGTGCCGATGGTGCCGAGCAGCTGCGTCTGCGTGATCGCCGAGAACTGCTCGCCCTGGTACTTGCGCTGGAGGGCGTCCACGACCTCCTTCTGGAGGCGCGGGATGTCGCCGCTCGTCGGCGCGCGGATGGCGATGAAGTCGATCCGGTCGACGCCGAACATCCGCTGCGCCGTGGTGACCGGGACGTGCACCTCGGCGTCCCGCGTCTGGCCGAACGTCTGCCCGACCTCCTCGAAGACCCCGACGACACGGAACCGCGTGCCGCCCGCGATCGCGACCTGGCGGCCCACCGGATCGACGTCCCCGAAGAGCCGGCGGGCGATGTCCGAGCCGAGCACGACGACCCTGCGCCGGGTCTCGACGTCCGTGCGGCTGAGGTAGCGGCCCCGGCGCAGCGGCCGGTCGAAGACGTTCTGCACGTTCTCGTTCGCGCCGACGATGCTGGAGAACGTCTGCGCGCGGCCCGCCCGGACGATCTCGCCGGAGTTGAGGGCGACGGCGATCTGCCCTTCGTCGCCCGTCACCCGCCCGAGGTAGGTGACGTCCTCCAACCGCATGCGGCTGATCGTGGGCACCGCGCCGAACGAGAACTCCCCCGGCGCGACGAAGATGATGTTGGAGCCGAGCCCCTCGATCTCGTTCTCCACCAGGTTGCGGGCCCCGGTCCCGATCGCCACCAGCACCACCACGGCCGCGACCCCGACGACCACGCCGAACATCGTCAGCGCGCTGCGCAGCCGGTTGACCCGCAGCGCCTCCAGCGCCACCCGGAACGACTCGCCGAGCCTCACGAGACATCACGTTCGATGAGGCCGTCGCGGATGTGGATCTGCCGCCGGGCCCGATCGGCAACGTCCGGCTCGTGCGTGACGAGGACGATCGCCACGCCCTGCTCGGTGTTGAGCCGCTCCAGCAGGTCCATCACCTCGTGGCCGGTACGGGTGTCGAGGTTGCCGGTGGGCTCGTCCGCCAGCACCACCCCGGGCTCGCCGACCAGCGCCCGCGCGATCGCCACCCGCTGCTGTTCACCGCCGGACAGCTGGCTGGGCCGGTGATCGAGCCGGTGCGCCAGGCCCACGGTGCCGAGCGCGGCGACGGCCCGGCGCCGCCGTTCGCCACGCGACATCCCGCGATAGACGAGCGGGAGCGCCACGTTCTCCCTGGCGCTCGTCCGGGCGAGCAGGTGGAACGACTGGAAGACGAAGCCGATCTGCGAATTGCGGAGCTCGGCGAGCTCGGTCTCGCTGAGCTTGGCGACGTCCTTGCCGCCGATGCGCAGGAGCCCGCCGGTCGGGCGGTCCAGGCAGCCGAGCAGGTGCATGAGCGTGGACTTGCCCGACCCGGACGGGCCGAGGATCGCGACGAACTCCCCCTCGTCGATCCGGACGCTCACCCCGCGGAGCGCCTCCACCTCCACACCCTCCATCGTGTAAGTCCGGGTGACGTCCACCGCCTCGAGCGCAGCACGCGCCCGCCCAACCGCCTGCCCGGCCGCAGGCTCGGACGCCCGCCCAGCCGCAGGCTCGGACGCCTGCCCAGGCGCGGGTTCGGGAGCCTGCCCGGCCGCTGGCTCGGATGCCCGCCCAGCCGCTGGCTCGGGCGCCTGCCCGGCCGCTGGTTCGGGCGGCGGCTCGGGCGGTGGTTCGGGTGTGGGCCCGGTCATGGGGAGAGCTCCTGGCCCTGCTTGATCGAGTCGGCGCCGCGGACGACGACCTCTTCGCCTTCCTTGAGGCCGCGGGTGACCTCGACGGAGGTGTCGCCCTGAGCGCCGAGCCGGACCACGCGCCGCTGCGCACGGCCGCCGACGACCGCCCACACGACCGAGTCGCGGCCGCTGCTGACGATCGCGGCGGACGGCACCGACAGCACGTCCGTCACCTCGCGGACGCGCAGGTCGACGACCGCGCTCATGCCGGGCTTGGGCATGGGCGCCCGGCCGCCGCCGGAGAGCGTGCCGTCCTTGAGGACGAGCGTGACCTTGTACGTGACGCCGCCGCCGGTGGACTCCTTGGGGGTGACGCCGACGCCGGTGACCTCGGCGGTGTACGTCCCGCCCGGGACGGCGTCGAGTTCCACGTCGGCGTCGACGCCCTCCCTGATCTGCAGCACATCGGTCTCGTCGACGTCGGCGGCGAGGGAGAGCCGGGAGACGTCGGTGACCGTGACCACGGCGTCGCCGCTGGAGACCGGGGCGCCCGTCGCGATCGAGGTGGCGTCCTTGGCCCCGCCGCCGAGCCCGCCGAGCGCCGCCAGGCCCGAGGAGGCCGAACCGCCGCCCTGCCCGGCGAGTTGCTGGGGCAGGCGGCCGGCCAGGTCGCCGAGACCGCCACCGCCGCCCGCGGGGCCGCCGAGGCTGACGACGCCGTCGAACGGGGCCTTGATCGTGAGGGCCTTGACGGTGCGTTCGGCGGCCCGCACCGCGGCGCGCGTCTGGACGCGCTGGGCCGCGGTGATCGAGGAGAACGCGTTGCCGGCGCTGTCGAGCCCCGCGTTGAGGCGCGCGACGGCGTCCCGGGCGGCCATGGCGGCGGCCCGGTACTCGCCCTCGGCCCGGGTGATCCCGGCGAGGACGAGCGCGCGCTGGCGCAGGTCCGGGATCTTCAGCGCGACCTTCCGGGCGGCGGCGAATCCCTGCCGCGCGTTCCGGTCCGTCTTGCGCTGGAAGCCCGACATGTCGAGGGCGGCGGGCATGGAGGCGCCGCCTCCGGCGAGCGAGCCGTCGGCCTCGCGGGCTTGGGCGAGCTGCTCTTTCGCGGTGGGCGAGCCGATCCTGGCGAGCACGTCGCCCTCCTGGACGCGGTCGCCGTCCCCCACGTACAGGCGCTCGATCGTGCCCTCGGCGGACGCCCGCAACGTCGCGGCCGCCCGCGCGGACACGGTCGCCGGAGCCTCGACGACCTCCGCGACGTCGGACCGTGCCACCTTGCCCAACCGGACCCGGTCGGCGTCGTCATCGCCGCTGCACGCGCTGAGCTGGGCGGCCAGCAGCACGGCGACCGCGACCGCGGGGAGGTAACGCCGCACTGACATGCGCGTCATCGTAAAAGCGTGCGGATCCCCACGTAAGGGCTTTACCGGGCGATCGCCACCCGGCTGACCTCTCCCGGTCAACAGCTGAGATCTGCGTCACCCTCTGGTAGATCACACCCTGGAGGCATGGGCCTCCGAGCCGTGCCTCGACGTCGGGCGCACGGTGAAGAAGCCGACCAGAGCCGCCAGCGCCGCTATGCCCTCACCGACGAGACTGATGGTCTTCTCGGTGTACCAGACCGGCTCGTGCATGGCCGGGAGCGGGCCCAGCTGCCCCACGTCGACGTAGTAGTAGAGGAGCAGCGCGCCGACCGCGCTCGCCGCCACCAGGAAGGCGATCGCGTAGGTCACGCGGTTGGCCAGGACGAGGACGGCGATCCCTGCCAGCGCGGCGACGATCGCCTGGGCCTGGAAGAGCACCTCACCGTCGATGGAGCCGCCCTGGCTGCCCTTCATGTCGGGCGCGAACTGCCAGTGCACGTATGCGTCGGCCGCCAGCCCGGCGGCCACGAGGAGACGCAGCAGAATTCCCATACCCACTACACGGCCACAACCCCCACTCAGGATCAATGGCCGAACAGAGTTATAGCCGGAAATATCCCCCCTGCCACCGGGGGCGTTCCCTGAGGTGAGCCGCTGGTCTGCCGGAATGGCCCAGGGCCGGCCCGGAGGCGCGCCAGGTCGGCGCCGGGGTCAGCCGCCGGCGAGTTCTCGGCCGCGGTCGCGGGCGGCCTCGATGGCCTCCAGGACGGCGGCCCGCACGCCGTGCTTCTCCAGCTCCCGGATCGCCGCGATCGTCGTCCCGCCCGGGGAGGTCACCGCCTCGCGCAGCAGCACCGGATGCTCACCCGAGTCGCGCAGCATGACCGCGGCGCCGACGGCCGACTGGATCACCATCTCCAGCGCGGCGGCGCGCGGCATGCCGAGCAGGATTCCGGCGTCCACCATCGCCTCGACGAGGTAGTAGAAGTAGGCCGGACCGCTGCCGGAGAGCGCGGTGGCGCCGTCCTGCAGCGACTCGGGGATGCGCAGCACCTTGCCGACGGGGCTCAGCAGCTCCTCGGCGAGCTTGAGGTGTTCCTCGCCCGCGTGCGACCCGGCCGAGATCACGCTCATCGCCTCGTCCACGTGCACCGGGGTGTTGGACATGACGCGGACGACCGGCACGCCGGCGGGCAGGCGCTTCTCGATGAACGCGGTGGTGATCCCTGCCGCCATCGAGATCACGAGCCGGCCGGCCGGGATGTGGCCGCCCACCTCGTCCAGCAGCACGCCCATGTCCTGCGGCTTGACCGCGAGGACCAGCACGTCCGCGGTGGTGGCCGCCTCGACATTGGTCACGATCTCGATGCCGTAGCGTTCGCGCAGCAGGGCGCCGCGCTCCTCGCGCCGGGCGGTGGCCATCAGCTCGGCGGGACGGCGGCCGGCCCGGAGGACCCCGGACAGCAGGGCCTCGCCCATCTTGCCGGCACCCAGAATCGCGATCATTTCAACACCTCAGGCAGGGAATGGACGTCCCCACCCTAGGGCGTGTCTCAAAGTCGGCGCAGTAGGGCAGCTGGCTTTGAGACACGCCCTCGCGTCGGGAGGCCTCAGGACTTGCTGGCCAGCGACCTGAGGAAGAAGCCAAGGTTGGCGGGACGCTCGGCCAGGCGGCGCATAAAGTAGCCGTACCACTCTTGCCCGTACGCGACGTACACGCGCACCTGTGCCCCCTGGGCAGCGAGGCGGCGCTGCTCTTGCGGGCGGATCCCATACAGCATCTGGTACTCGAAGCTCTCGGCCTCACGCTCGTTCAGCACGGCGAGCGCACCGGCGATGTCGATGAGCCGAGGGTCGTGCGTGGCGAGCATCGGGTAACCCTTGCCGGCCATCAGAACCTTCATGCAGCGCACGTACGCCTTGTCGACCTCGTCCTTGTCGTCGAAGGCCACGTCCTCGGGAGCCGCATAGGCACCCTTGCACAGCCGTACGCGGGACCCCTCGTACGCCAGCTCGGCGCAGTACTCCTCGGAGCGCCGCAAGTAAGCCTGGATGACGGCCCCAGTGTCAGGGAAGTCGCGACGCAGCTCGTGCAGGATGCGCAGCGTGGAGTCGACCGTGGTGTGGTCTTCCATGTCCAAGGTGACCGTGGTGCTGGCCTGACGGGCCGCGGTGCAGATGCGGCGCGCGTTCTCCAGGGCGAGGTCCTCGTCGAACGCCTGGCCGAGGGCCGTGAGCTTCACCGAGACCTCGGCGCGCGTGCCCAGCCCGGCACCCGCCAGCCGGTCGAGCAGCTCGACATAGCCCTTGACGGTCGCCTCCGCCTGCCCGGCGTCGAGGGTGTCCTCGCCGAGCACGTCCAGGGTGACGAGCAGGCTCTCGCCCGTGAGCTCCTCGGTGGACCGCAGCGCGTCGTCGACGGACTCACCCGCCACGAAGCGGTGCACGACGTCGCGCGTGAAGGGCGCGGTCTCCACAAGTTTGCGTACGCCGCCACTGCGCGAGGCGACCAGCAGGGCCTGACGAAGCACTTCACATCCCCTTGTCCGGTGGGACGGCTCTGTCCCCCTTGCTCCAGGTTAATGCCCGGAAAGCGGACGACGATCACACGGGGTGGACAAGCCAGGCACGCTCGGCATGGGTCAGGAAACCTTGCCGATACGGTTCACACCGCCGTACTTCGCAACGTAGTCGGCCATCTCGGCCGTCTTCACCGCGGTGAAGAGCGCGCCCGCCTTCGCGCGGTCGAGGAGCACGACGCTCTGCTTGCCGCGCCGGGCGCTGCCCTTGTTGGGCGCGGTGATGAACGCCACGCTGGACGCGCGGATGTTGCGGAGGCTGAGCGCGAGCGAGCGCAGCTTGCCGGCGTCGACCTCGTCGTCCACGCTGATCGACTTGGTGAACGCCGACAGGAACCGGTCCAGCTTGAGCGGGTTGGAGATGGTGCCCCCGTCCGCCGCCTTCTTGGCCAGCGCGCCCAGGAACGCCTGCTGCCGCTTGATCCGGTCGAAGTCGCCGTTCGGCAGGTTGTAGCGCTGCCGCACGAAGAGCAGGGCCTTCTCGCCGTCGAGCTTCTGCCGCCCGGCCTGCCAGCTGACCTTGCGGGCCGGGTCGTACACGCTCTGCGCGATGTCGACGTCGACGCCGCCGAGCGCGTCGGTCATGGACTTGAAGCCCTCGAAGTCGATGGCGCCGAAGTGGTCGATCCGGATGCCGGTGAGCTTCTCGACGGTGTCGATCAGCAGCGGCGGGCCGCCGAACGAGAACGCGGCGTTGATCTTCTGGTTGCCGTAGCCGGGGATGTCGACCCACGAGTCACGGGGGAACGAGACCACGTACGCCTTGTCCCGGTCGGCCGGCAGGTGCAGCAACATGATCGTGTCCGACCGCTGCCCGCCCGGCTTCCAGACCTGGCCCCCGTCGCCCGTGGTGCCCATGTCGGCGCGGGTGTCGGAGCCGACGAGCAGCCAGTTCTCCGTACCGGTCACGTTCGGCCCGGGACGGCTCTTGCTCGTCGGCATCACGCCGTGGATGCGGTCGATGTTGCCGTTGTAGGACGACTGCCGCTGCCAGAGGAGCCCGCCGATCCCCGCCACCACCAGGAGCACGAAGACGAGCACGGCGGCCAGGACGCGGGGCCAGCGGCGCTTACGCTTCCGGTGGCCGTCGCCCGGTTCGAGCTCATCAGGCGTGAATTCGCCGGGTTCGCCAGGTGCTCGTGGTTCGCCGAGCACGCCCAGCCCGCCGAACGCTCCGGGCTCTCCGGGCTCGGCCGGTGCGCCGGGCGAGGGCTGGGGCGCCTGGGGACCGGGGGGGTCGAGGGGGCTCATGGCGCCGGAGGTTATCAGCCGATTGCCCTCGTTTTAGCCATGGTCAGAAGGTTCCGGGCTCATGGGGTGCGGCGGCGGAGGGTGGCGGCGCCGAGGACCAGCGCCAGCAGCGCGCAGCCCGCGATGACCACCATGTCACGCCACAGGTCGCCGGTGATGCCGGTGTTCGCGCTCACCTGCTTCATCGCGTCCACCGCGTAGGAGAGCGGCAGCACGTTCGAGATCGCCTCCAGCCAGCCGGCCATCTGGTCGCGCGCGACGAACATGCCGCAGAGCAGGGCCTGCGGCAGGACGAACGCGGGCATGAGCTGCACCGCCTGGAACTCCGTCCGGGCGAACGCGCTCGCGAACAGGCCGAGTGCGACGCCGAGCACGGAGCAGAGCAGCGCCACCAGGACCAGCGACCAGACCGAGCCGTTCAGGTCCAGGCCCAGCCAGGTGAGCGAGATCGTCAGGACGACCCCGACCTGGAGCAGGGCGACCAGCCCGAACGCCAGCGCGTACCCGAGCAGCAGGTCCAGCTTGCCCGCCGGCATGGTCATCAGCCGTTCCAGTGTTCCGCCGGTCCGCTCGCGCAGGGTCGCCACGCTCGTCACCACGAACATGATCACGAATGGGAAGATGCCGAGCAGCAGCGGGCCGACGCGGTCGAACATCCCGGGCCCGTCGAACATGTAGCGCAGCAGGATCATCAGCAGGGTCGGCACGCCGACGATCAGACCGATCGTGCGATGGTCGTGCCGCAGCTGGGACAGGATCCGCCGCGTCGTGGCGAGCGTGATGGCGAGATTCATGCCCGGGCCCCTTCCCGTTCGTTGATCAGCTGGAGGAAGACCTTCTCCAGGTCCTGGACGCCGGCGCGGTCGCGCAGCCCGTCGGGGGTGTCGTCGGCGAGGATCTCGCCTTCGCGCATCAGCAGGAGCCGGTCGGTGCGGCCCGCCTCGTCCATGACATGGCTGGAGACGAGGAGCGTCGTGCCGCGTTCGGCCAGGTCGCGGAAGAGCCGCCACAGCTCCTCCCGCAGGACGGGGTCGAGGCCGACGGTGGGCTCGTCCAGCACCAGCAACTCGGGGGTGCCGAGCAGCGCGACGGCCAGGTTGGCGCGATTGTGCTGGCCGCCCGACAGGGTCGCGACGATCTGATCACGGTGCCTGGTGAGCCCGACCTCCTCGATTGCCCGGTCAGCGTCGGACTTGGGCGCCCCCAGCACGGAGGCGAAGTAGCGCAGGTTCTCGTAGACGCTCAGGTCGTCGTAGACGGCCGGGCTCTGCGTGGCGTACCCGACACGCCTGCGGAGGCTCGCGGTGCCGGCGGGCTCGCCGAGCACGGTCACCGTGCCGCTCTTGACGATCTGCACGCCGACGAGGGCGCGCATCAACGTCGTCTTGCCGCATCCGCTCGGGCCGAGGAGGCCGACCACCGAACCTCGCGGAACATCGAACGTGAGCGCGTGCAGCACCTCGCGGCCGCCTCGGACCACCGTCAGGTCGCGCACGCTCACCGCTGCCGGACCAGAACTCATCATGTGTTGAATTTATGTCGCCGAGCCGGCCGGCGTCAAGGCGGCACAACGCCTCCGGGTGGCAGCGCGAGGTTTCGGAATGCCGAAAAGCCCGTGCCGACGGACGGCACGGGCAAGGAAAGGGCAGGTAAGAAAGGGCCGGCGAGAAGGGGCGGGCGTCAGCCCAGGTGACGCTGGAGCGTCGGAGCCAGCAGCTCGACGAGCTCGTCCGGCGTCGACGAGGCGATCGGCTCGACCTCCAGCACGTACCGCAGGATCATCACGCCGATCATCTGGCCCGCGGCGGCCTGCACCTTCAGCAGCGGGATGTCGTGCACCCCGGCGGCACGGGCGAACAGGGCGGCCGACACGAACTCCCGCATCATCACCGCCGCGCGCGCGTTGGTCATCGCCGAACGCAGCAGCGCGATGATGGGCGCGCGGTGCTCGGGCACCTCCCACACCGACAGGAAGGTGCGGACCATCGTCTCGCCGAGGTTCTCCCGGGGCGTCGCCAGGATCTTGGGCAGCAGCTCGGCCGGGTCGACCGGAAACCGCATCGCCGCGATGAAGACGCCCTCCTTGTTGCCGAAGAAGTGGTGCACGAGCGCCGGATCGACCCCGGCCCCGCGAGCGATGGCGCGCAGCGAGGCACCGTCGTAGCCCTTGTCGGCGAACAGCTCGCGAGCCGACGTCAGGATCGCCTCGCGCGTCTCGGTCGGACCGGGCCGCCGCCCCGGCGGCCGGCGGCCGGGCTCCTTGCCGGGCGCCTGCGCGGCGTCCTTGCCGGGCGCCTGCGCAGCGTCCTTGCGAGGCGTCCGCGGGGCGTCCTTGCGCGGAGCCTGCGCGGCGTCCTTGGGCGAAGCCTGCGCGGCCTTCTCGCGCGGAACCTGTGCGGACTCGGTCACCGGATGCCCCGGGGCGAGACCTCGCCGCCCGAGGTGACCTCCCACGTACGGTCGGCGGCGGCGAGGTGCAGGCGGGTGAACGCGAGGGCCTCGGCCAGGTCCTCCATGCGCTCGGCGCGGGTGGTGGCCCGGCGGGTGTTGACCTCGAGGACGATGTGACCGCGATAGCCGTCGTCGGCGAGCCGCTCCAGCATCGGGCCGCACGGCTGGCCGCCCCGGCCGGGCACCAGGTGCTCGTCCTTGTTGGTGATGCCGACGCCGTCGGCGAGGTGGACGTGGCGGAGCCGGTCGCCGAGATCGGCGGCCATGTCCAGCGCGTCCGAGCCGGACACGGCGGTGTGCGAGAGGTCGAGGGTCACGTGCGGGTAGTCCTGGTCGACGGGGTTCCAGTCCGGGAGGTACATGCCGGCCTCGGCCCCGCGGGCCTTGAGCGGGAACATGTTCTCGACCGCGAAGAGCACGTCGGTCTCGTCCTGCATGCGGGCGATGCCCTCGACGAACTCCCGCGCGTAGTCGCGCTGCCAGCGGAACGGCGGGTGCACCACGACCACGTCGGCGCCGAGCTCCTCGGCGACCTCCTTGGAGCGCACGAGCTTGCCCCACGGCTCGCGTCCCCAGACCCGCTGCGTCAGGAGCAGGCAGGGCGCGTGGATCGATTTGATCGGCATCTGGTGGTAGTCGGAGAGCCGCCGCAGCACGTTGAGGTCCTGCGAGGAGGCGTCCGTCGAGACCATGACCTCGATGCCGTCGTAGCCCAGCAGCGCCGCGATCTCGAAGGCGCTCGGCACCTTCTCCGGGTAGACCGACGCGGTGGACAGCGTGATCGGGGCATCCGGGACCCGGATGCCCGGTGAAACGACGCCGTTGTGCTGCGGGGTCAAGGCTCCCTCGCCAGTGATCGGTAGGCAGTGGTCGCTCGGCGGTGTCCGTCGTGTGGAAAGCCTATGCGCTACCGGCGCCCGCTCAACCTCCGGCCCTTGGTGATCCGCGTTGCTCGACGCCGGGACTGACTACGCTCTGTCCCCGTGGTCGAGATCGCTCCAGGCGCCGTGCCCAGCCCGAACATCTGGAACTCCCCGCGGGTCTACGAGATCGAGAACCGCGCCGTCGACCCCGACGGCGCGCTCGAGTCGGCGATGCGCGCCCTCAGGCCGTGGGACGGCGCGACCGTGCTCGATCTCGGCTGCGGCACGGGCTTCCACCTGCCGATGTTCGCCCGGGACGCGGCTCAGGTGGTCGGCGTCGAGCCGCATGCCGGTCTTGCCGCGGCGGCCCGGCGGCGCGTGGCCGAAGTACCAAATGTGACGGTGCGTGTAGGCGCGGCCCAGGCTCTTCCGATTCCGGACGCGTCCGTCGACGTGGTGCATGTCCGGTGGGCCTATTTCTTCGGCCCGGGTTGCGAGCCGGGCCTGGCCGAGCTCGACCGCGTCGTCCGGCGCGGCGGCGCGATCTTCATCATCGACAACGACGCGACCCGGTCGACCTTCGGCGGCTGGTTCCGGCGCGGGCTGCCGTCGTACGACCCGGAGGCGGTCGAACGTTTCTGGACGCGGCGCGGCTTCACCCGCGAGCCGCTGCTGATCCGGTGGTCGTTCGAGAGCAGGAAGGATCTCGCCGCGGTGCTCCGCATCGAGTTCCCGGAGGCACTGGCGGCGGAGTTCCTGCGGGAGCACGAGGGGTGCGAGGTCGACTACGCGGTCAACCTGTGGTGGCGCCGCGTCTGAGGCGGTTACTGACTAGTCGGTCACATTCGCGGCGAGGGTCTGGCCCACTACTGACTCGCCGTACAACAATGGCGTCTCCGACGATCGTGCCCCCTCAGGAGGTCGGGACCATGGGCCGTGCCGCCAGGACGAGCAGCGCCATCCTCGCCACCACCGCGCTCGGCGCCGGTGCCGCGGGCCTCGGGCTCGCCGGGCAGCGCCGGGCCGTGCGGCGCCTGCGGCTGCGCCCCGACGCGCACGCGGGCGAGCCGTTCGGTTCCCTGCGCGGCCGCCCGGTGCCGGTGCGCGCCATGGACGGCACCCGGCTGTACGCGGAGATCGACGGCGACGACCGCACCGACCTCGCGGTCGTCTTCTGCCACGGCTGGACGCTCACCCAAGACTCCTGGCACTTCCAACGCAAGGCCCTGCGCGGCCTCGGCCGTCTCGTCTTCTGGGACCAGCGTGGCCACGGCCGTTCCGACGGCGGCGACCGTACCGAGAACGACCTCGCCCAGCTGGCCCACGACCTGGCCGCCGTCATCGAGCAGACCGTGCCCGCCGAGACGCCCGTGGTGCTGGTCGGCCACTCGATGGGCGGCATGACGATCCAGCGCTACGCCGACGCCTTCCCCGACGAGCTCGGACGCAAGGTGCAGGCGGTCGGCCTGCTCAACACCTCCTCCGGCGGTCTCGGCGAAGTCACCCTCGGCCTGCCCGCGCTCCTCGCGCGGTCGACCCAGCGCGTGCTGCCGCGGGCGTTGCGAACGCTCGGAGCGGGCTCGGGCGTCATCGAGAAGGTCCGTCACCTGGGCCGGGACGGCACGCTCCTCTTCCTCGACCAGTTCGTCTTCGGGCCCGGCGCCAGCCCGGCGGCGGTCGCGTTCACCGAGGAGATGCTGGCCGACACCCGGCTGGACGCGCTCGTCGACTTCTTCCACTCGATGATCTCCTACGACGTGATCAGCGAGTGCGCGGAGCTAGGCAAGGTCGACACCCTGGTGCTCGGCGCCGAGAACGACCTGCTCACCCCGATCGAGCACAGCCTCAAGATCGCCGCCTGCGTCGACTCCGCCCGGCTGGAGGTCATCCCGACCGCGGGCCACATGGCGATGCTGGAGCGCCCCAGCCTCGTCTCCGACCACCTAGGCGACCTAGTCGAACGCGCCAAAAAGTCGATAGCCGCCTAACCACCACCTCAGCCCCCACCGCCCCCGCCCAATGCCGCGGTCTTCCATACTTCGGCCGTCCATGCCGCCGCCATCCATGCCGCTGCCGCCGTCGACGCCATCGCCGTCCATTCGGCGACCGTCTCCGCCGCTCCACGCAGCCGTCCATGCCGCAGTCGTTTTATGCGGCCGCCGTCCATGCGCGGCCGTTCATGCCGCTGCTCGGGATGCCGTTGTTCGCGGTTCTGGGGGGTGGGTGGTGCGGCGGGCACGTTGTGTCACTGGGGACCTCTACTGTTTCTCTCCATGGCGAAGGCGAAGACGGCTAAGGCCTCGTACCGGTGTTCTGAGTGCGGCTGGCAGACCTCCAAATGGGTCGGCCGCTGCGGCGAGTGCCAGGCGTGGGGCACGGTCACCGAGGCCGGTTCGGCGACCCCCACGCGGGTGGTCTCGGCGGGTCCGGTCAGCTCCCCGGCGAGGCCGATCGGCGAGGTCGACGTGCGTTCCGCGCAGTCCAGGCCGACCGGTCTGGACGAGCTCGACCGGGTGCTGGGCGGCGGCCTGGTACCCGGCGCCGTCGTGCTGCTGGCCGGCGAGCCGGGCATCGGCAAGTCGACGCTGCTGCTGGAGGTCGCGGCGCTGGCCTCGCAACCCTCCGTCGCTCCCATCCCGCTGCGGCGCGAGCCCGGAGCGCGCGCCAACGGGGCGGAGGCCGCCGGCCGTACCCCCGTCCTGTACGTGACGGGCGAGGAGTCGGCCGAACAGGTGCGGCTCCGGGCCGACCGGGTGGGCGCGGTCACCGACGACCTCTACCTCGCCGCCGAGACCGAGCTGTCGGCCGTGCTGGGGCACGTCGACGCGGTCGAGCCCAAGCTGATGGTGGTCGACTCGATCCAGACCATCGGCACCTCCGAGGTCGACGGCGCGCCCGGCGGCGTCACCCAGATCCGCGAGGTCACCGCCAACCTGATCCGGGTCGCCAAGGAACGCGGCATCACCGTGGTCCTCGTCGGCCACGTCACCAAGGAGGGCGCGATCGCCGGCCCGCGCCTCCTCGAACACCTCGTCGACGTGGTGCTCTACTTCGAGGGCGACCGCCACAGCCGGCTCCGCATGATCCGCGCCGTCAAGAACCGGTACGGCCCCACCGACGAGCTCGGCTGCTTCGACCTGTCCGAGGTGGGCATCGTCGGGCTGCCCGACCCGAGCGGGCTGTTCCTCACGCGCCGCGAGGAGCCGGTGCCGGGCACCTGCGTCACGGTCACGCTGGAGGGCCGCCGCCCGCTGGTCGCCGAGGTCCAGGCCCTGGTCGCCAAGTCGCAGCTGCCGGCGCCGCGCCGCGCCACGTCCGGGCTCGACACCTCGCGGGTCGCGATGGTGCTGGCGGTCCTCGCCCAGCGCTGCAAGATCCCCATGCACGAGCAGGACGTCTACGTCTCCACGGTCGGCGGCGTCCGGCTGAGCGAGACGTCGGTCGACCTGGCGCTGGCGCTCGCCGTCGCGGGCTCCACCGCCGACCAGGCGCTGTCCAGCACGCTGATCGGGCTGGGCGAGGTCGGCCTGGCCGGTGAGGTGCGCGTCGTCCCGGGCGTGCAGCGCCGCCTGGCCGAGGCGGCGCGTCTCGGATTCAAGCACGCGATCGTGCCGCGCGGCGCGCTCTCGCTGGGCGACGGCTCACCGCTGAAGAAGGCCGATCCGCAGCTCACCAGCCATGAGGGCATGCAGGTGATGGAGGTCGACGACCTCCGGCAGGCGCTGCGGGTGGCCTTCACGGCTCCCTGAACGAACCCCGGTGGCCCCATTCGGCCACGAAACCCCCCTGACAAGGGGCTTTACGGCCACATAACAAGAGTCACGCCAGAGTATTACGCCACAGGCAGCACGCTTGCTACCAGGGGAGGAACCGGCGCTCGGAGCTCCTCGGTAAACTGACGCCGTCCAGCGACCTCCGGGGGCCAGGTGCCAACATACGACAAGGGTCATGACGAACGACGCCGCGCGACACTCGCCGCGGTGGCCCCGGGCACGTCGATCCGCGACGGCCTGGAGCGCATCCTGCGGGGCCACACCGGCGCTCTGATCGTCCTCGGCCACGACCCGCTCGTCGAGGAGCTGTGCAGCGGCGGCTTCGAGCTCGACGTCGAGTTCTCCGCGACCCGCCTGCGCGAGCTGGCCAAGATGGACGGCGCGATCGTGCTCGACAGCACCCGCAACCGCATCGTCCGCGCCGCGGTGCATCTCGTGCCCGACTCCACCATCCCGACCGAAGAGTCGGGTACCCGGCACCGCACGGCCGAACGGGTCGCCCGCCAGACCCGGCATCCGGTGATCTCGGTCAGCCAGTCGATGCACATCATCGCGCTCTACCTCGACGGCATCCGCTACGTCCTCGAAGACTCCGCGGCGATCCTGTCCAAGGCCAACCAGGCCCTGGCCACCCTCGAGCGCTACAAGCTCCGCCTCGACGAGGTGTCGGGCACCCTCTCCGCGCTGGAGATCGAGGACCTGGTCACCGTCCGCGACGTCAGCGCGGTCGTGCAGCGCCTGGAGATGGTCCGCCGCATCGCCGACGAGATCGAGGGCTACGTCGTCGAGCTCGGCACCGACGGCCGGCTGCTCTCACTCCAGCTCGACGAGCTGGTGTCCGGCGTCGACGTCGACCGCGAGCTGATCGTCCGCGACTACCCGCCGCCGGACGCCCGCACCCGCACGGTCTCCGACACCCTGGGCGCGCTGGACGGGCTGTCGGCCAACGAGCTCCTCGACCTGTCCACGGTCGCCGAGGTGATGGGCTTCGCCGGGTCGGACGCCCTCGACCTGCCGGTGAGCCCCAAGGGCTACCGCCTGCTGGCCAAGGTGCCCCGCCTGCCCGGTCTGGTCGTCGAACGCCTCGTCGAGCACTTCGGCGGCCTGCAGAAGCTCCTGGCCGCGAGCATCGACGACCTCCAAGCCGTCGGCGGCGTCGGCGAGTCGCGAGCGCGCAGCGTCCGCGAGGGCCTGTCCCGCCTAGCCGAGTCATCCATCCTGGAACGCTACGTCTGAAGGATCCACCCACGCCGACCGCACCGCAGTGCACCACGCAGCGGCGCGGCGCACCACGTCGCGGTCGCATAGCGGCACCACGCGTCGCGTGTCGCATCGCGGCACCGCGTCGCAGCGCGCGGCGCGGCGTCGCAGCGCGCGGCGCGGCGTCGCAGCGCGCGGCGCGGCGTCGCAGCGCGCGGCGCGGCGTCGCAGCGCGCGGCGCGGCGTCGCGCCGGGCGGCACCCACGCCACGCCAGACGGCACCACGTCGGGCCGGGCGGCATTGCGGCGTGCGGGTGGATCGGGTCAGCGGAGGCGGAAGATCTGCTTTCTGACCTTGATCTTGTCGGCCTTGACGGCGGCGACATAGGTGCCGGGACGGGCGGGCTCTCGGTCGCCCCGGCACTGGCCGGAGGTGAGCTTGCGGTCCCAGGTCACGGTGCCCACGTACGGGATGCCGCGGCGCAGCATCTGGATCGACGAGCCCGTCCCCTGGTCGCAGCCGGACGCCGACCAGACGCGGGCCGCACCTGACGTGACGCGCACGTTCAGCGACCTGGAGCCCACGTCGAACGTGCAGGCGTACTCGCCCGTGTTGACGACCGTCAGCCGGAACTGCGGCATCTCGTCCTTGGCGAACGTCTCGCGCGTCGAGGTCATGTCGATGACGACGTTGTCCCGCTCGCAGGCGTCGCCGTCCTCCTTGGCGGGCGAGGGCGTGGCCTGTGCCGTCACGGTGACCGTGGGGGTCGCCACGGGAATGCTCGGCGACGCGCCGCTCACCGACGGGCTCGCGACGGCCGCGTTCTTCAGCGGCTGCTTCCGCTCGCCCCCGCCGCCGGCGCACGCCCAGACGAAGAAGCCCACGACGCCGACCATCCCGCCGAGCGCGATGACCCGCCGCCGCCAGTACTGGTCCAGCCCCAGACCCTCCGGATCACTCCCGGTGTCCGTACCCATACACGCAGTATGCTGAGTTCGATCTTCATTGGCGTGGCGACCCGCCGGGCCCTATAGGTTCACTCGTGATGGACACAGGTTTCCTTGCATCCGACGGCGGGTACGCCGGCCCGATCCTCGCCTGGTATGAGGCGAACGCCCGGGATCTGCCCTGGCGTGCCCCCGACGCCACCCCCTGGGGCGTCCTGGTCAGCGAGATCATGCTCCAGCAGACTCCGGTCAACCGCGTGCTGCCCGTCTGGCACGAGTGGATGGCCCGCTGGCCCACCCCGGCCTCCCTGGCCGCCGAACCCTCCGGCGAGGCGGTTCGGGCATGGGGCCGGCTCGGGTACCCGCGGCGCGCTCTGCGTCTGCACGGCAGCGCTCAGGCGATCGTGGAACGCCATGGCGGCGAGGTTCCGTCATCGCACGACGACCTGCTGGCCCTCCCGGGCATCGGGTCCTACACGGCCGCCGCCGTCGCCAGCTTCGCGTTCCGCCAACGCCATGCCGTCCTTGACACCAACGTCCGCCGCGTCTTCGCGCGCCTGCTTTCTGGCGACGAATACCCGCCCAAGTCGCAGACCAAGGCCGAGGTGGCCCAGGCCGAGGCGCTCCTCCCCGACGATCCGCCCACCGCGGCGCGCTGGGCGGTCGCCGTGATGGAGCTCGGCGCCCTTGTCTGCACGGCGCGCACGCCGCGTTGCGTCGACTGCCCCGTGCTGGACAAATGCACCTGGCATCTCAACGGGCGCCCTGCGTACGACGGCCCACCTCGCCGCGGGCAAACCTACGCGGGCACCGACCGTCAATGCCGGGGCCGCCTGCTCGCCGTCCTCCGCCAGGCCGAGGGCCCCGTGGAGAAGCCCGCGCTGGACATCGTCTGGTCCGACGACCTGCAGCGTGAACGGGCCCTCGACACGCTCATCGTGGATGGTCTGGTGGATCCTCTGGAGGACGGTCGCTACGCCCTTCCGAGCTGACGGCCTTGTCCTGCGCCCGGGGCCGAGGGCTGTCCTCGACGGAGAGGCAGATGCCGTAGACACGGTCGTGGTGCGTCCAGCCGTTGACGCGGCCGCGGTTGTTGCTGATCTGCACCCGTCCGCGGGCGGGGTCGAGTGCGGAGACCAGGTGCAGGTAGACCGTTCCGGCGACCTTGGCGAGAACGATGTCGCCGACTTCGAGCTTGGCGGGATCCACGGGGGCGACCGTGACGAGGTCACGGCTCCGGATCAGCGGCACCATCGAGGAACCCGTCGGGCGGAACCGCACGGTGGCGCCGCCGGCGACGCGCGCCGCGATCGCGTCCATCTTTCCCATCCTGGGCAGGATGCGGGCTTCGGATGTCCGCCGTCCAACGGTTTTCGCCGCGGGCCCGAGGCGCCCTGGCTGCGGAAAGGATGCCCTGGCCACAGGATGGACGCCCCGGGCGCGGGATCGGCGCCCCGGGCGCGGGATGGGCGCCCCGGGCGCGGGATGGGCGCCTTGTGCGCGGGATAATTGCCTGGCTCGGGACCCTTCCCAGGTCATACGGTGTGGCGGTGCGTGATCTTTCGCTGCTGCCCAAGGCCCACCTGCACGTTCACCTTGAGAGCACGGTCGGCTGGCCGACGCTCCGGGAGATCGGGAAGGCGAACGGGATCGAGATCCCCGAGCACCTTCGTGAGGGTTATGTCTTCGGCGGGTTCGCCGATTTCTTCGTCCAGAACGATCTGGTCCGGAACTGCCTGCTGACGGCGGACGATTTCCGGCGGGTCGCGTACGAGTACTGCCGCGACGAGGCCGCGCAGGGCACCCGCTATGCCGAGCTGTCGTTCACGGCGGCGGCCCACGGCGAGCGCCTCGGGGACATGGACATGCCTCTGGTGGCGGTGCTGGAAGGCCTCGCGGAGGGGCGCCGGGACTTCGGCATCGAGGTCCGCCTGCTGCTCGACCACTCCCGGCGGCGGTCGGTCGAGCGCGCGTGGCGGACGCTTGAGCTGGCCAAGAAGTACAAGGAGGTCGTGGCGGTCGGGCTTGCCGGGGACGAGGCGTTCCCGGGCGATCCGTTCGTCGAGGTCTTCGCGGCGGCCAGGGACACGGGCCTGCACGTCGTCCACCACGCGGGCGAGGCGGAGGGTGCCGCGAGCATCCGCCAGGCGATCACATCGGGACGGACGGAGCGGCTCGGGCACGGGGTGCGCGTGCTGGACGACCCGGACCTGGTCGCCGAGGTCCGCGACCGAGGGATCCCGCTGGAGGTCTGCCCGTCGTCGAACGTGGCGCTCGGCTTCGCGCCGTCGTTGGCGGAGCACCCGCTTCCCCGGCTGCTGGAGGCGGGGCTGAAGGTGACGATCAACACCGACATCCCCGTCATGATCGGCACCCCGTTGGCCGGCGAGTACGCCCGGATCCGCGACACGTTCGGCTATGACGACGAGATGCTGGCCGACCTCGCCCGCGCGGGCGTCGACGCCTCGTTCGCCCCGGCCGCGCTGAAGGCACGCCTGTACACCGAGATCGACGCCTGGCTCGCCGGTCCGCTCCAGGCATGACCACGCCTACGCCATGAGCATGACCACCTCCGCGCCCACGAGCATGTCCACATCATGACGACGGCCACACCGTGATCACATTTGCCGGGCGGAGCGGCTGCGGGGCGCCGCGCGGCTACCGATTGACTCGGTGGAGGACACCGGCGCGGATCTCGCGGAGGAACGGGTCGTCGTCGTCCTGCCAGGATCGGGCTGAACGGACGACGGGGTGGACGGGCAGGCCGAGTCGCGCGGCGGCCTCCTGTGCGGCGTCGAAGGCACGCGCGTGGGAGAGCTCTCCGATCACCAGGACCTCCACGTCCCCAGGCGGGTCACCCGCGACCCCCTCGTAACGTTCGGCCCAGGCGCCGAACAGCAGGACCTCCACGACTCCTGGCAGACGCGCGAACTCGTGGGCGACGACCGCCCTCGGCCCGAACGTGAGCATCAGCAGCTGCGCGAGCGGCTCGTACAGGGGCGTGTTCGTGTCGCGGCGAACCATGCGTCCGGCCATGGTGCGCCGCAGCCCGAGCAGCCCCGCACGGGCGAGCCCGTCGACTTCGCGCATGACCGAGCCCAGGTCGGTGCGGAGCATGACGGCGAGATCGAGCATGGTCATCTCCCGTTCCGGCCCGAGGAGTAGCCGCGCCAGCAGTTCCCCCTGTAACCGGGACCGGAAGATCGGTGGCTGTGGAGGGGCAGTCGTCTTCGTTGAGCCCAGTAAACTCGAACGCATATTCGAAATACTAGGCCGCGTGTACGACAGAACACCTCAGCGGCGCAGGTAGACCCCCATGCCGGCTGCCAGGCGCTGTGCAGCCTTCTGACGCCATGCGGCGCTCTTCAGCCTCGTCGCGTCGGTCCGGTTGCGCATGTTGCCGCATTCGATGAAGACCTTGGGCACCTTCGACATGTTGAGCCCGCCCAGGTCCGTCCGCACGTCGAGCCCGTCACCGCCGACGTAGTTCGCGTACGGCTGCAGCTGGTGGAACGCCGCGCGTACGTCGTAGCCGAGGCGCTTGGACGGCTTCACGATCGGCCCTGTGTAGCCCTTCACGTATCCAGGCAGGATGACGTGGAAGCCCCGCCGCGACGCAGGCGCTCCGTCGGCGTGGATGGAGATCGCCGCGTCGGCGTGCAGCCGGTTGGCGATCGCGGCCCGCTCGTTGATGCACGGGCCCACGCCCCGGTCGTTCGGCCGTGTCAGCCGTACCGTCGCTCCCTGCGCGCGCAGTAGCTTGGCGAGCCGCTGCGCCACGTCGAAGGTGTACGCGTGCTCGGCGTACCCGGAGCTGGTCGCCGTGCCCGTCGTGTCGCACGCCTTCTTCTTCGGCCCCGCCGGCACCTTCCGGTTGATCACCTTCGGGTACTTGTAGTTGAGCCCGTTGTGGCCCGGGTCGATCACGACCACCTTGCCCGCCAGCGGCTTGGGTTTCGCGGCGACCCGCGCCGCGGCCGGATGGGCGCCCGGCGACGCGCCGCCCGCGTTCAGCCCCACCAGGACCGCACCCGTGGTCGCGACCGCGACCATTCCCGCTCCCACGGCCCATCGAGTCATCATGATCAGGGACCGTATCGCCCTTCCCGCCCCCTCGCCCGCCCCTGACCGCAAAAGGTCTCAGACCGGCAGGAAGGCGCAGAGGCCGGCGGGACGCGGAAGGGCCCGTACCGAACGGATCGGTACGGGCCCTGCCTCAGGACTTCGGGTCAGTCCTTGTTGAAGTTGACCGCGCCCTCGATGGGGGGCGGGCTGTCCGGCACGCCGGTCGGCTTCGGCACGCCCTTGAACGTGAACTTGGCCTCCTCGCCGGAGCCCTCGGTGCCCACGATCACGATCTGGCCGGCCTTGAGCTCGTTGTAGAGGATCTTCTCGGACAGGTTGTCCTCGATCTCCCGCTGGATGGTCCGGCGCAGCGGCCGGGCGCCCAGGACGGGGTCGTAGCCCCGCTCGGCCAGCAGGTCCTTGGCCTCCTGCTTGAGCTCCAGGCCCATGTCCCGGTCCTTCAGCCGCTCGTCGACCTTGGCGATCATGAGATCCACGATCTCGATGATCTCCTTCGGCGTGAGCTGGTGGAAGACCACCGTGTCGTCGACACGGTTGAGGAACTCGGGCCGGAAGTGCTGCTTGAGCTCCTCGGAGACCTTGGCCTTCATGCGCTCGTACGAACCCTGGTCGTCGTTCGAGCGGGCGAAGCCCATCGAGACGCCCTTGGAGATGTCCTTGGAGCCGAGGTTCGTCGTCATGATGATGACGGTGTTCTTGAAGTCGACGACCCGGCCCTGGGCGTCGGTCAGGCGACCGTCCTCCAGGATCTGCAGCAGCGAGTTGAAGATGTCCGGGTGGGCCTTCTCGATCTCGTCGAACAGCACGACGGAGAAAGGCTTGCGGCGCACCTTCTCGGTGAGCTGGCCGCCCTCCTCGTAACCGACATATCCGGGCGGAGAGCCGAACAGACGCGAGACGGTGTGCTTCTCCATGAACTCGCTCATGTCGAGCTGGATGAGCGCGTCCTCGTCACCGAAGAGGAACTCGGCGAGCGTCTTGGAGAGCTCGGTCTTTCCGACGCCGGACGGGCCGGCGAAGATGAACGAGCCACCGGGACGCTTGGGGTCCTTCAGCCCGGCGCGGGTACGCCGAATGGACTGCGAGAGCGCCTTGATGGCGTCTTCCTGTCCGATGACCCGCTTGTGCAGCTCGTCCTCCATACGGAGCAGACGCGTGGTCTCCTCCTCGGTGAGCTTGAAGACCGGAATGCCGGTCGCGGTGGCGAGGACTTCGGCGATCAGTTCCTCGGTCACCTCGGCGACGACGTCCATGTCGCCGGCCTTCCATTCCTTCTCCCGCTGCGCCTTCTGCGCGAGAAGCTGCTTTTCGGAGTCGCGGAGCGCGGCGGCCTTCTCGAAGTCCTGCGCGTCGATCGCGGACTCCTTCTCGCGCCGCACGTCGGCGATCTTCTCGTCGTACTCGCGCAGGTCCGGCGGCGCGGTCATCCGGCGGATGCGCATCCGCGAACCGGCCTCGTCGATGAGGTCGATCGCCTTGTCCGGCAGGAACCGGTCACTGATGTAGCGGTCGGCGAGCTGCGCGGCCGCGACCAGGGCGCTGTCGGTGATCGAGACGCGGTGGTGCGCCTCGTACCGGTCGCGCAGGCCCTTGAGGATCTCGATGGTGTGGCTGAGCGACGGCTCGGCGACCTGGATCGGCTGGAAGCGGCGCTCGAGCGCGGCGTCCTTCTCCAGGTGCTTGCGGTACTCGTCCAGCGTGGTCGCGCCGATGGTCTGCAGCTCGCCGCGGGCCAGCATCGGCTTGAGGATGCTGGCGGCGTCGATCGCGCCCTCGGCGGCGCCCGCCCCGACGAGCGTGTGGAGCTCGTCGATGAACAGGATGATGTCGCCGCGGGTGCGGATCTCCTTGAGGACCTTCTTCAGGCGTTCCTCGAAGTCACCGCGGTAGCGGGAACCGGCGACCAGCGCGCCCAGGTCGAGCGTGTAGAGCTGCTTGTCCTTGAGCGTCTCGGGCACCTCGCCCTTGACGATCTTCTGCGCGAGCCCCTCGACGACGGCGGTCTTGCCGACGCCCGGCTCGCCGACCAGGACGGGGTTGTTCTTGGTGCGGCGGGACAGCACCTGCATGACCCGCTCGATCTCCTTGTCCCGGCCGATGACCGGGTCCAGCTTGCCCTCACGTGCGGCCTGGGTGAGGTTGCGGCCGAACTGGTCCAGCACAAGGGAGGTCGACGGCGCCGACTCGGTCGGCCCGCCGGAGGCGGCCGGTTCCTTGCCCTGGTAGCCGTGCAGCAACTGGATGACCTGCTGGCGAACCCGGTTGAGGTCGGCCCCGAGCTTGACCAGGACCTGGGCGGCGACGCCCTCGCCCTCACGGATCAACCCCAGCAGGATGTGCTCAGTGCCGATGTAGTTGTGGCCCAGCTGCAGCGCCTCGCGCAGTGACAGCTCAAGGACCTTCTTGGCACGCGGAGTGAACGGGATGTGGCCCGACGGCGCCTGCTGACCCTGGCCGATGATCTCTTCGACCTGCTGGCGCACCGCCTCGAGGCTGATTCCCAGGCTCTCCAAAGCCTTGGCAGCGACACCCTCACCCTCGTGGATCAGACCCAGGAGGATGTGCTCGGTGCCGATGTAGTTGTGGTTGAGCATCCTGGCTTCTTCTTGAGCCAGAACGACAACCCGCCGCGCGCGGTCGGTAAACCTCTCGAACATCTCGTCGCTCCTCACAGAGCGGTTGGGCAGAGTCCGGAACGTCCGGACCTGTCCTTCCGCATGCTAGCCCGCCCCGAGGAGGCCAACCCGGTGCACTCCCACCAGGAGACGTTCCCCAGCTAAGCGCTGTTCATCCTCATCCAACTACCTCACCGGTGCGTCATGTTCCCGCTACGCCGCAAGCGAACGGGGCTTTTCAGCAGGTCGTTCACGGCAACGGGGGTCGTTCGTGCCGCACAGGCGCGGATTTGCCGAATGAGGGCTGTCTACCTCATCGCGGACGGCGCAACCCACCGAACGCTACGCCACAAGCGAACGGCCCGCCCCGGGATCGGGGCGGGCCGCCGAAGCGAGGGTTTTCAGTGAGCCGCTTCGTACTGCTCGACCACGTTCTGCGGGATACGGCCACGCTCGTTGACCTTGATGCCGCGCTGCTTGGCCCAGGCGCGGATGTCGGCACTCCGTTCGCGACTGGACGCACCGCGAGGACGGCGACGACGGACGGTGCCGGCCTTACGCGACTTCTCCACGAACGGCTGCAGAGAATCCCGCAGCTTCTTTGCGTTGGCGCCACTGAGATCGATCTCGTAGGAGGCGCCGTCGAGCGAGAACGCCACGGTCTCGTCCGCCTCGCCACCGTCGAGGTCGTCGACGAGAAGCACCTGAACCTTCTGTGCCATGGGGACAGACCTTTCAGCTTGAGCAAAGTGCATTCGGTTGACAAAGATATACCGCGAAGTCGACCGATGACAATTCAACACTCGCGATGAAGTTTCCTTCCCTGCCGGTAACTCATCGTAATCATGGTCACCGAATCAGCCATCCGCCTGATAGGCAGTGGCTGACACCCGCGGCGCCGGACCGCCGACGCATGAATTGTCCGGGCACGGGTCGTCGGGATGATTTCGGCGTGACGGGGGTCACCGTCGGCACCCTGACCTGGGCCATCGATCTTGCATTCTCACACGACCGGCTTTCCCGCGAGGGCGCAACCGGGAGAGAAATACTCCCGGCGCCACCTTAACGGGCACGGCAACACCGATCCCGGGGCCATCGTTTAACCCCCACGTAACGGTACTAACCGGCCCCGTCCCGGACCGAATGAACCCCGCCGGCCGTCACGCACAGGTGATCAGGACCGGTCCACCACGATGTGGATAGATTCCGTTACTGGCGAGCTCGACGAAATCCGTTGCCATCCGCACAGGTGTGCGTGGCGGCCGCGCCACTGCGACATACCTATATCAGCGGAAAGTTCATCAATACCGTCACACCGTCACGGTGCCGCCATACCAGTCGACGTCAGCGACCGGACCGCGCGCCCTTCGCGCGCTTGACCACGAGCGTCCCGGCAAGACGGTCATGCAGCGCCTGGCGCTGTCCGCCCTCGTACATCGCCGCCGCGTTGACCACCCAGAAGAGCCCCGCGAGAACGCCAAGGATCGCCACCGGGCGCAACGCGATCGGGGCCGAGTACGCCACCGACCGCTGGAACGTTCGCCACACGCCCGGTTTGCCGGAATTCATTCGTACGACCTGGATGCCCGCGAAGCGCTTGCCGATCGTGCGTCCCCACGCGGCGAGCTGAAGCCACTCATAAAGAAAGAGGACGCCGGCGACGGCGGGCGGCAAGACGACCTCCGCCTCCTGCCCGGGCAAAGCCTCCCGAACGACCATCGCGACCGGCAGCCCCACCACGAGGGTGTCGACGATGCGAGCCAACAATCTCTGGCCCGGCTCGGCAAGCTCCAGCCCCGTGCCAGTAGGCGTTAGCCCCTTGCCAGTAGGCGTTCCAGAAGGAACGGACGCGGCCCGTTCGCGGGAAACCGCCGCGCCAATACCGGCCGCCGCGACCTTCGGAGGAACGCCCGAAAGGTCCCCGGCTCTGCCGGCCGGATATTGAACCGAACCGGGCCTGGGCGCGTATTCAGCTAGGAGGCGCCCTGAAACGACGCGTCCGGCCCTTGAAGGCCTTGGGGGCACAGCGTCCCGCGGCGTGCCCTCAGACGGCTCTGAGGGCGACGCTGTGGCGCCATCCGCCGTCTCCGGTGCCGCGGGATCCGGCGGAGAGGATTCGGACGTGGACACCGTTCTGCGCCGTCAGGCCTCGAACTCGGCGGTCTGGTCGTATTCCGCGTACTGGCCGCGCTCGTCGATGACGAGTGTGCCCGCCATGCGGTCATGCAGGGACTGGCGCAACGGCTGGTCCCAGATCGCCCACAGGTAGGCCATCAGGGTGCCGGCCCAGACGAGCAGCATGCCGTAGGCGAAGTAGTCCCAGATCATGACCGCGAGCGCCAGAAAGACGAAGACGCCGATCTGGTACGCGACGTTGTTGATGGCCGCTCGCCAAACCGCTTGGTATGTCGTAAGCGCCTCGCCCGCGGGCCGTACCTGGACCACTCCCAGCCCGAGAACGCGCTTGCCGAGGGTCCGCCCCGACATCACCAGCTGGACCGCCTCGTAAATGAAGGGCAGCACCGACAGGACCGTGAAAAGCGTGAAGAAGATCGGCCAGTTCCAGATGCCGCCCTCGGTGTTGGCCTTGTCGCCGGGCGTATCGAGGCCGATCACGCCCAGCGTGATCGGCAGCACGAGGGCGAAGCCGAAGACCGCCACCAGGACGTAGTCGATGAGGCGCGCGCCGGCGCGGCGCATGATCGGCGCCAGCGGCAGTTCGGCGGCCTCCGCCGTGTCGTCGTAGTACGGCTGCTGGGAGCCGCCCGCCGGCTGCCACTGCTGCTGGGACGGGGGCTGACCACCCTGCCAGTGCTGCTGGGACGGGGCCTGGCCGCCCTGCCAGTGCTGTCCAGCGCCCGACTGCGGGTACGGCGGCCGCCCGCGATGGGGGGATTCACTCATCGGTCAGTCCTCCAGGCGAAGCAACATCCGGGTATTTCCCAACGTATTCGGCTTGACCCGGTCAAGGTCCAGGAACTCGGCCACGCCATCGTCGTACGAACGGAGGAGTTCCTCGTACACCTCGGGAGAGACCGGGGTGCCCAGGATCGGCTGGAACCCGTGGCGCGCGAAGAAGTCCACCTCGAAGGTAAGACAGAACACCCTCTCCACGCCCAGTTCCCGCGCGGTCTCCAGAAGCTTGCTGACGATGCGGTGCCCGATGCCCCGCCCGCCGTGTCCCTTCTCCACCGCGACCGAACGCACTTCAGCCAGGTCTTCCCACATCACGTGCAGCGCACCGCATCCCACGATGCGCGGCTCCCCCTGGCGGTCCTCCGCGACCCAGAACTCCTGCACGTCCTCATACAGGGTGACCGTGGTCTTCCTCAGCAGACGCCGCCCCGACCCAGAGAACATGTCGACCAGCCGACGGATCTCCTGCACATCGGCGGTTCGGGCTCGCCGGATCACTACTTCCACAAACAGGCGACATTATCGAACGCGCGGCCTTTACATGTAGTGGATTCCTCCTAACTCTGGGTAGCGAACGTGGGTGACTAGATAAAAGAGACCACACCCCTGCCTCGAAGGTGACGTAGAGCACACTGGCACGGGTGATGACGGAAGGTGCGCTCGCGATTTCGCATGTTTCGGTTGGCATCGAAGGCCGACTCCGTTAGTCTCCTGCGCTGACATCGGCCACCGCGTCTCGGTGGCCGAACCGCCGAGTCCATGGGCCGCAAACCAGCGTTCCGAGGAGCCGGGGACCCACTTTCGGTGGGTTCGGGGGTTCACCCCCGAACCGGCACCGACTGGGGTGAATCCGCACCCGCACCGCGGAAGGGCTGCTCCGGCCCGAACCCGTCAGCTAACTCGGTAGGCGGACGAGGAGAGGAGAATTAGTGGAGCCATTGCGCCCTGCATCCTTTTCGCGCATCGCCCGCCTTTCGCGGAGCGCTCGATTCCGTGTCGGGGCGGTGACCCTAGCCGGTGCGCTCGTCGCCGTTCCCGCGGTCCCGGCGCACGCCGACCCGGAGCCGTCCACCAAGGAGCTCAGGAGCCAGGCGCACAAACTCGCCGACCAGCTCGAACAGCTGACCGAGCAGTACAACGGCCTCAAGGTGAAACTCCAGCAGTCCCAGCGCGCCGCGAAGGTCGCCACCGACAACGCCAAGCGCCAGGAGAAGTCACTCGAGGGCGTCCGCGAGAAGGTCGGCAGCCTGGCCGCCACCAGCTACATGCAGGGCGGCGCCGACCCCACGGTCTCCTTCGTCGCCTCCCAGGATCCCCAGCGCCTGCTGGACCAGGCCGCGACGCTCCACTACTTCGCCACCCAGGACGGGACGCGCGTCCAGGGCCTGATGCAGGCCATGCAGGCCGCACAGCGCGCCCGCAAGGCCGCCGAACAACGCGCCAAGCAGGTCTCCCAACTCCGCTCCCAACTCGAAAGCCAGCGCAAGAAGGTCACCTCTCTCTACGAGAAGGTCCGCGGCCGCCTGGTCAAGAAGGACCCCTCCGAGCTCTCGAAGCTCCCCGTCGTAGGCACCGGCAAGGCCGCCCAGGCCCTCCGCTACGCCATGAGCAAGATCGGCCGCCCCTACGTCTGGGGCGCCGCCGGCCCCACCACCTTCGACTGCTCCGGCCTCACCATGTGGGCGTACAAGCAGGTGGGCATCAGCCTCCCCCACTACACCGGCAGCCAGTGGAACGCGGGCACGCACATCTCCCGCAACGACCTCCAGCCAGGCGACCTGGTCTTCTTCTACGGCGACCTGCACCACATGGGCATGTACGTAGGCGACGGCAAGATGCTCCATGCCCCCCAGACCGGCGACGTGGTCAAAATCGCCCCCCTGGCAGGCCGCCCCTTCGCCGGCGCAGTCCGAGTAGCCTGACCCACCCCAAGCGACGCCCCCGCAAGCGTTCCTCCACGGAAGCATTGCGCTGAGGCGCAACGCTGTTCCACGGCATGAGCATGCGGCGCCACGCTGAAACAGCGCCACACACGAGCGTCAATCCACCGCGCGAGCGTTGCCTACTCGCGCGATGGTTGCTCCACGTGAGCATTGTGCGGCGCGAGCGCTGCCTCACCCGCAATCATTGCCTGACGCAAGTGGCGCCCTGCAGCACAAGCGATGGCCCACGCACGCAGCGCCCTGCGCAAGTGTTGCGCTGTCGCGCAAGCGGCGCCGTGCCACGCGAGCGTTGTCCCGTGCAGCATTGCCTGCGGCACAGGCATTGGCTTACGGAGCCCAGCGCGAGCGGTGCGCCCACGGCTGAGTGTCAATCTTTGGTTGGCATGCATGTATGGCGGACGTGAAGGCGCTGGCGACCTTGGTGTGGCGTCAATGTGAGGTGGCTTCCAGAACTTGCGTCAATTGACGCATGCGGGCGCGGTGGACGTGGCGGCATCATTGACGCGCGGCTTGCGCCGCGTCGTGGGCGTTGCCGACAAGGGGTTCTTGCGAACATCGGCGGCGATGCGCACATGGCGGTCTCACGAACGTGGGGCGGCAGTGAACGTCCGGCCGAGATGCATGCGGAGTCGGCCGACGTTGGTGCGGGTCGACCGCAGATGCACGGACGTGACGTGCCCAGCAACTGAATACGAGCTGTAGGGATAGGCGCGTGGCAGGCGACGGGCAGGCTTAAGGAAGGCGCCACGCCTCGTGTGCGCTCGACGACGGGCGTGCTGGCGCTGCTGCATGTGCCTTGACTTGCGTGGGCAACGTTAAGGGCGCGTCCGCGCCTAGGCGCGGACGAGAAGAGCGTGGGTGAGCGGGGCCGGAGCGCGGCGTCCCCCCGTGGCCGCCGCTGTCAGTCGAACCTCGTCCGCGGCGACGCCGCCTGCAGGGACCTACCTGTCAGAGCGCCAGCGTCGCCGCTGCGGGGACGGACGGAGTTCTTCTCTCGCTTCCGGACTGCTCAGATGAGTTGCCTTCGGGCCGCCCACACCACGGCCTCGATAGGGGTGTTGACTTCGAGCCGATCACAGATCGTGCGCAGACGCCGCCTCAACGTCCGTGCGCTCAGCTCGAGCTTGCGTGCCGCCACATCGGCTGTGACACCGCTGGCGATCTGCGCGAGCAGCTTGATCTCCTCCTCGTTAAGTCGCAGATCGTCGGTGCCACGACGTGCGAGTGTGGCCTGTTCCACTCCGTCCTCCCTCGTCCGTGGTGATGACCGCGGGGATGCAGCCGTCCGCTGCACAGGCACGGGTAGGCCTCGATCTGTACGCGTTGGGTTGCCGGGTCCGGAGCAACCGGACTTAGATCATCTGTTTCCTCTTCTGTGTCGCATGCTTGGCCGGAGGTGGCCGATGGGTCGATTGCGGGGCCCCGTGCGGGAACTCCGGGTGACGATTCACTCGTTGGCCAACCGAACGCGGACGTACTCGCACCCACGAGGACGTGGGCGGGGAACGTCTCGTACGGGGACGGGTCATGATTGCCAGCCACGTCAGCCCCATCCCTTTCTCGTCCGGTTCTCCGACCCGTTCGCCAACGATGATCGTGAATCGTTTCAAGCTACGCTTCGGCTCGGAACGCTAGGCGGCCGGATCCGGCCCGTCAAGCGCCGATTGGGCACTTTGTGTGCTTGTATGGCCACCATCCGTGATGGATCTCACGGGGGCTCGCGGGGGAAGCTCGATAACCTGCGAAAACAGATCCGGGGTCGACGAGGAGTGAGTTGCCGCCCACCAGTATTCGGGAAGTCGCGAGGCGTGCCGGCGTCTCAGTTGGGACCGTTTCGAATGTCCTAAACCGGCCAGACCTCGTGGCCGAAGCCACCCGTGACCGCGTTCGTGCGGCGATCGAGGAACTCGGATTCGTCCGCAATGAGTCCGCCCGGCGGCTCCGTCAGGCCGACACCCCGCGCGCCCGCGCGTTCGGGATCGTCGTGGAGGACCTCACCAACCCGTACGCCACCGATGTCGCCCGCGGCGCGGAGATGGCGCTCAACGAGGCGGGCCATGACGCGCTGTGGTTGACGAGCGACCATTCGGCGGCGAAGGAGCGCCGCATCCTGGAGTTGCTGGAGGAGCAGCGGGCGGCCGGAGTGCTGATCATCCCGGTCGGTCTCGGGCCGGCGGGAATCGACCGGCTGCGCGCCTCGGGCATGACCGTGGTGCTGCTCGATCATTCGTCCCCCGAGGTGTGCTTCGCCCAGGTGGACCATGTCGCGGGCGGGGACATCGCCGCCGGGCATCTGCTCTCCCTCGGGCGCGAGCGGCTGGCGTTCGTGACCGGCCTGCCCGAGCCGCTGCCCTGTGTCGAACGCCGCAACGGCGCGGCTCGCACGCTGGCGAAGGCCGGTGGTGGCGAGCTGGTCACGCTGATCCAGGAGGCGCTGACGCCGACTGAGGGCCGCGCGGCGGCGCAGCGGCTGATGGACCTGCCGGTCATGCCGAACGGGGTCTTCTGCGCCAACGATCTGCTGGCCATCGGCCTGATCAACGAGCTGCTGCGGCTCGGGGTGCGGGTCCCTGAGGACGTCGCCGTGGTCGGTTACGACGACATCGAGCTCGCCACCAGCGCCGCCGTTCCGCTGACCACCATCCGCCAGCCGCGCCAGGAGCTCGGCTTCGAGGCCGCGGAGCTGGCGCTCGCCGAGGCCGCGGAAGGGAAACGTCACCGGCACCGCCAGGTCATTCTCACTCCCGAGCTGGTCATCCGCGAATCCGCGTGAAGTCCGTCCTCGGGTCCGATCCGTTCGACCCGTTCGATCCGACGTTCCGGGCCGACCCGAACGCTCCCGTCCGGCCGACGTGGTTTCGAACGTGACGTCACGCTGGCCACGACAAGCTCGACTATCGGAACAACCTGGTCTTGCGGGGCCTGGACACCCTGCCGGTGAGGGTGCCCAGGCACTGACCGCCCAATGTCGGAGCGGCGACCGCTATTCGGGCTTGACCAGCGGGAACAGGATCGTCTCGCGGATGTTCTTGCCGGTGAACGCCATAATCATCCGGTCGATGCCGGCGCCCATGCCACCCGTCGGCGGCATGGCGTACTCCAGAGCGCGCAGAAAGTCCTCGTCCAGTTGCATCGCCTCGGGGTCGCCGCCCGCCGCGAGCAGCGACTGCTCGGTGAGCCGGCGCCGCTGCTCGACCGGGTCGACGAGCTCGGAGTAGGCGGTGCCCAGCTCCGTCCCGAACCCGATCAGGTCCCACTTCTCGGTGAGCAGCGGCTCCTCGCGGTGCTGGCGCGTCAGCGGCGAGGTCTCGACCGGGTAGTCCATGACGAACGTGGGCTGCACGAGCGTGTGCTCGACCAGCTCCTCGAAGATCTCCTGGACGAGTTTGCCCTGCCCCCACTTGGGGTCCCAGGAGATGCCGCGCGCGTCGGCGAGCTTGCGCACCTGCTCGATCGGCGTGTGCGGCGTGACCTCCTCGCCGAGCGCCCCCGACACCGAGCCGTAGAGGGTGACGCGCGGCCACTCGGCCAGGCCGAGCTCGATCTCCTGGCCCTCGTGAACGACGACCGTCGTGCCCAGTGCGGCGACGACCGCGTTCTGGTACATCCGCTGGGTCAGGTCGGCCATGTCGTTGTAGTCGAGGTACGTGCCGTACGCCTCGACCATCGTGAACTCGGGGTTGTGCGTCGAGTCGGCGCCCTCGTTCCGGAAGTTCCGGTTGATCTCGAAGACCTTGTCGATGCCGCCGACGACGAGCCGCTTGAGGTAGAGCTCGATCGCGATGCGCAGGTAGAGCTCCATGTCGTATGCGTTGATGTGCGTCTTGAACGGACGCGCCGCCGCGCCGCCATGGATCGGCTGCAACATCGGGGTCTCGACCTCGAGGTAGCCCTCGTCGTGCCAGAAGTCGCGGACCGCCCGCACGGTGGCGCTGCGGATGCGCGCCATCGCGCGGGCCTCGTCGTTGACGATCAGGTCGACGTACCGCTGCCGGACGCGCGCCTCGGGATCGGTGAGCCCGGCGTGCTTCTCCGGCAGCGGCCGCAGGCACTTCGAAGTGATCGCGTACGAGTCGGCCATGACCGACAGCTCGCCGCGCCTGGACGTGATGACCTCGCCCTCGACGCCGACATGGTCGCCGAGGTCGACGTCACGCTTCCACGCGTCCAGCGCCTCCTGCCCCACCTTGGCGAGCGACAACATCACCTGGATGTCGCCGCTGCCGTCGCGGATGGTGGCGAAGCACAGCTTGCCGGTGTTGCGGACCAGCATGACGCGACCGGTGACGCCGACCTTCTCGCCCGTCTCGGTGCCCGGCTCCAGATCCGGGTGTTTCTCCCGGACCTCGGCGATCGTCGCCGTACGGGGGAAGGTCACCGGATAGGGGTCGATACCGCTCTCGCGGAGCCGGTCGAGCTTCTCCCGGCGCACCCGCATCTGCTCCGGAAGGTCGTCGTAGGTCTCGTCACTCACGGCACAAGGCTATCGAGCCGGATCGATGCCCCGCGAACGGCTTGCCCGCGAACGACTCGTCCGCGATCACCGCGAGAGCCGCCGATCACTTGAGGAGGGCGCTCTTGGCCGTGAACTTGTACGGCGCCTTCTTGTCGCCGGCGACGTCGTAGGTGAGCGTGGCGTCGCCCTTCCACTTGGCGTTGTGGTTCGGCAGCCCGATCTGGCAGCGCATGGTCAGCGGCCTCGGCTTCTTGGCCTTGTACTGGTGGGCCGCGTGCCGCCAGAAGTACTGGCCGCGGTCACAGGTGACGGAGTGCTTCTTCTTCCCGCTGGTGATCGTGAACTTCAGGACGACCATCTTGCTGAGCGGCTTCTTGGGGTCCTTGAGATGCGCGGGGTTGACGTTGTTCGGGCAGTACGTGACCACGAACTCGGCCCAGTAGTCCATCCCGCCCTCGCCCTGCTCCTTGGCGAGGCGCATCTTGAGGCCGACCTTGGGGTCCTTGGAGTTGGGGACCGGAATGACCTTCAGGCTCTTGGCGGCGCAGGGGTCGGCCGCCTGGGCGCCGACGGCGGCCTGAGCACCGGTCGCGGCCTGGGGGGCGGCGGCGTGCGCGGCGGGGACCATCATGCCGGCGGCGACGGCCGTCGCGCCCACGGCGAGCATGCGCTGAGCGATATTCACAACGACTCCTGGGGGGAGATCGGGATCATGAGCTTGGTGATCCACTATGCCGATCTTGAATCCCGCCCGGAACCCGCGGGCGCCAGATTGGCCCTCAGGCACTACACGTCAGGGAGTGTTGCGCTCGTAGATCAGCCGGAGGCCGACGAGGGTCAGCCAGGGCTCGAAGGCGTCGATCGTGCGGGCCTCGTCGAGGACGAGCGGCGCCAGGCCGCCGGTGGCGATGACCGTGACCTGGTCGGGATCCTCGGCCAGCTCTTCGGACATGCGCTCGACGATGCCGTCGACCTGCCCGGCGAAGCCGAAGATGATGCCGGACTGGAGGGCCTCGACGGTGTTCTTGGCGATCACGTTCCGGGGACGCTGGAGCTCGATCTTGTGCAGTTGCGCGCCGCGCACGGACAGCGCGTCGATGGAGATCTCGATGCCCGGGGCGATCGCGCCGCCGACGTACTCGCCCTTGGCGGAGACGGCGTCGAACGTGGTGGCGGTGCCGAAGTCGACGACGATCGCCGGGCCGCTGTGCAGGTGGACGGCCGCGAGCGCGTTGACGATGCGGTCGGCCCCGACCTCTTTGGGGTTGTCCATCCGGACCGGAACGCCGGTCTTGACCCCGGGCTCGACGATCACCGCGGCCACGTCGCCGTAGTACCGGCGGCACATCTCCCGCATCTCGTGCAGAACGGACGGGACGGTCGAGCACAGAGCGATGCCGCTGATATCGGACTCGGCCAGCAGCGGGCTCTGCTGGATGAGGCCCTGGAGGACGACGGCGATCTCGTCGGCGGTCCGGCGCGGATCGGTGTTGATCCTCCAGTGTTCGATAACCTCCTCGCCCTCGAACAGCCCGAGGACGGTGTGGGTGTTACCGACGTCGATGGTGAGCAGCATCAGGTCCCCGCTGGTCAGGAGAAGTCAAGGCCGATGTCGAGCACGCGCGCCGAGTGGGTCAGCGCACCTACTGCAAGGTAGTCGACGCCGGTCACGGCCACATCTCGGGCCCTGTCCAAAGCGAGTCCGCCGCTCGCCTCCAGCTCCGCCCGGCCGTTCACCAGACGCACCGCTTCGCGCATCTGATCGAGAGTCATGTTGTCGAGCAGGATCGAACGGGCGCCCACCGCGAGGGCCTCCTCGACCTGAGCGAGGGTGTCGCACTCGACCTCGATGTGCAGGGACGGGTAGACGCCGCGGATCGCCTGGTACGCGGCGGTGACCGAACCCGCGGCCGCGACGTGGTTGTCCTTGATCAGGGCGGAGTCGTGCAGGCCCATCCGGTGGTTGACCCCGCCGCCGCAGCGCACCGCGTACTTCTGCAGCGCGCGCATGCCCGGCAGCGTCTTGCGGCTGTCGCGCACCTTCGCCTTGGTGCCCTCCATGGCGTCCACCCAGCGTCCCGTGGCGGTGGCGATGCCCGAGAGGTGGGTGAGGAGGTTGAGGGCGGTCCGCTCGGCCCGGAGCACGGCGCGCGTCGGCCCGCTCACCGAGATCAGCACCTGGCCCGCGGTGACGCGGTCGCCGTCGGACGCCTTCGCCGTGTAGGCGACGTCCAGGAGCTCGAAGACGGCCTCCGCCACCGGGACGCCGGCCACGATCCCTTCCTCGCGCGCGGTGAAGTCCCCGCTCGCGGTGTCCTCCGGCGCGAAGATCGGCTCGCTGGTGACGTCGACCGGCCCGTCCTCGTCGAGCGCCGTTCGCACCAGGTTTTCCACAGCCTGTGGATCGAGCCCGGCATCCGTCAGGCGTCCGTGCGACTCTGGCGTCATGACATCTCCTCGTAAGTGGTGGCCAGCGCTCCGGCGGCCAGACGGGTGACCAGGTGGCCGCGCCAGGCGGCGTCGTCTCGTTCCGGGAAGTCCTCGCGCCAGTGACTCCCCCGCGTCTCCTCCCGCCGCCGGGCGGCCGCGACGATCGCCGTGGCCACCGTGTGCAGGTTGGTGACCTCCCAGGCCTCGACGCAAGGCGCCACGCGAGAGGCACCGGCCGCCATCGCGGCGAGTTCCCGTCCCGCCGCGGCCAGCCCCTCGGCGTTCCGCAGCACCCCGGCGCACGAGGTCATGATCCGCTGAATCTCCCCCCGAGCCGAAGGATCCAGCAGCCCACCCCCCACGCCCCCACGCCCGGCGACACCACTGCGCCCCGCATCCCCGCCACGGCCTTCGGCAACACCCTCACGCGCCGCTTGACCCCCAGCGCGACCGTGCTCGGCGACACCGCCGGGCGCCGCGCCAGTACCCGCGCCACCGCCGTCGGAGATCACGTCGCGCGCCGCATCACCGTCCGCACGACCGCCCTTGGTGGTCACGGTGCGTGCAGCGTCCCCGCCTGCGCCGCTCTCGGCGATCACGTTGGGCGCCGTCTCATCGCCCGCGTGATCGCGCTCCGGGACGGCGGTCGCTGCGACAGCGGCGTGCGCGCTCCGGCTGTCCGTTGTGGGTGGCGCGGCGGGAGCTTCGGGGATGGTTGCGGCGATTCGTTCGGCGAAGACCAGGCCTTCCAGGAGGGAGTTGGACGCGAGCCGGTTGGCGCCGTGGACGCCCGTGCAGGCCGCCTCACCGCAGGCGTACAGGCCCGGCACCGAGGTGCGCCCGGTCAGGTCCGTACGGATGCCGCCGCTGGCGTAGTGGGCGGCCGGCACCACCGGTATCGGCTCCGTGACGGGGTCGATGCCGTGGTGGCGGCAGGCCGCCAGGATCGTCGGGAAGCGCTCCTCCCACGTGTGAGCGCCGAGGTGGCGTCCGTCCAGGAGCATGTGGGACGCGCCGGTCTCGTGCATCCGCGTCATGATCCCCTTGGCCACGACGTCACGCGGGGCGAGGTCGGCCAGCTCGTGGCGGCCCACCATGAACCGTTCGCCGGAGTGGTCGATCAGGTAGGCGCCCTCGCCGCGGACGGCCTCGGAGATCAGCGGCTGCTGCCCGCGCGCGCCGTCCCCCAGCCACAGGACGGTCGGGTGGAACTGCACGAACTCCAGATCGGTGACCGCGGCCCCCGCCCGCAGGGCGAGCGCCACACCGTCGCCGGTCGAGACGGACGGGTTGGTGGTGGCCGAGAACACCTGCCCCAGGCCGCCGGTGGCGAGGACGACCGAGGGTGCGCGCACGGCACCGACCCCGCCGGGCTGCCCCTCGCCCATGACGTGCAGGGTGATCCCGGCCGCCCGGCCCGCGTCGTCGATGAGCAGGTCGAGCACGAGGGCATGCTCGATGACCCTGATGTCCGATTCCTTGAGCGCGGCGAGGAGGGCCCGGCTGATCTCGGCTCCGGTGGCGTCGCCGCCCGCGTGGGCGATGCGGCGCCGGTGGTGCCCGCCCTCGCGGGTGAGGGCGACGTCGCCGTCGGCCGTGCGGTCGAACTCGGTCCCGAGCTCGATGAGCCGCCGGACGGCCCCGGGGCCCTCGGTGACCAGCGTGCGCACGGCCGCCTCGTCGCAGATCCCGACGCCGGCGGTCAGGGTGTCGGCGAGGTGCTCCTCCGGCGTGTCATCGGGCGCGAGCGCCGCCGCGATGCCGCCCTGCGCCCAGCGGGTGGAGCCCTCGTCCAGCAGGGCCTTGGTGACGAGCAAAACCTTTCCGTGCGGCCGGCAGCGCAACGCGGTGACGAGGCCCGCGATGCCGGAGCCGACCACGACGACGTCGGCCGTCACGGTCCAGCCCGGCTCGGGGGCGGCGAGCAGTCGAGGGATCATGAGCCCTCCTCCAGGGGTTTGTTCTCGTCATTGTGACATTAACCCCGGACGGACGTTACGCCCGGGGTTGCCAGAGAACAAACAGCCGCAGGTGAAAGGACCTCCCCGGCCACGCACGCGAGCGCGCTACCCGTTGAAGTGAGCCGGCGGGCAGAGCTTCAAACGAAGATCGCGACGCGACGTCGCAACCGCCGCATCGCGGCTTGGCCATGAGCCACCGGACGTGCGGTCAGGGCCGCGACAGCGCATGGGGACCGCGGAGCTGATCGGACCCCGGAACGGGCTCGCCCGGGTCGGAACCCAGCGAGATGATCTTGTTGTCCCGGTCCACATGGACGACGCTCGGCTCGAACGAACGGGCGTCGGCGTCGCTCAGCTGCGCGTAGCTGATGATGATCACAAGGTCGCCGGGCTGGACGAGCCGCGCGGCGGCGCCGTTGATCCCGATCACACCGGAGCCGCGCTCCCCCGCGATCAGGTACGTCTCCAGCCGGGCGCCGTTGTCGATGTCGACGATGTGCACCTGCTCGCCCGGCAGCAGGTCGGCCGCGTCCATGAGGTCCTGGTCGATGGTGAGCGAGCCCACGTAGTGCAGGTCGGCCTGGGTCACCGTGGCGCGGTGGATCTTCGACTTGAACATCGTCCGGAACATCAGGACTCCTTCGCGGGGTCGGAGGGCGTGGCCGTGGGGGCGAACGAGAGCGGAACGTTGTCGATCAGGTGGGTGGAGCCGACCCGGCCCGCCACGGCCAGGACGGCCTCGCCGGTGTATCCGGCCGGGACCTCGGTGAAGGTCGACGGGTCGACCAGGACGAGGTAGTCCAGCTTCAGGGGCGGCTCGGCGCGAGCCGCCTTGTCGAGGACCTCCCGCGCCGCGCCCGTCACGGCGACCGGCCCGTCCGGCACCGCGTCGGCACCGGCCTGGAGAGCCTGTGCCAGCGCCAGCGCGGTCTCCCGCTCGGCCTCCGACAGGTAGCGGTTGCGGCTCGACAACGCCAGCCCGCCGAGCTCGCGCACGGTCGGGCCGCCCACGACCCGGACCGGGACGTCGAGGTCGGCGACCATCCGGCGGATCATGGCCAGTTGCTGGGCGTCCTTCTCCCCGAACACGGCGATGTCCGGCCGCACCAGTTGGAACAACTTCATGACGACCGTGAGCATTCCGGCGAAATGCCCCGGCCGGGTCTCGCCCTCCACGATCTCGCCCATCGGCCCGGGATCGATCGTGACCTGCGGTTCACGGGGATACATCACGTCCCGCGTGGGGGCGAAGACGATGTCCACGCCCTCCGCCGCACAGGCCTCGATGTCGTCGGCGAACGTCCGGGGATAGCGGTCGAGGTCCTCGTTCGGCCCGAACTGGAGCGGATTGACGAAGATGCTCACCGCCACCACGTCCGCCAGGCTCCGCGCCTTGCGGATCAGCGAGCGGTGGCCCTCGTGCAGGGCGCCCATGGTCGGTACGAGCGCCACGGTCCCCCGCGCTCCGGAGCGGACCGCCGCCAGCTCCTCACGGGTCTTCGCGATGACGGGTGTCACCGGGCCCGCCCCCTCTCCTTCTCGCGATCGGCTCGGTCGCCGGAAATTCAGTCGCCGGGAATCAGTCGCCAGGAATCAAGTCGCAGGAATCTGTCGCCAAGGATCAGCCGTCACGCATCAGTCGGCCAGGACTTCGAGGAGCCGCTCGGCGTCCTCGGGTTTGAGCAGCCCGGCACCGAGCGCCCGGTCGGCGGTGAGCCTGGCCAGCGCCACGTACGCGCGCAGACCGGCGGGCGAGACCTTGGCGAGCTCCTCCACATGGCCCGCCACCGTGCCGGCGTCACCGCGGGCGACGGGGCCGGTCAGGCCGTCGATGCCGAGGCGCAGAGCGTTGTCGAGCGCGGCGCCGAGGAGCGGCCCGAGCATGCGCCCGGGCTCGGCCACACCGGCCGAACGCAGCAGATCCATGGACTCGACGACCAGGGTGACCAGGTGGTTCGCGCCCCCGGCCAGCGCCGCGTGGTAGAGCGGGCGGTGCTCCTCGGTGATCCACGAGGGTTCGCCGCCCATCTCCAGTACCAGGGCCTCGGCCACCGGACGCAGCGGGTCCGGAGCGGTCACGCCGAATGAGATGCCCGTCAGGCGGTTGAGATCGTCCGGCCGCCCGGTGAACGTCATGACCGGGTGCAGGGCCAGTGGCAGGGCTCCGGCGCGGGTGACCGGGTCGAGGACGCCGATCCCGTACCGGCCGCTGGTGTGGGCGACCAGCTTGCCGCCGACCTGGACGTCCGTGGCGGCGAGCCCGGCCGCCAGTTCGGGGAGGGCGTCGTCCGGGACGGTCAGCAGGATGAGGTCGGAGGACGCCGCGACCTCCTGCGGCGTGACCAGCGCGGCACCGGGGAGCCGTTCCTCGGCTCGGCGGCGCGAGTCTTCGGAGACCGCGGTGGCGGCGACGACCCGGTGCCCGGCGCGGGCGAGCGCCGCGGCGAGCACGGTGCCGACGCGGCCCGCGCCGATGACGCCCACCGCGAGGCGGGCCGGGCGGTCTTCGGGCGCGGTCGCGCCGTTGCCCGCGACGGCCGGGCCGTCGCCGGATACGGGCAGGTCGTTCCTGGGTGTGCCGTTTCCGGGCGCGCCGGAGGGCGGCGTGACTCCAGAGTCCATTCTCGTTCCAGTCCTCAGGTAGGTACCGGACGTGCGTGAACAGCGTACCCGCGAGCCCGGGAGGGCACATCACCCCGACCACCCTGGCAAAGAAGTGAGCATTTGACTACCCATTGTCACGCCCGATACCGGCGCACCGGTGAGAGTTGGGGCGCCGGACGCCGTGATCCCTTGCTGATGATCTGAAATGCCAGGTAACTCTGTGTGAGTTGGCCGTCGCGTGAAGTGAAGACGGGCACCCGCCCTCCGATCGAGATGGAGCCCAGCATGATCAAGACAATCCTCCGGACCGGCGCGGTCACCGCGACCATCGCCGGAGCCACGTTCCTGGCCGCTCCCGCGTACGCCGATCCGCACAACGACGGCCACGGCAACACGACCTACGTCGTCCAGTTCGGCGAGTACATCGCCAACTGCGGCGGGCTCCCCTCCGAGAGCCAGGGCGTCACCCACTGCGACAGCAGCGTGGAGAACGTCGACGGCGGCGGATCTGAGGGCGGCCCCGAGGGCTCGCAGGGCCCCGGCGGCATGTTCGGCCTCGGCAACTGGCCCGGCGGCTGGTAGCCAGGACGTCGAAGCCCGGTCCTCCCGCATGCCGCCTCCGCCCCACCACACGGTGGGGCGGAGCCCTTTCCGGGCCCCGCCCCACTACGCCCCGCCGTACCCCGTCGCCTGATCCGCGCCCCCAATCCGCGTATCTGCTCCGCGTTCCTGAACCGCGTTCCTGAACCGCGTTCCTGAACCGCGTTCCTGAACCGCGTTCCTGAACCGCGTTCCTGAACCGCGTCCCCGAACCGCGCGTCAGTCGTGGGAGAGCGACTCCACGATCGAGGCCTTGGCCGCGCGGCGGGCGGGCAGGACGGCGGCGGCCATCCCGGCGACGCCCGCGAGGACCATGAACCCCGTCACCTGCAGCCAGGGCAGGGCGAAGACCGAGCTCGCGGCCATCGCGGTCGTGGCCGCCCAGCCGAACCCGACGCCGAGGACCACCCCTGTGAACGCGCCCATCACGGCCATCACGAACGCCTCGACCGAGAGCATCCGCCGGAGCTGGCGCTTGGTGATGCCGAGGGCCCGCAGCAGCGCCGACTCGCGGGTCCGTTCCACCACCGAGAGCGTCAGCGTGTTGGCGATGCCGAACAGCGCGATGATGATCGCCAGTCCGAGCAGCCCGCCGAAGATCATCAGGACCATGTCGATGGCCTTGGTGAACTGCTCGCGCAGCTCGGCCGACGAGGTCACCTGCACGGTCGGATACTGCTGGGCGGCCTTCTCCACGGCGGGGCGCGCCCCCTGCCCGGCGGCCCCCTTCTTGGCGTTGACGAAGATCATCTGCGGATCCCGGCCGGGGAAGTACCGGTCGAAGTCCGCCTGGGTCAGCAAGAAGGGGGTGACGGGCGCGTCGGTGCCGAAAGTTCCGATGATCTTCATCGGGACGTTCCCCCGCCGGGTCTTGACCTGCACCGTCTGCCCGGTCCGCAAGCCGCGTCCCTCTGCGGTCTCGGTGTCAACGGCCACCGTTCCCGGCCGCAGGTCCGCCAGCGATCCGGTGGTGAACTCCGGCTTGACCACCGTGCCGAGCGACGACGGCGTCACGCTGCCGACACGCTCCTCGGTCCCCCCGACCAGCGTCTCCTTCGTCCGCAACTCGGTGACGCTGGCCACCTGCGGCACCGTGCGCAGGGCTCCGGTCAGGGCCCGCGGCACCGGCTCACCGTCCGCGTCGTCGGTGCCGGACTGCGTCACCAGCTGGTAGTCCACCGGGAACTGCTTGTCCAGCCGCGCGTACGAGGTGGCCTTGCCGCTGGCGGCGACCACCGCGAACAGGCTCATCAGGCCGACGCCGATCGTCAGCGCGACGGTCGTGGTGGCGGTGCGGCGGGGCGAGCGGCGCGCGTTCTCCACCGCGAGCCGGCCCGGGACGCCGCCGAGCCGCGCCGGGATCGCCCCGGCGAGCCGGCCGAGCGGGCGGACGAGCGCCGGCATCAGCGCGATCACCGCGAGGAAGACCAGGCCGCCCGACACCGCGACCGTGAACATCGCGGCCTGGCCCTTGGCCATGACCAGCGCGCCGTAGACCCCCAGGCCCAGCCCGGCGAGCCCCAGGAGCACGGAGAGAACGGTCCGGGGCAGGCCCAGCCGGAACCGTCCGCTGCCCGGCTCCAGGTCGGTGCGCAGCGCGGCGATGGGCGCGATGCGGGTGGCGGCGCGGGCCGGCAGCAGCGCGGAGACCACGGTGACGATGACACCGACCAGCAGGCCCACCACGATCGTCCGCGGCGCCAGCGTGACCGCGGCCGTCGGGATGCCCGCGCCCAGCGCGTTGAACAGCGCCAGCGCACCGCCGCCGAGCCCCAGCCCGGCGAGCAGGCCGGTGATCGAGCCGACGAGGCCGACGACCGCGGACTCGGTGAGCACGCCCCCGAAGATCTGCCGCCGGGTGGCGCCGACGCAGCGCAGCAGCGCCATCTCCCGCATCCGCTGCGCGATCAGGATCGAGAACGTGTTGTAGATGACCAGGGCCGAGACCACCAGCGACACCAGCCCGAAGATGAGCAGGCCATTCCGGATGATCTTCATGTCGGCACCGGCGCTGGTGGCCAGGCGGTCGCCGAGCTTCGCGCCGGTCAGCACGTCGTACGAGCCGCCGACGGCCCGGGCGACGGCGTCGACGCTCCCGCCCGCGACGTCGATCTCCTCGTACGTCGTGCTGCCGGTCATCCGCGTCGCGGTGGCGGGATCGAACCCCACCGCGCCCCGGTACCCCGCGTCCGGATCGATGCCGAAGTCGACGATCCCGACCATCGTGAACCGGTGCGGCCTGCGCTGCTTGTCCAGCACCGTGATCGCCTGGCCGACCGTGAAGTCCTCCCGTTCGGCCGTCTTGGTGTCCACCACGGCCTCGGCCGGCCCGGCCGGCAGCCGGCCCTTGTCGAGCTCGTGCCGCTGCAGCCGCCCGCCCGGCGCCGAGAGGCCGATCGTCGGCGAGTCGCCGACCACCTTGCCGTCCTTGCCGACCAGCGGCGCGTCCCCACGGACCTCGCCCTGCGCCTCGGTCACGCCGGGGACGGCCCGGATCTTGGCCAGCAGGGCGGCGTTGAGCTCCGCCTCCGACGACTCCTTGGGCAGTACCGCGACGTCGACCTTGTCGGCGGACTTGGCGAACTTCTTGTCGACCCCCTTCTCCATCGTGTCGGTGAGGACGAACGTGCCGGCGATGAAGCCGACGCCGAGGGTGATGGCCAGCCCGGTGAGGAGCAGCCGCAGCTTGTGGGCGCGCAGGCCCGCCAGTGTGGTCTTCAGCATCGGGATCAGCCCTCGAGGCTCTTGAGCCGGTCGAGCACGGCGTCCGGCGTCGGCTGGAAGATCTCGCTGACGATCAGGCCGTCGCGCAGGAACACCACGCGGTCGGCGTACGAGGCGGCGACCGGGTCGTGCGTGACCATGACGATCGTCTGGCCCATCTCGCGGACGGACGAGCGCAGGAAGCTCAGCACCTCGGCGCCCGCGCGGGAGTCCAGGTTGCCGGTGGGCTCGTCCGCGAAGATCACCTCGGGCTGCGAGACCAGCGCGCGGGCGCAGGCGACCCGCTGCTGCTGGCCGCCCGACAGCTCGTTCGGCCGGTGGCCGAGCCGGTCGCGCAGGCCGACGACCTCGACGACCTGGTCGAACCACTGCTTGTGCAGCTTGCGCCCGGACAGCTCCAGCGGGAGCAGGATGTTCTGCTCGGCGGTCAGCGTCGGCAGCAGGTTGAACGCCTGGAAGACGAACCCGACGCGGTCGCGGCGCAGCAACGTGAGCTGCTTGTCGTTGAGCCCGGTGATCTCGGCGTCGCCCAGCATGACGCGGCCGCCGCTGACGGTGTCCAGCCCGGCCAGGCAGTGCATGAGCGTGGACTTGCCGGAGCCCGACGGCCCCATGATGGCGGTGAACGCGCCCTTGGCGAATCCGACGCTGACCCCGCGCAGCGCGTGCACGGCGGCGTCGCCCGACCCGTACACCTTGCTCACCTCGGTGGCCACGACGGCGGGGGCGGCGGTGGCGTGCGCTCCCGCGGACGGACTGGCGTACGTGCTGGTCACGGCGTCTCCTTAGGGGATCTGAACGTCGTGATCCACGCTAGGGATCGGCGTTCCCGCCGCCATCGACCGTGCGTCCACGCTTTGCGTCAGCTATTCGGCTGGCCCGTGGACATCCGTACGACCTGAGACGTACGAGCCCGTCCCACTCCTGATCGACGCCGGCCTGGGCGCCGCCTTCGGTGGACTCCGGTGGACTCCGGCGGACTCCGGTGGAGCGGGCGCGCGAGAGCGCCGGCGACCCGGGTGACGGATCTCCGGCGCTCTCGCGAACGCTCTCTGTTCCGGCTAGCCGTCTTTCTGGCCGCTCCGGACCAGACCCGACTCGTACGCGAAGACCACGGCCTGAACGCGGTCCCGCAGGCCGAGCTTCATCAGGATCCGGCCCATGTGCGTCTTGACGGTCGCCTCGGACACGTACAGCCGCTCGGCGATCTCGGCGTTCGACAGACCGCGGGCGACGAGGTGCAGCACCTCGGACTCCCGGTCGGTCAGCGTGTCGAGCGCGCCGGTCGCCTGGTGCTCCTTGTCGGGCAGGTGCAGGGCGAACCTGTCCAGCAGCCGCTTGGTCGTGCTGGGCGCCACCACGGCGTCGCCGGAGTGCACCGCCCGGATCGCCTCGATCAGCTGCGCGGGCCCGGCGTCCTTGAGCAGGAAGCCGCCCGCTCCCGCCTTGATCGCCGCGAACGCGTACTCGTCGAGGTCGAACGTCGTCAGGATGATGACCTTGGGCCCGTCCGGGCCGCTGTCCGCCGTGATCCGGCGGGTCGCCTCGATCCCGTCCATGCGCGGCATCCGCACGTCCATCAGCACGACGTCCGCCCGTGTGGTCCGCAGCAGTTCCAGGGCGCGCGCGCCGTCCCCCGCCTCGCCGACGACGTCCACGTCCGGCTGGGCGTCGAGCACCATCTTGAAGCCCGCCCGCACCAGCTCCTGGTCGTCGACCAGCATCACCCGGATCACGCCGTGTCCCTCGTCCATCCCCGTCACGCCGTCCTCCCAGTCATGCCGTCCGACCCGCTCACGCATCCGACCCGCTCACGCCGTCCGTCCCGATCATGCCGGTCGGGCCGACCGTCCCGCTCACTCCGTCCGTACCGGTCACGCTCGTACCTCCTCGCGGGCGGGGATCCGGGCGATCACCTCGAAGCCGCCGCCCTGGCGGGGCCCCGCCTCGACGGTGCCGCCATAGACCGCGGCGCGTTCCCGCATGCCCGCCAGGCCGTGGCCCCGGCCGTCATTCGTGGCCGCGGCGCCCCGGCCGTCATCGGTGATCCGGACTTCCACCGCCTCGTCACCGTAGTGCAGCCGGACCCGCGCGGCGGCTCTCGGACCGCCGTGTTTGAGGGCGTTGGTCAATCCCTCCTGCACGATCCGGTAGATCGTGAGCTGCCGGCCGTCCGACATCCGCCGCGGCGCGCCCGTCACCTCGAAGTCGAGCGGCAGGCCCGACGCGCGAACCTGTTCCACCAGGTCGCCCAGCTGATCGACGCCCGGTTGCGGCGCGTACGGCCCGGCGTCGCCGCCCTCGCGCAGCACGCCCAGAAGCCGCCGCATCTCCGCCAGCGCCTGGCGTCCGGTGGCCGAGATCGCCTCCAGTGCCTCCTTGGCCCGCGCCGTGTCGGTCTCGATGGCGTACGAGGCGCCGTCCGCCTGGACCACGATGACGCTGACGTTGTGCGCGACCACGTCGTGCAGCTCGCGCGCGATCCGGGCCCGTTCGGCGGCCATGGCCATCTGGACCTCGTTGTCGCGCTCCCGTTCCAGCCGTTCGGCGCGTTCCTCGACCGAACGCGTGTAGGCGCGACGGGTGCTGATGTACGTGCCGAGGATCCATACGCTCCACACCACGATGGAGAGCATGACGAGCGTCATCTTGATGTCGCCGCGGCCCTCCGGGTAGCGCAGCGTCGCCAGCACCGCGCCCAGCTCGCCCACGGCCACCCCGGCGAGCCCCCAGATCCGCGGCTGGTCGGCGGCGAGCGTGTAGATGCCCATGAGGACGGCGATGTTGCCCGGCAGAGGTGCGATGTTCACGGCGCACTGGACGAACGACAACAACGCCACGAAGGCGAAGACCCCGCGCGGGTAGGTCCGGCGCAGTATCAGGGGAAGGCAGAGAGCCAGGTTCCAGGCGACGTACGCCTCCGGCCGGATGGTGTTCGCCGCCGTGGAGCTCAGGGCGACGAGCAGCAGCAGCGGCGCCATGAACACCGCGTCCACCAGCAGCCTTTTGCGGCGCCACCAGTCCCAGAGTCTGCCGAGCATGTGTTCAGCGTACGTTTGCCAAGCTCAGTGCCGTATCAATCGGAGGTCGGACGCGCCTACGACTCAAGGATGCCTCGACATACGGGTCCAGGATGCCCTCGGCATACGGGTCCACTCGCGGAATGGCGCGGTAACGTCGCAAGGGTGGCTTGGGTGACCTGGCGCACTGCGATGGAGCGTGCGTTGTACGGGACTGACGGGTTCTACCGGCGTGAGCGGCCTGGAGAGCACTTCCGCACGTCGGTGCACGCCTCACCGCGCTTCGCGGCGGCCCTCGGCCGTCTCCTGGCCGAGGTGGACGCCGCGCTCGGCCATCCCGCCCGGCTGGACCTCGTCGACGTGGGCGCCGGCCGCGCCGAGCTGCTGGTCAACATCGTCCGCGCCGCCGAGCCGGGGCTGGCCGAACGCCTCGTCCCGACCGCCGTGGAGATCGCCCCGCGCCCGCCCGAGATCCCGGACCGGATCGCCTGGCGGCACGAGCTTCCGGCCCGCATCACCGGCCTCGTGATCGCGAACGAGTGGCTGGACAACATCGCGCTCGACGTGGTGGAGCAGACCCCGGCGGGCCCGCGCCTCGTGCTCGTCGACCCCGCCACCGGGGCCGAGCGGCCCGGCCCCGAGCCGTCCGCGCAGGACCTGGACTGGCTCGCCCGCTGGTGGCCGCTCCGTGAGCCCGGCGATCGCGCCGAGCTCGGGCATCCGCGCTGCATGGCGTGGTCATCGGTGATCGAACGCCTGTCGGGCGGGCTGGCGATCGCGGTCGACTACTCGCACACGCGCGCGTCCCGTCCGCCGTACGGCACGCTCACCGGCTATCGCGACGGCGCGACCGTGCCCGCCGTGCCGGACGGCTCCTGCGATGTCACCGCCCACGTGGCGCTCGACGCCTGCCGTGCCGCCGGAGAACAAGCCGGAGCCTCGGACACGCTCCTCACGACCCAGCGGGACGCCCTGCGCGCGCTGGGCCTGTCGGGTACACGCCCGCCGATCGACCTCGCCCACAGGGACCCTCGTGGTTATGTCCAGGCTCTGTGTGCCGCAGGCGAAGACGCCGAACTCACCGATCCGCAGGGCTTGGGCGGTTTCGGCTGGCTGGCCCAGGCGGCGGGCATACCAGTGCCAGCCATCCTGGCCCCGGTGCCGGTCGGTTAGGGCTCGACGTAGAGGGACTCCAGGCCGCGCAGGACGAAGCCTGGCTTCCACTCGGGTTCGGTGACGAGTTTGAGGTCGGGAGCGAGCCTCAGCAGCGCGCCGTACGACTCGTTCAACTCGATGCGGGCCAGCGGTGCGCCCAGGCAGTAGTGGATGCCGAGGCCGAATGTGATGTGCGGATTGGGATCACGGCCCGCGTCGAACCGGCCGGGCTCCGCGAACACCTCGGGATCGCGGTTGGCGGACGCGAATTGGAGGGCGACCTCACTGCCGCGCGGGATGTCCACCCCGGCGACCTGGATGTCCTCCAGGACCCAGCGCTCGAACATCGGCGCGGACGTGTCGTACCGCATCAGCTCCTCGACGGCCGTGGGGATCAGCGACCGGTCTGCGCGGATCCGGGCCAGCTCGCCGGGGTTGCGGAACAGGGACCACCAGCCGTTGCCGGTCGTGTTGACGGTCGCCTCGTGGCCCGCGTTCAGGAGCAGGACGCAGGTGCCGATGAGCTCGTCCTCGGTGAGCCGGTCGCCCTCGTCCACGACCTGGGCGAGGGCGCTGATCAGGTCGTCCCGAGGATTCGCCTTGCGGTCGCGCGCCAGCTCCCGCAGGTAGCCGGAGAACTCGACGGCGGCGCGCACGGCGGTGCGCTGGGCGTCCTCGGACGGGTTCAGCTCGTACATCCCGCAGATGTCGGCGGACCAGGGCCGCAGCAGGTGCCGATCGGCGGCGGGCACCCCCAGCATCTCCGCGATCACGTTCACGGGCAGCGGCTCGGCGACCTCGGCCAGCAGGTCACCGCCGCCCTTGGCGACGAACGCCCCGGCCAGCTCCTCGGCGAGGCCGCGCACCATCGGCCGCAGGCCCTCGACCATGCGGGCGGTGAACGCCTTGGACACCAGGCGCCGCAGCCGGGTGTGCGTGGGCGGCTCGACGTCCAGCATCCCGGCGCGCACGAGGTCCCAGAACGGCCGGAGGAACTCGGCCTCCGGCTCCCGGCCGAACTCCTCGTGGCCGCCGACGTGCAGGTACGTCCGGCCCAGGCGCCGGTCCCGCAGCAGCCCGCTGACGTCCGCGTACCGGGTGATCACCCACTGGCCGGTCGGCTCGTGGAAGAACACCGGCTCCTCCGCCCGGAGCCGCTCGAACGCCGGGTACGGGTCGGCCACGAAGCCGGGCGACCACGGGTCATAGGCCACATCGCTCATGACCGGACACTACGCCCACCAAGGACCCACCCTCACACGTCGGGCATGACCAGCACGCGGCATGACCAGCGCGCGGCGTGGCCAGCGGGCGACGTGGCCAGCAGGCAGCGTGACCAGCGCGGCGTGATCAGCACGCGGCGCGGCCAGCACGCGGCGTGACCAGCGCACGGCGTGACCAGCGCACGGCGTGACCAGCGCACGGCGTGGCCTGGGAGCGGCGTGGCCTGGGAGCGGCGTGGTCAGCGGCTGGCGTGGCAGCGGGCGGCGGGGTCAGCGGGCGGCGGGGTCAGCGGGCGGCCCAGCGGCCGGGGTCGCCGCCCGCGCGGCGGGCGGCCTGTGCGCGGCGGGCCGTGGATTCGACGATCGCGCGGGCCTCGCCCAGGTCGCGGTCGGCCGCGGACACCTGGACCGGCCCGGGCGGAGCGTCCACGTGAACGGTGGCCAAGCCCAGCATGCGCTGGAAGACGTTGGACGTCAGGCGGACGCTCTGCGCGCGCGCGTGGGCGATCACGTCCGTACGGCGGCAGGGCCAGCCGTGGCGGGACACGAACACCACGTCGTCGGTGCCGGCGCCGTCGGCCTTGTCCAGCGAGACGCCCTTGGAGGACGACGGCAGGAGGGCCACGGCGTCCACGTTCGTGCCAGGGAACACCTGCGAGACCAGATGGAGGGCGACATGGCGCGGGGCCGCGGGCAGGAGGACGGAGGAGAGCGCCTGCCGTTCACCCGCGTAACCGGCGACGGTGACCTCCAGGCGTGCCCAGCCGGTGGCGCGCCAGAGGGACGGCTCCACGATGCTGACGGCCTGCACACGACCCGGCGGGACCGTCTGCATGCGGGTCTCCAGGAGCCCGTAGCGGAGCCGTACGCCGTCCGGGGACGTCGCCACGGTGAAGTTCGCGTACATCACCAGCGGCGCCATCACGGCGCGGATCAGCCCGAGCAGCGCCGGGATCGCGACCGCCAGCATGCCCAGCTCGGCGTACGCCACGAGGAAGACCAGCGAGAGGACGAAGAGGATCGCCGTCCCGATCACCGGCAGCCGGAACAGCAGCGAGCCGAGGAGCGTGCCGAAGCCCACTCGCCAGAGCGGGCGCTCGGGCGCCTCGGGCGTGTGGCTGGGCAGCCCGGCGGCCAGGGCGAGGAGTTCGGCGCGCAGCTGGTGCGCCGCGTTCTTGCCCAGGTAACGGAGGACGATCTCGCTCTTCTCGCCGCCCGCCAGCTCCACCCGCACCTCGGCGAGCGAGAACGCCCGCGTCACCAGCGGCCGGACCAGGTCGATGGCCTGGATGCGCGACAGCGGGACCTGCCGCTTGCGCTTGCGCAGCATTCCGGTCTCGACGACCAGATCGTCTCCGGTGATCCAGAAGCGTGTGCCCAGCCAGCCCCAGAGCCCCGCGGCCACGGCGATCGCGGCCATCGGCACCGACACGACGAGGAACCTGCCGAGCACCTCGGGGCTGAGCACCAGCGCGGCGCCGCTGTCGGTCCTGGTCAGCAGCAGCGGGAAGCCCAGCAGCACGAAATAGATGATCAGGATGATGAACGCGCGCAGCGGTCCGGTGGCCCAGTGCAGGCGATGGACGCCCTCGGAGAAGCGCACCGGCGGCCTCGGCTGCGGACCGTACATCCCGGGATGCGCGGCGGGACCGAGCAGGCCGGGAGGGCCGTAGCCCTGCGGCCCGTACGGCGGCCCTGCGGGCCCCTGCGGGCGCGGGGGCCCATAAGGCGACCCCGGGCCTCCGGGCGGCCCCTGCGGCCCTGGAGAGCCGTAGGGGCCGTACGGGCCGGGACGTCCCGGCGGCCCGTAAGGTCCGCCGGGGCCGTGTGGCCCACCGGGCGGTCCATGTGGACCCCCAGGACCCTGTGCCCCGCCAGGACCTTGCGGCCCGCCGGGGCTTTGCGGTCCGCCGGGGCTTTGCGGGACCCCGGGGCCTTGCGGCCCGCTGGAACCTTGCGGTCCGCCGGGGCTTTGCGTGCCGCCGGGCGGGCCGTGTGGCGGGGGTGGCCCGTATCCGTCCGGCGACGGCGGGCCGTAGGGGCCGCTCACAGTCCCATGCTCCGTTCCTCGCCCTTCTGGGCGAGACGGTCGCGCAACATGGCGGCCTCCGCCGCGGGCAGCCCCGGGATCACCGCGTCGGTGGCCGCCGCGGCGGTGTGCATCCGGACGGTCGCGACGCCCATCCACTGCTCCAGCAGGCCGGCGGTCACGTCCACGAACTGCATCCGCCCGTACGGGACGACGATGAGCCGCTTGACGAACACCCCGTGCGACAGGATCAGGTCTTCGGCGCGCTCCGCGTACCCCCAGGAGCGGTAGGCCAGTTCGGCGACGATCCAGGCGAGCCCGACCGACAGCAGCACGGCGACGCCCCAGAGGGTCGCGCCCAGCGCGCCCCCGCTGCGCGACACCAGGAAGCCGCCGATGAGCCCGATCGGCACGGCCCAGAGCAACGCGCCGATGCGCCGGTGCCAGGTGAACCGTTTGGAGATGTGCGCCCATGCCAAGCCGCCGCCTGGCGCGAACGCCTCGTCGGCCGGATAAGGCGACGCAGGCGGCCCTGCGGGCGCGGGCGGCTGCAGCTGGGGGGCAGCGCCGTACTGCGGGGCGCCCTGACCGCCACCTGGCCCGGAAACGGGCGGTTGGTCATCATGGGTCGGATTCATCACTGCATAGTCAACCCGAAACCGGCTGAATACCGCGAGCCCTTGTCCATGGCACGATGTCAGGCGTGAGCAGCCGGAGCGGCGGAGGCGGTGCCGCGACCCATGACCGCGGCGATCCGGAGGTGTGCCCGTGACCGCGAGCGGGCCGTGCGATCTGGACTGAGGAACGCGCGCAGCGACGAAGGAGCGAGCACGTGACGAGGGAAGATCGCACGATGCAGCCCGCGAGCAGCCGCGCCGGAGGCGCGGCGATGGGCAGAGAGCGGATCGTCGGCATCGGGGCGGGGGCCAAGGAGCTCGCCACCGAGGACATGACCCTCAACATCGGGCCCCAGCACCCGTCCACGCACGGCGTGCTCCGGCTCCGGCTGACCCTGGACGGCGAGCGCATCTCGTCGGCCGAGCCGATCATCGGCTACATGCACCGGGGCGCCGAGAAGCTCTTCGAGGTCCGTGACTTCCGCCAGATCATCGTGCTGGCCAACCGTCACGACTGGCTGTCGGCGTTCTCCAACGAGCTGGGCGTGGTGCTGGCGGTCGAACGCATGCTGGGCATGGAGGTGCCCGACCGCGCGACGTGGGCGCGGACGCTCCTCGCCGAGCTCAACCGGGTGCTCAACCACCTGATGTTCCTCGGCTCGTACCCGCTCGAGGTGGGCGCGATCACGCCGATCTTCTACGCGTTCCGGGAACGCGAGCATCTCCAGCGGGTCATGGAGGAGATCTCCGGCGGCCGCATGCACTACATGTTCAACCGGGTCGGCGGCCTCAAGGAGGACCTGCCCGCCGGATGGACGCACCGCGCTCGCGCGGCCGTCGCCGACGTCCGCTCCCGGATGAGCGACATCGCCGACCTGATCATGGGGAACGAGATCTTCCGCGCCCGCACGCGCGGCGTGGGCGTCCTGGCCGAGGAACAGATCCTGCAGTACGGGGTGTCCGGGCCGATCGCACGCGCTTCCGGGGTGGACTTCGACCTGCGCAGGGACGAGCCGTACCTGGCCTACGGCGACCTCGACGTGCGTGTGGTCACACGTACCGAAGGCGACTGCCTGGCCCGTTTCGAGTGCCTGCTCGACCAGGTGTACGCGTCGCTCGACCTGGCCGACACCTGCCTGGACCGCCTAGGCGAGCTCCCGCCCGGCCCGATCAACCAGCGCCTGCCCAAGGTGCTCAAGGTCCCGGAGGGGCACACCTACGCCTGGACCGAGAATCCCCTCGGCATCAACGGCTACTACCTGGTCTCGCATGGTGAGAAGACCCCGTGGCGCATGAAGTTGCGCTCCGCGTCGTTCAACAACATCCAGGTCCTGTCAGAGCTCCTGCCAGGCACCCTGGTCGCCGACATGATCGCCATCCTCGGCTCGATGTTCTTCGTCGTAGGCGACATCGACAAATAACGCGCTCACCCGCCCGCGTCGTCGTCCCCGCCAAGGATCGCGTCGACGTCCAAGCCCTCGTGCCTCGCGAGCGCCGACACGAGCGCGAGCGTCCTGCTCGTCATGTCGATGATCGACTCCAGGTCGTCGTCACGCTTCGGCATCGAAGGCCTTCACTGTGCGTTTGGGAGCGGTGAGCCGCCACGCCTCGGTGATCAGATCGCGGAGTTCGCCGAGATCGACGCGGGTGACGTCGACGCCGACCCAGCCGTGCCGGCCGACATAGGCCGGGAATGAGAACGTCTCCGGATCCGCGGCGAGGAGCGCGGCCTGCTCCTCCTTGGTGGCCTTCAGGCTGGCGCTGGTGCCGTCCTCGGAGAGCCCGGCGAACATCTTGTCGCGCACCCGGAACGTCGGATGGCCCCAGGTCTCCTTCTCCACCGCCTCCGGCAGGGCGAGGGCGATCTTGCGGAAGTCGTCACCGGACGGCATGGCGGCCGGCTCCTTTCAAGCGTGGGAGGCGCCGCGGTCCTGGTCCTCCGCGTCGGGATCCTTGGGGACGCGGCAGGCGTACTCCAGGAAGAACGCGGCGCCGACCAGCACCACGGCGGCCAGGAACGTGCCGCCGCTCACGAAGAAGTCATGCCGTGGCGTCGGCTTGTCCAAGGCGTTGGTCAGGCTCAGCGCGAAACCGGCGAAGACGCCCGCCAGGACGGCCGCCGCGAGCGCCGTCGCCTTGCCGAGCGCGGCCATGCGGGCCACCACGAGCGGCTCGACCGGCTTGGTGTTCGGCTTGCGGCGGATCCGGCGCAGCGTGTTGACGCCGGTGACCGCCTCGCCGAGCGCCAGCAGGAGCAGCGTCGGCACGGCGGTCCACGGCAACGGCGGCAGGGAGACGTAGGCCGTCCGCAGCACCGCCCAGGTGATCAACGTGATGATCACCACGAGGCCGGCGAGGAACGGGACGCGCGTGGGTTTCATGCAGGCGGCTGCAGCGTCAGATCGTCACGGCGGCGCACGACCGAGGGGCCTCCCTCCGACTGGCGGGCATCGGCCAGATCGCCGACCCGCCCGTGCCCGGGCAGGAGGACGTCCGGCTCGATGTCCGCCCACGGCACGAGGACGAACGCCCGCTCGTGCGCGCGTGGGTGCGGCAGAGTCAGGTCTGGGTCGTCCATGGTGACGTTGCCGAACACGACGATGTCGATGTCGAGCGTGCGCGGGCCCCAGCGGACCTCGCGTACTCGCTGCATCGAGTTCTCGATGTTGAGGACGCGTTCGAGGAGGTTCTCCGGTGGCAGCCTGGTGTCGGCCACCAGCACGATGTTGAGAAAGTCGCCCTGCTCGGGGATCGAGACGCCGGGAGGCGCGTACGGGCTCGTCTCGTACACGGGCGAAAGCGCCACGAACGTCAGGCCGGGCGCGTCGAACAACGCGTCGACGGCCTCCTGGATGTTGTCCAGACGGTCACCGAGGTTGCTGCCTAGGGAGAACACGACACGGTGCTGGACCAGCATGTGGCCACCGGTCGCGGTGCGTTCGGGGGTGTGGCGGATGGGGTCGGACGCGGTCATGGGCGACTCCTCCTGATCTTCACGGCCACGTCCGTGAAGGGGTACGGCACGGGGGCGCTCGGCTTGTGAACGGTGATCTCGACCTCCGTCACAGGGGCCTCTTGCAGGCAGACCCCGGCCAGCCGGTCGGCCAGCGTCTCGATGAGGTTCACGGGCTCCCCTTCGACGACGGCGACCAGACGGCCGGCGAGCGATCCGTAGTCGACGGTACGGGATAGATCATCCCCTGCGGCGGCGGGGTGGGTGTCGAGGCCCAGTTCCACGTCCACCACGAACTCCTGGCCGAGCTCGCGTTCGGCCGGCAGGCAGCCGTGCCGCCCCCGGGCCCGCAGCCCGCGCAGTTCGATCCGGTCGAGACTCATTCTTCCTCTGCGGTGTTGAGGATGGGAGACCCATGGTGGAGCAGCAGGCGCCAGCCGCCGTCCACCCGGACGAAGACCTTGGTCGCCACGACCTCCCCACCTGCGAGGAAACCGGCCTCGGTGTCCTCGTCGGCGGTGAGGATGTTCTCCGAACAGGTCACCACGGCCTGGTTCCCGTGGATATCTGCCTCCACGTTGGTCAGGACAAACTGGATATAACTCGTGTTGGCCATGATCAACGCCCAGGACCGCAGCACCTCTTCCCGGCCGCGCAACATCGGCCAGCCGGGATGCACGCAGGTCACGGCGTGCGCGTAGGAGCCGTCCGCCCACAGCGCGGCCATCCGGTCCAGGTCTCCGGCCTCGAACGCGGCGTAGAACTCCGCGTTGGCCTCCTCAAGGGCGGCGGTCAGCTCGGCTGGGCTCACTGCTCGGGACTCCCGGTGTCGTCGGATGCGGCACGCACGGCCTGGGCGACGCGCACGGCGTCCGCATTCGGCCGTACGCGATGGACGCGGACGCACCAGGCGCCCGCGGCGGCGACCAGCGAGGTGATCGCCACGGTGGCGTCGTCGCAGTCGGTGAACGAGCGCGGCGTCCCGTCCTCGGCGGCGAGCAGCCGGCCGAGGAAGCGCTTGCGCGAGGCGCCCACGAGCACCGGGTAACCGGTGCCGACCAGCGCGTCCAGCCGGGCGATCAACTGCCAGTTGTGCCCCGCCTCGGGGCTCTTGGCGAAGCCCAGCCCCGGATCGAGCACGATCATCGATGGATCGACCCCGGCGCCCAGGATCGCGTCGACCCGCCCGAGCAACTCGTCCCGCACCTCGCGGACGACGTCCTCGTAGACGGCGCGCGTCTGCATGGCGTGGCTGTGCCCGCGCCAGTGCATGACCACGTACGGTACGCCCGTGGCGGCGACGACCCGCGCCATGCCGGGATCCGCCAGGCCGCCGCTGACATCGTTCACGAGCCGCGCCCCCGCGGCCACCGCCGCCTCGGCCACCTCGGCCCGCATGGTGTCGACGCTGACCGGCACGCCCTCGGCGCTCAGCGCCTCGATGACGGGCACGACCCGCCGCAGCTCCTCCTCCCGGGAGACCCGCTGCGCCCCGGGCCGGGTGGACTCACCACCCACGTCCACGAGGTCGGCGCCCTCCGCGACCAGGTCGATCCCATGCCGGATCGCCTTGTCCGGATCGAACCAGGCGCCACCGTCCGAGAACGAGTCGGGGGTCACGTTGACCACGCCCATGACGAGGCACCGCCCCGTCGAGGGCAGCCCAGGCACACCGGCTGTGGTCATGCAATCAACCCTATGCCTTGATCGGCGTGCTTATTGCTGTGTGCTTTTGGCGCGGCCTCGGGACCTCGCCTGACGGCTCGGACCCGAACCGGCAAGATGGCGAGCACGACACCGCTTCACGACCCGGTCGCGCGCCTGCGCACGGGCTGGTCGATGATCACAACTATCCGAGGATGAGGCCCATGGCTTCGGCGCGGGTCTCGGCGTGGTCGCGGAAGTCGCCGCGGACGGCCGAGGTGACGGTCTTGGCGCCGGGCTTGCGGACGCCCCGCATGGTCATGCAGAGGTGTTCGGCCTCGACCACGACGATGACGCCGCGGGGTTCGAGGATGCGCATGACGGCGTCGGCGACCTGGCTGGTCAGGCGTTCCTGGACCTGGGGGCGGCGGGCGAAGACGTCCACCAGGCGGGCCAGCTTGGAGAGGCCGGTGATCCGGCCGTTCGCGTTCGGCGTGTAGCCGACGTGGGCGAGGCCGTGGAAGGGCACCAGGTGGTGCTCGCAGGTCGAGTAGACCTCGATGTCCTTGACCAGGACCATCTCGTCGTGGTCGGCCTCGAAGACCTTGTTGAGGACGTCCTCGGGCTCCTGGCGGAGACCGGCGAACTGCTCGGCGTAGGCACGTGCCACGCGTGCGGGCGTGTCGAGCAGTCCGTCGCGGTCCGGGTCTTCACCGATGGCGAGCAGGATCTCGCGGACGGCCTTTTCGATCCTGGCATGGTCGAAGCCCGGGGGAAGTTCCCCCGGGACTTCGTCCTCGTCGTACGGAAGAGCCAAGATGGTCAGCTCTCAGGCGCCGGGTCGATGGCCGGCTCCGGGTCGCCGGCGGACTGGCCGTTGCCCTTGGTCAGGTCGGCGACGTCCTGCGGGCCCATCAGGGCCAGTTCCTTGGGCGTCAGCACGGGCGGGCGGTCCGACGGCAGGCGCTTGCCGTAGCCGGTGTAGGAGTTCTGGTGCGGCCGCTTCTGGATCGGCGCGAAGATCTCCAGCACCATGTCCTTGGAGAGCGTCTCCTTCTCCATCAGGTTGACCACGAGGTCGTCCAGAACGTCCCGGTACTCGACCAGGATCTCCCAGGCGGTGTCGTGGGCGCCCTCGATGTAGCGGCGGACCTCGTCGTCGATCGCGGAGGCGATGTCCTCGGAGTAGTCGCGCTCGTGACCCACGTCGCGGCCGAGGAAGACCTCGCCGGCGCCGGTGCCGAACTTGCGGGCGCCGAGGCGCTCGCTCATGCCGTACTCGGTGACCATGTTGCGGGCGATCGAGGTCGCCTTCTCGATGTCGTTGGCCGCGCCGGTGGTCGGCTCGTGGAAGACGAGCTCCTCGGCGGTGCGGCCACCGAGCAGCATGGCCAGCTGGTCGTTCATCTCCGAGCGCGTGGTGAGGAACTTGTCCTCCATCGGCAGGGTCATGGTGTAGCCCAGGGCCCGGCCGCGCGGCAGGATCGTCACCTTGTGCACGGGGTCGGCGTTCGGCAGCGCGTGCGCCACCAGAGCGTGCCCGCCCTCGTGATAGGCGATGATCTTCTTTTCCTTCTCGGACATGACGCGGGTCTTGCGCTCCGGCCCGGCCATCACGCGGTCGATGGATTCCTCGAGGGTCTCCATGTCGATCAGCTTGCGGTCGAAGCGGGCGGTGAGCAGCGCCGCCTCGTTGATCACGTTGGCGAGGTCGGCGCCGGTGAAGCCGGGCGTCCGGCGCGCGATCACGTCGAGGTCGACGTCCGGGGCGAACGGCTTGCCGCGGCCGTGCACCCGGAGGATGCCCTTGCGGCCCTCGAGGTCGGGACGGTCGACCGTGACCTGCCGGTCGAAGCGGCCCGGGCGCAGCAGCGCCGGGTCGAGGATGTCGGGGCGGTTGGTCGCGGCGATCAGGATCACGCCGCCCTTGACGTCGAAGCCGTCCATCTCGACCAGCAGCTGGTTGAGGGTCTGCTCGCGCTCGTCGTGGCCGCCGCCGAGCCCGGCGCCGCGGTGCCGGCCGACGGCGTCGATCTCGTCGATGAAGATGATCGAGGGGGCGTTGGCCTTGGCCTGCTCGAAGAGGTCGCGGACGCGGGACGCGCCGACACCGACGAACATCTCGACGAAGTCCGAACCGGAGATCGAGTAGAACGGCACCCCGGCCTCGCCCGCGACGGCGCGCGCCAGCAGGGTCTTACCGGTGCCGGGCGGGCCGTAGAGCAGCACGCCCTTGGGGATCTTGGCGCCGATGGACTGGAACTTGGCCGGGTTCTGGAGGAAGTCCTTGATCTCCTCCAGCTCCTCCAGCGCCTCGTCCGCGCCCGCGACGTCGGCGAACGTCGTCTTCGGCGTGTCCTTGGTGATCAACTTCGCCTTGGACTTGCCGAAGTTCATCACGCGAGAGCCGCCGCCCTGCATCTGGTTCATGATGAACAGGAAGATCAGCACGATGACCACGATGGGCAGCAGGCTGAACAGCAGGCTCAAGAAGAAGCTCTGCTTGGGAACCTCGACGTTGTAGCCACCCGTGAGGCTTCCGGCCTGCGCCTGCTGCTGCAGCGCGCGCTGCAGCTCGATGCCCTGGCCGTCGACCCAGGAGGCCTGCTGCTGCTTGCCGTCCTTGAGGGTGACCTCGATCTTCTGGTCCTTGTCGATGATCTTGGCGGACTTCACCTGTCCGCTCTGGATCTCCGAGACCACCTTGGAAGTGTCGGTCTTCTCGTACGAACGGCCGGGGTTGATCCCCCACATCACGAGGGCGATCAAGAGGCCGAACAGCAGGATCCACAGCAGCGGCCCGCGAAAGTAGCGCTTCACGTCCATTTATCCGGTCACCCCTTCCGGGGCCCGTCCCTCCTGACCAACGTCTGTGAACCGGCTCCGTGCGCGTCAGGACCCGTCGAAACGGGGCCCGGCGCCCACCGGGGCGGCCTTCGTCAAGCAGTGTCCCCGGCCGAGGCCCGGGATACCGAAGGTACACCGGCAGCACAGGGGACGCAGCCAGCGCCGATCCCCTGATCCATTCGATATACCCGTCAACGCCCCTTGCAACGATCCGCGCAGGCCTCTTGTTCCCGGTCAGGCCCCGTCGCCGCCGTACACGTGCGGCGCGAGCGTCCCCACGAAAGGCAGGTTGCGGTATTTCTCGGCGTAGTCGAGCCCGTAGCCGACGACGAACTCGTTCGGGATGTCGAACCCGAGGTACTTGCAGTCGATCTCGGTCTTGACCGCCTCCGGCTTGCGCAGCAGCGCGCAGATCTCCAGCGACGCGGGCCCGCGCGACCGCAGGTTGCTGACCAGCCACGACAGCGTCAGCCCCGAGTCGATGATGTCCTCGACGATGAGCACGTGCCGGTCGAGGATGTCGGTGTCCAGGTCCTTGAGGATCCGGACGACGCCGGACGACTTGGTGCCCGAGCCGTACGACGACACCGCCATCCAGTCCATGGAGGCGGGCGAGTGCAGCGCCCGCGCCAGATCGGCCATGATCATGACCGCGCCCTTGAGCACGCCCACCACCAGCAGGTCCTTGCCGGCGTAGTCGGCGTCGATCTGCGCCGCCAGCTCGCGCACCTTGGCCTGCAGCTGGTCCTCGGGGATGAGCACCTTCGCCAGGTCCGCGCCCAGATCCTTCTCGTCCACAACCCCACCCTCATCGAGACGGACGCGCTGCGTGAGAGCGCGCACACGGCACGGCCCCGTTCGCGCGCAGCGTAGAGCGCCTACCGCTCGCCGCCGCGTGGCGGGGGACCCGTCCCGAACAGCAGCTTCCCATACCGCCGGAACGCCCGTACGCCCCCCGGAAGATCGACGTGCCGCTGCCCGTGCCAGGCCGTGACCAGCCGATCCACTTCATCGACATGGACGGCCGCGAGCGTACCCGGTGGGCTTCCCGCCTCGATCGCCGCCATCCGCAACACCCGCGTCCGGACCGCCCGAGGCAACGCCGCGAGCCCCTCGACCGCCAACCCCCCGGACGCCGGTTCGTCCTTCGCCGCAGATTCGGCGTCCCTAGAAGTGAGGTGCGTCACTTGCAAGAGGTCTTGGTAGGCGCGATTTGCCAGGCTCTCCAGGGCGTCCGCGTCGTCGCGGAGCATGCGGGCAGTACGCGCCAGGGCGTCCGTCACCCCAGGGCCGAGGGTCTTCTCCAGGACCGGCAGCGCCTCGTTCCGTACGCGGACGCGGGTGTAGGACGGGTCATCGTTGTGGGGGTCGTCCCAGGAATCGAGGCTTTGGGCCTCACAGGCGCGGCGCGTGGTGGCGCGTTCGATTTCCAGCAGCGGACGGAGGTAGCGGGCGCCGGACGGCCGTTCGAACGCGGAGGCCATCCCGGCAAGGGAACGGGCGCCGGAGCCGCGTGCCAGGCCGAGGAGCACGGTCTCCGCCTGGTCGTCGCGGGTGTGCCCTAGGAGGATGGCCGCAGCGCCCAGGCGAGCGGCGGCCTTGTCCAGGGCGGCGTATCTCGACTCGCGCGCGGCGTTCTCCGGGCCGCCCTCCCGGCCGACTGTCACGGCGACCGACCCGGCTGGATCGAGCCCGAGGTCAGCCATGATCCGCACGAGACGCAGCGCACGTTCGTCCGAGCCCTCTTGCAGGCCATGGTCGATCGTCACCCCACCGGCCCGGCGGTCGTTGCGCGGGGCCTCGAACGCGAGCGCCGCGGCCAGCGCCAGCGAGTCGGCGCCGCCGCTGCAGGCCACCAGCACCAGAGCGCCCGGCGCGACGGCGTCGAGCGCCTGCCGGACCGCCACCCGCACCGCTGCCACGGCCGGATCGGGCCCCATGGGCTCCCTCCCTCGTCAACCTGCGGCAGGAGTGCCGCAGGTCAACGAAACCACGCGCCACCGACAGAGCCGCGAGGCGCGCTGCCCGGCAGCCGTTCCCGCACGCCAGACGGCGGGCAGCACTCGAGCACCACCCGCCAGGCAGGCGACGGCCAGGCACCGCGCACCGGGCGGGCGACGGTCAGGCATCGCGCGGCTTAGCAACGGGCGGCAGCCGTGCGTCGCGCGTCGGGCGGTGGTCAGGCCTCGTTGGCCGTGGGCGGGGCGTCGAGCTCGCGGGGGCCGATGACGCGGTTCATCCAGGCGGCCGGTTCCTTGATCTCATCGTGGGTCGGCAGCGTCTCCGGGGACTGCCAGATCTTGTTGAAGCCGTCCATGCCGACCTCGGTGACGACGCGGCGGACGAAGCGCGAACCCTCCGCGTACTGCTTCATCTTGAGGTCGATCCCGAGGACGCGGCGGATCGTCTTGTCCATCCGCGAGCCGCCGTCACGCCGCCCCTGGAATCGGGAGCGGATCTGCTGCACCGACGGCACGACCTCAGGCCCGACCGCGTCCATCACGTAGTCGCCATGTCCCTCGACGAGGGTCATGACGGCGGTGAGGCGGTCCAGGATCTCGCGCTGTTCGGGCGACTGGATCGCGTCGATCAGGCTGGACTCGCCGCCGCGGACGGCGTCGGCGACCGCCTCCGCCGCGTCCCGGAGCCGGTCGAGCATCGCGCCGGGGTCCAGGTCGGACGCGAGCAGGAACTTGGTCATCTGGTCCTGGACGTACTCGCGCAACCACGGCACGCCCGTGAACTGCGTACGGTGCGTCTCCTCGTGGAGGCACACCCAGAGCCGGAAGTCGCGCGGGTCCACGCCGAGCTCCTGCTCGACGTGGACGATGTTGGGCGCGACAAGCGTGAGACGTCCGGTCGGCGCGCGGCCCGAGGGGTCCGGCGGCAGGAACAGCTCGTACTGCCCCAGCACGCGGCTGGCCATGTACGAAAGGATGGCGCCGACCTGCATCCCGGTCACGCGCGAGCCGACGGCCTGGACCATCACGCCGCCCGGGCCGCCGCTCAGCAACCCGGTGCCGCGCCGCTCCTGCATCTGCTCCATCAGCGGTTCGAGCACCACCTTGAAGCCGTCCACATTGGCCCGGATCCAGCCCGGACGGTCCACGATGGTGGCCGGCGCGGGGTCCTGCTCTGCCTGGATGCCCGTGAACTCGAGGACGTGCCCCTGCGCGAGCCCGGACAGCTCGCGGAGCTCGTCGACGACCTTGCGGGCCTCTTCGTGGCTGACCTGCGGACCCGGCCGGACAAGCCGGATCCCCGTCTGCACGGCCACGTTCCAGTCGATCATTGAGGCGCTCATATACTCCACCGTACGTTTCGACACGGCGCCCGGGCGCCCCTGCACATTCGTTCAACGAACAACCGTTTTGGTTATCTCCCGCAGGGCCTTTTCCACACGTGATCCGAGGCTGCCGAGCCCACGAAGGCGGGCGTCCGGCCGGGACGTGGACGGGCATCCGGTCGGGACGTGGACGGGCGTTCGTCACAGGCGCGAGCAGACGGCGGCAGAGGCTCTGACGGGTGTCAGCAGCCGCAGGCGGCTAGGGTGCCGGCCAGGCGGTCGAGCTTGCCGGGGTCGACGGAACCCTTGCCGTCACCGGCCATGAAGGCGAAGGCCAGCAGGCGTCCGTCGGCGTCATAGGCGACACCGGCGAGGGTGCTGACTCCAGAGAGGGTGCCGGTCTTGGCGCGGACCATCCCGGCTCCGGCCTCGCTGCCGGGGCGTGTGTAGCGGGGCGGGCTGAGCGTCCCGGAAAAGCCTGCGACCGGCATGCCTGTGATCGCGGCGCGCAGATCTGGACGTTCGGGGGACGCGGCCAGGGCGGCGATGCGGGCGAGGGCGAGCGGCGTGATCTGGTTGCGCGGCGAAAGGCCGCTGCCGTCATTGGTCAGCACTCCGTCGGCGACGCCCAGCCCGGCCAGGACCTCGCGCACGGCTTGCGCTCCACCCGCGAACGTAACGGGCCGGCCACGCTTGATGGCCACCTGGCGCAGAACGGCCTCGGCCACGTCGTTGTTGCTGTGCGTCATCAGATATTCGACGAGCGCGGCAAGCGTGGGCGACTGCACGGCACCGAGGTTCTGAGCCTCAGCAGGTGCCTGCGTTGAGCGTCCAGCGTCTGCCTTCACCCCGTACCGGCTCAGCAACCTGGCGAACGTTGCGGCTGCGGCGGCGGGCGGGTTGCCGGCGCGGGTGTTCTCCCCTGGCTTGTCCGGGGAGATGCGCCCTTCGTCCACCGTCAACGCGGAAACAGGAGCGACTTCGCCGTCCGGCAAATAGTTGGGCTTCCAGCTAGCGGCGGTTCGAGGCCCCTGATAGGCCGAGATGTCGAAATCGACCCGCACGCGCCGAACACCGGCCGCTTTGAGTGCGGTCGCGGTCTGCTGGGCGAGATCGGTGAACGACGCGAACGCCGGGTCTCCCTGGTTCGGACGTGACGCGGTGGATCGCGCAGTCAGGGTAGGATCCCCGCCGCCGACCAAGACCACGCTGTCCCCGGTTCTTCCCTTCACCGCCCGGGTGGTGATCCGGTGCGCGGGGCCCAGCGCGGCCAGCGCGGCGACCGAGGTCACCAGCTTGGTGGTGGAGGCCGGGGTGGCGGGACGGTCGGCACGCTGCTGGAACAGCAGGCGGCGGGTCGTCGCGTCGATCACCACGGCGTTGATCTTCTCGCCGGGGCCGCCGATCACGTCGTTCAGGCGGGTGCCGAGGACGCCCCCGTCCGGGACGCGGGCAGTCATGTCCACGCCTGGCAATCCGGCCGCGGCGAGCACGGCCTCGCGGCCCGCCATCGTCGGCGGCTGCGGGGAAAGCCGCTGCTGAGGTGTGAGTTTCGCCACGGCGAGGCCCGCACCGACAGTGAAAACGTTAAGGAGGGACAGTGTGATCACGGCGACGGTGAGGCCCCTTCCGCGCACGTAACCGTCCCTCTCCCACTCAGCACTCACCAACGTGCGACATCCTTATATATGGGAACACCCACCCTGTGGGGGCCGCCTTCGCCCGCACAGGCTCCCGAAAGCCTAAACACTGCGAACACGCGGGGAGCGGAGGACATCTTGGAATTCGACGTCGTCATTGAGATCCCAAGGGGCAGCCGTAACAAGTACGAGGTGGACCACGAGAGCGGCCGCATCCGGCTGGACCGCATGCTCTTCACGTCCACGCAGTACCCGGCCGACTACGGGTTCGTCGAGAACACGCTCGGCGAGGACGGTGACCCGCTCGACGCGCTGGTCATCCTGCAGGAGCCGACGTTCCCGGGGTGCCTCATCAAGTGCCGCGCCGTCGGCATGTTCCGGATGACCGACGAGGCCGGCGGTGACGACAAGGTCCTGTGCGTCCCCGCGACCGACCCGCGCAGCGAGCACCTGCGGGACATCCACCACGTCCCGGAGTTCGACCGCCTGGAGATCCAGCACTTCTTCGAGGTCTACAAGGACCTCGAGCCCGGCAAGTCCGTCGAGGGCGCCAACTGGGTCGGGCGGGTCGAGGCCGAGGCCGAGATCGAGCGCTCCATCAAGCGCGAGGCGGAGAACGTCGCGCAGCGCGGCGGGCACTGACCTGCCGCACCGGACGGTGCCGGTCTGCTCCCCGCGCCGCCGTTCGGGGCCCGACATCGGAACGCTTCCGTACGAAACGCTCGTACGGAAGCGTTCCGTTGTCCGGAGCGTCAATCCGCAGCACATCAGCATGAGGCGCGTCGGCTCGGGGACGTCAGCGGACGGAGCGCGCAAGCAGACCGAGCGGCAGCCGGCCAACGCGCTTGCGGACGGAGCGCGTCCATTGACGGAGCGGCCAGCGAACACGTCGGCAGACGGAGCGGCCGCCTGCCAACGCCTCGCGTTCGGGGGCGCGTCAGCCTGCAGGACGGGTCGCTCCGATGAGGCCGTTGCGGTGGATCGTGGATATCCGTACCCGGGCGCCGGTGTAAGGCGCCTCGATCATGCGTCCCTGGCCGATGTAGATGCCGACGTGGTGGATCGTGTCGGGGTTCGAGGTGTCGTTCGCGAAGAAGACGAGGTCTCCGGCACGGAGATTGCTGAGCGGTACATGAGGGCCTGACGTCCACTGCGTGCCCGTCCAGTGGTCGAGCCGGACACCTGCCTTGGACCACGCGTACAACGCCAGCCCAGAGCAGTCGAAGCCGAACGTGCCCGCGCCGTGGGCGATGCCGTAGCTGGGGCCGCCAGAGGTCCCGCCACCCCACGAGTACGGTGTGCCGAGCCATTTGAGCGCCGCCCGTACGACCAGCGAACCTCGGGCCGATCCCCGCGCCATCGCGATCGCCGCACGCCCCGGCCCGCCGCCATAGGTGATCCGCGCGCGGCGTGCCTCCGCCCTGGCCAGCGCGGCCTCACGGGCCCTTTTCAGGCTCGCGGCACGTTCCTCAGCGGCGCCGAGACGTTGCTCCAAGAGCCGCTTCTCGGCCTCGATGCGGCCGACAGCTGAGCGCTGCTGCGCCACGGCGCCGGCCGCGGCTTTTCGCGCGTCCTCTGCCCGGCGTGCCGCCGCCGTCTGCTCGTCAACTGCGACCCTCGCCTGCCTGCGGAACACATCGGCGACGTTTCTGGCCGCTTCGACCTTCTGGACGATGTCGGTACGTTTGCGCGCCAGCATCTCCATCATCCCGGCGCGGTCCATGAAGCCCTGGGGGCCGCCGTTCCCCGCTACAGCAGCGGACCACGGGTTGTATCCGGTGTCAGCGCGGTAGGCCTCGGCGGCGAACGCCGCCATCTCTTCCTGTGCCACACCCAGACGCCGGCTCGCCTCCGCCAGGCGAGCCTGTGTGTCGACGTAGGACTTCTTGGCTTGCTGAAGTTTGACTATCTCGCCGTTGTAACGCTCAACGGCGACGGCAGCCGCTACACCTAGCCGTTCCAACTCAGCGTTGGCCTGAGCGAGCATCGTCTTGGTGCGTCCGACGTCCTCGGCCCGTTCATGAACCTCACGGTGGCTGTCGCGCACGTCCCGCGCGCTCGGCGCGGGCTTCGCATGGGCCGGCACGGACGCCTGTACGGACACGGTGAGACCCGCGACAGTCAACGCGATGCCGGACGACACGGCCATCAGACGAAGCGCCGCCCCATGCGTAGAGGCCCTCCGGCGAAGCTGCGCTGTGCTCGGTGACGGAATCACGGGCCCCCCTGCCGCGAATCACGATCTGCAAGTGATCTGCGACAGAGAGTAGTTCAGATCGACATCATGATGAACGTCCGCCGCAGAGTTGCGGAGTTAGTACCCACAGTGATCATTTCGCACACGTGGCCGCCGAGCGTGCGCGAGACCTTGGGCAGGAGGCGACCGTCATCCGGAGCGCTGCGGTCCGGATCTTGACCCCGAGGTGGCCGACGTCCGCGACTGCGAGTCGGATGCCGGGGGCGGCGGGGGCTCGCTGCTCGCCGGCGGGTTCGACGGCGCGGAGGTCGGGGCGGTAGTCGGGGCGGGGCTCGGCGGGGTCGAAGGTGGGTCCGAAGGAGGGGCGGAGGAGGACGGTGCCGGGGAGGACGGCGGCGTCGACGGTGGAGTGCTGGGCGCCGACGGGTGTGGCGTGCCTGGGCTTGAAGGATCAGGTGAGGGCGGCGGCGCGCCGGGGACGTGGGGCGCGGGAGCCGGGCCCGGAGGAAGCGTGCCGACGCCGGGAGGCAAGTGGTGCTCCGTGCCTGGCGGTGATGGCAGTGCGATGGGCGGAGCTGCCGGGTATCGCGCCCCGAGAGGAAACGTGGCCGACACAGGCGAACCAGTGAATCCACCCAGGCCCGGACTTGCCGAGGGGCGACGCGACGATCCTTCAGGAGGCGAGAGCCTGGCCACACCAGGACTCGGCAGACGCCCCGACGCGACCGTTTCCGTCTGCTCGTTGTCGCTACTGACGAACCAGTTGAACGCCGCGGCTCCGGCCGCGAGGAGAAGAGCGACCACTGCCGCGACCGCCAAGCCTCCCAGGCATGCTTGCAGACGTCCGTCACGTGCAAAGCCCACGAATGCCCCGGCCAATGGGACCCGGCGCGCGTCCGAGCGACGGCTGCCGTTCCGCCAGGGCAAGGCACTGCCACGCGAAAGAGTGGGCCGTCGCGGCAGGACGAGGCGATGCGGCTGAACAGGGAAGCCGCCTGGCGAAAACTCCACGACCCGTGTCGCCACGAACAACCGGTAGCCCACGAGTTCGGGGTCGAGGAAGCAGCTCATGACGCGCAGACGAAGCGCCTCCGGCGGTTCGGCCTGCGGCAGCAGCCCGTACACCTTGGCGGCGGAGACGGTCCGCGGCCGGAACGCCCCGCACAACGGGCATTCCTCCGCGTGACGCAGCAGCCGGAGGCGGAGGTCGTGCTCCATCTCGCCACGGCGGTCCCGGAGGATCACGCCGCGTTCGGTACAGCCGTAGGGTCCCTGATGCGCCATGATCTCCGCGGTCAGCGCCATCTCCAGCTCGGCGTGCGCGCGGTCGAGCGCCCCCTGGGCCTCTTTGACGGGCAGATCGAAGACGGCGGCCAGATCCGGCACCGAGAGCTGGTGCCGGACGCGCAGCTCCAGGAGCTCGCGGCTCAGCGGCGCCAGCCCCAGCACGGCCTGCCACGCCATGATCCGCTGATCGACGTCCTCCTGGTCGTGGCTGGCGACCGGCAGGTCCGGCGGCTGGCCGCCGTACGGCATCCGGCGCTCGCACTCCAGCCGCGCGATCGCGTACAGCCACGGCCCGAACCGGTCCGGGTCGCGCAGCTTGTCGATGTGCGCCTCCGCCACGATGAACGTGTCGCGCAGCGCCACCTGCGCGGCGTCGCGGCCGCGCAACTGGAACCAGCAGTACGCGTAGAGCCGGTCGGCGTACGCCTCGTACAGCGCGGCCGAGGCGCCGGAGTCTCGTGATCGCAGCGCGTCGACCAGGAGGTGGTCATTCATGCTTCCGAAAGTAAAGGTTCGTCAGAATCTTCACCGGCAATTTCGAGGGATCGAACTTTTTTGGCCGCAATGCGCCACGGCGCCGCTCATCGCAATCCACCATTCCGTTCAGAAATGACAGGGATAATGGCATTTATACAGGTAGTACGTCTTGTCCGATATTCGGTGTTATCACTTACGGAAAAGGTTTTCCAGCATCGGCGGCAGCACCCGTTCGGCGGCGGCCGCAACGGTCGCCACCTGCGCGCTCGTGAACACCACGGGCCGAGCCGCGATCATGTTCGGCAGCGGGCGGGCGGCGGCGAACAGCACTCCGCCATGACGCAACCCGCCCTGCGGCACTTTCGCCCCATGGACGGAGACCATCGGGCTCACCGGCACCTCGTGGTCGAGCTCCAATGAAAGCAAATCGGCGACTGTACGGGCGGCTCGGGAGGCGGCACCCGCGAGGTCGCCCGCGGGTCTATTGCCAATCCACAACCGCCGCCCCTCGGAACGCAACCGCAGACCCCAGCGCCACCGCCGGCTGGCTATGGCGTACACACCGGTGATGCCGATGACCAGATGGTCGAGGTTGGTCGTGGGCATGTTCGGCAGCGCCCGGTCATGCAGAACATGGAAACCGGCCGGATCGAGCTTCGCCAGGCTTCGTCCCGTCCGGCGCTCGGCCATCGCGCCCTGCCGCCAGCTGGTCGCCGGGCTCGGCCGGGCGCGTTCGTACATGGTGAACGCCGCGAACGCGGCCATCGCGGCACCCGGCCCGGCCCACCACACGCTGACCCCGGCCACGACGACCCCGAGGCCGCAAGCGAGGGCGCCGCGAAGCAGGAGCCGTTGCTGCCGGTGCTCCGCGGCGAGCACGCGGTAGCGCGACCAGGCAGAGGCTCCGGCGCTGGACGGGTCGACACCGCTCATCCGCACCCTGAACGCCCCTTCTCCGCCAGCCTTCCAGGGCTGCCCAAGTCGCCAGCGTGGGCCCCTGACGTCGCGAGTTCAAGGACTTTGACCTTCTTGATGCCGGCGCGCGGTGAAGTCCATGATCATCATTTGGTGTTGACACTGTCATTATTACAGTGTCATTATCGGCTCCATGGAGAGCACCTGGACCATCACCGAGCTGGCGGACCGCGCCGTCGCGGCCCTCGCCGCCGACGGCTCCCCGCGGGCCAACGGCCGGGTGCGCGACCTGCCCAACGAGCGGCTGATCCGCTGGTACACCACGATCGGCCTGGTCGACCCGCCCCTGGGCCGCCGCGGCCGCACCGCGCTCTACGGGCCCCGCCATCTCCTGCAGCTCGTCGCGGTCAAGCGCCGCCAGGCCGCGGGCCAATCGATCGCCGACATCCAGGCCGAGCTCACCGGCGCCACCGACGCGACTCTCAACGAGATCGCCCGGCTCCCTGAGCCCATCGCCACGACACTGCCCGCAGCAGACCCGCTCCCGGCGAACCCGTCCCGTGACCGCTTCTGGACCACCCGTCCCCATGCCGCAGCCACCACCTCACCTGCCGCCGACAACGGCCCCGCAGGAGCAGCCACCACCTCACCTGCCGAGGCCGCACCCGCTGTAGCAGCGAGAGCCTCCACAGAGGCAGAGCCCACTGCGAAGGCCGCGGCAGTCACGGACGCGGAGGCCGCGGCAGGGGCGGGGGCAGCCTCCACAGAAGCGGGAGCGGTCGCAAGAGTTACGGCCGGGCAGCTGGTGCAGGGGGTACGGCTGACGCCTGACCTCACTCTGCTCTTGAACGTTCCGTCGCTGAACGAAGAAGACCTTGCCGCGATCGAGACCGCGGCCCGGCCGCTGCTGGACGAGCTCTGGCGTCGCGGCCTCATCGGGACCGACCCCGATTCCCAGTCCGCCGTCAACTCCGGGAGCTCCTCGTGACCGTGCACATCACACCGCTGCCCGACCCCGTAGCGCCGCCCCCGGCACCTGACGGCGGACTCGGCGCGCTCGCCACCGACAAGGGGAACCTGCCGCTCGACTCCGTCGACGTGCACGCCGCCATCACCGGCCTGGCCGCCGGCGTCGAGGTCGTGCAGGGGTTCCGCAACCCGTTCGATGTACCGCTGGAAGCCACGTACATCTTCCCGCTGCCGGATCGCGCTGCCGTGACCGCGATGCGCATGGAGGCGGCCGACCGGGTGATCGACGGCCTGCTCAAGGAACGCGGCCAGGCCAGGCAGGACTACGACGAGGCGATCGCCGCCGGCAAGCGCGCCGCGATCGCCGAAGAGGAGCGCCCCGACATCTTCACCATGCGGGTCGGCAACATCCTCCCCGGCGAACGCGTGACGATCCGCGTGACCCTCAACCAGCCGCTGCCGTACGAGGACGACGCCGCGACCTTCCGTTTCCCGCTCGTGGTCGCCCCGCGGTTCATTCCCGGCGCGCCGTTGGACGACGCGCCCGCCGGCGACGGCGTCTCGCCCGACACCGACGCCGTGCCGGACGCCTCGCGGATCAGCCCGCCGGTCCTGTTGCCGGGCTTTCCCAACCCGGTGCGTCTGTCGGTCACCGCGGACATCGATCCGGCAGGGCTTCCGCTGGCCGAGATCCGTTCCGCCCTGCACGTCGTCGCCGAGACCAGGCAGGACGACGAAATCGAGGCCGACGCTCAAACCGGGGGAAACGCCAAGGGTGGCCGTACGACCGTCCGCCTTCAGCCTGGCGAGCGCCTCAACAGAGACTTCATCCTGCGCCTCGCCTACGCGCCGCAAGACGACGAGGACGAGGCGGTGGCACTCTCCCTCACTCCCGACGAAGGCGAATCTGACACGAGGAAGGGCACGGAGAAGGCCACGGAGGAGGGCACGGAGGAGGGCACGTTCACGCTGACCGTGTTGCCGTCAGGCGCGTCCCGGCGCGGCACCCGTCCTCGTGACGTCGTCCTCATCCTCGATCGTTCAGGCAGCATGCACGGCTGGAAGATGATCGCGGCGCGGCGGGCGGCGGCGCGGATCGTCGACACGCTCACCGCGGCCGACCGCTTCGCGGTGCTCTCGTTCGACAACGTCATCGAACGGCCTCGGGACCTGGACGCCGGGCTGTCCGCCGCGACCGACCGCAACCGGTTCCGCGCGGTCGAGCATCTGGCCGCGGTCGAGGCACGCGGCGGCACGCAGATGTTGTCGCCCTTGGAGGAGGCGTGCACGCTCCTGGCCGACTCCCCCAACGACCGTGTGGTCGTGCTCATCACGGACGGCCAAGTCGGCAACGAGGATCAGATCCTTGCGCGACTCACACCGCGCCTGCGCGGCGTCCGTGTTCACACGGTCGGCATCGACAGGGCGGTGAACGCCGGTTTCCTGCGCCGCCTGGCCGCCGACGGTGAAGGCCGGTGCGAGCTCGTCGAATCCGAGGACCGGCTGGACGAGGCGATGGAGCACATCCATCACCGCATCGGTGCCCCTGTCGCCACCGACCTGACGCTGCATGCCCAGGGCCTCGAACTCCTCCCGGACACGGTGGCACCGCGCCGTCTGGGTGCGTTGTTCCCTGGCGTGCCCCTGGTGATCTCGGGCCGGTACCGTGGCGCTCCGTCCACCGGAACCTTGGCCGTACGAGGCGTCACGGCCGACGGCGCGCCCTGGGAACAGACCGCCGCCGGGACCGTGACCAAGGACGCGGCGACCGCGGCCGTCTGGGCCCGCGCGCACCTGCGCGACCTGGAGGACCGGTACGCGGTCGAAGGCGGAGACGACCTCGAACGCCGCATCGTCGACACGTCGTTGCGCTTCGGTGTGCTGTGCCGGTTCACCGCGTTCGTGGCAGTGGACAGCCGGGTGGTGGCCGAAGGCGGAGGGGCGCCCCATCAAGTCGTCCAGCCGGTCGAGATGCCGGACGGCTGGGACGCTGGAGTTGGCGCGTTCAGCGCATCCGACGTGGCCCGAGGGATTTCGATGCCGGTGGCCGCTCCGATGACGGCGCAGCCCCAGGCCTACGCTGCCCCGCCTCCGCCTGCCCCTGGGGCGACGCCCGCGCCGCCTGGCGCCGGACCGGTTCCGCCTGCAGCGCCAATGCCTCCCTCTGCTCCGAGCAGCGGTTTCCGTGGGAGCAATGCACGTTCCCTCGACTTCGGGAGCGTTCCGGAGTCTGCGGCCTCAGCTCCACGGGCGTCCGAACGTCGCCGTGTGGGTGGACCGGGCAGGCCTGGAGGGGCTCGTTCATCCGACGTCCTGGCCGAGGCTCGTCGTGAGCTCGCCGGGGAGCTCCAACGCCTCCGCCAAGTCGGCGCTCAACGCGACGTACAACATTTGAAGGATCTGCTCACCAAGCTGGAGCCGATCGTTCGACGTCTGGAAAGGCGAGGCACCGACAGCAACCTGGTCGCGCCCCTTACAGCGTTGGCGGCGGACCTTCAGGTCGTACGAGCCGAGACCGCCCCCGCGGATCTCGACACGCTCTGGGACCGCGTCCTGCAGACCCTTGCCGACTTCGTCGCGGTACCTGGCAAAACCACCAAACGAGCTTTCTGGAAGCGCAGCAAGTAGAAAGCGTGGGCGTCCTCCCGGGTCAGTAGGAGGACGCCCACGCCATGGGGACGATCAGGCGTGCTGCGGCTGGTAGCGACGCCGGATCAGCGGAACGAGGTTGAACAGAAGCCCGGCCAGCGCCACCCCTGTGACGAGGTTGATGCCGGGGTGGAACTGGTTGAAGTCGTTCCCGCCCTCGGAACCGCTGGCGAGCAGAGCGGTCACCACTGCCAGCACCAGAGCGGCGCCTACCTGCATGGCGGTCTGCACGAGGCCGGAGGCCAGACCCTGCTCGGAGTCGTCGATCCCCTCCGTCGCCTGAGCCATGATCGAGCTGAACCCGAACGCGAAGCCACCACCCAGCAGCAGCATCGTCGGCAGCACGGTGAACGCGTAGTGCGGCGCGCTTCCGGCCGTCGTCAGGAACCACACGTAGCCCAGCGACATCGACGTCATCGCGGTCAGGATGAGCGGCGAGGTCCCGTACCGGTCGATCAGGCGGCCCATGAACGGGGAGCCGAAGGCGACCAGGAGTCCGGCAGGCAGGAGCGCCATCGCCATCTTCAGCGGCGACCAGTGCAGAACGTCCTGCAGGTAGAGCGTCATCATGAACTGGAAGCTGAGGTACGAGCCCATCAGGGCGACGACGCTCAGGTTGGCCCGCACGATCGTGCCGACCTTCAGGATGCCCAGGCGGATCAGCGGGTGGGCGACCTTCTTCTCGGTGTAGAAGAACGCGCCCAGCAGCGCCGCGGCCAGCGCCACCGAACCGATGGTCACCGGGTCGAGCCAGCCGCGTTCGGGGGCAGACACCACCGTGTAGACGGCAAGCAACATGCCCGCGGTCAAGGTGACCGCGCCGACCAGGTCGTGGCCGCCCTCCTCGGCGCGCTTGTCGCGGGGGATCAGGAAGTAGCCGGCCACCAGGGCGAGCACCGCGAGGGGAACCGGGGTGAGGAAGGTCCACCGCCAGCCGAAGCTGGTGAGCAGACCGCCGAGGATCAGGCCGGACGAGTAGCCGCTGGCGCCGAACACCGAGAACACCGACAGTGCCCGGTTGCGCGCGGGACCCTCGTGGAAGGTCGTGGTCAAAATGGACAGCGCGGTCGGCGCGGTGAACGCGGCCGCCAGGCCCTTGACGAAACGGGTGACGATGAGCAGCGTGCCGTTGTCGACGAGGCCGCCGATGAGCGACGCCAAGGCGAACACGGCCAACGCGATCAGGAAGATCTGGCGCCTGCCCAGGAGGTCCGCCGTACGGCCGCCCAGCAGGAGCAGACCTCCGTACCCGAGCACATAGCCGTTCACGATCCACTGCAGCGAAGTGGTCGAGAGGCCGAGCTCGGAGCCGATCGACGGCAGGGCCACGCCCACCATCGACACGTCGAGTCCGTCAAGGAACAACACGGCGCACAGCACCGCCAGGACGCCCCACAGTCGCGGGGTCCAGCGCTGTTCGCCAGGCTCGGTCGCGGTTGCCGTCGCTTGGGCCGTCGTGGTGACGGGAGACGTTTCGGTGATAGTCACGTCGGAGGACAGTACATGCACACGCATCAAATGTCCAAGCACAAATTTCTGGCGCATTTAATGCGTTTGCATCCACTGCCGGGGATCCCCTAGGATGCGCCCATGAAGTCGGAGACCGAGCTGGTCGACCGCTGGCGGAGCCTCGCGGCCTGCTACAACCAGGTCGCCTGCCACCTCGACCGGGAGCTGCAGGCGCGGCACGGCCTGTCCATGAGCGAGTTCGAGGCCCTGGACCGGCTCATCGGCCTGCAGTCCGAGAAGTGCCGCATGCAGGAGCTCGCCTCCGACATGTACCTGAGCCAGAGCGCCCTCTCCCGCACGGTCGCCCGCCTGGAGAAGCATGGCCTGGTAGAGCGCGGCCTCTGCGAAGCCGACCGCCGCGGTGTCTTCGTCCAGCCCACGGCCGCCGGCCGCGAACTCCACGCCAAGGCCCGCGAGACCCATCTCACAATCCTCGGCCAGCACCTGGCCGGCTCCTAGTCCTCCAAGCACCATCCCGCACCTTCAGCACCGCCGCGCCCACGCGCCTCCTCCCACCGCGTCTCCACGCCTCGCGCCGCCGCCTCTCGCGACCCCGCACCAGCGCTGCGGGGCGCCACTCCCGCGTCTCGTCGCTGCGACTTCAACACAGTCGCGCCATCGCGTCGTCGCGTCCCCACGCTGGCGCCCCGCCACATCCCAGGCTCCGCATCTGCGCTCGCACGCGCGGGAGCACACACCTCAGTGGCTCGCCTCTGGGAAGCACGTGTTCACGACCAGCACGCGCCTTGCTTGAGCACATGCTGCGCGGCAGCACGCGGTCTGTGGGAGTACGTGTCCAGTCGAGATGTCGCTAAATGCAGCAATGTTCTGCCCGAAATAGAGCATGGCGACAGCACGCGATAATCACCGGACGGTGAGGGAAGCCGGCCCGCTGTGACCCATCCGCCCAGCACGACGGACGCCTATCGAAGCATGACCGGGTGGCCACAGTGCAGATGCTCGTTAATCCATCTATGGTAGTTCAGGGAAAACCGGACGGAAATGGCAAAGAGGATTGACCTCCGCTGGATAGGGTGAGAACCGAACTCCCCCGCGCCACGTTCTTGATGTTGAAGAACGGAGCCCTCCACGGAGTTGTGGATGTGAACGCTTTCGTGATGCGATCCGAGGACACCCACCGCGAGGCGAACGACCCGATCTGGGCCCTTGCCCCCTATCCGGTGCTGGCCGCCGACACCGGCGGCGTGATCAGGCAGCTCAACAACGCCGCCCGCTCGCTGTTCGGCATCGCCGAGCTCGGCGGGCTGCTCGTGGACGCCGTACCGAGCTGGCTCGGCCAAGCCCATCTGCGGCTCGTGAACGCCGATCAGACGGCCCCTGCCACCCCCGCACGGGGGCCGATAGGTGAACGGACATTTGAGGCACATCCGACTCATTGGACCGATAGGGGCGTACCGAATATCGTCTGGTGGCTCGTCGAGAGCGCGGATCACCAGTCGGCTTCGGATACGTTGCGAATCGAGCGCGAACGTACCGCATTCCTGGCGGAAGCTTCCAACGACCTTTCGTCCTTGAACGTCGATCTCTGCCTGAATGCGACCATGCGTTTGGCGGCGCGGCATCTGGCCGATCTCGCAGTGATGGTGACGCCCAAGGCCGGCCGCGGATACACGGCGGTATTCTGCGGCCCCGACGCGCACGTGGTCAGTGAGGATCTCGACATTGATCCCGGCGAGGTGCCCGGATTGACCGAGGCCCTGCAGGGAACCCCGCCGATGCCGTCACGCTGGACTGACCCCACCGCCGTTCCGGAGCGTTTCCTACGCGGCCGGCTGGACGAGCCAGGCTCGATGGTGGTGGCGACGTTGCCCGGCTTGGGAACACCCGTCGGCGCCATGGTGTTCGTGCGGCGATCCGGCCGCGCCGCGTACACCAAGGGCGAAGAGGCGTTCGCGAAGCTGTTCGCGGCACGGGCAGGGACCGCGATGTCGGCCGCGCGCCTCTACGCCGAGCAGACGTCCATCACCGAGATCCTCATGCGAGAGTTGCTGCCGCCCCGCGCTCGCGACCTCGACGGGGTCGAGCTGGCCGCCAGATACCGGCCGTCAGGGAGCGGCGAACGGGTCGGCGGCGACTTCTACGACCTGTACCCGGCCACTCGCGGCGACCAGGAATCGTTGGTGGTCCTGGGAGACGTGTGCGGCAAGGGCCTCCAGGCGGCCGTGCTGACCGGCAAGATCCGTAATGCCCTGCAGGTGCTGCTGCCACTGGCCGGCGATCACCACGATGTCCTCGGCCGGCTGAACCAGATGATGTTGCTGAACGGCGATCCCACCAAGTTCGTCACGCTGGTGCTGGCCTCGGTGCGGCGCCACGGTGAACGGGTGCGAGTACGGCTGACCAGCGCCGGGCATCCGGCGCCGTTGATCATCCGTCCGGACGGCACCGTCGAGGAGGTGCCGACGATCGGCACCCTCATCGGCGTCATGGAGCAGGTCTCGACCGACACTGTCACCATCGAGCTCGCGCCTGGAGAGACCTGCCTGCTGCATACCGACGGCGTCACCGAGGCCAGGGGCGGACCACGGGGCGACGAGATGTTCGGTGATGATCGCCTGCGCCAGGAGCTGGCACGGTGCGGCGGGATGACACCCGACACGCTCGTGGAGCACGTCCAGCTGCTGGCGTCCGACTGGGTCGGCGACGGCTATCACGACGACATGGCTGTCATCGCGATCACTCCCCGCCGCGAGCGCCGGCCCGAACCAGATGAAGGCTGACCCGAACCACGCCTCCCGTCCCCCTCGACCGTCCCCCTCGACCGTCCCCCTCGACCGTCCCCCTCGACTGTCCCCGGCCGTCCCCCTCTGCCGTCCGCCCCTCGACCGTCCGTTACCGGGCCTGGCTCACCTGCTCTGCGAGGAAGTCCTCCCAGGTGCGCTGGCCGGTGGCGGGGGCGAGTGAGAGGTTGGCGCCTTCGCGGTAGGCGCGGGCGGCCTTGCCGGGCAGCCTGACCGGCATCATCGGCCGGCGCTTGCCGACAGCCGCCAGGTAGCCGCGGACGACCTCGTCCATCCCGTACACCTTCGGCCCCGCGATGTCGGGCACCAGCCCGGACGGCTCGCCGAGTGCCAGTTCGACGAGCCGGGCCGCCACGTCCCTGGCGTCGACGGGCTGGAACCGCACCCCCGCCGGCACCGGGATGACCGGCATTTTGGCCATTCCCCGGGCCGCCGCCAGGACGAAGTCGTGGAACTGGGTGGCCCGAAGCGTCGTCCATGGCAGGCCCGACTCTGAAACGGCCAGCTCCGCAGCCCGCTTGGCTGCGAAATAGCCGAACATGGTCCGGTCAATCACGCTTTCGACCGGAAGCCGGTCGGCGCCGACAACGGAGATGTAGACCACATGCGGGGAACCGGCCTGTGCGGCGGCCTCCACCAGATTCCGTGCCTTGTCCTCGTCTCCCTTGGCGCTCCCCGCGCAGTGGATGATGGTCTCGATTCCGCTGAGTGCGGCCTCGAGCCCCTCCCCCGTCGCCAGGTCCCCGTTGACGTACTCGATGCCGTCCTTGGCCTCATGACTGCTCCGGCTCAGCACCCGCACCTTGCTGCCTGCGTCCGCCAGTAGCGGCGTCACAAGCTTGCCCAGCGTTCCCGTGCCACCGGTGAGCAGGATCGTCATGGTTCTCTCCGATTCAGTCCGAGGTCGTCGATCTACTGCACTGACGACCCGAACCGACCGGATGTGACAGGACCGGACGCGTGACCTGCCATCAGCCGCCCGACCAGGCTCGATACTGACCGTTGAAGGAGCCCATCACGATGGCCCACGGCTTGTCGGCCCCGCGGTTCCTCGTACGCGTCAGGCTTGTGCGTGCGGGATAGTGGACGACATGACAGATTGAAGAGCACGCACTCAGCAGTGGCGATGGAAGAAGACCGCCGCTCTGGACTGGGCCACGATGGACAGCGGCATCCCGCACTGTGTGGCGTGCAACGTTCCCCTACGTCATCACGTGTACCGATACAGCCCAGGCAGCGAACGTTGCATCAGCTTGGTTTGGTGCACCGCGTGCCGTACGTACGCCGGAGCCATGGTCCATGTGCCTCACGAAGAGGAACTTCCCGATCCCCTGAGCCCACTGGACGAATTCGACCGCGAGCGCCTTCTCCGCAGCGAGAGCAAGCTCATCGACCACATCGATCACTTGATGCGACGAGGCGCCTGGCCGCCGGCCTGAACCGACCCCCAGCGGCCACGCAGACGTTGCGCAGTTCATGGCCGAACCGCCTAGCAGGCACCAAAGAGGCCCCTTGCGGAGATCGCAAGGGGCCTCTGAGGTGGAGCCGTCCATCCAGGGCTATCCGGAGCCGTTGTCAGCGTCCGTGTAGCAGGGCCAGACGACTTTCAGGGGTGTCAGGGCTTGATGGTGATGTTCCTGTAGTAGGACTTGAGGATCCTGGCGTAGCCCCAGCCCGCCCTGGCCTTGTCGCGGGAACCGTACTGCGACAGCCAGTCCCCGGTGCGCCACGCGCCGCACGCGGTCGTCGTCGCGCAGTACTGGGCCATGAAGATCTTCCCGTTACGGTTGATCCGCTTGCCCCACGTCGCGTCCACGGCGGCGTTGGTCACGGCCTTCGCGGAGCCGGGCCTGTAGACCTGGCTGTTGGTGTTGTCGTAGACGTCGAAGCACTGCCCGGAGGACGTCTTGCGCGTCGAGTGGAGCGCCCACCACCAGGCGTAGCTCTTGACGGCCATCGCGCCGGACCGGAGGGACTCCCTCGGCCAGCTCGTGATCCACTCGTTGGGCAGGACGTTCTTGACGTAGTACTTGAACGACACCCGGTCCACGCGCTTGAGACCGGTCCGGTACACGAGGATCGACGAGGGCAGCTTGGTGTTCGTGCCGTCCGTCTTGCACGTGTTCGGCGGCGGGGAACCCACCCGGTGCGAGGCGTTCTGGTTCTTCAGCCCGGAGTTCAGGTTGCCCTTGGCGCCCGCCTTGAAGGACTGGGACCTGCCCCCGTAGTTGCTGTTGTAGTAGACCGTGACGGTCTTCTTGGTGCGGTTCCAGACCGAGGCGGCGTGGTTCTTGACGCACTTGCCCTTGCCGGCGCCCGCGCCCTTGAACTCGTAGCAGGAGGGCTGCTTGGCCTTGTAGTCGGCGATCGAGCCGGTGAAGTCCGAGACCGAACCCTTGTTGCCGCTGTTGTAGTACAGGCAGAACTCGCCGCTCTCGCACTTGCCGTTGCGTGCCGCCGCCTCGGCGGGCGACGCGGTGACGAGGACCACCCCGCCGACCGCCATCGCGGCGGTCGTCGCGGTGAGCCCCGAGACCAGCCGTGCAGTCAGTGTTGACACTGTTGTTTTTTCCTTCTGTGGGGGGTACCGGTGGGCTATCGGACGTTATAGCCCTGAGAGTTCCAGAACGCAGTCGGGTTCGGGTTGTCCAGGTGCCGGTCACCGACGCTCTTGGCCGCGTGGGTCTGGCGCCCGAGGCGCATCTCGACGTGGGTGTGCGCGCCCGAGGGGCTCGACACCCCGCGCCACGACTCGTCGGCGATGATCTGGCCCTTGCTGATCGTCTGGCCGACGCGCAGGGAGGCGCGCGGAGCGGAGTGCAGGTAGATCACGGTCTTCTTCAGCGAGGCGTTGTAGATCGAGATCGTGGACAGGCCGCCGCTGCCGGTGCGCCCGCGAGCGAGGTAGATGATCTTGCCGCCGACCAGGGCGCGGACATCCGCGTTGATGCCGCGGGCGAGGTCGATGCCCTCGTGGCGGCCGGGGGTGCTGGTGTACCCGTCGAAGCCGCAGGTGATCCGGCCGGTCTGGGGCCTGTACAGCCCGCGCGACATGTTCGTGCGCGAGGACGGCGAGAACTGGTGGGAGGCGTTCTGGTTCTTCAGGCCGGAGTTCAGGTTGCCCTTGGCACCCGCCTTGAAGTCCTGGTAGCGACCGCCGTAGTTGCTGTTGAAGTAGACCCGGACGGTCTTCTTGCTGCGGTTCCAGACCGACGCGGCGGCGTTCTTGACGCACTTGCCCTTGCCGGCGCCAGCACCCTTGAACTCGTAGCAGGAGGGCTGCTTGGCCTTGTAGTCGGGAATCGAGCCGGTGAAGTCCGAGACCGAACCCTTGTTACCACTGTTGTAGTACAGGCAGAACTCGCCGCTCTCGCACTTGCCGTTGCGGCTCGCGGCATCGGCGGGCGACGCGGTGACGAAGACCGTCCCGCCGATCGCCATCGCGGCGGTCGTCGCGGTGAGGAACCGGTTAAGCGTTTTCACGCTGTTCTCCTTTTCCCTGAGAGCAAGGATCGTGGATGGGTAGCGAGATGTACGGTCAGGCACATTCGGACCGCGATCCCTTCAATTGCTTGGGCTAGCACTGTGCGGGGTGAACGCACGGGGCCCTAGCGGGAGCGAAGGGGGCCCTGAGCGGCGGGGGAGGTTGCTGCACGGCAACGTTGGCAGGCGCCGCCGCCCCCCGCCACAGATCTTCGTCCAGGAGACGTACAGATCTAGCTGGACAAAAGAAACCGCAGGTCAGACGCAATTTGGATGTCCGAGCGAGGTAGGTGGCCTGGACGGCACCGGCACCCGCCCCGTCGTGGGCACGGCTGGGAGTTTCGCGGATACCTTCGAAGGGCCCGGTCAGCGCGCTGCCCGGGACGGCTCACATCCCGCAGCCGCCGGATGCTCGATCGGGCCAAGGCGATATCTGGACAACGCTTGGAATAACTGGAAACGAAGCGGGAACAGAAAAGCGCTCCAGAGGGCGACCGACGCGGAATCCCAGGAAGCGACCAGTCCGCTGCTCCCGCTCAGCTGCGGCGGCTGTGGCAGCTGCGGTGGGCTAGGTCCCGTGTTGGCAGGCCTGTTAGCAAAAGCCCCCTTGCGATGATCGCAAGGGGGCTTTGACCTGGAGCCGCCTATCGGAATCGAACCGATGACCTATTCATTACGAGTGAATCGCTCTGCCGACTGAGCTAAGGCGGCGTGCCGTACCAGGACGGCGGCAGCAGTCTACCGGGTCTCGGGCAGTGCGTGCGCATCAGCGGCAGAGAGTGCCGGTCTTCGGGGGTTTGGCGCTCACCAGGTACTGGTCGGTGGCCTGGGTGATGCAGGCGTTTCCCTGGAGGTAGGCGGTGTGGCCGTCTCCGTCCAGGGAGAGGAGGACGCCCGAGTCGAGCTGGGCGGCCAGGGACTGGGCCCACTTGTACGGGGTGGCGGGGTCGCGGAGCGTGCCGATGACCAGGATGGGTGCCGCGCCCTTGGCGGTGATGGCCTTGGGCTTGTCTTTGGTCTTCACGGGCCAGTAGACGCAGGGCACGCCGCCCCAGACCACGAACTGGCCGAAGTGCGGAGAGGCTTTGGCGGCCTGGTCCACGGACTTCTTGTAGGTGGCCACGTCAGGCGGATTGGGCTTGTCGACACAGTTGACGGCCATGTTGGCGTCGGTCTGGTTGCTGTACGTGCCGTTCTGCTCGCGTTCGACCATCTGGTCTGCCAGGAGCAGGAGGAACGTGCCGTCGCCGTTCTGGATGGCCTGTGTCAGGGCTTGGCGGAGCGTGGGCCATAGCTCCTTGAGGTAGAGCGCCAAGGCGATGCCCATGGTGACCAGGGACTCTGTGACAGGACGAGAGTCTCGCTTGTTGGTGAGAGGTTTCTGGTCGGCTTGCTTCTGAAGCTCGGAGATCTTGGTGAGGGCGGCCGCGGGGTCGGTGCCGAGGGGGCAGCCGGGGTTCTTGACGCAGTCGGCGACGAAGGCGCGGAGGGCGGTCTCGAAGCCCTTGGACTGCTCGACCAGTGTCTGGGTCGAGGATTCCTTGGGGTCTACGGCCCCGTCGAGGACGAGGGCTCGCACGTTCTGCGGGAACTGCTCCGCGTAGAAGGCGCCCAGGTAAGTGCCGTACGAGGCCCCGTAATAGGTCATCTTCTGGTCGCCCAGGGCGGCGCGAAGGACGTCCATGTCGCGGGCGGCGTTGACGGTGCCCACGTAGGCGAGGCGATTCGCGGCCTTGGCTTTGCAGTTGTCGGCGAACGTCTTGCCCACAGTGGAGACCTTGGCGAGCTCGGATGGGTCATCGGGCGAGGCGTCGGTGGCGAAGAAGCGGTCAAGCTGCGGGCCGTCCATGCAGCGCACGGGATCGCTCTTGCCGACGCCACGGGGGTCGAAGCCCACGATGTCGAAACGTGAACGCAGGTCGGCACCGAACGTGCGTCCTGTGGAACGGATGAAATCGACGCCTGAGCCTCCGGGACCGCCCGGGTTGGTGAACAGCGAGCCGATACGGCGCGACTGGTCCTGGGCAGGCAGGCGGATCAGAGAAAGCTTGAGCTGATCAGTGCCGGGCTTGGCGTAGTCGAGCGGGACGTTGGCGGTTGCACACTGGAACCCGCCACCGCAGTCCGTCCAGCTCATTTTCTGGTTGTAGTAAGTCTGCAGGCCGGAGGGCGCGGTCTTGGAGGGCGACGGCCTGGCGGCCGGCTTCTCGGGATCGTCGCCGCTACATCCCGACACTGCGAGCGCCAGCACGACTACCACGCTCGTGAACCTCATTGCCCGCACGTAGGGTCCCCGTCTCGTCGTCGCGGTTCGTACGCTTCCGCCTACGCTACGGGCTCCCGGCCAGGACATCCCGCTATTCACCCAACGCCGTACTGTCGCTCGATGCCGTCCAGGAGCCAGGTGAGGCCCTGCTCGAAGTGCTGCCCGCCATAAATGCCCCGGCTGAAGACATCCCGCAGGTGAGGGAACTCGCCCGAGGCGATGAGGTCACGGAAGTAGGGGTGAGCCAGCCCGTCCGGGTCGTCCTCCCCTAGGCCGGCCAGCTGCTTGCGCTGCCGGTGGGTCACCTCGCGTACGACGAAGCCCAGCATGTAATGGTCGACCGCCGCGACGATCTCCACGCGCGCCTGCGGGTCGTCGGTGAGGCCGGAGACGGCCGCCAGGGACTGTTCGACATGCCGCAGCGCGTTCGGCCCCAGGTGGGGCAGGTTGGCCTGGCTCGAAAGCTCCACGATCCAGGGATGCCGGAGGATGTAGTCCCGCTCCTTGCGGGCGATGAGGCTGATCGCCTCGCGCCAGTCAGCGGGCAGCTCGCCACGGACGAGGATCTCCGGGATCACCTCGTCGACCATGAGCGCGAGCAGGTCCTCCTTGCGCTCGATGTGCGTGTAGAGGCTCATGGCGCGCACGCCCAGCTCGCCCGCCACCCGCCGGATGGAGACCGCCTCCAGGCCCTCGGAGTCGCCCAGCTTGATCGCCGCCTCGACGATCGCCTCGCGTGACAGTTTCGGCCGCCGTCCGCCGCTCGGCCTCGCCCAAACAAGATCCGGAACGGCCGACTTGGCGCCGCTCTCGGCCTGCTGGCTCGCACGTTCGTCCCTGGTCTCCGACACGACTCGATCCTACCTGGGGCCCGTACGCCGTACGTCTGGAGCGATACGGTGTACGGATCGGCCGATACAGTGTACGGTTAGCGATACGGCGTACGGAAGCTGATCGAGAGGGCGGAGAATGACCACCACGCAGACCGGCGTCCCCACCGAAAAACCCGCGATAGACCCGCACCTACGGCGTTTGGCGGTCGTCGTCGTCCTTGGCGCGATCATGACGGTCCTCGACACGACGATCGTGAACGTGGCGCTGCCGACCCTCGGACAGGACTTCGACGCCTCCCTCTCGTCCATCCAGTGGGTGGCGACCGGCTACATGCTGGCCCTGTCGATGGCGATCCCGCTCACCGGCTGGGCGGTGCAGCGGTTCGGCGCGCGAACGATGTGGCTCGTGTCGCTCGGCCTGTTCATCGCGGGCTCGCTGTTCTGCGGCCTGGCCTGGAACGTGACGTCGCTGGTCGCCTTCCGGGTCGTCCAGGGGCTGGGCGGCGGCATGCTCATGCCGGTCGGGCAGACCATGCTCGCCCGCGCCGCCGGCCCCGACCGGATGGGACGGGTGATGAGCATCGTCTCGGTGCCCGCCATGATGGCGCCGGTGTTCGGCCCGCTCCTCGGTGGCGTCGTGGTCGACCATCTCAACTGGCGCTGGATGTTCTATGTCAACGTCCCGTTCTGCGCGTTCGCGCTGATCGCCGCGATCCGCCTGCTGCCGCGCACCGACGAGCGCGACCCCGGCAGCAAGCTCGACTTCCTCGGCATGGCCCTGCTCTCGCCCGGCCTGGCCGCCCTGGTCTACGGCCTGTCCGAAGCGGCCGAGGGCAGCGGTGGGCTCCGTGCCATGGTCGGGACGATCGGCGGCGCCGTTCTCATCGCCTCGTTCGCCGTCCACGCGCTTCGCAAGCGCGACGGCGCGCTGGTCGACCTACGCCTGCTGCGCAGCCGGGCGTGGGCGAGCGCCGTGGGCGGGCTGTTCTTCTACAGCGGCGCGATGTTCGGCCTGATGATGCTCGTGCCGCTGTACGCACGGATCGTGCGGGGCGACACCGCCCTGGAGGCCGGGATGCTCCTGGCTCCCCTGGGTGTCGGGGCGGCGGTCATGATGCCGCTCTCGGGAAGGCTCGCCGATCGTCACGGCTCGCGCGTACTCGCGCCCGCCGGGCTCCTGATCATGGTGACCGGCACCGTGCTGCTCACCGGCATCGACGGCGGCACTCCCCGTCTCGCGCTCATGGGCGCCGTCCTGCTGATCGGCGTCGGGCACGGCATGCTGGCGCCGTCCCTCATGGCGGCCGCCTATCAAGGACTGCCACGTGCCTCCATCCCCACCGCCACTACCGGCTCGAACATCCTCCTCCGCGTCGGGGGCTCGTTCGGCGTCGCCGCGATCGCGGTCCTCCTCCAGGTGGCCATCCGCGACCGCATTCCCGGCGCGAGCGGCAACCTCAACGAGGCGGCCGCAGGCCAGGCCCCCGCGCTCCTCATGAGCGCCTTCAGCGACACCCTCTGGTGGGCGGCCGGCATAGCGTCGATCGGCCTGATCGCGACGCTCTTCCTCCCCGCCCGGCCCGCCGCCCCGGCCGGAGAATAGGCCCCAGGGTCCTAAAGATCCGCAAATTTGGGGGTTTTCGACCCGGAAGGCGGGGGTTCGTACCACACTGACGACTCGGCACAGTTGATCATCATGCGTGCGTGATGGTCTCCCCGCCTTCCAGAGGAGAGACGTCAAGTGCTGATCAGGAAAACCTCCCTGGCCGTCGGCGCGCTGGCGCTGGCCCTGACCGGCTGCTCGCAGGGTTCCGCGGACCTCAAGTCCGCGGACCAGCAGACCGGTGCAGGGTCGGACGCCGCCGCGGAGGCAGCCAGTCCCTTTTATGTAGACCCCAGCTCCAACCCCGCCGTCTGGGTGAAGAAGAACCCGCGCGACGCCCGCGCCGCGGCGATCAAGAAGTCGATCGCCACCAAGCCGGGCGCCAAGTGGTTCGGCAACTGGAGCGGAGACATCGGCAAGTCGGTCTCCGCCTACGTGACCGCCGCCCAGAAGGCGAAGAAGACCCCGATCCTCGTCGCGTACAACATCACCGACCGCGACTGCAGCGGCCACTCCGGCGGCGGCGCGGGCAGCGCGGCCAAGTACCGCACCTGGATCTCCAAGTTCGCGTCGGCGATCGGCAACCGCCCCGCCGTCGTGATCATCGAGCCGGACGCGGTCGCGCAGCTGGACTGCCTGCCCGCGGCGTCCCGCAAGACCCGGACCGCCCTGCTCTCGTACGCGACGAAGCAGTTCCAGACCAAGGCGAAGAAGAGCCGCGCCTACCTGGACGGCGGAAACTCCAACTGGATCGCGCCCGCCACCATGGCGACACGGCTCAACGCGGCCGGCGTCAAGAACGTTCGCGGCTTCTCGATCAACGTCTCGAACTTCTTCACCACCGCCCAGTCCGCCGCGTACGGCAAGAAGGTGAACGCGGCGCTCAAGAGCAAGTACCGCTACACCAAGAAGTTCGTCATCGACACCAGCCGCAACGGCAAGGGCGGCGTCGCGGGCCAGTGGTGCAACCCCGCCGGCCGCAAGCTCGGCGCCACCTCGCGCACCGGCGGCACCAGCGGCGCCGAGTACCTGCTGTGGATCAAGGTCCCCGGCGACTCCGACGGCCCCTGCGGCGTCGGCGCCGGCATCCCCGCCGGCACGTTCAGCCCGGTGCTGGCCACCCGCCTGATCAAGGGCTCCTGACCGGTCGGGTTCCGGACGCCCAGGCGTCCGGAACCCGCCGGCCTTCGCACGGCCCGGCCGGGCTCGGGGGCTCCCCCGACCGGGCCGTGCATCAGGGACGGCGCTGCCGAAAGACACCGCCCCCAGTCCCAATGAACGCCGCCAGCGTGAGCGCAACGCCCCGCCACGCCCAGCTCGATCTCCCAGCGCTCAGGCCAAACGATCACCGACCCGGCCACGGCGAGCACCGCGGCCGCCTCACCCCGAACCGCCACCACGCCGTAGTACAGCGGCACGTTGACCGGCGGCCGGTCGTCGCGCGGCCCGGACAGCGCCTCACCGTCGGCGGCGTTCCGCGGCGGCCGATCACACCGCCGCACCACGCGGTAGAGCAACTCTCCGGCAGTGGACGGGACAGCCGCCACGACAGCCGTACCCGGGCGCCCGACCCACCGCCCCGAGCCGGTGCCCAACCCGCCCGTCCGAGCCCGCCGTCCGAGCCCGCCGTCCCAGCCCGCCGTCCGAGCCGGTGCCATCCCCGCCGACCAGCGCCACTGACGCACCACCAACTGCGCGGCGTTGACCCCACGCGCCACTGACCACGCGCCACTGCAGTGCGCCACTGCAGTGCGCCACTGACCCCGCGCCGCTCGCAGTTCGCCGCTCGCGGTTCGCCGCAGACGCGCCACCGACCGCGCGCCGCAGGCGCACGACCGACTGCGCAGCATTGACCCAACGTGCCACTGACCACGCGCCACTGACCACGCGCCACTGACCACGTGCCACTGACCACGTGCCACTGACCGCGCGCCGCTCGCGGTGCGCCGCTGGCCTCGTGCCGCTGGCCTCGTGCCGCTGGCCTCGTGCCGCTGGCCTCGTGCCGCTGGCAGTGCGTCGTTGATGCACGAGCGACCGCGCGTCGCTGACGCGTCACCGACTGTGTATCGCTTGGTCATCACTGGCAGTGCTCGGTGTTGGCTCCCCTGCCGCTGACCGCGCTGCTGGCAGTGTGCGCTGCGGCAATGGTCTTCGTGCCGCCGCACTGTGGGCCGTGCGGACGCCGACCCCGCGCGCCATGGGTTGGTCATGGGGTTATGAGCGGGTCAGTTTGAGGAGGAACTCGACCTGGCCGTTGTCCTCGGTCTGGATGGGGCCGACGCTCGGGTTCGCGATGCCGTAGTCCGCGAACTTCACCGGAATCGATCCGCTCACCTCGACCGTTCCGTCGCCGGTGCGGGACGCGGTGACGTCGAACGTGACCGGCTTCTCGGCGTCCTTGAGCTTCAGCGTTCCCGTCGCCTTGGCCGTGACCTTCGCACCCACCGCGGGCAGCGTGCCGAGGTCGATCGGCTCGGTCAGCTTGAACGTGGCGTTCGGATACTTCGAGACCTCCATGATCCGGCCCTTGAACTGCTGGTCACGCCGGTCCTCGTCGCTCTTGACCGTGCTGAGGTTCACCGTGAACGAGCCCGCCGCCACCTTCGTGCCGCTCAGCGTGAGGTCGCCGGAGACGTCTCCGGTGCGGCCCACCGCCTCGACCTTCTGGCCGAAGAGCACCTCCTTGACGCGGTAGCCGGCCTGTGAGCCGGAGCCCGCCTTCCACGTGCCGTCGACGGACGTCGCCGGGCCGCTCGCGGTGGCGCCCGTCGAGACCGACAGGCGCTCCGGAGCGTCCTCCTGGATGAAATTGATATAGACGAACGGGCCGCCGACCACGAGGACCACCGCGACGATGGCTCCGATCAGCGTCCAGCGTTTCCAATGCCGTTTCATGGGATCCAGAAATACTGGATGGCCTGGTAAAGCCGCATAAAGCGTTCATGAGAATCGCATGAGACGTCAGTAGCCTGGCCTGCCACCTTGGGGCGCGAGCGACGCGCAGGCCGTCATCGCCTTCTGCTGCTCGGCCGACATCGACGGCCTTCCCCCAGGGGGCGTTGACGGCCTTGTCTTCTGGCCGTTCGGAGGCGTTGACGGCCTTGTCCCCTGGCCGTTGGGAGGCGCTGACGGGCGCCCGCTGGGTGGTGCGCCGGTGGGGCGGTTGCCTCGGCCTCCGCGCTCCGGCATCGTGACTCCCTGTTTCTCCATGCAGGCCCGGAAGGCGGCCATCCGATCATTGGGCGCGGAGGCCCCGGGCTTCGGGGAGTCGTCGCCTCCGCAGGCCGCGGCGGCGAAGAGCACCCCTCCTGTCAGAGCGATGGCGGCCACACGTCGGATGTCGTTCATCTCTGCTCCTGTGTTCATGGGCGGAATGAGCCGCCTTGGTTGACGCTGGTAGCGGTGACCGTGCCGTCCGTCCCGGCGGAACCGCGGACGATGATGGACGTTCCGGACTTCAGGTCGTTGACCGAGCCCGTCCTGGTCACCTGCACCTTGGTCGCACCGCTGGTCTTGACCTTGACGGTCTTGCCGTCGGCGGTACGGAGGTAGACGGTGGTGCCGACGATCTTGACGACGGTGCCCGTGGTGAGGCCGCCGGCGGTTCCGGTGCCGTTTCCGGGGCCACCGAAGCCTCGTTGACCGCCGGAGCCCGGCTGGGCACCGCCATAGCCCGGTGGGGCCCCGCCGAATCCTCGCTGCCCTCCGCCATAGCCCCGCTGGGCGGTGGCGGGTTGGCCCGCGTCCCCGTCCGACCAGACCTTCTCGGCCTGGATGCCACCCAGGAAACCGGCGACGAGCAGGACGCCCGCGCCCAGGTACACGGTCGGGCCGGGGAGGGCGCGCGAACGTGGCTGGGCGGCCAGTTCGGCGTCCAGGTCCCCCTTGAACGGGGACACCTCCAGGAGGTCGGGCTCCGCGGGGGGCTTGGCGTGCATGGACGTTCTCCTCGGGTCACTCATGACGGAGCGCCTCGATGGGGCGCAGGTTGGCGGCCCGGCTGGCGGGCATGCTGCCGAAGAAGAGGCCGATGGCGACCGACACCCCGAGGGCGAGCACGATCGACGAGGGGACGATCACCGGCTTGACCCCGACGATGGTGAAGCGGCTGCCGACGACTCCGGCGACGACGCCGAGCACGCCGCCCAGCAGGCTCAGCACGGTCGCCTCGGCGATGAACTGGCCGAGGATCGCGCCCCGGGGCGCACCGATGGCCTTGCGGATGCCGATCTCCCGCGTCCGTTCGGTGACGGTGACCAGCATGATGTTGGTGATGCCGATGCCGCCCACCAGGAGGCTGATCGCGGCGACCGCGCCGAGCAGGACGGTGAACGTCTTGTTGGACTCGCTGACGGCGGACTGGATGCTGGCCTGGTTGGTGACCTGAAAGTCGGCGGCCCCGGTGATGTCGTGCCGCTGGTTGAGGATGTCGGTGACCTCGGCCTGCGCGGTATTCACGACATCGGAGTTCCGGGCCTCCACGACGATCTGGTCGAGCCCGCCGTAACCCGTCAACGTCTCCCGGACGGCGGCGATCGGGGCGATCACGACGCTGTCGGCGTTCATGAAGCTGGACGACGAGGAGCCGCTCTCCTTCAGCACACCGACCACCGTGAACTGGATGCCGGAGACGGTCATCTTCTGGCCGAGCGGGTCGGTGCGGCCGAAGAGCTCCTCGGCCACCGTGCTGCCGATCACCGCCACCTTGCCGTCACCGCCGGTGAACGCGCCGCCTCGTTCGACGGTCTTGTTCGCCGCGGAGAAGTACGTCGGAGTCGTGCCGACGAACTGGCCGATCGTCGAACTGGAGCCCGCGTACGTCGCGGAGACGGACGAGGTGTTGACGACCGGCGACGCGCTCTTCACCGACGGGGCGTTCACCTTGTCGACCAGCGCGGCGGCGTCCGCCATGGTCAGGTCGCGTGCCTGTGTCCGCGGCCCGCTGGACGTCGCAGGCCCTCCGAAACCACCACGGAAGCCGCCGTTGCCGGTCGTGGACGTGGTGATGGTGAGCGAGTTCGCGCCAAGACGCTGGATGCTCTTCTTGATGGCCTCGGACGAGCCGTTGCCGACCGCGACCAGCAGGATCACCGCGCCGACCCCGATCAGGATGCCCAGCGTCGTCAGGCCGCTGCGCATCTTGTTGGCGCCCAGACCGCGGAGCGCGAACCGCAGAATCTCCAGCAGACTCATCGGGCGCCTTCCTTGACCCAGGCCAGCCGGGGCGGCGGCGCGGCGACACCGGTCACCCGCCGGTCCTCGACGATCCGGCCGTCGACGAGGCGGATCACGCGCTTGGCGTGGGCCGCCACCTCGTTCTCGTGGGTGATCACGACGATGGTGCGGCCGGCCATGCTCAGCCGGTCGAAGATGGCCAGCACCTCGGCCGTGGACGTGCTGTCCAGCGCGCCCGTCGGCTCGTCCGCCAGCAACATGGTCGGCGCCGTGACCAGGGCCCTGGCGACGGCGACCCGCTGCTGCTGCCCGCCGGACAGTTCGTTCGGCTCATGCCCGACCCGGTCCTCCAGCCCGACCTCGGCCAACGCGGCCAGGGCTCGTCGGCGCCGATCGTCCTTCTTGACGCCGCCGTACGCGAGCGGCAGCTCCACGTTCGCCTGCGCCGTCATCCGCGGGATCAGGTTGAACGACTGGAAGATGAAGCCGAGCTTGCGGTTGCGCAGGATCGCGAGCCGCCGCTCGTCCAGCCCGCCGACGTCAAGGCCGTCCAGCAGGTAGCGGCCGCCACTGGGCACGTCGAGGCAGCCGATGATGTTCATCAACGTGGACTTGCCCGAGCCCGACGCCCCCATGATCGCGACATAGTCACCACGCTCAACGGTCAGCGAGACGCCGCGCAGCGCGTGCACGGCCATGTCACCGTCCCCGTACACCTTGGTGACGTCCCGGATATCGAGAACAGGCGGCGCCGCAGGGGGCGACGACGCGGCCGCGGCCTCGGACGAAGACCCAGGCACGGGTAGTGATCCCGGCGCGGGAGATGAAACGGGCCCGGACGCGGACGAAGGCCCCGACGCAGGCAACGCTGCGGGCGCAGACCCGAACGGATGCCCAGCCGCGGGCCCAGGCGTGAGCCTGAACGCCGGGCTGGACGCGGGCCCCGGCGTGGGCAACAGCGCGGGCGCAGGGTCGAACGGATACCCGGGCGTGGGTCCAGACGTCGGCCCGGGCTCAGGTCTGGACGCGGGCTTGGACGGGGGGTCTGACTCGGGCCCCGGCACGGGAGATGACGCGGACACAGGCCCGGACGCAGGGCCGGGGCCGGACGCGGGTTCGGACGGGGGTGATGGTGTGGGAGATGGCGAGGACGGAGGTCCCAGTGGAGGCACGATGGGAAACCCGGGTGGGGGCAGCGGTCCAGGCTGGTGTGGGTGCGGAGGCGGGGAACCGGGGGACGGAGGCAGCCCGGACGGGGACGCGGACCTGGGCGAGAGTGGGGAGCCGGGGGCGGGCGCGTTCATCGGCGGGCTCCGCCGCCGGGCATGCCGCCACCGCCGCCCGGCATCCCGCCGCCTCCGGGGAATCCGCCGCCGCCCATCCCGGGCACGCGGCCGTTCGTCGTGGTCGAGCCCGTGCTGCTGGAGGTGACGACCACCTGGTCGCCCTCGGCCAACCCAGACTTGATCACGGTGCCCTGGTCGCCCTTGATGCCGACCTCGACGGTCTTGACGACCTGCTTGCCGTTCTCGAGCACGGTGACGGTGCTCTGCCCGCCCGCGGTCCGGACCGCCGCGGTCGGGACGTAGAGGACGTTCTCGGCGCTGCCCGTGGTGATCTCGACGGTGGCCGTCTGGCCGATCCGCACGCCCGAGGGCACGTCGGTGAGGCCGATCGTGACGGGATACGTGACCACGTTGTTCGAGGTGGTCGGCGAGATCGCGATCTTCTTGATCTCGCCCGTCGCGGTCTTGCCGGTCAGCGCGTCGAACGTGATCGTCGCCTCCTGGCCGACTTTGAGCTTGGTGGTGTCGGCCTCGGTGAAGTCGCCCTCGATCTCCAGCGACTTCGTGTTCACGAGCTCGACGAAGCCCGAGCCCGTGGACGAGGACCCCGACGAGGACGAACTGGACGTGCCGTTCCCGCTCGTTCCGGTGCCGCTCGCGCCTGAGCCGGACGAGCCACCGCTCCCCGACGATGAGGAGGACGAGCCGCCGCCCGCCGAGTCGCCGACGTTCCCGTTCACCTCGGTGACGGTCCCGGTGAACGGCGCCTTGATCACGGTGCCGTCGAGCGTCTGCTGCGCCGAACGGTAGGCGTTCTTGGCCTGGACGTAGCTGGAGTACACCTGCGCATAGGACGGGGAAGATGACGACGTTTCATTCAGCTTCTCCGTGGCCGCAGTCAGGGTCAGCTGGGCGGCCCTGAGACTGTCGAGTGCCGCAGTCTGATCCAGACGCGCCAACGACTCGTTCTTGGCGACCTTCTCCCCCGCCTTGACGTAGATCTTCGCCACGGTGCCCGACGCCCCGAAGCTCATTGAACGCGTCTGCGCGCTCGCCACCGAGCCCGACGCCGACACAGTCGATTCGACCGTTCCGCGCGCCACCTGGGTGATGCGCTGCTGGCCCTGCTGCGCGGCGGCCCCGTCATCGGCCAAGGACAGATAAGCGGCACCCACGCCACCGGCCAGCAGCACGCCGAGCGTGCCGTTGACCAGCAGGGTCCTGCGCTTGAACGGCGATTTCATGCCGGAAGGCTCGTGGCCCCACCTTGCTGAATTCTGATCTCAATCTGAGATTTCGATGAGATCCGGTCCGAAGCAAGCCAGCTCGCACATCGGAAGACGAGCCCGTCCAGAGAAATAGGCGTCGCTGAGGGGCTGTTGCCCGGACATGGGCACACAACAGGAGTCGGCCAAGACCCGCGTGCGGATCGAGCAGAGCGCCAAGAGGGTTCGCGCATACCTCGGCGGCCAAGTGGTCGTGGACACGATCCACCCCACACTCGTCTGGGAAATCCCCTACTACCCGGCCTACTACGTTCCGCTGTCCGACGTACGCGCGGAACTCGCGGAAGACGGAGCCGGCAAGCGTTCGCCCAGCCGCGGCGACTCGACCACCTACACGGTGAAGGTGGACGGTCAGGAGGCGCCCGGGGCGGCGCTGCGGTACGTGGACTCCCCGATCGAGGAGCTCCGCGACCTCGTACGGCTCGAGTGGGACGCGATGGACGCCTGGTTCGAAGAGGACGAGGAGGTGTTCGTCCATCCCCGCAGCCCGTACAGCCGGATCGACATCCTGCCCAGCTCGCGGCACGTCCGCATCGAGGTGGACGGCGTGACGGTGGCGGAGTCGAGCCACGCGCGACTGCTGTTCGAGACCGGGCTGCCGGTTCGCTACTACCTGCCGAAAACCCATGTACGGACGGACCTGCTCGTACGTAGCGAGACCACGACTGCCTGCCCCTACAAGGGCACCGCCGAATACTGGTCCGTCCGCGCGGGCGACAACGTCCGCAAGGATCTCGCCTGGTCGTACCCCACGCCGCTCCCCGAGAGCGAACGGGTCGCCGGGCTGGTCTGCTTCTACGACGAGAAGGTCGACGTCTTCGTCGACGGCGTCAGGCAGGAGTGTCCGAAGACGAAGCTCTGACGGCGCCGCGTCAGGCCCACACGCTCGCTCGTGCGCTCAGGGAAGCCACAACTTGGCGATCGGATTTATCAGCGGGCATTACACCATCCGATGTCACATCTTGGGATGGTGTGATGCCCGTCCCTTTTGCCCGGGATCTCTTGCCCTGACGCTTAAGGCTACGCGACCGTAGGTTACGCAAGCGTAAGTTAGCGAGCCCCGGGGGAGGCCCCTTTTGATCGCGACCCCGCTGCGCCGGCTGGGCGACGCCGCCCGCTGGCTCACCACTCCGCTGCTGCCCGAGGACTACCTGGCACTCGTCAATCCGCTCTGGTCGACCGCCGAGTTGCGGGGCCGGATCGAGGCGATCCGGCACGAGGCCCCCGGCGCCGCGACCATCGTGATCCGGCCGGGACGCGACTGGCCCGGGCACCGGCCCGGGCAGTGGGTGAAGATCGGCGTCGACATCGACGGCGTCCGTCATTGGCGCACGTTCTCGCTGTCATCGCCGCCCCGCGAAGACGGGCTCCTCACCGTCACCGTCAAGGCCACACCTGACGGCACCGTCTCGCGGCATCTCGTGCACGACGTCCATCCGCGAACGATCGTCCGCCTGGCCCCGGCCGAGGGCGACTTCGTCCTCCCCGAGCAGCTCCCCGACCGCATGCTCTTCTTCACGGCCGGCAGCGGCATCACCCCTGTCATGGCCATGCTGCGGGCCCTGGCCGCAAGCCCGGGAGACGGGCGAATGGATCTTGTGCTCGTGCATTCGGCTCGGACGGCTGAGGAGGTCATCTTCGGGGACGAACTGCGGGCGTTGGCGCGTCGCGTTCCTGGACTGCGGTTGTACGAGCGGCATACCGCGGCGGAGGGGCGCTTCAAGCCGGCCGAGCTCGCCGAGATCTGTCCTGACTGGACGGAACGCGAAACGTGGGCCTGCGGGCCCGGCGGCCTGCTGGACGAGATCGACGAGCACTGGCGGGCGGCGGGCGCCGAGGAGCGGCTCCGGATGGAACGTTTCCGGCCCGTGCTCGCGGTCGCCGACGGTGAGGGCGGCCGGGTGACCTTCTCCAGAAGCGGAATCGAGGTGGACGCCGACGGCGCCACCCCGCTGCTGCAAGCGGGCGAGGACGCGGGCGCGCTGCTGCCGAGCGGATGCCGGATGGGCATCTGTTACAGCTGCGTCGGGCGCCTGTGCTCCGGCAAGGTCCGCGACCTGCGTACCGGCGAGGTGCACGGCGAAGAGGGCCACCTCGTCCAGACCTGTGTGTCGGCGGCCGCCGGCCCCGTCGAGATCGAACTCTGACCACCGAAGGAGGCGTCATGACCGTCACAACGACCGCCAACGGGCATCCGTCGGCGACCGCGCCACCGGCCGCGGTCCGGCCCGAGAGCACGGCGCATCTGTCCCCCGAGGACTACGAGACCATCGCGCGCGAGCTGGACGCCATCCGCGACGAGATCAGCGCGGACCTGGGCGAAAGCGACTCCGCGTACATCCACCGGATCATCCGGCTGCAGCGCGGGCTGGAGATCGGCGGCCGGGCGCTGCTGTTCGCCTCCGCGCTGCCGCCCGCCTGGCTCGCCGGGACCGCGACCCTCACGGTCGCCAAGATCCTGGAGAACATGGAGATCGGGCACAACGTCATGCACGGCCAGTGGGACTGGATGCGCGACCCGAAGATCCACTCGACGACGTGGGAGTGGGACAACGTCTCGCCCGCCGAGCAGTGGAAGCACTCCCACAACTTCATCCACCACACGTTCACCAACGTCCTCGGCAAGGACAACGACGTCGGCTACGGCATCCTGCGCGTCACGCCAGAGCAGGAGTGGCACTGGGCCAACATTCCGCAGCCGATCTACACCGCGCTGCTGGCGATGTTCTTCGAGTACGGGGTGGCGCTGCACGACCTGGAGCTCGACAAGATCCGGGAGGGCACGAACGACCCGGAGGAGACCAAGGAGAAGCTGCGGGCGATCGGCCGTAAGATCCGCCGCCAGTGGACCAAGGACTACCTCGCGTTCCCGCTGCTCACCGGCCCGCAGTTCCTGTCCACGCTGGCCGCCAACTTCACCGCCAACGTCGCCCGCAACGTGTGGGCCCACACGATCATCTTCTGCGGCCACTTTCCCGGCGACGTCGAGGTGTTCGAGGAGGAGATGATGGAGGGCGAGACGAGGGGCGAGTGGTACGTCCGGCAGCTCCTCGGCTCCGCCAACATCTCCGGCGGGCGGCTCTTCCATCTCATGACCGGCAACCTCAGCCACCAGATCGAACACCATCTCTTTCCCGACCTGCCCAGCAACCGCTACGCCGAGATCGCGCCGCGCATCCGCGAGCTGTGCGAGAGGTACGACCTCCCGTACCACACCGGCCCGCTGCGGAAGCAGATCACCAGCACCTGGAGCAAGATCGCCCGCTTCGCCTTCCCCGGCGGCGGCCGACCGGCCGACGGCCAGACGTAGGCGGCGCGACGAGCTCCGGCGGCGTGGAGTGCACGAATACCGTTCTGAACGACTTTGAACCGATATCGCTCCCAACAAGTGAACGTTTGCGCCCCTCGCGGGTCTAACTCACAGCGGGTGTTCACGAGCCGGCCCCGGATCTGGGTGCCGGCCCGCCGGCCAGGCGGCACAACCGACCCGCCACGGGAGAGGTGACGGAACGGGTGGAGTTTCGAATCTTGGGACCGCTGCGGGCATGCACCGCGGAAGGGCCGGTTCGGATCGGGGGGCTCAGGCGGCGACTGGTGCTGGCGTCACTGCTCCTGGAGTCCGATCGCGTGGTCTCCACGGACCGTCTCGTCGAGGCCGTGTGGGAGGACGAACCTCCGGCCTCCGCGCGCACGCGGATCGCCGTCACGGTGGCGGGTTTGCGCCGCGTGCTGGGCGACGCGAGTGTCATCGGGGACGCGCCGTCCGGCTACCGGCTGCGGGTCGAGTCGGTGCGGATCGACGCGCGTACGGCCCGGGAACGGGTGACCGAGGCACGCGCGGCGGCCATGGAAGGCCGGCCCGACGAGGCGGTCCTGCTCTACCGGGCGGCGCTGGCGCTGTGGCGGGGGCCGGTCCTCACCGGATTGGATCGTTCCATCATCTCGGCCGCGGCCCGCGTGTGGGACGAACTGCGGCTGACCGCGCACGAGGAGGCGGCCGAGATCGACCTGGCCCGCGGCCGTCATCTCAGGCTGACCGAGAGGCTCATGCCGTTGGTGGCCGAACAGCCCCGTCGTGAACGGCTTCGGGCGCTGCTGATGCTCTCGCTGGTACGGAGCGGACGGCAGAACGAGGCCCTGGCCGCCTACCGGGAGGGCGTCCGCGCGTCCGCCGGAGCGCTCGGCCGCGAACTGCAGGACCTCCACGATGCGATTCTGCGCGACGATCCGGCCCTTCACGCCCGTCCCGTCCACGCCCTGACACCCATCACCCTCACTACACCGCCCGACCCAACGGTGAGCCCCTCCAGAAAGATCAAGCTCGGATCCAGGTTGAAGCACCCCGCGAGCCACACCACAGCGGTCAACCGGGCCAACTCGACCAACCCGATTAACGCAGCCAACCCCACAAATCCGACAACCTTGGGCGCACCACTCAACCTTGCCGTCTCAGCAAGGCCAGACACCCTGGCTAACCCAGCCACCGTGGTGAACCCAGCCACCGTGGTGAACCCGGCCGCCATGGTGAACCCGGCCGCCTTGCCCGACCCAGCCAACTTCGCCGGCTCCGCAGCCGCGCTGACCCTGCGGATCCTGCCAGTCCGACAGCCCAGCCAGCCCGACTGCACCAACCACCCCAGCTAGCCCGCGGTTAACCCGGTCAGCTCAGACCAGCGGCCACGGCGAGCGCTTCCGCTCGCGGTCCGACTGCCCAGGCCCTGCTCGTCCACGGCAGCGCACCCTCCGCCAGCCTCTCCCGGACGAAACTTGCCGCCCGGCCAACCCTGCCAGCTCCGACAGCCCGGTCAACCGGTCAGCACGGGTGGCCCGGCCGATTCGAGCGGCATGGGCTGCCGGAAGACATGGGGCAGTCGGGGGGACGAGAGCGGCACGGGCGCGCCGGGTGGCCAACTGGGCCTGACCGGCTCCACTGCGTAGGCCGCAGCGAGCCTTTTCGAGATGGCTCCCCGCGGGCGGCCCGTCCGCAGACGTCGCGTTCACCGATGTGAGACACGCAAGCGGCGCGCGGACCTGGGTTTGGTCCGCGCGCCGCTCGTCGCCCCGATCTCCCCGTTCGGCAACAGGGTGCGCCGCCCGCCGGCCACCTGGACGCGGACGGCGCACTCTCTGCCGCTGAATCGCTCACGCGGCCTGATCGGGAGCGTGGGGGCCGAGTGGCGATTCAGGTCATGCGGTTCGTTCAGCAGAAGGGGATGGTCTTGCCGGCGGAGTCCTTGGGACGCGCGCCGCCCTTGCCCAGGTACGCCGCCGAGGCCCAGCCGGACTTGTTGCCCGAGTCAAGCTCGGTGTAGAGCCAGTACTTGCTCGTCCCCCTGTAGCTGAAGGACCGGCCGGCGGCCGCGCAGAAGACGTAGCTCCTGCCCTTGTTCAGCTTGCCGACCGACTTCGTGCTCGACGGCGAGGCGTAGGAGGTGGCAGCGGCCTTCGTCGTGACGTAGTACTTCTTGGGCGCGCACTTGTTGGCGCTCTTGACGTTGTTCCACTCCTTCCCCTTGCCCGTGTACGTCTTGCCGTTGAAGGAGGCCGCGACCCGCTCGGCGCCCGCGTAACCCCAGGTGACGCTGCCGTTGTTGTTCTTGTCGTAGCCCTGCTCGTAGTGCAGGTGGGGGTGCTTGTTCGCGGTCGGGCCGGTCTTGCCCACGGCACCGATCTTGGTGCCCGCGCCGATCCAGGTGCCCTTGCTGACCGACCGGTACTTCATGTGCAGGTAGGTCGAGTAGTGCCGGCCGGAGTGCCGGATCTGGACGACGTTGCCGGCGTTTCTGTGCACGAACGAGGCGACCACGGTGCCGGACGCCGGGGCCAGCAGCGCCGCGCCCTCGGTGCCGTGCTGGTTGGGCTCCTTGACCATGTCCAGGGCGGGCGAGTGCGCCCAGGAGTTGAGCTGCCACTTCTGCCCGCAGGCGAACGGCAGCCGGAACTTCGGCGCCGCCTGAGCCTCCGCCGGGGCCGTGGCCGAGGTGGGGGCCGCAGGCGTCTCGGCGTTGACCGAAAAGGCCGCGACCAGCCCGCCGCCGAGGGCGGCCGTGGCGACGCCGGCGACGAGCAGCCGATTCAGCTGAGGAATGCGCATGGAGCCTGTCCTTTGCTGTGGGGGTTCGGTTCGGGGGGATGAACGATCACTTGCGGCGGGAGAGCGGCTTGCCCTTCGCGCTCGTCGTCCGGTCACTGCCCTTGCCGAGGTACGCGGTGACCGATCCGTCGAGGCCGGGACGAGAATCTGTGACGGACGGGCGGCACGAAGGGGAGCTCCGCCCGTCCGGCGGTGATCACCGTAGGGAGGGGCGTTATCGATCTCTTTTGGTTCCGTTAAACGTTCGCTTAGCGCTCGTCTGATCTGGACGAATGTCCGGACTTGTGCAACCGCGACCCGTTCGTGGACGTGATGGTTGTGTGGCGGATGTGAACCAGAGATGCCACCGTTTCGTCAGAGAACCGGAAAACCAGCCCACGTTCCATTGGAGCGTCACGTGTCCACCCCAGCCCCACCACCCCCGCCGCCTACCCCTGAAGGCGCCGGTACCTGGGCCGATTTCACGGCCCGTCTGCGTGTGTTGTACGAGTGGTGCGAGACACCGAAGTACCGCACCCTGACCGGCAGGGTCACCGGACTGTCCCCGGCGGCCATCTCCAACCTCATCGGCCGCAATCCCCTGACGCGTCCACCGGAGACCGCCTCGCTGCGTTTCGTCGAGGCGTGCCTCAGATACAGAGGCCACCCGGATCCACAGACTGAGCTCGCCCGCTGGAAGGCGCAGTGGGACGCCCTGTCCGAACGCGAGGCGAACGCGGCGGGCTCACCGGCCCAAGGCCACCCGAACGCCGCAACCTCCCCAAGCCAGCCGAACACCTCGAACCAGCGTGACCCGTCGGCCCCGTCGGGCCATGCGGGCCAGCCGAACGTCTCGAAGCAGCCGGTCCAACCTGGCGTCTCGGGCCAGCCGGACGTCCCGGACCAGCCGGGCTCCCCGAGCCACCCGGACACCCAGGAAAAGCCGGGTCCTCCGGGCCGACCTGACGCGGCGGGCCCTCCGGCGCCCGACCTGCCCGAGCAAACGCAGCCGTCGCCGCTGCCGGTGGAGGTGCCCGACCCGACCGTCGAGACCGTTCCGTCGTTCTCCCAGAGCACCAAGGCAGAGCGGCGTACGACGGTTCCGCCGATGGGCTTGGCGGTGGTGGCGGCGCTGGTCACGCTGGCCGCCGTTGCCGTCGTCGTGGTCTTCGTCAACCGCGACGACACGTCCGGGACCCCGTCCGGCTCCTCCACGGACACGGGCGCCGGGCCGATGGGCAATACGAACGATCCCTCAGCGGAGATGTGCCAGCCCAGGACCGAGATCCACACCGACAAGCGGCAGAACAAGCTCTGGAGGAACGTCTTCCAGTGCTCCAACAAGGCCCAGTCGCCCCTCTACGAGCATCCCCGCTCGGGCACTCAGGTAGGAGTCTTGGACACCCAGCGCAGCTGGTTCGCCTGCTGGGCCCGGGGTGAGAAGCACGCCGGCGGCAGCGACATCTGGTACTACACGCAAGGCGACCGGATGTCCAACAAGGCCGAGCTCAAAGGCTGGGGCTTCATGCCCGCCTCGTGGATGCTCTCCGCCGAGCACCCCAATCCCGGTGTGAAACGTGAGTGCTCGTTCAGCTGAGCCGCTCTCACCTGCGTGAACGCTGTTCAGAACGATCCTTGATCGACCGGGGGCTAGTTTGCCGGACAGGCCAGGCTCGTCCGTGTTTGTCTACTGCCGTCCTGCCGGGGGCAGCGACGCGAAAGGCCGTTCAGGGGCGATCGGCCGTGCAAAGAAGGGAAGCCGGATCCGGTGGAATTCCAAATCTTGGGTCCATTGCAGGCCGTCGACGGGGGCCGGCAGATCACACTTCAGGGGCCGAGGCCTCGGCTCGTCCTGGCGGTGCTCCTCCTCGATCCCGGGCGGGTGGTTCCGGTGGAACGCCTCGTCGAGGCGATCTGGGACGGCGAACCACCGTCCTCGATGCGGACGCAGATCGCCATCGCGATCTCCAGCCTGCGGCGCGCGTTCCGCGAAGCCGGTCTCGACGACGTGATCGAGACCGTGACCCCTGGCTACCGCATCAAGGCCGACGCCGTACGGGTCGACGCGCGCATCGCCGAGGAGCGCGTGGCGGCGGCCCGTCACGCCGCAGATGGCGGACATGCGGAAGAGGCCATCGCCCTCTATCGGCAAGCACTGGCGCTCTGGCGTGGCCCGGTGCTCTCCGGACTCGACAGCTCACAACTCACGACGGGCGGCCTGCGCTGGGAGGAACTGCGGCTGACCGCCACCGAAGAGCTGGCCGAGCTCGAACTCGCCCGCGGCCATCACCATGAGGTGGCCGGGGAGCTGATGGCCCTGGTCGCAGAGAATCCTTTCCGCGAACGGCTCCGCGCCCTACTGATGACCGCCCTGGCGCGCTCCGGCCGCCAGGCCGAATCGCTGGCCGTCTACCAGGAGGGCCGCCGGATCCTCGCCGATGACCTGGGCTTGGAACCGGGCCGCACACTGCGGGAACTGCACGAGGCGATCCTCAAGGACGCTCCGTCAGTTCAGCAGCGACCAATGCCGCTTCGTGGCCCAGCATCCACTCCGAAGGTCGTACGAGCAGGACTGGCCGCGCCATGCCGCCATCGTTCGCGCCACGGCCGACGCCGCCCCGGTGGCCTCCGCCGCGCAGCCGTCCACCACTCCGCCCTCTGACCCGGCCAAACCCACCAAGCGCCATCCCAAGCACCCGCGCTCGGCCGTCCACGCTCGACGGCCCGCAGCGCTCGACGATCAGCGATCGAGGTCAGCGCTCACGCTCGGCCATCCACACGCGGCGCCTGGCCATCGGCGCGACAGCACACGACGCTCGGCCGCCGGCGCGCAGTGGTCGGCGCTCGGTGGTCGGCGCTCGGTGGTCGGGGCCTGGATTGCCGGGGCCGGGTGGTCAGGCTCGGCGGTCGGCAGTTGAGGTCAGCGCTCGACGGTCGGCCGTGGGCGCAATGGCGCGCGGCGCCCTGCCGTGGTGGCGCGCAGCGGTCGGCGACCGACGGTTGGGCTCGGCGGCGGGAGTTGGCATTAGGGGGCGGTGGCTGGTTCTAGGCCGTCTGCCGGTGCTAGCGCGGGGGTTACTCGGCTGGCTGTGGCGAGTCCTTGTCGCCGTTGGTGGCGGTTGTGTCTCCGCCTTCGTTGTAGTGGGCGTCGTGCTGCTGGCGCGGTGAGCAGACGGACGCTGACGGGCATGAGCAGCGGCCGCCGCTGGTGAGGCGGACGGTCACGCGGTCGGACGGGACGTTGCGGCCGACCACCTGGCCGGGGCCCTCCGGGGTCTCCACCCGTTCGCCGAGTTTCGGCATCCGTTCGTGCGCCTGGAGGTAGAGCGGGTGCTCGTACTTGAGGCAGCACATCAGGCGGCCGCAGGCGCCGGCGATGCGCAGCGGGTTGACCGGGAGGTCCTGCTCCTTGGCCATGCGGACCGAGACCGGCTCGAAGTCCTTGAGGAACGTCGCGCAGCACAGATCACGGCCGCACGGGCCGATGCCGCCCTGGAGCCGGGCCTCATCACGCGGGCCGACCTGGCGCAGCTCCACCCGGGCCTTGACGTTGCGCGCCAGGTCGCGGACCAGCGCACGGAAGTCGACGCGGTGCGGCGCGGAGAAGTAGACCTTGAACACGTTGTCGGCGTCGAGGTAGTCCACGCCGATGACCTTCATCGGGAGCTCGTGCTTGCGGATCAGCCGCTTGGCGATGCTGCGGCCCTCGGCCCTGCGGCGCCGGTTGGTCTCGTCGCGGGCGAGGTGCTCGTCGGCGGCCGGTCCCTCGCACAGCGGCAGACCGCCGATGTCGTCGCTGACCCATTGCGGCGCCCACACGCATTCGGCCACCTCGGGGCCCGAGTCGGTGGGGACGAGCACCTTGTCGCCCACCTTCGGCGAGTGCGCGCCGGGGTCAAGGTAGTAGAGGCGGCCGTAACGGGTGAAGCTGACGGCCATCACCATGCCCACGGTTCGCTCCGATCGCCCGGGTTCGTGCCACCAACCCTACGTCGTGCGCCACCCGGAGGGTTACCGGGCGGCGTCGGCCAAGAGAGTCACCAGGCGGCGTCGGCCAGGTCTCCGGCGGGGACGGCGGGGGCGCCCTGGACGTAGAGGCGGCCATCGCCGCCCCTGATCAGCAGGTGGCCGCCGGTGGCGTCGGAATCCAGGCCGGTGAGGTCGCCGGTGCCCGTGACCTGCTTCTCCCAGAGAACCTTGGTGGGCTGCCCGGTCTCCACGGAGTACGCCTGCAGGGCGATCTGCGACTGGTCGGTGACGCCCGCGACGACGGTCTGGCCATCCTGGCTGAGCACGGCCGTCTCGCTGCCCTTGGGCAGCCGGAGCACCGCCTTGCTGAGCCCGAGATCGCCTGCGGGGCCGGTCGTGTCGAGCGTGCGCACCTGGTGGCGGATCTCCACCATCTTGCCGTCGACCTTGCGGAGGGGGTTCCAGACGAAGGAGAGGGTGTCGCCCGCCCAGGACAGGCTGCTGAGGCGGGCGGCGGACTTGGTCGTCCAGGTCTTGCGCGCGCCGGTCTCGACCGAGATCACGTCGAGGCGGCTCCGGGTGCCGCGGTACGTCACGTAGGCGATCTTGTCGCCGTCCGCGGCCACCGCGAGGTCGGACCATGGCGTCGATGTTCCTGTGACGGCGACGCGCGGTATCTCGGCCAGCGCCTTGGGGTGACCGTTCTTCTCCAGGCTGAGCCGCTGGAAGGTCACTTTCTTGGCGGTCTTAGCTGCCGCGACGTACGATCCGTCGCCGCCAGAGGCGACTCGCTGGAAACGCTGGCCCTGCGGGGCCGCGACAGGGAGACCCACATCGTCGCCAGAACGGATGTCCCGCACGATGAGGGCAGTGCCGTTGCGGCGTACACCGACGACGTAGCGAGGGCCCTTGGTGTCGGCCTTGCCCACGGCCTTCGTCTTGGCGGACTTCGGCTTGGGCTCGTCCGAGTCCTGCCTGGAGTGGACGAGGTCCACCCCACCACCGACGACGAGAGCCACGCCGACGGCGGCGGCCACCGGAACGGCGGTACGCCACACACCGCGCAGCCCGGCCACCTTGCCGGACTTCTCGTGCCTGCTCTCACGGTCGTCGTTCATGGGGTTGCGCCGCACCCGCCTCTCGCGTTCCGCCCCCGGATTTCCGCCAGATCGTTTCTATCTCATCTATCTCATGACAAACAGCCATTCCGGGCTGTTCGCCCCCAGGTCACCCCAGGGCCGCGCGTGCCGCGTCGACGGCGGCCGCCCGGTACGAGCCGCCGAACAAGGCGACGTGGACGAGCAAGGGGTGCAACTGGTGCAGCGGCACCCGCTCACGCCATCCCGCCGCAAGCGGGGCGACCTCATCGTAGGCGGACAGGACGCGTGACATGTGCGGAGCGCCGAAGAGAGCCAGCATCGCGAGATCGGTTTCGCGATGCCCGCCGTGCGCCGCAGGGTCGATGAGCCATCCGCGACCACCCGACCACATGACGTTGCCGGACCACAAGTCGCCGTGGATCCGGCTGGGCGGTTCAGGCGGCCCGGCGAGGGTCTCGATCTCGGTGATGACGCGTTCGATCAGCGCCACGTCCGGCCCGCTGAGATGGCCGGCGGCACGGCTGAGGAACGGAACGAGCCGCCGCTCGGCGTACCAGCGCGGCCACGCCTCCCCGGCGTCCGCGCTCGTGAGCGAGTTGTCCAGCGGCAGGTCGGCGATGAAGCCGGGCCAGGACGCCCCGTATGACGACGGAGGCGAGGACGTGTGAAGGGCCGCCAACTCACGTCCGAACCGTTCGGCGGCGGCGGCCGTGACCGGCTCGGCGGCCAGCCACGGCAGGATCAGATGGTGCTCGTCGGCGGCCAGCACCCCGGCCACGGGCATGCCCGGACCTGCCTCGTCCAGCCAGCGCAGACCCGCCGCCTCGGCCGCGAACACCCCCGCCTGGTCGTGGGCGGCCTTGACGAAGACCTCGCGACCGTCGGCGAGGCGTACCTGATGCAACGTCCACGAATGGCTGGAGCCGCGATCGGCGACCTCCACGGCGGGGACGCCGAGGAGTTCGCCGACGCGCTCCGGGTCGAGCACAGGTGATCAGCGTTCCTTGAGCATGGCGCGGGCCTCGTCGAGGAGGCCCGGCACCGCCGCCTCGATCAGATCCCGGACGTGTTCGAAATCACTCCGGCCGCCGTAGTAGGGGTCGGGCACGTCGAGATCGTCCCCCGCCGCCGGGTCGAACTCCCGGAGCAGCCGGATCTTGTCGCGCGCCGCCGCGTCCGGGGCCATCGCGCGCAGCTCCCGCAGGTGCCCCTCGTCGAGCGCGATGATCAGGTCGTAGGTGGCGAACCAGGCGTCCTCGAACTGCCGCGCGGCGTGCGCCGACCGGTACCCCGCCCGCCGCAGCGCCTGCACCGTCCGGTGATCCGCGTCGTCACCGACATGCCAGCCGCCGGTGCCCGAGCTGTCCACCTCGACGTCCAGGCCCTCCTCCTCGACGTGGTGGCGGAAGATCGACTCGGCCATCGGCGAGCGGCAGATGTTGCCCGTGCAGACGAACGTGATGCGCACCAATCCCGGCCCTTCCTCCCAGCCCCTACTGAGACTCAGGATAAGGGGAGCGCCCCATTTCCTTCAGAGTGACGGCCTTGTCCACGCCCGGCATGCCCATCACGCGCGCGGTGACCTCCCGGAGGACTGACGCGGTACGAGCCGTCACCAGGAACGAGTCCGGGATGTCGCCCACTTTGACCGAACTGCCGTTCTTGAACTGGTCGACGAAGCGTTGCCGCGCCTCCCGCGGCGACTCGTACTTGATCATGTACACGCCCTCCGCCTTCAGTGCGCGGCGCACAGCGTCCTTCTCCTCGCGTGTGGCGCTCCGCTTGCGGCACGTGGGACTGCTCGATTTCTTCGCGCACAGGAACACTCGGATCTCATGCGTCGTGGGCGACTGGCTGAGCGGCCGTGCCCCCCGCGGGCTCTCGTCACCATCGTTGAGGACGGCGACTCCCCCGGCGGCGAGGGCGACCGAGGCTGCGGCCGCGGCGACGATGACCATGGGACGTGCGAAGAGCGACCTGCCGCGGCGCGCACCCGCGAGATCGAGAGCGGAGACGTCTTCGGGGCCGAGCGTGTCACCGACGCCCTTCAGCGCGCCGGCGAGCCTTTCTTCGGTGCTCGTGTTCATCTCTCCGTCTCCAGAATCCGGCCGAGCGCCGCGAGGGCCCGGGACGTGGTGGACTTGACCGTGCCGCGGCTGATGCCCATGGCCTCGGCGATCTCCGACTCGCTCAGCTCCGCGAAGTAGCGCAGCACCAGGGCCTCGCGCTGCCGCCCCGGAAGCCGGTGCAGCGCCGTCATGACCTCCGTCCGCTCCTCGCCGACCATGACCTGGGCCTCCGCGGACCAGACCGGCGGCAGATGCTCGCCATGGAACGGCCGCCGGCGCCGGCGCAGCGCCGAACGGCAGCCGTTGAGCACGGACGAGCGCACGTACGCCAGCGCCTTCGCCCGGTCCTGAACACCCGACCAGCGCCGGTAGAGCCCGAGAAAGGCCTCCTGCACGACGTCCTCGGCCGTGGCGCGATCGCCGACCATCATCAGGGCGAGACGCATGAGGCCGAGGGCGTGCCCGCGATAGAGCTCGGTGACCGCGGCGGTCGCCTCGTCCTCCCGTGCCTCGTCCCCCCGTGGCGCGTCCTCCCGGTGGGCTCGTGCCGCACGGGCTCGTTCGCCTGCGGGGTTCATCAACACCGCTTCAACTTCCATATCCCAGAGACGCCATCAAGCCTTTCGGGTTGCTTTCGTACCGAAAGTCGCTCCCGTGCAGACGGAACGTGGCCCCCGACCGCGCGGGTCGGGGGCCACGTAGGTGGGCACTAAAGGCCGTGATCAGCGCCTGACGGCGTTGAACGCGTCGACGATGCCGTTGCCGTAGAACCCGTTGTAGCTCTTCGAGCCCTCACAGGCGTGGGTGGCCACGACCTTCTGGAACGAGCCGTCCGCCTGCTTGACGTACCGGGTGTAGGTGTACGAACCGCCCGCCGGGCACGGGGTCTCGGTCGCGGTGCCGGTCAGGACCGAACGGACGATCGACGGGGCCAGGGTGAGCCCGCCGTTGACCCGGTCGCGCTTGCCGTACCTGCTGACGATCAGCGCCGCGACGCCCACCGCGTGCGGCGAGGCCATCGAGGTGCCCTGGATCGACTGGTAGTACGCGCAGACGCCGGCCTTGCAGCTGCGCACCACCCGCGGCGTGTTGGGCGTGCCGTCGGCGTTCAGCTCGCCCCGCTGGCGCGCGATCGACTCGGGGTAGGCGGCCCAGATTCCGGCCTTGTCGTCGAGCTTCTGGTCGGCGGTGTCGTACTTGTCGCCACCGGGCGCCGCGACGGCGATGTAGCCCTTGCCGTAGCTGGAGTAGTAGGCCTTGCGCTTGCTGATGCCCGTCGAGGAGATCGGGATGACGTGGTCGCCTTCACCGGGCATGGACAGGCAGCTCGCCGGGATCGTCCGCTCGTAGGGCTTCTCGCCGGGCACGGAGGCGAAGTCCGGGCTGGTGTCGTCGATGTTGGTCTTGGTGTAGTCGATCGCCTCGTTGCCCGCGGCGCCGATCAGGGTGACGCCGTGCCGGTACGCGAAGTTCAGCGCCCGGTTCGTCGCCTTGATGACCGTCTGCTGCTCGGCCTGGTCGGCCGCGGAGTCGGCGGGGTTGTTCGTGCAGTTGAACAGCCACGGGTCGATGTAGTAGCTCATGTTGACCACGTCGATGCCGTGCTTGCCCGCGTAGGTGAGCGCGTCCACCGAGGGCTGCAGGAAGAAGTAGCCGGAGTCCTGGCCCGCGCGCAGGTTGACGAGCGACACGTTGGGGGCGACGCCGGCCATGCCGAGGCCGTTGCGGGGCGAGGCGATCGTGGACGCGACGTGGGTGCCGTGCTCGTTCTCGTCCACGTCCGCCGGGTCGCTGCAGGACTGGTCCGGCTCGTCGGCGCAGGGACCGTCGATCTCCCCGCCGTTGGCGTCGGCCGGGATGTCGGTGGTGAAGTTGCGGCTCAGCGCCCGGTTGAAGTTGGGCTTGATGTCCGGGTGAGAGCCGTCGATGCCGGTGTCGATGACGCCGACGAGGACCCGCCGGTCACCGGGCTCGACCTTGTACGAGCCCTTGGCCGTGGCATGGATCTGCTTCATGTCCCACTGCAGGCCGGCGAGGGGCTCCTCGCCCTTCTTGCCGGCCTTGGCGGCCGTGGCGCCGGTGGTCTGGCCCCGGCCTTCCTTCTCCACGGCGAACTGCTTGGTGACCTTGGCGGCCTTGGGGGCCCGGCCGATCACGCGGTTGGCGGCCGCGCCGTCCAGGGCGCCCTGCTGCCGGGCCTGCGCCGCGAATCCGTTGTTCGTGGAGCGAACGGTCGCCACACCGACGTCGGTGTTCTCACGGACGATCGTGCCTCCGGCCGCCTTCACGGCGGCGCGGGCCTTACTGAGCGAGACGCCGTCCTTGTAGAGGACGACGTATTCGGAAGCCTGCCCGGAAGATTTGTTCGGCAAGGCCGAGGCGGGGGCCGCGAGCGCGGTCGTCGCGGTGACGACGGCGCAGGCGGTAGCGATCAAGGTACGCCGCAACGCACAACCTCCTGGCAAAAGATGGAGATAAGCCCGAAATGGGGGGCGAGCCAGGCGACGCTACGGCAGCGACCATTGAGGCTTGTGTACGAATTTGTAACGAAACGGGCAATTTCCCGTCAAGACACAACCCCCGTCCCATTTAACGATCTTGAACTCCACCGCCCCGCGACGTGCGCACCTCCTTCCACGACCGCGATAACAGCCGCGCCACCACTGGGCAGGACGGCACGCTGGGCAGAGCGGCGCTGAGAAGGACAGCACGCTGGTGTTCGTCAGGTCGCTGGCCGGACCAAGCCGAACAGCGGCTCGCCCTCCTACACCACGTCCCAGGTGGGGCAGGCGGGCGTGGCGCCACACGCTGGCCAAACAGCGACGGGGCCGCGCGCGGGGCTGGCAGGGCTGATGCGGCACGTCAGCCAGACGGCACCTGGGGTGGGACGGGTCAGGTGGTGCGGAGGGCCAGGGCCATGGCCTCTACCGCCAGGAGGGGGTTGACGTTGGACTCGAGTCGTTCGCGGCATTCCATGATCGCGTCGAGGCGGCGGAGGGTGGCTTCGGGGGGGCCGGCCGCGGCGGCGGTGCGGAGCTCGGGGGCCAGGTCGATGTTGACCAGGTCGCTGCCGGCGCCCAGTTGCAAGGTGAGGACGTCCCGGTAGTAGGAGGCCAGGTCGAGGAGGGCCAGGTCCAGCGCGTCCCGCTTCACGCGCGTGGCGCGGGACTTCTGGCGGTCTTCGAGCTCCTTGAGGGCACCGGCGGTACCCCGGGGCATCCGGCCCTTGGCGCTCTCACCGAGCGCCTGGCGCAGCGCGGACGTCTCCGACTCGTTCAGCTCCTCGGTGGTCGTCTTGGCCTCCGCCTCGGCGGCCTTGACGAGGGCTTCGGCGGCGGCCACGGCGGGCCCGACCGAGGTGAGGCGGCGGGGCACGGCCAGCACATCGCCCCGGCGCTTGCGCGCCTCGGGGTCGGTGGCCAGGCGGCGGGCCCGGCCGATGTGGCCCTGCGCGGCGCGCGCGGCCTGCTCGGCGAGATCGGGGGCGATGCCGTCCCGCTGGACGAGCACGTTCGCGACGGCGGCGACCGGCGGTGTGCGCAAGGTCACCAGGCGGCAGCGGGACCGGATCGTCATGAGCATGTCCTCCGGGGAGGGCGTGCACATGAGCCAGACCGTCCGCGGCGGCGGCTCTTCGATCGCCTTGAGCAACGCGTTGGCGGCGGCCTCGGTGGCGCGGTCGGCGCCCTCGAAGAGCACGATCTGCCAGCGTCCGCCGCTCGGCGAGGACGAGGCGCGCAGGACCAGCTCGCGGGTCTCCTTCACGCCGTATGACAGCCCGCTCGGCCGGATGACCTCGACGTCCGCGTGCGTGCCCTGCAACACCTGGTGGCAGGACGCGCAGTGGCCGCAGCCGCGCGGCGTCTCGGCGCACTGCAGGGCGGCGGCGAACGCACGCGCGGCGGTGGAACGGCCCGAGCCAGGCGGCCCGGTGAACAGCCAGGCGTGCGCCATCTTGCCGGTGGCGTTGGCGCCGCCGGAGCCGACCGCGCCGCTCAGCTGCTCGACGACCGGCTCCTGACCCACCAGGTCATCCCACACGCTCATGCCGACAAGGCTATTGCCTCCCGGACGCGACCGCCTCAGATATCGGCCGCCTCAAGCACGGCCATCTCGGACGCGGGCGCCTCAGGTATCGGCCACCTCAAGCACAGGCATCTCAAGCACGGCCCCCCAAGCACGGCCGCTTCAAGCGCGGTCACCTCAGGTGTCAGCCACCTCAGGCACGGGCGTCTCGGGTGTGGGCGGGTCAGGCGTCGGTGATGGCGGGGAAGGTGCTGGTGATGTCCTCGGTGCCGGATGGGATGGGGTCGGGGAGGATGGCGCGGATGCGGTCCTGGATCAGGCGGCTGATCTCGGCCTGCGAACGGGAGGCGTCGATCACGAGGTAGCGGTCCGGCTCGGCCTCGGCCAGGGCCCGGAAGCCGCCCAGCACGCGCTCGTGGAAGGCCTGCGGCTCCGACTCCATGCGGTCGGCGGGCGAGGTGATCCGGTTGAGGCCGGCCTCGGGCGGGAGCTCCAGGAGCACGGTCAGGTCGGGGACGAGGCCCATCGTGGCCCACGCGTTCAGCTGCGCGATGTCGCCGACCCGCTGCTGGCGGCCGAAGCCCTGGTAGGCGAGCGACGAGTCGATGTAGCGGTCGCTGACCACGATGGCACCGCGCTGCATGGCGGGCCGGATCACGTTCGCGACGTGGTCGGCGCGGTCGGCCGCGTAAAGGAGCGTCTCGGCGCGATCCGACAGGCCGGTCGTCTCCTTGTCGAGCAGCAGCGCGCGCAGCCGCATGCCGGTCTTGGTGGCGCCGGGCTCGCGCGTGGTGACGACCTCGAAGCCGTGGTCACGGAGCCAGATCGCGGCGAGCCGCGCCTGGGTGGTCTTGCCCGCGCCCTCGCCGCCCTCGAACGCGATGAAGACGCCGCGGTCGCGGACGACCGGGGCGGCGGCGGTCGCGACGGGGGCCGCGGGGAGGGCGTAGATCTCGCCGCGCAGCGCGGCGGCCAGATCGGGCACCAGCGGGATGCCGCGCCGGTCGTCCAGCCTGCGGTGCGCGAGCAGACCGGCCACGAGGGCCAGGACCGCGACGATGAGCATCGCGGCGCCCGCGCCGTCGAGGTCGTACACGCCGTCGCCGAGCAGCTTGATCCGGTGGTCGCCCAGGACGCCCGCCAGCGGCGGTACCACGGCGACGGCGATCAGCGCGGAGATGAGCGCCACCGAGCTCAGGTAGCCGAACGCCCGTTCGTGCTGGGCCTGGTCGCCGCCGGCGAGAATCGTCCCGGCGGCGTAGGCGATGCCGGCGGCGACGCCCAGGAAGCCCGCCGCGAACACCACCACGACGAGGTTCTGGACCAGCGAGATCAGCACCAGGTCGAGCGCGGCGGCCACGACCGCCAGGCCCAGGAGGCGGCGCCGGCTGAACGGGCCGAGGATGCGCGGGCCCAGGAAGATGCCGAACGCGAGGCCGAGGGACAGCGCCGTGGCGAGCGCGCCGAATCCGGGGTCTCCGCCGCCCAGTTCACGCGCGTACACCTTGGCCACGGAGATGACCGCACCGCAGCTCAGCGCCACGCCGACGATGCCCAGCGCAAGGCCGCGCACTGGTGAGAGCCCAGACTCGCCCTCGACGGACGCCGAACGCGCGCCGTGCGCGCCTGCGGGACGTAGGCCCTGGAAGGCCAGCCGGAGCGGGGACGACACGGACACCTCGCCCGCGGAGGGCAGCCCGGACAGTGCCGAGACGGCGGCCGCCGATGCGAGGAAGACCACGGCCGTCACGTAGAGGGCGAGATCGGCGCGGTCGGCGGCATCCCAGGCGCCACCCGCGATCAAGGCCAGGACCGAGAAGAGCCCGGCCGCGACCGGGGCCGTCCCGTACGCGGCCAGCCGTCCGGCGCGGCGGGCGTCCTCGTGCCGGGACTCGGGGACCAGCCCCGGGCCGGAGCCGCTCACCACCGGGATCCACAGCAACGTGACGCATGCCACCAGGAACGCCGCCGCCAGCGTCCACGCCACCGAGTCGATCAGCGGCACCGACACCAGCAGCGCGAACCGCACGACATCGGCGGCGATCATCGTGGTGCGGCGGTCGAGCCGGGACGCCAGCGCGCCCGCGACCGGCGCGAAGAGCAGCGCCGGCAGCAGCATGGCGACCAGGACCGCCGCGATGACCTGGGCCTGCCCTGGGAAGTCCTTGTCGCGGGTGAGGGCACCGGCCATCGCCGTCAACGCCAGCACGCTCAGCCAATGGCCGAGGCTGGACAGTGACACCGCGGTCAGGAGCCGCCGGAACGGTTTGATCGAAGAGAGGCCTTGCGCTGCGGCGACTGGCGGCTGGACGGCGCCCGTTCTCGTCATGTCGGTCAGGGTATCGGCGTCGTTGTCCTCAGGAGTGAGACTTTGCGTCCTGAGGACCTCGACTTCAACCCGTCGTCACGACTTGGTCGGGCTCTTGCGGCGGGCGGGCGCCTTCTTCTTGCCGCCGCCCGCGGCGACCTTCTCGCGGCGTTCGGCGAGCAGCTCGGCGGCGCGCTGAATGGTGATCGACTCGACCTCGTCGCCCTTGCGGAGGCTGGCATTGGTCTCGCCGTCGGTGACGTACGGGCCGAAGCGTCCCTCCTTCACCACCACCGGCTGATCGCTCGCCGGGTCCTTGCCGAGCTCGCGCAACGGCGCCGCGGCCGCGGCCCGGCCGCGCCCGCGCTGCTTGGGCTGCGCGAACAGCTCCTTGGCCTTGTCGAGCGTCACCGTGAACAGCTCGTCCTCGGAGCCGAGCGAACGGCTGTCGGTTCCGCGCTTGATGTACGGGCCGAAGCGTCCGTTCTGCGCGGTCACGGGCTCGCCGTCGATCTCGCCCAGCGTGCGCGGCAGGGAGAGCAGCTTGAGCGCGTCGTCGAGGGTGACGGTGTCGAGTGACATCGTCTTGAAGAGCGATCCGGTGCGCGGCTTGGCCGCGTCGGCCTTCTTCGTCCGCTTCTTCTTCTCGCCTTCGGCGGGCGGCTCCGGCTCGGGCAGGATCTCGGTGACGTACGGGCCGAACCGGCCCGACTTGGCGATGATCTTGTGCCCGGTGGCCGGGTCGACGCCCAGCTCACGGTCGCCGCTGGGCTGCGCGAACAGCTCCTCGGCCTTCGCCGCGGTGAGCTCGTCCGGCGCGATGTCCTCGGGGATGTTGACCCGGTCGCCCTCGCGGTCGAGATACGGCCCGTACCGGCCGACGCGGATCAGGATGTCGGTCCCCTTGATCGGGAACGAGCTGATCTCCTTGGCGTCGATGTCGCCGATGTCGCCGGTGAGGTCCCGGAGGCCCTCCTCGCCGTTGTCGCCGAAGTAGAACCGGGTCAGCCAGCGCACTCGCTCGGCCTCGCCACGGGCGATCTCGTCGAGACCGTCCTCCATGTGGGCGGTGAAGTCGTAGTCGACCAGGTTGCCGAAGTGCTGCTCCAGCAGGTTGACCACGGCGAACGCCAGGAACGACGGGACGAGCGCGGTGCCCTTCTTGAAGACGTAACCGCGGTCGATGATGGTGCCGATGATCGAGGCGTACGTGGACGGCCGTCCGATCTCGCGGTCTTCCAGCTCCTTGACCAGGCTCGCCTCGGTGAAGCGGGCCGGCGGCCGGGTCGAGTGGCCCTCGGCCTCCATCGCGAGCGCGGTGAGCGGGTCGCCCTCGTCGAGGTTGGGCAGCCGCCGCTCCTGGTCGTCGCGGTCGGTGGACGGGTCGTCGGCGCTCTCGACGTAGGCCTTGAGGAAGCCGTAGAACGTGATCGTCTTGCCGGTCGCGCCGAACTCGGCGAGCTCGTTCGCCGTCGACGTGCCGGTCACGCGGATCGACACCGACTGGCCGCGCGCGTCGTTCATCTGGCTGGCGATCGTGCGCTTCCAGATCAGCTCGTACAGGCGGAACTGGTCACCGGACAGGCCGGTCTCGCCGGGGGTGCGGAAACTGTCACCGGCGGGCCTGATCGCCTCGTGCGCCTCCTGCGCGTTCTTGACCTTGCTGGCGTAGACGCGCGGCTTGTCCGGGACGTACTCGGCGCCGAACAGCGAGGCCGCCTGGCGCCGGGCCGCGGTGATCGCGGTCTCCGACAGCTGGATCGAGTCGGTGCGCATGTAGGTGATGAAGCCGTTCTCGTACAGCTTCTGCGCGACCGACATCGTGTATTTGGCGGAGAAGCCCAGCTTGCGGCTGGCCTCCTGCTGCAACGTGGTGGTGCGGAACGGCGGGTACGGCTTGCGGGTGTAGGGCTTGCGCTCGACCGACTTGACCTCGTACGGCCGGTCGGTCAGCCGCTCGGCCAGCGCGCGCGCCGCGTCCTCGTCGAGGTGCAGCGCGTCGCGGGTCTTGAGGGTGCCGTCGGACGCGAAGTCGCGGCCCTGGGCCACGCGCTTGGCGTCGACCGAGATGAGCCCGGCCTTGAACGCCTTGGGCTCATCGGCCTTACCGGTGTCGAACTCGGCCTGGATGTCCCAGTAGTGGGCGGGGACGAAGGCGATCCGCTCCCGTTCGCGCTCGACGACCAGACGGGTCGCCACGGACTGGACGCGGCCCGCCGAAAGCTTCGGCATGACCTTCTTCCAGAGCACCGGGCTGACCTCGTAGCCGTAGAGGCGGTCGAGGATGCGGCGGGTCTCCTGGGCGTCCACCAGCCGCAGGTTGAGCTCGCGCGGATTGGCTGCGGCGGCCCGGATCGCGTCCCGGGTGATCTCGTTGAAGACCATCCGGTGCACCGGGACCTTGGGCTTGAGCACTTCCTGGAGGTGCCAGGCGATCGCCTCGCCCTCCCGGTCCTCGTCCGTCGCGAGGAGGAGCTCGTCGGCCTCGGCAAGGGCCTTCTTGAGCTTGGCGACCTGCTGCTTCTTGTCGGCGTTGACGACATAGAGCGGCTCGAACTCGTGGTCGACGTTGACGCCGAGCTTGGCCCACGCTTCGCCCTTGTACTTGGCCGGCACCTCGGAGGCGCTCCCGGGAAGATCCCGGATATGGCCGATACTGGACTCCACGATGTAGCCGCCGCCCAGGTAACCGGCAATCGTCTTCGCCTTCGCAGGCGACTCGACGATCACCAGGCGGGTTCCGCCGCCCGCATCCTGGCCACCACGCTTCGCAGTGCCGTTCTTGGCTGGCACAGTCGCTCCAACCTCGCTGTCTGGTCTTCTTACACGGGCTTCCTACAACATTCGCAGACGACGCGTTCATGCCCGTGAGTTCCCACCGCTGCAAACCTCCGACAGGATGACACGTCCCCGGCGGGTTGCGGACCAAGGCCACCACCGACGCGTTCCCCCTCGTACATCGAGGCGTCATAATGGTCCGCAATGGTGGAGTACACCTACCTCGTCCTGCGGCTGCCCCGCGGTACCACACGTGATACCGCCCGGCAGGTCCTCACCGAGCACGCCGAACACGGTGGCTGGGAGCTCCACAGGTTGCGCCTCTACCCCGACGGTAGCCGCCGAATCCAACTCAGGCGCAAGATCATCCGCCAGGTCCGGACCTTCTGACCGCTCTCGTCCGGAGAGTAGCACTATGTGCGACCGCTATGACGTGCCGTAATCATAATGCCCGGCGCCGCCGAGCGCTTCGGCCGTCGCCCGCCGTTCGACCGCTGTTTGGCCGCCTCCGGCCGAGCGTGTCCGACCGGCCACCGGCCGTCTCCGGACGAGCCTGTCCGTGCGACCGCCTCTGTCTCCGGACAGGGCTTTGCCCGCCCCGGACCGCGCCTCCGGGACGGGCAAAGCGTCCTGTGACTCTGCCTGCGTGATGCGCCGCGGTCCGTAGACCGCGGCGGCACCGACGCGGGCAGAGCGTGTTTCGTGGAGCTTGTGGATCAGTGACCTGACAGGGACCTCAGGTCATGCGCGCCGGATGATCCAGTGCGCGGCCCACCGGCGGCGCCGGCCGTACCAGCTGGCCGACCGGACCGGTCAGCGGCGACCGCCCAGGCGGACGCGGCGGGTGAGCCCCATCGCACCCGACATGGCCGTCAGCAGCGCGGCGGCGGCCAGCACCCAGATCGACGAGCCGGTGTCGGACGTCACAGGCTCGACGGCGGCCACCGGCTGGATCGAGCCGAGGGTCTCCTGGGCTCCACCGACCGCGGGCAGCTTCACGTCACCGGTGACCGGCAGCTTGCCCAGGCCGGGCAGCTGCGGCTGGCCGATGGCGGGCAGCTCCGTCGCCGGAACCGGCGAGGCGGTACGGGCGTGCGCACGGTCCACGGACGTCGCCGGAAGCCGCGCGGGCAGCGCCGAGGTCCCCGCCAGCGCCTTGGCCGGGTCGGCCGGCAGGACGGTCGCCGGGTCGATCGGCAGCATGCCGGCCAGCTGGCCGGGGACCGGGAGGTCGGTGCTGGGCACCTGCGAGGCCTCCACGCCGGAGACGTCCTTCGGCAGCGCCTTGGTGACGTTCCCGGGAACGGCCGGCAGCGCGCCGGCCGGGTCGGCGGGCAGCGCCGTCGTCACGTCCGCGGGCAGCCCCGCGGCCGGGTCGGCGGGCAGCGCGCCCGCCAGCTGGCCGGCGGCCGGACGGTCGTGGTTGGCCACGCGCTTGGCCGCCACGCCCGAGGTGCTCATCGGCGGGAGCTTGGCGGCGTTCTTGGGAGCCGCGGGCAGGGCCGGCAGAGCCGGTGACGGGACCGCCCGGGTCTCCGGCACGGCCGAACGGCCGGTCGGCAGCTGCGCGGCGTGGCCCGGCAGCGCCGGAGCCTTACCGGACAGCTCAGAGGCCTTGCCGGACAGCTCGGGCGCCTTGCCGGACAGCGCCGGAGTCTTGGCGGGCAGCTGCGGCAGCGTGGGCAGCGCCGAGGTCAACCCCATCGGCAGAGCCTCGGCGGCGTCGGGCAGCATGGGCAGGCCCACGGAGTCACCGATCTCCGGGCCGGGACGGCGCCTGCTGTGGTCGTAGTAGTCGTCGCCGTTCCAGCCGGGGCCGTCGCCACACTGCGTCTCGGGGTGGCTGAGAGCCGCGACGGCGTTGCCGCACGCGCTTCCCGACCCGCTCCCGGGCACGTTGGCCTGGGTGCCCGATCCGATCCCGTTGTTGCCGGACGTGGTGGCGCCCGACCCGTGCGAGCCCTCGGTGACCGAGGTGCCACCGCAGCTCGCGGCACCGTCGCCCAGCGCCGCCACGGCATTGCCGCAGCCGTTCTCAGGGAAACTGCGCGGAACGTTGAACTGGTTGCCGCCGCCGTAGCTGCCCTTGCCCGAGGTGGTCTGGTCGCCGCCCGAGCTGCTGCGCACGTGGGCGCCGCCCTCGCAGAACGCGCCGGCCTCGCCCAGCATCGCCGCCGCGTTGCCGCAGGCGCTGGCCGGGACGCTCGCCGGGGAGTTGACCTGGTTGCCGCCGCCGTAGCTGCCGTTGCCGTTGGTGGTCTGGCCACCGGAACGGTGGCCGCCGTTGCGGACCGTGGCTCCGCCGTCACAGTCGGCCACCGCGTCGGTGCCGGCCGCGTTGCCGCAGACGTTGATCGGTGCCGAGTACGGCGTGTTCACCTGGTTGCCGGCGCCGTAGCCGCCCTTGCCGGAGCTCTTCTGACCGGCGCCGGTACGGCCGCCGTTCTTGACCTTCGCGCCGCCCTCACAACCGGCGACGGCCTCGCCGTACCCGGCTCCGGCGTTACCGCAGATGTTGACCGGCGTCGAGATCGGCGCGTTCACCTGGTTGCCCGCGACGGTTCCGCTGGCACCGGTGGTCTGGTGCTCGGTGGAGCCGTTCATGACCTTCGAGCCACCCTCGCAGCCCGCCTCGGAGGAGCCGAACACCGCGACCGCGTTGCCGCAGGCGTTGACCGGAGCCGAGACGGGGGCGTTGACCTGGTTGCCCGAGCCGATGCCGCCGTTGCCGGAGGACCGCTGGCCGTGCCGGCCGCCACCGCCCTTGACGGCCGCGCCGCCCGTGCACCCGGCGTCCGCGGTGCCGAAGATGGCGATCGCGTTGCCGCAGGCGTTGAACGGGGCCGAGACGGGGGCGTTGACCTGGTTGCCCGAGCCGATGCCGTTGTTGCCGGAGGACTTCTGGCCGGCTCCGCCGCGGCCGTTGGCGACCATCGCGCCGCCCTTGGAGGCGCCGGACGCCTCGCCGAGGGCGGCCAGGGAGTTGCCGCTGGCGTCCATCGGCGCGGAGATGGGCATGTTGAACTGATTGCCGCCGAGCACGCTGGAGTCGCCGCTGGTGGTGTCGGCGAAAGCACCGCTGGGGAAGACGGTGCCCGCACCGAGAGCGACGAAGCTCGCAGTGAGCATGGTGGCACGAGCAGTGCCCTTGGCCCACGTTCGCATGATGCTCCGTTCGGGGGAGATGTGATGAATGGAGATGGACAGGTGAGACCGGTCGCATGTAGCGCCACCGCGTGGTGGTGCTTGGCCGCGTCATGTGCGCGCCGTCGCGCGATCTCGGGGATGACGGGCCGTCAGAGGACGGCCCGTCCCGGCCCCGGTGGTCCGAACCGCACGGACTCGGAGGCCGGAGTCTGGGGGGTTCTAGTCAGGTGAGAAGGTCGGCTCGTCCGCTGCCGTGCGGATGGCCGGGGGGACCGCCCCGTAGGCGGGCATGAGCACCGGCCGCCGCAGGGCGGCGTTCCAGGACCAGCGGCCGAAGAGGCCGCCGAGCCCGGCGAGCGGAGCCGCACCGCTCGCCGGAACGGCCGTTCCGGCCTGGGCTGGCGCGTGCAGCGGCGAGCCGGGGGCCGGCGCGGGGGCCGGAGAGGTCACGGTCGCGTGCGAGACGGCCGAGCCGGACTTGGCGGACGCCTTGAGCACCCCTGCCGTAGCGGCTGGGAGACGAAGCCCCTGGCGGCCGCCGTGCGACGCGTCGGCGACGCACTGTTCAGAGCCGTCCGTCGCCGAATGGTCGGTGACCTTAGGCCCCGTGAGATCCTCCAGGGCGCCATCGGCCTGGCCCACGACATCCTGAGAGGGCACAGGCAGAGAAAGATCGGGCTGCGCCGCGCTCACATGACCGGGCCGCAGAACACCCTGAGCCGCCCCAGGGACGCCGTCTGCCGCCCCGGGAACACCGTCGGCCGCGCCAGGGACCGTCTCGGCCGCGCCGGGCACAGCCTTGGCCTTGCGATGAACGGCCTTGGCCGCGCCCGGGACATCCTGAGCCGCGCCAGGAACACCCCTGACCGCACCATGGACATCATCGGCGTCACCGGCCACGACACCCTTGCTCGCATGCCGGACGGGGCCCGTGTGCTCCGGGTGCGCCGCCCGCATGATTTCGCTCACCACAGGCGTCAGCGCCACGGGAGCGTCGTCCGCGTGGGCCTGGGCGGTGCCGCCGATCAGCCAGCCGGTGACCGCGATACCCGCGAGCACCAGCAGACGGCGGACCAGGCGGCTACCGGCGGCACGGCGCAGCAGGACGGAGACCGTCCTCATGCATGCCGGGCCGCGAGCCACAGGTTCTCCTCGGAAGTCGCCAAGAGGGAGTCGATCCACTCTCTACGGAAGGTGACCGTAGCACCACGGTACGCATGTGCGACGACAATTCCGGGAATATTTTTTTGGTTACCCCTCAAGCACGATCAAGGAAATGGTCAAGGACGCGCACACCGAAACGGAGACCGTCGACCGGCACCCGCTCGTCGATTCCGTGGAACATTCCGGAAAAGTCCAATTCCGGCGGAAGCCTGAGCGGCGCGAAGCCGAAGCAGCGCATGCCCAGGTGGGCGAACGCCTTGGCGTCCGTTCCCCCGCTCAGGCAGTACGGGACGGGCAGCGCACCTGGATCCTCCGAGATCAGGGCCTCTTCCATGGCCGCAACGAGCGCGCCCTCATAATCGGTCTCGACGGCCCAGTCGTAATGCACGAAATCGCGCTCTACGTCCGGCCCGAGGAGTTCGTCCACGGTCGCGAAGAACTCCTCTTCATGCCCCGGCAGGAATCGTCCGTCCACCTGAGCGGTCGCGCTCTGCGGAATGACATTCGTCTTATACCCGGCATCCAGCCGCGTCGGATTGAGGGTGTTCTTGAGCGTCGCACCGATCATCCTGGCCAGCGGCCCGATCTCCGCCAGCGCCAGCTCCGGCCGTTCCGGATCGAACTCCACCCCGTACGCCATGCAGGCCCGCTCTAGGAAGGCCCGCACGCTCTTGGTCAGCCGCACAGGAAACTCATGCGCCCCCAGCCGGGCGACTGCCGCTGCCAGCGCCGTGACCGCGTTGTCCGGATGCACCATCGACCCGTGGCCCGCGGTCCCCTTGGCAGTGAGCTGCATCCACGCGATGCCCTTCTCCGCCGTCTCAATCAGATACATGCGCTTGTCGCCAGGGACGCTCAGGCTGAACCCGCCAACCTCCCCCACTGCCTCAGTGCACCCTCGGAAAAGCTCCGGATGCTCCTTCACGAGCCACTGCGCGCCCCACTTACCCCCGGCCTCCTCGTCGGCCAGGAAGGCAAGCACGACATCCCTAGGCGGCTTGCGCCCCTCCCTGAGCCGCTGCCTGACCACCGCCAGGATCATCGCGTCCATGTCCTTCATGTCCACGGCCCCGCGACCCCAGACGCACCCGTCGGCGATCTCCCCGCCGAACGGATCCCGCGTCCAGTCCTCCATACGCGCCGGCACCACGTCCAGATGCCCATGGAGCAACAGGGCATCTCGCCCAGGGTCTTCTCCCTCGATCCGAGCCACCAGACTGGCCCGCCCCGGATGCGACTCGAAGATCTGCGACTCCAGCCCGACCTCCTCGAGCCGGGCCTTCACATACTCCGCGGCCTCCCGCTCCCCCGGCCCCGAGTGATCCCCAGGGTTGCTGGTGTCGATCCTGATCAGCTCCTGACACAGCTGAACGACCTCGTCCTCGGCGGTAGGAACCTGAGCCACAGTGATCACCTTTCCGTCCGACCGGTACCCGACCCATGGTGCCCCCCGTTCGACTTCGCCGCGAGTCGGGACCTTTGGTATGGTGAAGCCCGCCGCAGCGCACTGCGGCGTGCACACTTGTCCGGGTGGCGGAATAGGCAGACGCGCTAGCTTGAGGTGCTAGTGCCCTTTACGGGGCATGGGGGTTCAAGTCCCCCCTCGGACACAAACCATTTGCACATGTGGGGGTCAGGGATCACCTTGGCCTCCACTAGCTGTTTCTGGGGGTAGTAGATCATCTGCAGCCCCAACTCCTTGTAGAGATCGGATTTGTCGTCCGGGCTGGCCGTGGCCACGACCTGAACGAGATCCCCGACGCGTTCGAGCAGGTCGACGATCTCCTTGTGGTCGAGACGCTCTCGGCCCAGTTCGGCACGAGCCTCCCCTTCGAGTCTGGCCCGTTCTTGTTTGGTGTCGTTGATCCACTTGGTGACCTCTACGGGATCTGCTCCCGCGTCGAGCGCGGCCCGGTACTGCTTGAGCTTGCGGTCACACCCAGCGATCTTCTTGGCCATCTCCGCCTTGGCGGCGAGATCGGGATCGGGCATCTGGTCGGCCAGCGCATCGATGATCGACCGTATTCGCCCAGGCCCGAATGCGGTCGCCAGCCAGGCGTCGATGGGCTCGAGAATCTCAGCCTCGCGCAGGTAGACGACCTTCGGGTGGTCGATCTTGTTGGCGAGGGCGTACTCCTCAGGGAACCGGCAGCGGTAGTAAGCCTGCTTGTTGTTCCAGTTCCCTTGCATCCGGCGGTCGCAGTAACCGCAGAACAGCACGCCCCGGAAGCAATACGGCCGGAAGGTATGCGTCCGGTGCGGCTTGTGGGTGGCGGGTCCCCGCCCACGCGAGGCCAGCACCTGCTGTGCCCGTTCGAAATCTTCGGCCGAAATCAACGCTTCGTGGACCTCGTGCTCGGACCAGATCCATTGATTTCGATCGTTCCAACGGAGCCTGGTCGTATGGCCGAGGGCAACGTCGTCCACGTCGAGAAGGACCTCGTCCTTGCGCTGCTTGTTCCATACCTGACGGCCGGTATAGCGCGGGTTGGTGAGGATGACGCGGACAGCCGACTTGGACCAGGCCAGCCCGCAACGGTGGCGGTTGCGCTCTGGATCGCTGGCCGAAGGCGAAGCGACGCCCTGGCGGGTGAGATCCTCAGCGATGTCGAACAGACCCCGTCCCTTAAGGAACGCGGCGTAGATCCACTTGACGATCACGGAGTGGACCGGATGGGGCACCAGTTTGCGCAGCCTCTTACCGTCGGCGGCCTTGGCTGGATTGGGATGCGGCCCCGCGTCAACGAGTTCGTATCCGTAAGGCGGGCGTCCTCCGAGGTAGCGGCCTTCGGTGGCGGTGATCGCGCTCATGGCAGCACGGACGCGAAGCTTGATGCGGTTGCGCTCTCCCTTGGACAGACCTCCGAAGACACTCATGATCATGTCGTGGGCCTCGTTGGCCGGATCGATGGGACCGCCCACCTCTGGCACCCACAGCGGAACGCGGAAGTGTTCGAACAGCGGGAACGTCAGGCTGTACTGGTTGCCATAGAACGCTCGGTGCGGCTCCCCGATCACGACTCCATCGAACCCCCGGCCCGTGGTCTTGAGGTCATCGAGGAGGGCTGCGGCGTGCGGTCGACGCGACCACGGAATCGACCGGGACCGATCGACGTCGAAGTACTCGGCGACGATTTCACCACCGCGGGGCTCGATCAAGGCACGAGCCAGCCGAAGCTGCCATGCCCGGGACGCCTCCGGGTCCTGATTGTCCTCGGTGGAGACTCGGCCGTAGAAGGCGAATGCGGTGGTCATTCGGCACCACTTCCTTGCTGGTTGCCGAAGGGTACGAGTTGAGGGTCGATCACCTGGGATCTCCTAGACCGTGGTGTCGGGCGGAATACGGCGGGCGTCGGCCTTGAGCAGCATTCGCAGCAGGGCGCGGGCCACACCGGGAGTGAGCCGTGGAGGCTCATCCGGCACGACCACACGCACTTCCCTGCTGCCGTCCGTGCTCTTGGCTGATTTCGAGCCGGTCACCCCTCGCCTCTCGGCGAGCCGGTTCCCGGATCGGTCGCTCGCTGCCAGCCATCACGCGCACGGACACGGCGTCCGCCCGCGTGCTGACGGCCCCCGTATGACCGCTCAACTCGATTTCCAAGGTCAAGGCCGTTCCTCCGGTTCGGTCTTGGGCTGCATACCGTGACCGGCGAGGCGATGTACTTCGCACCGCCGGCGGACGAGCGAAGGTGCCAGGACGCCCCGCATCGGTAAGCGCGGAGCCTGATTCCGAAAGCTGCGATGCGGGCCGCGGAGCGCGCTTCCCGCCGTGTGGCATAGCGAGCCCGACCGCACGCGGCGCAGGTACCGAGTTGGAGCCAGGCAAGAAGTTCGGTGGTTCGTTCCCGCCCAGTACGGACGCGGACTCTCCGTGGCATGGGTTCGGTGGTGGGCGGCTGGCTCATCCGCGGCCCCCGTTCAGGTCACTCGCGGTTTGGAAGACCAGGAGGTCTTCGTGGGCGGTGGCGCAGGCGGGGATGCCCTTGGCGCGGGCGCGGCGGGTTTCGAGCATCTGGAAGAACGAAGCTCGGTTCACCAGGTCGCCGTCGCGGACGCCGCACAGCAGCGCGGCGAGCCGGTCGGTCAGCACCAGCCCGGATCGTTCGGCGACCTCGGTTACCCGCCCGGGCAGGTCGATCAACTCACCATTCACCCGGATGGGCCGGACGGTGACGGCAATGACTCCGTACGGCTTGAGCAGCTCACCGCAGCCAGACAGAATGCGCCCGAATCCGTCCAGGAGCACGTCGATCCGCTGGTGAGCAAGGTTGCCGGGGTCGCGAGAGTAGCGGTGGTTGGTCTTCTCAACCTTGGCGCCGTCGCCGCCCTGTCTGGCAGAGCGGACGTGTCCGTGGGTGTAGGAGCCGTATGGCGGTGAGGTCAGCACCAGCGCCACGTCGTTGCGCAGTGCGGCGTAGGCCGTGGTGATGTTGCGAGCGTCCCCTGCCAGGATCCGCGCTGTGCCGGTTGCGCCCTGGGCTTGGGCGTGCAGGATGTTGCGGGCGGTCATGGCGGCGAAGTCGCTCTCGTACTCCATGCCCACGGCATCACGTCCGAGGTGGATGGCTTCGACGAGCGTGGTGCCCACGCCGCACATCGGGTCGAGAACCAGCTCACCGGGTTGGGTGAACGCCGCGATCACGCGCGAGGCGATGGCCGGGAGCATCTTGCCAGGGTGCCGCATCGATTCCTCGGTGTAGCGGCCCTTGCGCTGCAGCCGCGACGGCTGTTGTCCCGTGGCCAGCACCGACGGCAGAACCTCACCTGCGGCAGTGCAGCCGATGCGCCCGGCGCCATGGTCTCCAGAGTTATGGAGCGTGGTCATCAGGCTTCACCGTCCTGGCGCTCACGGGTCCTGGGTTTGGCGAGCAGCAGGACGTCTGCGTGCACGCGTGCCGGTGGCGGCAGGGTTCTGGACCGGATGTCGCGGAGTTCCGCCAGTTCGTTGGCTGCGGCCTGAACGACCAGAGCGCCACCTTCGACGGGGATGCGTAGCGCGATGATGTGCTGGACGTATCGGAAGCCCATGGCGCTGGCTTGCTGGATGAGGCGTGGCGCTGGGTCGACCAGTCGCCCGGCCTCGTGCCTCGCGGTGGTGATGATCGCGAGTGTCCCGCCGGGGCGAAGGATCTTCCAGGCGCCGACCAGGAACGCGGTGAGCTGCTGGGCGGTGAGCATCCACAGGTCGGCCCGGCATGCGGGACAGCTCTGGCTGCCCGCGCCCTTGGGTACGCGGCCACCGATCTCGTACGGCGGTGGCGCGGCGACCACCAGCCCGACCCTGCCCGCGACGTCGGCCAGACCCCGGTGCATCTGGTCAGGACGGCAGGACCGCATCGCCGCACAATCGAGCTGCTCCTTGGTGAGGGCAGCGCGGAGCCGGGTTCCGATGTGCCGGGCGAGCGGGAAGTGCGGCACCAGGGCCACGCCCGGCCGGCTGGACTGGGCCGCCGCGACGAGGGTGGCCTCGCTGGTAGTGAACGCTTCGGCGACCACATCGCCCTCGCTGGTGCACGACGAGATGAGATGCCGGGCGAGCTGGTACCCGACCGCGCCGCGATGCTGCGGGCACAACTCACCTCGTCCGGCACCGCGGACCTTGCCCACCTCGCGCTGTGCGTTTGCAGCGTCCGCGGTAGCAGCAGCCTGCTTGTCGGAGTTGCCGTTGGAGTTGCGGCTGTTGTCTTGGTCGGAGCACATCCACACCGTCAGCGGCACAAGCCGCCTCGTGCTGGCTCCGGTATGGGGCTGTCCTTGGCCGGAAGGATCCGGGGTGGACGGGGTGTCGTTGGTCATTGCTGGGTGACCCGAGACGGTCACCCGGTCGCCGATGCACCCCTCAAACACCGGGCGCGGCCGGTTTTTGGAAGCACCAGACCGTAAAGCCCTGATCAAGTCGATGCAGATTCCGACCCCTGGGTGGCCGAGCCCTTGGCATCAACGGGGCATTAGAGACGCTCGCACCCAGCGCGAAGTCCCTCGACCGCGTGTCGCGCGCCTTGATCGAACCATTGCCGTGGGTCTTGCGGCGCGAGCGGGTGCTCCTGTCCACGGCGGGCTCGGCGGGCTTACCGCACGTTGACCATTGCCGCCGGTGCGGACGCGGTGCGCGGCTGGTTTTCGCAGTCGGCACAGGCCCCGGGCAGGTCCCTATCCGATCGCGACCGCCGAGCGCAGGAACCTTCGCTCTACCCGTTCCCCACCCGCTCGGTACCGACTGCTCACCAGTACGGGGCGGACAACGGTTGCCAACCGATCAGCCCGCGACCGTTCCTCGGGGGAACCATGAGCAACCACCGCGACGCCTTCATCTCCGTCACCCACATCGAAGCACTCCACAGTGACCAGCACGCCGACGTCTCCGGGCTCATCGAGTCCGGGAACGCATTGGACGTCGCTGACGCGACCTTCCGCCTGCTGGTGGCCGGGCCGTCTCCGCTGGCCGTCGACGGCAAGAGCGTCGGTCACGGCCTGCCATCTCGGCAGGTTGATCTGGCCGAGTTGAAAGCCAAGCTGTTGGCGCCAGGCGCGAGTGACGCCCTGCGGGATGCGGCCTGGGGCGAGCTGGTTCGCCGATCCCGGCAGGACGGCCCAGCCTGGGTCATCGGATGCGTCGGCGTGGCAATGCCGGGCCTCGTCAACATCGTCTCCCGCGTCTCGCGGACCGCTCCTCCGCATCTGGCCGACGACATCGCTTCGGATGTCGTGGCGGAGTTCGTGGCGCAGCTCAAGCGGACCGACCTGGACCGCCCGCACGTTCTTGAGCGGTTGCTGTCGTGGGCTCGCAAGGCCGCGATCTGCACACGCGGCAACCCAAGTCGCCGCCCGGTACCGGTGGACCCGGCCACTCTCCCCTCAGCACTGGTAGTCAGCACCGACACCGACCCGGCTGATCTGCTCGCCGACGCGGTCACGCAAGGCGTCATCGACCTAGACGTCGCGCGCATGATCGCCGTGACCCGGCTGGACGGGGTCTCGCTGCAGGACTACGCCGAGGCGGCCGGGCTGCCGCATTGGCGGCTCTACAAGCAGCGTCGGGCTGCCGAGGCCCGGTTGGTCGCGGCGCTGCGCACGGGTCAGCTCTCGGCAAACTCTGGCAGCCCGCTCTCCAATCGCGGCGCCTGAACGGTGTTTGAGGGCGTCAGACGAGATCACGGGGCCGTGGGATGGCTCGGGCGGACGGTCTATCCGGTCGCCGCCGCACACACCATCCGCGCAGTTCTCGAAGGAGGACACCCGCAGCCCGGCCATCCCCGGCCCCGTGCCTCCTCGTCCGGCACACGAACGCCAACAACATTGCTCGCCGTGACTTCGGAGGCCACCAGTGAACGCCCAGCACAACGACACTCAAGACGAAAAGACCCCGGATGCCACACCACCACCGCCCCTCTGCCCCTGCGGCAACGGCCCTTCCCCCGTAGGCCCCTACCGGGTGAGTCAGCTGCGTCTCATTGCAGCCGCCATGATCTGGACGTGCGGGTGCGTCGTGACGGCCCTTGTGGTGCCGGGGATCGCCGAGGCGAGTTCACGGTTGGTCGCGGTCGCGTCGTTGGACCAGGTCATCACCAACTTCCGCAATGTCATCGTGGGCCTGCTGGTGGGGCTGGCGACATTGTTCGCCACGATCGGCGGAGTCCGGTTGCTGCTGTCAGGGGGTGACCCTGGTGAGGCCGAGTCGGCCAAGCGGACCTTGCGGGGCGCGGCGATCGGTTACGGGGTCGCGGTGCTGGCGCCGGTGTTGGTGACCTTGCTGAAGACGATCGTGGGCGCCTGACATGCGGCCCCCAACGATCACCCTCACCCCCGCCCGGCTGCTCCTGGTAATCACGCTGGCGGCGATCTTCACAGCTGGGCTGGTCACCTGGGACATCTCCCGGGCACATGCCCAACCCGCGCGCGAGCCGGGCCCGCCGGTGCCCTTGCCCTCGTCGCAGCCCTGGATCGAGGCACCTGGCGGGCAGCCCGGCGCTCCGGTCACTCCTGCTCCGTCCATGCCGCCGTCGTCTTCGTCGTCCAAGCCGGGTGGTAAGTGCACGGGTCAGTTGAAGGTGGAGACGCGCGGCATGCAGCCGCATTTGATGTGTGAGTACGCGCCGGGCAAGTGGGTGGAGGTCAAGCCCGACTCCGTCGCCGCGCCAGCCGCCCCCGGCCAGACCACCTGCATCGGCGAACAGAAGATGGTCTTCACGCCGGGGATGCCCGCACCAGTACCGGTGTGCGAAGAGAAGTCCGGTAAACAGGTTCTTGATCCGAGCTTTGACGCCAAGGGCACCTCGGGTACGGCGACGGTCGGCAAGCCTTGTGGGGCAGCCGATTGGGGCTGCCAGGCGAAAGAGGCGGTGACCGGGTGGTTCAAGGATCTGGTGGAGTCCGCGCGCGAGCCCGCGTTCAAGCTGCTGACCGCTACGATCTTCGGCACCCCCGAAGCCGGGTCCAAGGACATGGCCCGGGCGCGGGAACTGTGGGGCACCTCCCAGGTCATCGCCAACAGCTGCTTCGTGCTGATCATCACCATCGCGGGCGTGATGTTGATGGCCGGGCAGTCTCTGCCCGACGAAATCTCGCTGCGTGAGTTGCTGCCGCGCGTGACTCTGGCCTTTCTGGCCAGCAATCTGAGCCTGGTCCTGATCGGCTACGGCGTCTGGTTCGCCAACGGCCTCGCCAAAGCCTTCCTGGCCGCCGGCGGCGACAAGGTCGATCCCGCGACCGCCGCTGACGTGCTCGGCAACGGCGTTCAAGCCTCGATCAACACCGCAGGCATCTTCTTCGTCCTCCTCGCGCTGATCGTGGTCATCCTCGCGGTCGTCGTGGGGTTCATTTACGTCATCCGGCTCGCCATCACGATGGTGCTGATCGCCGCCGCGCCGCTCGTGCTGATGTTCCACGCGCTCCCCTTCACCGACGGCATCGCCCGGCTGTGGTGGCGCGGTCTGACCGGCATGCTCGCGATCCAGGTCGTGCAAGCGCTGGTGTTCATCACCGCGCTGCAACTGCTATTCACCCAGTCCAAGAGCGGTGGGGAATTCCAAGGCATCCCCACCACCAAGGCCGACGCGATCGACCTGCTGCTGCTGATCGCCCTGCTGTGGGTGATGATCCGCATCCCGACCTGGATCGGCCAGACCATCTGGCGCAGCGCCCAACCCCGCGTGCTCGGCCAGGTCGTCAAGACTTTCCTGGTCTACCGGACCGTTGGCGCCGTCCTGGGCGCAGTGGGCCGCACCGGCAAAGCCGCCACCGGCAAGGGCCGTGCCGCACACCACCGCACCCCCGGAAGCACAGGCGGCGGGAAGAGGCGGGGGCGTCATCGCCCAGGGCCCGGCAGCGGTAAGGGCGGTGACGGTTCCTCTGGCAAGAGTGGTGACGCCGGAGGTAACGGTCGTCGTCGTGGCCGCCATCGTGGCGGAGACAGTGGTGAGAGTCGCGACGGTGACCGCGATGGCGCCGGAGGGACCCGCAACAGCCGCGCCGGTAGTCACGATCGCTCCAGCGGCACGACCGGCAGCGGAAACTCGGCCCGACGCCGAGGCCACGGTGCCCGCACCAGCGGCCAACCCGGCGCCAGCGCCCAGGCCGGAGGACCTAACCACGCCCGGACTGGCGCAGGCAGACCTGCTGCGCGAGGCACGTCGGCGGCCAGGCGGTGCACCGGCGCCAGCACAGGTCACAGCAAGGTCCACAGCACTGACCGGCTCTCCGGCTCGGGCCGCCGTGACCGTTCGCGCCGCGTCTACCAGATGCCCCGGGGACAGCGCGTCGATCTGCGGCTTGCGGCGCAACGTCGCCGAGCTGGCCGCCGACGCAAGGGAGAGCGCTGATGAGCACGCTCGATGAGGAGCCACTGGTCGCGCAGATCCCCGCCGACGTCGACCAGCCCGACAAGCTCCTCTACGGCCTGACCGCCCGCCAGCTCGTCATCCTGGTCATCACGGCTCTGCTGGCGTTGTGGTTCTACTTCACCGCTGCTCCATGGCTGCCGCTCGCGGTGATCGTCGCAGTGCTGCTGCCCGTCGTCGCGGCCGGAGCGGTGCTGGCGGTCGGACGCCGGGACGGGCTGAGCCTGGACCGCTTCGTTGTGACCGCCCTGGCCCATCTGCGCGCCCCGAAGACCCGCATAGCCACGTCCGGAGATATAGCTGCGCCGCCCGGCTGGTGCCGGATGGAAGGCAGCCTTCCAGCGCCGTTGCGGCTCCCGGTCCGTGCGGTGCGCGAGGACGGCGTGATGGAGCTGACCGAAGGCGGGACAGCCGTGATGGTGCGCGCCGGAACGGTGGCCTTCGCGCTACGGACCGCCTCCGAACAGGCCGCCTTGGTGGCGGTGTTCGGACGGTGGCTGAACTCCCTGGACGCGCCCACGCAGATCCTGGTGCGGGCCCGCGCCGCGGACCTTTCCGGGCTCGTCGACCGCGTCCAGGACGCCGCGCCTGGGTTGCCTGATTCGGCACTGGAGGAAGCGGCGCTCGATCATGCCGCGTTCCTGGCCGAGCTGACCGACTCACGCGAGTTGCTGGTCCGCGAAGTCCTCGTCGTCCTCCGCGACCACGGCCCGCAGGCCCCATCCCGCCCGTGGACCTCAGGCCGCAGACAGCGCGCCCTGCGCGACGCAGGCGCAACCGTGGTGCTGCGGCGTGCCGAGGAAGCCGCCCGCGCACTGGGCGTGCTCGGTATCTCCACCGAGGTCCTAGACGCGGCCGCCTGCACTCAGGTGCTCGCCGAAGCGCTGTCGCCCGCCGAGCCGCCCTTGGTCGGCGCGGCCGGCCCCGGCGAGGTCATCACCGCAAGGACCGACGACCTGATCGGCGCCTCGAAGGAGATCCTATGAAGCTGTCTTTCCCGCGCCGTTGCGGCCGCTCGGCCAAGGTGCCCACCGGAGTCGACGGCGCCGCGGACCTCACGGAAGAGATCGCCCAGGACGATCCTGCATTGTCGGGGCCTTCGGCGGTTCGCGTTGGTGCCCGGTCGGTGCAGTTGCCCGGAGGCGTGTGCGCTTCCTTCGCGGTTGCCGGCTACCCACGGGAGGTCGGGGCGGGCTGGTTGGAGCCGCTGCTGACCTTCCCCGGCCACGTGGACGTGTCGCTGCACATCGAGCCGATCCCGCCTTTGGTGGCTGCGCAGCGACTACGCCGCCAGCTCGCTCGGCTGGAGTCGACGGCGCGAGCGAACGCTCAGGCGGGCCGGTTGGTCGACTACGCGGCCGAGGCCGCCGCTGACGACGCTGCGGATCTCGCCGCGTCCTTGGCGCGCGGGCATGGTCGCCTATTCCGGCTGGGGTTGTATCTGACGGTGCACGCCGCCAACGCAGACGAACTGGAGGCGGAACTGCAGCGAGTGCGGGCGTTGGCCGCGTCGTTGCTGCTGGACGCACAGCCGACCACCTTCCGCGCGCTGCAGGGATGGGTGACAACGTTGCCGCTTGGGTCTGATCCGGTGAGGACCAGACGGACGTTCGACACCTCCGCGTTGGCGGCTGCGTTCCCGTTCACCTCACCCGATCTACAACCCCGCCTCGCAGATGCGCCGGTGTTGTACGGGCTGAACGCCTACTCCTCCGGAGTGGTGCTGTGGGACCGGTTCGCCCAGGACAACTACAACTCCGTCACCATCGCCCGTTCAGGCGCGGGCAAGTCCTACTTCACCAAGTTGGAGCTTCTGCGGCTGATGTATCACGGCGTCCAAGTTGCCGTGATCGACCCGGAAGGCGAATACATCCGGCTGGCCCAAGCGGTCAGCGGAACCTGCATCGCCCTTGGCGCGCCCGGTGTCTGCTTCAACCCCTTCGACCTCCCTCACGTGCAAGGCGACGACATCCTGACCCGCCGCGCGCTGTTCCTGCAGACCCTCGTCTCGACGATGCTCGGAGAACCGCTCGCCCCCGCTACGCGGGCCGTGCTGGATCGAGCCGTGATCGCCACCTACGCCGAGGTCGGGATCACAGCCGACCCGCGCACCTGGAAACGCCCCGCCCCCGTGCTGGCCGATCTCGCGGCCCAGCTCGGCCACACCGCCGAGGGCGAAGACGACACCGAGGCCGACCGGGCCGCGGCGGCCGAGTTGGCCACCCGGCTCACTCCGTACGTGTCCGGTTCCTATCGGGGCTTGTTCGCCGGAGCGACAACGACCCGCGCTGAGGGGCACCTGATCGTGTTCTCGCTGCGGGACCTGGCCGACGAGGTCCGCCCGGTCGGAATGCTGCTGGCGTTGGATGCCATCTGGCGGCAAGTCGCCAACCCCTCCGACAGGCGGCGGCGCCTGGTCGTGGTGGACGAGGCATGGACGCTGATGCAACAGGCCGAGGGCGCCAAGTTCCTCTACCGGCTCGCCAAGTCCGCCCGCAAACACTGGACGGGACTCGCCGTCGTCACCCAAGACGCCGCCGACCTTCTCAGCTCCGACTTGGGGCAGGCGGTCATCGCCAACGCCGCCACACAGCTCCTACTCCGGCAAGCACCACAGGTCATCGACCAGATCACCGACGTCTTCGGCCTCACCGAAGGGGAGCGCACGTTCCTGCTGGCTGCCGATCAAGGCGAGGGATTGCTGTGCGGCGGCGGAACCGCAGGTGACAGGGCTGCGTTCTGCGGCCATGCCAGCACCTTCGAACACGACTTGGCGACCACCGACCCCGCGGAGCTCGCCGCTGCCAGCAACGCCCAGCTCGACGAGGAGGCGGACCCACTATGAACCAGCCATCGCAGCACTTCGACGGCAGAGCGCACACCTTCACGCCCAGCCTCCTCACCGAGGGAGGCAACGGCGCCGGCGGTTGGATGGACTTCTGGGAAGGCCTCCTCAAAGACGTGTTCCCCGGCTTGGATCCCAGTTTCGATCTGGCGAGGCTCAGCCGGTACGCGCCGCTCGCCGTCGCGGCCGTCCTCGGCGCAGCGGCGCTGCTGGCCGCTGCGCAGTCGTGGCTGTGGCGGTGGCGTAACCAGCATCATTCGGACGGCGCCCGACTGGTCGAGATTGCGCTACCGCCCCAAGTCGAGGAGTCCAGTGCCGCCGCTTGGTGGGCGCGGCTGGTCGGCCTGACCGCGCCGTGGTGGAAGCGCCTGGTGTTCGGGCAGCAGCATCTGGCGTGGGAGTACGTCTCCGACGTCGACGGGATGAGGGTGCAGGTGTGGGTGCCGGGCACGGTGCCACCCGGCATCGTGGAGAAGTCGGTTCGCGCCGCGTGGCCAGGCGCCACCATCACCACCAACCCGACGCCACCTCCGCCCATCCCCTTCGAAGCGGCCTGCGCCGGTGGCCGCCTCGTGGTCGCCCGGCCCGATCACTACCCTCTCGCCACCAGCCACAAGACTGACCCCCTCCGAGGACTGCTGGGCGCGGTCGCAGGACTGAGCAGAGGCGAGTACGCCGCCGTGCAGATCCTTGCCCGGCCCGTTGTCGGGCGCCGTCTCGCTCGCGCGCACAAGGCCGCCGCCGCCTTGCGCGGCGGCCGATCCAGCGCCCCGCAAGCCGCCGTGTTCGAGCTGATCACCCCAGGCCGGACCGCTTCCAGCCGCTCCAGCGATATCACCCGCAGCCATCCCGAAAGGTCCGAGGAGGTCCGCGCGATCCTCGGCAAGGCGGCCGGGCCGCGGTTCGAAGTCCAGATCCGGTACGCCGTCGCCACTTCACGCCGCTTCTCGGACGGCAAGGCCACCGGCGCCGGCCCCGGTCAGACAAGCGCCGAGAGAGGTTGGCTGCGCGGGCACGCGCACGAGATCGCCTCCACGTTCGCGTCCTACTCCTCCGCGCACCAGTACCTTCGCCGCAAGCGGCTGCGCGACCCGGCCGTGTGGATGGCGGCGCGGAGACTGGGCGGGGGTTACCTGCTGTGCGCCGACGAGTTGGCTGCGCTCGCCCACCTGCCCTACGACCTGGCCGCGCCTGGAGTTGTCCGCGCCGGTGCCGCGCCAGTCGCGCCGTCACCCGCTGTTCCAGCCAGTTACCTGGATGGCGCTGGGCCCGTCCGGGTCCTGGGCGATGCCGAGGCCGGGCCTGCGCGTGCGGTGGCGATGCCGGTTGCCGGGGCGCGGCAGCACACGCACACGCTCGGCCAGACCGGTGTCGGCAAGTCCACTTTGACCGCCAATCTGGTCCTGGAGGACGCGAACGCTGGGCGTGGTGCCCTGGTCATCGACCCCAAGGGCGACCTGATCGCCGACATCCTGGAGCGGCTGCCCGAGCGTGCGATCGGCCGTACGGTGGTGTTCGATCCGGTCAGTCCTGGCGCTCCGCCGTGCATCAACGTGCTCGCCGGGACTGATCCGGCGTTCGCGGTGGAGTCGATCGTCACCACCTTCCGGCGCTGCTTCTCCTCCGCCTGGGGCCCACGCCTGGACGACCTGCTGCGGTCGGCCTGCCTCACCCTCACCCGGGTCAAAGGTCCGGCCGCCACCTTGGCTGAAGTTCCACGGCTGCTGACCGATGCCGAGTTCCGTGCCCGCCTGGCCGGCAAGCTCGGCGGTGACGATGCGCTGTTGCGAGGGTTCTGGGAGACCTATGAAGATCTGGGCCCAGGTGGGCGCGCGGCGATGATCAGCCCGGTCATGAACAAGCTGCGGGCGGTGCTCCTGCGGCCCTTCGTCCGCCAAGCCCTGTCCGGGTCGGCCTCGACCGTGGACCTGGGACGGGTACTGGAAGGCGGCGGGCTGATTCTGGCCCGACTCCCCAAGGGAACACTCGGGGACGACGCGACCCGACTTTGTGGGTCGCTGCTGCTCGCGCACACCTGGCAGGCCATCACCCCGCGCGCCAACCGTCCCGAGGACCAGCGACCCGACGTCGCCGCCTACGTGGACGAGGCGCACAACTTCCTCAACCTGCCCGGATCAGTCTCGGACATCCTCGCCGAGGCCCGCGGCTACCGCTTCGCTCTCCATCTGGCCCACCAGCACCTCTCCCAACTCCCCGGGGACCTTCGAGAGGCACTGTCGGCAGACGCCCGCAACAAGATCTACTTCGCGCTGTCACCCGATGACGCCGACCGGCTCGCCAAACCACTCGCACCGCTGATCACCGGCCACGATCTCGCACACCTGGGCGGCTTCCAGGCCGCCGCCCGCATCGTCACCGGCAGCACTCCAGCGCCGCCGTTCACCTTCCGCACCCGCCCGCTCCCGCCCGCAATCTCAGGGCGAGCGCAGGCCATACGAGACGCCTCCCACGAACGCTACGGAATCAAGCTCGACGAGCAGTTGCCTCGCTATCGGCCGCGCAGCAACACGGCCGAAGCTTGCGGTGCGGAGGACGAGTGACCCGGCGCTCCAGGTCCACTCACCGGCTGCGGGGTGGGGCTGGCCGTGCGGCGAGGACCAACCCGGAGGTGATCGCCGACCTAGCGCACCGGCTGACCACTCGTGACCGGGAAGTTCTCCGGCTGGTGTGGGATCACCGCGTTCTCACCACCGACCAACTCACCGCCCTGTGTTTTCCGAGCGTCTCGCGGGCACGCCAGCGGCTCAGGGCCTTGTATCAAGCCCGAGCGCTGCTGCGCTTCCAACCCTGGACACCGATCGGAACAGCGGCCAAGCATTGGGTACTCGGACCCGCCGGTGCGTACGTGCTCGCCGCCGAACAGGGCGTGAGCGTCCGCGATCTGGGCTACCGGCAAGACACGGCGCTGGATATCGCGGTGTCGTCGAAGCTGGGTCACCAGGTCGGGGTGAACGACTTCTTCGCCCGGCTACATGCCTATGCCCGCCATTGCGACAACAGCACCAAGGTCGAGCAGTGGGTGCCCGAGCGGCGTTGCGCCTCCCTGGACGGCGGGAAGGTCAAGCCCGATGCCTTCGGCCGGTGGAGTGAGACGGTCTCGGGTCGGGGGCCGGCGCGGGTGGAGTTCTTTCTCGAGCACGACACCGGCACTGAACCCCTCGCCCGCGTCGCGGCCAAACTCGACCGCTACGCCGCTCACGCCCGCGCGGCCGGTCATCTCACCCCGGTGTTGTTCTGGTTGCCCAGCTCGGCGCGCGAGGCCAACCTGCGCAGGCTGCTCGGCACGCCACCGGTGCCAGTGGCCACCGCCGTCCACACACCCAGCACCGCGCTGGAGGGACCAGCCGGGGCGGTGTGGCTCCCGGCCGGAGTGACCGCACCGCGCCGACGCTTGGCCGAACTCGCCAACGCATGGGAGTTCACCGGCCCCGAGCCCCCGCCCGATGACCCGTTCACGCGGGACGCTTGATGACCTTGATCGTCGGTGCTGCCGTCGCCGCGTTCGTCCTGGTGGCGCTGTTCATCGGTGCGCTCAGCGGGACCCTCGGCGGCACCGTCACTGGCGGAGCAGGTGATGAAGCGTGGTGTCAGACCGCGCCCGGGAAGGTGGCGGCCTCTCAAATCCCAGCGCGCTATCTGGCGTTGTACGTGAAGGCGGCGACCGCGTATGGCATCCCGTGGAACGTGCTGGCGGCGGTCGGTGCGGTGGAGTCCGACCACGGCCGGGGCGAAGGTTCGGGGATCCGGTCCGGCCGTAACCACGCGGGCGCGGCCGGACCCATGCAGTTCATCTCCGGCACCTGGGACGCCTACAAAGTCGACGGCAACCGCGACACCAAGAAGGACGTCTATGACCCGGCTGATGCGATCCCCTCCGCCGCCCGCCTGCTGAAGGCCAACGGCGCTCCCCAGCACATGAAGCGAGCGCTGTTCGCCTACAACCACGCCAACTGGTACGTGACGAAAGTGCTCGACCAAGCCGCCACCTACCACCGAGACGCGGGCACAGCCGCTTGCCCGGCCGTACCGCCAGCCTCCGGGCGAGCGGCGGTCGCAGTACGTGCCGCATTGCGATGGCTCGGCACCCCCTACTCTTGGGGCGGCGGCGGCCTTAATGGCCCCAGCGAGGGATTTGGACGCGGCGCCGGGATCAACGGCTTCGACTGCTCCGGCCTGACCCGCTACGCCTGGCACCAAGCCGGAATCTCGATCGAACGAACCTCGCAAAGACAATGGACGACCTTGCCGCACGTGCCGGCCGGACGAGAGGCCCCCGGCGATCTGGTGTTCTTCAAAGGCTCACTCGGCACCATGAGCAACCCCGGGCACGTCGGCATCGCCCTCGGCGGCGGGAGAATGATCGAAGCGCCCTCAACCGGGTTGAAGGTACGGGTGAGCTCGGTCCGAGAACGTTCGGACCTGGTCGGCTACGCCCGTCCAGGAACGCGCGCCACGACCTAACGCGGCCCACGGTCACCGGTCCTGACAACGATGGCCCGCCGACCGACGCGGGGCGCGACCCGTCGTGGTTGGGGGTCAGTGCCGGACGGCGGGTGAATGGGGCGGAGAGGACGCCACCGCGCCCCTGAGGGACACGGTGACGGGGTGGGCTGGTGACGCGGTCAGGGATTCGGGGAACAGGGCGCCGGGTCGAGATAGCGGCAGGTGACACACCCGCCCGCCCCATCACATGCGATCACGGGCACGGCCGGTGTCGCGCGCGTGAGCGCGTCACGGACAGCCGCCGCCGTCGCGCTCGGGCGAGCCAGCACCGGTTCGGCTGACCGCACCACCGTTCGCGCGGCGTGGATCAGCTGATCGGTGGCATGGTCGAAGGCGATCGAATCGGTATCGGGCTCGGTGTCGTCTAGCGCCCTCAGCGCTTCGCCAAGACGCACCAGGCCACCGACCACCGAACCGCCGAGCGTGGGAGCGGCCATCCGCCAAGGCGCTATACCGGGCGCGGGTGAGGGCGAGGTCACGACGCCTGCCCTGAGGCCGCCGCGTTCCCGGGCTCGCCCAGTGCGGAGCCGTCTGCCGCCGCCTCCGCCATGTTCGTACTGTCCGCTGCGCCGGGGGTGCGGGTGGCGGCGGTCGTGGTGATCTCTTCCAGGTGCGCGGTCGTACGGTAGAACGTACGGGCGGCCTCGATACGCGTACGGGCGAACTCCTGCTCGACCGGGCACGCATGCCGGGGAACGGTGTGCTCGATCAGGCAACGGCGAGCCGCTTGGCGGGTCAGGGCGAGCGCGTCGGCCGCATCGAGGCCCTGATTGTCGATGGCGTCGACGGCCACACGCCACCACTCGGCCACCGCTCGCGCGGCAACGACCGCGACGACGGCCGAGGCCTCCATCGGGTCGCCGTTGTTCATAGCCGAGTACACACGGCTTTCAGCATCGCCGTGGACGTCGCTGGCCTCGTCCGCGCTGGCACGTACGTACTCCTCATACACCGGCATCTCGATCCTCCTACGTGGGTCGCGTGGTTGTCGTCCGGGTTGATGCCGTCCCGGTAGGGGCGGGGCTTTGAGCCCCGCCCCTACCGGCCGTCAGGCAGCCGCGTCCGTGGCGCCAGCGTCACCCGTGGCGCCGTCCACGGCGGGGGTGTCGGTGCCGTCCGTGGTGGCGCGCGGGGCGGATGCCGGGGCGGTGGCGGACGTGGAGCCGTCCGTCGCGGTCGCGGTGGAGTTGAGGGAGTAGCGGGCAGGCTTGTCGGTGGTCATAGCCGCGTCGCCGAGTTCGACGAGCTTGTCCAGGGCGTTGGCGACCGCACCGGACGACCGGTCCAGAACCTTGCCGATCTCGCCCGGGGTGAATTCCTTACCCGGGTAGGCCTGCAGGTGCGCGAGCACCTCGGGGCGCAACGGGCGCGGCGCGGCGCGACCCGCCCGCGACCCGCCGCCGGTCCCACCGTGCCCGCCGCCGGTGCGAGGCTTGGCCGACCGCACGACCGCCGCACCCGTCGCGTACGCCACGCCGTTGGTAGCGGCGAACACGCGCTCCAGCCCCGCATCGGTCGCTGACTCGTCCCCGGCGACCACCGCCGCGTAGGTCGTGGTCACCGCCGCCAGGAGATCGGTCAACGCGCGACGGGTGGCCTCGGTCCGCTGTGCGGACTCCAACTCGGCCAAGATCGTGGCGCGGCGCGCTTCCTCCTCAGCGAGTTTGGCTTTGATCTCGGCGTCCGCGACCGCACGCCGTTCGCCCTCTTCGGCCATGACCCGCATCGCCTCAGCGATCATGTCCGCGTCCACCACCGGCGCAACCAGCTCCGCGTCCTCGTCGTCCTCGGTGTCGTCGCCATCCGTGGCTGGGGTGTCGGTTGAGGCGTCCCCGGTGGGTTCGGCGACCGGCTCCGTGACCGTGCCAGCGTCCGCGTCGGCACCCGCGTTGGCGTCCGTGTCGGTGGTCGAGTCCGTCTCGGCGGGGGTCCACGTGTCGGACTGACGACGGCCGTTGCGTCCCTTCTCACCCGGCGTGCACGTGGCGTGTCCGGCGTCGGCCAACGCCGCGAGCTCGTTCCGGGCGGTCCCGGACTTCACACCCGCCGCCTTGGCGATCACCGCGACGGTGGCGCCCGGGTTGGCCGTCAGCGCGTCCCACACTGCCCCCTCCGGGGCACCCGGCGCCACGGTGTCGGCGGGCACGGTGGGGGCGGTAGCGGGGACGTCAGCGGCGGGCGTGGGGGACGTCGCCGGGGCGGTGGCGGATGTGTCGGCGGAGGCGGTGTTCGCAGCCATTTCATGACTCCTTTTCGCGGGCGGCGGGACCATTTCCCGGGCCGCTGTATTTCGTTCGTTCCACCACCACCACCATTTCTCGATGGAACCCCAACCTCAAGTCCACGCGGCCAATTTCCATACCGCCAAAACGGCTGGAGAAGCTTACCTCTCTAACCACGGCCGACCACGCAAATTGATGACGACCCGGCAACCGGCATAACCGTTTTGCGGCCACGTGGCTTCGCCCAAGAAGAGGAACGCGCGCCGCACTTTCGTGCGGCGCGCGTCCGAGCGCGTTCGTGCGCGCGGGGGCGGATGTCGCCGCCCCCGGTGATGCGGGCAGATCACCACGGCCACAGTCCGGCATCGACGGCGGCTTCGTCGGTCAGCCACAGGAACCGGATCCGGGCGATCACACGCGGGTCATCGGAGTCGGCAGGGAAGGCGTACCACCCGTGCCCGGGTGCGTTGAGGTTGACGTTCATGACATCCCGCACGCCCGCGATGAACTCCTCGGTGATCTCGTCCGCACCGTGCACGTCAGGGGTGTCGATGTCGTCGGACTCGCCGTCGAATCGAATGATCTCGACGGTTTTGTCGAAGTGGTACTCGGCGACCGCCCCGGCCTCGATGTCGGACGGGTCGGGCGCGACACGGTGGGCGGTCCACCGGGATGGGGAGTCGGCGGTGGTGAGTCCACACCCGGCCGCATCCAACACCGTCGTCACGACGTCTGAATCGGCGTGCAACCCCGGCACCGGGGTGGTGCTGGCGGGCGGGGCGGGAACGTTCGTGGCCATTTCGATCTCCTTCTTGTTTGGCGGGATCTTTTTGTCTTGTTGTTTTGTTGTACGTATCAATTTTCGCTCGATATGTGGAGGGTCTCAAGTTTTTCCGCGCAGTCTTTGCCGACGGAAACGACTGAAGGGCCTTACCTTTCATTCGCCGCAAATGAATGACCGCGCGAACGATCCGATATCTTCCCGCATCGGTCATCACGACCGAACCGCCTCGGGCTCGAATCGACAGGAGGCCCATGGCAGCGCGCGCCAGATCGGCCTCGCAGACAGCCGGCGAGCAGGACTTGTCGGATGAAAGATGAAAGAAGGGGACAGAACTCAACGAGCAAAAGTCATAGGGCGAGGACGATCTCTCCCTACACACATTGGACTCACCTCCTAGTGGTGAGTCGGGGCCGTCAGCAGCACGTTCATGAGGGCATTGGCCTGCACATATACCGGTATCAGGGGCTCTCCCTCATAAGCAGCACCCCCAACAGCAGAGGCAACAGGACCCCTGACGGCAGACCCAACGGTGCCCGCTGCAGCCATAAAGAAAGGCCCTGCCCGCCGTTCTCTGGGGAACGTGCGAGCAGGGCCTCTATCCTGACCCTGAGGGGCCAGCCTGCTAGTCCCAGGCTGGGCCCTCCTCTACGAGGCCAGGACCTGCGCGATTCCTTGATCGGTGGCCTGGTTGTGGGTGAGGCTGAGGTCGGCCCAGACCGTGTGCCCAAAGGCGGGGTTTCCGTGGATGCCGAGGGCTACGGCCATGTTCTGGACACCGCGCAAGCCGTGTCCGTGGTCGCGCATCTGGCCCTCGGTGGGTTCTGGTCTCACCGTGGGAACGGTCCTGCCGCCTTGGTCGGTGACGGCGAGGTAAGCCAGGTCGGCGTAGGCGAGGTCCACGCCGAACCAGCCGCCGGGCTCTCCTGACCGCGTGTGGCGGATGGCGTTGGTCGCCAGCTCGGAGACGATGTACGAGACCTTGTCCTCGTAGCCGGACCCGGTGAACAGGTAGACGGCGAAGTCGCGCACGACCTTCACCTGGTCGAAGCGGCCGGGGTAGGCGCGGCGCCAGGTCATCTCGCCGCCCCGCAGCCAGTCGACCGCCGAGCCGTAACCGATTTTGCCCTTCTTCATGCCGTTTTCTCCTCTTTGACCTGGCCGCAGGTCGCCGGAACGTCCGGCTGTATGGACACACGCGGCCGGACGCCATCACCACTCGACTCGGTCATGAAGGTCAAGGCCCGCCGGCCCCGCGGATCTCACCCGCACCCCCAACCTCATCGCCCAGCACCCTCCCCTCGGGGGCATTCACGCCTGCGCCGGCACCGGCGAGGACGCCGACGCTCTCGGCCGGTGCGACGTCGCCGCAATCCGCCAGGACTTCAAGGTTCTGTTGAGGATCACGGGCGTGGCGCTATGCGGGTTTCGTCAACCTCGCAGATTCCACCGGCGAGTGGCGTCCCCGGTCATGAGTGAGTCGAGACGGTGTCGCAGCTCGCGTGAGGAGAAGTGGTCTCCTGGGGCGTTGCGGACGTGGATGCCGATGGCGTAGAGGTCCCGGACCCTCATGAGGGCCGCGTAGCCCGCCCAGTCGCGAAGGTCGAATCCGTAGGCGTTGGCGAAGTCATCGACCTGGCTGGGCTCGATACCAAAACGGTTCTGACCGTGGTAGGTGTGAATCAGATCCCAGGGAGTATCGCCGATGGCGACGGCATCCCAGTCGTGTAGGACCGGATGGCCGTCATGCTGCAACAGCAGGTTGTCGATCCATGCATCGCCGTGCAGGATCCGGGCTGATCCGAGCCCGGGGAGGGACTGCCAGGTCGCGGTGAGTTCAGCGATCTGCCCGGTGAGCCAGGACCGTTCGGCGGGGGCGAGAATGCCGGGCCGATGGTGGAGATCGTGACGGATGCTGGCGAGTGGGTCAGTGAGCTGGCGGAGTTCGAAGGGCGGTGTCGGCAGGGTGTGGAGCCGACGCAGCAAAAACCCGAGGTCTTTCGTGGTGGGCCGTTCGGGGCTGGCGGTCAGGTAGTGCCAGAAGGTGACGGTCGCCTGGGGCAAGACGAGTGGCTGCTCAACGTCGAGGGGCCGGACGGTCGGGAAGCCTTGGTCGTGCAGCCAGCGAGTCATAGTGAGGACGCCGGGCATGCGGGCAGGGGCGGTGGCTGACCTGGAGATCCGGACGACGATGGGGTCTTGGAGCTTGTAGACGGCGTTGCTGCGCAGCCGAAGCAACTGAGCGCCAGAAGCGTTGAGGCCTACGGCCTGGCATGCCTGACGCAGGACTTCCTGTGCTTCGGCAGCGAGGTCAGGCATGATCTCGGTGCTGTCCTTCGATCTGGAGTAGCTCGCGAAACCCGCTGGTCACACCGGCGGCTCGCGGCGCGGGAAGAGCGGCGAGCACCTCATGGGCTCTTGCGAAGAGGATATGGGTTCGATGCGCGGGCGGTGTGACCAGGATGGCGTCTTGGCCGATTTGGCAGGCCGTGGCGGCGTCGCCGGCGCGGGCCAGGCTGATTGCTTGGTCGAGTTGGATGAGTCGCGGGTCGAGAGTGGCTGAGCTGGCCGGTTGCGCTTCGAATGCCTCAGTCTGGACAGACAGCGCAGCGCTGGTGTCGGGCAGGTATGCGTGTGTTCCGCTGATGTAGAGATGCAGGCGCTGTTCGCTGAAGTCGAAGGCTCGCCCTGGGACACCCTCGATGCGGGCAAAGGTGTTTCGTGCACGGCCAAGGGCACGTTCTGCCTCGGTTGGTTCGCCGACACGAGCGAGCGCCCGGGCCTCGGCGGCAGCGGCGAGCGCGACCGGCGAGCAAGCAAGCCCACGGCCGATCGATTGAGCCTCTCGCGCCAGGCGGATGACCTCCGAGAGGTCACCGCCGTACTGCGAGAGGTCGTCGCTGTAGTAGAACGGCAGCATCGCTTCCTGCGCTCGGACCAAGGCGCGCAGGCGACGGTCGCCGGTGTCGTCAGCAGCGGTTCTGGCGGTGGCGTACCAGGCGCGGGCCTGACGAGTGTCACCGAGCTTCATGAACGCGTCGGCGGCCAACACAGCGAGGGTCGCGGTCACGCCGGACAGCCTCCGCTGGATAGTGGCTGTCTGCCGGTCGGCCGCCAGGGCTTGGACATCACCGAGGTCGAGTATCAGCTGGCTGAGCATCGCCAATGGCGGCGTGGTGGTGTATGCGTCGCGATAGCGCAGGACCGTCTCGTCGAGGTCGTCGACTTGTTGGTGGGTGATGGTGCCAGCGACCAAGGTGCGATTCATGCGCTTTCGGAGCATTTCGGCTTCGGCGATGATCCGTCTCGCTGCCTCCCATTCCTCTCCACGAGGTGCCGACGCCGATGCGGCAAGTTCATCGTCGGCGTAGTCGGCTGCCAACCCCAGACGCACCGCGTTCGTCCGATAGAGGCGAGCTAGGCGATCTTGGGAGTCCGGACGAGGCCGGGATCTGCCGTTCTCCCAAGAGTTCAGCATGTCGGTGTTCACATGGGACGCTTCCAGACGCTCATTCCGGCAGAGCCGTTCCAGTTCTTGGACGGTCGTGCGCGCCGTCCAGCCCCGGGCCAGCCGGTGTGCTTTGAGCAGGCTTACGCCACAGCACTTATGGATCTCCTGAACGGTGCGCCACATCGTCCAGTGTTCGGCTTCGGCACGCTCACGCCACTGGCGCGCACAGCTGGGCCGGTGTTCACCTCGCGCCATAGCCCCTCCGCTGCGGTGGATCTCAGTGACTCCTGTAGGCAGCGTAGGCAGATCCAGGGCAGCGTCGATAGAAACTCGCACATCTGCACGGCCGCCGTTCTGCGCTCGGAGGCCGCGGCGTCGATAGTGCCGAGCAAGCCAGGCGATCAAAACCGTCGAACAAAGACGGTTTTGGGCCGCAGCAGTGGGTCAATCCCGCGAAACCGTCGATCAACTGCGATTGTCCACGCGCATTACCGGCTGTCACGTTTGCAGCGGACCCATTCTCCGAGGGAGGGACGTCTTCGTGCACAGGTGGCTGCGGCCAGAGTTCGGCGCGTCTGCGAGGACGGCGACGGTTCAGCGGAACGACGCGCTGCCCTTCCGGCTCCAGGATTGGGCGCGGTTGCGCTGCGAGGAGTTGCGCGAGCGCTACCCGGCCTGGACGGTTGTCGGTGCGCCGACCCGATTCATGGCCTGGCGTGCGGGTGGTTTCGAAGCCGCCGCCAGCACCCCCTCAGCGCTGGAGGCTCAGATCATCGGCTTCGGACAGCGCATCGCGGCTGCCGTCAAAGCCGAGGCCGAAGCGCAACCGGTGGTCCGGCTCTACGTCCTCGCGCAAGCACAAGCTGAGCCGGTGTCTCAGTTTTGCGGCTTGGAACGAGAGGGCGACTGATGACCGGCCCGTCCAGCGATCGGTTCCCGGACGAGCCCAGATCCGGGTCCGAGCAGCAGCAGCCGGATCCGCTGGTGCCGTGGGCAGCCACGCCCGACGACGCGCGGTTCTGGCGCAATGTGATCACGGAGGTGCTCGACGTGGAGACGACGCCGCCGTCGTGGGCGCGGGTATTGAACGCGCTGCGCTGTGGCAACGACTGTTTGCCCGTCGACATCGCGTTCGTGGACCGTACCGGCGCCGTGGATGAACTGGCCGATATCGCCTATGCGTGCTTGGGCTTCCGCAACCGAGTCGCCTGGCAGCTGGTCGTCGGGTGCGGAATCCGCCAGCTGCTGGTGATCGGCACGGATCTCCGGGTGTCCTGGACCGCCAACGTGCACTCGCACGTCAACCTGAGCCACTTGGAGCAGCCCTCACAGCCGGTGCGGGTGCTGTACGTCGACGACGATCCGTTCGTCCTGGGCAAGGCCCGAGCCTGGTCGGTCGAAGGCAACCCAGATCCACACCACGTCCGGCGGGCCGCTGTAGAGGACCCGCAGCAGATCATGCGGGCCGCCGCTGACACCTTCGACCTCAGTCAGCCGGTCGGCGTGCTGTTTCTGTACCTGGAGCGCTATGACAACGCCACCGCCGCGCACCTGACCGGGGAACTGGCCCGTCAGCTGGCACCGGGCAGCTATCTGGCGCTGGCCGGCATCACCGCCAAAGAACACGGCCCGGCGCTGCGGACGATCGCCCCGAAGCTGGCGCCGCTGCCCATGGTGGTACGCGACCCTGCCGATTTCCTGGATCTGTACGGCAGTTGGCAGCCGGTGACGCCGGTGGCGCCGCGGCACGTCTGCCAACCCGAGCCCGCGGCCACCGACCCCTTCACCCAGCTGATGCTGACAACGCTCGACGACCCGCTGGTCGAGGTGTGGGGCGGTGTCGCAACCCTGCCCGACAGCTGGCCATCGCCCTGGCACAACGACGACCGCGTGACCACCATGGCGCCCGCCGCCCGTCCGTCGGCCGCGTTGGTGGACGGCTGGGCCGGTGTAGGCGTCAAGCCAGATCAGGCAGAGCCGCGATGACCGACAAACCCATCCATCACCCCTTCCGCCTCTCCCACGCCCAGGCCGACATCGCCGCCGAGTACGCGCACCGGCTAGCACGGCGGCTGAGCGCCTACCCCAGCGTCACCGCCACGGTGTTCCGCAGCCCGCAGGGCCCGCCCGAGGTATCGGTCCGCGTCCAGATCACCTCCGGCAAGGTCCTGGTGGGGCTGCGCGTGCACGTGTGGCCCAGGCACGACAACGGTGATCTGTCGTGGTACCGAGAGCGACGGGCAAGGGGCTGCGTCCGCACCTACTTCCAGTACGTGCGGCTCCTCGCGGAAGCCGAGCTCGACCCCCTAGCCGCAGACTTGGTCGGCAGTCTCCAGCGGCGCGCTGCAGCCACCGCGGCAGGAGCTCAATCATGACCTCCACTTCAGCGTCCCAGCCCAGCCCGCAGCCACTCGAGCCCTACCCGAACACGCTGGCCTGCTCCACGGCGCCGACGCCGGTACGGCCGCTGGGGTGGTGTCTTCATCAACGCGCTGCGGCTGTGCCTGATCGAAGGAGCAGACGATGCCGGTTGAGTGGTCGCGCCATCCCATGTGGACGCAGGCGGGGTGGCGACCCGGGCGGCATCGCAAGCCGCGCACCGTGGCGCAGATCTACACCACGGTGGCCAGCTGGCAACTACTCACCGAGTCCGGCGACGACCTCACGCTCGCCCAACATCCTCCGCTACCGCCCAGCTGGGCCACCGATCACACCGCCAAGCACGCTTCCCGCACGACCGCGCTCGCCTCGTCCCCCCGGCACCGCAAACGCTAGCCGTGCCGCGACAGCCAGCCGTCTGATGCTTGGAGTTGGTCGCGGGCCATACGCCCAACCAGGATCGGCGCAAAACCGCGGATCGGCCTTCTGTCGAAGCGGTGATGAGCGGTGGTGACCGCTTGGACGACTTGGTCGTCGGGGTATGGCCGCGCACCCGCATGGAGCACAGGGTGTAGCGCCTGCTTGTTCAGTACGCATGATTCCTCGACTGCATCGGTATCACCCAGTGCCGCCCTTGACCCGGTACGGGGGCCGGGTGAGGGTCGGACCGGTGGCAATCTCACGAACTGGAGGCACTCATGGTGGATTTCGTCGGCGGCGACCCGGAGTCACAGACTGGCGAGTGCCCGGCGGTGTGGGGTGCGCCCGGTGGCGCCTTCATCAGAGGCAAGACCGTTACCGACCCTGAGCTGATCGGCGACTTCAATGTCGACATTGGCAAGGGTGAGGATGAGACCGACGTGTGGGTGCCGGAGCGGCTGTTCCCCGCGCTGCGCGAAGTCGTCGACGGCACGTACACCGAAGGTCGGCAGGGGCCGGGCAAGCCGTCGCTGAAGTACCTGTTCGAGGGCTGCACCCGATCAGCGATCCGGCTGGAACTGCGTGACGCCTACGACCCGAATGCCGGCGGGTTCGCCGAGTGGAGGGCCACCGGTGACACCTCGGCTTTCGACTGGGGCGACTGGTTGGACATTGTCGGTGACGCCACCGCGCGTGGCGTGCAGATCCGTCGGGTGCGGATCGTGAGTGAGCCGGTGTCGGAGTTCATCAAGTGGGAGCACGCGTGCACCGACGAGAACGTCAAGGCAGGTGAGGACATCCGCTGGCTGCCGCGGCATCAGGCGGTTGATCTCCTGCTTCCGTCCGCCGATCTGTGGATCTTCGACTACCGGCTCGTCCGGTGGAACTTCCAGAGCGGCGAGGGCGCCAATATGCCCGAGACCGCCACGTTCAGTTCCGATCCTCGCCTCATCCGCGACATCGCCGGGAGCTTCGCCATGGCGTGGGAACGGGCTATCCCGCACGCCGACTACCGGCCGTCCTGAGCCAGCGCGGCGATCGCGGCCTCGACGAGCGCCCGCGCCGGGTCGCCGACCACCGCGAGGTTGCTCAGCCGATTCCACGCCTGGCGGTACATGGCGACCTCGGCGGGGTGTGTGAGCCGTAGATAGCCTGACAGCAGCTCGATGGTGACGGTGTCCTCGTCGATGATCTCGAACGCCTCGCGCACTCGGTATCCTCCCCGGTCCGCGCTTTGGGGGATCACCCCGAACGACACCGACGGCAACCACATGACCTCCATCAGGTGGTGGAGCTGCTGGCGGTGCACCTCGGCTCCGAACATCCGGTACCGCAGCGCGGCTTCCTCCACGATGAACGCGAACCGCCGATGCGTTCGCAGATATCGGCTTCGGCTGAGGCGTTCGGTGACGGCCTCGGCCACGTCGTCCACCGCGAGCCGCCGCTCCTCACGCACACCGCGCAGTACGCCGGTCACATACGCCTCGGTCTGCAAAAGCCCGGGGATCACCTTGGTCTGGTAGCTGCGCCATCGGCTCAACTTCTCGAAGGTGTCACCGACGCCGAGTTTCTGGGTCGGGTTCAAGCCCGCTTGATGGGTCTCCTCCCGGTAGGAGGTCCACATGCGCGCGGTGTTGGCCTGCTCGGCGAGCAGTTCGGTCAGCAGCGCGTCGGGGGCTTCACAGATCCGGCACCACAGCCTGATGTGGTCGGCGGTGATGGTGCGTTTCCCGCCCTCAACGATGCTGACCATCGCCGACTGGCTCCAGCCGGCTCGGCGCGCGAACTCCACGCCGGTGAGGTCGGCGTCGGTGCGCATGCGCCGCAGTTGTTGCCCGAGCCGCTGACGGGCTTCCTGGGCGCTTGATGAGGGTGAGGTCGACATCAGTGCTGATCCTGGCGTATTCAACCGAAGCGGCTGGGAGGGATTAGCAGGGTTTAGCATGCCCGCGGCACGCCCTGGTGCTAAAGACTGCTAAACCCTTGGACCCGCAGGCCACAGCGGGTGAACCCTCGGTATCAGAACGAATCTGAACGCTTCTGAACATGCCCCAGGGGGCAGCCGACGGCTACGCCCTGGTCGTCGACGAGGAGTGATCGACCGATGGCCTTGGACGCACCGCGCCGGACCGACCTCCCGCAAGGTGACGAGATCGCCCGGCGCGAGGACTCGCGCGATCACAAGAGGGCGGCACGTCTGCGGCTGCTCACCCTCGCAGCCGACCTGGACGATGTCGGCGTGCACACCCGGATCATGGAGCACCACGAGCACCCAGTGGTGCTGCGCTGTTGGAACCCGGATCTGATGCGCAGGGCCCGAGAAGTGATCTGCGTCCCCGACGGCGCTCACGGGCCGCGCGCCTGGGAGTTCCAGTACCTGCTTCCAGTCGGCAAGACCATCGCCGATGCGACACATGCCCTGCAACCCGGGACGGCGACGGAGGCGGCCGGGAAGGTCCGCGACGAGTTGAAGGGTGCCGGGGTGTGAAGATGCTCATCCCCCGTGGCGACGAGATAGCCGCTGCCGAGCGGGCGGTGCGCCCTCGTGCAGCGCTGCTGGCGCTGGCGTCCGAACTGGACGAGGTGGGGATTCGGTCAAGGCTTGCCGACGACGGTCTGCCAGTAGACGGAGTTCTCCCGGCGGTGTTGCGGTGCTGGAACCCAGCCGGCACAGCTTCGATTCTGATCGCCTGCCTCTGGGATGAGGCCATCGGGTTGCGGCTCCGGCGCCTCCCGTCCGGCAACGACCTCGGTGACGCCGCCGCGATGCTTCAGCCGGGCGGCCCAGTGCGTAGGGAGATCGCCGCGATGGTCTCGGCGATGACCGAGGCAGAGGGGCAATGACGACCCAGAAGCCACGCGGGCGCAGTAGGAGCTACGCGCGCGTTCTGCTCGTCGTGTCCACCGCGCCACCGTGCTCGTCCTGATCTGGAAACAGCAATGAATCTCAAGCCCGGCGGACAGGAGACGCCATCCGAAGCTAACCACCCGCCCGCCCCTGCCAGCCCTGCGAAGGAGTCGCTGTGCATCACCTGGTCGCGAGTCCGACCAGCGGAGACCACGTCGTTCTCCGTCCCGGTTCTCCCAAGGCCCTGCGCATTGGCGCGAGCCGCTTCAAGGACTTGTCCACCGCTGTCGAATGCCCCGCCTGGCTCGTGGAGGCCGGACGGAACCTGTGGGGCTTGAACCTGGCGCAGGTTCCACTGTCAGGAACAGTGCTGGTGCGAGAGCCGCAGCCCTACGGGTGGATCCGGGCCACCCACGAGGTCAATCTCGGCTGCAACTACGACTGCGAGCACTGCTACCTGGCCACCAAGCAGTTCTCGGGTATGGAACTGGACGACCGGATGCGGATGCTCCAGATCCTCCAGGACGCCGGTGTGCTCTGGTTCCAGATCACCGGCGGTGAGCCTCTGGTCGATCGCTACTTCCGCGAGGTCTACACCAAGGCGTGGGACCTCGGGATGATCATCAGCATCCTGTCGAACGGGTCCCGGCTGCACGATCAACGGATTCTGGAGCTGCTGGACGCCCGCAAACCCCAGACGATCACGATCAGCGTCTACGGCGCGTCCGAGACCACCTACAACGCCCTCACCCGCACCAGAGGGGCATGGAACACGTTCATCAAGGGCATCCAGGCAGCCCGGGAAGCGGGCCTTTGCCTGCGAGCAAGCCTGATCGTGACCAAGCACAACGCTCATGAGCTGGATGAGATGCGCGGCCTCGCCGAGCGCTGGTTCGAGTCCTACGACGAGTATCCGATCATGGGGCCGACCATCTACGGCGGCCCGGAATCGATGTTCTCCCAGTCGTATGAGCATCTACGCAGCCGCAAACCGTTCACGGGCTGCAACGCCGGAACAACCTTCTTCCACGTCGATCCACACGGTCACGCCAGCCTGTGCAAGATCGGCCGGGACCCTTACGTGGACATCCTCACCGAAGGCGTGGAAGGGCTTAAGCGGCTCAACCAGATCGCGGACGTCGAGCTTCAGCGGGCCGGTGCGTGCACCGGCTGCGGCATCCAGGCCAGCTGCGGCGTCTGTCCGCCGCAAGTCAAGCTCTACCGCCAGTCAAAGGCCCCGCTGGCGACCTATTGCCAGCACGGCAAAGACCGAGAGGAGGTAGTCAGGTGGCTGTTGTAGACGTTCAGCTCACCCCGCGTCCGTTGGCCGACGACGAGGTGCGGGAAGCCGACATCGACGACGTGATGGCCGACGACACGTGCTCGTGCTCGGCCGGCGACGACAACCCGCACTGATCGCCCACCCACCACAGGCCCCGACGTGTTCCCGCGTCGGGGCCTGTTGCTGCTGTGGTCTTGGTTAACCTGCGGGCTATGCGATTGCGGTGGGACTGGCTCAGCCCAAGAATCTCAGCACCGTACATCCCTACGCTGGGAGTAGTCGGCCCTGGCTGCGTCTCCGCAGACCTGTTCGAGGCCGTGCTCGACGTCGCAGATACCGGACGATTTCTCCCCTGGGACAAAGATCAGCGCTGGTCAGACACCAAGGACGAACGTGTCCTGCCGTCCGAGATCGTCCATGATCCCGACCGGACGTTGATCCCCTCGCTGTCACTGCGCGGCCGCGGCCTGATCAAGCTCTACTGCTACGGCCCACCTCCGGCCCTTCACCAGACTGCAGAGCAAGCGGCCAAGCTCGCCGCCACCTACCGAGCCCACGGCGGCGCCAAACTGATCTGGTGCGACGACCACGCCGACGACGCCAAGAGCCGACTGATGCTCAAGGAACTGAGCGTCGACGACTCGCGCAACGACAACCAGATCACCGAACTCCGCCACTGCGCAGCCGCCGACACCTTCAACTCCTTCGCCGAAGAAGCCGACCAGGCCGGGGAAGGCGGATTCTTGTTCCTGCTCCAGCGAATGAGGGACGGCCACGACGACGGCACGACCCTCGTAGCGGTCCAGGACGGACGCATCGCAGGCGCGGTCGGCCCGCTGTCCACAATGGATGACGCCGTGCGGGTACGGCACCAACCGCCGCAGTACTTCACGGTGCTGCCCCGATATCGAGGCCGGGGCCACGGCCGCCGACTGTGGCAGGCATCCATGGCATGGGGCTGGACCAACGGCGCCCGCTACAAAGCGCTCCAAGCCGCATCCGGCTCGCCCGCCGAACGGCTCTACCTGAGTGAGGGCCTGCGAACTCTCGGATTCCTCCACGAAGTGACCGTGGTAAGTCCGTAGGCCACACCGCAGGCGCTTTCGTCCGCGCTGCGGGCCCCCGACGAGATCACCAAGGCGCTGAGCCTCTGCCGTTCCGCAGCGCCGATATGCCCGCATCCCACACGCAGGTGACCGCGCGGCCACGAGATGAACTCATGATGCCGTGAGGCGCTGATAGACCTCGGTGGTCTGGGGTTGCATACGGGCCTTCCGGGCGGTGAGAGTTTCGGCGAGCCGCTCGTAGCAGAGCTGGGCGGCTTTGATCCGGCCCATGTCGGCGTACAGGTGCATCCGGCGGCGGCAGATGTGCTGATCGGTGGGCGCGATCTCGGCAGCCTTGTCCAGGCGCAGCACAGCGAGGCCGGGGTCGTCTTCGAGGTCGGCCAGTTGGTCTAGGGCGTCCAGGAGGTCATGGCCGATCTTGCGGGATGCCGCGCGGGCCCACGAGTGCGGCACGTCCCGCAGGTACGGTCCGGCCCACAGGTCGACGGCGGTCGTGAGCAGGGCGCGCTTCTCGTGTTCCTCCGCGGTGGCGAGTTTGCGGTGCAGGTCGCGGAACTGCCAGACGTCGACGCTGTAGAGATCGGGGTTGATCATGAGGCCGTGGTTGTCGGCGCTGAGGATCACATCACCCTGGTCCAAGGGCAGATCGAGCGCGGTCCGTAGCTTTCTGCGGGTGCTCTTCAACAGGTTGTTGACACGGTCGGGGCTGACCTTCTCATCGCCCCAGAGCATCGTCTTGATGTCACCGCGGGCGAGCCAGTGAGATCGGTGCTCGGCCAGCAGGCCAAGGAGCGCTTCCACGTCACCGGAGGGGCTGACGCGTTCGCCGGGTCCGGTGACCTCGCTGCCGCCGAACAGGCGGATCAACCCCAGAGCCATCCGCTGCGAAGCGGAGGCTACGGCTGGTATGGGCGCGGTTTGCGCACTGGCGGTGGTCATGGGGACGAGCCCGACACCCAAAGCGGTCAGCTTGCGGGCCACATCCTGGAGGTCCACCGTCGTCAACTGCAGCCCGAGCAGACCTTCGGCAGCCGTTCCGACGGCGTCGACAACAAGGGCGCTGTCGTCAAGGGTCAGGGTGGTGCCGCGTGGCCAGTCCCCAAGCATGAGACCGCCGATCGCCATACGGGCTCCGCGCTGGAGTTCGTAGCTTGCGCGAGTCGCCTGCTCCAGCGGATCGAGCACGAACACCAACGGTGTCACCTCGGCATTCTCAACAGATTCCGCCGAGACGTCGTCAAGGTCGAACTGTTGCGTCCGGGCGGTGCGGTCGACGATTGCGGCGCCGACATGGTTGAGGGCATGTGTGACCGTGGGTGCCACATACAGTCCGGGGAGAGCGGCCTGCGTGACACGGCGGGCGGCGTCTTCGCCGAAGAGGCGAACCAGATCATCCTGGGTGGTGACGGCGTGGATGAGGCCAAGGGCGACGTCGCCGAGCACCTGGACCAGCAAAGCCCGTCCGGCGCCGTCCGCGCCTTGTCCGATCAGGCCCAGGCCCCCGGCCCGGACCAGGTCGACTTTGACCTGGACGTCGGCACGTTGCCCGAGCGCTACCGCGACCGTCCCGAGGGATCTCTCCTCGCGAACGTCCTCCTTCGCGGAGAGCGGCGCGGGGCAAGTCGTCGAAGCTCCACGGCGGCCATGCCTGACCGAAGTCTTCCGCCGCCGGACCACGCCCCCAACCACCGCCGAGTTCAATCGGTGGCGGGCCAGTACCCACACACCAGCAAGGCCCACCACAGCGCCGCCCAGCCAAACTCCGGCCAGTCCCGGGGCCCCGTCCCATGAGTTTCCGTAGGCGACCGGGCGTGTCTGCACCGATGGAGACGCCACGGCCGGCGGAGTCGCCTCCTTCGGCGGAGAGAGCCGAACTGACCGGGGTGCGCCAACCGTCGCCTTTGGGTTGTCCTGCTTGGGCACGTTCCGGGGCCCTACGCCCTTCTTGGGTGCGATTTCTGCAGGTGCGATATGCGGATGACCAGATTTCTTTGCAGAAGACGCCCGCTTATGCGGGGTGCCCCTTGTCCGGCCCGGCTTGCTTGCCGTCGTGGACTTGCGGGGCGCGCCGGCGCCGCTCCCACTTTGAGAACTTGAGGAGTTCGGGAAGGAGTTCTTCATCACCCAGCCCATGTCCGGGCTGCTCGACCCCTGTTGCTTGGCGAGGTTCCGGCAGAGCGCGTCGCCCTTTCCGTAGACCTTCTCCGCTGCACCCTTCAAATCAACGCAATCACGACGCGCGGCCGCACCGACTGGTGCGACAGCCACGATGACGAGGCCCGCGGCCCCCACAGTTGACAGAGCCCGGGGGACCCACGAGATCCCCCGCCGCGAGTCGGCGCGCGCTGCCTGAAGTCCACCCATCGCTTCCCCTGTGTCCGCATCATCACGCATCTTCATCGCGCATCGACTCGGCACACGAACCATGGCGAAGTCGGCACAGCTCAAGGATCAGTGGCCTGAACTGCCGGGATGGGAGCGACACCCCCAAAGTAGTTACAGAACTACGAATAAGAACTTGAGACGCGCAGGCTGCACCAGCCTTGCGCCGACCTGCTCCAGCTCCGTCTGGAATCTCCCGCTCCTGGCCGCCGGCCGCGCCGGATCCACCAGTTCGGCTTCTCCGTCGCCGCTGCCTCGACCTGGACGCCGCCCTCACCTGCCTCATGCTGGTCCCAGCGCTAATGCGGCTCCTGGTTCGCTAGAACTGGCGGCTTCCAGAACCGTTCGCAACCAGAGCATTCGCTACCCGAGGACTCGGCATCGCCCTCAACCCATGACGATCGGCCATCTGCCCATCCCCCGATAAATTCCGAACGCCTCGGGCTGGATCACGGCTATCCGGTCAGGGACTTACGGTTCAAGGGACGAGCCTGAGGGTTGGGCGCTGATCAGGGAGTCCGATCAACTCTCGCACGCGGGGAACGGTCCAGCAGAGCTCCCGCGCGAGGGCAGCCACAGATAGATCCGCTTCGTGGGCAGCAAGCTCGAACGCGTGGGCCAACAGGACCGGCTGCTCTCCTGGATAGCCGACCACGGATTCGCTGGCGAATCCTGGTTGATCGCGTAGGTTGTTCAGGCGCTGGTAGGCCCGGCTGGCAGCGGAATTGGAGAGCAGGCCAAGCTCGCGGCAGCGATAGAGCAACGAGTCCACCGAAACGCCCCAGGTCAGACGCAGCTCGGAGAGTCGTCGGAAGTCCGTTCTGGTGGGAAGTTCGTGAATGATGCTGTCGCGCGGAGTCAAGAACTCTGCGGCGAAAGCATCTGCCTCACGTTCCTGCCGCGTGTCGCCAGATGCCGTGTCACCGTGAAGTACGAGGTGTCCTAGCTCGTGTGCGCCGGTGAAGCGGTGACGGTAGACGTCATCGAATCGGTTGGGCGTCAGCACGATGATGGGGCGAGGCAAGCCTGAGGTAGAGAACGCATCGACGGTCACGGAGTCTTCGTCTTGGCGGGGGAAGGCGACCACGATGCCGTGCGCCTCTAGGTGGCGGACCAGGTGGCTGATCGGCCCGGTGCCCAAGCCCCAATACCTCCGAAGTGCACGCGCGGCCTCGATTGGGTCAGGCGGCAGTTGCTCGCCTGAGGAAACCTCCCCGCCGGCAAACCCAGGTAGGTCAACGGGTGGCAGGTGCACCCGTTTCTCCAGGGCGTAGGTCAACTCCCAGACCTGCTCGACGAAGGCGACTGCCTTGGCCCTCTGATAAGCACGCGCATTGCGCAGGCTACGAAAGTGGGCCTGGGCGCCATCGAGCTTTCCATGCGGTCTTCCGGGCAGGAAGAAGGCCATGGGGACCGACAGCGCCTCAGCCAGCAACGGCACCAGGTCCGGGCGAGGGCTGGTCGCCCCCGCCTCGTACTGGCCTACCGCGGCGGGAGATACACCAATCCGCTCGGCCACTTCCTTCTTGGTAAGAGCAGCGAGTCGGCGCGCCTGTGTGAGCCGCGTCCCCTCAAACGCGTTGGCGATGTCCCTAGGGCTGGCTTGAGACGTGCGGCTGCCGCCGACCGAGTCGAAGATGCGGAGCTGTTCACGGTCCTTCATCGTTGGCAGCATCCTGTGTAGGAGACTCGGCTTCGGTACGTGGCGGGAATGCCTCTTCGTTCTTGACCTCCAGAGGCGGCCGGGCATTGAGCGGCGGTCTGGGCATCGGCCCCTGGTCGAACCTCGGAGTCGCCGCAAGGTCGATCGGGCTCGTGGCCCCGGTGCCTGTGGCAGAGGTCCGCGGGAACGGAATCTCCTCGCAGTGGCGCCACTTCAGCCTGCCGTGCTCGTCCAGCAGCTCTGCTTCTCCCCACCACAGCTCCAGCAATCCAGCCTGAGAGTTGCAGGCATACGGGACGAGGACGAGCGTGGTGTCCTCGGGCAGTCGAGCGAGGCTATCAGCGACGGCCGCCAGCCTCTTGTTTTCCTCCTCATCGGTCGTGGCGAGAGCCAGCTGCACAACAGTCGGCTCGGGACCGAAGGCGTTGAAGAGCACCTTGAGCAGACCAGAGATCTTGGCGTCCCCGCCGATCCGGGCCTTCATCACATTGACCGAGCGGTCCTTGGCGAACTCGAAGGGGAACAGCAGGTTCCCTGACACCACGGTCAACTCGTGGAGCGACCCTTTGGGCCGAACGGTCGTCACATCGGGCATCTCGCTGAACGAACCCTCGAGAGCCTCGTACTTGCGAGACATGAGCGTGAATCCGAACGGATGCTGCCGTCCTGTCCCCGACGCCCCCTGCGCGTCCTGGGCACTCTCGATCGCCTCCGCGACCGACTCACCGACAAGCCGCCGCACAAGAGCAGCGCGCTCCCCGAACCTCTTCTCCGCCCAACGCGAGAGCGGCAGCTCAGCCAGCATGGATCCCCCTCAGGACTTTGGAGCGGGACGCGATCCAGCACCGCTCACTTCAGTTTTCGGCAGACTACTCTCACACAGACTTTCGCGCTAGTCACTCAAACATCACGACACGTCCTCATTCCCTGCAGAACACAGGACGTGCAGTACGGCCTCCGGACACTGGGTGCGGAGTGGGTGAGTGATCAAGAAGTTGAAGATGGCCGACCCCTACGAGTGGATCTGGCGCGACATGGAGTCCGTCTCTGCTGCGGCAAGCGGTAGGTGATGTGTGAGAGCGCGGGCAGCCAGTGCGGCAGAAGACACCGGAACTCGCCAACGAGCGCGTGTTCGACCTGCTGCAGGCGACTGAACTGCATGACGAGTCCGCCGAGTCTGCCGCTGAGTCGGCGGCCGAGTTGTTCGACGGCAGTGAACCTCAGCCAGCCGGGCGGCAGTAGCGCGCGGCACGGGCCCGGGTCGCCGAGGATGAAGATCGTGCTGCGAGAGTTTCTGGCGGTAGCGCGGCACGATCGATCGGCCGCGCGCACGCGACCGCGAGGCCAATGCCCAGGACCGGCTGGCCGCCCGTCAGCACCAGGAGACAGCGAGCCGTGACAGGAATGGGGTCCAGGCCGACCGCGACCAAACTGATCGACAGCGAGGAACTGGCTGAACGGGTGATCCAACGTCCAGACCCTTGACGGTGTCCGGCGCTTCCCCGGCAGGCTGATCTAGGCCGACCGGCGCCCCTTTGACCAGATCTCACGAACCCTGAGACAGTCCGGTGTTCATGTGGCCAGACACGGTAAGCGATCCCTACCCGGCTTAAGTTTGCTTCTACGGGTGGGCGGTGGCCGAGCACCGTTTCTGGCAGACTACGAAGGTGTATAGGGCTGGTGCGGATTGTTCGCTGTCGACTGATGTTGCCGATGGTGCTATGGACGGTGCCGGGGCCGTTAGGGCGGACGCGGAGGTTGCGGAGTTCGGAGAGCCCCCAGGTGTCGTCCTCAACGCGCTCGTCACTAGGTTGGTTCGGTGGTGTGCCCGGCAGAAGGCAGAACCTCTTCCCGAGGCTGCGGTGCCTGGGACCACGGATCGGCAGCGGGCGTTGCTTGCAGCGTTGGGCGGAGTCGCCGGCGGGCTAACTGATCATGGTCCTCATGCTGGCGGCAGCGGTGGGACCGGGATTGACAATTTTCCGCCAGAGGTGGTCGAGTGGTGCTCCGGCGCCCCACGCCCGTCGGATGCTCTTCTCTCGCAACTCTGCCAGGTCCTCGAGGGAGATATTGATCCCCTTGCGCTGACTTATGAGCGAATCGTTGCGGGGCCGAACCGGCGGCGCCTCGGTACTTTCTTCACACCGCCGCCGGTCCTGACCTATATGCGCCAGATTGTTGATGGTCGACTGTCTGGTAAGCCGTTGACTGTCGTTGACCCGGGTGCCGGGGTCGGCGCCTTTACCTCTGCTTCATTGCGGTGGTGGCCACGAGCTGAAGTTCATGCTGTGGATGTGAACCTGGTGACGCTGGGCCTGTTGGCGGCACGTTGCAAATATGAGGCTGGGCGATCGAAGCGTCGTGCTGCCGGTCGGCTCGCCGTCCGTCATGAAGACTTCCTGCAATGGCTGGACGAGCGGTGGCAGGGCCTGCCCGAACCTCGACTGATCTTCGGAAACCCCCCCTACACGCGGCACCAGCAACTGACCCGTAGCCAAAAGATAGCGGCGCAAATGAGCGCGGGAGGGTTGGCACCAGGGCAACGCGCAGGCTTGTCTACCTATTTTCTGGCGGCTAGTCTCAACCGGCTCGGCCCTCAGGATTCTCTGTGCCTGCTGTTGCCAGCCAACTGGTTGGAAGCCGATTACGCGAGGGCTGTCCGAGACTACCTGTGGGGGCTGGCTAGAAGGCGTGTCGAGCTCCACCTGTTCCCCGATGACATGCAGGTCTTTCCGGGCGCTCAGGTCGCCGCGATGGTCATCTTCGTTGGCTCCGAGAAGGGCCGCCGGCAGCCGATGATGCTGCATCAGATAACAGGAAGCACGGCGACGGGCTTCTCCTCTTCAACCCAGGAAAGGGTGGCCCGAGAGGGATCCGCTCCACCGACCTTCCTGTGGACGGAACTTTCCCGGCAGAATGGCCGCCGCCAGTCCACCTCGTCCTCGACGGAGGCTTTGGCACGGATCGCGATCATCCGCCGGGGTGTTGCGACTGGCGCGAACAGGTTCTTCCTGAAAACTACGCAGGAGGTGGAGTTGTTGCCCGCACATTGCTATGTGCGAGCGATCAGCCGTCTGCGTGAGGTCCCCGGAGACGTCCTCAGCCTTGAGGTACACCAGCAGATCGCCAAGGCCGACGTTCGGTGCTGGCTGCTCCAACTCAGTGAGGACCATGCTCAGGACCCGGAGATTGGTCGTCTCATCGCTGACGGTGTTCGGCAGGAGATTCATGAGCGATACCTGTGCAAGGTCCGCAAACCTTGGTATGCGGTAGAGCAAATCCCTGCTCCTGACTTGTTGATCGGCCCGATGGGTAAACAGCAGTTCAGGGTCGTGGCTAATGAAGCTGGCGCCATCCCGACGAACACCTTGTATGGGTTGCGGATGCGCCAGGGTGTACCGAGAAGCGTCCGCCACCGACTGGGAGAGTGGCTGGCGGGAGAGGAGGGGCAGCAGTCGATGCGTGCGATCGCGCGTCGACACGGGGACGGGCTGCTCAAGCTGGAACCTGGAGCGCTTGCGGCGCTGCGGATTCCGCTAAACGTCCTGGAACACTGAACAGTCCCGGACTTGACCCAAAGCTAATAGTCCCAAGCCGGGTCGGCGAGGAGAGGACCGAACGGTGCAGCACGAGTTCAACTTCTCGGTGGACACGCATCTGTTTAGCGAGCTTGGTGAACTACTGGTCGGACGTGACAGCACGGCCCTGGTGGAACTAATCAAGAATGCCTACGACGCCGACGCCACCAAGGTGACAGTAGAGGGACAGGACTTGCTAGGCGGCGGTGGAGTATTGACCATCACCGACGACGGAGTCGGGATGACTCCTGAAGTGTTCAACCAAGCGTTCCTGAGGATCGCTGGCCGGTACAAGGCTCAAGGACGGCGCACCAGCCCTCTGTTCAAGCGCAGATACACCGGCGCCAAGGGGGTTGGCCGCCTCAGCGCCCACAAACTCGCCGAGCGGTTGCAGATTTACACCATTCCTTACTCTGCCCCCGAACGTCCCCCGGGAGAGCCACTACAGGGTGTTTCAGCCCTGATCGACTGGCAGGCAATGGAAGACGATCATGCGACACTCGAAGACGTAGGCACCGCACTGAATGTTACGCCGATCCCAGCTTCGGATCAGAGCCGCGGCACACAACTGCGCCTGGACGGCACCCGCACACCTTGGACCAAACAGGCTTTGAACCAGTTCGTTCGCGAAGTCGCCGCCTGCATGCCACCCTCCGAACTTCTCGCTCCGCCACCTTTCTTGCAGGATTCGAACGGCAACCACCTCGGGACGATCACACCCTGGAGCCGCTGGTCCGAGGACCCTGGATTCACCGTGGATCTTCGCGGTGACCTTGAGGTCGGAGATGACCTGTGGCCGCTCATGCTGTCACGAACTAGCTGGCTGCTGGAGGTTGAAGCGACGCAGGCAGGGGTCATCTTCAATATCAATCCGTCTCCGTCAACCGTCACTGGTAACCCTGCCGCGCGCAGTTACCAGTTGCGACGCGACCATCCCGATCCGGTAAATGGTCCCTTCTTCGTCGCCCGCATCTACAGCCGCGACGGATCATGGGGAAAGGAACTGACCCGTTTCGTTGCCGGAAACACTGGGATCAGGGTGTACTTGGAGGGGTTTCGGGTCGTTCCCTACGGAGACCGTAACGACGACTGGCTCGGGCTCAAAGAGGACTACGTCCGCAGGACCCGCGAGCTGCGCATCACTCTGGATGAGGCATCCGATGCCCAACTACCCGAGCAGCAGCAGGAAGAGTTCGCAGTGCAAGGGCCCCAACAGTATATCGGTGGTGTCTTCCTTACCGCTGCTGGCGCGGCCTGCCTGCGGCCAGTGGTGAACCGTGAGGGCTTTCTTCGGGACAACAGCTTCGAAATTCTCCAAGAACTGGTCCGCAACGGAGTCGATCTACTTACCCGCGCCCGGGTTGCTGCCGAGGCCCAGAAGATACCAGCCTTGGCGAAGCAGTATGAAGACGCCCTCGAGGATGCCAATCGCCAAGCCGACAAGAGCAGTAAGACTGACAATTCACTGACCTCCGGCAGCCCAACGCCCGCCACCGAGTCTGCCCTGCGAGAGGTACGCAGTGCCCGCCGTAACCTGGACTCCTCGCTGTCGCAGGCGCGTCAGAGCCTCGACCGACTCCGCGACACGGTCACCTCCGGCACCGAGGTGGCCGAGAAACTCGAGGTCGTTTCCGCTGCGGTCGACCTAGCCCGGCATTCGGCCCGCCAGGAGCGCGCCGACCAGGCGATGCTGGAGGTACTGGCGAGCGTCGGACTACAGTTCTCGGCCTTTATCCACGAAGTCAACGGCCTGCTCAGCCAAGCGCAGGCCATCCGCACTCTCGCGTCCCAGATCGACTTGAGGGTCGTTCCCCCGGAGCAGCGAAGTCTCGTCACCGAGATACGCTCGGGTCTCGATATCTTGGTGCAGACTCTGGCACGGCAGGCTAGCTACCTTACTGAGGTTGTCGGGCCGGATGCTCGCCGTCGCCGTCGCCGTATCCCTCTCAGCCAGGCTCCGGCAGCGAGCTTGCGGCTCCTGGCAGGGGCGCTCACCGAGCGCGGTATCGACGTCATCAACGAAATAGACGAAAATGTCAGAACCCCCCCAGTGTTCCTGGCCGAGTTGACTATCATCTACACGAACCTGTTGACGAACGCGATCAAAGCCGTCGGCGCCAACGGACGGATTCTGCTGAGTGGTTCGGCCACCGGCGATCGTGGGGTCGTCTTGCGGGTGGAGAACACGGGAGCTGCCGTGGATCTTGAGGAGGCGGAGAGGTGGTTTCAGCCCTTCGAGACCACCACTACCCAGATCGATATCGTCCTCGGCCAGGGAATGGGGCTGGGGCTGCCTATCACGCGCAGGATCGTGACGGAATACAACGGCACAGTCAAGTTCGTGCCACCGTCACCTGGTTACCGCACCGCCGTTGAAGTCATCATCCCTGGACGCTAAAGGATGCCGATGTCCACGCCCCCGACAGTTCCTGCGGCACGACATGTGCTGATCATCGACGACGAGCCGGAAGAGCAGCAGCAAGCGGCTGCGGTTCTGCGGACCCAGGGGTTGGCTGTCGCCGTCCGTGCGCCGGAGGAGGTGACCGAAGACGACCTGATGCACGCTGATGTGTTCGCGATCGATCAATACTACCAGTGGGCTGGTGACGATCCTCGCCCACAGCAGGTGGCGTTCAGTCCCCCCGACGGTCTCGCGCTGGCCGGAATCGTCGCCCGCCGCAAACAAAACCGGATCAGTCGGCCTCCTGTGGTGGTGCTGAGGACCGGCCATCTGGACGAGCTAGCCGGTGGACTTCCCCGCGCTGTAAAAGTCCCGATGATGTCGGCCCAGTACAACATTGACTGGATGCTCTCCAAGACTGATGAGAGCGCGGGCGACAAGTTGATCCAGCTCGCGGATGCGGCGGACGCATTGCGCCGCTTGGGCGCTGCGGGGAACCAGGGTGCTGCCTGGCTTGCGGTGCCCCAAAACGCTTCCTGGGCCGATGAGGCCCTTTTGGAGGTCGCGGTCTGCCGGCCGCCAGAGCACTCCATGGCCGACTACACCCACGGAATCGCCTGGTTGCGGTGGTTTGCCCACCGCGTCCTTCCCTTCCCTTCTTTCTTGGTGTCTGACGTCAAGGCCGCCGTGCTGCTCGGCCTGTCACATGCCGAATTCCACGCTCAAGTATCCGATCCCGCCTCACCACTCGGAAGCAAGATCATCGAGTTCCGGTACACCGGTGAGCTTTGCGACCTGGTCGGGCGGCGATGGTGGCGGGCGGGACTGGAGACCTTCGCCGAGGATCTTCTTATCGATGCCCCTTCGGGTCTGAGCAGACCGGAGATGTTCGCTGAAGCATACCGGCGCACCTACCAGCAGCAGTTGAGGGTACTGCAGTTGGATCGACCGGTCGTCACCATCGACCCGGACTACGACGAGACTGGTGTTGAGGAGGCCGAGGATTGCCTGCGGCTCGCCCCGGATTTCTGGCCGACCTTTGCCGATGAGCCGTGGGCCCTTCGCGAGGATTTGGAAGACGATCCGGGCTTTGCCGAACTAATCGCTCGCGGTGACCGCGGACGGCTCGCCAGCGCAGGTGCCCTGCGGTGAATCAGGTACCCCACCCCCGCCCTGCATCCACACCACCTCAGGCCTCCGACAACGCCTCCCCGGGCGTCGCCGTCGACACCGGCCCACTCCTGTGCTTCGGCCTGGTCGGCCCGAGCCTGCTGATCGACCGTTATCGAGGCCGGCTGCTGTGGGCGAAGGCCGTCTCAGAAGAAATCGGCAATATCGCGCGAACGGCCGCACGCCGGCCCGGGAATCCGAAGGTCGGCGCTCTTCAGGCTGAAGCTGCCCGAAAGTGGGATCGAGCGCGTACACACCTCGGCGAGCCCCAAACGGTCTCCGACCGGTCAAAGGTCAACACGATGCGCACTCTCGTCCAGGATGCAGCCCGCCGGGAGGCCACGCCAGGCCGCGACCTCGGCGAATCAGAAACCCTGGTCCTCGCCCAGCAACATAACTCCAATGTACTGATCAACGAGATTCCCGCAACCAAGGTAGCTCGACAGTTGAGCATCCCCACTCATTGCGCCCTCGACCTCCTCATTACCCTCTGCCAAGAGGGCCAAATCGAACTACGCACACTCCAGAAGCACTACGAAAAGTTGAGGCAAGCCGAAATCGACCCAGGAGGCACTCTCCCATCCCCCTGTCGGGCCAAGACTCTCGCGAAATGGAACAATCTGGCGCCGAGATAAGTTCGCGGCTAGGGATCCGATGCTGCGCCGAGATACGGAGGTCCGTTTGGCCGACGCACCAAACTCGATCCGGCGACGATCACTGTTGGGGTACCACGTTCGCCAGTGGAATAGCGCGTTGGGTTACGGTCTCAGTCCTACCCGTCGAAATGAACCCCCGCCGAGTGCACGATGACTCGATTATGTCGTCACGTCCTGTGACGGACGCCCTGCAACGTAGTCGTACGGGTGACCGTGATGGCGCCATCCGGGGGATAGCGATCATCGCTGCACCCATGCCTTGTGCACCCCTGGCAGATTCGAACCAGTTGCGACACAAGCATGAACATCACCGATCTGGGCCACGTTGAGGCCCTGAACTGTGAAGCTTTGTGAACGATAATTGCTATGTGCTGCTGGGGTGTGATCGTCTCATCGCCATTATAGAAAGCACACTGGCTCCGCGGCAGAATGCCGCCGAGCCAGTGTGCTCGGCTAGTGCTGATACGGCCTCCGCAGTTGTTCCGGGTCGATGCCCATGGATCGGGCAGCGTCGGCCAGGTAGCACGAGTACAGCGCAGTGTCGATCGAGGAAGGCGACCAGCGGGCCCCGCCTCCGGCTGTGGGGATGCGCTCCTCGGTCAGGGTTCGCGCGATACGGATCCGGCTCAGGCCCTGCAGACGTAGCTCGATGATCCGGCGTTGTACCCACGGCGGATGTGGTGACCTGCGGCCAGCCCGCCGAGGTGAATCCTTGGGCTGCGGCGGCTGTGAGGGAGGTACGACCGCAGTCAATGCCGGCCCCGGCGGAACAGTTCGAGTAGGTCACGAAACACCTGGTAGCAGGTCTGAGCGTCTCCGCGGCGAAGGGTACTGAGCGTCGCGAGCCCTAGGAATGCGGTCAGGGCCAGCACCACCAGGGCAGCGACGACGAGGGCGATAGTAAGAGGTACAGATTCGGCCACCAGGTAAGTGGCGGACATGATAGGCGTAATCATTTGGCCTCCTCGGGACGTTAGACAAACGGCGAGGAGGCTTCGGTTAGCTCACCGGCAACTGCTCACACGCCGCGTTGACTCTCGATGCATCGCGCATCCCTGAGGAGGGTCGGTGGTCATCGTCGCTGCCTTCGTGACGGTGCCCATAGCGCAGGTACACCTCGATCAGCGAACGGGTGAACGGCAAAGGGACGAAACGCACCTGTGGCTTAAGCCGACGTGCCAGCCTCTTGAGCTGACGGCGGGTCCACTGCTCGGCTCGAGCAAGCGTGGCCACCCGCTGAGAAAGCTCAGTCACCAGATCGGCAACTAGATGTGCTGTGAGAGATCCCCACGGTGAGCTTGCCCGATGCCAGCCATCCAGGACGAACAAGCGGCCGCAGCCGCCGACGTACGGGAAAGCGAAGTCCTGCTCTCGATGGCCAATCCCGTCCAGCCGTTCTGAGCACGAGAGTCCCAGAGCGAAGAAGTGGCTGGCTTGATAACGCTGCGCCGCCTTCCCCCAGACCTGAACCGGGCGTAGCTGACGCCTGGCTAGTTTGACCTGCATCAGGAAGCGCTCAGTCTTGCCGAGCGCGATCTCGGCATCGACGCCGAAGCCTGCTCTGCTGAAGGGGGGTGTCCCTAAAAAACTTGCGCTGAACGACGTCACAGCCTCGCAAGCGGCCGTCGTACCGAAGCGGTTGGCTCCAACGAACGGGAACTTGACCTCGTACGCCCGATGAGTGGCCAGTACGGAGTCTCCGAGACACAGATCGATGACGGCGAGGAGTCTGCCGCGGTCTTCAGTCATACCGGTCCCCCTCCTGCGCCTGCTGTCGTCCTCCTGCCGCACGATAGCGAGGCACCAGGCGCGACCGGGAATCCTCGGGATCGACTTGATGGCACCGCTGGACGCCTCAAGATCAACGGTTGCCGATGGCACCACCTCCTGTCGGTACCTAGCCTGGATGAGCGCTTGATATCAGCTAGGCCCGACCGTAAGCCGGTAGCGACGACCGAAGGTGCCACGAGGATCATGTGTGGTCGAGTACGACCCGACCAGTGATGCAATCCGACAGCACATGGCTGGCTATGCGCCCACGGTGATCCGGTAGGTGTCGCCGATCGGAACGGTGGGAGCATGTGCAAATGGTTGTGATCCCCCCTCGGACACGTCATAGCAAAGCGGGAGAAGGATCTACTTCTTCCGCTTTGTCGCGTTCCGGGTGCGAGCACCCTGTTCAGGACGGTTCCGCTTGGGGGCGTGAGGCCCGCTCGAGTTGGTTGATCACCGACTCGTAGGCGCGGCCGGTGGTGTGGTGCAGGCCGATCTCGCAGGTGCGGTTGCCACTGAGATGGACGTCCGCGGCGAGTGCCGTCACCTCGGCCGCCTCTTCCCGTGTCGCGCTCTCGGTCAGCTCGGGGTGGAGGAGGCCGCGGTCCCCGGCGAATCCGCAGCAGGTGCTGGACGCGGGCTCGACGACGGTGTCGGCCAGCGAGCGGGAGAGTTCCTTGAGGCCGTGCCCTCCGTCCAGGTGCCGCATGGAGCAGGTCGGGTGAATGACCGCGGTGCCCGTCTTGGTCAGGGTCGCAAGGTGGGGGACGATTTCAGCGCGCGCCCAGTCCACCGCGTCGCGGAAGTCGAGTCGCTGGTGCCGGGCGGCGTTGGTGTCGTCGAGGTGGTCGACGACCTCGCGCGTTGCGCCGAGCGTGCAGGAGCTGGCGTCGAACACCACTGGCAGGCGTCCCTGGTCGGACCACCGCCACAGGTTGTCGACGAGATGGTTGGCCATGAAGCGGTTGCCTGATTGGAAGCCCTTGCTCTGCCAGATGGTCGCGCAGCACGTTCCCCATACGTCGTCGGGAATCCATACGGGGCGGCCGGCCCGTTCACTGACGCGTACGAACGCCTCGGGGAGCGTCAGCTCTCCTCCGGTGGACGGGGTGCCGAAGATCCTGTTCACGCACGCCGGAACGTAGACGGCGGCGGCGCCTGAACGGTCGGTCGGCGGGAGCCGTCGGGGCGCGGCGTCGGGGATCTCGTCGAGCCATTCCGGTATCAGTTCCGCGCTGAGGATCCGTCGCCCGAGGCCCGTGAGCGCCTGGAGGGGGCTCGGGCCGAAGGAGCGGTAGAGCCTTCTCCCGGCCAGTACGGCAAGGCGGGCGTCCCGTTCGGAAACCGAGAATCTTTGTGCGGCCAGCAGGGCGGCCCATTCGGCCAGTGGGCCATGGGCGTCCCGGCGTAGGTGCTTCATGGCCGAGCCGGTGTCGATGTTCACGGGGCAGGTGGTCTGGCAGCTGGAATCTGCTGCGCAGGTCTCGACGGCGTCGTAGGTGTAGTCCTTGCTGAGCTGCCGTACCAGTGCCGGCTCTTCCGGGTGGCGCGCGATTTCTCGCTGTAGTGCGATGCGTTGGCGCGGCGTGGTGGTCAGGTCGCGGCTCGGGCAGACCGGTTCGCAGAATCCGCACTCGATGCATGCGTCCAGTGTCGGGTCGACCTGGGGCATGGTCTTGAGGTTCCGGACGTTGGCGTGTGGGTCGTCATTGAGCAGGACGCCGGGGTTGAGGATGCCATGCGGATCGAACGCGGTCTTGATGCGGCGCATCAGGTCGACGGCTTGTGGGCCCCACTCTTGCAAGACGAACGGGGCCATGTTCCTGCCGGTGGCGTGTTCTCCCTTTGCCGGCAGCGGCATGGCCGGCGATCGACCCGTTGAAGCCGAACTGCTCCAAAACGGCTCGCAGGTCTCGGGCGGCCTCGGCTACGTCGGGTGGTGGGACGCAGACGTCTTCGCCGAGCAGGATGGTGCCGGTGGAACGGGATCCGCCCAATGCGGCCAGCAGGCCCTTGCGGACTCGCCAGTGGCGTCCGGCCACCGTCGGGTCACGGGTGAATTCGCCTTGGACGGCGGCGCCCGCCCGGCTGAGGACGTGGGATGCGGCCTGCTCGAACACCGGCAGGTCCGCCTCGGCGGAGGTGCGGAACTCCACCAGCAGCGCCGCGTCGTCCTCGACCTCTCGCAGCCAGGCTGGAGCGCCTTCGACGTCCTGCGAGGCTCGTAGGGAGGGCGCGTCCATCAGTTCGACCGCGGTCGCGCCGGCCGCGACGAGCGCGGGCACGAACTCGGCGGCCTCGTCGAGGCTGCGGAACCGTAGCAGGGCCGTGGCGTGGTGGCGGCCGAACGGCACCGTCCCGAACACGATCTCGTCAATGAACCCCAGGGTTCCCTATGAACCGACCAGCAGGCCCCGCAGGATCTGCGCGGGGGTCTCCGCGTCGAGGAACGCGTCGAGCCGGTACCGTTGGTGTTCTTGATCGCGAACTTCCTCCTGATTCGCGTGCTCAGAACCCCGTCCGACTCAAGATCATTTTTGATCGCCAGCAGCTCGGCCACCAGGTCCGGCTCGCGGTCGGCGAGAAGCGCGTCGGCATCGGGATCGCCGGTGTCGACCACGGTGCCCGACGCGAGGATCACCCGCATCGACCGCACCGTTCGATACGAGTTGTGTTCGGTGCCGCAGGACATCCCGCTGGCGTTGTTGGCCACCACCCCCGCCGACGGTCGCCGCGCCCGAACTGGCCGGGTCCGGCCCCAGCATCCGGCCATGCCGCGTGAGCAGGGCGTTGGCCCGTGCGACCACCATGCCGGGACGGGCCCGCAGGCGCAGCCCGCCGTCCTCGACCACGGCGGCGGCGAAGTGCCGCCGCACGTCCACCAGGATGCCGTCGCCTTGGGCCTGGCCGTTCAGGCTGGTCCCGGCCGCTCGGAAGGTCACGGGCAGCCGGTACCGCTCCGCGAACCGGAGGACGCCTGCCACGTCATCGCCGTCACGGGCCATGACGACCACCTGGGGAAGCATGCGGTACGGGCTCGCGTCGCTGGCGCACCGTGCCAGGTCCAGGGGCCTGGTGAGGACCTGGCCCTCTCCCACGACTGCGGCCAAGCCCTCGTGCAGCCACTGTGGTGTGGCGGTGAGACGGCTGTTCGTGCCCGTGGGATCGGCCTCTCGCGGGGCGGCTTCCGCCGCGTCCCTACTCCTCATTGGTCGAACTCCGTCTGTCAGAGATCGGACTTGCGGGTGTTTGGCGGCAGCGTCGGCACCGCCGCCCGGCAGCGGGGCCACGCGGCGTGGCTCCAGGCCGTGAACCGGCACCCGAAGCTCCTGGCTCGTGCCGATGGGGGATCCGAGCCGGTCACTGGGGTACCCGTGCCGGTCAGCCTTGCGGGCTGGAGCCCGCCGGACTACGGCTGCCGAGGGCGTGCGGGTCGGCTATGGCCGTGGCGTCGTCCTCGGTCCGTTTCCAGCCGAGCCGTCGTGCCGACAGTTGCGAGAGGTCGGTGCCCGCGGGCACCAGTCCGCGCGGGAGGAAGAGCATGACGAGGACCAGCAGCAGCGCGTACACGGCGTAGGAGAAGACCTGGGGCGCGTAGGCGGGCATGCCGGGTCGCGAGCCGAGGGCGTTCAGCCATTGCACCAGCAGAGTGACGGACGTGGCGCCGACCAGCGGTCCCCACAGGGTGCCGAGCCCGCCCACGACGGCCCTGACGACGAACTGGAAGGACAGCAGCACGCCGAACGATCCAGGGGCGATGTAACCGATGAAGAAGGCGAAGATCCCCCCGGCGAGCCCGGCGAACGTCGCCGAGAGGCTGAAGACCGCGAGTTTGTACCAGCCGACCGGGACGCCGGAGGAGGCCCCCGCCATCTCGCTGGTGGCGAGGGCACGCAGGCCCCGGCCGGGGCGGGAGCGGACGATGTTCCAGGTGACGATCATGACCAGCAGGAGGGCCGGCCAGGCCGCCCATGCGTAGCCCCGCAGGTCGGTGACCCGGTGCGAGCCGATCCCGAGGCGGGAATCCCGCTCAGTCCGATGTCCCCGCCCAGCCAGGCCGACTTGCCGATGAGCGACAGCAGGATGAGCTGGAAGGCCAGCGTCCCGAAGGCGAGGTAGTGCCCGCGCAGGCGCAGCAGCGGCACGCCGACCAGAAAGCCCAGCAACCCGGTGACGAGCGGCGCAACTGCGCCTACGCGAGCAATCTGGGCAGCGCACCGGCTCGTAGCCCGTGGACCATGTGCCGTCGGGTGTAATCGCCCCTCTTACACGACCTGACCGCTCACGGTCCGCTAGGCAGCAGCCGGGAACGGCAGGACGCCCGCTAGCAGGATGGCGTGTGTGGTCGCGGTCTCAGTCTCGGACACGCAATTTGTATATGGTCGCCCGACTTCGGGCACACTTGACCATCACTCAGGCCCAGCCTTCCGGCTGGGCCTGAGCTTTTGGTTTCGCTTACCCTCCACGGTGTCCACCCGCAGGCTGCGGGCGGCGGCGTCGGAGACGAGTGTGATCTTGTGGGTGCGCAGGTGCGCGACGACCTGCTCGCCGGCCGGGGTGGTGTCAGGCCAGTCCGCGGGGTCCGCGCCGTTCAGCAGAATGAACAGGGCGGGGAGGTGCGGGAGGATGCGGTCCTCGCGGATGTAGATGTGATGTCGAACGTCCCTTTTGGACAGTATGCTCGCCTGCTTGTGACGGATGCGGCTTCTCCCCCGGCGATCCGGCAGATCAGCGCGGTCGGGATCTCGCCCCTAGCGAACACATCTAGGAAAGGTGCAATGCGGAGGGCGCCGGATGCGAGGGCGGCATAATGAAGGTCGCCGCGCCTCGACCGAGGGAATTCATGGAGCAGCCGATTCCGCGACCGTTCGCGCATCTTGACGCACCGTTGTCGGAGCTTTATCGCCGGGTCATGCGTGTGTTCGTCGAGAACAAGCGGCGCTTCGTGGTGCACCTGCGTCCTGAGGATGTGGCCGAGACGCTGCGCGGCGACGGTGGTCAGGGCCTGCTTCAGGAGGCGGTCGACAAGGCGCTGGAGAGCCTGGCGGACTGGGGGAACCTGCGGGCCGATCCGGATACCAGCCGGGTCACCACCGTTGAGGACTTCTACCGGGCGCGTTATCTCTATCAACTCAGCCGGGAGGGCGAGGCGGCCGAGCGGGCGCTGGAGGTGTACGAGCAGGAGATCGGGCGGCGCGGCGAGTTGCAGGCGGTCGCGCTGGAGGACATCCGGGTGCGGCTTCGGGCGCTGCGAGACCTGGCCGAATATCCCGATCCGGCCGTGGTCCACAATCTGCTGCTGGAACTGGTCGGCCGGTTGGACAGTCTGGCGGCGAACGCGAGTGCGTTCATGAGCGGGCTGCAGCGCACCATCGATCTTCAGGAGGTCGATGAGGAGGCGTTCCTGGCCTACAAGGATCGGCTGATCGCCTATCTCGAGCGGTTCGTGTCCGAGCTGGTCGTCAAGCATCACGATATCGCCACCACACTGCGTTCGCTGGAACCGGAGCGGGTGGCGGCGCTGCTCGCGCTGGCCGCGACGCGGGAAGCGGCCGACACCGTTCCGGACGGGGCCGAAGGGCTGGACGGAAACGTCGCGTCCGGCGCGGATCCTTCGGCCGGGAGCTGGACCGCCGCTGCGGTGGGCACGGCGGCGGGCGAGAAGGTGGCGCTCTGGGAGAGCCGCTGGTCGGGCTTGTGGTCTTGGTTCGTCGGTGGCCGGGAGCGCCCCTGCCAGGCTGATCTGCTCCGGACGCGGGCGCGCAAGGCGATTCCGGACCTGCTCGCCACGATCAGCGTGCTGCAGGAACGCCGCGCCGGGCGCAGTGACCGGTCGGCCGACTTCCGGGCGCTGGCGCGCTGGTTCGCGCAGGCGCCGACCGACCAGGACGCGCACCGGTTGTGGCGGGCCGCGTTCGGGCTGGCCACGGCCCGGCATCTCACCGCGGAGCCGGGAGCGGCGCCGGCCGAGGTGACCGCGGCCACGAGCTGGCTGGACGCGCCGCGAGTGGAGGTGTCGGCGCGACTGCGGGCCAGCGGCCACTACGCCAAGCGGGGCGCGCCGAAGAACGTCCGCGACCGCACCGCCGACAAGGAGTTGCTCGCTCGGGAGGTGGCCGCCGAACGCGAGCAGACCGAGGCGGCCCGGCGCCGCCTGGCCACCGGACGGCCGACCCTGCTGAGCGATCTGGGCAAGCTGGACCGGCAGGAGTTCCCGCTGTTTCTGAGACTGCTGGGGGACGCGCTGGCGGCCGGTCCGCCCGGGCCCGATGGGGTGATCCGCACTCGCACCTCCGACGGCACGCTGGCGGTGACGCTGGAACCGAGGGACGGCCTGGCGGAGATCGTGACCGAGGACGGTGTGCTGCGCGGCCCCGACCATGAGATCACGATCGTCGATCTGACCGTTCCGGACCAGGCGGTGGTGCCGTGACGGGCACGCTGACCGACGTCCTGGACGCCCAGCGCGACGACGAACGGCGCCGCGCCGTCCGGGCGTTGCTGCGCAACCCGATGCTCACACCGCGTGACGCCGCGTACGCGCTGGTCCGCAAGCACTCCGGGTATCTGGCCCAGTGGTTCACCCGGGAGGCGGGCTGGTCTCTGCACACCGACCCCGGCGTGGCCCGGCTCCGGAAGATTCCCGGGGACCTGGCCGACGGTAGCCGCGCCGCGAGCGTCAAGGGGGGCGGCGCACGGGCGCGGCAGCCGTTCAGCCGCCGCCGCTACGTGCTGGCGTGCCTGGCGCTGGCGGCGCTGGAGCGTGCGGAGGCCCAGGTCACGCTCGGGTGGCTGGTCGACCGGGTGATGGCGTTCGCCGCCGACGAGGAGATCACCCGTGCCGGCATCACCTTCGCCATGGAGGACCGCGACGAGCGCGGCGACCTGGTCGCGGTCGCCCAGCTGCTGCTGTCGCTGGGGGTGCTGGTGAAGGTGGCGGGTGACGAGCAGGCGTTCGTCAACCGCAGCGGCGACGCCCTCTACGACGTGGACCGTCGCGTCCTGGCCGTGCTCCTGGCCACCCGGCGCGGTCCGTCCATGGTGGCCGCTCCCGGGCACGGCGAGCGGCTGGCCGCGGTCACCGAGGACCTGATCCCCGACACCGAGGACGGCCGGAACCGGGCGATCCGGCACGCCATCGCCCGGCGCCTCCTGGACGACCCGGTGCTGTACTACACCGACCTGACGGCCCAGCAGCGGGCCTATCTCGACATGCAGCGCGGTCCGCTGCTCAAACGGCTGACCGAGGCGACCGGCTTCCTAGCCGAGATACGCGCCGAAGGCATCGCGCTGATCGATCCGACCCGCGAGGCGACCGACTTCGGCATGCCGGAGGAAGGCACCGAAGGGCACGCGACATTGCTGCTGGCCGAGTATCTGTCCGAACGCATGCGGCAGGGCGAGGAAACGGTCACGGTGGCCGCGGCCGAGCGGCGCATGACCGGGCTGATCGCCGAGCACAAGGGGCACTGGCGCAAGAACGTCCGTGATCCCGGCGCCGAACGCGACCTGACCGAACACGCACTGAACCGGCTGGCCTCGCTCGGCCTGGTGCGGCTGGCCGGCGACGAGGTGACACCCCTGCCAGTGCTGGCCCGGTTCGGTTACCTCGAGCCCACCATCATCGGAAAGAAGGATCCGCGATGACCGTCGCTCCCCACTCGGGCACGGCGGTGGAGCTGCCGGTGGCGCGCACTCCGCGGTGGCAGCCGCTGCGCAACGGCTTGGTCGATCTGTTCTACTACGACCATCAGGAGTTCTGGTTCCGCGATGGGCGGGTGCTGTTTCGCGGCAACAACGGCACCGGCAAGTCCAAGGTGCTGGCGCTGACGCTTCCGTTCCTGCTGGACGGCGACCTCACCCCCAGCCGCGTCGAGCCGGACGGCGACCGCGGCAAGCGGATGGACTGGAACCTGCTGCTCGGCGGGCGATACGACGAGCGGCTCGGCTACACCTGGCTGGAGTTCGGCCGTGTCACCGAGGACGGCGAGCGCGCGTACCTCACCGTCGGGGCCGGCCTGAAGGCGGTCGCCGGGAAGGGCATCGCCGACCGGTGGTTCTTCGTCACCTCCCAGCGGGTCGGGCACGAGCTGTTCCTCATCGGCCCGGGCGGGGCCGCGCTCACCCGCGACCGGCTCACCGAGGCGATCGGGCTGAACGGCCGGGTCACCCAGCGCGCCGAAAGCTACCGGCGGATGCTCGACGAGCACCTGTTCCAGCTGGGTGAGGAGCGGTACGACGCGCTGATCAACCTGCTGATCCAGCTCCGTCAGCCGCAGCTGTCCAAACGCCCCGACGAGAAGCGCCTGTCGCAGGCCCTCTCGGACGCGCTCACCCCGCTCGACCAGGCGGTGCTGAGCGACATCGCCACCGCCTTCCACGATCTGGAGCAGCAGCGTGCCGAGCTGGCCGGGCTGCGCGACACCCGTGGCCACGTCGCCCGCTTCCTGGATCGTTACCGCCGCTACGCCTCGGTCGCGGCGCGCCGCCAGGCCCGCGAACTGCGCACCGCGCACAGCGCCTACGAGAACGTGCAGCGTTCCCTGGCCGGGGTGCGTGAAGAGATCGGGCGCGCGAAAGCCGAGGAAGACGAGGCCCGTGAGCGGCTCGCGGCCGCCCGTGTCGAGCACGCCGAGCAGACCGCCGTCCGCGAGGAGCTCAGCTCCGACCCCCGGCTGAAGAACTTCGCCGACGCCCAGCGCTATGCCGAGCAGGCCGAGCAGACCGCCCGCGCATCCCGCCGCGCCGCCGAACGCGCGGAGCGGGCGCGCGCGGAACGCCGGGCACGGCGGAACAAGGCCGCTCAGGAGGCCGAGCGCGCCACCGTCACCGTCGCCGAGGCGGCGGCACCGGCCACCGATGCCGCCGCGCGCGCCGGAATCGGCGACGGGCATGCCGCCATCGTCCTCGATCCGCCCGAGGAAACGACCCTGATCGCGGCCGAACGGCAGATGGCGAGCCTGGCCGGCGGCCGCACGGAAGCCGTCCAGCACGTGACCCGCCTCGCGGAGAAGACGGCCCGGGCCGAGGCCGAGCTGGCGCAGGCCCGCCGGATCCTGGGTGAGCGCGAGTCCGACCAGGACGCCGCGGCCGACGCCCTCGGCGAGGCCCAGGACGTCCTCGCCACGCAGGTGGACCGGCACCTCGAACAGTGGCGCGACTACGGGCGCTCGCTCACCGAACTCGCCGTCCCCGACCCCGCGGACGCAGACCTGGCGGGCTGGGCAGAGAGCCTTGAAGGTCCCCACCCGATGCGGACCGCTCTGCGGGCGGCCGCCGACGAGACACAGCAGGCTCTGGCCACCGCGGGGGCGGAGGCCGGGCTCCGGATGCGGACGGCCGAGTCCGGGCTGGGCGAGCTGACCGCCGAACGGGACCGTCTCGAAGCCGGTGTGGTCGAACGGCCGCCCGTACCCCACGCCCGGGGTGACGGCGCCCGCACGGGCCCAGGTGCGGCGCTCTGGCAGGTCGTGGACTTCGCCGGATCGTTCGAGTCCGGCCAGCACGCCGGGCTGGAGGCGGCGCTGGAGGCGTCCGGCCTGCTGGACGCCTGGATCACCCCGGAGGGCACCCTCCTCGACCGGGATACCCATGACGTCCTGGCCCGCGCTCAGGAGCCTGCCGCCCGGCCCCTCACCACGGCGCTGACCGTCGCCATCGACCCCGACGACGTGCAGGCCGCGGCGCTGACCGCCGAGACCGTTTCGGCCGTGCTGAGCGGGATCGGCCTGGGCGAGCAGGACGCCGCCGCCTGGGTCGACACCGGCGGCCGCTGGCGGCTTGGGCCGTTGCACGGCGCCTGGTCCAAGGACGCCGCCGCCTACGTCGGCGCGGGTGCCCGTGAGGAGGCGCGGCGCCGCCGCCTGGCCGAACTTGCCGACCTCATCGAGGCCGCCGAACGCGCCGTCACCGACGCACGTACGGCCGTGGAGACGGTCGAACGCCGCCGCGCCGCGCTGGCCGCCGAGCTGCGGCGCGAGCCCTCCGACCAGGTGCTGCGCGACGCGCACAGCGCCGTCTCCGGCGCGGCCGGTCAGCTGGAGAAGGCCCGCGTCCGGACGCGGCGGGCCGCCGACGACGCCGAGTGGACCGCGCGCGACCACGCCGCCGCCGTCGCCGAACGTGATCAGGCCGCCGCCGATGTCGGGTTGCCCGCCGGCACCGAAGGCCTGGCCGCGGTCCGTACCGCGCTCGACGACTACCGGCGGACGGCGGCGGCTATGCTCGCCGCGGCCCGCCGGCACGCCGACCGCCTCACCGAGCTCACCACCTGGACCGAGGAGCTTGCCGCCGCCACCGAGGAGGCCGAGGAGGCCGGCGCCCAGGCGCGTGCGGCCGAGGTCCGCGCGGCGGAGGAGAAGGGACGGCTGGAGGCGCTGCGCGAGTCGATCGGCGCGTCCATCGAGGAGCTACGCGAACGGCTCCAGGCCGCCAAAGCGCGCATCGAGGAACTCGACATCGCCATATCCCGTCTGGACGCCGAGCACCGCCGGGCCGGCGAGCTGCGCGCCCGGGCCCAGGGCCGCGAAGAACAGCTCACCAGCCAGCTCACCGAGACCGGCGGCCGCCGGGACACCGCCGTCACCGAGTTCCAGCGTTTCACCGTCACCGGTCTGCTCCGGCTCGCCTGCGAGGTGGAGCTTCCCGACACCGATGGCCCCTGGGCGGCCGACCCCGCCGTCCGGCTCGCCCGCCGCGCCGAGGACCGGCTCCGCGACGTCGACGACGGCGATGAGGCCTGGCGTCGCGTCCAGGACGAGATCACCCGCTACTACTCCGAACTGTCCGAGGCACTGTCGCGGCAGGGCCACCACGCGCTCGCCGGGCTCGACGACTGGTTCGTGGTCACCATCCAGTTCCAGGGCCGGGAGCGAGAACCCGGCGAGCTGACCGAGTTGCTGGACGGCGAGATCGGCTATCGCGAGCGGATGCTGACCGCCAAGGAACGCGACCTCCTCGAAGAACACCTCATCAACGACGTCGCCGGCCACCTCCAGGAGCTCATCGGCGAGGCCGAGGCCCAGGTCGGGTTCATGAACGACGAGTTGGAGGAGCGCCCCACCTCCACCGGAATGCGGCTGCGGCTGCGCTGGGAACCCGCCCCTGACGGGCCCGCCGGGCTCGCCGAGGCCCGGGCCCGGCTACTGCGGCAGAGCTCCGACCTGTGGTCGCCCACCGACCGCGCCGCTGTCGGGGATTTCCTGCAGCGCCAGATCGAGCGGATCCGCGCCGAGGACGAACATGGCACCTGGCAGGACCACCTCCGCAAAGCCCTGGACTACCGTTCCTGGCACCGCTTCGTCATCGAGCGCTACCAGGACGGCCGATGGCGCAGCGCGATCGGCCCGGCTTCAGGCGGCGAGCGCGTCCTGACGGTGTCGCTGCCGCTGTTCGCCGCCGCCTCCGCGCACTACCGCTCCGCGCATCCGCACGCTCCGCGCATGGTCGCCCTCGACGAGGCGTTCGCGGGCGTGGACGACGATGCCCGCGCCAAGTGCCTCGGCCTGCTCACCACCTTCGACCTGGACGTGGTGATGACCTCCGAACGCGAGTGGGGCTTCTACGCCACAGTCCCCGGACTGGCCGCCCACCACCTGGTCCGCCGCGACGGCGTGGACGCCGTGCACGTCGCCACCTGGGAATGGGACGGCCACGAACCCGTTCGCGTCGAACACCGAACCCCTGCACGCCCACCCGAACCGCCCCGGGAAGAGCCGGGCCTGTTCTGAACGGCGAACTCTCCAGGAGCGGTCTTCTATGAGCATCGACCAGCCACGGCTGCGCCGTACACTCGGTGATCCTGCTCTCGGCCGGCTGGTCACCGTGCTGGCTCGCCGAATCGAGCTGGGCCGGCCGCTGACCGGGCAAGTGGTGCTATCCCAGCCCTCCGATGCCGAGGTCCGCGCGATCCGCGCCCTGCTCGGTTCCGGCCGAGTCGGCCGCGGCGGCTCGGTCACGATCCCCCTCGATCAGGTCACCGCCGCCCTTGCGGGCGCCGGAGTCGCACCCGACCTGCGCTCAGCCGTGGAGGCCCTGGCCGGTCCGATCACTCCTCGCGCCACGATCGCGGCCACCGAAGACGCCTCCCGGCACGCGTCCCTGGACGCGCTGGCGGCCGGGCGTCACGCCGGCACCATCTGGTATGAGCAGTGGGCCACGGAGATGGCCGCGGGCGGAACGCTGACCAGGCTCGTCCGCCGGAACGAGACCGGCCTGGTGACCGCCGCCGTCGCCGTGCTCAACCTGCTGCCCGCCCCCGGCACCCCGCTTCCGGCCGTCGCCGAGCGCGCCACCGGCGACACCAAGGCCCTCTCCGGAACCCCGCTGGCGAACCTGATCCTGCGGGCCCTCGCCCTACGCGCGGGCTCCGGCCCGCCGCGTGGAGGGGAGGCGGAACGGATCCTGTGGGAGTCCGCCGGAGTCATCACCGATGACTTGTCCAGCCACGTCCTCGTGCTCGGTCTCCCCGCCCACGGCGACCACCCACTGGCCGACTGGCTGACCCAGGCCGCCGATCGTCACACCCCGTTCCGGATCACCCTGCACCAGCTCGTCACCATGCCGATCACGCCGCGCGCCACGGTGGTGCATGTCTGCGAGAACCCCTCCGTCCTGCGCGCCGCCGTCGCCGCCGCGATCACCGTTCCGCTGATCTGCACCGAAGGAGTCCCCTCCACGGCGTGCAACCGGCTGCTGCGAGCGCTGGCCGGCACCGGCGCGCGGATCCGCTGGCGCGGCGACTTCGACTGGACCGGCCTTCGTACCACCACCACCGCGATCGAGCGCTACGGCGCCGAACCATGGAGGATGTCCAGCGCCGACTACGATGCGGCCCTGGCCATCGGAGACTCCGAACCGCTGCGGGGCACCGCCACCTCCAGCCCCTGGGATCCCCGTCTCCGCGAGCGAATGATCGAGACCGGCCGTGCCGTGATGGAAGAGCGGCTGATCCCACTGCTACTCGCTGACCTCTCACCGAAGACAGGATCTGCGTACTCGAGCGAATGAGTCACCGATAGAGCTCGAAGAACCCGATGGCGAGCTCGACTGGTACCGCATCAGGCAACGTTCGCCCGGTGAACTACCCGACGAACGTCGGGGTTGCTGGTGTGGGGCGACGCGTCATCGCGGAAGCGGGACTGGCCGGGGCCCTGGCATGTCGCCGCCCATTGCTCTCACCTCCCCGAACTCGCCACACACGCCAGGGGCGGGCGGAGCACCAGGCTCTTCAACCGGCAGCGAATAGACTCGACAGCATGGCCTATCGCCCGATGTCCTTGGCAGAACTCGCCGACCGGCTGAGGGACTCTGAGAACGAGAAGATCCAGTGGAAGCTGGTTTGGGAGTTCCTCGAGGAGTACCGCTGGGAGCCTGACGCCGACCAGCCCCGCTTGCTCAAGGCGGAGCCGCTCTCAACCGGTGACGAGAAATGGGACGCGCTTCTGGCGGCCCTTGCCGAGCACCTGGCCGCCAAACACGATCTCGCTGCGCCTCCCTGGGCCGAGTCGCGAATCCTGCGCCGCCCCTGGTTCCCCGCGGAACTTCCCTCGCAGCGCGCCGAAGCTCTCGTCTGGGCGCCGGCCTCCTTCCGCAAACACGGCGTCTTTCTCTCTGCACGAGACCTCGAGGCGGCCTGAATGAGCGACGACCGGCTACTGGGCCGAGCCGAGCTGGAACGCGCGTTCACCGTTCTGGGTGAACGGCTCGTCCGCCGCGGAGTTGTCGCCGACCTGTTCATCGTCGGCGGGGCCGCCATGGCTCTGGCTTACGACGCTGTCCGAGTCACCCGGGACGTCGACGCTCTCTTCGTGCCCCACGGGGTCGTCCTGGACGAGGCCCGCGCAGTCGCCAAGGAACTCGATCTTCCGCCTTGGTGGCTGAACGAGCAAGCCAGCCAGCGTCTACATCTCCGGACAGGACGATCCCGGCAAGCGGCATGTCTTCGACCATCCGGGACTCCGGGTCATGGCCGCCTCACCCGAACATATCTTCGCCATGAAGGCCATCGCCGCCCGAACCCGCGACATCGATGACCTGCGCCACCTCGCGACTCTCACCAGCACCACGACCCTTCAGGACGCGCTCGCTTTGTGCTCTCAGTTCTTCCCCAGCGAAGAAATCGCGCCCCGTGCCCAAGCCGTCCTCGCGGACCTGTTCCCCGAGTCCGACCCGAACCACCGCTGACACGCGGAACTCCACCTCGGCGTCGCACAGGTTCAGCTAGCTCTCTCTGATCTCACGCGATCGCAGGAGCCGTTGGAGCGATGGCCTGACGTCGAAGAAGGTCATGACCGTGGTCGCCTCTGTGACTTGCGGAACCCATCACGACTCACCGCCGGCGAGGAACTCGGTTGAGAGTTCCCATTGGGATGTCGTGTGTGTCGGTCCTCGGACACCAACGCCCATTGAAGCGCCAGGTCTATGACCTGGCGCTTTGCGTTTCTCTGGTCATGGAGCCATCTGATGGTCTCCAAGAAACTGCAGGTCAGAGGTATGGGGGGTTCAGTCCCCGGTTTGGTTGACGGCGAGGCGAATGCCGCCTTTGGGAAGCCCTTCGTCCGTCGGCCCTCTCACCAACGAGCAGGCCCGCAGCGCGACCGTCAAGTTCGCGCCCCGCTGATCGGGTCACGGTCCGTCCGCCAACGCAAATCTCCGTGCACCGTGATGGTCGATGGGCGAGGTCGCTCGGCGGTGCCGAGTGGCAGGCATCGGCATGGGACGACACGTTCTGACCGTGACCGAGCACTATGTGATCCGCGGGACGCTTGTTCGCCGGATGGCCGAGACGGCAAGCTGTGAGCCGAGGAGAGGGGAACGACGATGGAGCGGGCCGACGCGTTGGTGCTGTTCGGGATCACCGGGAATCTGGCGTACAAGATGCTGCTGCCGGCGTTGTACCGGCTGACGGCGGACGGGGTCCTGGACCAGCCGATCGTGGGGGTCGCCAAGACCGACCTCGACCTGGCCGGGCTGCGAAGCCGGGCCCGTGAGGCCTGCGAGGCCAAGTACGACAAGGTGAACGACGCGGCGTTCGAGAAGTTCGCGGGGAACCTGCGGCTCGTCGCGGGCGACTACACCGACGGCGCCACCTTCGATGCGATCCGTGGCGAGGTCGGCGACGCGGGATTCCTCGCTCACTATCTGGCGGTTCCTCCTTCGCTGTTCGCGACGGTCGCGGAAGGCTTGGCCAAGGTCGGCCTGAACAGGAACGCCCGGATGGTCGTCGAAAAGCCGTTCGGCAAGGACCTGGAGTCGGCGCGGGCGTTGAACGCCGAGTTGCTGAAGTTCTTCGACGAGGACCATCTGAGGCGCGTCGACCACTTCCTCGGCAAGGAGCCGATCGAGGATCTGCTGATGTTCCGGTTCGAGAACATGCTCCTGGAGCCGATCTGGAACCGGCACTACGTCGACAACGTGCAGATCACCATGGCCGAGGACTTCGACGTCGCCGACCGCGGCTCGTTCTACGACGCCAACGGCACGATCCGCGACGTCGTTCAGAACCACCTTCTGCAGATCCTCGCGCTCCTGGCCATGGACACGCCGCCGTCGACCGACGCACGCGCCTTCATCGACGAGAAGTGGCGGGTGCTGCGCGCCGTCGAGTCCGTCGCGCCCGGCGATGTCGTCCGCGGCCAGTACGACGGCTACCTCGGCACCGAGGGCGTCCGTGAGGGTTCGACCACCGAGACCTACGCGGCGCTGCGCCTGCGCATCAACAACTGGCGCTGGGCCGGCGTCCCGTTCTACATCCGCTCCGGCAAGGCACTGAGCACCACCGACCTGGAAGTGGTCGCCCAGCTCCACACCCCGCCCATCACCTTCTTCGACGGCACCCCAGAGCCCAATCTGATCCGCTTCCGCATCCAGCCCGACGCGGGGGTCACGTTCGACCTGCGCGCCAAGGTCCCCGGACGCGACAGCACCCGGCAAGTCCCGCTCAGCGTGGACTTCACCAAGGTCCTGGGCCCTATGGAGGCGGCCTACCAGCGCATCCTCACCGACGCCATGACCGGCGACCCCCGCCGCTTCGTCCGCTTCGACCTGGCGGAAGAGTCCTGGCGCATCATCCAGCCCGTCCTCGACCTCCCCACCCAGCCCCTCCCCTACGCCAAAGGCACCTGGGGACCGGACGAAGCCGCCACCTTCGTTCCCGGCGGCTGGCACGAAATCTCCACCACCTTCGACTGATGCGCACGGGCCCGAGGGTGGCGACAACGACGGTGAAGCGTGCCTCCGTCCGGTGGGCTTTAACCGCACTTGGTCCCAACGGGAGTTACGCGGCCGCTGGGGAGTCGCGGTCGGCGCGCTGGTGAATGCCGCCATCCTGGGTGCGGTCATTCGCGGCATCCGAAGCCGCTGGTCAGCCATGCGTACTGCCTGACGGCCCACCGGACGTTCGGTTTGTCAACAAGGCCCTCCTTACCTCGGGCCTCATCCATTTCATATGCCTGTGCCTCAATACCCGCGGACCGGAGACGCACTTTTGTCCGACACGATTCTTTCGAAGAACGGGTAGGACCCGGCCTTCGTTGGGAGCGGCGTTCGGGGCGGGCTGTGCCGCCGTAGCGGAGGCGTACCTCGGCGCGGTTGGCCGCGGCGAAGTACTCCAGTCGTAGCTTCGCTCCTTCCGCCTTCACTCCGCTCGGCTGAATCACCCTCACTCCGTTCGCGGCTATTTCCCTGGGGCTCCCAGAAAAGGTTCTTGGAGAAGCTTCGGGAGCTAGGGTCCTGTTCAATTCTTTTGCTCGCTCGCGGGGGGGCTGGGTCAGCGCGGTGTGCACTGCTTGGTCTAGTTCCTCTTGCAGGTGGGTGCATTCGCGGACGGGGTCTCCGGTGGGGCAGGTCAAGAGGTGTTCTAGGAGCCGCTGGGCGGTTTGGAGTTGGTCGATCCGGGCCATGATCGCGGTTATCGAGGTGTTCAAGACCTCACGGCCGGAGGGTGGTCGGGCTTCGGCGTCGTTGATCAATGTGGCGGTGTCGGTGAGGCTCACCAGGCCGTGGTGGTGCAGGCGCTGGATGAGCGCGAGTCTGCGCAGTTCTTCTGTGCCGTAGTAGCGCACGTTCCCCCGGCGCTCGGCGGGGGATAGCAACCCGAAATCGTCGTAGTACCGCAGCGTGGACACCGGCAGGCCGAAGCATCGTGCCACCTGGCTGATCGAGTAGCGCTCCATGTGCCCATCTTGCGCTCAAGTCGACTTGAGCGTGCAGCCTGGCCGCACCGCGAGAAGGAGTCGCGATGCGTACGTTCAGCGTGCCGGTGCTGGTGGTGGGTTGCGGGCCGGTCGGCCTGGCGACGGGGATGTTCCTGGCCCACTGGGGTGTGCGGCCGATGCTCATCGACAAGCGGGACCCGATGTCAGCGCCGCCGCGCGCGGGTGTGAGCCTGCGCACCCTGGAGTTGTTCCGCTCGGTGGGTTTGGAACCCGCCTTGCGGGAGGTCGGCTGGGAAGGTGGCCGGCCGATGCAAACGATCCTCAAGGAGGCTGGAGTCGGCGCCACCCTGCGTCGCAGCGGTCTGCCACCGCGCTATACGCGGAGGTTGGAGACCTGCAGCCCAGCCGACCACCGCCTGCTAGTGATGCAGGACCAGGTTCAGAGGGTGGTGATGGCGGAGCTTCCGCGACGTGGTGGTCAGGTGCGATTCGACACGCGGCTGCTCGACGTCGAGGTGGGTGACGAACATGTGCGCGCTCGGGTCGGGCATGTTTCTACGGGAGAGCAGTGGGAGATCACGGCCGACTATCTTGTCGCCGCCGATGGGGCCAACAGCGAGGTACGGGAACGTCTCGGCATCACCGTGCCCGACCGGGAGGTCCTCACCAGGCTCAACACGGCGTTCTTCCGCGCGGACCTCGGACCGGTCACCGAGGAATGGGGGACGCATTTCTGTTTGGTGCACAACGACCGTGTCTACGCCACGCTCCTTTCGAAGAACGGGCGGGATCAGTGGTCGTCGCACATCATGGACTATCCGGGCAAGCCGGAAGAGCTCACCGAGCTGTCCACGGACAGAACGATCGAGCTGCTGCACGCCGTGATAGGCGACACCACCATCCCGATCGAGTTGCATGAGGTGAACGCCTGGGAAGCCGCCTACGGCATCGCGTCGTCCTTCAGGAAAGGGCGGGTCTTCCTGGCCGGCGACTCCGCGCATGTGCAAAGCTCCGCCGGCGGGCTCGGCATGAACACCGGCATCCAGGACGGCCACAACCTCGCCTGGAAGCTCGCCGCCGTGCTGCACGGCCATGCCTCACCGGCCCTGTTGAACACGTATGAGCCCGAGCGCCGCGCCGCCGCTCGTGCGTCCGTGGCCCTCTTGCGGAGCGGCCGTTAGGGGCGCCAGTGGTAGCGGCGTTCTGGGCGGCCTGTGCCGCCGTAGCGGAGGCGGACTTCGGCTCGGTTGGTGGCGGCGAAGTACTCCAGGTAGCGGCGGACGCTTGGGCGTGACAGGGCTGTTGCCGCCGCGCATTCGCTTGCTGACAGGCCGTCTGGATGAGCTCGGAGGGCCTGTTCTACCAGGTCGGCTGTTTGCTCGCTGAGGCCCTTCGGGAAGGCTCTGGTGGTGCGCGGGCGGGCGCCGAACATCACGTCCACGTCCTCTTGGGCGGCCGCTTCGGCGGGCGGTAGCTGGTGCAGGCGGCGGTGCAGGGCGTTGAAGTGCTCCAGTTGGGCGCGCAGCGCCGTCGCTGAGAACGGCTTGATCAGGTAGTGCAGGGCGCCGCCGCGGAGGGCGCCGCGGATCGTGCCGACGTCGCGGGCGGCGGTGATCACCATGACGTCGATGTGGGCGGTGGCCGGGTCGGCGCGGAGCTCGCGGAGGACGGTCAATCCGTCTATGTCGGGCAGGTAGATGTCGAGCAGGACCAGGTCGGGGGCCAGGTCGCGCACGGCGCGCAGGGCGTCGGCGCCGGTGTGCGCTACGCCGGCCACGGTGAAGCCAGTAATGCGTTCGACGTAGCCGCTGTGCACTCTGGCGACCATGAAGTCGTCGTCGACGACCAGGACCCGGATCATGTCGGCAGCACCGCGGTGAACTCGGCGCCCGCGGAGTTGCGGACGTCCACCGAGCCGCCTCGGCGGACGCAGATCTGGCGGGTGAGCGCCAGGCCGAGGCCGCGTTGCCCGTGCTGGGCGGCCTTGGTGGTGAAGCCGCGCCGGAACACCTCGGTGGCGATCTCGGGCGCGACGCCGGGCCCGGAGTCGCGCATCACGACGGTGACCGCGCCGTCGTCCGCGCGGATCTCGATCTCGACCCAGTCGCCCTCCTCGCCCGCCAGCGCGTCGAGGGCGTTGTCCAGCAGGTTGCCGACGACGGTGACCAGGTCGGCGGACAACCGTTCGTCCACCTGGCCGAGGTGGGTTGCCGGGGCAAGCCGGACGCCGATGCCACGCTCGGCGGCCAGGCTCGCCTTGGCGATCAGGAGCGCGGCCACCGCCGGGTCGCCGATCCGGGCGGTCACCTGGTCGTACCAGTCGTCGTGCGCCCGGCTGACCAGGTCGACGTACTGCCGAACCTGGTCGTACTCGCCGAGCTCGATCAGCCCGGCGATGGTGTGCAGCCGGTTGGTGAACTCGTGCGCCTGGGCGCGAAGGGTGTCGGTCGTCCGGGAGGAGGCGGCCAGTTCCTCGCGGAGCGCGGCCAGCTCGGTGCGGTCGCGCAGGGTGGCGACCGCGCCGATGGGACGGCCGCCCGCGCGGACCGGCAGCCGGTTGAGGACCAGGACGCGGCCCGCGCGCAGCACGATCTGGTCGGGGCCCTCGGCCCGGCCGGCGAGCACGTCGCGGAGCCGCTCGTTCACGTCGAGGTCGTCCACCGCCACGCCCACACAGTCGGACGGGAGCGCGAGCAGCTCGCGGGCACGGTCGTTCACCAGCGTGAGACGGTGGTCGCGGTCCATCGCGATCACCCCCTCCTTGATGCCGTGTAGCAACGCCTCGCGGTGTTCGATCAGCCCGGTGATCTCGCGGGGTTCCAGCCCCAGCGTCTGCCGCTTGACCCGGGAGGCCACCAGGAACGAGCCGGCCACGCCGAGCACGGTGGCGATGAGCAGTAGGGCGAACACTGTGCGCGGTGAGTTGGCTATGCCCTCTTGAAAGCCGGGCATCGCCTCGGTCACGGCGACGATGCCGATGATGCGCGGCCTGCCCCCGTCCGGGGTGGGCGTCCGGCCTGTGCTCGTGCCCGGGGTGGACGTTTGCGGCGTGCGTGGGAGGGGGTCTCCGATCACCGGGACGTGTGCGGCTAGCCGGCCCTCTACCTCGCCTACCCAGGCCCGGCCCTCCCGGACCGTGCTGGCGCCCAGGGGCAGCGCGGCCCCCCGCCGGCTCGGGTCGGGCGAGGCCAGCACCCGGCCCTGGACGTCGGTGATGATCACGGCGTCCGCGCCGGACAGGCTGCGGGCGCTCTCGGCGAAGGTCGGCAGGGAATCGCGGTCGGCGGAGGCGAGACCGGCACGGACGCCGGGGGTCGCGGCGACGTTCTCGGCCACGGCGAGCAGTTTGCGGCCTTCGGTGTCGCGGAACACCACACCCGTGTGCACGATCGAGAAGGCCGCGACGCAGCCGAGCAGCGCGAAGACGATCATCAGCTGCCAGGCCAGCAGCCTGCGGGCGAGCGAACCCGCTGGTCCCATGCGGTCCTCCTCTCCGAGATCTCACCCACGCTCTGTGTAAGTGTGCACCTGCGTGCGGTGTGATCCGGCCCACAAGAAGGTCTGCTCCCGTGAGTTAAATGACCAAAAGTAGAGATAGGCACGAAAACGCGGGCGTGGGCCGAATGTCATGCATGCTGTGCGCCAGCCCACATTGCCCCGTCGTTTCTCTGAGGTGTCACCTGGATGAACAAGTACCGAGCCTGGCTCGCGGTGCTCGCCGCGGCGCTGCTGGTGTTGCTCGTTCCCCCGCTGGTGTCGAGCGGCGACGACCAGGAGACCGGGACCAGCATTCCCGGCCTGCGGGTCATGGTCCCGAACTCGCCCGGCGGCGGCTACGACATCACCGCGCGCACGGCCGTCAAGGCCATGGAGGAGGCGGGCCTCAGCAAGAACATCGAGGTCTTCAACCTGCCCGGCGCGGGCGGCACGGTCGGCCTCGGCCGGATCGCCGGTGAGCGCGGCAACGGCCGGCTGGCGATGTCGATGGGCCTCGGCGTGGTCGGGTCGGTCTACACCAACCACTCGCCGTCCTCGCTCCAGGACACCACGCCGATCGCACGGCTGACCCAGGAGCCGGACATCATCGTCGTCGGCAAGAACTCGCCGTACAAGACCATCGGCGACCTGATCCAGGCGTGGAAGGCCAAGCCCCGCTCGATCCCGGTCGGCGGCGGTTCCTCGCCCGGCGGCCCCGACCACCTGGCGCCGATGCTCATGGCGCGGGCGGCGGGCGTGGCGCCCAAGGAGGTCAACTACGTGCCGTTCGACGGCGGCGGCGAGCTGACCGCCTCCGTCCTCGGCGGCAAGGTCGGCTTCGGCGTGACCGGCGTGGGCGAGACGCGCGACCAGATCGCGGCCGGCCAGCTGCGTCCGCTGGCGGTGACCAGCGCCAAGCGCACGCCCGGCATCCCGGCGCCGACGCTCAAGGAGTCGGGCCTGGACGTCGACTTCAGCAACTGGCGCGGCGTCGTCGCGCCGCCCGGCCTGGACGACCGCGAACGCGATCGCCTGATCGCGCTGTGGACGCGGCTGCAGACCACCAAGCAGTGGCAGGACACCCTGCGCACCAACGGCTGGACCCCGGCGTTCCTCGCCGGCGACCAGTTCGGCGCGTTCCTGAAGGCGGAGAACGACCGGGTCGCCTCGATCTTGAAGGAGCTGGGGCTGGCATGACCGCGGATCCGAACGGTCACCTGACCGCGCAGACGACGGGTGACCCGACCGCGCGGGCGAACGGCCACCCGGCCGATGGGCCCTGGTGGCGCGGCCGGGCCGAGCTCGGCCTGTGCGCGGGGCTGCTGGTGCTCGGCGCGCTGGTGATCGTCGACGCGCTGCGCATCCCGGACAACCTGTCCCAGCGCGGCCCGGTCGGGCCCGAGGCGGTGCCGCTGCTGGTCGGCGGCGCGCTGGCCGTGGTGGCCGTGCTGCTGGCGGTGGACGTGCTGCGCGGCGGCAAGGGCCAGGCCGAGGGCGGCGAGGACATCGACCTCGACGCCCCCGCCGACTGGCGCACCGTACTGATGGTCGCCGCCGCGTTCCTGGCGAACGTGGTGCTGATCGAGCCGCTCGGCTTCCCGATCTCCATGGCGATCATGTTCTGGGGCTCGGTGTACGCGCTGGGCAGCCGGAACCTCGCGCGGGACCCGCTGGTAGCGGCCGGACTGTCGCTGATCACCTGGTTCCTGTTCGACCAGTTGCTGGGCGTCCCCCTGCCCGGCGGCCCGCTGATGGAGGTGCTGTAGCCGATGGACTCCTTCTCCCATCTCCTGGACGGCTTCGGCACCGCGCTCACTCCGACCCACCTGCTGTTCGCCGCGATCGGCGTGATCCTGGGCACCGCCATCGGCGTCCTGCCCGGCATCGGCCCGGCCATGGCGGTGGCGCTGCTGCTGCCGGTGACCTACGGGCTCGACTCGACGGCCGCGTTCATCATGTTCGCCGGGATCTACTACGGCGGCATGTTCGGCGGCTCGACCACCTCGATCCTGCTCAACACGCCGGGCGAGAGCGCGGCGGTGGTGACCGCGATCGAGGGCAATCCGATGGCCAAGTCCGGGCGCGGCTCGCAGGCGCTGGCCGCCGCCGCGATCGGCCACTTCGTCGGCGGCATGATCGGCACCACCGCGCTGGTGCTGCTGGCCCCGGCGGTCGCCTCGGTCGCGGTGGACATCGGCGCGCCCGACTATTTCGCGATCATGATGCTGGCGTTCATCGCGGTCACCTCGGTGCTGGGCGCGTCCCGGATCCGCGGGTTCGCCTCGCTGCTGATCGGCCTGACCGTCGGGCTGATCGGGCTGGACCAGGTGACCGGCCAGTCCCGGCTCACCTTCGGAATGCTGCATCTGGCGGACGGCATCGACGTGGTGATCGTCGCGGTCGGCCTCTTCGCGGTCGGGGAGGCGCTGTGGGTCGCCGCGCACCTGCGGCACAAGGCGGAAGGGCCGATCCCGGTCGGCCGCCCGTGGCTGTCGCGGGCCGACCTGAAGCGCACCTGGAAGCCGTGGCTGCGCGGCCCGGTGATCGGCTTCCCGTTCGGCGCCGTCCCGGCGGGCGGCGCGGAGATCCCGACCTTCCTGTCCTACGTGACCGAGCGGCGGCTCTCCAAGCACAAGGACGAATGGGGCAAGGGCGCGATCGAGGGCGTCGCCGGGCCGGAGTCCACGGCGAGCGCCTCGGCGGCCGGGACGCTGGTGTCGATGCTCACCCTCGGCCTGCCGACCACGGCGGTCGCGGCGGTCATGCTGGCGGCCTTCCAGCAGTACGGCATCCAGCCCGGTCCGCTGCTGTTCGAGCGGGAGACCGACCTGGTCTGGGGCCTGATCGCCAGCCTGTTCGTCGGCACCGTGCTGCTGCTGGTGATCAACCTGCCGATGGCGCCGGTCTGGGCGAAGCTGCTGCGCCTCCCGCGGCCGTACCTGTACGGCGGGATCCTCTTCTTCGCCAGCGTCGGCGCGTACGCGGTCGGCGGCGACACGATCGACCTGATCGTGCTCTTCATGATCGGTGTGGTCGGCCTGGCGATGCGCCGCTTCGGGCTGCCGATCCTCCCGGCGATCATTGGCGCGATCCTCGGCCCGGGTGCCGAACTGCAGATGCGCCGCGCGCTGCAGCTCAGCGACGGCAGCCTCACCGGCCTGGTCAACTCGCCCCTGTCGGTCATCGTCTACGCGATCATCGTGCTCCTGCTGGCCTGGCCCCTGCTGCGCCGCCTGATCACCCGGACGCGCACCGCGAAGACCCAGTCCTGAGATCGAGCGGCCAGAACGTGCGCCCCTCCCCGAGGGGCGCACGTTTCGCTCCGGGGGCGCACGTTTCGCTCGCGAGCAAGCGCCACGGCGACCGGTGGCGCTCGTCCGGCCTCCCAGAGGCGCCGCCCGGCCTCCCAGAGGCGCCGCCGAGGCTCAGCCGGCCAGGATCTTGGCCTTCTGAGCGGCGAACTCGGCATCGTTGAGCATGCCCCGGTCCTTGAGGTCGGCCAGATCCTTGAGCTGCTGGACCGTGTCGGCCCGCGGCTCGGCCGGGGCCGCCTGGCCGCCCACCTGCTGCTCGTACGCCGCCTGACGCTGGGCCGCGATCTGTGCGTCGCGGGCGGCGAACTTCTCCGCCTGGCGGCGCTGGACCCGGCCGTTCACGGCGGACGCCGTTCCGGCGACCACCGCCGCCCGCGCCACGCCCCTCAGCAGTCCTGGCATGCGTCCTCCTTCAGACCGTCGCGCTCCCTCAGACCGTCGCGCTCAGACCGTCGCGCTCAGACCGTCGCGCTCAGACCGTCGCGTCCAGCGCGTCGAGCGCGTCCATCACGTCCGTGGCGGGAATCCGCGCACTCGCGACGACCTCGCCGCCGTTCTCCCGCGCGGCGGCCACGAACGGCACCGCCCAGGTGTTCTCGTAGACGATCAGCGCCGCCACGGTGTCGGGACGCATGGCGGCGGCCGCCTCGTGGACGTCCTCACCACCCAGCAGGCCCGACCGTGCGCCCGCGAACTCGGCGAACCCGCCGAGCTCCGCCGCCGTCGGGCTCTCAAGATCGAGCATGGCGACGGAACCGTCCGGATTCTTGCCGATCACCAGCAGGTCGAAGATCCGGACCAGGCCCCGGTCGACGAGGTCCATCAGGGCTCGCGCCGTGGTACCGGTGAGCCGGTCCCCGGGAAACTCGATGAGAAGAAAATCGATCGGCCCGTGAACATCCACCGCCATGTCCGCTCATCCCGTCCGTCGGATGCGTGATGCCTGTGCGCGAAAGTGTGCGGTGATCCGAGGGCGGTGGCCTCCCCCACTGCGGGTGACGCTCTCGCTGTCACGCACGAAGACTTCTCCGCCGCCCAAGCCGGTCCACGGCCACCGGTCAGATCTGGTGGTTCCCAGGGGCTATGGGTGGCGGTGAACATGGGCCCTGGGCTTCTTACGAGCGGACGGCGCGGGACGCCATAGTCCTTCTTGGCTCAGCCCCCTTCCCCCTGGAGAAACCATGGCGCGTGCATTTACTCGTGTCGGCTCCGTGCTCGTCGCGGCCGGTGTCGCGGCGGCCACACCGTCGATGGCCTTCGCCGCTCCGGCCGCACCGGAGGCTCCCGCCGCCGTCGCCCAGGCGCCGGCGCAGCACAACTGGAAGATCCTCTGGGAGCCGCCGTCCGACGAGGCCACCGCGGCGGCTTACTGGAAGACCATGAAGATCAAGGGCCAGAAGCAGAAAAAGAAGAACTGGTGCGGCCCGGCCGCGGCCGCCAGCGCCCTGAGCTACCACGCCGGGGTCGGCGCCGGTACGCAGGCCTCCCTCGCGAAGAAGATGGCCACCGACAAGATCGGCTTCACGTCGCCGGTCGCGATGGGCCGCGAGATGACCAACTACATCAACAAGGCGTGGAAGACCAAGGGCACCAAGTACAAGGCGCACCGCAGCGTCAAGAACTACAACCTCTGGAACGCGACGCGCTACTCCTACGCGCGCGGCCAGGGCCCGCTCGTCCTCACCGTCTACGCCAAGAAGAGCTGGTACCCGAAGGCGGGCAAGGCGGTCGCCCACTACGTGGTGATCTACGGTTACGACGACACCACCAACTGGGACGACTCGACCTACCTCATCTGGGACCCCGCCCACGGCAAGCGCAAGCTCAAGGCCACGCGGTGGGAGAAGATCGCCTACGCCGGCAAGCTCGTCGTCGTCTGGTAGGCACGCCAAGCTCGACGGACGGCCCGTTCTCGTCGACGGGCCGTCCGTCAGGTTGTGGACCTTGATTCGAGTAGGGGTCACCTCGCGGTCGCGGTCGCACTGACCGGGATCCCGGCTGAACGGGATCCTGGTGGAGTTCGACACCGTCCTGTACCCGCCGCGCGAGGGAGAATCATGACCGTCCCCTATCCGGAGCTCGACACGCCCTCACTGATCGTCGATCTCGACGCCGCCGAGGCGAACATCGCGGAGATGGCGGGGGTCTCGGCCCGGCACGGCGTCCGGCTGCGCCCGCACATCAAGACGCACAAGATGCCGGCGATCGCCCGGCTCCAGCTGGACGCGGGCGCCGCGGGGATCACCTGCGCCAAGCTCGGCGAGGCGGAGGCGATGGCGGACGCGGGCTGCGCCGACATCCTGATCGCCTATCCGCTGTGGGGCCGTCCGAAGCTGGAGCGGCTCGCGGCGTTGCGCGAGCGCGCCCGCGTCCGGGTCTCCCTCGACTCGGTGGAGGTCGCCGAGCGACTGGGGGCCTCGGCCGCCGATCCCGTGCAGGTTCTCGTGGAGGTCGACACCGGGCTGCACCGGCTCGGCCGTCCGCCCGGTGCGCCGACGGCCGAGCTCGTCGCGGAGGTTCGCAAGGTGCCCCGGGTGGACGTGGTCGGCCTTCTCACCCATGCCGGACACTCTTATCGAACTACCTCGCCGGACGAGCTGCGCGCCGTCGCCGAGCGCGAGGTCACCGACCTGATCGAGACGGCCCGGCTGTGCGGCGGCGAGCTGGAGATCAGCGTCGGCTCCACGCCCACCGCGCGGTACGGGGCGGCCGTGCCCGGCGTCACCGAGCTGCGTCCGGGCACCTACGTGTTCAACGACGCGACCATGATCCGGCTCGGCGTGGCCACCGAGGCGACCGCCGCCGCGCGGATCCTGACCACGGTCGTGGCCCGCCCCGCACCCGACCGGTTCGTGGTGGACGCGGGCAGCAAGTCCCTCACCTCGGACGGCGCCGGCACCCCCGGATGGATCATGGTCGCCGGCCGGCCGGAGCTGACGATGTCGTTCCTCTCCGAGGAGCACGGCGTGGGCCGGTGCGCGCCGCGAACGGGACCGGAGATCGGCGAACGGCTGGAGATCATCCCGAGCCATGCCTGCCCGGTCTCCAACCTCTTCGACACGGCCTACGGGGTGCGCGGCGGCCGGCTCGACCAGGAGCTGGCGGTCACGGCCCGGGGACGGGTGCGGTAAGAGCCCATGCGGTAAGAGCCCATGCCGTTATCGGCCACCTTATTGATCCGCTTTGGGGGCGAAGATACCTTTTGCACCAGTCGATCTTGGAGGTGGCCGATGGCGTCCACGAAGCGCGGGAGAGCGGCACGGATTGCCGCTCTGACCTCGGTGTTGCCTGGCGTCCTGGCGTCGTCGGCGCTGGCGGAGCCGGTCAAGCCGCCGCCGATCAAGTCCTATCCGGGAGATCCCGGCCGCCTGGGCGACCCGGCGAGCTGGCGCACCCCCGAGTTCGACCGCGACTCCGGCCTGGTGTCCATCGGAGCGGAGTTCGCCTACGCCGGCGGCTTCGCCGGTGGCGGGATGAACATCGGCGTCGTCGACTCGGGTTACTTCGCCGGGCATGTGCGCGAGCACGGCAGCCTCGACACCGGCTACAAGGTCGGGGACCGCTTCGTGCCGGTGACGGCCAGCGGCGGGCAGACCGGGCCCACGTCGGGGCTGTACGATCCCGCGTTCAACGACAGTCATGGCACGCACGTCAGCGGGACCATCGCCGCGAGCCGCGACGGCGTCGGCGAGACGCAGCCGGACGGGCCCGCGGCCAACATGCACGGCGTCGCGTTCAACAGCCGCCTCTACATGGGCAACACCCACAAGACCGACGGCGTGTTCTACGGACTGCTGCCGCCGACCGCGACTCCCGCGCAGACGCCCGACAACGCCTATCTCGCCAACGTCTACCGTGCCGTGGCCAAGGCGAAGACAGCGAACGGCAAGCCCATCAGGCTCATCACCACGAGTTGGGGCAGCGCGCCACCTACGGAGAACTACAACACGCTGGAGCCGCCGCCTGGCAGCCCGAGCACCTTCGGCCTGAACGCGGCGTGGCGTTACCTGTCGACTCCCGATGGCGTCGCCGATGCGAACGGCAACACCGTTCACTGGCTCAACGGCGCCATCCGGGTCGCGCGGTCCGGCAAGCTCCTGCAGTTCACCGCCGGCAACGCCGGCGTCGCGAACCCGACGGCGCGGGCCGCCACCCCGTACTACCGGCCCGACCTGGAGGGACGCTGGTACACCACCTCGGGGATCAACCCCAACATCGGGCGCACGTTCAACGCGGACGGTTCGGTGCTGGTCCCGGGGCAGCAGGAGTTCAACCAGTGCGGGGTCGCGAAGTGGTCCTGCATCACCGCGCCGAGCCGGCTGATCAACAGCACGTGGGTGGAGGTCGTCGACGGCGTGCCGCAGGCGCGGTACCGGGCCGCGTCGGGGACGTCGATGGCCGGGCCGCACTCGGCGGCGGCGCTGACGTTGATCATGCAGCGCTTCCCGTACATGACCAACACGCAGGCGCTCTACACGATGTTCACGACCGGCCGGCAGAACAACACGATCAACGACGCGAGCGGGACGGCCGTTCCGAACCCCACGCGCGGCCAGATCGTGCAGGTTCCCGACAACCGCAACGGCTGGCACACGGTCAGCCTGCGCGAGGCCATGAACGGCCCGGGCCAGCTGCTGGGCCCGTTCAACGTCGACATGCGCGGATACACCGACGTGTGGTCGAACGACATCTCCGACGTCGCCGCGCAGGCGCGCAAGCAGGAGGACGCCGCCGAAGCGGCCGCCTGGAAGGCGACCAAGGAGGCCAGGGGATGGACGCACGGCCTCCCCGCGGACGCGACTGAGAAGGACAAGTTCGACTTCGCCGTTGGCACGCGGCGCGAGAAGGCACGGAAGAGCCGTGTTTACACGGGCAGCCTCACCAAGCGTGGCGACGGGACATTGTTCCTTGCGGGCAACGGCACCTGGCATGGGACGAGCACAGTCCTCGACGGCAAGCTCTCGGTCGTCGGCTCACACGCCAGCCCCATCAACGTGTACGGCGGGACGCTCGGCGGCAGTGGCCGCGTGGCTGGCAACGTCAACGTTTCCGGCGGCGAACTGCGACCCGGTGTCACGCGCAGGGAAGCCGAGCGTGCCGCCAATGCGCGCGTCGTTCCCGGCAATGTCCTGAACGCCGGAGGGGACGTACGCATCGGCCGTTCAGGTCGCCTCGCCGTGACCGTCTCTGGCGACAGCGACTACACGAGCGTGCGAGCCACCGGTGCCCTGGCGCTGTCCGGAAACCTGGACCTGGATGTGCGCGGACCCCTGACCCGGGGCGCCAAGCTGACGATCATGAGTGGCGGATCGATCAGCGGGACATTCCGCGGGCTGCCCCAGGGGAGCGTCGTGAAGGCGGACGGCCACCGCTTCAAGGTGTCGTATGCCGGCAACAGCGTGACGCTGACCGTCATCCGCTGACCCCTTACCCCTGGGTCTCAGCACCCCTGACACATGAGAACCCCTGGTCACGGCCAGGGGTTCTCATGTTGTGTCCCAAATCGGGGAGTTTCGGACTAGTGCCAGGTAACTAGTCACGATTCGGCAACCCCTGGGGCCTGGAATCTGGACGTACCACGCGAAGGTGCTGGCCGACTGGGTGCTGCGCAAGGACCCGGCTGGGCTGAGGGCCAACTACGCAGGAGAGCCTGACTACCCCGTGCAGAACACCTACGCGACGTACACCGCGACGCAGTGCCGCGACACGTCCTGGCCGCGCGCCTGGAAACGCTGGCACAAGGACTTCTCACGCCGGTACCGCCAGGGCAACAAGTTCATGACGTGGAACAACGCCTGGTACAACGCGCCGTGCGCCTTCTGGCCGGTGCGTGGCGGCAAGCCGCAGAAGGTCGGCGACCGCAACGTGAACATCCTGCTGGTGCAGCCGGAGAACGACGGCGCGACCCAGGTCCGCGGCGCCTCCGAGGTGCACAAGCTGTTCCCGAACTCCCGGTTCGTCCTGGAGCGTGGCGGAATCTTCCACGGCTCGTCCCTGACGGCCAACGCCAACGCGTGCGTCAACGGCCACGTCATCGCCTACCTGAGGGACGGCACCCGCCCGGACTCCACGAAGGGCGCCGACGCCTACTGCGACGCCAACCCGGCACCCGTCCCGACCTCATAGCCGAGGCTGGGACCCCAGGTTCCCCACGAAGATCACCACGGAAGGCGACCGGCGGCGTCGAAGTAGCCGCCGGTCGGCCCGTCGGGGCCCACGGTCGCCATGCGGACGATGATCTCGGCGCCCTCCTCGACCGTCTGCGTGCCGGTGTTGCCGTTCAGGTCGGTCGCGGTGAAACCGGGCTCGACGGCGTTGATCCGCATGCCGGGCAGCGCCTTCGCGTACTGGACGGTGACCATGTTGACCGCGGCCTTCGACGCCGGATAGGCGACCCCGGGGTAGGCGTACGCCGGGTCGTCCGGGGTGCTGACGCGGCTCAGGGAGGCCAGGCCGCTGCTGACGTTGACCACGACCGGCGCCGTGGACCGCCGCAGCAGCGGCAGGAAGGCGTGGGTCACCCGCACCACGCCGAAGACGTTCGTGTCGAAGACGGCCCGCATCATGTCGCCGGTCAGCTCGGCCGCGCCGACGACGATGTTGCCGTCCCCTCTCTGCTCGATGCCCGCGTTGTTGACCAGCACGTCGAGGCCGCCGCCGGCCTCGACGATCTTCGCCGCCGCGGCCACGGACGCGTCGTCGGTGACGTCGAGGACGAGCGGCCGCGCGCCCAGCCGTTCGGCGGCGCGGCGGCCGCGCTCGGCGTCCCGGCTGCCGACGTAGACGGTGTGGCCCGCCTCGACGAGCCGGCGGGCCGTCTCGTATCCGAGGCCCTTGTTCGCTCCGGTGATCAGTGTTGTCGTCATGTCCCCAGAATCCGCCGCGGCGGCGCGGCCAGGCAGTCGTCGGATCTTCCTGGGACTGCCGGTACCAGGCAGGCCCACGGCTCGCGGTGCACACTGGAGACATGGCACACGGGGAGTTCGGCGAGGCGGTGCGCCGCTGGCGTGACCGGGTTTCGCCGGAGGCGGCCGGGCTGCCGACCGGCGGGCAACGGCGCGCGCCCGGGCTGCGCCGCGAGGAGCTTGCCATGCTGGCCGGCATCTCGGTCGACTACGTCACCCGCCTCGAACAGGGCCGCGCGTCCCATCCGTCGCCGCAGGTCGTCGAGGCCATGGCCAGGGCGCTGCGGTTGTCGGGGACCGAGCGCGCCCACCTCTTCCGGCTGGCCGGCCTGGTGCCGCCGGGCCCCGACACCGTGCCCGGCCACATCACCCCGAGCGTCCAGCGGCTGCTGGACAGGCTCACCGGGACGCCCGTCGCGGTCTTCGACGCGTCCTGGACACTCCTCATGGTCAACCAGCCGCACATCGCGCTGATGGGCGACCCGTCCGGGCAGCGGGGCCTCGAACGCAACGGGGTGTGGCGCCACTTCCTCGGCCCGGGCACCGGCGCCCGGCGTTCCCCGGAGGCCCAGCGCGCCCACGAGACCGCGCTGGTCGCCGATCTGCGCGTGGCGTCCGAGCTCTATCCCGCCGATCCGCAGCTGCGGCGGCTGGTCGCGGAACTGCGCGCGGGCAGCGCGCGGTTCGCCGAACTGTGGGAATCGGGTGCCCCCGGACGGCACGAGGCGTCGCGCAAGACCGTCGACCATCCGCGCGTCGGCCCGGTGACGCTGGACTGCGACGTGCTGACCGTGGCGGGCAGCGATCTGCGCATCATGATCTACACGGCGGAGCCCGGCACCGAGGACGCCGAACGCCTCGAACTGATCACCGTCCTCGGCACTCAGTCCCTCACCGGCTAGCCGCGATCATCCGGCCTCGAAGAACAGGGTGGCGCCGTAGGCGTCGCTCGCGGAGATCAAGAAGCCGTCCGGGGTCGAGTGGGCCGGGGTGCCCTCCTTCTCGACGAGGGCGCGGGCGTGGGCGATGTCGTGGACGTGGATGGTCATCGCCGCGAGATAGGACGAGGAACCGCCGGAGGCGGGGGTCGGCTCGTCGGGGAGGAACTCGGCGGCGTTCGAGGCCCTGATCATCTCCAGGCGGCCGGTGGCCATGGGAAGGATGGTGAGCGGGCCTTCGGTGCGCGGCGCGGTCTCCAGGATGCGGGCGTAGCGGTCCCGGACCACGTCGAACTCCGCGTCGCCGGCCACGATCAGCACCGCGCCGAGCGCGCGTGCTCCGTTGGGGTGGTCCAGGTAGCGCGGCTGATGGACGTACTCGCGGGTGAGGTGCTGGGCGATGCCCACGGACGCCTCGGGCGTGGAACGCGGGTCGATGTGGACGGCGCGGGCCCGCAGGACGCGGGCGCCCTGCTCGGTGTCGACGTCGCGTTCGAGGTCGAGGACGCCGGACGTGCGCAGACCGGCGGTGGTCAGGCGGGCGTCGGTGGCCTCGGCGTCGGCGGTGTCGAAGATGAGGATCCGGAAACCATCGGGTATCGCCTTGGTGTGCCAGGGGTCCGGCGCCGACTCGTCCACGATGCCCAGCAGCTCGATGAACGCGTCGCCGAACGGCGCGCAGCGGTTGGCCGTGCAGCCGGTGACCGGGGCCTCTCCGGGGCGCACGCTCAGCAGGTGCCGCGAGCGCGGGCTCAGGGTGAAGCCGAACGAGGTGTACGCACGCTCCAGGCCGTCCAGGTCACGGGTCAGGATGCCGGTGTGGTGAAAGCCGTGGATGTCCATGGGCCGAGACTGACCCTGTCGTCCCCGAACAGTCCAGAGGTTCCGGCCTCGACGCCGCAATCCGACACCGTTCTAGGCTGATCTGGTGGATTCGGTCACGGATTCGCCCCTGGCGGCTGGCAGAGTCCGACCGCCGACCGGCGTCGAGCGGGTGGAGACGAGTCCCGTGACCGGCTACGCCAAGCGGGCGCGGCCGGCGGCTCACTCGCTGTAGAGGGCCTCGATCTCCGCGGCGTAGGCCGTGCGGATCGCTTGGCGCTTGATCTTCAGGGAGGGGGTCAGGAGGCCGTTCTCCTCGGTGAAGTCGCCCTCGATGATCCGGAACTTGCGGATGGACTCGGCCGTGGAGACCGCCTCGTTGGCGTAGTCGACGGCCTTCTGGATGTCGGCGAGCAGATCGGCGTCGTTGCGGAGGTCGTCGAACGGGGTGTCGCGGGGGCGCTTGCGCACCGCCAGCCAGTGCTCGATCGCCTCGGGGTCGAGGGTGATGAGCGCGGCGATGTAGCGGCGGCCCTCGCCGACGACGACGCACTGCATGATCGGGGGACGGCTGCGCAGCCTGTCCTCCAGCGGGGCGGGCGAGACGTTCTTGCCGCCGCTGGTGATGAGGATGTCCTTCTTGCGGCCGATGATCGAGAGATAGCCGTCGTCGTCGAAGCGTCCCAGGTCGCCGGTGGCGTACCAGCCGTCCTGGAGTGGTTCGTCCTCGATGTTCCAGTAGCCGGAGAAGACGACGCCGCCTTTGATCAGGATCTCGTCGTCGTCGGCCAGGCGGACGGAGGTGCCGGGGACGGGGAGCCCGACCGTGCCGGGGCGTGGGTTCAACGGTGGGCTGACCACGGCCGCGGCGGTCGTTTCGGTCAGCCCGTAGCCCTCATAGATGACCACTTGGCAGGCGTAGAAGAAGAGCGCGAGCCTGGGATCCAGCGGGGAGCCGCCGCTGATGGCGTAGCTGAGCTTGCCGCCCAGCGCCTTGCGGATGCGCCGGTAGACGAGCAGGTCGTACAGGGCCCACGCGAGATAGAGCTTGAGGCTCGGGCCCGGGCCGGTGCCGAGGAACTTGGCCAGGTGCGCCTCGCCGAAACGCACCGCGATGCGATCGGCTCGGTCGAAGGACGATCCGCGGCCGAGCTTCTCGGCCATCGCCCGGCCGGTGTCGTGGATCTTCTCGAAGAGGTACGGCACGCCGACGACGAACGTGGGCTGGTACGACTCCAGCTCGGGGCGCAGGTCGTCGGGCTTGATGCTCGGACAGTGGCCGAGCTCGATGCGGGCCTGGAGGCAGGCGATCTGGATCGTGCGGCCAAGGACGTGGGCCAGCGGTAGGAAGAGGAGCGTCGACGCGGTCTGGCCGGTGACCTCGGTGAAGATCGGATGCAGCAACGCGATGGTGTTCGCGGCCTCGGCGTGCAGGTTGGCGTGGGTGAGCACGCAGCCCTTGGGCCGTCCAGTCGTACCCGAGGTGTAGCAGATGGTGGCGATGGTCTCGGGGGTGAGCTCGGCCCGGCGCTTGTCGACTTCCTCGTCGAGAATGTCCTGGCCGAGGGCAGACAGCTCGGCGACGCCCCCATCGTCCAGCTGCCACACCCGCACCGCAGCCGCCGCCTCGGCTACGGAGTCTGCGTTCTCGGCGGTTTCGGCGATGACGAAGGCGGCGCCAGAGTCTCGCAGGATCCATTCGATCTGGTCGAGGGAGGACGTCGCGTAGATGGGCACCGTCTGCCCGCCCGCGGCCCAGATCGCGAAGTCGAGGACGCACCACTCGTACCGCGTCCGGGACATGAGCGCGACGCGGCCACCGGGAGCCAGGCCGGCGGCGATGAGGCCCTTGGCCACCACGCGCACCTCGTCGGCGAAGGCGGCGGCGGTGACCGGCTGCCAGCCGTCGTCGGTCCTGCGGCGGACGACGACCGCGGAGGGGGCCTCGGCGGCGTTGGTGAACGGGATGTCGGCGATGCCGCCCGTGGTGATCGGCGGCACGAGCGGGGACGTCCGGACCTCGCGTACCACCCCGTCCGCACGGATGAGCTCGACGGAGACGCGGTCGGCGAGGTCGCCGCGGCGCTTGGCCTTCTTCATGTCCTGGCGTGGGCCCATGCCCCCGGAAGGGTAGAGGCGGGTCCGCCGAATTTTCTGCTTGCTCAGGAATGGTATTTCAGGGGCCGATGAGTCACATTTCGACAGTCCTCAGCGCAACGGCGGGCAGGGCGGGATCACCCGCCCCGCCCGCCGTTCAGCGCGTGCTGGTCAGGCTGGTCCGACCAGTTAGCGGGCGGCGACCGGCTTCGCGGTGAGGATGGCGCCGTACGCCTTGAACGGGCGGCGCTTGTAGTCCGGGACGGACGTGAACTTCTTCGACTTGCCCTTGCCGCAGACCGTGCCGCGGTCGGTGTCGCGGAGCTTGACCTTCGTGCCCTTCTTGTTGGCCTTGACGTACCAGTAGACGGTCACCTGGACGCACTTGCCGTCGTTCGCGCGGTCGGTCATGACGCCCTTGATGGCCTTGAGGGTGGCGTAACCGCGGACGGAGCCCCAGGGCTTGACGTAGTTGAACTTCTTGGCCGCGGCGGTGGCGCTCGCCGAGCCGGCCTGGACGGACGCGACGCGCTCGGCGCCGGCGCCTGCGGCGTGGGCCGTTCCGGTGGTGGCGACCATCGTGCCTCCGGCCAGGGCGAACGCGGCGGCGGCGGTGATGAGACGGGTCTTCATATGGTGTCGTCCTCTGTAGTTGATCTCCATGGACCAAGGACGAACCTAGAAGATCTTGACCTCTCGCGCATACGGAACGAGACGGATTGTTCACTCTGGAGTGGAACGGATGGGGCAGATAGTGCGGATGGGACGCAACCGCGACCGGGGCTTCGGGATAGAGGAGGTGTCAGCCACCCTGAGTCCCCGGAGGACGCATCCATGAAGAGAGACGCCGGCCTATGGCCACGGCGAGAGCGGTGAGCGGTCTCCCCGGGGAGAAACTGGACGATCTGAGGATCGTCAAGGTCTCCCTGGACGACCCGGAGGCGTTCGGCGAACTGTTCCGCCGCCACGCGCCACGGCTCCACGCGTACATCAAACGGCGCCTCGGGCTCCCCCTCGCCGACGACCTCGTGTCGGAGACGTTCGCGATCGCGTTCAGGCAGCGCGAGAGGTTCGACGGGCGGGCGGAATTCAGCGCCTGGCTGTGGGGCATCGCCAGCAACCTGATCGCGAAGCACCACCGGCAGGAGACCCGCATGTACCGGGCGTTCGCCCGTACCGGCGTGGACCCCGCCGAGGACGGCGTCGCCGACCTCGCCAGCGACCGCGCGGCGGCCGCGGCGCTCGGCCCCCGGCTCGCGAAGGCCCTCGCCTCGCTGAGCGCGCAGGACCGCAGCGCCGTGCTGCTGCTCGCGTGGGGCGAACTGTCCTACGCCGAGATCGCGACCACTCTGGATCTGCCGCTCGGCACCGTCAAAGCCAAGATTCACCGGGTCCGGGCGAAGCTCCGCAAGGCCCTCCCGCAGGAGAACTTCGAGGAGAAGAACCATGGATGAGCTCGACGCGCTGCGGGAGATGCGGACCACGCTCGCGCGCGAGGAGAACTCGGAACAGCTCGCGATGCGGGTCGGCTGGCGAGCGGACGTCTCGTCCCAGCGACGGCGGCGCGCCCTCAAGCTGCCCCCCTCCTTCAAACTGCCACTGGTGAGCCTGGCGGCGGTGACGGCTGTGGCGGCGGGCGCGGTGGCCGTCCTCACCCTGCCGTCTGACTCCGCAGGCACCGGCACGGGCGGTCCGGGCAAGACGGGCGCCGGCCCCGTGCCCGGCAACGCGCTGCTGGTCGCCGCGACCAGCGCGGAGAAGGGCAAGACCGGGAAGTACTGGCACTCGAGGCTGATCGAGGGCGAGATCTTCGCGGCCGGAAAGAGCGCCGCGGATCACTACAAGATCGTGTCCTTGCAGCGGTACGAGGGCTGGGCGGCGCAGGACGGCAACGGCTGGTGGGGCGACCAGGACCTGCCCGCCCGCCCCTGGACCCCCCAGGACAAGCAGAAATGGCAGGCGGCCGGATCTCCCTCTCGACTGGAGGTCCCGTCGGCTGAAGGACCTGTCACCATGTTCCTGAAGAACTCGAACACGGGCTTGTCGGTACGTCCGAGCCCCCCGAACGACGACGGGGTCTTCTACGGGCTGACGCAGAAACAGTTCGTCGCACTGCCGGCCGAGCCCGCCCGACTTCAGAACGCGCTGCTCAACCTCAAGGGTCACTGGCGCGCATACCAGGCCAACGGCCCGGAGGAGCCGATGCGGGCCCTGCGCGGCAAGGCGCGCAGCCGGGCGCTGAGCGATGTGGCCGAGTCCCTGCTGTCCACCGCGCCCACTCCTCCAGCACTTCGGGCCGCCACCTACCGGATGCTCGCCGCCCTGCCCGGCGTCAAGGCCGAGGGCACGACGACCGACCCCCTCGGCCGTACCGGAACGGCGATCTCACTCCCGGTGGACTCGACCGTGCCGCTCGGGCTCTACACCGCCCCCAAGCAGCTCGGCACCTACCGGCGCCAATGGATCATCGACCCCGGCACCGGGGCGCTGCTGGCCGTCCGGGACCTGGTGGTGACCCCGCCGCGAGGCAGCCGCAAGCTCCCCCCCGGCGACAATGGCAAGCCGCGCAGCCTGCGGGTCAAGGACATGCCCGACCGATTCCACAAGCCGGGCGAGATCGCCTCGTACAAGGTGTTCGAGCTCGGGGAGTGGACCGACACCGGCCCGAAGCTGCCGCCCCAGTAATCCAGCGGCCGCCCCAGGCAACCCAGCGGCCGCGCCAAGTAACCCGGCTGCCGCCTCAACAGCCCGGTTGCCGTCCCAAGTGACCCGGCGGCGCCGACACCGACCAAGGCGCGGGGCAGACGACAGTCTGCCCCGCGTCCCGTGGTGGACGGTCGCCTGCCCTGCGCCCCACGATGGACAGTCGCCCCCGCATCTCGCAGTGGACGGCAGGCTGTCCCGCGCCTCTCGGTCGACGGTCGCCTGTCCCGCGTCTCGCGGCGCTCCGGGAACGCGGGTCAGCCGTGGAAGACCGTCAGCGGCGGAAGACCGTCACCGGCGGGGATTTGGGTTCCGCGCCGCTCTGGACGAACACGTAGCGCTCCGGGCCTGTGAGCACCAGGGCGGGATCGTCGCGGAACCCGTGCAGCAGCGTGAGCTTCTTGGTGACCTTGCCGTTCGCGAGGGACAGGACGACGAGTTCGGACGCTTTGTTCTTGCGGCTGCGCGGCGTCAACAGGCTGACCGAATCGGCCGTCGTGAGCAGGCCGTCGACGCCGTTGCTGGTCTTGTGCCGCCAGAGCTCCCTGCCCGTGAGGTCGAACGCGACGAAATCGGCCTCCCAGGAGTACTTCCGGTGGCCTTCGGCAACGGCGACGATGACGTCCCCCTGTACCCGCAAGGTCCGGACGGGCATCCCGCCTTGGTCCCGCGCGTACAACTGCAGGTCGCCCTTGCTGGTGGACGTGGGGAACGCGGCGCGCTGACGGCCGTCCGGCGTGAACGTGACCAGTTGCTGCCTGCCGCGCTCGCCGGGCTCCTTGCTGTAGACGACCACCGGATCCGCGGACACAACGGAGGTGTCTTCAGCCTTGGCCGCGGTGGGCATCGGCGCCGACCAGCGCTGAGCACCGGTACCGGGCTCCAGGACGGCGACGGTGGTCCTCGCCGCGTCGCGCCCGCACTGGACGGTGGTCGCGACGGCCGTGCCGGAGGCGGCCAGCCCGTTGATACGCGGGTCGAACACACACGACTTGGGGGCCTTCCACGTCCACCTCGCCTTGCCCGTGCGCAGGTCCAGACCACGCGCGCCCCGCTCGGTGGACAGGACGGCCGATCCGGCACTCGTGGCGAGGATCCCGGTGACCCCAGGGCTCCACGTCCGCAGAACCTTGCCCAGCCCCGTCTTCCACAGCTGCTTTCCACTGGTGAGATCGACGGCGACGACCTGCTCGCACGGCCCGTTCTCGCGTCCGTACGCGAGCAGCCCGATCCCGTCCGCCGCCGACTCGGCCATCGTGCAGACGATGTACGGCTCGGGCACCTGATAGGTCCACGGCTGCGCGCCAACGCGCAGGTCATAGGCGATCGCGCCATCGGTACGGACCCGGACGACCCGGTTCCCGGTCACCCACGCGCCCTTCCCGCGCAACGAACTCGGCCTGTCGGGCGCGGCCGCCCACAACTCGTCGTAGCTCTCGCCATGCACGTCCGCCCACAGGAGGATCCCGCCATAACCACCCGCGACCAGGGCGACGACCAGCGCGAGGGCCGCGGGCAGCCGGAAGCCCACCAGTGCGGCCGCCCCGACGATCGGGACCCAGCAGACGATCACGAAGAAGAACGCGGCGAAGTGCAGGGCCGAGCCGTTGGGGCAGGAGCCGCTCCCGCAACTTCCGCCCGACTCGACACTGACGGCGATCCAGCCGAGGACGGAGATCACGATCGCCGCGCCGATGAGGATCCCCAGCACGGCCCAGACGACCAGCTGAGCGACCGTCCGGCCGGCCGACGGCTCATGCTTCCTGAAGAGCAACGCCGCGCCACTGCTACCCATATGACCCGCCTCCGACCGGAATGATCAGCAGGAGGATAGATCAATAACCAGTTCAAGATCGCCACCGCGATATGCCAGGGTCGGCCCCATGAAGGCATCACGAGGTGATCTGCTGCGCTGGCAGTTCGACCTGACCTGGTCGTTGTTCGAGTACCACCTGGAACGGCTCGTCCCCGACGACTTCCTCTGGGAGCCGGCGCCGCACTGATGGACCGTACGCCCCACGTCCGACGGAACCTGGCTGCCGGACTGGGCGGACACCGAGCCGGACCCCGTCCCCGCCCCGACGATCGCCTGGCTGACCTGGCATATCGGCTGGTGGTGGAGCACGACCATCGATCACGCCGGCGGAAGACCGCCACGTGAACGCACCGAGATCACCTGGCCCGGCGAGGACGCGACCGTCGAGTGGCTGCGCGACCTCCGCAAAGACTGGCTGACCGTCCTCGACCGCCTCACCGACTCCGACCTCGACGCCACCGCCCCGTTCCCCTGGCAGAACGACCCCGATCACACCGTCGCCCACATGATCGGCTGGGTGAACGCCGAGCTCATGAAGAACGCCACCGAGATCGGCACACTCCGCCTCCAGCGCGCCGCCCGCTGAGGCGGAAGGTTCGCCGCGATCCTGGCGGGCAGGGACCTCCGAAAGAACGCTCGGAGGCTCGATCATGGCGAAGACCGCAGGTCGGACGGGGCTGCTCGGGATCTATCTGAACGATCACCTGGCCGGCGCCACGACCGGTGTCGAGCTGGCACGGCGGATCGCCGGCGCCAAGGACGACAAGGTGCTGCGGGGGCTGGCCCAGGACATCGCCGACGATCGGGACGCGCTGCTGGAGATCATGGCCGCGCTCGACGTCCCGGTCCGGCGCTACAAGGTCATGGGGGCCTGGGCGGCCGAGAAGGCCGGACGACTGAAGCCCAACGGCCGGATCGTACGAAGGTCGCCGCTCAGCGACCTCGTGGAGCTTGAGCTACTACGACTCGGTGTGGAGGGAAAGTCCGCCCTGTGGGCCTCGCTGCGGACAACAGCGGTGCCCGAGCTGGACGGCGAACGGCTGGACGACCTCCTTTCGCGGGCCCGGCACCAGTCCGAGCTCATCGAAGACCTCCGCCTACGCGTCGCCGCCGAAGCGTTGCGATAACTCGGGGGAAGGAATCGTCATGCGGATCGTCGTCATCGGAGCCACCGGCAACATAGGGACGAGCACCGTACAAGCTTTGAGCGCAGACCCACGGGTCACCTCGATACGCGGTTTGGCACGCCGCCTGCCCGACTGGGAGGCCGACAAGACCGACTGGGCCGTCGCCGACGTCCGCACAGCCGATCTCGTCCCGTTCCTGCGCGGTGCGGACGCGGTCATCCATCTGGCCTGGCTCTTCCAACCGACACACGACCCGATCGTCACCTGGCGCAACAACGTGCTTGGCAGCGAACGGGTAATGCGTGCCGTCACCAAGGCAGGCGTCCCTGCCTTCGTCTACTCCTCCTCTGTCGGCGCCTACTCACCAGGACCCAAGGACCGCGCGGTGGACGAGACATGGCCGACACACAGCTGGCCCACCGCGGCGTACGGCCGGGAGAAGGCCTACGTCGAACGCCTGCTCGACGGCTTCGAGAGAGACCACCCGGAATGCAGAGTCGTCCGGCTACGACCGGGATTCTGCTTCAAGCACGAGTCCGCGCCAGGTCAGCGCCGGATCTTCGCCGGGCCCCTCCTTCCGGGCCGGCTGGTGCGGAACGAGCTGATCCCGTTCGTTCCCGACATGCCCGGCCTGCGGTTCCAGGTACTGCACTCGGCCGACGCGGGTGAGGCCTTCCGGCTGGCGGCCACGGGGAACATGCGCGGACCGTTCAACATCGCCGCCGATCCGGTCATCGACGCCGCGGAGCTCGCCGGCCTCTTCGGCGCCCGCACAGTGCGGATCCCTTTGCAGGCCGCCCGCGCCGCCCTGACCGCGGCCTGGTCGCTGCACCTCGTACCGGCCTCGCCCCAACTCCTGGACCTGGCCCTCCGCGTCCCCATCATGAACATCGGCCGGGCCCACGACGAGCTCGGCTGGGGGCCGACACGCAGCGGAAGGGAAGCACTGCGGGAGTTCGTGCAGGGCTTGCGCGGCGGCGAGGGGATGGAGACGCCGCCACTGTCACCAGCCACGAGCGGCCCCTTACGCATCCGGGAGTTCGTCACCGGAGTAGGGCGCAGACCCTGAAGCTTTGGGGTGCAGGCGTGCCTGTAGGCCCGGCGTGGGGTGGTTGCGCCGGGCTGCAGGCTGGAGCTATGGGGTGGGGTCAGGCCGCGTGGTGGTCGTTGCGCCACGGGTTGTCGGCCTGATCGACCAGTCTTCGTCTGGATCGTGCGGCCTTGCCCTTGGGCGGGAGTGTCCGGTAGATGTAGCGTCCGTCCTGCCCCTGGCTGATCTGTATTTGTTCGGGGTTGGCGTGTTTCCACCGGTTGTGCCAGCCGCAGCACAGCGCCAGCTTGTCGATGTCGGTAGGGCTGTGTCCCAGTGCCCATCCATCGACGTGGTCGATCTCGCACAGGAGGCCGGGTACTTCACAGCCGCGGACCGCGCAGGTGTCGTAGAGGGTTTCCAGCACCTGGCGTTGGGCGGGGCTTGCGATGCGGGCGGTGCGGCCCAGATACAGCGGCACCTCCTTGGCGCCCAGGATCAGGGTGGAGATTCCGGCGTTGAGCGCCAGCCGCCTAACCTGCGCGGCGGGAATCGGTGTGCCGTCGCGCAACCGTCCTGGAGTGTCGTCGCCGGTCAAGGTGTCCAGGTGGGCGATGACGGTGACGCGGCTGTCTTTGTGTCCTTGGGATAGCAGTGTGGTCAGCGCTGCGGCGGTGCGTTCGGCGCGGTCCCGCAGATCGTCAGATCCAGCTGGCTTAGCCAACGGTGCGAGTTTGCCGTTCAGGATGGCGGTGTCTTCGGGGTTGAGCCAGCCTTTGAGGTAGCAGCCGCCGTCGATGGACCGGTTGGCCGTCAGCCAGGACCGGGCGTAACCGCGCTGCACATCTTCGGGCGGCTTGTCGGTGCCGTTGGCTTCGTTGACCCGGTCGTGGAGGGTCGTGCCGAGTTGCGCGATCTGCAGCGGTGACACGCCGCCGTCGGCGGCGGTCAAAAGGATCTGTTCGCCTTCGGCGCAGTCTTGGTCGTTGTCCAGGCGTTGGAGGGCGTCAGCGATGGTGGCGGCATACCCATGCGACAGTGTCCCGGCCGCCAGCCGTTCGCGCACCTGGTGCAGGCGGTGTAGTTGCCGGGCCAGGGTGATGCGTTCGTGGATACGGCCGCCGCGCATCCCCATCCGGCACCGCAGCCACGCCTGGGTGGACGCCAGGCCCCAGTCCTTCATCTGCCCGAACCGATCCACCACACCGATCAGCTCGGCCAACGGCAATTCACCTTGATCGAGCACAGCGGCCAGTGTTTCGGCGAGTTCCATGGCTTCGGCGCCGGTTTGGGTGCGGGGCCGGTGGGTGAGTGCAGTGATGATCGTGGCGGCGGCTTCGACCAGTTGCTGGTCGGAAGCGGCCTCCAGGTCGCGGTCTGCCACGATCGAATGCATGGGTTCATTGTATCGCTTTTCACGGTCAGTGACGAACCGTTTACATGATCGGTGTGGCGTTTTCTGGTCATTGATTTTTTGGAACCTTGAGGTGGGTTGTCGTCCCACGGTGGTGGGGTGGTTGCGGGCGGGTGAGTCAGAGATTAAGTCGGCTGATCTAGGCCGCCGGTTGAGCGGAGCCGAAATGACTCATTACGCTCCTGTCCGGCTTTTTGGGGGTTGTGGTCACGTTGGTTGCGGTTGCGGGAGTCCAGTCATGTGCGAAGGGTGGGGGTGGGCTGTGGCCTGGGGTTGCGCCGGGAATCCGCGCTCCGCGCGGCCAAGGCACGAACCTCAGCCACCAGGGAAGTCCCGCCTATCCGAACGCGCCCCGGCCCGCCGCTCCTTTCTTGTCGATGCCGCTTTTAGGTCTTCAGCCCCGCCTCACCTGCCAGCCGGGCGGATTGGTGCTTCAGAGGGGTGACCGATGCCGACCTAACACATTGATTGAGATTGCACAGAATCCTGCAATGCACAAAAGGTGGCGGCAGCCGCCGCCCAGGGCGCAGGCAAATCGTCGCTCTTCGCAGCTAAAGATCGAACACTAGCCACCAGAAAATTGACCGCTGCCGCTGTCAGTGGACCTTCCAGCCTTTAGTGGACCTTCCAGCCTTTAGTGGACCTTCCAGCCTTTAGTGAAATGTCCGGGATTTCAGCGGGTTGCAGAAGGGTGTCAACGACGCCATGGACGTTCATCGGCGCGCGACAGAGGATCACCACGTCGGTAGCCAGCGTGGCCGCCGGCTGATGCAGGGGGCATGGGCGGTCGCCACCCCGAACCCACATACACCAAGGCGACCGGACTGTGCAGAGCGCACGGCGACAGGGCGCCGCCGCCGGACGGCATCGAGTTGAAGATTCCGGCTGGGACGGTCTGGTAGCTCCTCGAACCCAACGGCGCTGGCAAGACCACGACCGCGCAGATGCTGTCCACGCTGATCAAGACCGACGCCGGGTGGCTGCGGATCGCCGCATGATCTGCCGACGAGCCGCAGTCGTAACGCGCTGCAGTCGTACGCGCCGCAGACGCACGAGCCGCGAACGTACGCGCCGCGTACGCGCCACGGACATGCGCGCCACGGACATGCGCGCCGCAATCGGCGTCGCCTGGAGTTCGCAGCGGTGACCGACAACATGTTGATCGGCGCGGAGAACCTCGCCCTGAGGGCCGATCTCCATTATCTCTGCATGCGGCACGGCAAGAGTAGGAGCGGAGTGCGGGACTGCTGGAGCAGTTCGACCTCGTCCGAGCTGGCAAGAAGATGGCGGCCAGCTACTCGGGCGGCTTGCAGTGGCGGCGTACAGCGGCGGCTTGCGGCAGCCGCAGGCGGCAGCGGTAGACGGCATACAGCGGCGGCGGGTGGGGCGGCTCGCTCTGGCAGGAGGGTGGGTCCGGGCTCTGCGGCTGTTAGCGTGATCAACTGGCCGAAGGGTGAGGAATGACGTTCGACACGTTCAGTATTGGTGAGCGCAGTGTCCGGCGGCTCGGGTTCGGGGCCATGCATCTGCCCACCGAGGCCGGAGCTGTACGAGAAGGCGCCATCGCGGTCGCGCGGCGAGCGGTAGAGCTGGGCGTCAACCTGATCGATACCGCGCACCTGTACGGGTGGGGCGCCAACGAGGAGCTTCTCGCCGAGGCACTGTATCCGTATCCGGACGATCTCCTCATCGCGACCAAGGTCGGGGTCGCGCCGCCGGATCCGCCGCGCGAGGCGGCGCTCTGCGGACGGCCGGACTTCCTGCGGGACCAGGTCGAGCAAGGCCTCCGGCGTCTTCGGGTGGAACGGCTCGAACTGCTCCAGCTGCATCGCGTCGACCCGGAGGTTCCACTCGCCGACCAAGTGGGGGCACTGCGCGAGCTCCAGGTCGCGGGCAAGATCGGCCACATCGGACTGTCCGAGGTCACCGTCGCCCAGCTTGAGGAAGCGCGGCAGATCATCGACGTGGCCAGTGTGCAGAACCGCTACAACATGCTCGATCGTGAGCATGAGGCGGTGCTCGATGCCTGTGACGCGGCAGGCATCGCCTTTCTGCCCTGGCGGCCCGTACATCCGGCGGCGGCGAAGCCAACACCCGAGATCGCCACTGTGGCGGCCGAACTCGACGCTACTTCGGCGCAAGCCTCGCTGGCTTGGCTGCTTCACCGTTCGCCGGTCGTCCTGCCGATCCCCGGTACAGGCACGATCGTCCATCTGGAGGAGAACGTCGCCGCCGCGAGCATCAAGCTGTCGAGTGATCAGCGCCGACGCCTTGGCCTGAGCGACTGAGGCGACTGCTCCCCGCGATCACGTCCAGAGGCGACTGCTTCCTGAGACGGTTTCATCCCCGCCTCCTGAGACGGTTCCGTTCTGGGGCGTTCGCGTCCTGAGGCTTCTGCGTTCTGAGGCTTCTGCGTTCTGACTCGATCACGTCCTGGCTCGATCACGTCCTGGCCCGTCTGCACCCTTGAGCGTCGGCTTCCTAGCGCGTCGGCGTCCTCGAGCATCTGCGTCCTGGCGCATCTGCGTCCTGGCGCATCCGCGCCCTCAGCGTCGGCGTCCTTGAGCGTCGGCGTCCTTGAGCGTCCGCATCCTTGAGCGTCCACATCCTGGCCTGTATGCGCCCTCAAGCGTCTGCGTCCTGCGACGCGTTGCTTTTCTGCTGCCGTCGTACGGTCGAGCACCCCGCGTCGGTCAGTCGAACGGTGGGAGCAGGACACATGAAGATCATGCTCACGGCGCTCCTCGCGATGGCGGGCTCCGTCGTCGCGACAGCGCCGACTTCGGCCGCCGAATCTTGGGCGGCCAAGGCCAGCCCGCAGTTCTTCGCGGTCCCGGCGCGCCATCACCAGGAACCGGCCCGCCGGGTGCGCGGCACAGCGGCTCTGCGTGTACCAGGACAAGACGTTCAAGGCCAGAAACGGTCGCTGGTCGCCCTCAACGACGCCGACTGGCGCAACAACCACTACCCGAACGGCAAGAGCCTCGACGACAGCGCCTCATCAATCTTCAACAGCTCGGGATTCGCCATACGGCTGTTCCGCGACACCGGGCACCGCGGGCATGTGCTCTGCCTCGCGCCAAACCGCGGCATCAAGGATCTGCAGCTGGTCGAGTGGCTGGAGGATCCGGGCGAGCCGCTTCCGCCGCGCCTCTTCAAGATGGGTGACCGCGTCAGCGCGTCCAGCGCATACCGGCAGAACATCGCCAACCTGCACTGCAACTGGCGGGCCAGGCAACCACCCGGTCGATAAGATCCCTTTTGTCCTCGTTAGAGGCTTGGGGGGTCGGTTGCACGGGAGACGAACGGCACGCGTCGAGCTGCATCCGCGCACGGCGCGGACCATCGCCATCGCGGTGCTCGGCAGCCTGGTGAGCGTGTACGCGCTCAGCGCGGTCAGCGGGCCGGGCAAGACGTCCGTCGTCGTGCCGCTCTCTCTCGCGGTGCTGGGACTGCAGCTGCAGTATGTGCTGCCCCGGCTGCGGCGGTTTCAGAACCGCCGCGTGATGGCGCTCCAGGCCCTGCTCGTGTACGTGGCGGTGCTGCCGTTCGAGGTCTCGGTCGGGATCATCGGCCTGCTCATCGGGTCGTTGTTGCTCGCCTCGGCCTGGCGGACGGCGCTGCTGGTCGGGCTCACGGTGCCCGTCATCCACGCGACCCGGGCCGAGTCGATCCCCGAGCTCCTCGACTTCACGATCACGGCGGTGCTGATCTCGCTGGTCACGTACGGCCTGTCGCGGCTGACCGACCGGATCGACGAGGTGCACGCCGCCCGCGTCACGCTGGCGCTGGCGGCGGTCGAGGAGGAACGGCTCCGGATGGCGGCCGAGCTCAACGAAAGCGTTGGCCGCGGGCTGGACACGATCGCCAAGCTGAACACGACCGCCGGGCCAGACACGACTGCCAGGCCGGACAAGACCCGCGGACTGGACATGACCGCCAGGCACGACGCTGCTGCCAGGCTGAATACGGCCCCTGAGCTGAACACGACCGCGAGGCCGGACACCACCGGCGGACGCGCCACGGCCCCCGAGCTAGACACTATCGCCGTGTTGAGCACGATCGCCGGGCTGGACAGGACCGCCGGACTCGACACGAACCCCGGACTGGACACGACCGCACGGCGCGACACGACCGCAGGGCGCGACACTACTGCCGAGCTGGACACGGCCCCCGGACTGAGCACGGCCGCGAGGCCGGACACGACCGCCGGGCTCGACACCACCGCCGGGCTTGACGCGTCCCTCGGGCTCGGCATGGCCGCTGGGCCGGACATGACCGGTGGACGCGACGCTACCGCCGGGCTGGACACGACCGCAGAGCCGAACACCGTCGCCGACGTTCGGCCGGAGGATCTTGAGGACGTGCTCGTGGTGGCGCGCCGGTCACTGGCCACTGCCCGGTCCGCCGCCGCCGACCTGCGCAGTCTGTCGTTGACCCCGGAGATCTCGGCGGCGCGGGGACTACTGTCGGCGGCGGAGATCGACGTGACGGTCCGGGTCGGCCACGAGGAACCGCTGGGGCAGGCGGGCGCGCTGCTGGCCACCGTGCTGCGGGAGGCCGTCACCGACGTCGTACGGCAGGGGACGGCGCGGCACTGCGCCATCGAGACCACCGAGAGCGAAGGTCTCGTCGTCCTGCGCGTCACGAACGACGGGGTGCCCACGGCGGCGCTCGGCGCCGAGGCTCTGGCCCCGCTGGCCGGTCAGGTCGAGGCGGTCGGCGGCCACCTTCGTACCGGGCTCGGACCCGACGGCCGCTTCACCGTCGAGGCCGCGATCACCGCCGCGCCCGCACCCGCCGTCCGGGCGAGCCGGGAACACCGCCTGGCCGTGGGGCTGCTCGCGGTCGTGCTCGCCGGATTCTGCGCGAAAGCGTTCCTTCTGCTGACGAGCCCCTGGATGTTGCTGGTCGCGGTGCCTTGCCTGACGGCGGTAGTGCTTCTCCAGCTCCGCTGGACCCGGCCGCGTGGAGAACACTGGGTCTGGCTACTGCTGTTGCAGGTCGTGCTGAGTTATCTGCCGCTGGTGTGGTTCGGGAAGGCGTGGGGTGGGCTGCCCGGCTTCCTGGCGGGCACGCTGCTCGTGATATTGCCAGCGACCCTGGCGTGGCCACTGACCGCCGCCGTGATGGCGAGCATGGGTCTCATCGCGTGGTCCCTGGGCCAGAGCACCCCGGTGATCGTGAACTCCGTGGTGAGCGTGCTGGTGACCGGGCTCGTCGTGTACGGGCTGGTCCGGCTCGCGCAGCTGGCCGACGAACTGCGGGCCGCCGGCGACGTGGTCGCACGCGCCGCCATCGTCCAGGAACGCCTGCGAGCCGCCCGCGACCTGCACGACCTGCTCGGGCACAGCCTCGCCGCGCTCCTGCTCAAGGGCGAACTCGCCCGCAGACTGCTGACCGTCGACCCTGACCGGGCCCGGGCCGAGCTCACCGACGTCGTGGAGATGGCCGTACGGGCCCGCGCCGACATGGAGACGGTGACCGGGGCCGCTCCGCACCTGGAACTCGAACCCGAACTGGAGTCGGCCCGCTCGGTGCTCGGCGCGGCGGGGATCGACGTCCGGGTGGTTCGGGACGGCACCCCGCCGCATGCCGCCGAGAGCGTGCTGAGCACGGTTCTCCGGGAGGCCGTCACCAACATGCTGCGGCACAGCGCGGCCCGGCACTGCGAGATCACGGTCGGCTCGGACAGCCTGGTCGTCGAGAACGACGGCAGCCCGTCCGAGGTCACGCCGCCGGGCTCGGGGATCGGCAACCTCAACGTCAGGCTGGGCACACTGGGCGGACGGCTCGACGCGCGCCTCGTCGGCGACGGACGCTTCCGGATCACGGCGCTCCTGCAGCCCACCTCCGAGAACGAACCCACCCCCGCACCCGCCACCGCCTAAGCCACCGCCCCCGCCACGGCCATTGCGCCCGCCACCGCTTTCGCCTCGACCTTCGCCACCGCCTCTGCGCCCGCCTTTACCTTCACTCCCGTCTCCGCCTTCACCCCGCCGCCGCCTTTACCTCTGTCTCGCCACCGCCTCGGCCTCCACCTTCACCCCGCCTCCACCACCGCCTTCACCTTCATCTCGGCCTGCCTTCGGCTCCGCCTTCCCCCCGCCTCGTCTCGGTATCCACCTCCGCCTTTGCCTCCGCCTTCACCTCTGTCTCGGCCCCCACCTCTGTCTCGCTTCCGTCTCTGTCTCCACTTCCGTCTTCGCCACCGCCTTCGCCTCGGCCTCACCTCCGGCTCCGGCTTTGGGGGCGTCATGGGTGCACCTATGACGTCGTCATGGGTGATCGGTGATCACCTCTCTGTTGGACGAAGGCGCAGGTCAGCAGAGTGGAGGCATGAGCGAAGCAGTTGAGATGAGTGCCGTCAGCAAGGTCTACGGCAAGGGGAAGAGCGCGGTGGCGGCCCTCCGGGAGGTCTCGGTCACGCTGCCCAAGGGCGGCTTCACCGCCGTGATGGGGCCGTCGGGTTCCGGTAAGAGCACGTTCCTGCACTGCGCGGCCGGCTTGGACAAGCCCACCGCGGGGACGGTCCGGCTGGGCGGCACAGACCTTTCCGGGATGAACGAGACGAAGCTGACCGAGTTGCGGCGCGAGCGGGTCGGTTTCGTGTTCCAGGCGTTCAATCTCGTGCCGTCGTTGACCGTCGAGCAGAACGTGACGTTGCCGCTGAGGCTGTCGCGCGGCCGCACCGACAAGGCATGGCTGAATGAGACGTTGGAGCGGGTCGGGCTCGGCGGTCGCACCGACCACCGTCCCGCCGAGTTGTCGGGTGGGCAGCAGCAGCGGGTGGCGATCGCGCGAGCGTTGATCACCAAGCCTGAGGTCGTGTTCGGTGACGAGCCGACCGGGGCGCTCGACACCATGACCGCCAAGGATGTGCTGACCCTGCTGCGCGAGACCGTGGACGCCCTCGGCCAGACGGTCGTCATGGTGACCCACGATCCGGTGGCCGCCTCATATGCCGACACCGTGCTCTTCCTGGCGGACGGGCGCATCGTCGACTCGTTGGCCGCGCCGACCGCCGCCGCCGTGGCCGAGCGCATGACGCGACTTGGAGCGTACGTCTGATGTTCTCTCTCGCACTGAGCACCCTGCGGCACCGCCGTGCCGCCTTCGCGGGCGCCTTCCTCGCGCTCTTCTGCGCCGCCGCGCTCGTCACGGCCTGCGGCATGCTGATGGACACCGGCCTGCGCGGCGAGGTGGCGCCGGAACGGTACGCGGGCGCCCCGGTCATGGTCGCCGGAGACCCCCAGTCGCACTTCCTCAAGGACAAGGGCGACGGTGAGTTCAAGCGCAAGTCCAAGCCGAACACCGCCCGCGCCTGGATTTCTGAGTCCACGGTCGCACGGCTTCGGGCCGTACCCGGGATCCGTTCGATCGTCACCGAGGTCAGCATTCCCGTCATGGTTCCCGGTGCGGGCGCGGTTGAGGGACATGGCTGGGAGTCCGCCGCGCTGACGCCGTTCACCCTCAAGGCCGGGCGCGCGCCGGCGGCTCCCGACGAGATCGTGGTGGACGCCTCGGCGGGCCGGGCCGTCGGGGCGAAGCTGAATGTGCTGACGTCCTTCGGCGCCGGTAGCTACCGCGTCGTCGGTGTCACCGCCCAGCAGCTCGACAACCAGACCGTGATGTTCTTCGCCACCGCCGAGGCGCGCCGTCTCGCCGCCCACCCCGGGAAGGTCAGCGCGATCGGTGTCTGGCCCGTGAACGCGAACGCGGATGCGCCTAACGCGGATATGGCCGCGGATGCGGATGCGGATGCGGACGCTAACGCGGATTCGCCTGCGGATGCCGTCGCTACCGCAGCCACTGCCAGGGCCGTGCGGGACGCGGTGCGTGACACCGGCGCGACCGTGCAGACGGGGAAGGACCGGGGCCGGGTCGAGTTCCTCGGCAGTGACAGCGGACGCGTCAAGCTCATCAGCATGGGTGCCGCCCTGGGCGGCACCTCCCTCATCGTGGCCCTGCTCGCCGTCGTCGGCACGTTCGGCCTGGCGATCCAGCAGCGGGAACGCGAGATGGCCCTGCTGCGCGCCATCGCCGCCACACCGCGGCAACTCCGCCAGATGATCGGCAAGGAGGCCCTGCTGGTCGGGCTCGGGGCGACGATCCCCGGCGCCGCGGCGGGCCTGCTCCTCGGGTCCTGGCTGCACGGCGCGTTCGCCGACCTCGACGCCATCCCGGCCAACCTGCCCCTCGTCGTCGGCCCGTTCGCCCCGATCGTCGCGGTCACGGTGACGGTCGCGGCGGCCTGGCTCGCCGCGCGTATCTCGGCTCGCCGGGTCGCCCGCCTCCGTCCCGTCGAGGCGCTGGGCGAAGCCGCGCTGGCCCCGGCACGCACGCCGTGGTTCCGGGTCGTCGCCGGGGTCGTCGTTCTCGCGGGCGCCGTCGTGCTCACGCTCGTGCTGCGGTCGATCCACACCGAGGCGGGATCGGGCCCGCTGACGCCGGTCACGGCGCTGCTCTACGCGACCTCGATCGGGCTGCTGGCGCCGATCCTGGCCCGCGCCGCGATCGGGCTGGTGGCGCTGCCGCTGCGCGCGGCGGGCGGCGTCGGCGGGCTCGCCGCCGCCAACCTGCGCACCGGCGCGCGCCGCCTCGCCGCCGTGATCACTCCGCTCACCCTCATGATCGCGCTGGCCTCGACGCTGCTGTTCGCGCAGACGACCGTCAAGGGCGCTGCGGATTCCCAGGCCCAGGCGGGCAACGTGGCCGACTTCATTTTGGGCCCGGCGGTTCCGGCGTCTGCCGCCGAGTCTGTGCGACGCGTGCCCGGCGTGCGGGCGGTCACCGAGATCCTGCACACCCGCGTGCGTTCCGCCAACAGCCCGTACAGCGTCCAAGGCGTCACCCCTGCCGGACTCACCCACACTATGGACCTGGACGTGCGATCGGGCTCCCTCGCCGAGTTCGGCGAAGGCACCATGGCCGTACGGGAGAACCTCGGTATCAAGGTCGGCGACAAGAAGTCGTTCTCCATGGCCGACGGCACACCCGTCAACCTCCGTGTCGTAGCCGTCTACAAGCGCGGACTGGGCTTCGGTGACTTCACTCTGCCGCACGCACTCGTGGCCGCCCACGTGGACGTGCCCATGGGGACCGTCCTGGTGTCCGCGCCAGGGGTGAACCGTGACGCGCTGAGCAAGGCCACCGCCGCGTTCCCCGGCGTCAGCGTCCAGGACCGTGCCACCGCGCCGGACAAGGCGAGCGGCGGCACCGCCGTCAACTACCTTTCGCTCGCGCTGATCGTCGCCTTCGCCGCCATCTCCATGGTCAACACCCTCGCCATGGCGATCGCGGGCCGCGTCCGCGAACTCGCCCTGCTCCGGCTGGCCGGCGCGACCCGGCGCCAGGTCCTGCGGACGCTGCGCCTGGAGACCTGGGCCGTCGCGGTGATCGCCGCCGTGCTCGGTACCGCGATCGCGTTCGTCACGCTCACCGCGTTCAGCGTCGGCATGACCGGCTCGAGCACTCCGCACATCCCGCTCGTGGGGTACGTGGGGATCATCGCCGGATCGGCTCTGCTGGCTCTGCTCGCCACCACGGTTCCGGCCCGCGTCGCCCTGCGCGCCGCCCCGGCCGGCGTCATCGCCGCCCGCGAGTAGGCCCTGGACGAGCAATGCGCGGGCGCGCCAGCCGAGCACAACCAGAGCATGACCCGGAGCGCCCGCACAAAAGGTCCACGCTGGACGCCATGGCAGGCACCACGCCATGGCGTCCAGCCACGTCCCTACCCCGACGCCCAGCCACGTGTCCCTACCCCGACGCCCAGCCGCGCCCCCACCCCGACGCCCACCACACCCCCGCTACAGCGCCCAACCACGCCCCCGCGCCAACGCTTAACCGCATCCCGCCACAGCGGCCAGTCGTAGCGTCGCTGCAGCGGGCAGCCGCATCTTCGCCGCAGCCTCCAACCACGTCTCCGCCATAGCGGGCAGCCGTATTGCCGCCGCAGCGGCCGGGCGCATTCCTGCGACAACGCTTGACTACGTCCGAGCCATAGCGGCCAGCCACGTCCGCCAGGCGGCGAAGTACGCTCGTGCCTCGCGCGATCTCTGGAGGGCCCGTGGAGACCTGGGAGCTGGTGGCGCGCGAGCGTGTCCGCGACACGCTGGCCGCTTATACGCACGCCGGTGATCGGGGCCGGGTCGAGGAGCTGGCCGCGACGTTCACCGAGGATGGTGTCCTGGAGATCCGCGGCGGCGAGACCCATACCGGCCGGGCCGCGATCGCGGTGATGCTGGCGGAGGCGGTCGAGCGCGGCTCGGCGCCGGTAGACGGCGATCGGCCCGGCGTCATCCGGCACTTCGTCACGAATCTTCGGTTCGAAGAGGTCGCCCCGGACCGCGTACGAACCTCGGCATACTTCCTGGTGATGAACGCACACGGCCCGGACCACTGGGGCCGCTATCGCGACGCCCTGGTGCCCGTCGGCGACCGGTGGTTGTTCGAGCATCGCCTGGTCGGGGTGGACGGATGGGCCCCGGACTCCACGATGATCCGTTAGAGCGGCCGATTTTGTCGGTGGCGTTCGAAAGGATTCTCGTGACGGTGAGCGAACCGGTTCCGGCATCCGCCGGGCCGCCTCCCTGGAGGTTGCCGACCCTCGTCGGTGGTTCGTGCGGGCACCGGGCGAAGGAGGATCGTGGACGCGGACGAAGACGCGTGGGAACGGGGCAGCGGCGTACGGGTGGTGCCGTCCGTCCAGCCCCGCAAGCTGGCGAAGGTCCCCTTCGTCGAGATGGCGGACGGCCGGTTGCAGGGGGTCGTGTCGAGCGGGTCTGACATCGCCCGCGTGTACGTCTCGTCGATCACGGCGGGGACGCACGGATTCAACTGCAGCACCAACAACAACCGGCCGTGCGGCGGCCTGAGCGGCTCCTACCCCTGCAAGCACCTGCGGTCGCTGGTCGACGAGGCGGTGCTGCAGTACGGGCGCGGCCGGGTGGCCCGCTACCTGCAGGTCGAGGTCGATGAGGCCGACCATCTGATGGACGGTCTGGACGGGACGCGCGAGTCCGCTCCGGCGGCGGTGGTCTTCAGCCGGTTCCTGCGCTACCTGGCCTATCTGGAGCTGCCCGGCATGACGGAGCCCATCGCTGAGATGCACTGGTTCCCGGCGGGGAAGGCGGCCTTCTGATGCTCGGGGTTCAACTCGCCCAGCTTTTCGACGGCGACCGGCCGGGCGTCTCCGAAGCGCTCGAGCTGGTGGCGGGGTTCGACGACGCCCTGGTGCACGGCTTCGCCCGGCTGGGCGAGGAGCGTGCCGCCGCCCTGACGGCGCTGGCCGGCGCGGTGGCGACGAGCCCGCTCGGGCCCGCCGTGACCGAGGCCGCGGCGAAGGTGGCCGCGGGCTCCATCGGTGAAGAGCACCTCACCGCCCTGGCCGGGGCACGGACGGCGCTCTTCGGAGCCGTGCACGACGAGCTGCTCGACCGTCTCGACACCGCGCTCGGACGCACACGCGCCGAGTGGGAAGAGTCGCCCGCCACGGCGACGCCCGCCGACAACCTGCTCAGCGGCTCCCGGTCCTGGCTCCACGAGCTGGCCATCACCGGCTGGCGCGGCGTCGACCACGATCTCGTCTCCTCGTCCGACCAGACGCTGGAGGCGCTCCTCGCCGAGCCCGGCCTGCGGCGTCTCGCGGTGCTGCTCGACGGGCTGGCGGCGGAGCTCCGGGCGTCCTGCCCGATCGCGACGATGGCACGGCTGCCGGTCCGGCGCTGGGCCGATCTGTGGACGCGGGCCGTGCTGCTGTCGCAGCCGGGCGCGCGGCCCGCCGCGTCCGTCGAGCCGGTGAGCGGGCGGCTGCTCGTCCTCGGCGTGGACATGCACGAGCACGGCACCGCCGTCCAGGCCCAGGTCCATGGCGTGCTGGAGCCGACGGGCGACGCGCCGTCCCGCCTCGTGCGCGCGAGCGTGATGGCGCCGAAGGTCGACACCATCGTGGGGACGTCCGTGTGGCGGCTGCTGGACGGGCATCCGGCACTGCTCACCGCGCTCGCCGAGCGTCGCAGCCTCGATCTCACGGACATGCCCCTGGCGAGCAGCGGCGACCTGGTGTGGCAGGACGACAAGGCGAACGTGGGGGCGGCGGCCGACCCGTTCGCCACCGCGCGGCTCCAGTTGACGACCGCGACCGCGCCGGCCGTCCCACCGCTGGAACGCCATCCGATCCGTATCTCGGAGCCCGTCCTGGTGGAGGGCTACGAGATCGACGGCGACCAGTGGACGCTGGACGGGCAGTCGCTCACCGTCGACCTGGATCGGCTGCCGCCGTCCGGGCCGCTGACACCGGAGCTGGTGGCGGCGTCCACGGCATGCATCGGCCTGATGCGCTGGGACGCCGGGCGGTGGCGGGTCCAGCCGCTCGCCGTCCAGGCCACGGTCAAACGCAAGCCGGTCGAGGCGCACAACGGCGACTGGGCCCAGGGTCCGACCGATCCCAAGGTCGTGAAGGCCGCGGCCAAAGCCGGTGACGCGGTCGCCGTGCTGCGCGAGCGGGCGGGACGGTTGCTGCGGAAATGAGCGATGCCAACGCGAGCCCCGCCGCGACCCCCCACGCGGACCCCACTGCCGATCCCATCGCAAGTCCCACCGCTGATCCGACAGCGGCTTCCACCGCCGATGCCACAGCGGGTTCCGCCGCGGGTTCCGCCGCCGATCCCACCGCGGGTGCCGCTGAGCCCATCGCGGGGCCCACCGCCGATGCCAGTGCGGGTTCCACGGCCGATCCGACGGCGGATCCCCATGCCAACCGGCGGCAGGTGCTCTACTGGCGGCTGCTGTCCCGGCTCTTCGACGGCGACGAGCAGCCTTCGCTGGAGGCCGCCAGTGTCGCAATCGTCGATGACCTCGGCCTTCCACCGGCCCTGCTCGATCCCGGCGTCTCGGTCGACAACCTCGTTCAACGCTTCCCTGACCTCGGCCCCGAGTTGCAGGATCTGATGGCCCCCAAGGACGAGGGCGACGATCCCCAGGAGCAGGTCCGCAGGGCCGCTCTCGTCTCCAAGCTGCTGCTCAACGTCTTTTCGACCGGCTCGGGCAGCGTGACCGCCGGGCAGCTCGCCGGATGGCAGCAGGACGCGGGCTGGCTCAAGCAGGCGCTCGGTGAGGAGGGCGCCGGCGAGATGTCGGGCGTCCTGTCGGGCATGGAGGGCGACCTCGTCAAGCGCATGAAGCTGCGCGAGGTGCTGGCCGACCCCATGCTCGCGGCGCGGCTGACCCCGAGCATGTCGCTCATCGAGCAGTTGCTGCGCGACAAGTCCAACCTCTCGGGCGTCACGCTCGCCAACGCCAAGTCGCTCATCCGCCGGTATGTGGACGAGGTGGCCGAGGTGCTGCGCACGCAGGTGCAGCAGACCAGCGCGGGCACCATCGACCGGTCGGTGCCGCCGAAGCGGGTGTTCCGCAACCTCGACCTCGAACGCACCATCTGGAAGAACCTCACCAACTGGAGCCCCGAGGACGAGCGGCTCTACGTCGACCGGCTGTTCTACCGGCACACCGCCAAGCGGACCACGCCCGCCAAGCTGATCGTGGTCGTCGACCAGTCGGGCTCGATGGTCGACTCGATGGTCAACTGCACGATTCTGGCCTCGATCTTCGCCGGGCTGCCCAAGGTGGACGTGCACCTCATCGCGTTCGACACCCGGGCGCTCGACCTGACGCCCTGGGTGCACGACCCGTTCGAGGTTCTGCTGCGCACCAAGCTCGGCGGCGGCAACGACGGCCCGGTCGCGATGGCGATGGCCCGGCCCAAGATCACCGACCCGGCCAACACCGTGATGGTGTGGATCTCCGACTTCTACGAGTTCGACCGCTCGCAACCACTGTTCGACGGCATCGAGGCGGTGCACCGGTCGGGCGTGAAGTTCATCCCGGTCGGCTCGGTCAACAGCTCGGGGCACCAGAGCGTCGACCCGTGGTTCCGGCAGAAGCTCAAAGGCCTGGGCACACCCGTGATCTCGGGCCACATCCGAAAGCTCGTCTTCGAACTTAAGAACTTCATCGGCTGACCGCGTCCCACAGGACGAGCTGTGTCCCACAGGAAAAGCAGCGTGCCGCAGGACGGGGCGCGTCCCGCTGGATGAGGCGCGTTGTACAGACCGAGTCGCGTCCCGCAGGGCGAGGCGTCCCACAGGACGAGCCGAGTCCCGCAGGACGAGGCGCGTACCGCAGGACTAACCGCCCAGACAAGGCGCGTCCCAGACCAGCCAGCGTTCCCAGACCCCATCGACACACAGGCCTCTCGCAGGCCGCACCGGACGTATTGGAGAACCCGAGAATGACCGACGAGATGTTGCGCGCCCCGGCCGAGACGAAGTACGCGGAGGAGCTCGACTGGCTGGAGTCCGTCGACGACGCGCCCAAGCCGTTCTCGTGGCGGCTGAGCCCGCGGATGGTCCGGCTGTTCATCCTCGGCTCGGAGCCCTCCGACGGGCTCGACCGCGAGATCCCGCAGAAGTGGTTCGGTGATCGGAGCTTCGTCGAGCGCAGCATCGTCACGCTCGCGTCCGACCGCGGGCTGCTGCTGATAGGCGACCCCGGCACGGGCAAGAGCTGGCTGGCCGAGCTGCTCTCCGCCGCCATCTCCCGCAACTCGACGCTGGTCGTGCAGGGCACGGCGGGCACCACCGAGGACCACATCAAGTACTCGTGGAACGTCTCGATGGTGATCGCCAAGGGCCAGTCCCGCGAGTCGATGATCCCGTCCCCGATCATGACCGCGATGGAGCAGGGCGTGATCGGCCGCTTCGAGGAGCTGACCCGGTCGACCAGCGACGTGCAGGACGCGCTGATCTCGATCCTCTCCGAGAAGTACGTGTCGATCCCCGAGCTCGACGACGACAACATCGTCTTCGCGCAGCCCGGTTTCTCCATCATCGCCACCGCCAACAGCCGCGACCGCGGCGTCAACGATCTGTCGTCGGCGCTCAAACGCCGGTTCAACTTCGTCCGCATCCCGGTGGTGACCAACAAGCGCAGCGAGGCGGAGATCGTCCGCTTCCGCACCACGGAGCTGCTGCGGCGGCACCGCATGGAGCTGGAGCTTCCGCCCAACCTGCTGGACATCCTGCTCCAGAGCTTCGCCGACCTGCGGGCCGCCGCGGCGTCGGCCACCAGCGACGACGAACGGCTGGAGTCGGCGCTGTCCACCGCCGAGCAGATCGGCGTGCTGGAGGACGCCATCCTGCACAGCCAGTTCTTCGGGGATCGGACGCTGCGGGCGCAGACGCTCGCGGGTTCGCTGGTCGGGTCGCTCGCCCGGCGCACCCCTGAAGACCTGGCCATCCTCAACAAGTTCTGGCACGGCGTCATCGAGCCGCGGAGCAAGAAGGACGAAGGCGGACCATGGGCGGAGTTCCTGGAAGGCGGCCGCGAAGCGATCGCCAAGTTGTCATGAACGGCGCCCCCGCCATGAACGACGGCACAGCCACCAAAAGCGGCACCGCGACCGGCGACACCGCGAAAACCGGCGACACCGCCATGGACAACGACACCATCACGGACAACGGCACGATCACGGACAACGGCACCGCCACCAACAGCGACACTGCCACTAACGCCGACACTGCCACGAACAGGGGCACTGCTGCGACCGGCGGCACCTCTGCGAGCAGCGGCACCGCCACGAACAGCGACACTGCCACGAACAGCGACACTGCCGCGAACGGCGCCGCTGCTACAAACAGCGTCACCGCTACGAGCGGCGCTCCCGCCGCGACCGACGACACTGCCACGGAGAGCGGCACCGCCACGAACAGCGGCGCTGCGGCGAACAGCGGCGCTGCGACTAACGGCGAGAGTGCGACGACCGGGCCGTTCGGCGCGTTGCGCGCTCAGCTGCTCGACGCCGCTGAGGCGTTTGCCGATGGGCCCGGGACGTTGCCCGGTCTGCTGGCGGGCATGGTCGACGACGTCGATCGGGCGCTCCGCGAGGAGCTGGAGATCTTTCCGGTCTGCCACCACTCGCCGGCCTCGGCGCTGGCCATGGTTCGGCGCCTGCGTGAGAAGCAGCCCAAGGTCATCTACATGGAGCTGTGCGAGGACCTCCGGCCGCTGCTCGACGAGCTGCGTAACTGCTGGCTGCCGGTCGCGCTGCAGGCGTTCGCCAGCGAGATCGACGGTTTCCCGTCCGAGTGGGCGCCGCTGAGCGTGGTGGCGCCCATCACCGAGGCGTCCGCCGAGTACCAGGCCATCGCGTACGCGCTGGACACGCCCGGCGTCGAGCTGGTGCTGGTCGATCGTTCGACCGACCACGTCTTCCAGTGGGAGCCGCGCGACCAGCCCGACCACGGCCGGGCTGAAGGCGATGGTCCCGATGTCGATCTGGCGGGGGCCGCCGAGCCCGCCGCCTCGTCCTCCGAAGCGGAGGAGGAGGCGGCGCTCCACGGCGATGCCGTCGGTATCGAGATCGGTGACTTGCGGCCGGGTTTCGCGGAGCTGGAGGCGTACCTGCTCCACCACGGCAAGGTCCGGCACTGGTCCGAGTGGTGGGACCAGTACGTCGAGCAGCCCCTGGCCGATGCCGACTACGCCACGTACCGGCAGGTCATGGTCCTGATCGGCAGCCTCTTCCGCCGCCTGCGCCCCGACACCGCCAGCCACGGCCGGGATCGGGACCGCGACGAGGACCGCGAGCGCTACATGTGGACCCGGATGCGCGAGCATCTGGCCACGTCCGGTGCCGATCCGGACGACTGCCTCTACGTCTGCGGCGCCTTTCACGCGGCCAGCCGCGTCGAGCAGTTCGGGCTGCGCGCGGAGGTGACGGAGTTCGAGATCAGCCCGCGGACGGCGACGCGCTGGCAGTACGGGCTCATCCCGTCCAGCCACTCCGCCATCGAGGCTCAGTTCGGCCTGGCCTCGGGGTCGGTGTCCATCGCGTCCGCCACGTGGGCCAAGGCCGTGACCCGCGGCGGCCTCGCCCCGTTCCAGCTCGAAGGCCAGAAGGGCACGCGCAAACGGTCGAGCCGCAAACGCGCGCTTGGCGCACCGCCCCAGCAGGAACCGGTCGCCGACCGGCTGTCGGGTTTCCTGTCGAGCCCGCCCGCGCTCGACGCGCTCGACGAGTCCGAGCTGCTCGGCTGGTGCGTCGACATCGTCCGGCTGGCGCGCCGCAACGGCTACCTGGCCAGCACCGCCGACGCGATCGCGGTGTTCGAGACGTCCATCCTGCTCGCCGGGATGCGCGGTCGCGCCCGCCCGACGCCGTACGACTTCCAGGACGCGGCGATCACCTGCATCGAGAAGGACGCCGTGCCAGGCCGTCGCGACGTGCGGCGGCTGTGCGAGATCCTGCTCGGCGGCGACCGGGTGGGCGAGGTCGGGTACGACGCGCTGCCGCCGCTCGCCCGCGACGTCCTCGATCGGCTGAAGCCGCTCGGGCTCGACCTGGAGAAGCGCACGATCCAGCGGGCCCTGCTCGATCTCGACGCGCGCCCCGATCTCGTGCCCTGCTCGAATCTGCTGTGGGTCCTGCGCCGCCTGCTGCCGAGCGACGCCGTCCGGCCCATCATGGGGTCGCGCAGGCTGGGCGAACGCTCGATCCAGGAGAGCTGGGACCTGGCGATCGGCCGCAACCAGCGTTCGATCGTCGAGCTCGGTTACGAGGGCGTCACCCTCGAACAGGTGCTGGAGCGTCGCCTCCGCCGAGTCGTGTGGGCGCCCAAGGCCACCGCCGCGCAGGCGCTGGAGGCCGTGGAGGATTCGATCCTCTATCTGGGCGGCCGGAGATTCACCGACGAGCTGGGCACGCGGGCCGTCGAGCTGCTCGCGGCCGAGCGCACCGTGGACGAGGCACCCGAGGTCCTGCGCCGCATTCGTCGCCTCCTGACCCATTACCACGCCACCGAGCCGGAGCTACCGGAATGGTGCAAGTCGTTCGTCACGGCCGGATACGCGCATTACTGCACGCTGCTGCCGACCGCCTTCGTGGACGAGGAGACCGGCGTCCGCCAGGTGGCGGCGATGCTCGGGTTCCTGTTCAGCATGGAGAGCCTCGCGCTGTCCCTCGGCTGTGACCACGCCCAACTCGAACTCGCCGTCCAGCAGTCGCATCCGGAGGCGCCCGCCAAGGTGGCACTGCTGTGGGCGGCCAAGTCGCAGCTCGGCCTGATGACGATGAGCGAGCTGCGGTCGAAGTGTGACGAGCTCCTGGGCAACCCGCTCGTCGTGCCGTCGTTCCCGCAGTACATGAGCGGTTTCGTGCAGGCGCTCGAGCCCGCCCCCGCGCTGGCGCCGTTCATGGTCGAGGTGTTGTCGAAGGCTTTCGCCCGCCTGCCCGACACCGTCCTGCTCCCCTGGCTGCCCAAGCTGATCACGACACTGCGCGATCAGGCGCACGAGCTGGTGCCGGTGCTCGTCCGGGAAGCGGGCCGGACCTTCCCCGCCGCCCTCCCGGCCGTCGACTCCTGGATGCCGCCATGGACGTCAACGCCCAAACCACCTCCTTTGGCGCCTGTTCACGGCGGGCCGGCAACGGATCTCCTGGTGAGCCACCCCGCGGCCTGTGACGCCGTGGCCGGACTCCTCGGATACGAGGCGCAGTGGCGACCGGCCTCCGCGTCCGCCGGAGAGGTGACCGCCCTACTGAACGATCACCCCGACACCGCCCGGGCACTCGCGGCCGTCCTGCGGCTGTAACCGCGCCAGGACGCTCCGCACCTTTGGGATCACCTCGTCCACCAGGCAGAATGGGGGGCTCGTCGGCGCGGACAGGGAGGCGCGAATGATTCGTGTACTGCTGGCCGAGGACATGGGCATCCTGCGGGAGGCGCTCGCCGGGCTGCTGGCGCTGGAGGACGACATCGAGGTCGTCGCCACCGTCGAGTCCGGCGACGCCATCGTCGCCACCGCCCTGAAGCACACGCCGGACGTGGCGGTCATCGACATCGAGCTGCCCGTCCTGGACGGGCTCAGCGCGGCGGCCGAGCTGCACCAGCGGCTGCCCGGTTGCCGGACGCTGATCCTGACGGGCCTCGCCAGGCCCGGGAACCTCCGCCGGGCCCTGGCCGCCCACGTCTCAGGGTTCATGGTCAAAGACTCCCGGCCCCAGGACCTGGTCGAGGCCATCCGCACCGTCACGCGCGGCGGCCGCGTCATCGACCCGCAACTGGCGTTCCAGGCGCTGGACGTGCAGGGCAGCCCGCTGACCGACCGCGAGGCCGAAGTCCTGCGCCTCACCGCGTCCGGCGCCGAGCCGCCCGAGATCGCCGCCAAGATCGGCCTCTCCTACGGCACGGTCCGCAACTACCTGGCCTCCGCCGTCACCAAACTCAACGCCCGCAACAGAGTGGACGCCATCCGCATCGCCACCGACGCCGACTGGATCTAAGCCACCAGCCAAGCACCCGTCAGCAGACACCACCTCAGCCAGCCACCGCACAGAGCGCTGCCGCATGAGAGCGCCATGACATCAGCCAGGCGCGGCGGCCAGCAGGTGCAGTGCAAAAGGGACGCAGCATAAGCGGCGCGGCGCCAAACGGACACGACAAATGCGGCGCGACATCAGACGGGCGCGGCATCAGACCGGGACGGCATCAGACCGGCGCGGCGTCAAACCGGCGCGGCATCAGACCGCCGCAGCGCAGACGGGGGCGGTGTTAGAGCGGCGCGGCGTCAGAGCGGCGCGGCGTTAGACGGGCGCGGCTTTAGACGGGCGCGGCTTTGACTTGGTGGTTTGGGGTTTCTTGATTTGGGGGGTGGGGGAGTTCGGCGGTCAGGGTGAAGGTGTCTGGCCCGCGCTGGACGGTCAGGCTTCCGCCGGCTTCCTCGATTCGTCCTCGCAGGTTGTCGAGTCCGGTGCCTGGACGGGCCGGGCACTGGTCTACGGCGCCGTTGTTGTGGACGCGCATGTGGAGCGTCGCGTCCTCGATCCACGTCTGGATCTCGCAGACGTCGGCGTGCGAATGGCGGACCACGTTCGTGACGGCCTCGCGCAACACGATCGCCAGCAGGACGTCGGTGTCGTCCGAGTGCACCGGGGCGGAAAGGTCCACCCGGGCCTCGATCCCCGATCCGGCGAGCAGGGACCGGGCCACCAGCGCTTCGGCGCCCAGTGTGATCCCGGCGAGGTCCCGGGTGATCGACCGGACGGCGGCGCGTGCCTCCTCGGCGATCGTCACCAGCTCGGCCAGGTGCGGGCCGGGGGTGCGGCTCCGCGGATCGGCCGCGAGCTCTCCCTTGACCACGATCGCCGACAGCTGGAACCCGAGCAGATCGTGCACATCGCGGGAGACCCGCAGCCGTTCCTTGATCACCGCCATCCGCGCGGTCGCGCGGCGGGCGGCGTCGAACTCGGCCACGGCGACCGGCAGGGCGCACAGCGCATGGACGATGACGATCCACTGGCAGTACGAGAGGACGCACTCGAAGAGCATCTTGGGGCCGGTCCCGTAGATCATCGGCAGCGGGACGAACAGCGCCAGCACGATGCAGGCCGCGAGCCGCCGGGGCCGGACGTGGAAGAGCACGACCCCCGCCACCAGGCCCGTGTAGGGCGCGGGGACGGCCTCCCCGACGGTCACCATGACGATGAGGAGCAGCACGGTCTGCAAGGTGAGGGTCACCGGCCAGGCGCGGGGCGGCGCACCGAGCTCCCGCGGGAACACGTGGTAAAGCTGGAGCGCGCTGACCAGCGGCAGGGCGACGACGGCCGCGGCGATCTGGAACGCGTCGTAGCGCGCCACTCCCACGTCGGCGAGCCACGTCATGTTGGTCGCGGTCGTGCCGACGAAGTCGATCTCGACGGCCAGCAGGACCGCCCAGGCGAGCCAGGGGGCGGCGGCCCTACCCCGCATCGGTGTGGCCTCGCGCCGGCCGACCGGAATCCGTGCGTCCACGGCGGTTCCAAGATCGATCCGGCCGCCCAGCCTCTCGACCTCGCGTCTCGGCTCCGCGAGCGCCTCATCGAATGCCGCCGAGGCGTCCGGGAACGACACTCGCAGCCGTGCCGAACCGTCCAGTTCGATCCGGCAGCGCTCCGGCGTGCCCTGCCGCAGCGCGGTGATCACCGTGCGACGAAGTACGGCCGCCAGGGCCGCGTCGATCTCCTCCGGCAGGCCGTCCGGCGGCCCGTCGGCGGAGACCTGGACCCCGGCCGCGGTCAGCACGGCCAGAGCGGCCTCGATCTCCTCGGCCAGCGACCGGCTCCGGTAACCGTCGGCCACCGAGCGCATCTCGGCCAGGGCTTCCCGCGCGGTCGCGACGAGGCCGGCCACCCGGCCCGGCTCCGCGCCGGCGCGGCGGCCGTCGTCGATGATCGACGTCAGCCGCTCGCCCAGCGCGGTCCGCAGCCCGTTCTCGATCCGGAGCCGCTCCTTGCTGACCTCCAGCCGCGCGACCTCGGCACGGGTCTCGTGGAGCCTGCGCACCTGGTCACCGAGGCGGACGATCGCGAAACAGGACAGCCCCACCGCCATGGTCGCCAGGAACGCCCAGACGGCGCGGGGCGCGATGGCGTCCGGCAGCAGCCACCGCCCGATCACGAACTCGCCGATCGCGACGGCCGCCGCCAAGCCCCACGACCACCGCCCGGTGAACGTGAGCAGGATCGAGGCCATGAGCAGTCCCGACACCGGATCCCAGGTCGTGCCGAGGAAGGCGTACGGCGCGTAGGCGAGCACCGCCTGCGCTCCCATGATCCCGACCGCGGCGCGGCGGGTGACGCGCCGGAGCACGATCGGCAGGTGCAGAGCACAGAGCAGCACGACGAGCATTACTCCGCAGGCGATGGCCGCCTCGCCCGGCCGGGCGACCCCCGGCACGCTCGTGGTGCTCGTCAGACGAACGATGCGGTACACCAGGTACAGGCCGAGCCAAATCAGGATCGGCACCGTGGCCAGTCGCGGCACCCGGCCGAGGTCAGCGGCCCGTCCCATGTGCACCCCCCGCCTCCTGGCCCTCGTCCCTCACCCGAATGACCGAGAGTCACTTTATGCACTGTGCATGGGCGTTATGTGCAAAATGCACCTCGGGTCGGGTGCCTGGCGGCTAGTCGGCCGGTTTCGGCCGCGGAGAGTCACCCGGCCCGTTCATGGCCGGGCGTCCGCCTGGCGTAGGACGATCACGGGCAGGACGCGGGACGTTCCGGCCTGGTAGTCGGCGAAGCCCGGCGCGACCTCGACCACCCTCGCGAACAACCGGTCGCGCGCCTCGCCCTGGGCGGGCTCGGCGATCATCGCGGTGGTCTCGATGCGGGTGCCGTCGCCGGTCTCCACGGTGACGCGGGGGTGGGCCACGAGGTTGTGGTACCAGGCCGGGTGCTCGGGCGCCCCGGCGGCGGACGCGACGATCAGCAGCGATTCGCCGTCGCGGACGAAGCCCACCGGGCTCGTACGGGACTTCCCCGTCCGGGCCCCGATGGTGGTCAGCAACGCCAGCACGGCGCCCTCGAACGGACCGCCGACACGTCCGCCGTTGGCGCGGAACTCCTCGATGATCTGCCGGTTGAAGTCGTTGGTCATGTCTAGTGGATCTCCTTGCTCAAAGGGTCGTCTTGCTCGGGGACGCCTTGCTCTGGGGTCGTCTTGCTCTGGGGTCGTCTTGCTCTGGGGTCGTCTTGATTTGGGACGTCTTACTCGGGGGTGCTGGGGCGTAGCCGGGCCGGGGACGGTCGTCCAGGGACGCGGGAATCAGCGCCGCGCGCGCGGCGTGAAGGGGTGGATCAGAGAAGCCACGCACGGAATCAGGTGTCGTCATGCGTGTCTGTGAAGGTGTGCCGCCTGCCTGCCGCTGCCCTCCTGGTCAGCGTCACATCTCTCGCGGCACGGTGATCATTAGAGCCCGGCCGGGAGCCCGCGGTCAAGATGCGCGTGGCCACACAGCGGGTGGCCGATACGGCTGAAGGCCCCTCCGAAGGTCCTTCGGGGAGCTCGTGAAGGTCCCGGTGAACAGGGCCCCTTGGCAACGCGTTGCGGGTCATGGCCAAGCGCTTGGCGGCCAGACATGCGGGCGCGGCCCGGTGGAACCGGCCCACCGGTGCGGAGTCGACCCGGGACGCGCTCCAGGAGCGCTGGCGGACGAACGGCGTGGCTATGGGCGGTGTCGGCGGGGGTGGGACGGTTGCGGACGAGGTGAAGGAGGGGGAGTGGTTTTTCGGCTCCGCAGCGGGCATCCCGGATTCGGCGGAGGCCAGGCTTTCGCGTCCGGGATGCTCGGAGTGACCTCTCTCGTACGGGGCACTCCGGCGAGTGGGGCGGCTGGTGCACACTCCCCCCTGCGCACCAGCCGTCCACCTCTACGATCGCGGGCCGGTGATCATTCCTCGGGGGACGCGGTGTAGGCCGCGGTGCACCGGTCCCCGGCGGCCTTCGCCTCGGCCTCGTCGGTTCCGGCCTCGATGCTCGCGTCCCGCCAGGCCTCGCTGCTGAGGGTCACGAAGGTCTTGCCCTCCTCGGACACCGTCCAGGCCGCGCCCTCCGCCGCCGCGTCCGGCTTGCCCGAGAAGTGGAGGGCGAGCCCCACAAGACCCATGTCCCAGCCGATGCCGACCGCGCCCGGGCCGAACTCGGCCCAGCGCGTGTCGTCGACGTGGGCGATGTGCTCGAGCTCGAAGCGCGTCCGGCCGTCGGACTCGGGCGTCAGCCGCACCTCGATCCAGCTGATCTCGCCGCCGTACTCCCAGGTCGCGGCGAAGCTCTTGGGCGGATCGCAGCGCTCGATCGTGCCGCCGGCGTTGCCTTCGAACTGGTAGCGGCCGCCGAGCCGCAAATCACCGGATACCGGCAGGAACCAGCGCGGGATGCGCTCGGCGTTCGTGCAGGCGTCCCAGACGTCGTCGAGTTCGGCGTCGTAGGCCTGGCTGATCGTGATCGTGCGGGCCTCGCCCGCCTCCAGCACGCGGCTGCCGACCCGGCGGCGGACGGCGTTGATCTGGTGGTTGACGTCGATCATTCGTCGCTCCTCTGCTCTCTGCGCCGGCGTTCTCGCTTGCCCCGGGCCAGCTCGGTGCCGAGCGCGTCCAGGTGCGGTGTCCAGAAACGGCGGAAGCGGTCCAGCCACTCGTCCACGTCCCGCAGCGGCGCGGGATCCACCGCGTACAGCCGCCGGGTGCCCTCCGGGCGGACCGTCGCGAAGCCGCTGTCACGCAGCACCTTGAGGTGCTGCGACACGGCGGGCTGGGAGATCCCGAACTCCTCCCGGATGACGGCGCAGACCGCCCCGGAGGTCATCTCCCCGTTCGCGAGCAGTTCGAGGATCCGGCGGCGCACCGGATCACCGAGGACATCGAAGGCGTGCACAGGCTGACAATATTCGCTTCTACTTATATAAGTCAACGCCAATATCAGATGAGGTATCGTGATATCACGATGTCTAAAGAACGAGCTACCAAGAACATGGTGTTGCGGCTCGACCCCGAGCTCGCCGAACGGCTGCGGCTGGTCGCCGAGGTCGAGGGCCGCACGGTGTCGGACGTGGCGCGCGAGGCGGTGGCCGCGCTGGTCGACCAGCGGCGTGCCGACGAACGTTTCCAGGCCCTGCTCGAAGAGAACCTCGCCCGCCACGAGAAGTCCCTTCGCATGCTGCGGGACTCCGAATGACCCCCGCCGATCTCGTCGCCATCGCGGCCCGGCTGCTGAGCCTCGATACCGCGCGGGCCCTCGCGCTCGTCGACCTGGATGCCGCCGAGGCCGCCCTGAGCGAGGCGGACGTGCCGGGCCACCCGGTTGAGGGCCAGGCGGCCGGGCTGCTGGTGGCCCTCGTCCGGCACCGCCCGTTCGCCCGGGCCAACCGGCAGGTGGCACTGCTCGCCACCCTCCAGTTCGTCGGCGAACGCGGCCTCGATCTCGACCTGCGGCCGGCCCGCGCCGCCCGCGACCTCATCGACGCGATCGACGCCGGGACGACCGGCCAGGCCGCCGTCGCCGCGTGGATCGCCGCGCGGCTCCGTCCGGCCGAGACGCGCCCCTCCCCCGAAACGCGCCGCTCCACCGACATGCGCCGTTCCACCGGGACGCGTCGATCGGCCGAGGTACTCCCTTCCCCCGAAAGGCCGGACATGTCGAAGAAGCCCGCCCAGCTGACCGAACGCGCCCACCAGGCCGTGGCGGCCGCCCGTTCCGCCGCCACCTCCATGGGCCACAACTACGTCGGCACCGAACACCTGCTCCTCGGCCTGCTGGACGCCGGAGGCATCGGCGGCCAGGCGCTCGACCGGCTGAGCCTCACTCCGTACGAGATCCGTGCCGCGATCGAACGGATCGTGGGCTACGGCACCGACGCCTGCACCGACGACCCGCGCTTCTCGCCGCGTTCCAAGAAGGTGCTCGACCTCGCCCAGCGCGAAGCCAGGCGCCTGCGCTGCGGCCATGTCGGCACCGAGCACATCCTGCTCGCGATCCTCCGCGAAGGAGAGGGGCTCGCGGCGCAGATCCTGCACGGACGTGAAGGCGCCGACCGCGCCGCGATCGTCGGCACGGTGATGGACCTCATCCGCGCCGGGGACGCGCCTTCACGAGGCCGCCGCCGCGAATACATCCTGGCCGAGCTGGAGGAGGTCTTCGAGGAGAACGAACGTCTGCACGGCGAGGTCGACCGGCTCCGTGCCCTCCTGCGCCGGCACGGCATCGAACCGGACAACGGCACGTCCCGCAGCGCCTGACCTAGATCTGCCTGGCGGTGGTGCGGAAGCGGCTGCGGTAGGCGCTGGGCGGGACGCCGAGCTCACGGAGGAACGTGCGGCGCATCGTCTCGGTGGTGCCGAAGCCGCTCAGCCGGGCCACCACCTCGACGCCCTCGTCGCCGTTCTCCAGGAGGAGGCGGGCCGCCTCGACCCGGGCCCGTTCCACGTACCGGCCGGGACTGCATCCCACCTGCCTGGTGAACATGCGGCTGAAATGGCGCGGGCTCATCGACAGGCGGCCGGCCATCGCCGCGACGGAGAGATCCGCGCCGGGGGCGGCGGAGATGTGCTCCAGGAGCCGCCGGAGCGCGGTGTCCCGCACCGGCGGCGTGCGGTTGTGGACGCTGAACTGCGACTGGCCGCCGGGCCGCTGGAGGAAGACCACGAGCCACTTGGCGATCTCGCGGGCCATGCCGGCGCCCTCGTCCTCCTCCACCAGGGCGAGCGCGAGGTCCACGCCCGCGGTGACGCCGGCGGCCGTCACGATCGGGTCGTCCCGCACGAAGATCGCGTCGGGGACCACCGTGACCGAGGGGTGGCTCGCGGCCAGCTCCGACGTGAACGCCCAGTGGGTGGTGGCGCGGCGGCCGTCCAGCAGTCCCGCGGCGGCCAGCAGGAACGCGCCGGTGCAGACGGAGGTGACGCGGCGGGCCCCGGCGGCGAGGCGCGCGATGCCCTCGACCAGCCCGGGATCGGCGGTGCCATAGGTCCAGCCGCCCGCGATGAGGAGAGTGTCAGGCGGTGGGACGTCCAGAGCGCAGTCGACGCCGAGCCGCGCGCCGGAGTGCGCGATCACGTCCTTCCCGTCCGGGGAGGCCAGCCGCACCTGGTAGCCCGCGCCGTGGAGCACTTCCAGCGGGCCCGCGGCGTCGAGAAGCTGGATGCCGTCGTAGACGACGATGAGAACGTCGCGCATGAACCCATCATGTCCCGATACGTGGGGTTCGCGTCATTGATGCCGCTGGGGCGGCGGGCACATGCTGGGGCCCATGGACGCCGCATTTGTTCTCTACGACCGGATGACCGCCCTCGACCTCGTGGGACCGTACGAGATGCTGGCCCAGCATCCGGAGATCAACGCGCACTTCGTGGGCGCCCGGCGAGGTCCGGTCCGAGCTGACGCCGGGCTGGAGCTCAACGCGACCACCACGTTCGACGAACTGCCCCAGCCGGATCTCATCGTGGTGCCGGGCAGCGGATTCTGGAGCGCGGTGCTCGAGGAGAACGACGCCCTCGTGGCCTGGCTGGCGGCGGCGCATCCGAACGCCACCTGGACCACCTCGGTCTGCACGGGAGCGACCCTGCTGGCCAAGGCGGGCATCCTCGCCGGGCGGCCCGCGACCACGCACTGGCTCGCGCGGGACCTGCTCGGCGAACTGGGCGCCGTCGTCAGCACGGATCGGGTGGTCGTCGACGGTGACGTGATGACGGCGGCGGGGGTGTCGGCCGGGCTCGACATGGGCCTCACCCTGGTCGCGCGCCTGTTCGACGAGGCGCAGGCGATGGTCGTCCAGCTCTTCACCGAGTACGACCCGCAACCGCCGTTCAACGCCGGGTCTGCGGAGAAGGCGCCCGCAGAGGTCGTCGAGTTCGCCAGGGCGTTCGCCGCCGGGCGCTAGGCGAGCTCAGCGTGCGGTTAGGTCGTCTAGGTGGCGGGCTATTAGTGCCGCCAGGCGTTCTGGGCTGTTGCGGTCCGGGCGTGTGGCGGCGTGGACGGCGAGGCCGTCGACTAGGGCGTGCAGACGTTCGGCCTGCGTCTCGACCTCCGGGTCGGCCGCCCCGGCACCGAGCAGGTCCTGGACGATCTGGCGGCATCCCGCGGCGAGGACGTCGTATCCGTGGTCGCGGAGCGGGCGGAGCTCGGGGTCGACCTGGGCGCGCGCGGTGAACGCCAGCCACACCTCGTTCTCGGCCTGGCGCTCGGCGTCCATGGGGAGCAGCTCGGCGAGCACCAGCTCCGCACGCCGCCGCGGGTCGGGTTGCGGGCCCAGCGCCGAGATCCGCCGCTCGATGCGTTCGATGACCATGTTGAGCGCGAACGCGAGCAGCTTGCCCTGGCTGTCGAAGTAGTGCCGGAGCGACCCCATCGAGAGGCCGGCCTCGCGCGCCACGTTCCGCACGGACGCCTGCTCCAGCCCATCGCGGCGGATGACCCGCCACACTGCCTCGGCCAGCTCGCGCCGCCGTTCCACGGGATCCACGACTCTCGGCATGGACTTTTCATAGCACAGCCGTGCTAACCCATGCTGGCTGCTTCCGGGCGCCTCGTTCTCATAGAGCGGGGTCTGTGGAGAGCAACGTTCGCATCCCTTCACGAAGGGTCTCGGCATCCGCGTCGCCTAGTACCAGTCGTTGCATGATGAACCCGGGAATGATGCTGGTCAGCACGGCCGCGATCGCGTGCGGATCGGCCTCCGGCGCGAGCTCGCCCTCGTCCTGGAGACGCTCGGCGACGCGCAGCCACCACGCCCTGCTGTCGCGGAAGAGGTCGGCGATGGCCTCGCGGATGGGAAGGTTGTACGCGGCCAGCGCCCACCCCTGGGGCGCGATCCACGCCGCGCCGCCCGGCCCCATCCGTTCGACCACGCCGACGGCGAACCGGGCCACGATCTCGTCGAGCGGTGGCAGCTCGTCGGCGTCGAGGATCTCTTCGAGGATGGCCACCACCAGCGGCTGGCTGCGGGCGGCGATGGCCCGGATGAGGTCGTCCTTGCTGCGGAAATACCGGTAGACCGCACCGGCCGACAGGCCCGACTCCCGGAAGATCTCCTGGAGCGAGGTCTCGTGGAAACCCTTGCGCGCGAAGCAGCTCTGCGCCGCGTCCAGGATCTGGAGGCGGCGACGTTCAAGGTGCTCTTCACTGACTCGAGGCATGGCTCAATATAAAAACGAACGTCCGTTCTTGACAACCGGACGCGGCCCGTGTGAAGCTTCGGGACATAAAGAGAACGGACATCCGATTTAAACGGAGCAGCCACCATGAAGTCGCCGATCGCGGCCCGCGCCCTGATCCTCGGAGCCGCCGCCACCCTGCTGCAACTGGTCATGGTCATCGCGTTCGCCTGGCCGGCGACGCACATCGCGCCCCGGGACGTGCCGCTCGTCGTGGCCGGCCCGCAGTCCGCCGCCGTCGCGCAGCAGCTCGAGCGGCACCAGCCCGGCGCGTTCGACATCGAGGAGCGGGCCGACGAGGCCGCCGCCCGGCAGGCGCTCACCGACCGTGAGGCCTACGGCGCGATCGTCACCACCCCGGCCGGGCCGCGCGTCATCGTGGCCTCGGCGGCGAGCCCGCTGATCTCGCAGCAGCTCACCCAGGTCGCCCAGCAGCTGGCGGGCGTCAAGGCCGTGCCGGTGCAGGACGTGGTGACCGCCGATGCCGACGATCCGCGAGGCGCCGGATTCGGCGCGATGGCACTGCCGTTGATCATGTCGGGGATCGCCGGAGCGGTGTTGCTGACCTTCCTGATCCCGTCCCTGGCGTGGCGGCTGGTCGGCGCGGTCACCTTCGCCGTCCTCGGCGGCCTCGCCACCGCGGCCCTCGCGCAGGGCTGGCTGTCGATCCTGCCCGGCGACTACCTCGCGGTCTCCGGTGTCATGGCGCTCGCCATCCTGGCCGTCACCGGCACGGTCGCCGGGCTCGCCGCCGCCATCGGCCGGGCGGGCATCGGCCTCGGCGCGCTGACCTTCCTGCTGGTGGGCAACCCGCTGTCGGCCGCCACCTCGGCGCCGGAGCTGCTCCCCCAGCCGTGGGGCATGATCGGCCAGCTGCTGCCCCCGGGCGCGGCCGTCTCGCTGCTCCGCTCGGTGGCCTTCTTCGACGGGGCGAACGCGGGCGGCCCGCTCACCGTCCTGCTCGTCTGGGCGGCCGCCGCGCTGGCGCTCTTCGGCATCGGCGCCCGCCGGGCCCGCGGCCCGCAGGAGGCCCAGGCCGCCGACCACCGCGAACCCGCCCTCGCCTCCTGACCCTGGCTACTACACGGAGAGGCCGACGCCCACACTGGGCGCCGGCCTCTCCGGCGTTGGTGGATTAGGCGTTCACTACGCGGAGGGCGCCTGGTTGGCGGCCGGTGAGGTGGTCGAGGGCGGTGGACGTGGCGTCGTCGGCGGGCAGGTGGACGACGAGGCGCTGCGCGTCGGTCTCGGTCAGCTCCAGGAATTCGCGGGTCAGCCGCAGCTCCCCGACCTCGGGATGGTCCAGGCGTTCGACCGCGAGGGGCTTCGGCGGCTCGACGGGCAACGCCAGCCGGTCGCTGAACGGCGGGCCGCCAAGGATCATCAGCTCTTCGACGAAGCCCGTGACGTGCGGGTCGGTGCAGTCGGACCGGTACCGGAGGTCGATGACGAGCTCGTCCGCGATCCGTTCCCAGTCGCGGTAGGCGGCGCGCGCCCGGCTGTCGGTGAACGTGAACAGCAGGAGGTTGGGCCGTTCGGCGTCGAGCAGGCCGATGGGCCGCGCGAGCCGTTCGTAGCCGGTCGTGTAGGCGAGCACGTCGCCCAGCCGGTTCAGCAGTACGGCGGGCGCGGGCTCCAGCCGTTCGAGCAGCATCCGCACGCTGGGGCGCACGGACCGGCTGGGCGGGGTGAGCGCCCCCGGGCAGAGCGCCCCGAGCCCGCCGCTGCTCGCCTTGGCCAGGTGGCGGAGGTGCACCCGATCGTCCGTGCCGAGGCGCAACGCGTCGGCGAGCGCCGCCAGTACCTGGGCGGACGGGTGGCGGTCGCGGCCCTGCTCCAGGCGCGTGAGGTACTCGACGCTGATGCCGGCGAGCGTGCTCAGCTCCGACCGGCGCAGGCCGGGCGTGCGGCGCCGCGTCCCCTCGGGCAGCCCCACGTCGGAGGGCTTGACGGCCTCCCGGCGGAGGCGGAGGAACGTGCCCAGCTCATTGTCGCTCACAAGGCGCAATGTACCTGCTCGCCCGGTTCCGGATCGTGGCCCTCTCAGGGCCAGGCTGTCTCATGTCGCGGTGGACTTCGTCAGTGCCTCGTCGAGGATCCCGGCGGCCGTGTCGATCTCGTCTTCGGTGACCGTGAGCGGCGGGGCGATGCGCAGGCAGGCGCTCATGCCCGTGCCCGCGGGGCTGCGGACGATGTTCATGCAGAGCCCGGCCTGCTCGCAGGCCCGTGTCACGGCGGTGCCGAGTTCGGTGGCCGGCTCCTTGGTGTCCCGGTCGGTCACGAGCTCGACGCCCCACAGCAGGCCGTGGCCGCGGACCTCGCCGATCGCCTCGTGCCGCTCCGCCATCTCGCGCAGGTGACCGCTGAAACGTTCGCCGCGTTCGCGTGCGCGGGTGGGCAAGTCCTCTTCCTGGACGACCTGGAGCACGGCGAGCGCGGCCGCGGCGGGCAGCGGATCGGACTGGTGGGAGGTGTAGTAGAGCAGGTTCCGGTCCTGGGCCGTCCGGGTGATCCCGGTGGACGTGACGACCGCGCTGATCGGCAGGCCGCCGCCGAGGGTCTTGGAGAGGGTCACGAAGTCGGGCGTGATCCCGTACAGCTCCATCCCGTACATCGCGCCGAGCCGCCCGAAGCCCGTCTGCGCCTCGTCCAGGATGAACAGCAGCCCGCGTTCGTGCGCCAGCTCCATGAGCCGGGTGAAATAGCCGGGCGGCGGTACGAGGATGCCGCCGGCCGAGAGAACGGGTTCGGCGATGACGGCGGCCGGCGCGCCCACCGACTGCTCGTCGTACTGCTCGAATCCGACGTCCAGGCACGTGGTGTCGCAGGTGCCGGCGCAGTGCTTGATGGGGCAGCGGTAGGAGTAGGGCGCGGGCAGCGTGAAGATGCCCGGCTGGGTGGGCCCGTGCCCGCGGCGCCCGGCGGAGAACGTCAGCGCCTGGCTCATCGCGGTCATGCCGTGCCAGCTGCGTCCGAGCGCCAGGACCTCGAAGCCGCCGGTCGCGAGCTTGGCCATGCGCACGGCGGCCTCGTTGGCCTCGCCGCCCGTGCTCAGGAACATGGCCCGGTCGAGGCCGTCCGGCAGCGTGGCCAGCAGGCCCTCGGCCAGGTCGAGGACCGGCGGCGACAACATCGTCGAGTTGAGGTGGACGACGTCGTTCAGGGACCGCTCGATCGCCGCCACGATGCGCGGATGGTTGTGCCCGATCGTGGCGCAGATCTGCCCGGAGGTGAAGTCGAGGATCCGGCGCCCGTCCGTGGTCTCCAGCCATGACCCGGCGGCGCTCTCGATCAGGTCCGGCCACCATTCGCCGCCGGTGTAGCGGATCAGCAGTTCGGCTCGTGGATCCATCTGCCTGCTCCCTCCGTGGGGGACGTCCTGAGCCGATCGTCGCCCGCACCGACCCATCGGGTCTATCGGATGTTTTCGACCGATATTCGTGGAAGAGTTCGACGCATGATGGACTTGCAGCGGCTTCGCCTGCTCAACGAGCTCCGGAGCCGCGGCACGATCGCCGCCGTCGCGGCCGCCCTGTCGTACAGCCCCTCGACGGTGTCCCACCAGCTGTCGGAGCTCCAGCGCGAGGTGGGCGTCACGCTCTTCGAACGGGACGGACGGCGGCTCCGCCTCACCGAGGCCGCGCACGTCCTCGCCCGCCATGCCGACGTGCTGCTGGCGCGGGTCGAGCTGGCGGAGGCCGAGGTGGCGGCCACCGCGGGCGCGGTCAGCGGCGTGGTGCGGATCGTGGCGTTCCAGACGGCCGCCTTCCTGCTCGCGCCGGTGCTCGCCGACCTGGCCGCCCGCCATCCGGGGCTGCGGATCGAGACCGTGATGTCCGAGCCCGACGAGGCGCTGGAGGTCCTCGAACGGCGCGGCTGCGACCTCGCCGTCTGCGACGAGTACGAGGCGGTGCCGCGACCTCGGCCCGCCGGGTTCGCGTTCGAGGAGCTGCACGTCGAGGAGGTCAGGCTGGTCGTGCCGCGCGACCATCCGGTGGCCGGGAGCGCGCCGGTGCGGATCCGCGACCTGGAGTCGGAGGTGTGGGCGGCCGGGGCTCCCACCGAGAGCCACGGGCGGGTGGTCATCGAGGTCTGCCGGAAGCACGGCGGGTTCACGCCCGACCGCCGCCATCAGACGTGCGACGTGCTGGCCCTGCTCGCGCTGGTCTCCGCCGGGCAGGCCGTCACGCTGCTGCCCGAGCTGGCCCGGCCGGAACGCGATCCCGGGGTGGCCGTGCTGCCCATCGCCGGGGCGCCGGTGGTGCGCCGGATCTTCACGGCCGTACGGGAGGAGAGCCTGGCGCGTCCGGCGCTGGTGGCCGTCCGGGCCGCACTGCGAGCAGCCCGCGGCAGAGAGAACGCCTGATGGGTTACGCCGGTGGGCCCTCGGTGAGGCGTCCCTTGTCGAGGACGTAGACGGCGTCGGCGCGCCCGGCCAGGGCATGGTCGTGGGTGACCAGCACGAGGGCGTGGTCCTCCTCGCGGGCGCGCGTGAACAGCAGGTCCATCACCTGGCCGGCGGTCACCGGGTCCAGGGCGCCGGTGGGCTCGTCGGCGAGGATGAGCCGCGGGTCGCGGATCAGCGCGCGGGCGATCGCGACGCGCTGCTGCTCACCGCCCGACAGGCTCGACTGGGTGGCGTGCAGACGTTCGCCCAGGCCGACCCGGCGCAACGCCTCGTCGGCCAGGTCGTACCTCCGGCGCAACTCCCCGCCGCCCGCGTACAGCAGCGGCGCCGCGACCTGCTGGCGGGCGCTGCGCCGCTGCAACAGGTTGAGCTGCTGGAACACGAAGCCGATCGTCTCGCCGCGCAACTGCGCCCGATCGCGTTCCCGCATCGTCGTGGTCTCCTGGCCGTACATGCGCACGGTCCCGGTGTCGGGCCGTTCGAGCAGGCCGAGGACGTTCAGCAGGGTCGACTTGCCGGCGCCCGACAGGCCGACGATCGCGACCGTCGCGCCCGGGCGGACGGTCAGCGAGACATCGTCCAGGACGGTGAGCAGCTCCTTGCGGCGGCGCACCTTGAACCGCTTGGTGACGCCGGTGACCTCCAGGACCGGCTCCGCCTCCACGGCGCGGGGCGGCGGGCCCGCGACCCGGACGTCGGCGGCCATCGGCGGAGGATGCCGTATGTCCAGCGGGCCCTGTTCGGGGGTCATTCGCCGCTCGGCATGATCTCGACGCCCCCGTCCGGCGGGCCCTCGTCCGGCGGGCCGCCGTCGGGTCCCTCGTCCGGCGCCCTCGGCACGTCGAACGCGGCGTCGGAGGGCGCGCGGTCCAGGATCTTCTCCCCCGCGCGCAGGCCGTCCACGACCTGCACCCGCTTGCCGTCGTTGATGCCGAGCTCGACCTTGCGCACCTCGCGCTTGCCGCCGGGCCCGACCACGGTGACGCGGCCCTTGTCGTTCTCGCCGAGCACCGCGGACAGCGGGATCACCACGGCGTCGCGGACCGAGTCGGTGGTGATGGCCATCTTGCCGCGGATCCCGGCGAAGACCCGCTGGCTTCTCGGGACGCGGCAGGTGACCTCGACGGACTCGCCTCCGCCGCCTCCTTCGCCGGGATCGCCGCCGCCGTCCGGCCCCGAGCCGTCCCCGCCCTTGGCGGGCTTGCCCGAGGCGCCCACGCCGTACGCGAGGAGGCGGCAGTTGAACGGCGCCGGGCCATGATCGATCGCCAGCCGGATCGACTCGGGCCGGTTGTAGAGCCGGTAGACCTCTTTGGCGTCGATGGCCGCGACCGCCTGGAAACGTCCCCGGTCGAGCTGGGCGATCGTGTCGGACGGCGCGACCTCCTGGCCTGCCGTCGCGGTCAGCTCGGTCACCTTCCCGGCGACCGGCGCGACGACGGCGAGATAGCGGGCCTTCGGCTTCTTCTTCGAGCCCGGGCCGGCGCCCGGATCGGCGTCGGGCAGCTTGATGGTCAGCAGGCTCTGACCCTTGGCGACGCGCTGCCCGTTCTTGCGGTGCACGGCGGCGACCGTCCCGGCCTTGGCGGGCCGCACCGGGACCGCCGGATCCGCCTTGATCGCCGCGGCGACGGTGAGCCGGCTGACGATCGTCCCCTCCTCGACGCTGATCTCCTTGGGCGACAGATCGGCGGCCGGCAGCGAGTCGGGCGGGGTCTCGGGGGTGGCGCCGCCGTTCCCGGCGAGCCAGCCCGTCCCGCCGACGGCGGCCAGCACGACCGCGATGATGCCGCCCTTGGCGAGGCGGTTCGCCCATCGGGGCATAAGTCGTCGTCTCCCTAACTGCGGATCGCCTGGATGACCGAACGCCGCATCGCGCGCAGCGCCGGGATGAGTCCGGTGAAGAGCCCGACGCAGACCGCGACGCCCATGCCGAGCAGCGCCGCCCGCCACGGGAAGCCCAGGGTCAGATCGGCGTTGGCGAACGGCCCACGCTGGGACAGGAAGTCGAAGAGCGGCCCGCTGGCCGCGTACACCGAGCCGATGCCGAGCAGGCCGCCCGCGCACGACACGATCAGCGCCTCGAGCAGGACGGTCAGGAACAGGTCGGAGCCGGTGGCGCCGAAACACCGCTGGACGCCGAGCTCGCTGCGGCGCTGCCGCACCGCCATCAGCCCGAGCACCAGGACCGGCAGCGACCCGAGGATCAGCAGGAACACCGCGGACGCGACCAGCACCTTGCCCACCGTGCCGCTGATGAAGCCCGTGTCGCCCTCGTCCCGCTGGATCATGATCTCGCCCAGGCCCCACGTCCCGGACGCGTCGGTCTTGAGCCGTTCCCGGACGTCGTCCGCCTGCCGCTTGGGCACCCGGACGACGTAGGACGTGCTCTCCTCGCCGAGGTCCCAGCGCACCATCGCCCGGTACGGCATGTAGATCTCGGTCGGCGACCAGGGTGTCCCGCCCGACAGGACGCCCACGACCCGTGCCCGGACCCACGTCCGCGGCGCCGCGATCTCGATGACGGCGCCCAGCGGATCGGGGCCGAGCTGGTCGGCGAACTTCTTGCTCACCACCAGCTGCGGTTCGAGCCGCTGGGCGTCGGCCGGGGCCAGCCACCGCCCGGCGTCGAGCCGGAACCGGCGGATCCGGTCGAGCCGGGGATCGGTGCCGATCGTGTTCAGCATGCCGCCCTGGTCGTCGCTCGCCTTGACGGGACGCGTGCCGCCCGGCAGGACCTGGCGGTAGGAGACCCGCTGGGTCGACCGGATCGGGCTGCCGACGATCCGGTAGCGGCGCAGGTCGGCCTCGATGCGGGTGATGACCTCGTCGGACATCTTGGACGGGCCGTCGTTGGACGGCGCCTCCATGGAGAGCGTCACCGGGCGGCCCACCTCCTGCTCGAAGGCCTGGACGAGCGACTGCTGGGCGAGGCCGCCGAGCGCGATCGCGAGGGTGACCACGGCGACGAGCGCGGAGACGCACAGCAGGGAGAGGGTGACGCGCACCTTGCTGGTGCGGATCTCCGCCAGGGCGGACAGCACCATCCCCCAGATGGGCATCGCTGGGCCCCCGTCATGGCGTCGGCGAAATGTACTCCCGGAATGCAGTGATCAAGGACCATACAACAGACCATTCGGCGTATGCCATACCGAGTATGCCCCTGCCCGAAGTGGACCGTTCTCACGATTTGACCTCAACTCAACTTGAGGTTCGAGACTGCCTTCAGGACCGGAACAGAGGAGCGTGATCGGTGTGCTGGTGATCGAGGCCGAGAAGTTCGGCGGACCTGAAGTGCTGGTGGCGCGCGAGGTACCGGACCTGGTGGCGGGCCCCGGCGAGGTCGTGGTGAAGGTGGCGGCCGTGGACACGTTGTTCGTGGACGCGCAGATCCGCTCGGGCTGGGGCCAGGAGTTCTTCAATATCGAGCCGCCCTATTCTCCCGGCGGGGGTGTGTCCGGAGAGGTGATCTCGGTGGGCGAGGACGTCGATCCCGCATGGGCCGGCCGCCGCGTCCTCACCTACACGGGCGGGCTTGAGGGGCACAGCGGCTATGCCGAGCAGGCGGTGGCCGCCGCCGACGGGCTCGTCCCCGTGCCCAGCGGGCTCGGGCTCCAGGAGGCCGCCTCGCTGCTGCATGACGGTGTCAGCGCCTACGGGCTGTTCGAACGGGCCAAGGTCACGCCGGAGGACAGCGTCCTCGTCGTGGGCGCGACCGGCGGCGCGGCCATCCTGCTGATCCAGCTGGCGCACGCCGCGGGCGCGAAGGTCATCGGCGCCGCGCGCGGGGAGCACAAGCTCGATGTCGCGCGCGGCCTCGGCGCCGACGTCGTCGTGGACTACTCCGAGCCCGGCTGGGCCGAGCGCGTCCGGGAGGCGACCGGCGGCAAGGGCGTCCGCGTCGTCTTCGACGGGGTCGGCGGCGAGATCGGCGAAGCCGCCTTCCAGGTCGTCGCCGACGGCGGCTGGATGTCGGCGCACGGCGCCCCCACCGGCGGGTTCAGCGCGATCGACCCGGCGCGGGCCGCACAGCGGGGAGTGACCCTCCACGGCATCGCCGAGATGCAGCTGGACCTCGCCGACCGCACCCGGCTCACCGAGCAGGCCCTGAACGACGCCGCGGCGGGCCGGATCCGCCCGCTCATCGGCCAGACCTTCCCGCTAGAACGCGCCGCCGAAGCCCACACGGCGATCGAAGCCCGCACCGTAGTAGGCAAAACCCTCCTCCTCCCCTAACCCCACGTGCGAGCGGCCTCGGTGCGCGGCTTAGGGGAGGGTTTTGCGTTGGTCGTTCGGGGTGCGGTCGCGGCCCTCGGTGAAGGCGGCCTTGAAGGCTTCTTCGCCGAGGGCTTGCCGTGCGGACGCGGTGATGCGGTCGACGTCACCGCGTTCGGCGGCGGGGAGGGGAGCCCCCACGGACTCTCGGGTGGCGGCGGCCGTGCCCAGGAGGCTCGCGGCGCTCTTCGGGCGACCGGCCAGTGCCTGGGCGCCGGCCAGTCCTTCGAGGGCGAGGGCTACGGCTCTTGGGTCACCTGTGGCGGTGGCGCCGTCGTAGCCGTCGAGATGTAGCGCCAGGGCTTTCCGAGCGTCGCCGCGCTGTTCGGCTACGAAGCCCAGTTCGGCGGTGATGAACGCCGTGCCTGCACGGCCGTTCACCCGTTCGAGCCATGCGAGCGGGCTGCGCAGGTGCGCTTCGGCGTCGTCCAGCCTGCCCTGGCGGCGGGCCACCATCCCCAGGCCGATCTCGGCGAACTCGCGCGAGGACCTGCTCGAATGCTCGACGGCGAGCCGCAGGGCACGTTCGTGCAGCCCCCGTGCCCGGTCGAGGTCGCCGGTCAGGAGCGCGATCCGGCCGAGCCCGGCGACCTTGAACGAGACCTCGTGCCACAGGCCGAGCTCCTCGGCCATGCGGACGCCCTCCCGGCGGAGCCGGCCGGCCCGCTCGTAGTCACCGGTGATCTCGGCGGCCCGTTCGAGCGGGTCCATGGCGGTGAGCCGGCCCCAGGCGTCGCCCAGCTCCTCGAAGAGGGCCAGGCTCTCCGCGCCGTCCCGCTCGACCCGCGCGAGGTCTCCGGGTATCGCCGCCAGGGTCGTCCGCGTGCTCAGAGCGGCCGCAATGCCCCAGCGGTCGCCGAGCGAACGGAAGGTCGCGAGCGCGCGATCCACCCGCGCCGTGGTCTCCGCCATGTCGCCGTACGCCCAGTGCACGAAGCTCAGGAACCACTCCGCCATCGCGCGGCCACGCGGATCGTCCACGCCGTCGTACGAGCGGAGCGCCGTCTCGATCAGCCGGGTCGGATCAGCGCCGTCCCCGGAGATCATCGCCATGGCCGCGCGCCAGGTCACCGCCGCGGCGCGTACTGCGGCCGGGGCTCCGTCCTCATGCGCGGAGCCCTCGACGGCGAGCGCGCGGTCGAGCGACCGCCGGGCCTCGCCGAAGCGGCCGCGCAGGTACCAGTGCCATGCCTGCGCGTTGACGAGGCGGAGCGCGAGGCGCGCGTCGCCGTCCCGCGCCGCGTGGTCGAGGGCGGCTCGCAGGTTGGCGCTCTCGGCGTCGAGCCGCTCCAGCCATCGCCGCTGCTCCGGCCCGCGCAGCCCCGCCGCCGCCCGTTCGGCCAGGTCCGCGTAAAAGCGGCCGTGTTTCTGACGGACGAGCCGTTCCTCGCCCGCGTCTCCCAGTCGTTCGAGGGCGTACGCGGCCACCGACTCCAGCAGGCGGTAGCGAGGCCCGTGCGGAAGGGCGGTGACGACGAGCGACCGGTCCACGAGGCGGGCCAGCACGTCGAGTATCTCCCCGGCCCGGACGTCCCCGTCCGCGCAGATGGCTTCGGCGCTGTCGAGCGTCGCGCCCTCGGAGTGCACGGCCAGGCGGCGCAGCACGACGCGTTCGGGCGCGGAGAGCAGCTCCCAGCTCCAGTCGATCATCGCGCGCAACGTCTGCTGGCGGGCGGGCGCGCCCCGGTGCCCGGCGGCGAGCACCCGGAAGCGGTCGTCGAGGCGGGCGGCGAGCTCGTGGACGCCGAGCAGGCGGACCCGGGTGGCGGCCAGCTCCAACGCCAGCGGGATGCCGTCGAGTCTGCGGCAGATCGCCGCGACCGCGGGGGCGCTCTCCGCGTCGAAGACGAAGCCCGGCGCGGCCGCCTCGGCTCGTGCGACGAACAGCCGTACGGCGCTGAATTCCTGCAATTCCTTTGGCGATTCGGCGGCTTTGTCTGGCAGGTCGAGCGGCGGTACGGCGATGACGCGTTCGGCGGCCAGGCCCAGCGGTTCCTGGCTCGTCGCGAGGACCTGCACTTCGGGAGCGGCCTTCAGCAGGTGCTCCACCAGCTCCGCTACCGGTTCGATCACGTGCTCGCAGTTGTCCAGGACCAGCAGCGCTCGCCGTGCCGCCAGGGCGTCGGCCAGGCGGTCGGACGGCTCGGGCCGTTCCCCGGTGGCCGCCCGTCCCGCCGCGTTCTCCTCGCGGACGGCCAGGGTCGCTGCGACCAGCTCGGCGACCTCGCGGCCGCCGGGCGCGAGCGCGGTCAGCTCGACCAGCCAGACGCCGTCCGGGAACGCGCCGTCGGCCTCCTTTGCGGTCTCGATCGCGAGCCGTGTCTTGCCGACCCCGCCCGGTCCGGTCAGCGTCACCAGCCGCGGCCCGCCGTACCGGCCCGTCCTCAGCAGCGCGCCGACCTCGCTGACGGCCTCGGCGCGGCCGATCAGGTCGCTGAGCGCGGCGGGCAGGCGGGGCGCGCGGGTCGCCGTCACGGCGGCGGCAGGGGTGAGCGCGGGATCCTGCCGCAGGATCGCCTGGTGGAGCGCGGCCAGCTCGGGGCCGGGGTCGAGCCCCAGCTCATCGCGCAGCCGGTCGCGCAGTTCCCCGTACGTCGCGAGCGCCTCGCTCGGGCGCCCGGCCCGGTAGAGGGCGCGCATGTACGCGGCGCGGAGCCGTTCGCGGAGCGGATGGCGCTCGACGAGATCGGCCAGCTCTCCGGTCAGCAGGGTGTGCTCACCGAGCTCCAGGCGCGCCTCGGCGTGTGCTTCGAGTGCCGCAAGCCGCTGCTCGTCGAGACGTACGATCGCGGGTCTGGCGAACTCGTCGTCGGCGAAGTCCGCGAACGCGGGGCCGCGCCAGAGTGCGAGCGCATCCGCCAGAAGGGCCGCCCGCGACCGTGGGTCTCCGTCCTCGCGTGCCCGCCCGGCCAGGGCCTCGAAACGGCGGGCGTCCACGGCGTCCGGCGCGGTCTCCAGGACGTATCCGGGCGCACGTGAGATCACCAGGTCGCGTCCGCCCGGCTCGGCGTCCGCCAGGGTGCGGCGGAGCTGGGAGACCCGTGCCTGCAACGTCCCGAGGGGATTGCGCGGCGGCCGGTCACCCCACAGATCGTCGATCAGCCGGTCGGTCGAGACCACCCGTCCCGGCTGCGCCAGCAGGCCCGCGAGGAGGGCGCGGACCTTGGCCTCGGGAACCCTGACCTGCGTCCCCTCATCCGTCCAGACGGCCAGTGGACCGAGCACCCCGAAGCGCATTCCCCCAGGTTAATGGAGTACTCGGACACTCCCCTCCGGGCGACCCGTAGCGCGTTGGAAGCGGACCCGAAGCGCTCCGCCGCACTGTGGAGCCGCAACGTCAGAGACGACGACTACTACGGAGAAGACGATGACGACTCAGAAGACTCCCGTGACGGTCATCGGGCTGGGCCCGATGGGCGCGACGATGGCCGAGACGTTCCTGAAGGCCGGTCACCCGGTCACGGTCTGGAACCGTACGGCGAGCAAGGCCGCCCCCCTGGTCGCCCAGGGCGCGACGCTCGCCGCGACCCCCGCCGACGCGCTGGCGGCGAACGACCTCGTCATCATCAGCCAGATCGACTACCAGGCGATGTATGACTCGATCGGCTCCGCGACGGGCTCGCTCGAGGGCCGGGTGCTGGTCAACCTCAGCTCCGACACCCCCGAGAAGCTGCGGGCGGCGGGCGCGTGGGCGGCCGGGCACGGCGCCGACCTGATCACCGGCGGCATCATGGTCCCGCCGCCGGGCATCGGGCAGCCGGGCGCGTACACGTTCTACAGCGGTTCCGAGGCGGTCCTGGAGAAGCACCGCGAGACGCTGAAGGTGCTGACGGACGTCACGTACGTGGGTGCCGACCAGGGCCTGGCGATGCTGTTCTACACGGCGCAGCTGTTCATCTTCTGGTCGTCGCTGGCCAGCTACATGCACGCGGTGGCGCTCGTCGGCTCGGCGGGCGTCGCCCCCGAGACCTTCCGGCCGTACGGCGCGGCGACCATCGGCGACCTCGCCGGCGACGGCCCGATGGGCTTCGTGAAGATCCTCACCGCCGAGATCGAGAAGCGGGAGTACCCGGGCGAGCTCAACAGCCTGCTCATGCAGGCCGTCAGCTCGGACCACGTCGTCGAGGCGAGCCGGGCCGCCGGCCTCGACACCGCGTACCCGACGGCACTGCGCGACCTGTTCTGGCGCGCGGTGGACATGGGTCACGGAGCCGACGGCCTCGGCAGCCTCTTCGAGGCCCTCAAGACCCCCGCCAAGGCATAGAGGTTGTCGCGCCGCTAAGAGACGGCCTCCGGCGCTAGGGCACCTTGGCGCTAGGGGACGCCTCGGCGGCGGAGGGCCTCCTGGACGGTTTGGACGAGGGCCATCACCGGCGCCGAGGCGTTCTCCCGGTCCCAGACCAGCCCGTACGTCATCCGGAGGCCGCCCAGGTCGCCGTCGCCGAGCGGCGGGAAGCCGATGTCGGGGCGGCGCACCGTCTCGGCGAGGAGGCGCGGCGCCGGCATCAGCCCCCGCCCGGCGGCGACGAGGTCGAGGGCCGCCGCGAGGTCGTCGATGTCGTGCGCGGCGACCTGGGACTGGAGGGCGGCACGCAGCCGCCCGGGGAGCTGCACCCACAGGGCGCGCGGCAGGAGCACCGGGTGCCCGGTGAGCTGCTCCAGCCGGACGGACGAGGCGGTGGCCAGCGGCGCGCCCGCCGGGACCGCCAGATGTGTGACGGGCACATGGAACCGCGCGGTGGTCGCGAGCCCCGGCGGGAACGGCGCACTCATGATCGCGACCGCTGCGGTCCCCTGGACCAGCTCGGCCGTCGCCTCGGCCCAGCTCGCCGGGCGCAGCTCCACCTCGGCGTCCGGCGAATGCCGGGCGAGGCGCCGGGCCACCTGCGCGGCGAGCGTTCCGACGAGCGGGTCATAAGCGAAACGAATCGACTTCCCCTGGGGACCGGCCAGCCGGTTCGCCTCCGCCGAGAACGCGGCCGCCTGCTCCAGAAGGGCCTCGGCATGCGGCAACAGCGTCCGGCCCGCCGCCGTCAGCTGCACCTCGCGGCTCGTCCGCTCGAAGAGCCGCAGATCAAGGGCGCGTTCGAGGCGGGCGACGGCCTGGCTCACCGCCGGCTGCGACATGTCGAGCCGGGCCGCCGCGCGCGAGAAGCTCAGGCTGCGCGCGACGGCCGCGAAGCATCCGATGTCGCGCAGCGGCGGTCCTTCTGAGGCCATGCGACCAGTGTCGGCGATAACCGGCGCTGATAGATCGGGCAGGCCTGGATCGGACTGTGCACACTGCGTCTCCTCGCCATCGCCGCATTCGAAGGAGATCGCATGACCGCCGGGCCGAACGCCTTCCCCGCCGCGCCGAAGGACGCCTTTCCCGCCGCCACGATCCTCGGCTATCCGAGGATCGGACCGCACCGCGAGCTCAAGCGGGCCCTGGAGTCGTACTGGAACGGCCGATCGAGCCGTGACGACCTGGCCTCCACGAGTCGCGGGCTGCGGGAGGCCACCTGGCGGCGGCTGACCAAGCTGGGGCTGGAGACGCCGCCGTCCAACACGTTCTCGCTGTACGACCACGTGCTCGACACCGCGTTCATGCTGGACGCGGTGCCCGAGCGCTATCGGGCGGCCGACGACGTGTACTTCGCGATGGCGCGCGGCACCGACGACGTGGCGCCGCTGCGGATGACCAAGTGGTTCGACACCAACTACCACTACATCGTTCCGGAGATCGGTCCGGAGACCGCCTTCCGGCTGGCGGACGACAAGCCGCTCCGTGAGGTCGCCGAGGCGCGGGAGCTCGGCATCCCGACGCGGCCGGTGCTGCTGGGGCCGGTGACCTTCCTGCTCCTCTCGCAGGCGTCCGCCGGGAGCCCGGACGGCTTCACGCCCCTGCATCGGCTGAACGACGTGCTCGACGTGTATGCCCGGTTGCTCACGGCGCTCGCCGCCGAAGGCGTGGACTGGGTGCAACTGGACGAGCCCGCCCTGGTCGCCGATCGTTCGGACGAGGAGCTGGTGGCCGTCCGGGTGGCGTACGAGCGGCTCGGCGGTCTCGACCTCGGGCTCGGCGAACGGCCACGGCTCTTCGTCTCCTCCTATTTCGGGAGCCTGGACGCCGCCCTGCCCGTTCTCGCGGACTGCCCCGTCGAGGCGGTCGGCCTGGATCTCGACCGCGGACGCGACGTGCTGACCAGGCTCGACCTGGGCTCACTCGCGGGCAAGACGGTCGTGGCCGGTGTCGTGCCAGGCCGGAACGTCTGGCGCACACACCTGAACGACGCGTTGGACACGTTGCGTTTCCTGAGGAGCAAGGTCGGCGAGGTGACCGTGAGCACCTCATGCTCGCTGCTCCACGTCCCGCATGACCTGGATCTGGAGCCCGGCCTCGATCCCGCACTGCGCGAACGGCTGGCCTTCGCCGACCAGAAAGTGGGCGAGGTCGTCGAGCTCGCCCGGCTGTTGGCGGCGGCGCCCGACGACGCCGTGACGGCCCCGCCCGCCCGGCGGCGGCCGCAGGCGCCGGATCAGCTTGCCGAACGCACCGCCTCGGATCAGATCGCCGAGCGCAGCCCACATCCCGTGCGCGCCGCCGCGCAGGCCGATCACCTGCGCCTCCCGCCGCTGCCGGTGACCACGATCGGGTCGTTCCCGCAGACCGGCGACATCCGGGCGGCCCGCGCGGCGCTGGCCGCCGGAGAGATCACCGCCGAACGCTACGAACGGCTCGTCAAGGTCGAGATCGAACGGGCCGTCCGGCTCCAGGAGCGGCTCGGCCTCGACGTCCTCGTCCACGGCGAGCCAGAGCGCAACGACATGGTGCAGTACTTCGCCGAGCATCTCGACGGCTTCGCCATCACGCGGCACGGCTGGGTCCAGTCGTACGGCTCCCGCTGCACGCGTCCGCCGATCCTGCACGGCGACGTCGGCCGGCCTGCCCCGATCACGGTCGGCTGGGCGCGGTACGCGCAGTCCCTGACCGCCAAGCCGGTCAAGGGCATGCTGACCGGGCCCGTGACCATCGTCGCCTGGTCGTTCGTGCGCGAGGACCGCCCACTGAAGACCGTCTTCGACCAGGTGGCGGACGCCATCCGCGCCGAGGTCGCCGACCTGGAGGCCGCGGGCGTCTCGATCATCCAGGTGGACGAGCCCGCGCTGCGCGAGCTGCTGCCGCTGCGCCGGGCCGACCAGGCCGCCTACCTCTCCCGGGCCGTCGGCGCGTACCGGCGGGCCACGTCCGTCGCGGCCGACCGCACCCAGATCCACACCCACCTCTGCTACTCCGACGCCGCCCAGGTGCTCACGGCCATCGACGCCCTGGACGCCGACGTCACGACGATCGAATCGGCCCGCTCCAACGCGCGCGTCCTCGCCGATCCGGCCATGGCGGGCTTCGGCCGCGGCCTCGGCCCGGGTGTCTACGACATCCACTCGCCGCGAGTCCCTGCGGCGGAGGAGATCACCGGGCTGGTCGAGACGATCCTGGGCGTCCTGCCCGCGGAGCAGGTCTGGATCAATCCCGACTGCGGCCTCAAGACCCGCACGTACGAGCAGGTCGAAGCGGCCCTCGCCAACGTCGTCACCGCTACCGCCCGGCTCCGCGAACGCCTTGCCGTGTCTCGCTGACGGGGCACCGGGATGCATTCCCGGTGGCCCGGTGACCTGCGCGCCTGCGACAGAATCGGCACATGTTGCATGGGCGGGGGACGGAACGGGCGGCGATCGACGAGGTGGTGGCCGCCGCCCGCGCGGGCACGAGCCGCGTCCTCGTGTTGCGCGGCGAGGCAGGCGTGGGCAAGTCGGCGCTGCTCGACCAGGCCGCCACAGCCGCTGGCGCGGAGATGCGGGTCTTGCGGGCGAGCGGGGTGGAGCCCGAGGCGGGGCTGGCTTTCGCTGCGTTGCATCAGTTGTTGTGGCCTGTGATCGGGCTCCTCGATGCGCTGCCCGAGCCCCAGCGGCGCACACCCGTGCACGCTGACAGATCTACGAGCCGCCCAGTTCAAGGCGGGCCAGCTCACCTCGGGAGGCCACGCCCAGCTTGGGATAGGCCTTGTAAAGGTGATAGCCGACCGTGCGCGGGCTGAGGAACAGCTGGGCTCCGATCTCCCGGTTGCTCAGTCCCGCGGCGGCCAGCCGGACGACCTGGAGCTCCTGCGGGGTCAGCAGGGCGAGCACGTCCGGCCGGCCCTCGGGGCGGTCGCCCAGGCTCTCCCCGGCCGCGCGCAGCTCGGCGCGGGCCCGCTCCGACCAGGGCTCCGCGCCGAGCCGTTCGAAGATCTCCAGGGCGGTGCGCAGGTGGCCGCGCGCCTCATTGCGCCGCCGGGACCGGCGCAGCCACTCGCCGTGGAGCAGCTCGGTACGGGCCTGTTCGAACGGCGGGCCGCCCTGGAGGTGCAGCCGGACGGCCTCCTCGTACAGGGGTCCGGCCTCGTCGTCCGGGGCGAGCAGCGCGGCGCACCGCGACGCGATCGCGCGGACCCACGGCTGCCCGACCTGCGCGGCCCAGTCGTGGTGCCAGCGTGCGGCCTCGCGGGCCCGGTCCGGCCGGCCGACCCGGACGGCCGCCTCGACGAGATCGGGAATGGCGGCGATCACGCCCGCGCGGCTCGTCCCGGCCACGACACCGGCCAGGCGGTTGAGGGCCGCCTCGTGACGGCCCAGCCCCAGGTCGAGCAGGCTCAACGCGGTCGCGGCGTGCACGTCGCTGGGCGGCAGGCCCCGTTCGAGCGCCTCGGCCGCCAGCTCCTCGCACCGCCGCTCGTCCCCCTGGATCGCCGCGAGCTGCGCGAGGGTCGTGGCCTGGTAGACCCGGATCCGGTGCTGGCCGGTGTCGGCGGCGAGGCGCAGGCCCTCCGTCGCGGTCGTCAGCGCGTCGCGCGTCCGGCCCAGCATCAGCTGCAACCGTGCCAGCGGCATCTGCACCAGCGAGAGCAGGCCGAGGGCGCCCTCGCTGCGGTAACGGCTCTCCAGCTCCAGCGCCGCTTCGAGCCCGCCGTCGAGGTCGCCGCTCATCAGATGCCACATCACGGTCCGGACGGCGTCGCGCGGCGCGAGGCAGGCGCCCGTACTGTCCATGAGCTCGCGCAGGGCCGCGATCCCGTCGGCGGGGTCGGCGTGCCCGTCCGGATTGAGCCCGGTGAACGCCCTGGCCAGCGCGCGGACGAGCCGCGCGTTCGGCATCGCGAGCTCCTCGGCCCGTGTCGCGGTGCGGTCGAGGAGGGCGCGGTCACCCGTGTTCGCGGCGGCCGCACCGGCCTGGAAGAACAGGTATCCCGCGGTCCGCGCGTCGAGGCCGGCCACCGACTCGGCTGTGTCGCTCAGCAGCCGGTGGGCCTCCCTCATCCGGTCCTGCTCGTCCGCCAGCCCGGCGCGCAGCAGCATGAGGCCCGCCCGCGCGAGGGGATCGGTCACATCGGCCATGGCACGCTCGGCCAGCGAGATCGCCCGCTCGGACAACCCGGCGTCAGCGGCCGCCACGGCCGCCGCCGACAGGCGCCGGCCGCGCTCCCCCGGAGCCGGCGAGAGCGTGGCGGCACGCTCGTACATGGCGGCGACCGAGGCGTGACCGCCGCCGGCACGTTCGAGCTCCGCGGTCTCCTCCAGGACGGCCGCGGTCTTCGCGTCCGGCCCCGTGGCTGCGCTCGCCAGATGCCAGGCGAAGTGGCAGCGGTCGCCCGCCGCGCGGTAGGCCTCGGCGAGGGCGTTGTGCACGCTCAGGCGGCGGCTGAGCGTCGCCTCCTCGTACGCTGCGGTGCGGATGAGCGGGTGGCGGAACTCCAGCCTGCCCTCCGCGGTGCGCACCAGCCGCTCGCGTTCGGCCGGTTCGAGGTCGGCGACCGTGGCTCCGAGCCGCGCCGCCGCCGAGAGGATCATCGACAGCTCGCTCCGGTCGTCGAGCGCGGCGACCAGGACGACGAGCTGGGTGGGCTCGGGCAGTGCCGCGACACGTTCGGCGAACGCCCGCTGCAGCCTCGTGTACGTCGTGGACGGCCCGGCGGACGGCCCCGTCGACGCCGACATCTCGGGACGCGTCGCGGGCAGCTCCAGCAGCGCCAGCGGATTGCCCATCGCCGTGACGAGAACCTCGTTGCGGGCCTGCGCGGAGAGCTCACCGGCACGGTCGCCGAGCAGCTCGGCGGCGGCCCGCTCGTCCAGGGCACGCAGCCGCAGCTCGGGCAATCCCTGCGTGGTGAACTCGGGCGCGTCCGGATCGCGCACCGCCAGCACCATCACGATCGGCTCCGCCTCCAGCCGGCGGGCCACGAACAGCAACGCCTCAGCGGTGGCGGAGTCGAGCCAGTGCGCGTCGTCGATCAGACACAGCAGGGGTCGTTCGTCGGCGAGATCCGAGAAGAGCGTCAACACCGCGAGCCCGACCAGGAACCGGTCGCCGCGCGTCTCGTCGCCGGTCCCTAGGTTGAACGCCCCCCGCAAGGCCTTCGCCTGGCCGTCCGGAAGGGTGTCGATCCGGTCGAGATATCTACGCAGAAGCAGGTGCAGCCCTGCGTACGGCATGCCGCTCTCATGCTCGACACCGGTTCCGCGCAGCACCCGCATATCGGTGGCCGAGCTCTCCGCGACCCCCAGCAGAGCCGACTTGCCGATCCCCGCCTCGCCCCGAACGACCAGGACCCCGCTCTGGCCCGCGCGAGCGTGCTGGAGGAGGCGCTCGATCGTCGCCTGCTCCTCGTCACGCCCGTACAGCCGCATGCCCGCAACCCTACTGACCCCGCGGAAACGCGATCTTCGTCCTGACCGGCTCCGAGACACGGAGAAAAGATCCATTCACGATCGGTCAGATTTCGAGAAGCCAAGCCCGGCCCCCGGTCCGTAGCGTCGTGCACGCATCGGCATCGCCCAGTGACGGAGTCCTACGAGCGGCACGGTTAAGGACGCAACGGATGATCGAAGCCAGGAACCTCACCAAGCGCTACGGCGACAAGACCGCCGTGGACGACCTCTCCTTCAGCGTCAAGCCCGGCAAGGTGACCGGGTTCCTCGGCCCCAACGGCGCCGGCAAGTCGACGACCATGCGCCTGCTGCTGGGGCTCGACCGTCCTCATGGCGGCGACGCCACCATCGACGGCAAGCACTACCGGGACCTGCCGCAGCCGCTCCGGGTGGTCGGCGCGCTGCTGGAGGCCAAGGCGGTCCACACCGGCCGGAGCGCCTACAACCACCTGCTGTGCCTTGCCCAGACGCAGGGCATCGGCAAGGAACGCGTCGAGGAGGTCCTCCGCCTGGTCGGCCTGCACGACGTCGCGCGCAAGCGGGCCGGGGGCTTCTCCCTGGGCATGGGGCAGCGGCTCGGGCTCGCCGCCGCCCTGCTCGGCGATCCGTCCGTGCTCATCCTGGACGAGCCGGTCAACGGGCTCGACCCGGAGGGCATCGTCTGGATCCGCACCCTCATGAAGGAGCTCGCCGCCGAGGGCCGGACCGTGTTCGTCTCCAGCCACCTGATGAACGAGATGGCCGTGACCGCCGAGCACCTCATCGTCATCGGCCGGGGCCGCCTCGTCGCCGACTGCTCGACGGAGGAGTTCATCGAGCGCAGCACCGACCAGACGGTCCTGGTGCGCAGCCCGGACGCCGAGCGGCTGACCGAGGCCCTGGCGGCGGAGGGCGGCACGGTGACCCGGAACGGCACCGGCGAGCTGATCGTCGCGAACATGGAGGCGGCGCGGATCGCCGAGCTCGCCGCCGCCGGCGGCCACGTGGTGCACGAGCTCACCCCGCGGCGCGGCTCGCTCGAAGAGGCCTTCATGGAGCTGACCCGGGAGACCCTGGAGTACGACGCCGCGAAGAACAAGGGAGGTGCCGCATGACCGCCGCCACCGCCACCACCGTCCCCGCGGCCCGAGCCGGGTTCCTCCAGCTGCTGTCGTCGGAATGGACCAAGATCCGCTCCGTCCGGTCGACCGTCTGGTCACTCGTCATCCTCGCCGTGCTCTTCCCCGGCTTCACCGCGCTGTTCGTCGGGGTGGGCGTCTCCCAGTGGGACCAGACGAGCGAGGAGGACAAGGCCCAGATCGTGGCGGACCCGGTCGCGGTCATCCTCGGCAGCGGCTTCCTGACCGCCCAGCTCGCCGTCTGCGTCCTCGGCGTCCTGGTGATCTCGTCGGAGTACACCACCGGCATGATCCGGTCCAGCCTGCTGGCCGTGCCGCGGCGGCTGCCGATGCTCGCCGCCAAGGCGGTGGCGTTCAGCCTGCTGGTGCTGGCCGTCAGCCTCGTCGCCGCGTTCGCCTCGTTCTTCATCGGCGCCCCGATGCTGAGCGGCAAGGTCTCGGTCTCGCTGGGCGACCCCGGCGTGCTCCGGGCCGTCGTGGGCGGCGGTCTCTACCTGGCGGTGCTCGGCCTGTTCTCGCTCGCCATCGGCGCCATCATCCGCCACACGGCGGGCGGGATCACCGCTGTGATCGGCTTCGTGCTCGTGCTGGCCCCTCTGGTCCAGTTGCTCCCCGGCAAGGCCGGCGACTACCTCCACGCGTCCATGCCGACGGAGGCCGGTCACCTGATCGGGCAGGCCAAGCAGGCCCCGGACGACCTCCTCACGCCCTGGCAGGGCTTCGGAGTCTTCTGCCTGTGGACCGCCGCCCTGCTGGTGATCGCGGCGTTCCTGCTCAAGCGCCGCGACGCCTGACCCCGAAACGTCATCAGCCCGAGTCCCCTGACGCCCCGTCAGGGGACTCGATGCTTCTGTTTAACAACCTTTGACTGGCGTACGGTGCGCAAGTGAACAGCTACTCTGGGTAGCCGAACTTCTGTGGGAGGCATCTTGACGCACTTCGACCGGCCGTTGGGGTCACCGCCCAGCCCCAGCGACGTCACGGTTCCGCTTTCTCTGTACGTGCCCCCTCCTCCCCCTCCTCCGAAGGAGCCGGCGGCGCCCAGGCTTGATGACGCGCTGACGCCGGACCGGTTGTTGCCGGGACGGCGGGACGTGCCGGAGCACGGCTGGCGGCGAGCCGTCCATCGGCTCTCGCGCGGGCTGGTGCACCCGCCCGAATCGGCGGCCGAGACGCGGCGCAGGGAGCTGGTCGCGCGGGTCCGCACGCCGGTCGCGGGCGGGCACCATCGCGTGGCGGTCCTCAGCCTCAAGGGCGGCGTGGGCAAGACCACCACGACAGTGGGCTTGGGGGCGGCGCTCGCCTCGATGCGGGGAGACCGCGTCATCGCGATCGACGCCAACCCCGATCACGGCACGTTGTCGGAGAAGGTGCGGAAAGAGACGTCCGCGTCGGTGCGGGACCTGCTGGCGATGGCGAGCCAGAAGACGCCGCGTTACGCCGACGTGCGGGCGCTCACCTCGCAGTCGGGCAGCAGGCTGGAAATCCTGGCGTCGGCGCGCGATCCGGAGCTGTCCAGGGCCTTCACGGACGAGGACTATCGCGTCGTCGTCGGGCTGCTGGAGAGCTACTACTCCATCTGCATCACCGACTGCGGCACCGGGCTGCTGCACTCGGCGATGAGGGCGGTCCTCGATCTGGCCGACCAGATCGTGCTGGTCACCATCCCGTCTGTCGCCGCGGCGCGGTCGGCGAGTGCCACGCTCGACTGGCTGGAGGCGCACGGTCGTGACCACCTCGCCCGGTCGGCGACGGTCGCGCTGTCCAGCATCCGGCCGGGACGGGGGACGGGGGTCGACGTGGGCGCCTTGCGCGCGCACTTCGACCAGCGGTGCCGGGCCGTGGTGGACGTGCCGTTCGACGCCCATCTCGCGGCGGACGCGGAGGTCGACCTCGACCTGCTCGCGCCGGGGACGCGCGACGCGTTCCTCATGCTCGCCGCCACCGTGGCCGACGGGTTCACATAGGCTCGCCGTGTGGACGATGGACTGGACGTCGAGTCTGGCATCCGCGCGCTGCTGCTGCTCATGCCCCGGGTGGTCGGGCGGGCCAAGAAGCTCGGCGTGCCCGACGGGCTCGCGTCCTTCTCGCTCGCGCCGCGGCATCTCTCGCTGTTCGCCTACCTGCTGTTCGACGGCCCGATGACGGTGAACGAGCTGGCGGCGCGGCTGGAGGTCACCCCGGCGACGGTCAGCCTGATGATCGGCGAGCTGGGCCGGCAGGGCATCCTCGACCGCCGGACCGACGAGGACGACCGGCGCCGGACGATCGTGAGCATCGCCCCCGCCCACGAGCCGGCCATCAAGGAGTGGCTCGGCCGGGGCGTCGAGGCCTGGCGGCGCGCGCTCGACCCCCTGACGGCCGAGCAGCGGAGGCTGTTCGTCGACACCCTGCTCGCGTACGAGCGCGCGCTGGACGGTTGATTGCCCGGCGCCTCCGTGGGCAGGACAGGGCCATGGACGAGAAGGATCAAGACAAGTCCCTGGCCGACCGCCGTGCCGAGGCGAACGCGCCGCAGGAGGACGCCGAGCCCGACTTCGCCGACGAGCACGCGCCGGGCCCGACCGATCCGCCCAACGCCACGGCGGACGCTCCCGGCGGGGAGGACGACGGTTACAGCCCGCAGACGGAGATCCCGAAGGGGCCCTGATCCCGAAGGGGCCCAGCCAGGCCCTGACCTGGGCTTCTCAGCCCAGGTCAGGAACCGCTGCTCAGGTCGATGGCGGCCGGCTCAGGGACCGCCGGTCAGGCTGATGGTCAGGCTGACGAGGGGTCGGGCTTGAGCGGGTCGTGGCCCACGGTCATCAGCTCCCGCCGCCAGCGGTCGTCCTGCTCGGCGCCGGGCGACTTGCCGTCCAGCCTGTCTTCGACGAAGTCCACGACCTGCCGCATGGTGTCGGTGTCGGCGCCGGTGAGATCGACCTTGCGCTTGCGGAGCACGTCGAGCACGCGGGTGCCGAGCTCCGGCAGCTTCGCGTCGGCGGGAAGCGCGTCCTCTCCCGAGGCGTCGGTGAGGAGCCAGGTCCGCAATTCGTCCGAGGTCATATTGACGATCTGGTGGAACTCCTCCCAGAGGAGCTCCGTCTCGCCAGGGATTCGTTCCTTCATGCCCGCCCCCTACCCGAGGGTGGCGGAGGCATTCGGCCCGATGATCCGATCCTGCCGGACCCCGGCCGAACGCCTGCCGGACGGAGGCAAAGTTAGGCGGCGGGCTGGACGGGAAAGTGCAGCGTATGGACCACTCGGAGACTCCCGTACTGGACGCGCTCGCCGGATACCACCGTCGAGGCGAGACTCCCTTCACCCCGCCCGGGCACAAGCAGGGGCGTGGGGCCGACCCGCGCGTGCGCGAGGCGCTCGGTGACGCGGTCTTCACGCACGACGTGCTGGCCGTCTCCGGGCTGGACGACCGGCGGTCGACGCACAAGGTGCTGGAACGGGCTCAGGAGCTGATGGCCGACGCCGTCCACGCGGAGCAGACGTTCTTCTCGACCTGCGGCAGCTCCCTGTCGGTCAAGTCGGCCATGCTGTCGGTCGCGGGCCCCGGCGAGAAGCTGATCATCGGCCGGGACGCGCACAAGTCGGTGATCTCGGGGCTGATCCTCAGCGGGGTGCGGCCGATCTGGGTGGAGCCCAGCTGGGACGCCGAGCGCAATCTGGCGCATCCGCCGTCGCCCGAGGCGTTCGCGCGACGGTTCGAGCAGCATCCCGACGCCCGTGGCGCGCTGGTGACCAGCCCCACGCCGTACGGCACCTGCGCCAACCTGGCCGAGATCGCCGAGGTCTGCCACCGGAAAGGCAAGCCGCTGATCGTGGACGAGGCGTGGGGCGCGCATCTTCCGTTCCACCCCGATCTGCCGTCATGGGCGATGGACGCGGGCGCGGACGTCTGCGTGACCAGCGTCCACAAGATGGGGAGCGGCCTTGAACAGGGCTCGGTCTTCCACCAGCAGGGGAACCTGGTCGATCCGACCGTCCTGAAGGCCCGTGAGGACCTGCTCGGCACCACGAGCCCGTCCGTGCTGTTGTACGCGGGCCTGGACGGCTGGCGGCGCCAGATGGTCGAGCACGGCCACGAACTGCTGCAGGCGGCCCTGGATCTGGCCGCCGACGTGCGCCAGGAGATCGAACGTCTGCCCGGCATGCACGTCAACCGGGACGAGTTCGTCGGCCCCGGCAAGGCGTTCGCCCTGGATCCGCTCCAGGTGATCATCGATATCTCCGAGCTCGGCGTGCTCGGCTACCGGGCGGCGGACTGGATCCGGGAGCACCACCACATCAACCTGCACCTGTCCGACCACCGGCGGATCAGCGCCCAGCTGACGTACGCCGACGACAAGGACACGGCCGCCACCCTGCTGACCGCGCTGCGCGACCTCGTCGAGCACGCGGCCGAGCTGCGGGGAGGGCCGGAGGTGAAGGTCGCCGATCCGGACGAGCTGCAGCTCGAACTGGTCGTCCTGCCCCGCGACGCCTTCTTCGGACCGGCCGAGCAGGTGCCCGCCGGCGAGGCCGTCGGGCGGATCAGCGCCGAGATGCTGACGCCCTACCCGCCGGGCATCCCGGTCGTCCTGCCCGGCGAACGCATCACCGCCCCCGTCATGGACTACCTGCGCAGCGGCGTGGCCGCCGGAATGGTCGTGCCGGACGCAGCCGATCCCGGCCTGGACAGCGTCCGGGCCTACATCGAGTCCTGACTCCTCGGCATCCCCTCGGGTTGAGCGGGTAAGGGCTCCGCCACGCGGCAAGGAGGTGGTTCCAGTGGCCAAGAAGACGACGCCTGGCGGCAAGGCGACCGAAGCAGAGGTGCCTGCCGAGATGACGGCTGATGACAAGGCGGCGGGCGAGAAGGCCGCCGGTGACAAGGCGGCGGGCAAGGGCGCGCAGCCGCAGGAGGGACGGCAGGAGAAGCCTCCGGAGAAGCCGACGCAGATCGGCCTGCGGGGCTGGTGGGGCGTCGCCAAACGAACCGCGACGGAGTTCCAGAAGGACAACCTCGTCGACTGGGCCGCCGCGCTTACCTACTACGGCATCCTGTCTGTGTTCCCCGCCCTCATCGTCGTCGTCTCACTGGTCGGGATGTCCGGTGTCTCCGGCACGCAGACGCTCGTGGACAACGTGCGGCAGCTCGCACCGGGGCAGGCGCGGGACACCGCGGTCAGCATCATCCAGAGCCTGGAGGGCACCGCGCCGACGGCGAGCGTCTTCGCGGCCATCGGCCTGGTCGTGGCGCTGTGGTCGGCGTCGAAGTACGTCGCGGCGTTCATCCGGGCGGTCAACGCGATCTACGAGATGCCGGAAGGGCGCCCGCTGTGGAAGCTGGCGCCGCTGCGGCTGGCGCTGACGCTCACCATGGTCGTGCTCCTCGGCGCCAGCGCGCTCGCGGTCACGTTCACCGGCCGGTTCGCCGAATGGGCGGGCGACCTGCTCGGCCTGGGCTCGGCCTTCGTGACGATCTGGGGCATCGTCAAGTGGCCGGTCATCCTGCTGGTGGTCATGGTCGCCATCGCGACGCTCTACTGGGCGGCGCCCAACGTGCGGCAGCCCGGCTGGCGCTGGATCACGCCGGGCAGCGCCTTCGCGATCCTGGCGTGGATCGCCGCCTCGGCGGTCTTCGCGCTGTACGTGGCGAACTTCGGCTCGTACAACAAGACCTACGGCGCGCTCGCGGCGGTCGTCATCTTCCTCGTGTGGATGTGGGTGTCGAACGTGGCGATCCTGCTGGGAGCCGAACTCGACGCCGAACTCGTCCGCGCGCGGCGCATCGAGGAGGGCGTGCCGGAGGACGCCCAGCCGTACGCCGAACCGCGCGACACCCGCAAGATCGATGACATGGACGACCGCGAAGGCGGCCTCGGCAAAGTCTGACGGGTCCGGGTCCGGATCCGGGGCCGGATCCGGGCTTGGGTCCGGCTCTAGCGGATCTGGATGTAGTCCTCCAGCCGGGCCACCGCGAAGCCCTGCTCACGGACGCGCTTGAGCAGGTTGGTGAACATCTGCGTCATGGTCTTGCCCTTGAGCTCGGCGGGACCGCGGAAGTGGGCCAGGATGATGTCCCCCGGCCGCAGGCGTTTGTCCGGTTCGCCGTACTGCATGTTCTTGATCTGCATGGCCTCGCGCCACATCACGATCGCGCGGACTCCGCACTTGATGGCGGCCGCCTGGGTGCTGTCGCCGTACCGGCCGTACGGAGGGCGGAACAGTACGGGGCGCGTCCCGTACCGCTTGGCGAGGATCTTCTGCTGGCCGCAGATCTCCTGCCGCTGCCCCTCCTCCCCGATCCGCCAGGCACACCAGCAAACAAATCCCTCGGAACCATCTCCCATGCAGCATTCCGCCAGGCCTCCCCCGATGCCCACCCATTCCATGATCTACATGGCGAAAGGTATCGCTGGGAGACGCCGGACGGGATACGCGGGTGGTACCAATCGCGGACGATCACTGGGCGGCGGCGGCCAGCTCGTCCAGCAGGCGGGCCGCGACCTCGGCGGCGGGGGCGTCCACCGCCAGGCGGAACGACTCTCCCGCCCACAGGTTGACGGCGTCGGCGTCCCCGCGCGCCGCCGCGGCCTTGCGCAGCGGCGCGGTCAGGTAGTGGACGTCCGGGTACGCGACGGGCGCGTACGCCGAGTGCTCGGACATGAACCGGTTGACCAACCCGCGCGCGAACCGGCCACTGAACGCCCTGGTCATCGCGGTTTCAGTGAACCTCGGATCGGCCAGCGCGGCCTTGTGCACGGCGCTCGCACCGCTCTCCGGGCATCGCAGGAACGCGGTGCCGAGCTGCGCCGCGTCCGCGCCGAGCGCGAGGGCCTCGGCGACGTGCGCGCCCGTCGCCAGCCCGCCCGCGGCGAGCAGCGGCAGGTCGGTCGCCGCCCGTACGGCCGGCAGCAACTCCCGCAGCGGCGTGTCTCCGGCGTCGGTGAACGTGCCGCTGTGCCCGCCCGCTTCCTTCCCCTGAACGCACAGCGCGCCGGCCCCCGCCACCGTCGCCGTGTGCGCCTCGGGCACCGAGGTCACCGTGACAATCGTGATCACGCCCTTCTCCCGGAAGGCCGCGAGCACCTCGGGATCCGGGCAGCCGAACGTGAAGCCGACGATTGCCGGCGGATCGGCCAGCAGGTCGGCGATCTTGGCGTCCCAGTCATCGGAACGATCGCCGGCCGCCCCGAGCTCGACGCCCAGGCGTTCGGCCTCGGGGACGAGCCGCTCCCGGTAGGCCGCGACCGCCGCCTCGTCCACACGATCGTGCGACGGCATGAAGAGGTTCATCCCGAACGGCCGGGAGGTGGCCTTCCGCGTCCGCTCGATCTCCTCGCGCATCCGTGCCGCCGGCTTGTACCCGGCGGCCAGGAAACCGGTGACGCCGGCCTCGGACACGGCCGCGACCAGCGCGGGGCCCGACGCCCCGCCCGCCATCGGGGCCTGCACGACGGGGCTCGCGAGCACTTCGGACAGCACCTGCGCTTCGGACGGTTCGGTCACACGTCCAGTGTCTCCGATGAGGTGGCCGCCCTCTGAAACCGGTCCGCCAGAGTCCGCAGGTGATCGACGAGTTCGGCGGGCTCGATCACGCTGAAGCCGAAGCCGAGATTGCCCAGAAACGAGGCGAGGTCGTGGATGTCGTCGGCGCCCGCGATGAAGAGGCAGGAGGTCTCGTCGATGGGCTCCAGCATCCCCGCCTCCGGCGGGAGCCGCTCGGTGGCGGCCGCCAGCGGGACGTGCAGGCGGATGCGCGCCTGATGGCTCCGCGCCCTGGAGCTCACACCCCGCAGGACGTAGGCGGCGGCGTCGCCCTCGGGCGGCTCGCGCGGCGCGAACCGCGGCCCGTTCGGCGTTCGCAGCCGCATCCGGTCCACCCGGAACGTCCGCCAGTCCTCCCGGTCGGTGTCCCAGGCCGCCAGGTACCACCGGCGGCCGGTGTAGACGAGCCGGTGGGGCTCGGCCGAGCGCACGGTCGGCGAGCCCTCCTGGGTCAGGTAGTCGAACCGGAGGGTCTCGTGATCGCGTACGGCGGAGGCGATGCCGGTCAGGGTCGCCGCGTCCACGCCGGGACCGCGCCTCGCCACCGACACCGTCGCGGCCTGCACCGAACTCAGCCGGCGGCGCAGCCGGGACGGCAGCATGCTTTCGAGCTTGGCGAGCGCCCGGACCGAGGTCTCCTCCATGCCCTCGACCGTTCCCGCCGCGCTCGTGCTCAACGCGACGCCGACCGCGACGGCCTCCTCGTCGTCGAGCAGCAACGGCGGGAGCTGGGCGCCCGCGCCCAGCCGGTAGCCGCCGGCGGTACCGGTCGTGGAATGCACCTGGTAGCCGAGGATGCGCAGCCGTTCGATGTCGTTGCGCACCGTCCGCGTCGTCACGCCGAGCCGGCCGGCGAGGTCGGCACCCGACCATTCGCGCCGGGCCTGCAGCAACGAGAGGAGCTTCAGCAGCCGTACGGACGTCTCCAGCATCCGCCAATCCTGCAGCATCGGGCGTTCACGCGGGTTGGCAAGATGGGCGTATGCGAATTCTGCTGCACTACGACATGGACCACAGCGAGCCTGGCCTTGACGTGGTGAGCTGCCCCGAAGAGGACGACGAGCGGCTGTACGAACTGCTGCCGGAGACCGAGGTTCTCTGGCACGTGCTGCGTCCTTTCACCGCCGCCGATATGGACAGGGCTCCGAAGCTGAGGCTCATCCAGAAGCTCGGTACCGGCGTGAACACCATCGACCTGGACGCCGCCACCGAACGCGGGATCGCCGTGGCCAACATGCCCGGCCAGAACGCGCGGGCCGTCGCGGAGACCTCGCTGCTGCTGATGCTCGCGGCGCTGCGGCGGGTCGTCACGTTCGACCGGCTCACCCGGGAAGGACGCGGCTGGCCCGCCAACCCCGGGCTGGTCGGCGGCGAGATCGCGGGCCGTACGGTCGGGCTGCTCGGCGGCGGCGAGATCGCCGGGCTGCTGCGCGGCATGCTGGAGGCGATGGGCGCGCGGGTCCTCTTCACGTCGCGAACGCCGCGGCCCGACGACCCGGCCTGGCGGGAGCTGGACGATCTGCTGCGGGCCAGCGACATCGTCTCGGTTCACATCCCGCTGACCGATGAGACCCACCACCTCCTGGACGAACGCAGGCTCGCGCTGCTCCCGTCCGGGGCCGTCGTCGTCAACACCGCCCGCGGCGCGGTGATCGACGAGGCCGCGCTGGTCGAGGCGCTGACGTCCGGGCAGCTCGGCGGCGCCGGGCTCGACGTCTTCGAGGAGGAGCCGGTCAAGGCGGCGAACCCGCTGCTGGCCCTGGACAACGTGGTCGTCATGCCGCACGTGGCCTGGGTGACGACCGAGACATGGCAGCGCTACTTCGCCGTGGCGACCGAAAACGTCCGCCGGCTGGCCGCCGGGGAGGAGCTCCTCCACCGGGTGCGCTGATCAGCGTTGTGGCTGCTTTCCGAGGGACGCCAGGACGAAGTCGACGGCGGCGGCCGCGTGCCGGGCGGGCTCGGCGGCGATGCGCGGGCGTTCCCGGCCGGGGGTGAGCACGATCGCGCTGAGCACCCGTCCCATGATCGCGTCGATGACCAGATCGGGCGGGGTCGCGGCGGGCAGCTCGCCGCGTTCGACGGCGGCCCGGACGAGCTCGCGCGCCGCGTCGAAGCGGGCCCGCGCGATGGTGAGCACCGTCTCGTCGAAGAGCGGCGGGTAGAGCGAGGCCTCGATCAGGACGCGCGGCAGCACCAGCGCCTTGGGGCCGACGAACATGTCCACGACCTGCTCGGCCATCAGGATCAGGCAGCCGCGCAGGTCGGCGGGGTCAGCCCAGTCGGGCGGCGGCTCGGCCAGGAGCTCCAGCGCGGCGGCGAGGAGGCGTTCCTTGTCGGGCCAGCGGCGGTAGAGCGCCGCCTTGCCGACGCGGGAACGGCGGGCGACGGCGTCGAAGCTGAAGCCCGCCCAGCCGAGCTCCCCGTACACCTGCAGGGCCGCCCCCAACGCCCGCCGGTCGATGCCGGGGTCCGGCGGGCGGCCTTTGCGGGTCGCAGAGGCAGGACGGCTCGCGGGCTCAGCCACCGGGCAGCAGCACCGGCTTGACGACCTTCCCGGACATCGAGTCGGCCTCCGCCTGGTTGATCTGGTCGAGCGGATAGGTGGTGATGAGCCGGTCGAACGGGAACCGTCCCTGGCGCCAGAGCTTCACGAGCCTGGGGATGAAGAGCTGCGGGACGGCGTCACCCTCGATGATCCCCTTGACCGTGCGGCCCATCAGCAGCAGCGACGGGTCGAACCGGTACTCCTCGCTGCCGACGCCGACGAGGCCGCAGACGCCGGTCGTGCGCAGGGAGGCGACCGCGGCGGAGACGATGGACGGCACGGCGGTCGTGTCGAGGGCGTACTGGACGCCCTCACCGCCGGCGATCCCGCGGATCTGCCCGGAGAGATCGGCGTCCGCGCCGTTCAGCGTGTGCGTGGCGCCGAGTTCGCGCGCCAGATCGAGCCGGGACTCGTGCAGGTCGACCGCGACGATCGTGGTGGCGCCCGCGACGTGGGCGGCCATCACCCCCGCGAGACCGACCGCGCCCGCGCCGAAGATGGCGATGGTGTCGCCGGCCTCCACGCCGAGCGAGACCAGTACGGACGCGGCGCCGGTCTGCATGCCGCAGCCGAGCGGGCCGAGCCGTTCCAGCGGCACGTCCGGATCGATGGTCACGGTGTTGCGCACAGTGGCGAGCGCGTGGGAGGCGTAGGACGACTGCCCGAACCAGCGATTGCCGACCGCCACGCCCTCCGCGTCATGCGCACGCGGCACTCCGTCCAGCGGCAGCGACAACATGTTGAGCTCGGCCATCTTGACGCAGTTGCCCGGACGGGCGGCGCGGCAGTTGGTGCAGGCCCCGCACGAGTCGATGGACAGCACGACGTGCGCGCCCACCGCCACCTCCGTCACGCCCGGCCCGACCGCCTCGACGATCCCGGCGCCCTCGTGGCCGAGGATGACCGGCTTGCCGACCAGGTCGCCGGGCACCCGGCCGATCAGGTCGGTGTGGCACATCCCGGTGCCGACGATCCGGACGAGCACCTCGCCGGGACCCGGATCGGCGAGTTCGATCGGCTCGACGGCGTACGGGCCGTCGGCGGCGCGCAGCACGGCGGCGTCGATGCGCATCTCGGTCAGCCCTTCAGGGAGTAGCGGACGGGCAGGCGCTTGAGGCCGCCGACGAACGTGGTGGCCACGCTCTCAGGCTCCCCCGCCAGCTCGATGGAGTCGAGCCTTGGCAGCAGTTCCTCGAAGAAGGCGCGGACCTCCATCCGGGCCAGTGCGGCGCCCAGGCAGTAGTGGACGCCGAAGCCGAACGCCAGGTGCTTGTTCGGGTCGCGGCCGACGTCGAAGCGGAACGGATCGTCGAAGACCTCTTCGTCGCGGTTGGCCGACGGGTACGACAGCAGCAGCGACTCGCCCTTGCGGATCGTCACGCCGCGCAGCTGGTAGTCCTCGGTCGCGGTGCGCATGAACTCCTTGACCGGCGTGACCCACCGGATCATCTCGTCCACCGCGTACGGCATCAGCGCGGGGTCGGCGCGCAGCCGGTCGAGCTGGTCCGGGTGCTCCATCAGCGCGTGCAGGCCGCCGGAGATCGTGGAGCTCGTGGTGTCGTGCCCGGCGGTGGCGATGATGACGTAGTACGAGGCGGTGTCGAAGTCGTTCAGCGGCTCGCCGTCGACGCGTGCGTTCGCGATCGCCGAGGCCAGGTCGTCGGTGGGCTCGGCGCGGCGGGCGGCGGTGAGCTCCTGGAAGTAGGCGAAGAAGTCCAGAAGAACGGCGAGCTGCTCCTCCGGGGTGGTGCCGCGCCGCATGTCGGAGTCGTCGCCGCCGAACAGCTCCTGGGTGAGCTTGAGCATCCGGTCGAAGTCCGACTCGGGCAGCCCGAGCAGCGAAAGGATCACGTACAGCGGGTAGTGCACGGCGACCTGCTGGACGAAGTCGCACTCCTCGCCGTACTCGATACTGCCCGAGGGGGGTCGACCCCCCACGCCCCCCGCCGCGGCTACGCCGCGCTCACACATGCGGTCGACATACCGCCTGGCGAGCTCCTTGACCCTGGTCTCCAGGGCGCGCATCGCCTTCGGCCGGAACCAGTCGGCGCCGATGGCCCGGATCACGCGGTGGTCCGGGTCGTCCATGTGGACGAGCGTGCGCAGCGCGATGCCCTGCTCGGCGCGCTCCCGGTTCATCGCGTCGTACTCGGCGGTGCCGAGGATCGGGCGCGGCGCGTTCAGGAAGATCGCGTGGTTGCGCTCGATCTCCATGATGTCGGCGTGCTTGGTGACCGCCCAGAACGGGTTGTAGCCCGGCGGGTCGGCCACCCAATGCACCGGCGACTTCCGCCGCAGCAACGCCATGGCGTCGTGGAAACGCCCTTCGTCGGTGTACGAGCGCGGGTCGGCGAGCGCGCGGCCCGCCTCGTCCACGGTCAGGCTCATGGCGTCCCCTTTTCCGGACGGATTCCGTCTGAAAGGACGCTAGTAAGCAAACTCTTACCGGTCAAGCTCTTCGGTGATCATCAAGCATGGTGGAGCGCGCTGCCGGACCGCCACTGGTTCCAGCTCAGCTGCCAGTAGCTCCAGCCGTTCGTCCACGGCAGCCGGCGCGCGGTGCCCTTGACGTCCACGACATCACCTCGCTGCGCGATCCCGAAGAACCACTGCGACCCGTCCGGCGTCGTCCGCACACACCCGTGGCTCTGGTTGGAGACTCCCAGAAACTGGAACTGCCCGTTGCTCTGATGGACGTACTCGCCAGAGGCGCTGATCCGCACCGCCCAGTTGACCATCACGTCCCAGCCGTTGTTCTTGTCCTTGGGGTCGATCCCCGACCCCTCCGACGTCATGCGCTCCACCCGCTTCTTGTCCATGACCAGGTGCACGCCACTAGCGGTGAGGAAGATGTCCTCGCCATTGACGGTCTTGCCACCAGCCCCCAGGCTGACCGGAAGCGTGCGGATCACTCGCCCGTCCCTGCGCACAGTCATCCGATGCGTCCGCGCGTTGACCGAGCTGATCTGCGCCGCTCCCACCGCGAACCGCCGCGAGACGTCCGCCGCGCCGTACACGCCCTTGGCCGCGGCGACACCGGTGAGCCGCGCAGTAAGCCGCACCTTCTGATGCGCAGGCCAATACCGCTTCGTCCGATAGATGACCCGCGTGGAGCTCACCCACCGCCACGCGCCCTCCACGGGCTTCTGCGCCTTGACCTCCAGCGCCCGCTCGACAACGGCACGATTGGTCACCGGCCGGTTGAACGTGACGATGATCGGAGCGCCCACACCGATCCGCTCAGAGCGATCGCTCATCGGCGTGATGTCAGCGATGCCGAAGGTCTTCGCAGGCTTCAGGGTGCGAAAACGACTGGTCACCGTAGTGGTCTTGCCACCCTTCCCGGTGGCCTTGGCGGTCACCTCGTACGCCGCGTCCGGCTTCAGCCCACGGCTCGCCCGCCAGCCCGTCCTATCGGCCGTGAAGCCGCCCGCGACGACCAGCCCGCCGCCGGTCCGGACCGTGACCTCGGCCAGCGTGCCACCACCCGCCGTCACGGCGACCCGGCTGTCGGGACGCACCCGCGACGTCCCGTCACCCGGGGTGACGGTGAGCGAAGGCGCCCCGTCCTTCCCGGAAACGGTGCCGCCGCCGGGCTTGGAGCCTCCGCCACCGCAACCCGCCGCGGTGGCCAGCGTGAGCAGGGCCGCGACCGCGGCCGACCTGAGTCTCAATGCGTCTCCTGGGGGTGATGAGCAAAGGGGGCACTATGTATTGCCCGCTCGCCCATATTTGTTTCACTCCGAAGAGTGACCAGGGTGACGGCTCCGACCAGGGATGAGACTTTCAGATGTTGGTGAAGGTGCCGTGGCGGCCTGCGCCGGAGGCGAAGCGGGCGGCACCGGTGATGGCTTCGTGGAGGGCGTTGGTGCCGTGGGTCAGCTCGTTGGCGAGGGCTTCTTCTTCGGAGAGGCCTGCTTGTTCCAGGGCTGAGAGGCGGTCTCCGCGCATGCAGGTCTGGGGGAAGCGGGCTATGTCGGCGGCCAGCTCTTCGGCTGCCTGACGGGCCGTGCCGGGCGGGACGAGGCGGTTGGCCAGGCCGATGTCGTACGCCTCTTGGGCGGGGACGGGGCGGCCGGTGAGGATCAGGTCCATGGCCCGGCTTTCGCCGATCAGGCGGGGAAGCCTTAGGGTTCCGCCGTCGATCAGCGGGACGCCCCAGCGGCGGCAGAACACGCCGAACGTCGCGTCCTCTTCGACCACGCGGAGGTCGCACCAGAGGGCCAGCTCCAGGCCGCCCGCGACGGCGTGGCCGGATACGGCGGCGATGACCGGCTTGGACAGCTTCATGCGGGTCGGGCCCATCGGGCCGTCGGCGGGGAGGGGGTCCACGCGGTTGCTTCGGGTGGAGCCGATGGCTTTGAGGTCGGCTCCGGCGCAGAACGTGCCGCCCTCGCCCCAAAGGACTGCCACGGAGGCGGCGTCGTCGGCGTCGAACGCGCGGAACGCGGCGGCCAGTTCGGCCGCTGTGGGCCCGTCGACCGCGTTGCGGACCTCGGGCCGCGACAGGATGACGGTGGTGACGGGGCCTTGGCGTTCCGTGCGGATCACGCGGGTTCCTTCCGGTCGTCGATGAACGCCCCTGCCACGAGTTCCTCGAATCGGTCGAGCTCTTCGGCGGGGGCGTCGATGTCACGTAGGGGGTTCGGGGCGGCTAGGTGGTTTCGGGCGTATAGGTGGGCTACCAGTGCCTTGCGGTCGTTGTCCGCCTGTTCCAGGAGCAGGGCGGCCGCGTAGACGTCCGCCATGTATTGGGCCAAGGGGAAGAGGCGCGCTTCTGCGGTGGTGGTGTCTAGGCTCTGCCAGCGTTTTACTGCTTGGCGGAGGTTTGCGATTCGTTCGTTCACCAGGGTGTCGTCGGCGTTGGCGACGGCTTGCTCCAGGCGTTCGAAGAACGGCTCGTGGGCCTGCTCGCGGAGCATGGCGCGGCGGACGTCCAGGCAGAGGATGTTGTCCCCGCCCTCCCAGATGGGGTTCACCTGGGCGTCGCGCAGGATCCGCGCGACCGGCCACTGTTCGATGTAGCCGTTGCCGCCGTGGATCTCGATGGCGTCGCTCGCGGCCGTCACGCCCAGGCGCGCCGCCCGCAGCTTGATGAGGGGGGCTCCGATGCGCAGCCGTGGTTTGCTGAGATAACCGTCGAACACCATCGCCTGCACGGCCTCGGTCTCCACGATCAGCTCGGCCAGCTTGCGGCGCATCAGCGGCTGGTCGTACAGCGGCGCTCCGAACGCCTCGCGGGCACGGACGTAGCAGAGTGCCTCGACCAGCGACCGGCGGGCACAGCCGAGGCCCATCATCGAGATGCCCAGTCGCGCGCCGTTCGTGAGCTCCATCATCCGGGAGAGCCCCTTGCCGTCGCCCTTCGCCTCGGGCGCCAGCAGGAACGCCTCGGCGTCGGCGAACTCGATCTCGCCTGAGGCCACCGAGCGTGTGCCCAGTTTGTCCTTGAGCCGCCGGATCTTGATGCCGTTGCGCGAGCCGTCGCGTCTTTCTCGGAGGATCAGGAAGGGAGAGATCCCTCGCACGCCGTCTTCGGCGCCTTCCGTCTTGGCCAGCACCACGAACGCGGAGCCGTTGGCGTTCGATGCGAACCACTTGAAGCCGTTCAGCCGCCAGGCGTCGCCGTCGCGGGCGGCGGTCGCCTCCAGCGCGCCCAAGTCGGAGCCGCCCGAACGTTCCGTCAGCATCTGAGCGGCCTCGCCGGAGAACATCCCGGCTGAGAACAGCTCCCTTACCCGCGCCTTCACGTCCTCCGGTGCGAAGAGCTCGGTCAGCCCCACGACCATGTCGCCGCCCGTCCCGAGGGCGCACGCCATTCCGATGTCGGCCTGATCGAGCATGTAGCTCCACGCCACCGCCATCGGCGCCGGGTCGACTCCCGCGGCTTTCGCCTCCGCGACGAAGTCCGGACGCGTGAAGCCCGTCGCCACCAGCTCGCGTCGTGCGGCCTCGAACGAGGGGGGCATCACGACCTCGCTGATGTCCCGTCCCCACCGGTCGTACTTCTCCAGGCGCGGCGGATTGCGGTCGGTCTCCTCGGCCCACCTGGCGACCCGTCCGCCCATCAGTTCGCCGAGGGCCGTCAGCCGGGGCTCGGCCCAGGCCAGCCCTTCGGCCCCGAGATATCGCCGCATCAAGAATTGCAACGACGGGTCGGACGTCCACCAGTTGAGGCCGACGGCCCCCTGGTAGCGCTCCGTCGCGTACCGCCGGGCCTTCTCGGGTGTGCCGAACGGAAGCCGGTCGACCGGTTCGATCAGATACGAGGCCATGACCCGGACATTACGCTTTTTCTGTATGCGACGGAAGAGTGTAATCCGGGTACAGTCCCGATCAGTCATGACGAACACTCTCGGCCTGCGCCCGCTGACCGCCCGTTCCGTGGTCCTGAGCACGCTGCTGGGCTCGCACCCGCCCCGCCTCCGCGCCCGCTATCTGGTCCGCGTGGGCGAGCTGTTCGGCATCGCCGAGGGAACGATCCGGGTCGCGCTCTCCCGCATGGTGGCGGCCGGCGACCTCGTCCAGACCGGCGGCGAATACGAGCTGACCGAGCGCCTTCTCGCCCGGCAGGCCCGCCAGGACGAGAGCCGCTTCCCGCGCACCCTCCCCTGGGACGGCACCTGGGAGATCGCGATCATCACCGCCGAACGCCGCCCCGCCGCCGAGCGCGCCGCCCTCCGCCAGGCCATGGCGGCCCTCCGCCTGGCCGAGCTGCGCGAGGGCACCTGGCTGCGCCCCGCCAACCTGAGCCGATCCCGGCCCGGCATCGTCGCCCAGCAGTGCACGTTCCTCACCGGCCGCCCCGAGGACGACCTCACCGCCACCCTCTGGGATCTGGACGGCTGGACGTCCAAGGCGCACGCCCTCACCACCGCCATCGACGAGGCCGACAGCCTCGCCGACCGCTTCACGGTGGCCGCCGCCGTCCTCCGCCATCTCCTGAACGACCCGCTCCTCCCGCCGGAACTCCTCCCCGGCGACTGGCCCGGCCCCGACCTGCGCGCCCACTACGAACGCTTCGAAGTCGACTTCGGCAACCTCCTGGCAGACCACGTCCTCGCGCCCTGACGTCAGAAGGTGATGACCTGGCGGACTGCTTCTGCCGTGTGGAGGCGGTCGAAGCCTTCGTTCACCTCGTCCAGGGTCAGGCGGTGGGAGAGCAATGCGTCCACCGGGAGCACCCCGGACTTGTACATGCCGATGAAGCGCGGGATGTCGCGGCGCGGAACCGAGGAGCCCAGGTAGCTGCCGCGCAGGGTCTTCTCCTCGGCCACCAGGCTGAGGGCCGGAAGGGTCAGGTTCTGGCCGGGGGCGGGCAGGCCGACGGTGACGGTGGTGCCGCCCGCGCGGGTCGCCGCGTACGACTGCTCCAGGACGGGGACGACGCCGGTGGTGTCGATGACCTTCTCGGCTCCGCTGCCGGTGATCTCGCGGACCTGCTCGACCGCCTTCGGGCCACCCTCAACGACGTGGGTCGCGCCGAGCCGCAGGGCGAGGTCGCGCTTGTGCGGGACGACGTCGATCGCGATGAGCGTGGAGGCCCCGGCGGCCTTGGCGGCGATGAGCGCGGCAAGGCCGACTCCGCCGAGGCCGAAGACGGCGACGCTGTCGCCGGGGGTGATCTGCGCGCTGTAGAGCGCGGCGCCGGCTCCGGTGAGGACGGCACAGCCGAAGAGCGCGGCGGTCTCGAACGGAAGATCCCGATCGACCTTCACGGCGGAACGGGCGGAGACGACGGTGTACTCGGAGAACGCGGAGACCCCGAGATGATGATGCGGACGGGTGCCGTCGGCGGCCTCGAAACGACGTCCCCCACCAAGCAGCGTGCCCGCCCCGTTCGCCTGCGCGCCGGGGCCGCAGAGCGCGGGCCGCCCACCCACGCAGCGTTCGCAGTGCCCGCACGCCGGGACGAACGCCAGCACGACATGGTCACCGGGCTCGAACTCCGTGCCCTCGCCCACCTCGACGACCTCGCCCGCGGCCTCGTGGCCCAGCGCCATCGGAAGCGGCCGCAGGCGCGACCCGTTGATCACCGAGAGGTCGGAGTGACAGAGCCCGGCGGCACCCACTCTGATCAGCAGTTCGCCGGGGCCGGGCGGGTCGAGCCGGAGGGACGTGACCTCAAGTGGCCGGGACTCGGCGTACGGGGCGACACGGCCGGACTCGACCAGAACGGCGGCACGGGTCCGCGTCCCCTGAACACCAGTCATGCGATCACCAGCTTCTGCATCTCGGCGCGGATCGGGTCGACGATCTCGGCGGGGCGGCGGTCGGCGCGGCCGACGAAGACGTGCACGAAGTGCCCTTCAGCGATCAGCGCCTCGTCGGAGCCGCGGTAGAGCCCCGCCTCCCAGCGGACGCTGGACCGGCCGAGCTTGCCGACCCGCAGCCCCAGCTCGATGGTGTCGGGAAAGGCGACCTCGGCCTTGTAGACGCAGTGCGACTCCACGCACAGGGCGATCTGGTCGCTGAGCAGCGGATCGAACCCGGCGGTCCTGATCATCCATTCGTTGATCGCGGTGTCCATCAGCGAATAGTGGACGGCGTTGTTGACGTGCCCGTACAGGTCATTGTCCTTCCACCGCGTGGGAACGCTCTGCCAGTGCGAGTACTCGCCGTTGTTCACGGCGGCAAGTCTACGTACCGCCGGGTAACCGCAAGGGGCGGCGCCCCTGTGCTTCGATGTCGCCCCATGAAGGGAAATTCACCGCAAGACCGCTCGCCGTACCCGCTGCCAGGCCGATTCGACCAGCCGCCCCAGGCACCTTCCAGAGATGAGATGCGCCCCCCGCCGCGCTCGGCCCAGACGAGACTCCTGTTCCGCCTCAAGGGACTCGCGGTCATCTACGTCGGCGGGACGTTATTCCTCGGCATCGCCGTGGCCGCGATCATGATCGTTCAGCGGCCCGACAAGATCGGCGACAAGCTGGAGAGGAAGCCGGCTCCGTTCACATGGAGCACGTTCGTCGAGGACGATCGGCATTTCACGATGCGGATCGACAAGACCACCGAGACCTATGACAGGACCGGCGAAAAGGTGCTGGAGGGCGCCGCGGGCTGCCTGGCCGGAGCCGTCGACCCGGCGACGCGGGCCCTGCTGTCGACGCTCGGGTGCGACGGACGCATCGAGGTCTCGTTCACCACGCCGAGCAAAGTGCAGGTGAGCGTGCAGGTGCTGCGGCTCAAGGACGAGGACGCGGCCGAGAGGGCCGAGGCGCAACTCAAGGCCGCGGGCATGCGGTTCGTGACGGCGACGTCGGTGCCCAAGCGGATCGGTGCGCGATGGGGCGATGTCGGATCCGGCGGACGGTACGCGGTCGCCACGGCCGCGGTGTCGCCCCGGCAGAAGGACGCGCAGCGCCTCGTGAAGCGTGGCGGCTGGTGCATCCATGCCGAGACAAGCGTCACGGCGGTCTGGAGCTGAGTCCAGACCGCCGAGCGACGATCAGTGGGTGGTGGCGACGATCAGTAGTGGCGGCGCTTGCCGCGGAACTTGGCCAGCAGGCCGCGGGCCTTGGCCTGGGTACGGGGATCCCGGGCCATCCGCTCGGCCCTGGCGCGGGCCTTCTGGCCCTGCGGACTTCGGGTCCAGGCCTTGATCTTCGTCATGATTCCAGCCATGTGGTCCTCCTAGCCGTACAGGCGGCCCGGCGGGGTCCGGCCGCCCGTGTACCGTTCAACGAACGGCCAGGCCCCAGAAGTTGCGAGGCGACCCTGTGACGTGGCCGTCTCAGGGTCGCCTACCCTCAGAAGGCCTCGTCGAACGCCACACTTCCCTCCACGCCGATCTGGTACGCGGAGACCCGGCGCTCGAAGAAGTTCGACAGTTCCTGCACGTCCTGGAGCTCCATGAACGCGAACGGGTTGGCCGTTCCGTAGCGTGCCGGGATGCCCAGCCGGGCCAAGCGCTGGTCCGCCACGTACTCCAGGTAGGCGCGCATGTCGTCGGCGCCCATGCCGGGCAAACCCTCGCCGCAGAGGTCGTGCGCGAACGCCATCTCGGCCTCGACGGCCTCCTCCAGCATTCGCGTGACCTGCTCGTTCAGGCGTGTATCGAAGAGCTCGGGCTCCTCTGCCCGTACGGTGTCGACGACCGAGAACGCGAACTCCATGTGCATTGATTCGTCGCGGAAGACCCAGTTGGTCCCCGAGGCGAGGCCGTTGAGCAGGCCGCGGGAGCGCAGCCAGTAGACGTAGGCGAACGCGCCGTAGAAGAACAGCCCCTCGATGCACGCCGCGAAGCAGATCAGGTTGAGCAGGAACGCGCGCCGGTCGTCGGCCGTGCGCAGCTCGTCCAGCTTGTCGATCGAGCCGATCCAGCGGAAGCAGAACTCAGCCTTGGCCCTGATCGACGGGATGTGCTCGATGGCGGCGAACGCCTTGGCGCGCTCGTCGTGATCGGGCAGGTACGTGTCGAGCAGCGTCAGATAGAACTGGACGTGCACGGCCTCCTCGAAGAGCTGCCGCGACAGGTAGAGACGTGCCTCGGGCGCGTTGACGTGCTTGTAGAGGTTGAGGACGAGGTTGTTGGCCACGATCGAGTCGCCGGTCGCGAAGAACGCGACGAGCCGGTTGACGAGATGCAGCTCGGTCGGGGTCAGGCGGGCCAGGTCGGCGAGGTCGGTGGCGAGGTCGACCTCTTCTACCGTCCAGGTGTTGCGGATCGCGGCGCGGTAACGCTCGTAAAAGTCGGGGTAGCGCATGGGCCGCAGGGTCAGGTCCATGCCGGGATCGAGCAGCATGCTGTGTCCTTTTGGCGCGCTCACTGGCACGCCTCGCAGGTTTCGGGGTTTTCCAGGGAGCAGGCCACCGCCGCCGATGGCGTGATGGTCGTCTGCGCGATGCGGGTGGCCGGGCGGGAACGCAGGTAGTAGGTCGTCTTCAGGCCCGCACGCCACGCGTAGGCGTACATCGAGGAGAGCTTCCCGATGGTCGGCGTCTCCATGAAAAGGTTCAGCGACTGGCTCTGGTCGATGTAGGGAGTACGGGCCGCGGCCAGGTCGATCAGCGACTTCTGCGGCAGTTCCCATGCGGTGCGGTAGAGCGTCCGCATCTCCTCGGGCAGGTCGACGAGCCCCTGGACGGACCCGTTCGCCTGCTTGAGGACGTCGCGCACGGCGGGCGTCCAGAGGCCCAGGGACTTGAGGTCCGCGACCAGGTAGTTGTTGATCTGCAGGAACTCGCCGGACAGCGTCTCGCGCTTGAAGAGGTTGGAGACCTGCGGTTCGACGCACTCGTAGCAGCCCGCGATGGACGCGATCGTGGCGGTCGGGGCGATCGCGATCAGGAGCGAGTTGCGGAGGCCGTGCTCGGCGATCCGGGCCCGCAGCTTCTCCCATTCGGCGGAACGGCGTGGTGCGGCGTCGGCGAAGTGGTCGATGTGCAGCTCTCCACGGGCCGTGCGGGTGTGGTCGTACGCGGGGAGCGGCCCGTGTTCGGCGGCCAGGTCGGCGGACGCGCCGTACGCGGCGAGGGCGATCTCCTCGGCGATCGCGGTGGACAACTCGCGCGCCTCGGCCGAGTCGAACGGCAGCCGCAGCTTGAAGAAGACGTCGGCGAGGCCCATCACGCCGAGCCCGACCGGACGCCACTTGCGGTTGGCCGCCGCCGCCTCGTCCGTCGGGTAGAAGCCGCGGTCGATCGTCCGGTCGAGGAAGCGCACGGCGGTGCGGACGGTCGCGCGGAGCCGCTCCCAGTCCACGCCACTGGGATCGGCGTGTGCGGCAAGGTTGATCGAGCCGAGGTTGCAGACCGCGGTCTCGCCGTCGCTGGTGACTTCGAGGATCTCGGTGCAGAGGTTGGACAGGTGGACCACGTTGCCGGGCTCGGCGGTCTGGTTGCAGGCACGGTTGGCGGCGTCCTTGAACGTCATCCAGCCGTTCCCGGTCTCGGCGAGCGTCCGCATCATGCGGCCGTACAGGCGACGCGCCGGGACCTGCCGGACGAACCGCCCCGCGGCCTCGGCGGCCCGGTAGGCGGTGTCGAACTCCGCGCCCCACAGGTCGGCGAGCTCGGGCACCTCCTTGGGGTCGAACAGCGACCAGTCCGCGTCCGCCTCGACCCGGCGCATGAACTCGTCGGGCACCCAGTTGGCGAGGTTGAGGTTGTGGGTGCGGCGGGCCTCCTCGCCGGTGTTGTCGCGAAGCTCCAGGAACTCCTCGACGTCGGCGTGCCACGGCTCCAGGTAGACGCACGCCGCGCCCTTGCGCCGCCCGCCCTGGTTGACCGCGGCGACCGACGAGTCGAGCGTGCGCAGCCATGGCACGATGCCGTTCGAGTGGCCGTTGGTGCCGCGGATCAGCGAGCCGCGCGACCGCACCTTCGTCCACGAGACGCCGATGCCGCCCGCGTACTTGCTCAGCCGCGCCACCTGCGCGTACCGCTCGTAGATCGACTCCAGCTCGTCGCGGGGCGAGTCGAGGAGGAAGCAGGACGACAGCTGGGAACGTCGCGCGCCCGAGTTGAAGAGCGTCGGCGAACTCGGCAGGTACGACAAGGTGCTGAGCAGCCCGTAGAGCTCCGCTGCCTCCGCCACCGTGTCGGACAATCCGCAGGCCACCCGCAGCAGGAAGTGTTGCGGGCGCTCCAGCACGCGCCGCGAACGCGGGTGCCGCAAGAGATACCGGTCGTAGAGCGTGCGCAATCCGAAGTATTCGAAGCGGTCGTCAGCGGTCTCGTCGATCAGGGCGTTCAGCGCCTCGGCGTGCGCGGCGACGAACTCGGCGGTCGCCTTGTTCAGGAGACCTTCGGAACGGGAGGCGGCCACGGATTCGGCGAAGGAGCGCACGCCCTCGCCGGCGGCCTCGTCGGCGATCAGCGTGCTCAGCAGCCGGGCCGCCACCTTGGAGTACGCGGGCTCGACGGCCACCAGCGCGGCCGCCTCTCCGATCGCCAGCTCGCGCAACCCCGCCGTGCCGAGACCGGCGCCGGCCCGGATGGCGATCAGAACGCGCTGCGGATCGGTGTCGGGCAGGCCCGCGCACGCGCGCGTCACCTCGGCGTCGATGCCGGGATCGGCAGCCGGCCGTGCGATCGGTCGTGGCGCGATCAGTTCCTGTGTCACGTGCTCTCTTCCCTCGCGAGCTCGCCTCGTCGAGGGCGCACGCGAACAAGAGCACGGCTGACCGCCGCAGACCTGCCCAGCGGCCCTCCCACGAGGCCTGTGGACTGTGCGGGACCGGGGCGAACCCCAGACCCCCGAAGGGGCGGCAGGTGATCCTCACGCGCTGGCGCGTCGCTCCGGTCGCCTGCCTCCAACGGCACTGGCAGGTCTTCGGACTCGCGGGCGACGCACCCTGATGGATGCGGCCTAATGGCCGTCGCTTCCCAGCCCGTCTCGACGGGCCAGTGCTCGATGACGGCGGTCGTTCCCGCTCACCGCTGCGGGGCAGTCCCGGAATTGGCGGAGCCGATCAGATCGGCATGACTGATCGGCAGGGCCGCACCGGGTTCCCTCTTACGACGCCCCCGCCGGCAGGGTGGGCTGCCGCGAGATCACGGGGACTCGGCGTGATCTCGCCGCAGTCCACCCCCGCCGGCGGGGGCGAACCAGCACGGGCAAGACCCTACATCTTGTCCATGGTCACCGCGCACAGCCCTACATGTTGGGCGTGTCACAGGGCTGGTGCGGACCGGAACCCCGAGGGGGCATGGAGCTCGCGAGGAAGAGATGGCACGATGGGCCCGCCATGTCCCCAGATTCTCCCCGTCCCTTCTTCCGCCTCGGCAGGGCGGTGGTGTTCGCCACCGTCTGCGTGACTCTGGCGACGATCGGGCACGCCCTGGTGTCCCCGGTGCGGGTTCCGGCCTGGGCGGTCATGGTGGGGTTCGCGGGAGTACTGGTGGTGGCGGGCACGCTCGCCGGCCACGAACGTTCGCTGGCCACCATCACGGGCGGCCTCCTGGGCGGGCAGTTCGTGCTGCACAGCCTGTTCGCGAACGCGTCCGCGCCGGTCGAGCACCACGTGCAGACGGGCATGGCCGCCCCCGCCGATCCCGTCCCGGCGCATGGCTCCGGGCTGGGCATGACGCTGGCGCACGTGGTCGCCGCCGTGATCTCGGCCTGGTGGCTGCGGCGCGGCGAACGGACCGCGTGGGCGCTGACCCGGCGGCTCGCGGCACAGGCCGGACGGCCCGTTCGTGATCTGCTCGCCGTTCTTCTGGCCGCCGTCGAACCCCTGGCGCTTTCCGTCCGTATCCCTATGCGGCAGGCGACGGCCTCCGTCGGCCCCACGGGCCGGGTGTTGCGGCACGAGGTCGTCCGTCGCGGGCCACCGCACCGTTCGAGGGCGCTCGCGCACAGCTGAGCGCAGTACGTCACCGGACGCCGCCACGGCGCTCCGGCCTTTTCCTCGTACGTTCTCGAACGGAGTCTCCGCATGTCCATGTCACCGCACGTCCGCAAGGCGGCCGCCGTCACCGGCCTCACCCTCGTCTCGGTCCTCGGCCTCGCCACCGCCGCGTCCGCCCATGTCACGGTCAACCCCCGCGAGGCAGAGCAGGGCGGGTACGCCAAGGTCGCCTTCCGGGTGCCGAACGAGCGGGACAACGCGGGCACCACCAAGGTCGTGGTCGATCTTCCGATGGACCACCCGTTCGCGTCCGTGTCGGTGCGGCCGGTGCCGGGCTGGCAGGTCAAGGTCGAGAAGTCCAAGCTCAAGACGCCGATCAAGGCCCATGGCGGCGAGCTCACCGAGGCCGTCTCCCGCATCACCTGGAGCGGCGGCAAGATCGAGCCCGGCCAGTTCCAGGAGTTCGACGTGTCGATGGGGCAGCTGCCCACCGACACCGACCGGCTGGTCTTCAAGGCCGAGCAGACGTACTCCGGCGGCGAGGTCGTGAAGTGGGACCAGGAGACCAAGGAAGGCCAGGAGGAGCCCGAGCATCCGGCCCCCGTCCTCAAGCTGGTGCCCAAGGCCGCCACGGGCACCGGGGCAGGGGCCTCCGGCGCACCGACGGTCAAGACGGTCGCGGCGGGCACCACGTCCGACAAGGCCGACGACGGCACGGCCCGGCTGCTCGGCGGCCTGGGCCTGGCGACCGGCCTCGTCGGCATCGCCGTCGGCGGCTACGGCATCTCCCGCGCGCGTAGGAGCCAGTCATGACGTTTCAGACCCGTAGGTCTCAGACCCGTAGGTCTCAGATCCGTACGTCCTCGACCCGTGCGTTCCTGGTCCGGAGCGCGGCGGCGGCCGGCGCCGTCACCGCCGTGCTGGCGCTGACCGCCGCCCCCGCCTCCGCCCACACCGCCCTGACGGGCTCCGACCCGAAGGCGAAGTCCACGGTCGAGTCGCCGCCCGAGATCACGCTGACGTACAACCAGCCGGTCACGCTGCCCCGGGTGCTCCTCACCGACGGCAAGGACGGGCGGCCCGCGATCGGGACGCCCAAGGCCGTCGACAACAAGGTCACGCTGCCGATCTCCGGGACGCTGCGGAACGGCGAGTACACCGTGGGCTGGCGGGTCGTCTCGGCCGACGGGCACCCGGTCACCGGCTCCTACGAGTTCACCGTGAACGGCTCGTCCGAGTCGCCGTCCGGCGGCGCCTCGACGCAGGCGGCCGGGCCGGCGCCGACGCTCACGTTGAACCGGACCACCTCGCCGGCCGCGGCGGAGGAAGAGTCCGGCGGTTCCTCCGGCTGGTGGTGGATCGGCCTGATCGCCCTGGCGGTGGCGGCCGCCGCCGGCGCGGGAGCCCTGCTCAGGCGCCGCAACACCGGCCCGGCGGACGGATAGCGATCACGTTCATACGGTCAGTGACGCTTCCTGGAGGTTGGCCAAAGCACTCCTTATGATTCGAGGATGCTCGAATCGCGGCACATCCGTACGTTCCAGGAAGTGGTCCGGGAGGGGTCGTACTCGGGCGCCGCGCGAGCGCTCGGGTACACCCAGCCCGCGATCACCCAGCAGATGAAGGCCCTGGAACGGGCGGTGGGGATGCCGCTGTTCGTCCGGGCGGGCCGCGGGCTCCAACTGACCGAGGCGGGCACGGTCCTGGCCAGGCACGCCGAGGTCATCGTCGGCGATCTGGCGGCGGCGCAGCAGCAACTGCGCGCGCTGGCGCGGCTGGAGGCGGGCCTGGTCCGGATCTGCGCGTTCCCCAGCGCGAACGCGACGCTGGTCCCGGACGCGATGGCGCGGCTGCTCGCGAGCCATCCGGGCGTGCGGGTGGAGCTCCAGGAGGCCGAGCCGCCCGAGTCGGTGCATCGGCTGGTCCGCGGCGAGAGTGACATCGCCCTGGCGTTCACCTACCCGGGGCCGCAGGCCGAGGTGCCCGGCGAGCTGGTCGAGGTCCCGCTCATGGAGGACCTGCTCACGGTCCTGCTGCCGACGGGGCATCCACTGGTCCGGCATCACGCCGTCCGCCTGGAGGACCTGGCGAACGAGCGCTGGATCGCGGGCTGCCCGCGCTGCCGGGCCAACCTGCTGCACCTGTGTGCCGAGGAGGGGTTCGTCCCGGACATCGTCTTCAGCACCGATGACAACCTCGCCGTTCAGAGCCTCGTCGCCGCCGGTGTCGGCATCGCCCTCATGCCCGCGCTCGTCCTCTCGTTCCTGTGCCACTCCAAGGTGACGGGACGGGTCGTCGCCCGGCAGCCCACCCGGAAGGTCTCGGCCTACGTGCTGCGCGACCACCTCCGCATCCCCGCCGTGGAGCTGGTGATGGAGGAGCTCAAGGCCGCGGCCGCCACCCGCGTGGGCTGCTGACGAGACCAAGCCAGAGCGTTCCATAAGCTCTGCTTTGAAGGGTCTAACAGATCGTCGTTAGACGTTATGGATCGGCGGCCCGACCCTGGGCTCATGGCCGCACTCACCGCCACCACGCCCACCATCCCCGCCGCCCCCCTCACTCCCGCCCTCGCCGGCGTGATCGAGGCGGTACGCGAGATCGTCCAGCGCGGGCTGGCACCCGAGCCGACGGCACATCTTGCGGGTCAAGCGCTGCGGCCGTTTTTGGGACGGCCCGGCCTGCTGACCCCCGAGCAGTGCGAAGGCGACCCCGAGTGTTACCGCCAGCACGTCCTGCACGCCGAACCCGACGGCGGCTTCTCCGTCGTCGCGCTGGTGTGGCTTCCCGGCCAGCGGACCCCCATCCACGACCACGTGTCGTGGTGCGTGACCGGCGTCCACGAGGGCGAGGAGACCGAGCGGCGGTACCTGCTCGAATCCGACGGCCGCACCTCCCGGCTGGCCGCCGCCGAGGAGGTCGTCAACCCGGCCGGGGCGGTCGCCGCGTTCGCTCCGCCCGGCGATATCCACAGGGTGTGGAACGGGGGGACCACGAAGGCGATCTCGATCCATCTCTACGGCGCGGACATCGCCAGGCTCGGCACCAGCATCCGCCGGACCTACGCGGAACCGGCCGAGGAGTCGTGAGCCAGGCACATCCCGCCCTCCGGGCACGGCACACGGCACCCGCGGCCCGTTCCGCCACGCCGCACCTCCGCTGGCCGCCGGCCCTGAGGCGCAACGCTCCCGGGCTGTGCCTGGCCGCCGCCGGCGTGGCGGTGGCGCGCCTCGTCCACGACGTCCTGCCCATGATCCCGACGCTCACCGCGGCCATGGTGCTCGGGATCATCGCGGCCCATCTGCCGGCGCTGCGCACGATCACGCAGGGCGTCGCGCGGCCGGGGCTGGGCGTCGCCGCCAAGCGGCTCATGCGGGTGGCGATCGTTCTCCTGGGCCTGCAACTGAGCCTGTCCGACGTCATCGGCCTCGGCTGGGTGACCGCCCTGATGGTGCTCGCCGTCGTGATCGTGACGTTCACCGGCACCCTCTGGCTGGGCCGCCGCCTCGGCCTGCCGGGAGACCAGCCGCTGCTGGTCGCCACCGGCTACTCGATCTGCGGCGCCTCCGCGATCGGCGCGGTCAGCCAGACGACCAGGAGCGACGAGAAGGACGTCGCCAACGCGGTGGCCGTGGTGACGCTCTGCGGCACCCTGGCCATCGCGGTGTTGCCGCTGCTGCACCACCCGCTCGGTTTGACCGACGCCGCGTTCGGCCGCTGGGCGGGCGCGAGCGTCCATGACGTCGGGCAGGTCGTGGCCGCCGCCCAGACGGCGGGACCGGCGGCCCTGACGGAGGCCGTCCTGGTCAAGCTGATGCGGGTGGCGCTCCTCGCGCCGCTGGTCGCCCTGATCGCGATCAGCGGACGGCGCCGGGCGGTCGCCGCCTCGACCGCCCGGCCGCCGCTCGTACCGCTGTTCGTGGCGGGCTTTCTCGCGACGATCCTGCTGCGGACGAGCGGCCACGTCCCGGCGGCGGCACTCACCCAGGCGGCGACGATCCAGCACCTGCTTCTCGCGGCGGCGCTCTTCGGTCTCGGCGGCTCCATCCATCTGCCGTCGATGACGAAGACCGGCGGCCGGATGGCGCTGCTCGGCCTGGCGTCCTGGATCGTCATCGCCGGGCTCTCCTACCTGGGCGTGATCGTCACCACCTGAATGATCATCCCGCTGGACCGGTCGAAGATTACATGATTACATCGGCTCACCACAAGCCGCAGGGGGCGTTTCATGATCGTCGAATACATCCGCTACCGGATCCCCGAGGCCCGGTCCACCGACTTCGAGGCCGCCTACGCGCGCGCCGCCGTCCCGCTGGCCGCGGCACCCCAGTGCGTCGACTACGAGCTCTCCCGCTGCGTGGACGAGCCCGGGTCGTACATCCTGCGCATCACCTGGACCTCCGCCAAGGACCACCTGGAGGTCTTCCGCGGCGGCGTGCACTTCAGGGCCTTCTTCGCCGAGATCCGCCCGTACGTGGAGCAGATCGAGGAGATGCGCCACTACGAGCAGACCGCCGTGAAGGGCACGGGCTCCTCGACCCCCACCCTGTACGAGTGGGCGGGCGGCGAAGAGGCCTTCCAGCGGCTCACGGAGGCCTTCTACGCGAAGGTCGTCAAGGACGAACTGGTCGGGCCCCTCTTCGCCCACATGGATCCCGGCCACCCCAAGTACGTCGCGATGTGGCTCGCCGAGGTCTTCGGCGGCCCCGCCCGTTACAGCGACGAGCGCGGCGGTTACCACCATATGGTCACCCAGCACCTCGGCAAGGCCATCAAGGAGCCCCAGCGCCGCCGCTGGGTCAGCCTCCTCATGGACGCCGCGGACGAGGTCGGCCTGCCCGGCGACCCCGAGTTCCGCGCCGCGTTCACCGGTTACATCGAGTGGGGCACGCGCATCGCCCTGGGCAACTCCCAGCCGGACGCCCACCCGCCCATGCAGGCCCCCGTTCCCCACTGGGGCTGGGGCGTGGCCCCGCCCTACATCCCCAGTTCCTGACCACGGCGAAAGGGGCGGCGTCCGGAAGACCGGCGCCGTCCCTTTCGCGCGCGCTCAGCCGGAGAAGCGGCCGATGAAGATCGCGAGGCGGCGTTCGTGGCCTTCCCGGCGCATGCGGCCGTTGCGCATGAGGGTGACCAGGCCGTGCAGGCCGCTCCAGAACGTCTCGGTGAGGACGTCCACATCGTCGTCCCCGGCTATCGGGCGGACCGTCTCCCGGAGCTCGCCGAACGCCTCCTTCAGCGGAGCGGGCGCCTCCGGAGTGGCGAACGGCAGGTCGACGGCGAGGGTGAACATCACGTCGTAGAGAGCGGGACGGCGCTCGGCGAACGCGGCGTACGCCGCCGCGACCTCGGCGAGGGCCGGGCCGGACGCGGCCGTGCGGACGGCACGGAGTTCGGCGGCGAGCTCGGCGCACCCCTCCACCGCGACCGCCGCCATGATGGCGTCCTTGCCCTTGAAGTGGCTGTAGAGGACCGGCTGGCTGTACTCGATCTCCGCGGCGAGCCGGCGGGTGGTCACCGCGTCCCAGCCCTCGGTCTCGGCCAGGTCGCGCGCGGCCGTCACGATCAGGCGTTCCCGCTCCGCTCGCTCGCGCTCCCGGCGCGACTGAATCGACATGACCCGAATTCTAGCACTGCTAGCCGAACTGTCGCGGCTATGCTAACGTCGATCTCGTTCCTAGCAGCGCTAGCAATTGGAGAAACCCATGCTCACCGTCACCGCCTACGGCCTGGCCATCGTTCTCAACCTCTTCGTGGTCTTCATCGGCCTGCGCTTCATGCTTCAGCCCGAGGCCGCGGCCACCGGCTACGGCATCCCGGCCAAGAACGACGGCGATGCGGGGCCCTACCTCGCCATCAAGGGAATCCGTGACGGCAGCTACGGCGTCCTGGGCCTCGCCCTGCTGGCCTTCGCCGGTGCCGAAGCGGGCGCGTGGTTCATGCTGGTCGTGGCGCTCAACCCGCTCTTCGACACCGTCAACGTGTTGCGCAATGGCGGCACCAAGGCGACCGCGTACGGCATCCACTTCGCCACCGCCGTGGTCGTCCTCATCAGCGCCGCCCTCCTCTTCGCGGCCTGACCTTGATCGGACCCGACGCGCGGGAGCTCTGGTGGGTCGGTACCCCCGTTCGGGGGTGGCGCGCGTCACAGGCGTGACGAACGATCCTTCTGACCGGCGCCACGAGGAGGAACCATGCCCGCAGTCGAGTTCCAGGCGGCTCGCGACTTCTTGCTCGCCCACCGGGAGGACTACGCGACGGCGTACGAGAAGTTCCGCTGGCCCGTCCTCACCGGCTTCAACTGGGCGCTGGACTGGTTCGACAAGATCGCGGTGGACAACGACGCCCCGGCGCTCTGGATCGTCGAGGAGGACGGCTCGCAGGAGCGCCACTCGTTCGCCGATCTGTCCCGGCGCTCCAACCAGGTGGCCAACCACCTGCGGGCGAGCGGCGTGCGGCGCGGTGACCGGATCATCCTGATGCTCGGCAACCAGGTCGAGCTGTGGGAGACGATCCTGGCCGCGATGAAACTCGGCGCGGTGATCATCCCGGCCACGCCGCTGCTGGGGCCGGCCGATCTGCGCGATCGGCTGACCAGGGGCAAGGCCCGGCATGTGGTGACGGCCTCCACGCAGACGGGCAAGTTCGACGACGTGCCCGGTGAGTACACGCGGATCGCGGTGGGGGCGCCCGTCTCGGGCTGGCTCTCGTATGGGGCCGCGTACGAGAGGCCTTCGGCGTTCACGCCGTACGGCACCACGATGGCGAACGACACGATGCTGCTCTACTTCACGTCGGGTACGACCGCCCAGCCCAAGCTCGTCGAGCACACGCACGCCTCCTATCCGGCGGGGCATCTCTCGACGATGTACTGGATCGGGCTGCGTCCCGGCGACGTGCACCTCAACATCTCCTCGCCGGGCTGGGCCAAGCACGCGTGGAGCAACGTCTTCGCGCCTTGGAACGCCGAGGCTTGTGTGTTCATTTTCAACTACACCCGGTTCGACGCGGATCGGCTGCTGCGTGAGCTGGACCGGTGCGGTGTCACGAGTTTCTGTGCCCCGCCGACGGTCTGGCGGATGCTGATCCAGGCCGACCTTTCGCGGCTGGCCACGCCGCCGCGCGAGGTGGTCGCGGCAGGCGAGCCGCTCAACCCTGAGGTGATCGAACGGGTCCGCGAGGCTTGGGGCGTGACGATCCGCGACGGGTTCGGGCAGACCGAGACCACCGTCCAGATCGCCAACAGCCCGGGGCAGAAGGTGCGACTCGGGTCGATGGGGCGGCCCGCGCCGGGCTACAAGGTGACGCTGCTCGATCCGCTGACCGGGCAGCCCGCCGACGAGGGCGAGATCTGCCTCGACCTGGAGGACCGTCCCACCGGCCTGATGAAGGGCTACCACGGCGACGACGCCCGGACGGAGGAGGCGATGGCCGCCGGGTTCTACCGCACCGGCGACATCGGCTCGCGGGACGACGACGGCTACATCACCTACGTCGGCCGCTCCGACGACGTCTTCAAGGCGTCCGACTACAAGATCTCGCCGTTCGAGCTGGAGAGCGTGCTGATCGAGCACGACGCGGTGGCCGAGGCGGCGGTGGTCCCCTCACCTGATCCGCTGCGGCTGGCCGTGCCGAAGGCGTACGTGACGCTCGCCGCCGGCTGGGAGCCGACCGCCGGGACGGCCGCCGCGATCTTCGCCCACAGCCGCGCGCAGCTGTCGGCGTACAAGCGGGTCCGGCTGCTGGAGTTCACCACCGAGCTCCCCAAGACCATCTCCGGCAAGATCCGCCGCGTGGAGCTGCGCGCCAGCGAGATCGACAAACATCCCGACGAGGCCGCCCGGCCCATGGGCGAGTTCCGCGAGGACGAACTGTGATGACCGACCTCTCCTACGCCTCCGGCCCGTCCGCCGCACCGTTGCTCGGCGACACGATCGGGGCCAACTTCGACCGCACGCTCGCCGCGTTCCCCGATCGCGACGCGCTCGTCGACCGGAGCACCGCCCGCAGGTGGACCTACGCGCAGCTCGCCGAGACCGTGGACGCGGTCGCGCTCGGCCTGCTGGGCCTCGGCGTCGGCAAGGGCGACCGTGTCGGCATCTGGGCGCCGAACTGCGCGGAGTGGGTCTTCGTGCAGTACGCGACGGCCAAGCTCGGTGCGATCCTGGTCAACATCAACCCGGCCTACCGCGTCCACGAGCTGGAGTTCGTGCTCAATCAGGCCGGGATCCGCACGCTCGTCGCCGCCCCCTCGTTCAAGACCTCCGACTACGCGGCGATGATCGAGGAGGTCCGGCCGAAGTGCGACGACCTGCGGGACGTCCTCCTCATCGGCCAGGAATCCTGGACGGCGGTGCTCGACGCGGGCGCCGCCGGCGACCGGGCCAGGCTCGCGGAGATCGGGCGCACGCTCAGCACCGACGACCCGATCAACATCCAGTACACGAGCGGGACGACCGGGTTCCCCAAGGGCGCCACGCTCTCGCACCACAACATCCTCAACAACGGCTTCTTCGTCGGCGAGCTGTGCGGCTACGACGAAGAGGACCGGATCTGCGTGCCCGTGCCCTTCTACCACTGCTTCGGCATGGTCATGGGCAACCTGGCGGCCACCAGCCACGGCGCGTGCATCGTCATCCCCGCGCCCGCGTTCGACGCCGCGGCCACCCTGGAGGCGGTCGCCGCCGAGCAGTGCACCTCGCTCTACGGCGTGCCGACGATGTTCATCGCCGAGCTCAACGACCCCTCGTTCGAGTCGCATGACCTGTCCTCCCTCCGGACCGGCATCATGGCGGGTTCCCCCTGCCCGGTCGAGGTGATGAAGCAGGTCATCGAGCGGATGGGGATGAACGAGGTCACGATCTGCTACGGCATGACCGAGACCTCGCCGGTGTCCACCCAGACCCGCGCCGACGACTCGCTCGACCGCCGGGTGGCCACGGTCGGCACCGTGCACCCGCATCTGGAGATCAAGATCGTCGATCCGGAGACCGGGGTGACGGTGCCGCGCGGCACGCCCGGCGAGTTCTGCACCCGCGGCTACTCGGTGATGCTCGGATACTGGCGCGAGCCAGCGAAGACGGTCGAGGCGATCGACCAGGCACGCTGGATGCACACCGGCGACCTCGCGGTCATGGACGAGCACGGCTACGTCAACATCACCGGCCGGATCAAGGACATGGTGATCCGCGGCGGCGAGAACGTCTACCCGCGCGAGATCGAGGAGTTCCTCTACACCCATCCCGACATCCTCGACGCCCAGGTCATCGGCGTCCCGGACCACAAGTACGGCGAGGAGCTCATGGCCTGGGTGCGGCTGCGCCCGGGCGCCGAGCCGCTCACGGCCGAGGCCCTCCGCGCGTTCTGCGCCGGCCGCCTGGCCCATTACAAGATCCCGCGCTACGTGCACCTGGTCGACGAGTTCCCGATGACCGTCACCGGAAAGATCCGGAAGGTGCAGATGCGGGCGGAGTCGATCGACATCCTCGGGCTGTCCGAGGTCGCCTCGACCCGGCACGCCTGATGAACGTCTGATGAACCCCTGGCGAACGAGCGGAACGCTCTGGTGAAGGGCAGCTCGGGGAGGCATGCTGACGTGCATGGGAGACGACGCCGGCGCGGTGCGTTCCGCGGTGCTGTCACTTCACCGGACCACCGGGCTTCCGATGGTCTTCGGTGGTGCGGTGGCCGGGCAGGAGCGGTTCCGGATCACCGAGATGGTGGGCAACACGACCGATTCCCTCTCCGGGCTTCTGATCAAGCAGGGGTCCGGCCTGGGCGGCAAGGCGATGGCGCTGGGCCGTCCGGTCTGGGTCAGCGACTACCCGCACGCCGCGACGATCAGCCACGACTACGACGGCCCGGTGGGACGGGAGGGGCTGCTCTCGATCGTCGCGGTGCCGGTCGTGGTGCGGCGCCGGGTGCGCGGCGTGCTGTACGGGGCGTTGCGCGAGCCGCTGTCGCTCGCCGACCGGGTGATCGCCGCCGCCGTCGTGACCGTGCGCGACCTCGAACAGGATCTGGCCGTGCGTGACGAGGCGGACGAGGCCCTCGCCCGCGGCCGGCATCCCGGTGCCGGTGCCGGGGGCGTCTCGGCCGCGCGCTGGGAGGAGGTCCGCGCCGTCCACGCCGAACTGCGCGGGCTCGCCGAGCAGGTCGCCGATCCGGAGGTGAAGGCCCGGCTGCTCGAAGCGTCCGTCCGGCTGGCCGGCGCGAACCTGGACGATGTCGACCGGCTGCCGGTCAGGTGCGACGGACCGCCGCCCGGCCCGGCGTTGTCGCCGCGCGAGCTGGACGTCCTGTCGTACGTGGCGATCGGCTGTACGAACGCTGAAGTCGCACAGCGGCTGGGGCTGCTGCCCGAGACGGTGAAGAGCTACCTGCGCTCGGCCATGCGCAAGCTCGGCAGCCACACCCGGCTGGAGGCCGTCACGGCCGCGCGCCGGGCAGGCCTGCTGCCCTGACGAACACGGATCGGGGAGCAGGAAGGGATCGATCAGCCCGGCGACGGGGTCAGCGGCACGTGGTGCTCCGGACGCTCAGCAGCGCGGCCCCCGTGGCGCCCTGCTCGAGCGGAGTGGTCACCACGAGCCCGCTGCGCCGGGCCCTGATCGTTCGGGCCGTCCGACTTACTCCGCGAACCATGGACGGCCGCCCCCGATGCGAAGACGGTAACACCTTCACGAACACATGTGTTCGTGACGTACGAGATTGTTCTCTGTCGTCCTCGGGGACCCGTTGGTAACTTTGTCACGTGGACTCCCCGGGCTATGACGCACTGCCGAGGGGACGTCATCACCTCACCCGTGAGCAGGTCGTCGCCTCGCAGCGCTATCGCCTGCTCCAGGGCATCACGGAGGTCGTCGCCGAGAAGGGCTACCTCCGCACCTCGGTGGCCGACGTGCTCAAGCGCGCCCGGGTCTCCAGGGAGACCTTCTACGAACACTTCTCCGACAAGCAGGAGTGCTTCCTGACGGCGTTCGAAGAGAACGCGGAGCTGCTCCTGGAGGTCGTCGAACGGGCCGCGGGGCCGGCGGGCGAGCCGGGCCTGACACGGCTCGAACGCACCCTCGTCGCCTATCTGGAGGGACTCGCGGGCGACCCGGCCGGCGCGCGCACGTTCCTGCTGGAGGTCTACGCCGTCGGCCCGCCCGCGGCGGCCCGCCGCTTCCAGATCCAGCGGCGTTTCGTCGAGCTCATCAACGGCCTGCTGCGCGACGACGACCGGTGGCTGCGGCTCCCCGATCCCGAGTTCGCCTCGCGCATGGTCGTGGGCGGCGTCGCCGCACTGGTCACCGGCCTGGTGGCCCAGGGCGACCACGCCGCGCTCCCGGCGCTCCGCGAGCCGATCATGGCGCACGTCCGCACCCTCATCGATCCGGCCCGCTGACCCACCCTAGGGCGTTGTCAGGGTGTCCCTGACGGTTCTATCCTGTCAGGGACACCCTGACGTAGGAGCGCACGATGCCCGATGATCCGCTGCAATGCTCGTTCTGCGGCAAGTGGAGCTTCGAGGTCGCCAAGCTGGTCGCCGGCCCGGGCGTCTACATCTGCGACGCGTGCGTCGACCTCGCCGACTCGATCGTCGACGAGTACCGAGACAAGCCGCCCCTCCCGCGCCTCCCGCTCTGGGGAGACCTCACGGAGGACCAGATGCTCGCCCAGCTTCCCCGGATCTCCGTCGCGGCGGACCAGGTCGAGGCCAACCTGCGCGCCTGGGTCCAGGAACTGCGCCGCCGCGGCGTCACCTGGGCGAGGATCGGCGAGTCCCTCGGCGTCACCCGCCAGTCGGCGTGGGAACGCTTCTCCGGCGAGAAGTAGGCGCGCGGCCCGTTCCCTAGATGACCAGGCTGAGCAGGGCGGCCATCGCGAAGCCGACCACCGACAGGATGGTCTCCAGCACGGTCCACGTCTTCAGGGTGTCGCGGACCGACATGTTGAAGTAGCGCGACACGATCCAGAAGCCGCCGTCGTTGACGTGCGAGGCGATGATCGAGCCGGCCGAGATGGCGATCGCGATCAGGGCGATGTGCGCCTGGGAGAAGTCCTCGCCCTTCAGCAGCGGCGCCACGATGCCGCCGGTCGTGACGATCGCGACGGTCGCCGAGCCCTGGGCGAGCCGCAGCCCGCAGCTGATCAGGTACGCCAGCAGGATGAGCGGCAGGCCCGCGTCCGACAGCGTGGTGGCGAGCGCCTTGCCGACCCCGGTGGCCGAGATGACCGCCCCGAAGAACGCGCCCGCGCCGACCACCAGCAGGATCATGCCGATCGGCCGGAGCGACTTGGACGCCAGGTCGGACAGCTCCGCGGCGGGGATGCCGCGGCGCAGGCCGAGCAGCCACATCGCGAGCAGCACCGCGATGGTCAGCGCGACCGCCGGGTTGCCGAGGAAGGTCAGGACCGGCAGTGCCGGGCTGTCCTTCCACCACACCGTGCCGAACGTGGCGAGCAGGATCAGCACCAGCGGCACCGCGATGACGGCGAGCACGAGGCTGAGCGCGGGCTCCGGCCGTTCGGCGCCCTTCTCCGCGGCCTCCGCCTCGGCCTCCTCCTCCGCCGCGATGTAGTCCTCGGGGACCTCGACGATGATCCGCTTGCCGATCCACGCGCCCCATGCCACGCCTGCGACCAGGAAGGCGGGGATGCCGCAGATGACGCCCATGATGATGAGCCAGCCGAGCGAGACGCCGAGCAGCCCGGACGCGGCCACCGGCCCGGGGTGCGGCGGGAGGAAGGCGTGGGTCATCGACAGGCCCGCCAGCAGCGGCATCGCGTACAGCACCAGGGAGCGGCCGCCGCGCTTGGCGGTGACGTAGACCAGGGGCGCCAGGACGAAGATGCCGACGTCGAAGAAGACCGGGATGCCGAAGATGAGCCCCGCCAGGCCCATGGCGAACGGCGCGCCGCGTTCGCCGAAGATGGCGAGCAGCCTGCGGACCAGCACGTCGGCGCCGCGCGAGGCCTCCAGGATCGCGCCGAGGATCGTGCCGAGCCCGATGATCGGCGCGATGTGCCCGAGGATGCCGCCGAAGCCCGTCTCCAGCAGCGAGGCCTTGGAGCTCAGCGCCGTGCCGACGATCTGCTCGACGCTGAGGCCCGCCGCGAGCGCGAGCAGCAGCCCGGAGATCAGCAGCGAGATGAACGGTTCGAGCTTGACCTTGATGATGAGGACGAGCAGGACCGCGATGGCGAGGGCGCACAACAGCAGCAGCCCGCCGGTCTCGTGTTGCAGCCAATTGACCATGGAGTGCCCTTCGGGGAGAGGGAGATGGGGGTTACCGCGTGGCTCCGTCCGGTGTGCGGCGCAGCGACCGACCCGGCAGCGCGCCGGTGTGCCGGCCGTCCCCGATGACCGCGACGCCACCGACGAAGACGTAGGGGATGCCCTCGGCCTGCTGGCGGGGCTCGGCGAAGGTCGCCGTGTCCCGGACGGAGGCGGGGTCGAACAACACGAGGTCGGCGTGGTGGCCGGGGCGGATCAGCCCGCGGTCCGCGAGCTTGAGCCGCCGCGCCGCGCGCCCCGTCAGGTGCGAGACGCACTCTTCGAGCGACAGGACGCCGAGCTCGCGAACGTAGTGCCCCAGATAGCGCGGGAACGTGCCCCAAGCGCGCGGATGCGGCTTGGCTGGGGCCAGAAGCCCATCGCTGCCGCCCGTGTGCACGGGATGCCGCATGATCGCCTGGACGTTCTCCTCGTGCCCGACGTGCTGGAGGATCGTGGTGGCGAGGTCGTCGGCGATGAGCCGTTCGCAGTAGACGTCGAACGCCGGGCGGCCGCTCTCGGTGGCCAGTTCGGCGATGGTGCGGCCGACGACGGCGGGCTCCGGCGAGCCCGAGATCTCGATCGTCTCCCACTCGGCCGGAACGCCGTGGCAGCCGTCGGAGCCTTCGACCTCCATCGTGTGCCGGATCCGTGCCCGTACCTCTGGATCCGCGAGCCGGGCCAGGGCCGCGGCGGGCCCGCCCTCGGACGCCCAGCTCGGCAGCAGGGCGGCGAGCGTCGTGGCGCCCGGCAGGTAGGGATAGGTGTCGAGGCTGATGTCGCAACCGCCGGCGATGGCCTCGTCCAGGAGCCGCAGGAGCTCGGGGGCGCGTCCCCGGTTGACGCCGAAGTTCATCGTGGCGTGGGCGAGATGCAGGGGGCAGCCCGACTCGCGTGACACCCGCACCATGTCGGCGTAGGCCTCCAGGGCTCCCGCCCCGTACGAACGGTGGTGCGGGGCGTAGAAGCCGCCGAGCGGCGCGACGACCCGGCACAGCTCGATCAGCTCGTCGTCGTCCGCGTACATCCCGGGCACGTAGGTGAGCCCGCTGGACATCCCGACCGCGCCCTCGCGCAGGCCGGTCGCGACGAGCTCGCGCTGCCGGTCGAGCTCCGCCGGGGTGGGCGGACGGTCGTCCCAGCCCATCGCGAGCATCCGTACCGCTCCCTGCGGCACGAGATAGCAGGCGTTGACCGCGATGCCCTGATCGAGCCGGTCGAGGTACTCGCCGACGCTCCGCCAGTTCCAGTCGAAGCCGGCCGGATCGCCGTTCCAGCCCGCGATCGTCTGCCGCAGCACCGGGAGCGTGCCGTCGTCCACGGGCGCGTACGACAGGCCGTCCTGGCCGATGACCTCGCAGGTGACGCCCTGGCTCACCTTGGCGAGGTGATCCGGCTCCGCGAGCAGCGCCAGGTCGGAGTGGGCGTGCATGTCGATGAACCCGGGCGCCAGCACAAGCCCGGTCGCGTCGATGACGCGGCCACCGGGGCCGCCGGAGAGTCCCTGGCCGATCGCCTCGATGCGGCCGTCCGTCACGGCGACGTCCGCGATCCGGCCGGGCGCGCCCGTGCCGTCCACGACCGTGGCGCCGCGGATGACCAGGCCGGACATCAGAACCAGGTCCGGATCAGGTCGACCACGGCGGGCCGTTCGGCGCCCGCGTCGTCCACGACCGGGAGCAGCGTCCACTTGTCGAGCGCCGTGCACGGATGGGACAGGCCGAGCCTGACCACGTCGCCCACCTCGACGTCGCCGCCTTCGAGGAACGTGTGCTGGTCGTTCATCGCGGTGACGCGGGCACCTTCGAGCCGCTCTGATCCAGCGCCGCGTACGAGCTGGGGCTCGGGCATGCCCTCGTCGAACGGCAGGTCGCGCTTGCCGGTGTCGAGCAGGGCCAGCGAGGGCTCCGGACGGGAGACGACCCTGCCCCAGCCGTGCATGGCGGAGCGCAGCCGTTCCTCCGCCACGCCGCGTGCGAAGGGCGAGATCTGCCGGTAGAAGCCGTCGTCGTGGATGATGTACGCGCCCGACCGCAGCACCACCTCGCAGCCGTCCACGCAGGCCAGCCCGGACAACACTTCGGTGACCTGGTCGAAGAACGAGCTGCCGCCCGCGGTCACGATCGGCTCGGCCGTCTCGTACTCCAGCCGCCCGTGCAGGTCGGCCAGCCTGCGGAGGTAGGCGTCCACGGCCGCGCGTCCCTCGTCCGACGCGTCGTGGGCGAGCGCGCCCTCGTATCCGCCGAGCCCGGCCAGCCGCAGGGCCGGGGCCTTGCGGACCGCGTCGGCGACCGCCAGCGCCGTCTCCTCGTCGCGCGCGCCCGTACGCCCGTGCGCGCCGCCGAGCTCGACGCAGACATGGACGGGACGCTGGACGCGGGCGGCCAGCAGCCCCTCGTTCATCAGCTCGACGGTCCGGACCGAGTCGGCCCACGAGACGAACGTGAAGTCCGGATCGCCGTCGAGCTCACCGCCGATCCACGCCAGCCCGGCGGGATCGACGAGCGTGTTGGCCAGGAGCAGCCGCCGCACGCGGAAGGCACGCGCGACGCGGAGCTGCGGGAGGTTGGCGACGGTGATGCCCCAGGCCCCGGCGTCGAGCTGGCGCCGCCACAGCTCGGGCGCCATCGTCGTCTTGCCGTGCGGGGCGAGCCGCACGCCCGCCCGCTCGCACCAGCCGGCCATCAGCCGCAGATTGTGATCGAGCGCCCCGGCATCGAGCGTGAGCAACGGGGTACCGAAGTCGTCGAGCGAAGGCCGGCGGCCCAGGTATTCCTCGACCGTCGCGCCGTGGGCGGCGGCCGGGATCGCCTTGAAGCGCCAGTCGAGACGCTCGCTGCGCTGCGCGTCGACGGCGTCGTCGTCGATACCTGTGCCCATGCTGACCTCCTATGTTGCGCAAAGTGCAATGCACATTGCATCCTGCGCTATTGCGGTTGTAGCATCGCCGTGGCGTCGCGGTCAACGGCCGCCGGACACGGGAAGGGCCGAATGGAACGCTTGCCCGAGGCGGTGTGCATAGGCGAAACGATGGCGGCGCTCCTCCCCGACCGGCCGGGTCCCCTCGAGGACGTCGACACGTTCCGGCATTCGATCGGCGGCGCCGAGGCCAACGTCGCGCGCGGGCTGGTCGCGCTCGGCGTCCCCGCCGCCTGGGTCGGCCAGGTCGGCGACGACGGATTCGGCCGCCGCATCGTCCGCGACCTCACCGGCGCGGGCGTCGACACCAGCGGCGTCCTGACCGACCCCGGCCGTCCCACCGGGCTGTACGTGAAAGAGGCGGGGCGCAGCGGCAGCGTTCTGCACTACTACCGCGCGGGATCGGCGGGGTCCGCGCTCGGCCCTGGGCTCCTCGACCGGCCGCAAGTGACCCGCCTGCTGTCCCGCGCCGACCTGGTGCACCTGTCGGGCATCACGGCCGCGCTCTCGGACGGCGCCCTCGATCTCGTGCGGACGCTCCTGTACGACCGCACCCGCACCCAACTGGTGAGCTTCGACCTCAACTGGCGCCCCGCCCTGTGGTGGGACGCCGACCCCGGGCTCCTCGTGCCGCTGCTGAACGCGGCCGACATCGTCCTCCTCGGAGCCGACGAGGCCAGGGCCGTCCTCGGGACGAGCGATCCGGCGGAGTTGCGCGAGCTTCTGCCCGATCCCGAGACGCTCGTCGTGAAGGACGACGCCCATCACGCCATCGCGGTCCCCCGTCCCGGACCGGACTCAGGGTCGGACTCAGACTCGGTGATGGTGACCGAACCCGCCCTGCGCGTCGATACGGTCGAGCCGGTGGGCGCGGGCGACGCGTTCGCCGCCGGATACCTCGCCGGGACGCTCCGCGGCGACGGCCTCCGGCAGTGCCTGCGGCTGGGCCATCTCGCCGCCGCCGCGACGCTCGTCGTCCACGGTGACCACGGACCGCCGCCGCCCGCGGCGCTCGTCGAGACCCTGCTCGACGCGGCGCCCGACGAGTGGGCCGCGACGACCGTGAGCGCCGCGGGGTTCGGGACGAGACCGGAGAAGGGAGGGCGATGAGCCAGAGCCTGGCGCGGGCCCTGCAGATCATGATCGAGCTGGGCGAGGGGCCGCGCACGCTGGACGAGCTCGCCGCCACGGTCGGCGTGCACAAGACCACCGTGCTGCGGCTGCTGCGCCCCTTGGAAGAGGAACGGTTCGTCCACCGCGACGCCGACCACCGTTTCCATCTCGGGTCGCGCCTCTTCGCGCTGTCGGGGGCGGCGCTGGAGCAGCGCGGGATCCGCGGCATCGCGGGCCCGCATCTCGCGCGGCTGAACGAGGCGACCGGGCACACCGTCCACCTCGGGGTCTACGAGGGCGGCGAGGTCGTCTACCTCGACAAGTACGACTCGCGGCACGCCATCCGCATGTACTCCCGGGTCGGGCTGCGGATGCCGCTGCACGCCACCGCGATCGCCAAGGTCCTGCTCGCCGATCTGCCGGAACGGCGGCGGCGCGAGATCGCGGCGACGATCGACTACACCCGTTTCACCGAGCACACCATCGGCGGCCCCGGCGAGTTGCTGGCCGAGCTGCTCAAGGTGGCGAGGCAGGGCCACGCGGTCGACGACGCCGAGCACGAGACGTTCATCCGCTGCATCGCCGCGCCGATCCGGAGCGCCGAGGGCCGGGTGATCGCGGCCGCTTCGATCTCGGTTCCGGAGGTCGTGTTGAATCGTGCGCAGGTGCTGGAGCTGTTGCCGGAGTTGCTCGCCACGACCCGGGCCATCTCCGCCGACTGCGGATTCGAGCAGGAGCCAGTGTGAAGGAGCCAGTGTGAGCGACAAGACCGCCATCAAGACCGACGCCGCCCCCGCGCCCTTGCCGGTGTTCTCCCAGGGCGTTCGCAAGGGGCCGTTCGTGCAGGTGTCGGGCCAGGGCTCGATGGAGCCGGGCACCGGCGCGTTCCTGCACGAGGGCGATGTGAAGGCCCAGACGCGGCGCACGCTGGAGAACGTCCGGGCGATCCTGGAGGCGGGCGGCGCGAGCGTCGAGGACGTGCTGATGCTCCGCGTCTACCTGACCAAGCGTGAGGACTTCGCGCCGATGAACGAGGCGTACGACGAGTTCGTCCGCGAGCACTGCCCCAGCGGCGCGCTGCCCGCCCGCACCACCGTCTTCGTCGACCTGCCGCTTCCGCAGATGCTCGTCGAGATCGACGCCCTCGCCGCCGTCGACTAGCCGGGCCGGCCGGCATCGCCGTCCCGCAACCGGCCGGTGGCCACCAGCTCCAGGGTGATGAGCACCGCGACCGCCTCGATCGCGAGCAGCCCGATGAGCACGAGCAGCTGGGTGGCGCCCGCCTCGACGGGGTCGGCGCCGCCCAGCAGCACGCCGACGAACGCGCCGGGGAGGGTGACGAGTCCGACGGTGCGGGTCTGGTCCAGGACGGGGATCAGCGCGAGCGCGGCGGCCGGCCGGCAGACCTCCAGCGCGGCGTCGCGGGGCAGCAGGCCGAGCGCCAGACCGCCCTCGTACTCGCCCCGGCGCGTGCGCAGCTCGTCCAGCGCCCGTCGGCCCGTCATCGCGCACGAGGTCATCGCGCCGCCGATGAAGATGCCGGCGATCGGGAGCACCGCGACCGGACGCAGCGGCACCAGCGTCGAGGCGAGCAGCAGGCCCAGGACGGGCGCGACGCCCGCGACGATCGGCAGCGCCGCCCACCCGGCCCGGCCGCGCGTCGAGCCGGTGATCCGGCGGCCCGCCGTGGCCGCCGCGATCACCACCATGCCCGCCACGAAGACCGCCGTCCATCCCGCGCTGCGCAGCACCGCCGCGATGAGCAACGACACCGCCGCGAGTTGCACGGTCGCGCGCACCGCCGCGACCACCACCTCGCGGCCGAGGCCCAGCCCGCCGAGACGCAGCAGCCACGCCGCCATGACGGTGAGGACGAGAAGGACCAGGCCGAGCAATGGACCGACGGCGGGTGCCGCGCTCATGTCATCCCCCTGAACCAAACGACGGCCGTCCGCCACGTCATTTGAACCGATTGTGATCTGACTGGCACCACGTAACCCTCACAAACCCCGCTAACGTTGTCTTGTGGGGGATCTCGAGTCGAGTGGGCCATCTCGCCGGAAGGCGCTCGGGCTGATGGGCGTGGCGGGCTTCTTCGCCCTGGGCGCCGACAGTGTGCTCGACTCCGCCAAATCGCAGAAGTCGCCACCGCAGACGGCCGTGCCGCGGCCACGCGCGGTGATCCATCCTTCGCCGGCGCCACCGGCCTCTGCTCCGCCGGGTACACCGGGCCAGGTGCCGCCCGCGCCGCCGCCTTCGACGCCGCCGGCGCCCGTCGTCCAGCCCACTCCGCGCCCCGCGTCCTGGACGCCGGCGCGGCTCACCGCGGCCAAGCCGCGCAAGCCGCTGCGCGACCTCCAGGATCTCATCCCGCCGCCGCCCCCGAAGACGATCGCGCTGACGATCGACGACGGCCCGCACCCGCTCTACACCCCGCAGGTGCTCGACCTGCTGGCGGAGCACGAGGTGCGCGCGACGTTCTTCATCATCGGCGAGCAGGTCATCGAGTACCCGAAACTCACGCGGCGCATCGCCGAGGCGGGCCACCAGGTGTGCAACCACACCATGACCCACCCGCTCTCGCTCGGCCGCCTGTCCACCAAGAAGGTGCGGCGGGAGATCGTCGAGGCGCACGACCGGATCGGGCAGACGACCGGCATCGTGCCCACGTTCTTCCGGGCGCCGGGGGGCAACTGGTCGCGCGCGACCCTCGACATCATCGGCGAGCACGGCATGCTGCCGGTCGACTGGGCCGTCGACCCGCAGGACTGGCGGCGGCCGGGCGTGGGCAGCATCCGGCGCGGGCTGGTGAAGTGCGGCCCCGGCGACATCCTGCTCTGCCACGACGGCGGCGGCGACCGCTCGCAGACGGTGAAGGCCCTGCGCGGCGCCATCCCCAAGCTCAAGAAGCGCGGCCTGACGTTCGTCTCGCTCTGAGCCCGCCGGTCAGAACTGGTCGGCGGTGCGGGGCGGCGGCACGATGGCGCTGACCACGTCGTTCATCCGCTCGGTCATGCGCTGCTCGGCGGCGTCGGAGAGCGCGATCTGCTTGCCGATCCGGAGCCGTGCCCAGCGGGAGACCGGGACCGCCGACTGGTTGACCTCCTGCCAGCGGTCGGTGAGGGTCGCGAGCGCCTCCCGGGCCTGCTCGAAGTACTGCGCGGGCAGGTCCACCTGGCGTGCCTGCCGGGCCAGCGCCTGGACGGTCTCGAACGCCTTCGCCGACTCGTTCGCCTGACCCTCGCGGCGGGCCGGCCCCAGCATCCCGATGAGGGTGGAGAGCAGTGCCGCCACGAGGGCGAGCGCCCCGGCCACGATCCCGTACCGGCTGCCGGCGAGCATCATGCTGCCGGCGACGCCGGACGTCACCACCGCGCTCCCGGCCAGGAAGAGGTTGATCGCGCGCCAGACCCGCGCGGTGCCCTCCTGGCAGAGCGTCGCGCAGGAACAGGTCTCCTCGATCCAGAACAGCTCCGCGCCGATCGCCGCACGCCATGAGTACTCACCCAGGGCGCGCCCAGGGCCGGGCGTGGCACGGCCGTCTGACGGCTTGCCGTCCTTCGGATCCGGCCGACGCTTCTCCCTGTCCGCCATGACGAGCCCCCCTGTGCGCTTGCGTGGTCAGCGTCATGATTGGGGAACGGGCCGCCGCGCTCACCCGGCGATACTCAATCCGGGAGTCGCCTTTGCCGAGGAATCAGGACGCAGACCCGCGAATAGATCGTCCTCGGGGAGAACGACATCGACCAGTGAACGAGCGGTCGGGGTGTACTCAGGTACACCCCTGGTCCGGGTTGCGGGCACACTGTGGGCGGCGCCCTCCGGCCGGAGACTGGATCCGTACGCAGGGCGAGCTACGGAGGCGGCACGATGAGCGGTGAACTGGTGAAGGAGAGCTGGGCGGCGGAGCGGCTCAGGGCTCCGTGGCGGGGGTTCCGGCTGGGGCTCCTGGCCTTTCCAGCGATGGCCCTCTCGGTGCTGCTGATCAGCTCGTACTCGATGGTGACCAGCATCGTCGGCATCCTGATGGTGCCGCCGGTGGTCATGCTGGTGCGCTCTCTCATGAACGTCTACCGCGACCTGATCGGGAAGTGGACCGGCGTCCAGATCGAACGGCCGTACCTGCCCGAGCCTCCGGAGGAGGAGGACGCGGGTTTCGTCGGCCAGTGGAACCGCTTCGTCCGGCTGTCCTCGGACCCCGCCACCTGGCGCGACATGCTCTGGCTGATCGCCGACCCGATCGTGGTGTTCTTCACCGCGGCGCTGCCGTTCTACCTGGTCGCCTACGGCCTGTGGGGGCTGATCCTGGCGGGCGGCATGGGCAGCGTGATCACCGGCCTCGACGGCGAGGAGTGGTACGGCTTCATCCACATCCAGGACGGCTACAACGACGACGTCATGAAGATGACCGCCACGGTGCTGCTGGGCACGATCTTCATGGTGATCGGGTTCCTGTCCGGGCCGGGTCTGCTCAAGGTGTACGGGAAGTGGGGGCAGACGCTCCTCGGCCCGACGGAGAAGTCGAAGCTCGCGCTGCGCGTCCAGCACCTGACCGAGACCCGTTCCGAGGCCGTGGACGCGTCGGCCGCCGAGCTCCGCCGCATCGAGCGGGACCTGCACGACGGCGCCCAGGCACGGCTGGTCGCGATGGGCATGACGCTCGGCGCGATCGAGCACCTCCTCGACAAGGACCCGGCCAAGGCGCGGCTGCTGCTCGCCGAGACCCGGCAGTCGTCGGCCAAGGCCCTGCACGAGCTGCGCGACCTCGTCCGCGGCATCCACCCGCCGGTCCTCGCCGACCGCGGCATCGGCGACGCCGTCAAGGCACTGGCGCTCGACCACCCGCTCCAGGTCGAGGTCGAGTCGACGCTTCCCGGCCGGCCCCAGCCGCCGGTCGAGTCCGCCGCGTACTTCGCGGTGTCGGAGATCCTGACCAACGCCGCCAAGCACTCGGGTGCGAGCCGCGTCTGGATCGACCTGCGCCACGAGGGCGGCATGTTGCGGATCACCGTCACCGACGACGGCCATGGCGGGGCGACCCTGGAGGGCGGCACGGGCCTGCGCGGCATCGAGCGGCGAATCGGTACATTCGACGGCGTACTCGCCCTCAACTCCCCGCTGGGCGGCCCGACGATCGTGACCCTGGAGCTGCCGTGCGAGTTGTCCTCGCCGAAGACCTTGCCCTCCTGAGAGAAGGCCTGGTCAGCCTGCTCGAATCGCACGGCTTCGAGATCGCCGCCGCGGTCGACAACGGCCCCTCGCTGCTCAAGGCACTGCTCGACCACCGCCCGGACGTGGCGGTGGTCGACGTGCGCCTGCCGCCGTCGTTCACCGACGAGGGCCTGCAGGCGGCGCTGGAGGCGCGGCGCCAGGTGCCGGGCCTGCCGGTCCTGGTCCTGTCCCAGTACGTCGAGCAGCTGTACGCGCGGGAACTGCTCGCCGACGGCAGCGGCGGCATCGGCTACCTGCTCAAGGACCGGGTCTTCGACGCCGAGCAGTTCGTCGACGCCGTCCGCCGGGTCGCGGCGGGCGGCACCGCGATGGACCCGGAGGTCATCTCGCGGCTCGTCGCGCGCGGCACCCGGGACGAGCCGCTGGGCCGGCTGACCCCCCGCGAGCGGGAGGTCCTGGAGCTGATGGCGCAGGGCCGTTCGAACGCGGCGATCGCCCAGCAGCTCGTCGTCACCGAGCGGGCCGTCACCAAGCACACCGCCAACATCTTCAGCAAGCTCGACCTGGCGGTTCATGACGACGACAACCGGCGCGTGCTCGCCGTTCTCGCGTACCTGAACCGCTCCTAGCCGGAGGGCAGCCCCCAGAACGGGCCGCGCAGCCCGGCCTCGCGGAGGTAGGCGGCGGCCGTGGCGGGCTCGCGGCGCGTGTAGCCGCGGTCGAGGCGGCCCGCGTACCAGCCGCTCGCGAGCCGCCACAACGTGGCGAGATCCATGACGTAGCCGCGCTCGTTGCCGGAGCGTTCAAGCCAGTCGTCCACACAACTCTCACCGCAGAAGAGCCGCTGGTGCCCGCAGGTGTGGACGACGTCGTCCCACATCCGCGCCACCGGGACGAGGAAGTGCGCGACCTGGTCACCGCCGGGTGGCGCGTCCCGGCCGACCACCCAGGCGTGCGGACGGTCGCAGCCGGGACAGCGCGTCGAGACCAGGACGTCCGGCTCGTCCGGCAGCAGGTGAGCGAGCGCGAACGAGTCCCACGCGCAACCGCCCCACCACAACGTGGACGTGCCCATCACGGCGAAGCCGAGCGGGATCGACGCGAACGGGTGCGCCATGAGCACCCGGTCCTGGTCGTCGAGCACGACATGGCGCTGCCCCGCCAGGGCCCGGAGCCCGCCACGAACGACTCCGGTATCCACGCCGAACCGATCGGCCAGCTCCGCCACCTGCGGCGCTTGGCCGGTCTCCGCGAACCAGCGATACACCGCCAGCCGGAGGTCCTCGTTGTCGATCGTCACCCTGCCCAGCCTAGAGCCGCGAGATCGGCAAGTACCGCGGCAGCCGGTCGCGCACCGCGGCATGACGCGCTCGCACATGTCGATGATGGCGGCCTGGACCTCACCTCGCGGCGCGTGAACGGCCGGGCGGCGCGTACGTGCGGGACGCCGTCGAGGTGAGCGACCCGGTGCTGTCCAAGCAGGCGACCACCCTGGAGAGGGCTACGTCAAGATCACGAAGGGCCACGTGGGAAACGCCCGCGCACCTGGCTCTCGTTGACCGCGCGCGGCCGGTCCGCGTTCGCCGCGCACGTGGCGGCGCTGCGGGCGATCACCGCGGCCGCGGACGACGTGACCCCGGCCTGAACGCGGCGGATCTGGCGACCCGATAATCCCCGCCCGTGCCGCCCTCACGGAATTTCGGGCTATCACGGTCGGGACATGGTGTTCTATCTTGCCAGGCAGAACAGAGCCCTTCAGGAGGGGCGTCATGACCGCGATTCTCATCCTCCTCTGCCTGGCGATCGCCGGCCGCGAGCTCTACCTGGCGTTCGACCGGAAACGGATCGCCGCCGCGCCCGCCGCTCCCGAGATCGCCGACATCCGCACCCAGCTCACCGCGCTCAAGGGCACCCGCGAGGAGCTCGAGGAGTTCCGTGCCGTCCAGCGCGAGCAGCTCGAACGGCTGGCGGCCGGGCAGGTCACGCACGCCGAGTCGCTGCGGGAGAACGACGCCCGCATCCGCTCCCTGATCTCCCAGATCAACGACCGGATGCTGCTGGAGATCAACACCCGGCTCACCCAGAACCGCGACTCCGTCGACCGGCTGGCGGCGGAGGTGGCGCGGCTGCGCGGCCATCTGATCGGCCGGCTCGACCAGGCCGTCGCGGCCTCGCTCGGCGCCGACCCGGTCGACACGGTGGCGGGCGGGCTCGGCACGGACGCCGCGGAGGCGCCGGCCAGGCTGATCCGCGCCTACGAGGGGTTCGCCGAACGGTACGGCCTGCGCGTCGAGCTGTCCGACCCCACCCTGTCCGACCCCCCTCTGTCCGAGGGTGCCCTGTCCGGCGCCACCGGAGAGGACGCGAGCTGGAGGGCCCGCTACTACCTGTCGGGACGCAGCCCGCGCGGTCTCGAAAGCGACTTCATCGAGCTCGTCCGGCTGCTGCGCTCGTCCGGCGGCACACCGGACGGGAACGGCACCGAGGCGGCCGGCACGCTGCTGGGCTGCCTGCACGACATCGAGATGGGCGGCGCCCAGGTCGGCCCGTTCGTCCTCGTCCGCACGCCGGAGGCCATGCTCTGCGGCGTGTTGTCGCTCGCCGAACTGCGCAAGGCCGGACCGGCGCGGCTCCTGGCCGATCCGGTCGGCGCGGCGGTACGCCTGCACAGCCTGCCGGCGACCCGGTTCTGTGACCTGTCGGCCTTCAACGGGTCGGGGCACTCCAGGTGAAGTTCGGCTTGCGGCGCTCAAGGAACGCCGCGACGCCCTCCGCCACATCACCACCCGCGACGACCTCCGCCAGCCACGCCTGAACCCTGGGCTCGACCGGGTCGCCGGCGGCGATGGCGTCGACGATCTCCTTGGTGGCCTGCTGCGTGAGCAGCGAGCGGGACGCGAGCGTGGCGGTGAACTCCGCGACCCGCGCGCGCAGCGCCCCGGCGGGGACCACCTCGTCGAGCAGCCCGATGCGGAGGGCGTGGTCAGTGCCGATCAGGTCGGCGGAGTAGAGCAGGTACTTGGCCGACGCCGGGCCGACGAGCCGCACGATCCGCGTGGTCGCCGACGCCGGGTAGACGATGCCGAGCTTGGCCGGAGTGATGCCGAACCGCGCGCCCTCGGCCGCGAAACGCAGATCGCACGCGGCGGCCAGCTGGCAGCCGCCGCCCACGCAGTACCCCTCGATGGCGGCGATGGTCGGCTTGGGAAACGCGGCGAGGGCCTCCTCGGCCTTCGTCGACAGGTGCCCCTCGTCGTGCCGGTTGATGGCGCCGAGCTCACCGATGTCCGCCCCAGCGCAGAAGTTGTCGCCGGCGCCGGTGAGGACGACGACGCGAACGGACGGGTCGGCGGCCATCCCGTCCAGCAGTACGGGCAGCGCGCGCCACATGTCCGCCGTCATGGCGTTGCGCTTGGCGGGCCGGTCGATGGTGATCGTGCCGACGCCTTCCGCCACGGCACCGCGCAGGCCCTGCTCGCCGGCCATCGGCTCCCCCTCGGTCTCGGCCCTCGATCTCGGCCTCGGTCTCGGCCGTCTGTTTCGGTACGACGCGCGGTCATCGTACGTACCCGGAGATCGCGTCCCTGAGGCCGGGCCGGGGATTCTCCGTCCTCCGGACGATGACACGGCGCTTCACGTACACCCAGGGGTGAGATGTGAGACACCCCTTACGAGGGAGGAATTCATCGGGCGTTCGGCGGATTCTAAAGAGAGGGGCGGCCCTGAGGAATCGGAGTTCGCAGTGCCACGAAGCACACGCGTCTTCTGGACCATCCAACTCGACGACCGCATGGCGTCCATCGCCGACCGCACGGGAGCCAAGGCCGCCAATCTCGCCCGCGCGGCGGGACACGACCTGCCCGTGCTGCCGGGGTTCGTCATCCCGGTGCAATGCGCCGACGTCGAAGGGCCCGCTCGCTACCTCAACACCGGAGAGCTGCGCCAGGCCTGGTCACGGCTGAGCCGTTCCGGTGAGATCCCGCTGGTCGTGCGTTCGTCGTCCACGGTGGAGGACGGCGCGGTCTCCTCGATGGCCGGACGGTTCGTCTCGGTGCTCGACGTGACCGGCTGGGAGTCGTTCCTGAAGGCCGTCGGCGCGGTCGTGGAGTCGTCGTCGGGGCCCGGCACGATGGCCGTGCTCGTCCAGCCCCAGCTGTCGGCGGCGGCCGGCGGCGTGATGTTCGGCGCCGACCCGGTGGACGGGCGCACCGACCGCGTCATCGTCTCGGCGGTGCCCGGCGGGCCGCAGGCCCTGGTCGGCGGCGAGGTCAACGGCACCCGTTACGCGCTCACCCGGCGCGGCAGGGTCATCAGCGTCGAACGCGACGACGGCGCCGCTCCCGGTGACGCGGCCACGGCGGACGAGGGGCCGCTGACACGGTTGCAGCTGCGGGCGCTGGCCCGGCTCGCGGCGAAGGCCGCGGCCGTCTTCGGCGGGCCGCAGGACGTCGAGTTCGCCTTCGACCACGACGGACGGCTCTGGTTGCTGCAGAGCCGCCCGGTGACCGCGCTCGCCCCCGTGCCGCCGCGACGGGCGACGCTCCTCGGGCCGGGGCCCGTCGCCGAGACGCTGCCCGATCCGCTCGCCCCGCTGGAGGAGGACCTCTGGCTCGTCCCGCTGGATCACGGCATCGGCGAGGCGCTGGCCACCGCCGGCGCGGTGTCCCGGCGGGCGCTGCGCAGGAGCCCGACCGTGGTGTCGGTCCACGGCCGGGCGGCGGCGGACCTCAAGCGGCTGGGGGCCGCTCCCGGGCGCCGGTCACGGCTGCATCTGCTCAACCCGGTGCCCGCCGTCCGGCGGCTGTCGGTGGCATGGCGGGTCGGGCGGCTCCGCGCCGACCTGCCCGGCCTCGCCGCACAGACGGCGGCCGCGGTGGACGCCGACCTGGCGGCCGTGGCGCCGCCCGCCGAGCTGACCGACGCGCAGCTCCTGGCCGCGCTGCGCTGGACCCGGGCGGCGCTCGCCGCCCTGCACGGCCAGGAAGCGCTGGCCGGCTCCTTGCTCAAGGACACCGGGCTCTCGCAGGGCACCGGCGTCACTGGGAGTGCGGCCGCACAGGGGCTGGCCGCGCTCCACCGAGGCAGGGCCCGGGGTCAGGACGACGCGCAGCTCCTGGCCGCCGAACCCGCCGTCCTCGCGCTGACCCCGCCCGCCATCGGCCCCGCGCCGCGCCTTCCGGCCGTGGCCGCCGACGTCCTCGGCCCGCCCGGCGCCGCCGGGCCGCTGCCGCCACGCGAGTTGTTGCGATTGCGGATCCGCTGGGTGCAGGAGCTCGGCGCGCGGCTGGCCTGGACGGCGGGGCGGCGGCTCGCGGCGTCGGGGGCGCTCTCGTCGCCCGAGCTCGTCCGGGCGCTGCGTTTCGACGAACTCGAACGGGCACTCGACGGCGGTTCACCGCCCATCGGCACCGGGGCGTCCGGGAGCGGGCCGGGCATCGAGCGCCGTCTCCCGCAGCCGCGTTCCGCGCCGCTGCCCGCCGTCTTCCGGCTGGCGGGCGACCGGATCGTGGCGGAGGCCGCGCCGGCAGGGGACGGGGCGCGGCCGGCGGGCGGCGGGCGAGGCTCCGGGCCGGCGCACTCCGGCCCGGACGCTCCCCCTGCCGGTTCCGTGCTCGTCGTCGACACCCTCCGGCCGTCTCTCGCCGCCCGCCTGCCGAAGCTGGCCGGGCTGGTCGCCGAGACCGGCAGCCCGCTGTCGCACCTGGCGATCCTCGCGCGCGAGCTGGGAGTCCCGACGGTCGTCGGCCTGCGCGGCGCGCTGGACCGGTTCCCGCCGGGCACCGGGCTCCTGGTGGACGGCGACACCGGCCGCGTCGAGGTCCTCGCGCCGGCCGACGACCAGCAGCCGGACGAGGAGTCGGTGGCATGAGGGGCACGGCGTGAAGGGGAGCAGGCGCCTGGTCTACGCGGGCCTGGGCGCGATGGTGGTGTTCACGGGCGGCTACGTCGTGGTCTACCTGGCGCGTTGGGAGTGGCAGCGCGCCCTGATGGCCGGGGAGTTCCTGCTCATCAGCCTGATCGTGCTGCTCGCGGTCGCGGGCGCGCACCGGCTGGCGCGGCTGGAGCAACGCCTGAGCGTCCTCATCGAGAACGCGCGGCAGGATCATCGGCCCGCGCCACCCGGCGTCCAGAAGGCTCATCTGTCCGCGCTTCCGTCGCCCCGGGACGCCGAACGGCCCTACGCGGCGGGCGCGGACGTGGAGGAGACGGAGGCGCCGAGCTTCAGATGGCTGGCGCCGGAGTCCGAGTCGTACAAGGTCTTCATCCCGGTGCTCCTCGGGGCGGGGATCGTGGTGTCAGGCCTGGCGGCGCTCGTGGAACGCGCCGCGACGGCGTTCGGCTCCTCCCGCCGGGCCGCCGCTGGGCGCGGGGCCGAGCGCAGCGCCGCCTTCGGGCAGGTGCGGGCACCGGCGTCGCTGACCTTGCCGGAGGGCGGAGTCCTCGCGGGCGCGCCCGACCTGTCGCCCCCGCCCGGCCCCGACCGCCGGCGCCGGCTCAAGGTGGCGGCGCTAGCGCTGGCGGTCCTCGCCATCGCCGCGCTGATCATCATCGAGATGGCGGAACACACGCAGGACCGACCGGATTCGCCCGTCGACGCCGCCGCCACCACGCTGCTCATCGAGGCCAGCACCAACGGCGCGACCGGAGCCGCCACCGCCGGCCCTCTGGCGACCCGGCTGTGGGAGTATTGCCGCGGCTCGACCAGGCCCTACCTCGACAAGGGGGGCCTCGCGCCGCTCGGCGAGCGGCAGTACGCGCTCGTCGTACGGCCCGCGCTTGGCGAGCACGCGCTGCGGCGGCTGCGGGGGTGCCTGGAGGACGCCGTCATCGACCGCGGCCAGTTCAGGGTCGTCTCCGTCCAGCCCGCTCCCGAGGACGACTGAACGGCTCCATGAACGACGTCACGAAACCAGGGAATGCGCGACGACTTCGATGTGCTGTACTGTCTAGGTAGCACCTTCGCAATCCGTTACACGTTGATGACGCCACGAAGGTGTTTCTTCCCCGCCCGGGCCATCTGAGTGCCCGGAGTTGCGAGTTCCCCATTCATCACCGCCCAGGGATCCGTGCAAGGCCCAGGGCATCCGCACCGAGGGAGCCACCGTCAGCCCGGTGAACCGAGCTCCAGTTTCCGGCTCCCGCTCAGGTGCGCAGAAGGGATGCACATGCCCACCACCATGACGACGGCCGAGCCGACGGTTCCCCGGCAGGCCACCACCCAGAAGTCTTCGAGGCAGCAGTCTTCGAACAAGCAGAGCCGGCAGCAGGCCGGCGCCCCGGCCGGCGACGAGCTGGTCATCCCCTTCCACGGCATCCTCGCGGTCGAGGACAAGCACGCGTTCGTGCGGACCAGCGGCTACCTGTCCGGTCCGGACGACGTGTACGTGTCGCTCGCGCAGATCAAGGCGAGCGGCCTGCGTTCCGGCGACGCCGTCGCCGGTACGGCGCGGGCCCCGCGATCGGGCCGGGAGAAGTACAACGCCCTGGTCCACGTCGAGACGGTCAACGGCGTCACGCCCCAGGAGGCGGCGGGCCGGCCCGAGTTCGGCAAGCTGACGCCGCTGTTCCCCGAGGAGCGGCTGCGGCTCGACACCGGCCCCATGGCGACCCGCGTCATCGACCTCGTCTCGCCGATCGGCAAGGGCCAGCGCGGCCTCATCGTGTCGCCGCCGAAGGTCGGCAAAACGATGATCATGCAGGCGCTGGCCAACGCCATCGCCGAGAACAACCCCGAATGCCACCTCATGGTCCTGCTCATCGACGAGCGGCCGGAGGAGGTCACCGACATGCAGCGCACCACGCGCGGCGAGGTCATCCACTCGACCTTCGACAAGCCCGCGGCCGCCCACACCGCGCTGGCCGAGCTGGCGATCGAGCGGGCCAAGCGCCTGGTCGAGCTCGGCCACGACGTGGTCATGCTGCTCGACTCCATCACCCGGCTCGGCCGGGCCTACAACCTCGCGGCGCCGTCCAGCAGCCGCATCCTGGCGGGCGGCGTGGCGACGACCGCGATCTACCCGCCCAAGAAGTTCTTCGGCGCCGCCCGCAACATCGAGAACGGCGGCTCGCTGACCATCCTCGCCACCGCCCTCGTCGAGACCGGCTCGCGCATGGACGACGTGTTCTTCGAGGAGTACAAGGGCACCGGCAACATGGAGCTCAAGCTCGACCGCGGCCTGGCCGACAAGCGGATCTTCCCCGCGGTCGACATCGAGGCCTCCGGCACGCGCCGCGAGGAGCTGCTGATGTCGCCCGAGGAGCTGGCCCTCAGCTGGCGGCTCCGCCGCGTCCTCCAGGGTCTCGACCGGCAGCAGGCCGTCGAGGTGCTCATGGACAAGATGAAGGGCACCTCGTCCAACGCGGAGTTCCTGCTCAAGGTGCAGCAGACCACCTGAGCGAGTTGATCGCCTCAGCCGGGCGGTCGCCCTCCTTCACCACCGCGCATTCACCACCGTGAATCGGGCAGCGGGCTCCGTGTCTCGATCTGTTCCGGCCGGAAGGTCTGGAGGATCTTGTCGTACTGCCGCTGGCCGGGTGTCCAGCGCCAGGCGGGCGCGAAGAAGTAGAACTCATAGCCCGCCGCACGGCTGCGCAGGCCGTGCTGGTCCTTCTGCCAGGTGAACTCCCACTCGGCGCCGCCCTTCGAGAGCTCGGGCACGAGTTCCAGGCGCAGTCGCCGGTAGCCGGGGTACGTCCCCTCGCCCATCTCCCGGCGTTCGGCCGTCCGGAGCCCTTCCAGCGCGTCGCCGCTGACGGGCGTGATGCGCAGGCCCTGTCCCGTCGTCGCATCGTTCCACTGGACGCCCTCGGTGAGTTTCTGGCGCCGCCAGCCCGACGGCATCTCCACCGTGTACCCGTCCGCCTCGTGGTACTTGATGCTCTTCGCGGCCGGGGCGCCGGACGAGGGCAGCAACACCATCGCGTCGCTCTGGCCCACCGAGGTCCAGCGCGCGGTCCAGGCCCCCAGCGCGCCGACGAGCACGGCGATCGTGGCCACGCTGATGATCGTCCCCATTCGCGGCCGACGGCGCGCCCGCGGATCGGCCGCCGCCTTCCCCGGCGCGCCGCGCCAGGACGGGGACTCGTCGCCGGTTCCCTCGACGGCCACGGCGCCGGGCGTGCTTCCGTCGGGCACCACCTCGGTCAGCTCGCGCGAGGTCTCGCCGGCCGAGAGCCGATCATCGGGCTCCTGGCGCAGCAGCCCGTCGATGACCGGCGTGAGCCGCCCGCCCCGCGCGGACGGCTCGTACTCCCCCATGAGGACCGCGACCATCGAGGCCAGCGCGTGGCTGCGCAGAAAGGGCGAGCGGCCCTCGACGGCGGCGTAGAGCGTCGCCCCCAGCGACCACAGGTCGGACGCCTCGACGCTCGGCTCGGCCAGCACCCGTTCGGGCGACAGGTAGGCGGGCGACCCCTCGATGCCGGCGACGATCGTGTCCGCGATCTCGCGGCCCTGGTCCATGTGCACGGCGAGCCCGAAGTCGGTGAGCAGGACCCGGCCGTCGTCGCAGACGAGCACGTTGCTGGGCTTCACGTCGCGGTGCAGGATGCCGGCCCCGTGCGCGGCGCGCAGCACGCCGAGCACCGCGACGCCGATCTCGGCGGCGCGGTCCGGGGCGACCGGGCCGTCCTCGGTGATGATCTGGCGCAACGACCGGGCCTCGAGGAACTCCATGATGACCCAGGGGCGGCCGTCCTCGATGATGACGTCGTGGACGACGACCACGCCCGGATGGCGCAGTGCCGCCGTGGCGCGGGCCTCGTCGATGAGGCGGCGGCACATCAGGCGGCGCTCGCCCTCGGTCAGGTGTTCCGGCAGACGCACTTCCTTGACGGCCACGTCCCGGTCGAGCATCTCGTCATAGGCACGCCAGACCGTGCCCATTCCGCCACTGCCTACCACCGAGAGCAGCCGATACCGCCGTGCAAGCGGTATCAACCGTTCTCTCCCCATGGGGTGGTTATGCGCATGATCCGCCCCAAGCCACTCTCGCTGCGACGGAATCATTATTTGACCAATGTCCGGTTTGGGGTGGATGAGGTGATGTTCTTCCGTCGCCGCCGCAATGTCCAGGCCGCCCAGGCGGCGCCGCCCGTCGGCATTTCGATCGCGTAGGTGTAGAAGGAGTAAAGGATCGTCGCCGCGGCGGCGGGCGCCGCGGGCACGGCGAAGTGCACGAGCAACGCGGCGGTGCTGGTCTCGCTGATGCCCGCGCCGCCCGGCGTGATGACGGCGGTGGTCAGCATCCGGTTGACGGCGAAGACGGCGACGACCTCGGCGGGTCCGACGTCGGCACCCACCGCGACGAGGCAACCCTCCAGGAGCAGTGCCTGCGACAGCAGGTAGGCCACCATGCCGAGGGTGAGCCCCTTCCAGCCGGCGCGCACCACGCCGACGGTCCTGTGGCGCAGGGCGAGCAGCAGGCGGCCCGCGCGCGGCGTCCAGCCCTCCACCGCGCGCGCCGCGGCCTCCGACCGCAGGACGAAGGCGAGCAGCACGACGACGCCGAGCAACGCGGCCGCGGCGAACGACGCCGTCACCGCCGTCCGCCGATCGGGCAGTTCTCCGGCGATCAGCAGCGCCGCGACGCCCACCGCCGGGAGCGACAGCCGCGACAGGACGTTCCACACGCCGGTGACGAGCGTGGACACCGTGATCGCCGCGTTGCGGTGCCCCCAGCCGCGTGCCATGGCGAACGTGACCGCGACGCCCGCCGCGCCGCCGAACGGCAGCAGGTTGCTCACCGCGCTGCCCACGGCGTTCAGCATGAACGCGTGCACGTGGGTCAGCCCCGGCAGCGACGTCGTGAGCACGAACGTGTAAGCCCAGAGTCCAGCCGCCCACAGCAAGGTCAGCAGGAAGATCTCGACGGTGCCGAGGTGGCCGATCTCGATACCGATCTGTCTCCAGTTCACCCCCACCACATACGGCAGGGCGATCAGGAGCGCCGCGGCGCCGAGGAGCGAGGCGGCGGAGAGAACGATCCTCGTCCGCCCGCTCAACCGTCCGCCGCATCGCCGGACGAGACGACCGGGCGAGCGGCATACCGCGCCCTACCCTCTTCCTCTCCGCCGCACGGCCAGTCGTCCAGCGGATGGCCGAGCACGGTGCCGGGCGGCACGTCCCTCCGCACGTACCACTCGGTGCCGAGTGCCCGGCGGAACAACGCCCGTGGCAGCCTGAGCAGCGCCGCCAGCGTGCGGACCGAGTCGCCTCCCGCGGCCTGCGTCGCGTGCGCCTCCATCGCGGCGCGCTTGACCTCCGCGTACGCCGCGACCTTGACGCGGTGCGTGATCTGGTCGCCGGGAACGTAGGCGCTCTCGAAGCCCCGCACGTCCAGCGCGCGAGGCGCCAGCCGCAGCCGTGCGAGCGGCCGGAGAACGTGCAGCAGCAGGTCGCGGTCGACGGTCGCCTCCAGGACCACCGGCGTCTCGGCCAGTCGTGCCGCCTCGACGCCGACACGGTGCACCTGGACGTGATCGGGATGCCCGTAGCCGCCCGCCGGGTCGTACACGGTGAGGAGGTCGGCGCGTTCCTGGAGGAGCAGTCCGGCGAGCGCGGCGGCGGCCTCCGCCACGTCCGCGCTGGCGAAACCACCCGGCGCGTCGCCCGCCAGGCCGGAGTCGGCATAACCAAGGAACACGACTCTGGCGCAGCCAAGCACGCGCGCCGACGCGTGCAGTTCGGCCGTACGGGCCTCACCGAGTGGACGGTCGCCGCCGGCAGCGCCATCCGCCGCGAGGCCCCGTTCGCCGGCGGTGGCGACGACGAGCACGACGCGGTGCCCCTCGGCCGCCAGGCGGGCCATCGTGCCCGCCGTCAGCAGTGCCTCGTCGTCGGGATGGGCGTGGAAGAAGACACAGGTGCGTCGCACGAGATCAGGATTCCCTGATCATCTTGAAGATCAGGTCTGGCCACGGTCAAACCTGGACCACCAGGCCGGCGGGGGCCGCGGGCGGGGCACGCGGCGGCCGACACTTCGGTGGGGTGAGGATCCTCCACGTGAGCGACTGCTTCCTGCCCCGGCTGGGCGGCATCGAGGTGCAGGTCGACGAGCTGTCCCGCGCGCAGCTCGCCGCCGGCCACGACGTCTCGATCGCCACCGCGACCCCGTGCCGCACGGTCCGCGCGCTGGACCGGCTGCCGATGGACCCGCCGCCGGGCCGGCCACCCCTGGATCCGCCGCCGGTGCATCGGCTCGTCGCGCCGATGCCCTGGGAGCTCCCGATCGGCCGGTCGCTCCACCCGGTGCTGGCGGTGCGCAAGCCGGACATCGTGCACGTTCACGCCGGCGCCGTCTCACCGTTCGCCTGGCGCGCGGTCGAGCAGGCCAGGCGGGCCCGGATTCCCCTCGTGCTCACCGTCCACAGCCTGTGGGGACCGGCCGGCCGAGGCGTCTACCGTGGGCTGTTCGCGAGCTGGGCCCGGGACGCAGGCGGCCTCGTCGTGACCACGGTGAGCGAGGCCGCCGCCGCGCCGGTCCGCCAGGTCGTGGCCGGCAGGCTGCCCGTCCGGATCGTCGCGAACGGGATCGACACCTCGCGCTGGCACGACTTCGCGCACGCGCCGATCCGCCTCCGGACGATGCCGGACGCCGACGATCCGCTGCACGTGGTCGCGGTCGGCCGGCTGGCGCCGCGCAAGGAGCCGATGAACCTGCTGCGGCTGCTGCGCGAGGTGGGCGCGGCCGCGCCGATCCGCGCCACGATCGTCGGCGACGGCCCGGCGCGCGCCCGGATGGAGCGCTACCTGCGCCGCCACCGGATGTCCGGCTGGGTGCGGCTCACCGGCCGGCTGGACCGGTCGGCGGTACGGGGCGTGCTGGCCCGCGCCGACGTCTTCCTGGCACCGGCGGCACGCGAGTCGTTCGGGCTGGCGGCGCTGGAGGCGCGGCTCGCCGGGCTGCCGGTGGTGGCACAGGCGGGCAGCGGCGTCGCCGACTTCGTGGAGTCCGGCCGGGAAGGGCTCCTCGGCCGGACGTTCCCCGACATGTCGGCGGCGTTGTTGCGGCTGGCCCGCGACCACCGGCTACGGCATCGGATCACCGCGCACAACCGCGTCACCGAACCCTCGCGATGTACGTGGCCCGCGGTGCTGGACGACTTCGGCGAGTGTTACGAGCTCGCGTCGGCGAAGACTCCCTTGGCCCACTTGTAGTCGGACTTGCCGACGGCGGTGCGCCGCACCTCGTCGACCAGGTGGATCTGGCGCGGCAGCTTGTAGCCCGCGACGCGTCCCCGCAGGTAGTCGGTGAGCTCTTCGAGCGTCGGGCTCGTCCCCGGGCGCGGCGCGATCACGGCGGCGACCCGCTGGCCGAAACGTTCGTCCGGCAGCCCCACGACGACCACGTCATAGACGTCGGGGTGGTCCTTCAGGGCGACCTCGACCTCTTCGGGATAGACCTTCTCGCCACCGGTGTTGATCACGAGCGAGCCGCGGCCGAGCAGCGTGATCGTCCCGTCCTTCTCCAGCGTGGCGAAGTCGCCCGGCACCGACCACCGCGTCCCCTCGGCGTCGGTGAAGAACGTGGTGGCCGTCTTCTTCGGGTCGTTGTAGTAGCCGATCGGGATGTGGCCGCGCCGGGCCAGCTTGCCGATCTCACCGGGGGCGACCGGCGTGAGGTCGTCGTCGAGGACGGTGACCTCCGGCTTCATCATGAACCGGGCCGCCCCGGAGTTGCCGCCGACCGACGGACCGGTGGTGCCGGTCTCCGAGGCCCCGTAGTTGTCGAGGAACATGACGTTCGGCAGGTGTGCCTTCAGCTCGTCCTTGGCGCCCTCGGTGAGCGGCGCGCCGCCCGACGCGATCGCGAAGAGCGAGGACGTGTCGTACGAGCCGTGGCCGAGCTCCTTGGCGACCGGACGCGCCATCACGTCGCCGACCAGCATCATGACGTTCGCCTGCTCCTCGGCCAGGAGGCCGAGTGCCTTGGCCGGGTCGAAGGCGTGGTCGGTGTAGAGCACGACCTTGGCGCCGCTGAAGAGCCCCATGAACGCGGCCCACTGGCCGGCGCCGTGCATGACGGGCGCGCAGTCGAGCACGGCCATCGGCGGCTGCTCGGCGTTCTTGGCGATGGCTTCGGGACTTTCGATGGGATCGCCCAGGGCGTTGCCGCCACCGAGGGCCCCGAAGAAGATGTCCTCGCAGCGCCACTCGACGCCCTTGGGGTAGCCGGTGGTGCCGCCCGTGTACATGATGTAGCGGTCGTCGCTCGAACGTTCCGGAAAGTCGTCCCCGGAAGGCGCCTCCGACAGCGCCTTCTCGTACTCGACCGCGTCCGGGATCCCGGCCGTGGAGCCGTCGTCGATCACGACCACGTGCCGCAGCCTCGGCAGGTCTCCCCGGATCTCCTCGACCCTGGCCAGCAGCGAGCGCTCCCCGATGAGCGCGACCGAGTCGGAGTCGGACAGGACATGGTGGAGCTCGGCGGCGACGTACCGGAAGTTGACCGGGATCGGCACCGCGCGGATCTTGAAGACGCCGAGCATGCTCTCGATCCACTCGGCCTGGTTGTAGGCGAGGATCGCGACGTGCTCGTCCGGGCGGACCCCGGCGGCCGCCAGATGGTGGCCGACCCGGGCGGCCCGCTCGTTCAGTTCCCGGTAGGTGCGGCGTTCGCCCCCCGCCACCAGGGCGGGGCGGTCCGGGCCGGCTTCGGCCAGGATCTCGAGCAGGTCGGCCAGGTTGTAGCTTCGCGCCATGCCACTGCCTCGCGTTTCGGGGGTGGGGGTGGGGGTGGGGTGGGCGTGCAGTTCACCCGATCATCGTCACGCGGCCGATAAGGATTCAATTATTATTGACAAATGATCTAATGACTTGGATCACACCCCGGCCGGCGCGGAGCACGGCTCGCAATGTGCGATCTGTCACTCCCGAACCCCCGCGCCCCACCCGCGCACCGCTCGATCGGCACGCGAAAGCCCAGGTGAACCGGTCGAACGTGAGAGACGTAACACGTTATGTAAGCGCCGATTCCGGCCAGCCCGGATCGTTCTTACACGGCTCTTATCCGGGTACCGGCATGCTGTGCCGTAACGATTTCGTATCAGACGGGGGTAGTGGTGAGCGCAGGCGCTATGGCGTGGACGCCTCCGACTTGGGAGGAGATCGTCAGCGAGCACTCCACGCGGGTGTTCCGGCTGGCGTACCGCCTGACGGGGAACCGGCACGACGCCGAAGACCTGACCCAGGACGTGTTCGTCCGGGTCTTCCGATCCTTGTCCTCCTACAGCCCGGGCACGTTCGAGGGCTGGCTGCACCGCATCACCACCAACCTCTTCCTCGACCGGGCCCGCCGCAAGGCGCGGATCCGCTTCGACGCGCTGGGCGACGACGCCGCCGAGCGCCTCCAGGGCCGCGAGCCGAGCCCCGCGCAGGCCTATGACGAGCGCCATCTCGACGGCGACATCCAGGCCGCGCTCGACGCCCTGGCGCCCGAGTACCGCGCCGCGGTCGTCCTGTGCGACATCGAGGGCCTCACCTACGAGGAGATCGCCGCCTCCCTCGGGGTCAAGCTCGGCACCGTCCGCAGCCGCATCCACCGTGGCCGCGCCCAGCTGCGCGCCGCCCTGGAGCACCGCCGCCCGGCCCCCGAGACGGTCCCGGCCACCTGACCTTGCCAAACGGCGTCCAGAGGCGTCTCATGAGGAGGACGGCACCCCTCCGGACGGGAGGCCGACCATGGCCTGGCCGATCTACGTGGCGCTCGGCGACAGTCTCGGCGCCGGGAGAGACGCTGACGCCTGGCCCGCGCGGCTGGCCCGGACGCTCGCCGAACGCACCGGGCGCTCCTGCGTCCTGACCGACCTCAGCGCCGACCGGGCGGAGGTCGCGGACGTCATCGACGGCCAGTTCCCCGCCGTGCCGGCGCTGCGGCCCGATCTGATCAGCGTCACCGTCGGCATGACCGACATCCGGGATCCCGAGTTCGAGGAGTGCCGGTTCGGCAGCGACGTGAAGTGGCTGTTCGACGGGCTCGCCGCGATGACGGCCACGCTGCTCACCTGCACGCTGCCCGACATCGCCGATCGGCTCCCCATCCCGGCGGTGCTCGTCCCGATGGTCCACGACCGGATGCGGGTGGCCGGCGAGGCGATCCGCGCCGAGGCTGCGGCGCACGGCGCGCTGTGCGTCGACGCGTGGCGCCTGCCCGGCCTGGCCGGCCGCGCCAACTTCAGCGACGACCGGGTGCACCTCAGCCCGCACGGCCATCAGACGCTGGCCGACACGTTCGCGGACCTGCTGACGGGCTAGCCGGGCAGGCCAGGCGAGCCGAGAGCCACCGTTCAGTCGCCGATCTCCGCCAGGCCGTCCTTGATGACGACGTCACCGCTGCTGGACGTGGACTCGAAGGCCACGACTCCGGCGCCCTTGTTCCAGATGCGCGTGGTGACGTCCTGGCCCGGCAGCGGAACGTCTGGTCGTCGTCGACATGCTGGACGACCTCCGCCACCGGGGCGTCGCCACGCAGCGCCTCGTCGAGGCCGTGCCCCGGAGCGTGCTCGCCGACCGTCTCACCAGCTGAGAAACCGCGGAAGAACGAGACCATCCACTGCTCGTTCACGAGTTCACCGGCGTCAGTGCGGGTCTCCAGCTTGAGCGAGACCGTGGTGCCGGACGACTTCGACGCGTACCCGGTGACCTTGGCCCGCGACACCAGCGTCTGGCCCGGCACGATCGGCCGATGGAAGACCATGTCCTGCTCGCCGTGCACGACGAACGGGATCAGGCTGTCCGGCACGACCTTGAACAGCGGGTCGATCATCCCCTGGAACACCGGCACGATCGCGAAGACGGGCGGTGCCAGCTCGCCGGACAGGTAGCGGGGATGGTCGTCATTGGTCGCCTTCGCGTAGGCGATCGCCTGCTCCCGCTCGACCTTGAAGTCGAACGGTTCGCTCCACACCCCGAGGTTGGCGGGGTTCATGGTCGGCTGGTCGCTCATCGGGGGTCGTCCTCCTTGCCACAGACGCTCTTCGCCCAGCGGTAGTCGGCCTTGCCCGCCGGCGAGCGCTTCACCTCGTCCACGATCTGGATGTCACGCGGGACCTTGTATCCGGCGAGCTTCGTGCGGCAGTGCGCGATCAGCTCCTCCACCGAAACCGTCTCGCTCAGTGAGACGACGGCGGCGACCCGAGACCCCAGGAGCTCGTCCTTGACGCCGACGACGAGCGCGTCGTACACGGCCGGATGCGTCTTGAGCCTCGCCTCGACCTCCTCCACGAAGACCTTCTCGCCGCCGGTGTTGATGACCAGCGAGCCCCGGCCGAGCAGCAGGATCGCCCCGCCCTCGTCCATCCGGGCCATGTCGCCCTGCAACGCCCAGCGGGTGCCCTCGTCGTCGGTGACGAAGGTCTTGGCGGTCTTGTCCGCGTCGTTCCAGTACCCCAGCGGGATACGGCCCGTCCGGGCCACGACGCCGATCTCGTCCGAGCCGGGCGGGATCCGGCGCAGCGAGGCGTCCAGCACGGCCACGTTCCCGTCGCGCGGCTGGAAGCGCGGCGAGCCGTCCGCCGCCGGCTCGACCGCCTGGCTGAACGCGCCGGTCTCCGAGCCGCCGAACGCGTCGAGGATCATCATCAGCGACGGGACGGCCGCGTGCAGCCCGGCCTTGACGTCGGGCGAGGTGGCCGAGCCGCCGGTGGCGATGACCAGGAGGGACGAGAGATCGTAGCTCCCCGGGGCGGCCGCGAGGGTGTCGGCGACCGGCCGGGCCATCGCGTCCCCGACGAGCAGCAGCACCTGCGCCTTCTCGGCGGCGGCGGCCGCCAGCACCCGGTCCGGCGCGAACCTGCGTTCCGACCACAGGACGACCGTCGATCCCGCAGTGAGCGACGCCCACGCCACCCACATGCCCGCGCCGTGCATCATGGGCGCGCACACCATCGTGGTGAGGCCGCCGTCCTTGGCCTTGTCGCCGAGCTCCTCGGGGGTGGACACCGGGTCGCCCAGCATGTTCCCGCCGCCCATCGCGGCGATGAAGATGTCCTCGCAGCGCCACATGACGCCCTTGGGCATGCCGGTGGTGCCGCCGGTGTAGAGCAGGTAGAGGTCGTCGCTCGATCGTTCGGCGAAGTCACGCCCGGCCGAGGCGCCCGCCAGCGCCTCCTCGTACCCGGCCGCGTCCGGCACCTCGTCGTCCGACCCGTCCTCGATCACCACGACATGCCGCAGGTCCGCGAGCTTCTCCCTGGCCTCGCCCAGCCGCGCGATGAGCGACCGCTCGCCGACGAGCGCGACCGACTCGGAGTCGGCGATCACGTAGGCCAGCTCGTCGGCCGTGTACCGGTAGTTGACGTTGACGGGCACCGCGCGGATCTTCCAGGCCGCGATCTGGGTCTCCAGCCACTCGGCCCGGTTGTAGGCGAGGATCGAGACGTGATCGCCAGGCTGCACGCCCGCCGCCGCGAGGTGATGCGCCATCCGGTTCGCGCGCTCGTCGAGCTCCCGGTAGGTCAGCCGTGACTCGCCCGCCACCAGCGCGAGCTTCTCGGGAACCGCGTCGGCCACGATCTCGAACAGGTCGGCCAGGTTGAAGCTGCGTGACATCCGTCCTCCGGGGCGCCGCTGAAGGTAACTCGACAGACAGAAACATACAATCTTGACTGTTTATTAGACAGGCCCTAGCGTCGCGAGGTCGTCCCCCCAGAAAGGTAGAGACGTGAGCAACCCGCCCGTTGATCCAGAACCCTGATCAGGGGAGGTGGCGTTCGGCGATGAGGCGGAGGCGGGACTTCGTTCGCAGCCAGCGTTCGCGAGTCCGCTCCGGCGAGGTCGGGTGGACGAACTGGAGGAGGCGCAGGCCGCGGATGGTCTCCAGCATGAGGTAGATGTCGCCGCGGAACTCGGCGTCGTCCACACGATCGCCCAGCAGGCGGCGGCTCAGGTCGAGGATGCCCGCGGTGACCGTGCGCTCCAGGGACGCGACGTGATCGCGCATCTCGGGGTCGGTGCGGGCGGCGATCCACAGCTCCATGGACGCCTCGAAGAGGGGCCCCTCGTGGGCCTCCCAGACCAGGTCGAGGGCCTCGCCGATGCCGTCCTCGGCGGCCTGGAGGCGGCCGAGGTCCTGCTCGACGAACCGGTCGGCGCGCTTGCGGGCCAGATGCTCGACGGCCGCGAGGACCAGGTCGTTCTTGGTGGGGAAGTGGTGCACCTGGGCACCGCGCGAGACCCCGGCGCGCTCGACCACGCGGGTGGTGGTCGTGCCGTGGTACCCGTGCTCCACCAGGCAGTCGATCGTGGCGTCGAGCAACGCCCTGCGGGTGGCCGCGGTGCGTTCTTCCTGCGTACGCCGCGTCTGCGTGGACATGGCCGAAGTGTAACCAGCTAACAAACAGTACGCGCTGTATGTAGCCGCCGACCCTCCGGACTTGACAACTGTTTGAAGTCTCAACTAACCTCGGTCGTGTTGGTTGAAACTTCAAGCACTAGCGGGAGAAACCCATGAGCCTCGCCACCGTTGCCAAGGAACTGACCGCCGGCACCTGGAACATCGACCCTGCCCACTCCGAGGTGACCTTCACGATCCGCCACCTCATGTCCAAGGTACGCGGCAGCTTCACCGAGTTCTCCGGCGCCGTCGAGATCGCCGAGGACCCCGCCGCCTCCACGGCCACCGCCGAGATCAAGCTCGCGTCCATCGACACCCGCAACGCCGACCGCGACGCCCACGTCCGCACCGCCGACGTGCTGGACGTCGAGAACCACCCCACGATGACGTTCGTCACCAAGGGCCTGCGCGTCGAGGGCGACGACTACCTCGTCGACGGCGAGCTGACCATCAAGAACGTCACCCGGCCCGTCACCCTCGAGGTCGAGTTCAACGGCGTGGGCGAGGACCCGTGGGGCGGCACCCGCGCCGGCTTCTCCGCCGAGACCACGATCAACCGCAAGGACTGGGGCATCGAGTTCAACGTCCCGCTGAAGGGCGACAAGGCCCTGCTCGGCGACAAGGTCGACATCCAGCTCGAGGTCCAGGCCGTGCGCGCCTGACCCAGCGCATCCACAGGCGCCTGACCCGGCGCATGACGAAAGGGCCGTCCACACCCTGTGGACGGCCCTTCGCGCGTCAGCTCAGGGGCAGGCGCAGGACGAACCGGGCGCCCCGGGGAGACTCTTCGAGCTCCAGAATGCCGCTGTGGGCCTGCGCGATCTCGCGGGCGATGGCCAGCCCCAGGCCGGTGCCGCCGGCGCCGCGGCTGCGGGCGCTGTCCAGCCGGGTGAAGCGTTCGAAGATGCGCTCGCGGTCGCCGGGGTCGATGCCGGCGCCGTCGTCGGTGACCTTGAGGACGGCCTCGCCCGCCTCAGCGATCACCTCGATCTCGACACGTTTGTCGGCGTACCGCTCGGCGTTGTCGAGGAGGTTGCCCAGCAGCCGGACGAGCTGCATGCGCACGCCGCGCACCGTCGCGTCCGGATCGAGGCGGGTACAGGCGAACAGGTCGGAGCCGCGCTGGCGGACCTCCGAGCCGACCAGTGCGGCCAGATCGATCTCCTCCTGGGCGGTGGTGCCGCCGGTGCCGATCCGGGCGAGCAGCAGCAGATCGGTGACGATCGACTCCAGCCGGTCGGTGTCGCGCAGGGCGGACCGGACCGTGTCGTCCAGGTCGCTGTCCTCGGGGTGCATCGCGGCGTCCTCGAGGTTGGCGCGCAGCCCGGCGATGGGGGTCCGGAGCTCGTGGGAGGCGTCCGAGGCGAACTGGCGTTGCCGTTCCACCGCGCGTTCGAGCCGGTCGAGCGTCTGGTTGGCGGTGCGGGCCAGCTCGGCGATCTCCCCGTCGCCGGTGGGCTCCGGCACGCGGCGGGTCAGATCGCTGCCGCTGATCTCGGCGAGCTGGGCGCGGATCGCCTCCACCGGCCGCAGCGTGCGCCCGACGATCTGCCAGGTGATCCAGGCCGCCAGGGCGGACAGGAGCAGCACGGCCGCGCCGAGCAGCACTTCGAGGAGCCCCGAGACGATGAACGCGGGCATCGGCTTCGCGGCGTAGACCACCACGGAGTCGGGCGCGGTCGTGACCCGGATGGCCTCGATCATCACGCAGCCGTCGTCGTCGCATTCGACCCTGTCCTGGACGCGCTCCTGGACGGGCGGCCAGAAGGTGCTCAGCGGCGGGCGGCCCGCGGCGGCGGGGGTCGAGTCGAGCACGTGCCCGCCCGGCCCGACGACCTGGACGAGGATGCGGCCGCCGGAGTCGTCCGGGATCGGGCTCGTCAGCGTCCCGTCCCGGACGCTGGCGCTGGCGCGGCGGGCGGCGAGCTGGGTCTCCTGCAGGATGCGGGCCTTCGCGCCGTTCCGAATGCCCAGATCGAGGGCGACGGCGACCCCGCCGAACACCAGCGCCGCGAGCACGGCGGCGACAAGGGTGTCCCGCGCCCTGATCGACCGGGGCCGCAGCCGCATCCGTCCCCCCGCTCCGCGCACGTGTCCTCGGCGACGGCGCCTGGCGACGGCCCGCCCATCACAGAGTGTCATGAACGCAGGTCCCACGCCGAGACCACGCCACAAGGTACCCACCGGTATGCCCTTTGGACCGTCCGTAACAAGGCCTCGGGTTTGGCCTACGCCCTGGCGGGACATCCGTTTCGTAGTAGTTCATCCGGAATCGTAGGAGACGGACCAGACCATGGGCAGGGATGTATCGGCCGTCGCCATCAGCGGTGAGGATCGACGGCGCTATCGCGACAAGGTGCGGCGCTGCCTGGATGTGCTGGCCCGCATGCTCAGCGAGTCGCAGTTCGAGTTCGAGCGGCCGCACATCGGGCTGGAGATCGAGCTCAACCTGGTGGACGGGCTGGGCGACCCGCTGATGCGCAACGACGACGTGCTGAAGGCGATCGCGGACCCGGCGTGGGCCACCGAGCTCGGCCAGTTCAACCTGGAGATCAACATCCCGCCCCGGGAGCTGGGCGGGGAGGGCACCGGCGAGCTGGAGGCCGAGGTGCGCGAGCACCTCAACCACGCCGACGGGGCCGCCCGCCAGGTCGGCGCCTCGCTGGCGATGATCGGCATCCTGCCGACGCTGCGCCGGTCGGACATCGGCGAGGAGACGCTGTCGTCGAACGCGCGCTACAAGCTCCTCAACGAGCAGATCTTCGCGGCCCGGGGCGAGGAGCTGCACATCGACATCGAGGGCCCCGAGCCGCTGAGCATGCACGCCGACAACATCACGCCCGAGGCCGCGTGCACCAGCGTGCAGTTCCACCTTCAGGTCAGCCCCGACCACTTCGGCGCCCACTGGAACGCCGCCCAGGCCATCGCCGGCCCCCAGGTGGCGATGGCGGCCAACTCCCCGTTCCTCTTCGGCCACCGGCTCTGGCACGAGACGCGCATCACCCTGTTCGAGCAGGCCACCGACACCCGCCCGGACGAGCTCAAGGCCCAGGGCGTGCGCCCCCGCGTCTGGTTCGGCGAACGGTGGATCACCTCGGTCTTCGATCTCTTCGAGGAGAACACCCGCTACTTCCCCGCGCTGCTCCCCCTGTGCGACGACGAGGAGCCCCTGGAGACCTTGCAGGACGGCGGCATCCCGGAGCTGGGCGAGCTCTCGCTGCACAACGGCACGGTCTACCGCTGGAACCGCCCCATCTACGCCGTCGTGAACGGCCGTCCCCACCTGCGCATCGAGAACCGCGTGCTCCCCGCCGGACCGACGGTGGCCGACATAGTGGCCAACGGCGCGTTCTACTACGGCGTCCTGCGCATGCTGGCCGAGGAGGAACGGCCGGTGTGGAGCCGGATGTCGTTCTCCACCGCCGCCGACAACCTGCACCGCGCCGCCCGCGACGGGATGGACGCGACCCTCTACTGGCCCGGAATGGGCGACGTGCCCGCCGCCGAGCTGGTGCTCCGGCGCCTGCTGCCGCTGGCGCACGAGGGCCTCGACCGGTGGGGCGTCGATCCGGCCCGCCGCGACCGTCTCCTCGGCATCATCGAGCGACGCTGCGTGACCGGCCGCACGGGAGCGTCCTGGCAGATCGACACCGTGCAGGCGATCGAGGACTCCTTCGGCACCGAACGGCACGAGGCCCTCCGCCTGATGACCCGCAGTTACATCGAGCGCATGAACAGCAACGAGCCCGTCCACACCTGGACCCCCGGCCCCTAGGACAGGTACGGATCTTCACAGACTCGCCACAATTCGCCCCCAGAGCACCCACGAGACCCGCCTAAAGTCGGGCCGTGACAGAGAACACGTCGTCCGCGAACAGCCAGCGAGTTTTGGTGGTGGAGGACGAACCCACGATCGCGCAGGCGGTGGCCGATCGGCTGGCCGCCGAGGGCTTCGCGGTGGAGATCGCCTGTGACGGCCCGTCGGCGGTCGAGCGGGCCCGGACGTACGTCCCGGATCTGATCGTGCTCGACGTGATGTTGCCGGGCTTCGACGGCCTGGAGGTGTGCCGCCGCGTCCAGGCGGAACGCGGCGTCCCGGTGCTGATGCTGACCGCCCGCGACGACGAGACCGATCTCCTGGTGGGGCTCGGCGTCGGCGCGGACGACTACATCACCAAGCCGTTCAGCATGCGGGAGCTGGTCGCCCGTGTGCGGACGGTGCTGCGGCGGTTCGAACGGGCCGAGACGTCCGCCGACACCCCCGCCGCGCCGGAGCTCCTGCGGCTGGGCCCGCTGGAGATCGACCAGAAGGCGCGGCGCGTCCGGCGGGACGGCCACGAGGTGCATCTGACGCCGACCGAGTACGACCTGCTGGGCTGCCTGGTGCGCCATCCCGGCACCGTGCTCACCCGCGCCCTGCTCCTCGAACAGGTGTGGGACTGGGCCGACGCGTCCGGCACACGCGCGGTCGACAGCCACGTCAAGGCACTGCGCCGCAAGCTGGGCGCCGACCTGATCCGTACGGTGCACGGGGTCGGCTACTCGTTCGAGGTGCCTGAATGAAGTTTTTCCACAGGCTGTGGGCGCGGCTGCCCCGGCCACTGGACCCGCTCCGTTCGATCAAGGTCAAATTCGGGATCGTCACGGTGGTGACGGCCTGCACCGCCATCCTGATCGTGCTCTGGGGGTACATGCTGGGCTTCCGGGCCCGCCACACCATGCCCGTCGGCGTCCTCATCTCCCTCGGCGTGGTGCAGCTGATCGCGCACGGCATGACCGCGCCGCTGCGCGAGATGACGGCGGCCGCCCGGGCCATGGCGCGCGGCGACTACAGCCGCCGGGTCCGGGCCAGCTCGCGGGACGAGGTGGGCGAGCTCGCCCAGGCGTTCAACCGGATGGCCGCCGACCTGGCCGCCGTGGACCGGCAGCGCCGCGAGTTCGTGGCGAACGTGTCGCACGAGCTCCGCACCCCGATCAGCGCGCTCCGCGCCGTGCTGGAGAACGTCGCGGACGGCGTCACGCCGGCCACCCCGGAGGTCCTCGAATCCGCGGTCGAGCAGACCGAGCGGCTCGGCCGCCTGGTCACCCAGCTCCTCGATCTCTCCCGGGTGGACGCCGGCGCCGACACCCTGGACCGCACCAGCCTCGACGTGGCCGCGTTCGTCGCCGAGGCGACCGCCGCGTATCCGGACGCCCGACTCAACATCGACGTCACCCCGGGCCTGGCGGCCGTGGCCGACCGGGACCGGCTGCACCAGGTACTGGCCAACCTGCTCGACAACGCCGTCCGCCACAGCCCGCCCGGCGGCACCGTCACGGTCACCGCCCGGCCGGTGCTGGACGGCGGGCTCGCCCTCGACGTCGCCGACGAGGGCCCCGGAATCCCGCAGGCCGAACGGTCCCGGGTCTTCGAGCGCTTCAGCCGCGGCGCCGCGGCGGGCACCGGGGTGGGCACCTCCGGCGGCGGCACGGGCCTGGGCCTGGCCATCGCGCGCTGGGCCGTCGACCTGCACGGCGGGGACATCTCCGTCGTCGACAGCCCGCGCGGCTGCCGGATCCGCGTCCTGATCCCGCGGCCGCCCGCGGTCAGCGACGGAAGTTGACGATCTCCGCCGTGTCGCCGACGGCCTCGCGGGCGGCGGAGATGATCTGCTCGCCGGGACGGTCGCCGAGCAGGGCGCGCGCCCGCAGGACGATCTCCAGATCGAAGCGGAGATCGGGGTCGAGCAGCTGGTCGCCGAAGAGCTCCTCCAGCTGGCGGAGCCGGTAGCGGACCGTCTGCGGGTGGACGTGGAGGCGCATGGCGACCTCGTTGGCGTTCCGGCCGGACTGGAGCCAGGCGAGGAGCGTCTCGGCGAGCCGGTCCTGCTGGCTGGACCGCAGATGGGTCAGCGGGGCCAGCCGCAGCCGGGCCAGCGACGTGATCAGCTCCTCGTCCTGGAAGAGGATCAGCGTGGACATGTGCTCGACGCTGCGGATCACGCCGGTGGTCGCCTCGATGACGCCGCGTTCGGCCAGGCCGAGGGTCTTGCGGGCCCATTCGATGGACCGCGCCGCCTCCTTCAGCGGCACGGTCGGGCCGACCACGGCCAGCGACCCGCTCAGGGCGCGGTCCACCAGCTTGGCCCGGCCCGGCCCGTCGGGGTCGGGAATGATCAGGCTCGGGGTGCGGCGGCTGAGGTCGGACAGGATGTCGGGCGGGAACCCGGCCGGCTGGCGGGCCTCCTGGCCGAGGGCGACGGCGGCGACCGTGCGCGGGATGGGCCAGTGGGCGGCGGCGGCGAGGTCGGCGATGGCCTCGGGCGCGGCGGGCGGGTCGGCGAACAGCAGGTCCAGCAGGCGCTTGCGGCGCCGCTGCATCTCACCCGCGACGGCCGCCTTGGCCTGCGCGTACCCCTCGGCCGCCGCGGCCGCCAGCTCGTCCTGGAACAACATCAGCGCCTCACCGACGGCGCCCAGCGTGCGGGCGGGCACCTCCAGGGCGGCGGCGCCCTCGGTCATGCGGCGCCAGGCCACCATGCCGCCGACGCGCATCGCGGTCTGCACGGCGTCCAGGCTGCGGCCCTCGCCGGCCTCGCCGCGGCCGATGGCCCGGAAGAAGTCGATCACCGAGGACTCCGGCTCGCGGGGATCGGCGACCCGCTCGACGAAGTAGTGCAGGACCCGCTCGACGGCGAGCCGGAGCGTGCTGGAGTAGGGCCCCTCCCCCGGGCGGTCGTACTCGCGCACGCGCGTCTGGATCTCCTGGATCATGTCGTCCGCCACCGCGTCGAGGTGCGGCCGCATGTGGTCGGCCAGCTCCCGGGGCAGATCAGTCCAAGGTCTGCCGCTCGCCTCGGCACCGTCGTCCGTCACGTGCGCCTCCCCACGCTCGCTCCCCCGCGTACAGCGCCGGACACAAGGGGTAATTGCTTACTTATGTGCACCGTGTGGTGGAAATCATGTCCCTTTGCTCACCTGGGTGCAAAGTCTAGGTCGGACCGAGACCAGATCCGGCCGGACCGCACCACTCGATGTCAGAAAACAGACCACTGGCCCCGCCCTCCCTGTAGTGCGACATTGGATGCGAACGACCAGTGCGGCAGGTGGTCGGATCCGGACCACCGGTGCAGGAGGTCCGAGTGTCCGTCCCCCCGCAACCCCCCAAGGCGCTCGCGGCGACCGGCCGCGCGATCGACGAGCGGCTCGGCGGCGGCTCGTTCGCCCGTAAGGCCATGCGCAAGGCCTTTCCCGACCACTGGAGCTTCCTCCTCGGGGAGATCGCGCTGTACTCGTTCGCGATCATCATCCTCACCGGGGTCTTCCTGACGCTCTTCTTCAAGCCGAGCATGACCGAGGTCGTCTACGAGGGCTCGTACCAGCCGCTGCGCGGCGTGCGGATGAGCGAGGCGTACGAGTCGACCCTGAACATCACGTTCGACGTGCGGGGCGGGCTGCTCGTCCGGCAGATCCACCACTGGTCGACGATCCTCTTCATGGCGGCGATCGTCATCCACCTGCTGCGCAACTTCTTCACCGGCGCGTTCCGCAAGCCCCGCGAGCTCAACTGGCTGATCGGGATCGTGCTGTTCATGCTCGTCATGGTGAACGGGCTGTTCGGCTACTCGCTGCCCGACGACCTGCTCTCCGGCACCGGCATCCGGATCCTGGAGGGCGTGATCCTGGCGATCCCGGTGGTGGGCTCGTACGCGCTGATGTTCCTGTTCGGCGGGGAGTTCCCGGGCGACCTGATCATCCCGCGGCTGTACGTCATCCACATCCTGCTCATCCCGGGGATCCTGCTCGCCCTCATCCCGCTGCACGCCGTGGTGCTGACCTGGCGGCAGACGCACACGCAGTTCCCCGGCCGGGGCAGCACCAACCGCACGGTCCAGGGCGGGCCGTTCTTCCCGATGTTCATCGGGAAGACGACGGCGTTCTTCCTGTGGGTCATCGGCGTGACCGTGCTGCTGGCGACGTTCTTCCAGATCAACCCGGTCTGGCTGTTCGGCCCGTACGACCCGGGCGCGATCAGCTCGGGTTCCCAGCCGGACTGGTACATGGGCTGGCTGGAGGGCTCACTGCGGATCATGCCCGCCTGGGAGATCACCGCGCTCGGGCACACGGTCCCGATGAACGTGATCGTGCCCGCCCTCGTCGTGCCGGGCGTCCTGTTCACCGGGCTGGCCGTCTACCCGTTCCTGGAACGCTGGGTGACCGGCGACCACCAGATCCACCACCTGCTCGACCGGCCGCGCGACGTCCCCGCCCGGACCGGCATCGGCGTCGCCGGAGTGATCTTCTACGGCGGGCTGTGGGCGGCCGGCGGCAACGACGTGATCGCGGAGCGGTTCGAGATCCCGCTGTTCTGGACGACGTGGTTCTTCCGCGGCCTGGTGATCCTGGGGCCGGTGCTGGGGTACGTCATCGCCTACCGCATGTGCCTGGGCCTCCAGCGCCGCGATCTGGCCCTGGTCGAGCACGGGCTGGAGACCGGCGTCATCCGGATGGGGCCCGGCGGCGAGTACAGCGAGGTCGAGCGCGACCTGCCCGGCGACCAGCTCGCCGAGATCATCGATCCCCGCCCGCGGCCCGCGCTGCCGATCGGCCGGCCCGAACGCGAGGGCGTCGAGTCCCCGGAGCTCCGCGGCCGCATGGGCAGGGTCCGAGCGGCCCTCAACCGTCACTTCCTGGCCGACCTCGCCGAACCGCCCACCCCCGGCAACGGTCATGGCGATGGGCCCGGCGACGAAGACCGCACCCACGCCATCACCGAAAGCAAGACGATCCGGCCCTGACCGGCAAGGCCGCGAAGGCCGAGGAGGCCGCGAAGGGCCTTAGACCGACCGTCGGTAGAGGTGGAACTTCTCCTCGCCGATGCGCTCGCGCATCGCCGGGTCGTCCACGCCCTGCCCCTCGGCGGTCGCGCCGCAGAGGACGGCCACCTTGCCGATGTGCTGGTTGGTCTGCACCGCGCGGGTGGCCTCGCCGGCACCGTCGAGCGGGAAGACCGTGGACAGCGTCGGGTGGACCATGCCGAGGCTGATCAGCCGGTTGACCTCGACGGCCTCGTGGTAGTTGAAGCCGTGCGAGCCGATGATGCTCTTGAGGCGCATCCACAGGAAGCGGTTGTCGTACTCGTGCTTGTAGCCCGTGGACGAACCGCAGGTGACGACCTTGCCGCCGCGCTTGGCGACGTAGACCGAGGCGCCGAACGTCTCGCGGCCGAGGTACTCGAAGACGATGCCCGGGTCCTCGCCGACCAGGCCGCGGATGGCCTCACCGAGGACACGGCCCGCCTTGGGGTGGCGCAGGCCCTGCTCGCCGAGGTTGAGCTCGTTGCGGTTGATGACGTGGTCGCAGCCCTGCGCGCGGACGATCTCGGCCTTCTCCTCGGAGGAGACGACCGCGACCGGGATGCCGCCGCCGTTCTTGACCAGCTGGGTCGCGTACGAGCCGAGGCCGCCGGTGGCGCCCCAGATCAGCACGACGTCGCCCTGTTTCATCCGGGCGCCGTGCGTGCCGACCAGCATGCGGTACGCGGTGGCCGCGCACAGCGTGTTGGACGCCGACTCCTCCCAGGTGAGGTGCCTGGGCTTGCGGATGAGCTGGTTGGCCTTGGCGATGCAGTACTCGCCGAGCGAGCCGAAGTTGGTCTCGAACCCCCAGGCGAGCTGAGTCTCGCTCATCATGCCGTCGTCGTAGGAGCCGTGGTCCTCCTCGTCGACGTACGACGGCGACAGGACGACGCGGTCGCCGACCTTCCAGCTCTTGACCCCGGCGCCGGTGCGGACGATCACACCCGAGCCGTCGGAGCCGAGGATGTGGTACGGGAGGTCGTGCCGGGCCCCGTACCAGCCCTGGCGGCCGAACTTCTCCAGGAACGCGAACGTCGGCACCGGCTCGAAGATCGCCGACCAGACGGTGTTGAAGTTGATCGCGGCCGACATGACCGCGACCACGACCTCGTCCGGGGCCAGTTCGGGCATGTCGACGTCGCCGACGTGCAGCGACCGCCGCACGTCCTTGTCGGTCTGCCCTTCGAAGATGCCCACCTCGTTCTTGAGGGTGAAGGCGGCGCGGAAACGGGTGGGCAGTTCGCAGTCCAGCAGCTCCTTCTCGGACGCGCCGGACCGTACGGCTTCGAGCAGGGGGTCGGACATCGATCTCCTCCGTTGAGGCGGGGTCGCGGAAAGCGGCCCGGATCAGGGGGCCGTGGTGTCGGACACGGAAAGGCCGGCCTCGTACGCGCCCCCGGCCTCCGGTACGTCCCGTGCTGCGCGCGCGCCGTTCACGCCGCGTGCGCCGTTCACACCGTTGAGCGCGGGCCGGGCGCCGTTCGTGGCGGCGGGCCGGTCCTCGTTCGCGGCGAGCTGTCCTTCCAGGTGGGCGGCCAGCGCCTCCACACCCGGCGGGTCGAGCAGGTTCAGGTGGTGCGCCCCGGTGATCGTGACCTTCTCCAGAGCGCCGCAGAGCTCACCGAAGCCGTTCATTCCGTCGAGCACGTACCGCGCGTCCCGCACGGCCCAGGGGGTCTCCTCCGGGGCGTAGTAGAGGATCACGCGGCCGTCGTAGCGCTGCGGCTCGTAGGCCTCCAGCGATCGGGTGTCCTGGTGCGAGGTGAGCTGGTGATGCAGCGCCGCCGGCGGGATCAGGTCGGCCAGTGCCGCCGCCCGCTCCATGACCAGCGCGAACTGCGCCTCCTCGGCGAGCCCGGACAGTTCCTCGTAGGTGAGGTCGACCTCCAGGTCGTAGGTCTCGTTGATGTAGTCGGTGAACGCGGCGAACCGGCGGGCCAGCGTGTCGGACTCGTCCTCGACCGGCAGCGGCAGCCCCGCGTCGAACAGCGCCACGAACTCGACCTCGCGGCCGGCGGCGGTGAGCTGCCGGGCCGTCTCGTACGCCAGCACGCCGCCGAACGACCAGCCGCCGAGCCTGAAGGCGCCTTCGGGCTGCACTTCCAGCAGGTGCTCGACGTAACGCGAGGCCCGTTCCTCCACCGAGGGCGCGTCGTCGAACCGCTCCAGCCCGTACACCGGCTGGTCCGGGCCGAGCAGGTCGATCAGCTGCCGGTAGCACGCGGTGGTGCCGCCCGCCGGGTGCGCGATGAAGATCGGGCGGCGGGTGCCGGCCGTCTTGAGCGGCCGGACGGTCTGCCGCGCGGCCTCCTCGTCGGCGGCGCGCAGGTATTCGGCGAGGTGCTCGGCGGTCGGCGTCGCGAAGAGCTCGCCGCGCGTCATCTCGCCGCCCAGCTCCGCCGTGACCTGCGCGACGACCTCATCGGCCTGCCGATCAGTGCCGCCCAGGTCGGCGAAGAAGTCGGCGGTGACGCTGACCCGGTCGAGCCCGAGGACGTCCTCGATGATCCGCACGGCCAGGCGTTCGGCGGCGTCGCGGGCCATGACGTACCCGGCCTCGGCGCCCGAGACCGCGCTCACGCCGCCCGCCGCCGGCGCGGGCGCGCCGGACAGCCCGAGCTCCTCGGCCGCCCACTCCTCGAACACGTTGACGCTGGCGCCCTTGAGCAGGACCGCCGCCGGGACGGTGAGCCCGAGGTCGTGCTCGACACCGCTCTTGATCCGGACCGCCACGAGCGAGTCGAGGCCGAGGTCGGTGAGCGGGATCGCCGGGTCGAGCCGTTCGGCGTCGAAGCCCAGGACGGTCGCGATGCGCCAGCGCACCTGGGCGGCGATGCGCTCGCGGGCGGCGGCGGGCTCCAGCTCCTTGATCGCGTCGATGCCCGGCCAGTCGCCCGCGTCCGCCGTGCCGCCGCCCTCGGCGGCCGCGGCGGTGAGCGCGGCGAAGTACGGCATGTTGGTGATCTCGGGGAACAGCCCCACGGCCGCGGCCGGGTCGAACCGCAGCACGCCGGTCGCGGCACGGCCATCGGCCAGCAGCGCCTCCAGCGCCTCGGCGCCCTCGTCGGGGCTGATGGGCTCGATCACGGTGACCCCATGGCCGGCGGCGAAGCCGCTCCGGGGGGTGCGGGGGGTCGCCCCCCCTCGGGCGACGAGGCCGGCGGCGAAGCCGCTCCGGGGGGTGCGGGGGGTCGCCCCCCCTCGGGCGACGAGGCCGGCGGCCAAGCCGCTCCGGGGGGTGCGGGGGGTCGTCCCCCCTCGGGCGACGAGATCGGCGGCGCCGCCGACCTGCGACCAGGTGCCCCAGTTGATCGTGCTGCCGGGGCGGCCGTGGGCGCGGCGGTAGGCGATGAGCGCGTCGATCGCGGCGTTGGCGGCGGCGTACGCGGCCTGGCCGGGCGAGCCGATCAGGGCGGCGGCCGACGAGTGCGTCACGAACCAGTCGAGTTCGAGGTCCCAGGTCGCCTGGCTGAGCAGCCGGGCGCCCTCGACCTTCGCCGTCCACACGCGGCGCAGGTCCGTGCGGCCGAGGTCGACGATCAGCCGGTCGTCGATGGCGCCCGCGCCGTGCACGACGCCGTGCAGCCGCTTGCCGCCCTCCTGGGCGACCTGGACCAGCCGTTCGGCGATGCCGGGCGCGGCGATGTCGCCGAGCACGACGCCGACGTCCACGCCGCTCTCCCGCAGCTTGGCGATGACCTTCTCGGCGTCGGCGTCCGGCCCGGACCGGCCGGAGAGCACGATCCGCCCGGCACCGCGTTCGGCGAGCAGGCGCGCGGTCACCAGGCCGATGCCGCCGTAACCGCCGGTGACGATGTACGAGCCGCCGCGCCGCACGATGCGCCGCGCCTTGCGTCCCGCCTCGCTGGTGAGAGCGGCCTGGTCGAGCCGGGCGGCGTACCGGACGCCGCCCCGGTAGGCGACCTCGCGGGCCGTGCCGTCGCCGAGGAGCTCCCCGACCAGGTCGCCCGGGCGGTCGACGTCGACGAGGGTGGTGCGGAGCACGGTCCGTTCGAAGGCCAGCACCCGGACGATCGCCCTGATGAAACCCTGGCCGGGCTCGCCGGCCTCGTCCGCGCGCACGGGCAGGGCGTTGCGGGTGGCGATCCAGAGACGCGTGCCGTCGGGAAGCGAGTTGGCGACGCCGGCCACCGCGAGGACGAGTTCCTCGTCCACGAGGTCGGCGGACGGGATGAGGACCACGCCGGTCGGTGGCTCTTCGACTGCCGGGCCGTCGGCGAGGACGCGGCGGGTGACGCGGTGACCGCGGCCCTCCAGATCGGTCGCGACGGCGGCGGCGAGCGCGTCGTCCGCCTCGGCCAGGAGGAGCCAGGAGCCCTCGCTCAGGACCGGCTCGGGAGCGCCGGTCTCGTCCCAGTTGACCTCGACGAGCTTGTCGGCGAGAGGGACGGGCAGGTCGGGGCGTTCGACCCGGCGCAGCACGACGCCGCTGACGTCCGCGAGCACCTCGCCATCGGGGCCGACGAGCTGGAGCGCGCCGACCGTCTCGTCGTCGTGCCGGACGATCTCGGTGCGGACATGCCCGCCCCGGTGCGTCGGCCGGTACACCCGCAGGCTGCCCACCGTCTCGGCCAGCCAGACCCCGTCGCCCGCCTCCGCGTAGAGCACGGACAGGGCCCGGTCGAGGACCTCGGGGTGGAAGCGATAGTGCCTGCTGCCGCGTTCGGCGGCCGCGACCTCGGTGGCGGCGCCGGTCAGCGGCACGGCCGGGCCGAGGTGATCGTCACCGACGTCGGCGCTGGCCAGCCGGACCCAGGTACCGGCGGGTGTCAAGGCGTGGATCTCGACCCGCTGGTCCGTCTCGGCGAACGTCGTGGTGACGGTGGTCCGCTCGGCGAGCGCGAGCGGCCGCTCTATCCACAGGCTGTTGACACGCACGGAGTCGGTGCCGAGGGCCTCGGCTCCCGCGGCGAGGGCCATCTCGGCGAACGCGGCGACCGGCAACGTGGCGAGCCCGTGGATCCGCGTCCCGGAGAGCCAGGACTGGGCGGCGGTGCCGACGTCGGCACGCCAGGCATGCCGGTCTTCGCCGGGCAGTTCGACGTGCGCGCCGAGCAGCGGATGCTCGTCACGGCCGCCCCTGCCGCGCTTGGACGTGTCGATCCAGTGCCGCTCGTGCCGCCAGGGCGACGACAGCACGTCGATCACCGAGCCGCCGGCGGGGGCGCCGACCGGCAGGCCGTGGGCGGCGAGGAGCGCGAGCTGGGAGTGGAACGTCAGGGTGTCGTCGGTCTCCTGGCCCTTCGGGGCACGCTTGAGCGTGTGGGTGACCAGGGTGCCCGAGCCGTCCAGGGTCTCGCCGACCGCGTGCGACAGGATCGGGTGCGCGTTGATCTCGATGAACGCGCGGAAGCCGTCTTCGGACGCCGCCGCGACCGCGTCCGTGAGCCGAACGGGATTGCGCAGGTTACGGGCCCAGTAGGCAGCGTCAAGCCGCGTACCGTCGGCCCGGCCGTGGATGTCGCCGCCGACCTTCGCCACAGCGCCATCGGTGCCAGCACCAGCGGCGCCAGCGCCAACGGCAGCGGCGTCAGCGTTGGTGTTGGCCGCGGTGGCTACAGCGTCAGCGTTGATGTTGGCCACGGCGGCGGCGCTGGCCGCGATCTCGGCGTTGATGAAGGTGCGGGGGTCGTCTAGGGCGGTCGTGTAGAGGCGGATGCCCTCGGCGAACGGGGTGCCGCGTTCGGCTCCCACGTCGGCGAGCAGTTCGCGTAGATCGTCTAGCAGCGGGTCGACCTGCGGGGAGTGGCCCGCGCCCTCCGCCTGGACCATGCGGGCGAGCCGGCCTTCGGCCTCGGCCCGCTGCACGATGGTGGCGATCTGGTCGGCGTCGCCGGTGACGACCGTCTGCCTGGGCGAGGAGTGCACGGCCGGGTAGACCTCAGGGAGGTCGTGGCCGAGGCGGGCGATCTCGTCCGCGGACGCGCCGAGCACGGCCATCGCGCCGCCGCCGACGAGCCGGGTGAGCAGCCGCGACCGGCGGCAGATCACCTTGACGGCGTCCTCAAGGGTGATCGCACCGGCCACGACCGCCGCCGCGATCTCGCCCATCGAGTGACCGACCACCGCGCCGGGCGTGACGCCGTACGACGTCCACATCCGGGCCAGCCCGATCTGGATCGCGAACAGTACGGGCATCGTCACGGCGATGTCGGTGGGCTTCTCGCCGGATTCGAGCAGCGACCAGAGCTCAGGGCCGCCCTCCTCCGCGAAGAGCGTGTCGAGGTCGTCGATGGCCTCGGCGAACGCGGGCTCCTCCTCCAGGAGGCGCTGCGCCATGCCGGCCCGCTGCGCCCCGTACCCGGAGAAGACCCACACCGGACTGCCCGGCATCCCGAGGGCGCTGCCGGAGACGACGCCGGGATGCGGACGGCCCTCGGTCAGCGCCGCGAGCCCGTCCCGGAGCCCGGCGCGGTCGCGTGCCGACACCGCCGCGCGGGACCGGCCACGGCCGTTGCGGCGGAAGAGGGTCTGGGCGACGTCCGCCAGAGCGACGTCCTCGTGCGCCTCCAGCCATCCGGCCAGGACGGCTGCGTGATCACGAATCCGGTCGTCGGAGGTGTCCGAGAGGGCGAGCGTGTGCAGTGAGCCGGCCGCGGACTCCTGGGCGGGACCGGCCGGAGCCGGGGCGGCCTCAAGGATCACGTGCGCGTTCGTGCCGCCGAAGCCGAAACCCGAGACGCCGGCGCGCGGCGGGCGGCCCCGGTCGGGCCACGGCGTCTCCTCCGCCACCACGGCGAGCCGCAGCTCGTCGAACGGGATGTGCGGGTTGGGCTCCTTGTAGTGGTTCGAGGCCGGGATCGTGCCGTGGTGCAGGGCCAGCACGGTCTTGATGAGCCCGGCGATGCCCGCCGCGGACTCCATGTGACCGAGGTTGGACTTGGCCGAGCCGAGGAGCAGGGGCTCACCGGCGTCACGGCCCGCGCCCAGCACCTCGCCGACCGCCTTGGCCTCGATGGGGTCGCCGAGGAACGTGCCGGTGCCGTGCGCCTCGATGTAGTCGACGTCACGGGTGTCGATGCCGGCCGACGCGTACACGTCCCGGAGCAGCGCGCGCTGCGCGTCGGAGTTGGGCGCCACCAGCCCGTTGGACCGGCCGTCGGAGTTGACGCCCGAGCCCTTGACCAGCGCGAGCACACGATCGCCGTCGCGGACGGCGTCGGACAGGCGCTTGAGGACGAGGGCGCCGCAGCCCTCGGCGCGGACCATGCCGTCGGCGGAGGCGTCGAAGGCCTTGCAGCGGCCGTCCGCCGCCGTGCCGCCCGCCAGGTCGAACGTCATCGTGACCGTCGGCGACAGCAGGACGTTGACGCCGCCCGCCAGCGCGACGTCGGCCTCACCGTCCCGCAGCGCCTGGACCGCGAGGTGGGTGGAGACCAGCGACGACGAGCAGGCCGTGTCGACGATCATGCTGGGGCCGCGCAGGTCCAGCAGGTAGGACAGCCGGTTGGCGATGATGCTCAGCGCGGCGCCGGTGGCGGTGAACGGTTCGAGCGAGGCGAGGTCGGACGCGGTGAACGCGGCGTACTCCGGCGCCGAGACGCCGACGAACACGCCCGTACGGCTGCCGCGCAGCGAGGCGGGGCCGATGCCGGCGTGCTCGAACGCCTCCCAGGCCACCTCCAGGACGAGGCGCTGCTGGGGGTCCATGACCGCGGCCTCGCGCGGGGTGATGCCGAAGAACTCCGCGTCGAACCGGGAGATGTCGTCGAGGAAGCCGCCGAGGCGGGTGGTCTTGTCGAGCAGGTCGGCGACCTCGGGAGAGCCGTCGTCGAAAGCGTCCCAGCGGCCCTCGGGCACCTCGCGGATCGCGTCGCCGCGCCCGGTGAGGAAGCGCCAGTAGTCTCCGGGGCCGTTGAGGTCGCGCTCGCCGCCGGGGAACCGGCAGCCGACGCCGATGACGGCGATGGGCTCGTCGTCGCGGCGGGCGGGGGGCGCGGCCGGGGCGGGGGGCGCGGCCGGGGCCAGGTCGGCGCCACCGGCGAGGGCGACCGACAGCTTGTTGATCGTGGGGTGTTCCCAGACGAGGGTGGCCGGGAGCGCGCGGCCGAGCATCTGCTCCAGCTCGCCGGCGACGGCCACGGCGTCACGGGACGCGAGACCGAACTCCTCCAGCGGGCGATCGGGGTCGACGTGGTCGGCGGGAATCCGGGAGCGACGCGCGATCTGGTCGATCAGATAGCGACGAATCGAATCCTCACTGATCCGCGTCTCGTCCTGCGCGGCTCCGGAACGATCGGTCGTCTGCATGCGTGCGGTTCCCCCAACTGAACCTGGGATCGTTCGAAGCAAGGGGGACCACTTTGTCCTACGGTGACCGTCTCACGATGCGCACCCAGACCACTTTTCTCTGTGGTGACTTGTCACGGCGATGACAAGACTCACTGGTAACCAATGTGGCCTGATGGGATAGTTGGGACCTCTCGACCAACAGGCGGACCAGGGTGACCAGGTGCCAACGAATAGTAACAATATTCTCTCACGCATATGGGGGGAAGCGGTGATTCTCCCGGTGGGGAGAGACGCCGCGTGACGCATTGACCCGGGGCCGTTACAGATGGGCGCTGGCGGTGGTGGCCGTCAGCGCATTTATGATCACCATGGACAACACGGTGGTCGCCAACGCGCTGCCCACGATGATGCGCGACCTCGGCATGTCCAACTCCGCCAAGGACTGGGTCGCCACCGGCTACATCCTGATGTTCTCCTGCCTGATGATCGCGGGCGGGCGGCTCACCGACGTCTACGGCTGCCGCGTCACGTTCACCGTGGGCATGGCCGTCTTCACCGCGTCCTCCGCGGTCTGCGGCCTCGCCGGCGACGAGGCGATCCTGATCCTCGGGCGCATCGTCCAGGGCGCCGGCGCCGCGCTCGCCCTCCCCGCGACGCTGGTCATGGTCACGGTCGGCCGGACCGACAAGCAGCGCTCGATCGGCACGATCGTCTGGGTCGGCGCGGCCTCCGGGGCCACCGCCCTCGGCCCGGCCATCGGCGGCTTCATCGTCCAGCAGTGGCACTGGGGCTGGATCTTCCTGATCAACATCGTGCCGGGCATCCTGGTCATCCTGCTCGGCCTGGTGGTGCTGACGTCCAAGGGCGAGAACAAGAACTCCCGCGTCGACCTGCCCGGCGTCCTCATCTCCGCGACCATGCTCTTCGCGCTCGCGTACGGGCTGGAGGCCGGACGCAAGCACGGCTGGACCGACCCCTCCGTCCTCAGCGTCTTCGTCCTGGCGGCCATCGCGCTGGCCTGCTTCGTCGTCGTCGAGACATGGGCCCCGGACCCGATGATGAACCTGCGGTTCTTCCGCAACCGGGTCTTCGTCGGCGGCCTGCTCTCCCAGATGCTCTGGGGCATCGGCTTCAACGGGATGATCTTCTACTCGGCCACGTTCCTCCAGCGCTACCTGGAGTTCTCGCCGCCCGAGGCGGGCCTGGTCATGATGCCCCCGGCCATCGCCATCATGGTGCTGACGCCGATCGGCTTCTGGCTGGCCGCCAAGCTCGGCCCCCGTCCGATCATCGGCGGCGGCATGGCCGCGATGGCCGTCGGAATGGTCATGTTCTCCGCCCTGCACCGCGGCGACGGGTTCGCCGACCTCATGCCCGGCGTGATGATCGTCGGCCTCGGCTCCGCGCTCTGCATGCCCCTCGCGATGTACGTCCTCAAGGCCGTCCCCGAGGACCAGGCCGGCGTCGCCAGCGGCATCCTCAACGTCATCCGCGAGGTCTCCGGCGCCTTCGGCATCGCCATCGTCGGCATCCTCATCCACGAGGTCCCGCAGGAAGGCGCCAGTGCCGCGAGCCTCGAATCGTTCCGCGCCGGCACCGCCAACGGCCTCATCCTCGGCGCCACACTCGTCCTCGTCGGCGGCCTGATCAGCGGCCTGACCCTCCCGAGCAAGCGCGGCTGGCTCGGCCCCAAGCACAACAAGCAGTCCCACCGCGTGCCCTACCCGGAGCCCGAGCCCAACCTCGCGGCGGACCCCCGCGCCACCACCCCGGACCCGATCCCCGTAGTCCGCGCCAATGGACGTGCGCCCCAGGTCGCCGATGACCTCCTGGCCCCGCTGCCCGCGCCCGTGACCGTGGACTTCAACCCCTACCCCACCGCTCCCGCCATCCCAGTCCCGCAGCCTGAACAGCCACGCTTCGAGCAGACGCCGCAGCCTGGGCCGGAACCGCGCTCCCTCGCCCCACCAGACCAGCCCGTGGCAGGCCCCATGGCCAAGCCCGAGACCTGGCACGCAGCCGGACTCTCGGCGGACCCCCTGGCAACACCCGCGCAGAGGCCCACGCCCGAGCCAGAGCCCACACCCGAGCCCACACCCGCAGCCGAGCCCGCGCAGGAGCCCGCGCCCGCGCAGGAACCCGCTCCCGCGCAGGAGCCGGTGGTCGCGCGGGAGCCGGTGGTCGCGCAGAGGCCCGCCCCCGAGGCGGAGCCCATGCCCGTGGCCGACCCCGCGACGGAGGCCGCGGCCAAGCCAGAGACCTGGCACGCAGCGGAGCCCCTGGCAGGGCCGACGCCCCACCTCACACCCGAGCCGGTACCGGAGCCCGCGCTGTCGGAACCCGAGCCCGAGCCTGTGGCGGAGCCCGTGACCGCCTCGGCGACGGAAGCTGGACCGGATCCCTCGACCGAGCTCCTGGCCGACCCCTTGACCGAGCCGGTGACCGAGCTCCGGGCGACCGCGCCCGCCGTGGAGCCCCGGTATCCGGTCAAGCCGCGCTACCCGGCGAAGCCCCGGTATCCGGCTCGCCAGGTGGTCGGCGGCGATGACCTGGCGAGCTCCGGTGACACGAGCTGGCCGCCGCCGCCCCCGGCCGGCTGGTACCAGCCGTACGTGCCCGGCGACGCCGCGGCCGAGCCCGGCGAGGGGCAGGAGGACGGAGACAACGCCGCGGGTGCGCGGCCTCGGGGTGACGCCTGGTGACACCGTCGGAAGGAGCAGCATGGGCCGCCGCATTGTGATCTTCGCCGCCGGGTCGCGCGGTGACATCCAGCCGTGCGTGGCGCTCGGGCAGGCCCTGGCCGCCCGCGGTGATCAGGTGCGGCTGGTCGCGAGCAACCGGTACGCGCGGCTGGCGCTGTCGGCCGGGCTGGAGCTCGCGCCGCTGACCGCGGACCCGACCGAGATCCTCGAATCGGACGCCGGTCAGGAATTGCTGGCCGGGGGCCGCAATCCGGTGAAGTTCCTGGGCGGTTTCCGGCGGATCCTGGCTCCGATGGCCGAACGCCTGCTCTCCGAATGCCTGGACGCGTGCAAGGACGCCGATCTTATTCTGGGCCCGACTTTGGGATTTCTTCCCCAGCACATCGGCGAGCATCTCGGCGTTCCCTGGGCGTTCGTCCACTTCCAGCCGAGCCAGCCGACCCGGGCGTTCCCGCATCCGTTCGTGCCGCAGGCGAGATTCCTCGGCGCATGGGCCAACAAGGCCAGTTTTCTGGCCGTCGACCAGATCGCATGGCAGTTGTCGCGGCCATTCATCAACCCATGGCGCCGTGATGACTTGCGCCTGTCGCCGCTTTCGTTGCGCGGCCCTATGCACAAAGTACGCAGCCAACGCCGGCCCGTGCTGGCATGCTTCAGCCCTGCCGTTGTTCCGAGGCCGGCTGATTGGCCTTCGTACGTTCATGTGACCGGTTATTGGTTCCTCGACGAACCCGAATGGCAGCCGCCGGGCGACCTGGCGGATTTCCTCGCGTCCGGCCCGGCGCCCGTCTATGTGGGCTTCGGCAGCATGGTCCCCAAGGACCCGGAGTTGACGGGCCAGCTCGTCCGGACCGCCCTGCGGCTGGCCGGTGTCCGCGGCATCGTCCAGGGCGACCCGGCGACCTCGGACGACGACATCCTCGCGGTCGACGACGTACCGCACTCGTGGTTGTTCCCGCGGATGGCGGCCGTCGTCCACCACGGCGGCGCGGGCACGACGGCTGCGGGCCTCCGGGCCGGTGTCCCGACGGTCGTCACGCCGTTCTTCGGCGACCAGCCGTTCTGGGGCGAACGCGTCGCGGCGCTGGGCGCGGGCCCGGCACCGGTGCCGTTCTCCTCGCTCACCGTCCCCCGGCTGGCCGCCGCCATCCGCCGCGCCACGAGCTCCGAGGACATCACCCGCCAGGCCGCCGATCTGGGCCGGCGCATCAAGGCCGAGGACGGCGTCGCGAAGGCCTGCGCCCTCCTGGACGCCCTCACATAGCGATGCTCCGGGCCGGTGGAAGTACCGGCCCGGAGCATCGGAGTGCGGAGGGTTACCGGCGCTTGGCGCCGATCGTCTTCATCATCTGCGGCCAGGCGGTGTGCATCTCGCGCTTCCAGTACGGCCAGCTGTGCCGTCCGTTGCCGTAGATGTGCGCGGTGATCGGCACGCGGAGCTGCTTGGCGCGCGCGGCGAAGTCCTTGACCGTGGGGCCGATCGCCCGCTCGCTCATCAGGCCGATGTCCCACGGGGGCATGTCCGGCTTGTCGAAGGGGCCGGGCTTCCCGGTGGTCCCGGCCGACACGTAGAAGCGGGTCGAGCGCATGCGCGGCAGCAGCTTGATCGGGTCGTGCGCGTCCCAATTGGCCCTGTCGAACACAGGGTCACCCCAGATGAGCGTCGGGTCGACGCCGTTGCCGCTGTTGGTGTACATCAGCAGCGCGGGGATGCCCGGGGAGCTCATCGAGAGGACCCCGCTGAAGCACGCCGCGTAGCGGAACATGCCCGGCGCCCTGCCGGGGTAGGTGCACGCCCCCTGAGCGCCGGAGGAGATGCCCATGACGGCCCGCGAACCACCCGCGTGGTAGTTGCGCTCGACGAGCTGGCGCACCTCGCGGAGGTGGAAGTCCTCCCACTTGGGACGGCCGCCCTTGCCCTTGTTGTACCAGTTGGTGTACGAACCGTTCGCGCCCTCGGGCATGACGACCATGACGCCCCACTTGCGGGAGAGCGTCTGGATGTCGGTGCTGCGGGTCCATGACTTCCAGTTGTCACGACCACCGTGGTAGGCGTAGACGACGGGCCAGCTCTGCCGGGACTTGTACTTCCACCCCTTGGGCAGCAGCACGCGTACGTTCTGCTTCTTTCCGAGCGATGGCGACTGAACGGTGAAGTCGAAGGCCGTCTTGCCCTTGTTCAGCCATTTGACCGCGGCGATGCGGGCACCGTTGTCCGCCTTCTTGAAGGCGGCGGCATGTGCGGGAGCGGCCACGCCCAGGGGCAGCACGGTCGCGCCGACGACGGCGGACACGGCCACCGCTCTCCGGGCGCCACGGCGACGTGACTCAATTGGCATCGTTGTCCTCCACTGTGCTCCAGCGCCACCCTGAACCAGTCGGGTTGGGAACTATCTCACGTTTGGTGCGGGTGGTGTGGGTGGGTTTTGGTTGCGGCTGCCCGTTCGCCCACGGCGACCAAGGCTGAGCCTCTGAATCCGCCGAGGTCGGAGGGGCGGCGCTCTGGAATGTGATGTTCGGTAGAGCGGCCTCTTGGTAGTCCGCGAACGCCGGCGAGGCGGACGCCCCGTTCGTCCTGGACGCAGGAGCCGGGGCCTGCGGCGCCGGGGCCTGGGCTGGTGGAGCCGGGGTCTGGGCTGGCGGGGTAGACATTGGATCCGCACCGGGAGCCGGCTCTTCCCAGCGCATCGCATACGGGTACGGCTGCTCGTCGGGAAGGCGCGGCGGCGCGACGTTGGCGGCGGCGCCCGGCAGGTCGTCGCGTTCGCGAAGGTCCATCTTGGCGTGCAGGCCGGCCAGCGCGGGCGGGAGCCACCAGTTGGCCGAGCCCATGAACCGCATCGTGGCCGGGACGAGCAGCGAGCGCACCAGTGCGGCGTCCACGACCACGGCCACGAACATGCCGACGCCGATGAGCTTCACGACCGTGAGCCCGGCCATGCTGAACGCGCCGATCACGACGAGGAAGAGGAGGGCGGCGCTGGTGATGATGCCGCCCGTCCGCTGCATGCCGACCGCGACGGCGGCGCGGTTGTCGTGCGTGCGGTCCCACTCCTCGCGGATCCGGCTGAGCAGGAAGACCTCGTAGTCCATCGACAGCCCGAACACGACCGCCAGGATGAGGATCATGCTGGTGGCCTCGACGCTGCCGGTCGGGGTGAAGTCGAGCAGCCCGGCGAGATGCCCGTACTGGAAGCCCCACACGATCACGCCGAACGAGGCGCCGATGGACAGCACGTTCATGACGATCGCCTTCAGCGGCAGCACGACCGAGCCGAAGAACATGAAGAGCAGCAGGAACGTGGTGAGGCAGACGAGCGCCGCCATCTTGGGCAGGCTGCGCATCAGGGCGTCCATGAGGTCCATCTGCGCGGCGGTGCTCCCGCCGACGTCGATGTGCATGGGGTAGCCGTTCTTGGACAGGCTCATCTCGCGCATCTGGGTGACGAGATCCAGCGCCCGCTGGTCGAGCGGCTCGTACTTGTGCGTGACCGAGATGCGCACGCCGCCGTACGCGCCGGAGTAGCCGGTGAACTGGGCCTGCGTCACGCCCGGCAGCTCGCTGAGCCGCGTGCGGAACTCCTGCAGGTAGGGCGGGATGTTGTCGCCGCTGCGCACCGGCTTCCAGTCGCGCGGGATCAGGTCGCCGGACACGACGACGTCGATCGGCTCGGCGGAGCCGTTCGGGAACTCCTTCTTGACGAGCTCGACGACGGCGCGGGTCGGGCTGTCCTTGGGCAGCACGCGCGCGTCGACGCTGCCGAACTGCACGTTCAGGAACGGCCCGAACAGCACGCCCAGGATGACCACGGTCACCGCGAAGTACGGCAGCGGGCGCTTCATGACGCTGTGCCCGAGGCGGTACCAGAACCCGCTGTCGGGGTCGCGCTGGGCGCGCTTGGAGGTGGGGCGGCGCCAGGGCATCCGGCCGGCCTCCACCCGCGTGCCGAGCAGCGCCAGCATGGTCGGGAGCAGCACGACCGCGCCGAAGACCGCGACGAGGACGGTCGCGATGCCCGCCAGGCCGATGGTCCGCAGGAACATCTGCGGGAAGACCAGCAGACCGCCCAGCGCCGCAGACACGGTGATGCCGGAGACGGCGATCGTCCGCCCGGCGGTGGCCATGGTGCGGGCCAGCGCCCCCTGCTGCACGGGCCGCAGCGCCCGGCGGTACGCCTTCTTCTCCGCCTTGCGCTGCCGCCGGTCGGGGGCCCGTTTCCAGGGCTTGCCGGGCTGGACGCCGCCCGCTTTCATGCCGCGTTCCAGCTCCTCCCGGAACCGGCTCACGATGAACAGCGAGTAGTCGATCGCCAGGCCGACGCCCATCATCGTGACGACCTCGAGCGCCATGGACGTCACGTCCGTGACGTACGTGACGATGTGCAGCACGGCGAGGCCGCCCACGATCGAGAACAGCGCGACGATCAGCGGCAGCACCGAGGCGGTGAACGCGCCGAACACCAGCACGAGCAGGATCAGCAGGATCGGCATCGAGATGATCTCGGCCTGGACGATGTCGGTGACGACCTGCGTGCCGAACTCGATGTTGAGCGGCACGGCGCCGCCCAGCTGCGCCGTCAGGCCGGGGGCCTGGAGCCGGTCCTTGATCGCCTCGTAGTGAGGACCCTTGTCGGCGTCGGTGCCGGTCAGCTTCAGCGCGACGAACGTCCGCCGCTTGTCGTGCGAGGCGAACGGCGCCGCGTCCTTGGCGTCGAACGACCAGTACGAGATGATCTCGGCGACCTTGTCCTTCGGCAGCCGCGACACGGTGCTGACGACGCCGGCCATGTAGCGCGGGTCGTCCACCGTCATGGTGTCGCTGCTGTAGACCACCAGGACGTCGGGGTTAGTGCTGCCGAAGTAGGTGGCGCCGAGCTTGGCGACGAGCGTCGAGGAGGCCTTCGGGTCCTCGAAGCCGCCCTGCTTGAACTTGGCGAAGACCCCCAGGCCCCAGCCCCCGGCCAGGACCGTCATGATCAGGATCAGGACGAGACTGGTCCAGCGTCGTCGATGAATGAGACGCCCCAGCCCGGCGAGCATGATCCTCCTGTGGTCCTCTGGACCGGGCGCTGTCCGCGTCCGGCTCTACCTGCGTCCCGCCAGCCGCGCCGCCGTGGTCGGCAGCTCACCGGCCTCGAACCGCGCGCGCGTCGCGGCGCGGGCGATCTTTCCGCTGGAGGTGCGGGAGACGGCTCCCGGCTCGACCAGCACGAACTCGTGCACGCTCATCTCGTGCTCGACGTTGACGGCGCCGCGCACCGCGCTCTCGACCTCGGCCAGGTCGAGGCGGGCCAGCGGCACCCGCCGGTTGCGCTCGGCGACCACCACGAGGAGCTCGGTCTCCTCGCCCTGGACGGCGAACGCGGCGACGTAGTCGGGGCGGACGGCCGGGTGCGCCTCCTGCGTGGTGACCTCGATGTCCTGCGGGTAGTGGTTGCGCCCGTCGACGATGATGAGGTCCTTGATGCGGCCCGTGACGTACAGCTCGCCCTCGTGGATCACGCCGTAGTCGCCGGTCTTCATCCACGGACCGGCGGGCAGCCCGCCCGGCTCGGCCAGCTCGCCGCCGAAGGTGTCCTGGCTGCGCTCGGAGTTGCGCCAGTACCCGGGGGCGGTGTTGGGGCCGTGCACCCAGATCTCGCCGACCCGGCCGTCGGGCTGCTCGATCCGCGTCTCGGGATCGACGATCGCCACGATCTGCCCGACCGCCCGGCCGCACGAGACGAGCGTGCTGGCCCCGTCGCCGCCGGCGTGGAGCCGCAACTCGCCCTGCGTCAACGCGGCCCGGTCCACCTCGATGATCTTCGGTGGCACGTCGTCGCCGTCGGCGGTGACGAAGACCGTGGCCTCGGCCAGCCCGTAACCCGGTACCTGCGCGCCCGGCCGCAGCCCGGCGGGCGCGAAGGTCTCGGCGAACGTCGACAACGTCGAGGTGCGGATCGGCTCGGCGCCGTTCAGGCAGGCGGTCAGCCCGGTGAGATCCAGCTTGGCGACCTTCTCCGGCGTCGCCGTGGACGCGACGTACTCGTAGGCGAAGTTCGGCCCGGCCGTGTACACGTTCTTGTCCGGACGCTCGGCGATCAGCTGCAGCCAGCGCAGCGGGTTCATGATGAACGACACCGGGTCGGTGTAGATCGCGTGGTCGCCCTTTACCAGCGGCATCGCCATCGTCGCGATGAGGCCCATATCGTGGAAGAGGGGCAGCCAGCTGACCAGCTCGGGGTTCGGCTTCTCCGGCGCCCACCCGGCCCACAGCTGCGCCGCGTTCGCCGTCACGTTCCCGTGCGTGATCTCGACGCCCGCAGGCCTGCGCGTGGACCCCGAGGTGTACTGGAGGTACGCGAGGTCATCAAAGCCGATCGGCTCGTCCGTCCACTGCTTGGCGAGCCCCTCGTCGACCTCCTCCGCGAAGATGATCTCCCTTGGCCGCGGCACGTCCTGGTCGGCCAGGAACTTCTCCACATGCGGCAGCGCGTTGCGCGAGGTGACGATGACCGCCGGCTCGGAGTCGCGATAGGCCCCGATCAGCCGGTCCGCGTGGCCGGGCAGGTCAGGAGAGAAGAGCGGCACCGCGACCACATGTGAGTAGAGCGCGCCGAGCATCGTCATCATGTATTCGAGCGTCTGCGGCAGCAGCAGCGCGGCCCGTTCACCCGGCTCGGCGGACTGCCGCAGCCGGACCGCCATCGCCCGCGCCCGCCGGTGCGTCTCGGCCCACGTCAGCGTGATCTTGGCCCCGGCCGGGTCGAGGGAGTAGTCCACGAACGTGAACGCCGACGCCTCCGGCTTCTCCGCCGCCCACTGGGCGACGCGCTCGATCAGCGGCGTACGGCCGGTCCCGCCGGGTTGGAGTTCGGGAAGCAGGGAGCCCAGTGCCATAGATCCATCTCCCGGGGGAAGGGCCGCGCGGTCGGCGGACGTGAGCACGAAGGCCGGACGACGGTCGGCGCCCCCCGGCACACGGCATTGATCGTGCAGCGTGAAGCTACCCGATGGTAGGCATGAGGGGCTTTAGCTCGCGAACACATAAGAGTCGGCTGATTTTGTCACCGGGGTGACAAGCGTCGATTTCGTGGAGAAGTGCGCGCCCAGCTTACCGACGCTTCAGCCCAATACGCCGCTTATTCGCCAGCGCGCCCTGACTGCGCAGAAGCCCCAGACACGCCGCCAGCCACAACAACACGATCTGGCCGATGAGCGCGATCGCGAGCAGGACGGTCCAGGAGGTGCCGTCACCCTCATCCGTACCACTGGGCCTTACCAAGGCCAGTTGCGTAGCGCTAGGTGCAGGCGACGGAGCATTCATCGGCGGCAAAACCGGATTCTGTCCAGCAGTCTGAGGACCGCCCCGGCCCAAGGGCGGAGCCACCGGATAAGACCCCGCAGGAGGAACCGACCCCGAACCAACACCCTGCCAAGGCGCCCCACCAGCCCCCGCCCCAGGCGCCCCCGCGATCGGTGGCCGCGCCCCAACGCCAGGCGGCCACATCCCACCAGGCGCACCCGGCCCTGCGGCAGGCGGCCGCATCTCGACGCCAGGCGTCCTTGGCACAGCGGCGGGTGGCCGCGCCCCCGTGGCAGGCGGGCGGATCCCGGCGCTAGGCGATCGCGGGCCTGCGGCAGGCGGCCTCGCTCCTGTACCAGGCGTTCCCGGCCTGGCCGCAGGCGGCCGCGTCCCGACGCCAGGCGCCCCCGGCCCAGTGGCAGGCATCCCTGGCCCGACGATCGGCGATCGCGGCGCTGTGGCAGGCGGCCACGCCCCGACAATCGGCGGCTGCACTCCAACGGCAGGTGGCCGAGGCCAGGTGCTCGGCGGTCGCGTGCCAGCGGCAGGCGGCCGAGTACCGACGGCAGGCGGCCGGATCCCGGCGCTGGGCGATCGCGGCCCGATCCCAGGCGGTCGTGGGCCTACGGCAGGCGGCCGAATACCGGCGCCAGGTGCCCCTGGCCCGCCGCTGTGCGTCCATGGCGCGGCGCTGGGCGGCCTCGTCCCGGGCTTGGGCGGTCGCGGAGCCGTGGCAGGCGGCCTCGCTCCAGCGCCGGGCATCCCTGACCCGGCGGCAGGTGGCCGGATGCCAGCACTTGGCGATCGCGGGTTGGTGCTCGGCGGCCGCGTGCCAGTGGGCGGCTGTAGTCCAGCGCCAGGCTGTCGGGGATCGGTGACAGGCGGCCGGGTGCCGGTGCTGGGTGCTCGGGCTGGCTTCTTCTCTGGCCCGGAACGGGGCGTGCTGGAGGCTGGCAGCTGGACGGCGAGCGTCGACTCTTGTTTGGCGTTGGCGGCGGTCGCCACGGCCACGATGCGGGGACGGCCCGTGGTGCGCGCCGCCGCCGGGGTGCGTACTCCGACCTGAAGCCTCCGGGAACCTGCGAGGTCGCCGAACGAGCACCGGAGGCGGTGCGGGGCGCGGCGGGCGCCGCATTCCACCGGGTAGGCCTCCCAGGCGAGCGGGCGCTGCGCGATGAGCGTCAGCGCGGCCGCGCGGGCGACGCCGCCCTTCGTCCGCACCTCCACGTCATAGGTACGCAGCAGATCGGTGCCGAGAACGGACCGGCCGGCGGGCGTCAGCCGGGTCGTCATCCGTACCTCGGAGGCGCCGGACGACGGCGAGAAGACGATCACCGGCGTGATCACGCCGGTCAGCACGACCGCTCCCCACCGGCTCCTGCGCCGCCAGACCCCCGTAGTCACACGTTCCCCTCTCCGTCGTGCACGTCGGGGGGACCGGACAAACTGAGTATTGCCACGTCAGCGCCAGCAATAACGTCGGTTGTCCCTCCTTTGCGACGGCCCCGATTTCGCAGAACGAAATCATTCCTCCGTACAATCGAGGCTCGCGAGGAGAGGAGACCCTGGTGGCGGAGGCCGTACGGTCGCTGGAGCGGGCCTTCGAGCTGCTGGAGCATCTGGCGGACGCCGGAGGCGAGATGGCCCTGTCGGAGCTGACAGAGGCCTCAGGGCTGCCCATGCCGACGATCTACCGTCTGATGCGCACGCTGGTGAACCACGGCTACGTCCGCCAGGAGCCCTCAAAGCGCTACGCCCTCGGGCCGCGCCTGATCCGCCTCGGCGAGGGCGCGAGCCGCCTTCTGGGCGCGTGGGCCCGTCCCACCCTGGCGCAGCTCGTGGACGCCATTGGCGAGACCGCCAACATGGCCGTGCTCGAAGGCGACGAGGTGGTGTACGTCGCGCAGGTGCCGTCCCGGCACTCCATGCGGATGTTCACCGAGGTGGGGCGACGGGTCCAGCCCCACTGCACCGGTGTCGGCAAAGCGCTCCTCGCCCAACTCCCGGAGCCGAAGGTTCGCGACATCCTCGCCCGGACGGGCATGGCGGCGCAGACGCCCCACACCTTCACCGACCCGGACGCGCTGGTCGACGAGCTGGCCCGTATCCGCGCCCAGGGTTACGCGCTGGACGACGAGGAGCAGGAGATCGGCGTCCGCTGCGTCGCCGTGGCGTTGCCCGGGGCCCCCAGCCTGACCGCCATTTCGGTCTCCGGCCCCTCCGCACGCATGACGGCCGGCACCGTGGCCGACGTGGTCCCGCTCATGCGGGACGCGGCCACCCGCTTCACCGCCAGCCTGAAACCCCCCGCCGACCGATAACTCCGCGCCAGCCGATAGGCCCCCGCGTCGGCCGATAGTTCCGCGTCAGCGGTAGCTCCGCGTCAGCTGGTTGCGTCGCGTCAGCTCACAGCGTCGCGTCGGCCGGTTGCGTCGCGTCGGCCGGTTGCGTCGCGACAGCGCCGATGACTCGATTCGGCCGATGAGCCGCAGTCGGCGATGGTCCTCGGTCGATGGCCGGGTCGCTAGTCGATGACCTTGCCGACGACCACGCTGAGATTTCGCAGGTGACGAGGTCGCCCGCGGCGACCCGGTTCACCGCTGGCCTGAAGCCAATCGATGATCCCCGCGTTGGCCGATGGCTCGCAGTCGGTGATGGCCCGGCGCCGGTCGATGACTCCGCGTTCGCAGGTGACGAAGTCGCCTGGGGCGACCCGTTTCACCGCTGGCCTGAAGGCCGCCGCCGATCGATGATTTCCGCGTCGGCGGATGACCCGCGGTGGCGATGGCCCGGGGTCGGTCGATGACTGCGCGTCAGTCGATGACCTCGCCTACGACGACGTTGGGGCGGCCGCCGCGTTCCCAGGTGACGAAGTCGCCTGCGGCTCTGACCAGGAGGGTGGCCAGCCACAGGGCCACGCCGGTGTCGTCGGCGATGCCGACGATCGGCAGGACCTCGGGGATGGCGTCGATCGGCGAGACGATGTAGATCAGGCCGAGCGCCAGCAGGCCGAGCGTCCCGTACGACATGCCCTTGTAGTCGCCGCGCAGCACCGACTTGATCATGCGGGGTACCGCTCGGATGCGCTCGAACATGCCCGGGGTGTCGGGCTGGAGCGTCTCGCTGTAGATCTGCCAGGCCTGACCGGCCGCTGCCGAACCGCGCTTCTTGTTCACCGGGCACTCCTACGTCACACGAACAAGGGCGCGCCCCCGCGGCGCCCACGACTATCTACGACGCACGCCAGGTCCGGGATGTTCCCTTTGCCGGACATGATGCGGATCACCCTGGGCCTGACCGGAGACGGCCAGCTTGCGGCTGCACCGCGATGATCCCGAATAGCGTTCGCATCCACTGAGCCGTGTTGGTCCCGTTGGAGGACGTATGCAGCGAGACATCGGTCACCTGGAGATCATCGTCCGCAGCTACTACGACCATGTGGACGATGGGCGGCTGGAAGCGCTGCTGGCGCTCTTTCACGAGGACATCGAGTACGAGCGGCAGGGCACCCCCACGATCGTGGGCCTGCCCGCCCTGCGGACGTTCTACGAGTCCGGCCGCGTCATCGAGGGCGGCGTGCACCGGCTCGACCAGGTGCTGCCCGGCGACGAGTGGGTGGCGGTACGCGGCAGGTTCGAGGGACGCCTTCGGGACGGGCAGGAGGTGCGGCTGCGCTTCACCGACTGGCACCACTTTCGGAACGGAAAGATCATCCGGCGCGAGACCCTGTTCCCCGGGCGAACGGTCTGACGCCTTCCCCGCGGGGTGCCCCTTGGTTACCAATGGTGAGGTTTCCCTTACACATCCATACCAATGGCGGTGATTCGGGGGTGTTTCCCTGCGCCCGCTGGAAATATGGCGTTCGAGACCCCGCGGGAGGGCGCCGCCTCCTGGGTCTCCCCAGCGTCGAGCACGGGGAGCTGACACAGGACATGTCCGGCGAGCGTCCGAACCAGCCCGAATTCAGCCGGCCGATCTCCGGGACCGCGGCCGGCACCACCTACCTCGCACTGCCGCCGACCGCCGTCGACGCCCGCCCGGCGGGCCCCACCCGGCTCATCGTCGTCTGGCCGGGCCTCGACCCGCCCCGCACCGCCCCGGCGTTCGCCGCCGCCGTGCCGCTGACCGGCGTGCCGACCTGGCGCGTCTTTCTCGACCTGCCGGTCACCGGCGGCCGGCCACCGGCCGCGCTCGTCTCGGGCGACCTGCTGGACGACGCGGGCGTCGAGCGGTACGCCACGATCGTCGAGCAGGCGGCCACGCGCGTTCCTGCCGTGCTGGCGGGGCTCCGGCGCGATCTCGGGCTCAGTGACGGCCCGATCGGCCTGGCGGGCTTCTCGACCGGCGGTGCCGTGGCGCTGCTGACGCTGGCCGAGGCCATCGTGCCGGTCAGCACCGCGGCGGTCGTCGGGCCGGTGATCGCCCCGTCCCGCGCCGCGCGGTTCCTCGAGAAGCGGGCGCGGCGCGAACGAGCCTGGTCCGACCGCGCCCGCGACCTCGCCGACCGGCTCGACCTCGGGGCGCGGGCCGGGGACATCGCCGAACGCGGCGCCCCGCTGCTGCTCATCGGCGGCGCCAAGGACCGCCTGGTGCCGCCGCCCGAGATCACCGCGCTGCGCGACCTGCTGAGGCGGCGTGGCACCGCGGCGGTCGAGTCGGCCACGTTCCGGATGGGCCATCAGCTGACGGCCGAGCCCGGCACCCGGCCGCTGCCGCCGACCACCGAGGCGGTGCGCGTGGACACCGTGCTCACCGACTGGTTCCGCGAACGGCTCGCCACGGTCGACGCGCGAGCTCCGGAGCCACGTCCCCGCCGCGAAACGGCGGAGCACCGGCCCGCTCAGGGGCCGGTGCCCCTCCACCTCGAAGGATCCAACCTGGAGCCCGCCAGCAGCGCCGGCCCCCGCACCTGATCGGACACGCGAACCCGCGGGCGGACGCGTGCACCCACCTGCCGGACGCGCGAAACCAGGGACGGGTGCACGAGACGCGGTGCGGGACGGGCTCAGGTGCGGGCGAGGACCTGGTAGCGGACGGGGATGACGCCCGATCCGGTGCCGCCGACCTCGGCCATCGCGGCCTTGGAGAGATCGAGGCAGCGGCCGCCCACGTAGGGCCCGCGGTCGTTGATGCGGACGATCACGGCCTTGTCGTTGTTCTCGTTGGTCACGCGGACCTTCGAACCCAGCGGCAAGGTCTTGTGCGCGGCGGTGAGCTCGCTCGGGTCGAACTGCTCGCCGCTGGCCGTCGGCTGGCTCTCCCAGTAGTACGAGGCCTCGCATGAGCCCGACCCGATCACCTTGTACGGGGACTTCCTGGGCTTGGGCTTCGCCGTCGGCTTGACTGCCTTGGGCTTCGGCGTGGGGGTCGCCTCCCGGGCGCCTTCTCGGCCGGCCCTGCTGGGAGTCGCCCGCGGCGGGTCTGCCTGCGGGGCGAACGACCGGGGTGCGGACTGGGCGACCCGGGCGGAGCCCGGTGCTCCGCTGCTCGCGAGCGTGGCCCAGCCTCCTGCCGCGAGGACCGCCACGGCGACGCCGGAGACGATCAGGATGGTGCGAAAACGGTGTTCGAGGCGATGCTTGCCAGGGCTACCCACAGAGGAGGTCCTTTGATCGGGGACAGGTCCCCGGACGCCCGGCGTGGCTCATCGCCGTTACTCGCGGCCGTTCAGGCGCCTTCCGTCGGCAGGCCCGAATACATCGCCGCCCGCGGGACGGTCCACCGGGGGAAACGACCCCGTGAACTCCCGCCGCTGCGCGCTCTGGAGGCGCTCCGCTTCATCGCGGTGCCGGCGTCCGGCAGGTGCGGCGCCCCCTGCTCTCTTTGCTCTCCCTTGGGACTCCGCACACAAGTCCATGACCGTACGTCGCGATTCTCGATGGACAAGCAAACAAAGGCCTCTTTGTGGGCTTTGTCACTCACCTTTTGTCGCTCTGGAGTCGATCAAACACATGGGGTAAAGAAACTTAAGATCGTCTTTACTCCGCTTCAGGATGCCCATCTCGGCGCGATAACGACCATGGGCATGGTGTACGCCCGGGTCGTTCGGACATACGCGAACGGGGCGTCCGGGAGTGCTGGGAGCACCCCCGGACGCCCCGTTCGGGCGCCGTCCGGCCGGACGGTCAGTCGACGTCCGGAGCGTCCTCCTGATCCTCGCTGTTGGACACCGCCGGAGGCTTGACGGGAAGCTCCGGGAGCTTCGGCAGAACGCCGTTCAGGCCCGGCAGCCCTCCGAACAGGCCGCTCAGACCGCCCTTGTCAGGCGCGGGCGCGGGTGCGGCTCCGGGTGCCGGTGCCGCACCGGGCGCCGGCGCGCCGCCGCGCGCGGGTGCCGCCGCGGGCGCGGGGCCGCCGGGGGCACCGGGGGCCTTCGCCTGCCCGGCGTCCGGACGGAGAGCACCCGTCACCGAGTTCAGGGCGCCGCTCAGCGCACCCGGCACGTCGCTCGACCGGCCGGCGACGCGACGGCCCGCCGGTGCGGCCGGGCTCATCTGCGGCTGCTCCGGGCTGCTGAAGCCGGCGATGATCGGGCGGCCGTTCGGCAGCGCCTCCACGGCGGTGTCGGTCACGGCCCGCAGCAGCGCCGCGAGCGAGTCGTTCTGTTCGTCGTGGGCGCGCTGCCCCTGCCCGGCCGGAAGGCTGCCGCCGCCCGCCAGCCGGTCGATGGGCAGAGCGTTGGTGACGCTGCCGACAGGCACGCCGTTGGCGAGGCCACCGACCGGCAGGCCGCTGGCGACCCCGGCGATCTGCACGCCGTTGACGATGTCGGTGAGCTGCTTCACCGGCAGGCACTTGGCGCCGAGGTCACCGCTGAGGCCGCCGGGCGGGACGCGGAGGCCGGCCGGGTGCGCGACGGGGACCTTGGACACCAGGGCGCCCGCGGGGCCCTTGGTCACGACACCGCCGGCACCGTTCTCGTCGGTGATCCTGGTGCACTCGGCGGCGCGGCCACCGAGCGCCACGCCCCCGCCGGCCGTCCCGAGCGCCCGCTTGCCGGACGCGGCGACCGTGCCCCGCGCGCCGTCCTTGACGCGCTCGACGTTGCGGTAGGTCCGCCCGGTCCAGCCCTTGTCGGTCGTGACCGCACCGGTCACCCGGATGACGCCGAGCTCTCTCAGCGGGTCGAGGACGGGCTGCGCCTGCGACGGCGTGACCTTGTTGACGGTGTTCCTGAGCAGACCGGTGACCGGACCCTCGTTCGCGTGCGCCGGAACGGTCCCGACACCCACCACCACGGCCACCGGAGCGAGGACGGAGGCCCTCACAAGGCTCCTGGCAGATCGATTCATTTTCCCCCCCGGGGGTTTGACGTTTGACCCTGCACGTGCGCGCGGCGGAACCCGGTGAACAACCCGGCGAACATCGCCGGGCCCGGAATTCGGCCGCACCGTCGAGCCGGGACATTAGTACACGCCAAGTATCCGCACAGCGAATTCACGAATGGTTTGAGGTGCCAGGTAAAGATCTACGGAAATGGCTCGGCGCCATTCAGATGGGCGAACATTTCCCGACATGCCGGCCCGTCCATGACGATCGCTTGGATCGTCGCTGGCCCACAATTGCACCTACGACAAAGCGAGGACGCCCCGGCAGGGCTCCGGGGCGTCCTCGCTTTTTACCCAACGCTGTTACGCGGGAGTACCGCCCATGGCGATCGCCTCGTCGACCTCCTGCTTGCGCGAGGCCAGCTCCTGAGCGTGCCGCTCCTCGTCGACCTGCTCGGCGATCTCCTCGTCCTGGCGCATCAGCGCCTCCAGGTCGGCCTTGGCGTTGTCGAGCACGCCCATGTCGGCGTAGGCGGCCTGCACCTTGTCGCCCCAGAGCCCGACATCCTTCACACATGGAACGATCCGGCTGAAGAGCAGAGACTGGTAGAGCGTCTGCATTTCGGAGTTGTCGACGTATTCCATGCACTTGTCGACGGGCATGTCGAGCTGCTCGAAGATCTCGCGGCCCTTGAAGCGGTCCCGCATCAGGTAGCAGCCCTCGACGACGAACTCCTCGCGTTCGGCGCGTTCCTTCTCGGTGAGCTCGGCGTAGAAGTCCTTGAGCGCCAGCCGGCCGAACGCGACGTGCCGCGCCTCGTCCTGCATGACGTAAGCGAGCAGCTGCTTGACCAGCGGGTTGGTGGACAGGTCCCGGTAGAGTCCGAACGCCGCGAGCGCCAGGCCCTCGATGAGGACCTGCATGCCGAGGTAGGGCAGGTCCCAGCGGGAGTCCTCCAGCGACTCCGAGAGCAACTTCGCGAGGTCCTGGTTGATCGGGTAGTACATGCCGATCTTCTCGTGCACGAACTTCGTGTAGAGCTCGACGTGCCGCGCCTCGTCCATGGTCTGGGTGGCGGCGTAGAACTTGGAGTCCAGGTCGGGCACCGACTGGACGATCCGCGCGGAGACGTTCAGGGCGCCCTGCTCGCCGTGCAGGAACTGGCTGAACAGCCACGCGCCCTGGTGGCGGCCGAACTCGTCGCGTTCCTTCTGCGTCATCCGGTCCCAGATCTCCGACCCGAACAGCGGGTTGAAGTGGTCGGGGAGCCCGGCGACGTTGTCGGGGTCCACCTCGATGTCCCAGTCGATGCGCTTCTGCGCGTCCCACTGCTTGTCCTTGCCCTTCTGGTACAGGTTCAGCAGCCGGTCGCGGCCGTCGTCGTACTCCCAGGTGAAGCGGGCGTCCCCCGCCATCGGCACATTCCAGGTCTCCTGCGGCACCGGGGTGACGTAGCGGTCGTAGGAACTCACGTGTGAACCTCCTGGCGGGCGCGCCGTGGACCTCGTCCGTGATCTGGCCCACCGCTTTACATCCCTTCGTAACATGTAAAGCGACCATCCACCAGACCCGAAATATCCGGCTACGAGCACCTGCAACGACCCCATCGGAGGCTCCGAGCGGCCCTGACCGATCTCGCTCGCGGTCGTGGCATGCCGCCGCCGCGCTACCGTGAAGGCCTGATGAGCGGGATTTTCGGAGACGGCGACGCCGCGGGCAGCTCGCCGGAGCGGATCCGGCGCGGCTTCTGGACGTCGTTCGGCCTCCTCTATCTGGTTCCGGTGGCGATCGCGGTGGCCCACTACTCCGCGGCACGGCGCGTCCTCGGCGTCCTCGCGCTCGCGGCGTTCGTCGGCACGTATCTGGCGACGGCCCTCAGCAAGCGCAGCTGGTCCGGCCCGATCAGGCCGGTCACCTGGGTCCTCCTCGCGGTCCTCGCGACGCTCGCCGCCGTGCTGCCGCCCGCCTTCGGCCGCGACTGGATGGGCCTGCCGATCTATCTGGCGATCATCTGCGCCATGATCCTGCCGTTCCGGCGGGCCCCGGCGGGAGTGATCGGCGCGACCGTCCTCCCGGTGGCGCAGGCCGGCCTGATCGGGTCCGACAGGTGGGCGATGGCGGCGATCTCGGTCACCACGTTCTTGCTCGGCATGATGATGTACGGGTTCCGGCATTCGCGCATGCTCGTCGCGGAGCTCCGGGAGGCGCGCGGCGAGGTCGCCCGCCTGGCCGCCGCCGACGAACGGCTGCGCATCGCCCGCGACCTGCACGACCTGCTCGGGCAGAGCCTGTCCCTCATCGTGCTCAAGAGCGAGCTGGCGCGCCGCGTGGCCGACCGCGACCCGGCCCGGACGCTCGGCGAGGTCGCCGACATCGAGTCGGTCGCGCGCCAGGCCCTCGCCGACGTCCGCGAGGCGATCTCCGCCTACCGGCGCCGCAGCCTCGCCGAGGAGCTCGGCAGCGCCCGCGCGATGCTCACCGCCGCCGGCGTCGAGCCGGCCATCCGGACGTCCGGCACGCCACTGCCGGACGAGGTCGACGGCCTGCTCGCCTGGGCGGTCCGCGAGGGCGTCACCAACGTCGTCCGGCACGCGCGGGCCACCCGCTGCACCATCACGATCTCCAGTGACGGCGCCGGCGCCGCGCTGGAGCTCGTGGACGACGGCGCGGCCACCGCCCCGTGCGAGCCGGGCAACGGGCTCACCGGCCTGACCGAACGTTTCGCCATGGCGGGCGGAACGCTCACCGCCGCGTCCCTCGACGGACGGGGTTTCCGGCTCGCGGCCCGCGTCCCCGTGGCGAAGGCGGAATCACCCGCGTGATCGAGTGACGCGGGCGCGCGTCCCAGGTCAGCGGGACTGGAGGGCGTCCAGGGCGACGGCCTGGGCCAGCACCAGGCGGCGGTCGAGGTTGGGGTCCTTGATGTCCACCACGTAGCGGTCGCGCAGGCCGAACTTCTTCTCCACGGAGAAGACGGGCTGCTCACCCGCGTAGAAGTCGAAGTGGTACGGCCAGGCGAAGGGGATGTTGTTCGCGAACGGGATGAACTCCCAGACCCGCCGGAGGATGGCCACGTTCTTGTTGCGCTCGCTCCCCGTGGCCACACCGAGGCCGGGCTGCTCCAGGTGCCAGGTCGAGTTCAGCAGCGACTTCGCGAAGTCCTTGCGGAAATTGCCGATCGGCTGCCCGCCGGGGTCGGTGACGTCGTACGTCGCGCCCACGTCGATGACGCTGCGGGCCTTGAAGCCGAGGATCGGCCGGGACTTGGAGTCGTCGGAGTAGAGGGTCACCTGCTCCTTGAAGGCCAGCCGCTTCTGCTGGGCGAACGCGACCATCTCGCCCTCGGAGCCGTCCGGCGCCTCGGCGCGGACCTCGTACTGGTTGACCATCATCCGGACACGCTGGCGCACCAGGAAGCGGCTCTGCATCTGGAGCTTCTCGAGATCCACGGGGAGACGTCCTGTTCTTTTGCGCTTCGGGAGGAGTGTGGCGAGTGTGCCACATCTACCCGATCAGGTCTCCTCTATGTAGGTCGCCAGATATCCGTGGATCAGGCGTTCGGCCTCGGCGAGGATCTCGGGATCGCCGTCGGGGTTGCGGCGGAAGGCCATCTTGAAGACGGCGTCGGCGGTCTCGACGGAGATGGCGAGGGCGAGGGCGAGCTGGGGGGTGTCGGTGACCGCGAAGTTGTCGACGATCATCGTGCGGATCCGGTCGGCCACCACGGCGTTGTTGTCGGCGGCGGAGTCGAGCAGGTTGATGTCGGCCACGTCGCCGAAGCGCAGCACCCGGAAGCCGGGCACCTTGCGGTGCATGTCCACGTAGATGTCGATGATCACGCCGACCGTGTCGGACCAGTGGGTGAAGGCGCCCTCGGCCAGCTGCCGGGAGACGCGCTGCCCGAAGAGCTCCAGGTTGCGCAGCGCCAGCGCCTGGGCGACGGCCCGCTTGTCCGGGAAGAACTGGTAGACCGAGCCGATCGCGACCTCCGCCCGCTGCGCGATCCGCGTCGTGGTGAGCCCGTCGTAGCCGTCCTCGTCGAGGATCTCCGCACAGGCGTCGAGCATGCGCTGAACTCGTTCGGCGCTGCGGCGCTGGGCGGGGCGGCGGCGCAGTGGGGTCCGGATCTCCGTCACCGTCCCATTGTCGCGCCTGGGGCCCGGCCGCGGGACCAGGACCTTGGGTAGGTGCGCCGCGATGCCTTCCTAACCCCGCCGGTCAGGCCCTAAAATGCGAGAGTTATTCGCGTTCAGCCGTGGATCCGGGTGCGTTTTCGGGTGGTTCGGGTGGGGAGAGGGGATCGCATGGGCTTTCCGGCGGGCTTCCAGTGGGGCGTCGCGACCGCCGCGTACCAGATCGAGGGCGCGGTCGGCGAGGACGGCCGCGGACCCTCGACCTGGGACACCTTCGCGCACACGCCCGGCCGGGTGAAGGACGGCCACACCGGCGACGTCGCGTGCGACCACTACCACCGCTGGCCCGAGGACCTGGAGCTGATGACCGGGCTCGGCGTCGACTCCTACCGCTTCTCCGTCGCCTGGCCGCGCGTCCAGCCGGCCGGCAGCGGCCTCGTCAACCCCAAGGGCCTGGACTTCTACGAGCGCCTGGTGGACGGCCTGCTCGAACGGGGCATCTCCCCCGCCGCGACGCTCTACCACTGGGACCTGCCCCAGCCGCTGGAGGACGCGGGCGGCTGGATGAGCCGCGACACGGCCTACCGGTTCGCCGAGTACACCTACCTCGTGGCCGAACGCCTCGGCGACCGCGTCGACAAGTGGATCACGCTGAACGAGCCGGTCGTGGTCATGGCCTACGGCTACGCCTTCGGCGTGTACGCGCCGGGCCAGGCACTGATGATGGACGCGCTCCCCACCGCGCACCACCAGCTGCTCGGCCACGGACTCGCCGTCAACGCCCTGCGCGGCCGCGGCGCGCGCCAGATCGGGATCACCAACCACTACTCGCCCGCCTGGCCCGCCGACCCGGCGAGCGACGCCGACCTGGCCGCCGCCGGCGCGTTCGACGCGCTCATGAACGGGCTCTTCACCGACCCCGTCCTGCGCGGCGCCTACCCCGACCTCGGCGCCGTCGGCGGCCCGGACCTCGCGGGCTTCGTCAAGGACCAGGATCTGGCGGTCATCTCATCGCCGATCGACTTCCTCGGCGTGAACTACTACCAGCCGACCCGCCTGGCCGCCCCGCCACAAGACGGCCCGCTGCCGTTCGAGATGACCGAGATCGAGGGCCGTCCAGTCACCGGCATGGGCTGGCCGATCGTGCCCGCCGCGCTCGGCGACCTCCTGCGGGGGCTGCGGGACCGGTACGGGGACGCCCTGCCGCCGGTCTACATCACCGAGAACGGCTGCTCGTTCGCGGACGAGGCCGGGCCCGACGGCACCGTGGACGACACGGCCCGGATCGAGTTCCTGGACGCCCACATCGGGGCCGTGCGCGACGCCATCGACGACGGCGTGGACGTTCGCGGCTACTACACCTGGTCGCTCATGGACAACTTCGAGTGGGCCGAGGGGTACGGCCCGCGGTTCGGCCTGGTCCACGTCGACTACGAGACCCTGCGTCGCACGCCGAAGCGCTCGTACGGCTGGTACCGGGATCTGATCACCGCGTGCCGCGGCTGAACCGACGAACCATCGAACTGAGGCATGACGTGCCGGGCCATCGGGCGGGGGCCTATGGCCCGGCTCGCCATGCCTCAGGGGATCACGCCAGCCGGGCGAAGAGCCGCTGCGCGGCGGGCTGGGTCCACTGGACGCGGTTCGGGTCGAGCGGGTAGGGCTCGACCGGCACGGTGACGAACTTCATCGTGGAAGGGTCGCCGGTGCTGCGCGCCAGGTCGTACATCGAGCGCAGGCTCAGCCCGGGATCGGTGGTGATCGACTTGGTCGCGGCGCGCAGGAACGAGTAGAGCCTGGCCGGATTGGCGAGCTCGGACTTGGCCTTCGCGGCCATGGCGCTCATGAGCTGCTGCTGGCGCTTGATCCGGGAGAGGTCGGAGCCGTCACCGACGGTGTACCGGGCGCGGGCGTAGGCGAGGGCCTGCTCGCCGTCCAGATGTTGCCGGCCCGCGGCGAGCCTGAGCTTGGCCTTGGGGTCGTTGATGGCCCTCGGAATGGTGAGGTCGACCCCGCCGAGGGCGTCGACCATGCTCTTGAACCCGCTGAAGTCGATCTCCATCACATGGTCGACCCGGATCCCGGTGGTGGCCTCGACGGTCTTCCAGGCGCAGGACAGCCCGGCGGTGTTGAACGCCGAGTTGATCATCCCCGTCCGGGCCGGCACGACCGTGCCCGCCGGGCTCTTGCAGGCGGGGAGCCGCACCATCGAGTCGCGCGGCAGGCTGATCGCCCGCACGTTCTGCCCGCTCGCCGGCACATGGAAAAGGATCATGGTGTCGGTGCGGGCGCCGTCCTCCCGCCCGTACTGCGCGTTGGCCCCGGCGCGGCTGTCGGAGCCCACGACGAGGAAGTTCTCGGCCTTGGTGCGCTTGGGCGGCCGGTCGCCCAGGTCCTCGGCGCTCACGTGCCGGATGTTGCCGTCCAGGCCGGTGTACACCGCGTACGCGCCGACCGTCATCAGGCCCAGGAGGGCGACCATGATGCTCAGCGACCAGCGCATGCGCTTGGACGGCCCCCGCCGGGCAGCCCGGTGCCTGCTCATCTCTCGTACCTCCAGGTTGTCTCGCACCCCCTCCGAGGTACGTGCCAGACCCGCCGCGAGGCTCACCTCGGCAGGACTGGGAATCGACAGGAACCGCTTGCCTGACGGCAAAACGGCCACTCACATGCGAGGCGGCGCCTCGTGTCTCCAGGGAATTTCGCTCAGGTGGAGGACCACCTGGCGGCCGCGGCCCGGCTCACGCACCGACCAGTAGCCCTGATCGCGTACGGCTGCGGCCCGGTCAACCGGTGCCGAGGGTGCTCCCGATGAACCCTCGGCGCCGGTGCCGAGCACCTTGCCTGCCTCTCAGCCGGTTAAACGGTCCTCTCCCGCGATCAGTTCCCGCCTCCCCCCAACCGACCACGCCCCGACACCGGGCCCCCAGAGGCGGCCCGGCGTAGAGCGGCCTGGTGTTGGGTGGTTAGGCGTCTTCTGGGCCTCGGGTGATCTCGTCTTGGGGGGCTTCGCGTTCTAGGCGTTGCTGGGTTCGTTCGCCGACGCGGCGCCGGAAGCGGGCCAGGGCTCGTCCGGCACCTGGCGAGACCCGGGAGAGCATGCGGCTGGCCTGGGCCTCGGGCGCGACGGGGACCACGGCTCGGTTGTGCTGGACGGCGCGCATGATCGCCTCAGCGACCTGCTCCGGGGGGTGGCCACGGCGCTCGAACAGCCGGATCGCCTGTTCGCGCAGCTGCTCGGCGACCGCGGGAGGCATGCCGACGAACTTCGTGTGGCGCACGATCGGAGTGTTGATGACGCCGGGGCAGACGGCGGTGACGCCGATGCCGTCCGGCTCCAGCTCCACCCGGAGGCATTCGCTCAGCTGGAGGACGGCCGACTTGGTGATCGCGTAGGCGGGCAGACCGGCGCTGGGCGCGAACGCCACCATCGACGCGAGGTTGACCAGGTGGCCGCCCTCGCCCCGTTCGGCCATCTGCCGCCCGAACAACCGGCAGCCCCGGTAGACACCGTCCAGGTTGACCGAGCGGACGCGTCCCCAGGCCTCCTCGTCGGTGTCGAGCAGCGCTCCGCCGATCCCGACGCCCGCGTTGTTGACGACGACGTCCGGCACGCCGAACGTGGCACGGACGTAGTCAGCGAACCGCTCCATCCCATCCGCATCGGCCACGTCGACCCGGTAGACATTGGCCTCACCGCCGTTCGCGGCGATCTCGTCCGCCGTGTGCTTGGCCGCGCCCTCGTCGATGTCGGCGGCCACGACCCTGGCACCCGCGCCCGCGAAGGCCAGCGCCGTGGCCCGGCCGATCCCGCTGCCGGCGCCGGTGACCACGACGAGCTGGCCGCCGAAGTCCTTGCCCGGCTCGCCCGCCGCGCGGGCCCGCAGGAGATCCTGCGTCTCCGGCCCGCCCTCGACGTGCTCGACGAACTCGGTGATCCACCGGGCCACCACGTCCGGATGGCTGCGCGCCACCCAGTGCCCCGCCGGGACGCGCCGCACGTACAGCCGGCTCGCCCTGCCCCGCGCCGACAGCAGCAGGCTGCGCACGGCGTACCGGTCCTTGGTCGGCACGATCAGCTGGACCGGCAGGTCGGTGCGGGCCTCGCCCTCGGGCGGGTTCTGCCGCCCCATGTTGGCCCGGTAGAGCCCCAGCCCGTTGAGGGCGTCGCGGTGCAGCGTCGGCGCCGGGTGGCCGGGACGCGGCTCGGCGCCCTCCATCGCCCGCATCCCGCGTTCGAACACGAGCGGGATGGCCCGCGCGAGCAGCTCGCCGGCCCGCGGGGCCATCAGCAGCGGCATGTACGCGCTGCGCCGTGCCTGCCCCAGGACCTCCATGACCCCGCGCGGCCCCAGCTGCGCCGTCTCCCGTGCCCACTGCCCGACATGCTGCCGGGCCGGACCTGAGATCGAGGTGAACGAGGCGATCCGGCCGGTGAAACGTCCGCCGGCCACCGCCTCCCAGCCCTGGATCGAGCCCCAGTCGTGGCCGACCAGGTGCACCGGTCGGTCGACGCCGACGCCGTCGAGCACCGCCGCGAGGTCGTCCATGAGCGCGTCCAGCGCGTAGTCGAGCGGGTCCTCGGGGGTGGTCGAGGCACCGGCCCCGCGGACGTCGTAGGCGATCACGCGGAACCGGGGCGCGAGCGCCTCGGCCACCTCGTCCCAGACCGCGCTGGTGTCGGGATATCCATGGACGAGGACCACGGGTGGCCCGTGCTCCGCTCCCCGTTCGCGCACGGCCAGCTCGATCTCGCCTGATCTCACGCGGTGATCACGCATCTTGCACCTCCGCGGGTGAGGCTGCCCTTCCAGTTGCGAACGTACGCCCCTCAGGTGAGCTGTCCAGACCGCGAGCACGACGATCGATCGGTCATGCTCCGTCGTCCAGCCGGATCATGAGCTGGGTCACCAGCCGTTCGGGCGGTGTCAGGGTGGGCGCGTTGAGATAGACCTCGCGCAGAGGCCCGATCGGCAGATGCCCGTGGTCCGCGCACCACGTGAGCAGGCCGTGTGAGGTCAGGGCGATCCGGTCATACGGGCCGACATGCGTGGCCACCGCGTATGAGCCGCCCGGGAGGACCTCATCGGCACGGTCGTCGTCGGTCTCGGCGGCGATGGCGACCGTGAACTCGTCCGCAAGATCGAGCGGGAAGAGCCCGATCAGCGGGCCGTGCGGCGTCACCGCCGCCAGCGACCGGGCCACGCACCGCGACGTCGCCGCGCCGATGGTGGCGGGCGTCGCCGTGTCCCGTTCGACGAAGACCCTGCGCGCCGGCTCGCGGACGACGGTGACGTCGGCCCTGGGAAGTCCTTCGGCGAGCACGCGTTCGAGCAGATCGAGCGCCTTGCGGCGGCGGGCAAGATCGGCTTTCATCCGGTCACGGACCGCCTGGAGGGCGCTGGTTCCAGACGACAGCGCCTTTCCGATGTCAGGCAGCGGCACGTCGAGCGACCGGAGAAGACCGATGGACAGGGCCTCTCCGGCCTGGTCAGGCCGGTAGTAGCGGTAGCCGGAGGCCGGATCGACCCAGGCGGGGGCCAGCAGGCCGAGGTCATCGTAGTGCCGCAGCTGCTTGACGCTCAGCCGGCACAGGCGGGCGAACCGCCCGATCGGCAGGAGATCTGTCACTCGCACCCCACGCTGGCAAGCCGGTCGGGAGGCTAAGGGGCGGCGGTGAGGCCGGTGCAGGAACGGAGGGCGTTCCAGCGCTTGACCTCGGCGGTCGCGGCGGCTCCGCTCAGGGGCATCGGAAGGCCGGACGAGATGCGGGCGGGCTTCCACTTGGCGGCCGAGACCTTGCCGTCTTGCAGCTTGAGCTGGAGGACACCGGAGCTGGCGGTCTTGCCCGCGGCCGAGGAGAACACGAAGTTGCCCAGGCCGTAGTGAACGTACTTGCCCTTGAGGTAGCCACCGCCGAGCGGAACGTGTGCGTGCCCACCGACCACCACGTCAGCGCCAGCCGCGATGAGCTGCTTGGCGAGATCCTGCTGACGCGGCAGCGGGCATGCCTTGAGCTCCTCGCCCCAGTGCAGATGGACGATCACGTAGTCGTTGCCCTGGCGCGCCGCACGTACCGCCTTCACCATCCGGGGCACGTCCTTGGCGGAGGCGAGGCCGCCCTTGGTCTCGGTGGCCGTCCAGGCCTCGATCAGGTGGTCGTCGAGCACCTGCGTGGCACCGATGATCGCGAGCCGGTTGCCCTTCACGGTCACCTGGTGCGCCCGGTAGGCCTCGGCGGCGTTCTTGCCGATGCCGACCGTCGGGAAGCCCGTCCGGCGGATCGCCTTGAGGGAGTCGCGCAGCCCGGAGTCCATGAAGTCCATGCCGTGGTTGTTGGCCATGGACGTCACGTCCACCCCGGCGGCGCGCAACGCCGCGAACGCCGACGCGGGCGCGCGGAACGTGAACTCCTTGCCGGGCGCGGGCGTGCCGCCGGTCGTGATGGCGGTCTCCAGGTTGACCATGGCGAGGTCGGCGGCGCGGAGCGTCTTGGCGATGGGGCCGAGGGCGGTGGCGGGCTTGGCCAGCCGGGACCTGAGGTAGCCCTCGAAGTGCGTGTCGCCGCCGAAGGCGATGACGATCGGCTGCTTGGCCGCTGGTGCCTGCTTCGGAGGTGCGGACGTGGCGGGCGCCGCGGGCTTCGTGGGGCCCGTGTCGCCCTCGGCCTCGGAGTTGCCGGACCCGCTGCTGCACGCTCCCGTCGCCAGGGCCAGCGCTCCGGTCACGGCGGTCATCGCCATAACGTTCCTGTGCATCGGACCCTCGCCCTCGTGATCGCCTCGGCCCAGCATGCCATGCGGCACCGACGGTCTCCGGATCAAGATCCACGTGAAACATCGCGTGAAACATCACCCCGGACGCGCGGCGTGAGACCGGTCAGGCGGGCCGGGCCTTGACGTCGGCGCAGTTGCGAAGCCCTTCCCACTGCGTACGGGCCTGCTGGGCGAGCGTCCCGGTGAGGGGCTGCGGGACACCGCCGGAAATCACGGCCGGCGCCCAGTCGGCCTTGGTGACCCGCGTGGCCTTGGCCTTGGGGTCGAACGTGAGGGTGAGGACTCCGCTTTGGGCAGTCGGGCCGTTGGAGTTGTAAAAGACGAAGTTACCGAGTCCGTAGTGGACGTACTTGCCCTTGAGGTAACCGCCGGCTTGCAGCACATGCGCGTGGCTGCCCACGATGGCGTCCGCGCCCGCGTCGGCCAGCTGGGCGGCGAGCTGCCGCTGTACCGGAGTGGCGCAGGAGTTACGTTCCTGTCCCCAGTGCAGGTTGACGATGACGACGTCGGCTTCCTTGCGTGCCTGCTGTACGACCTGGACGAGACGCGGCGCGTTCTTGGCCGAGGCGAGCCCGGCCTTGGCGTCGGTAGCGGTCCACGCCTCGACCAGATTGTCGTCGAGGACCTGGGTGGCGCCGATGACCGCGACCCGGGCGCCCTTGACCGTGACCTTGTACGGCCGGTACGCCTCGCCCGCGTTCCGCCCGATGCCCACGACGGGGAATCCGGCCTGCTTGCTCGCCGCCAGGGAGTCCTGGAGCCCGGTGTCGCCGTAGTCCATGCCGTGGTTGTTGGCCATCGTCACCACGTCCACGCCCGCGGACTTGAGCGCCCGGAAGGCGGTCGGCGGGGCGCGGAAGGTGTAGTCCTTGGGCGCGGGCGTCCCGCCGGTGGTGACCGCCGTCTCCAGGTTGACCATGGCGAGATCCGCCTGGCGGAACTGCGCCGCGATCGGCCCGAACGCGGTGTCGGGCGAGGAGGTGAGCCTCGTCGAGAGCTCCCCCTCGAAGTGCACGTCCCCGCCGAAGGCGATGGTGAACGGGTGCTTGGCGCCCCCGCCGTTCCCCGTGGCGGACGCCCCCAGCAGCCCGCAACCGCTCACCGCCGCGCTCAGCGTCAGCACCGCCCCGAGAGCGGCGAACCGCCCTGCCCCACGCCCGACCCCACGCCTGACCGGCATCGCGGCCTCCCCGTTCGCAGCCTTGTGTTCCTGCTTGGATGCCGCGACGAGGGGTCGGGTTCGGGCCGGTTCAGGCCGGAATCGGGCTTGTCGACGTCAGGAAACGCGCTTGGCTCCGATGGACTTCATCATCAGCGGCCAGGAGCGGTTCATCTCCTCGATCCAGTAGAGCCACTGGTGCCACCCGTTCTTGTAGATGTGGGTGGTCACCGGAATCTTGAGCTGCTTGAGGCGTGTGGCCAGCGAGACCGTGGTCGCCCCGGCGACGGCCTCGCTGATGCCGCCGACCAGCCGTGCCTTGACGAACTCCCAGCCCACGTAAGGCGGGTCGTGCTTCCCAGGGTTTCCCGTCGTTCCGGCAGACAGATAGATCCCGGTGCCACGGAGGTTCTTGGCCAGCACGTAAGGGTCGTGCTGCTGCCAGTTGCGGGCGTGCTTGTCGGGGTTACCCCAGATCTTGAACGGGTCCTGCCCGGGGCTGAAGACCAGCCCCTCCGCCATCAGGATCGCCGGAATCCCCGGCTTGGTGAGATGCACGACGCCGCTGTAGGAAGCGGCGTACTTGAACAACCCCCGATGCCGTGCGGCGTACGTGACGGCGCCCTGGCCACCGGACGAGAGACCCATGGCGGCCCGCGCCGTGCCCGCGCGGTAGTTCCGCTCCATGAGCTGGATGACCTCCTTGGTGTGGAAGGTCTCCCACCTGGGCGTTCCGCCCTTGCCGTAGTTGTACCAGTCCGCGTACGAACCGTTCGTGCCGCCTTCCGGCATCACGACCATCACGTTGTAGCGGGCCGCGAGCTTTTCGATGTCGGTGCTGCGGGTCCAGGAGACGTAATTGTCATTGCCGCCGTGGTAGGCGTAGAGGACGGGCCAGCGCTTCTTCGACGTGCGGGACCAGCCCTTCGGCGTGATGATGCGGACCTTCACCGACCTGCGCAGTGAGGGCGAACGCACGGTGGCGTCGAAAGTGCGCGCGTCGAGCCGCTTCTGGGCCGTGATGGCGGCGCCGGTGTCCGCCTTGCGGAGCGCCGCGGCGTTCGCGCCGGTCACCGGCAGGAGCCCGCCCGCCACCACCGTTCCGGTGAGGGTCGTCGCCATGGCGGCCATGCGCATGCGGCGGCGTTCACTCGCCATACTTCTTCTCCGATGTCAGTCCCCGGTCCCGGCAGAGCGGCCGGGACGCGCCTCCGGCAAGCGAACGCCTGCCTCATGGCGGATTCCGAGACGCTAGCCGAGAAGATCATTCCGGCGACACTACGCGGCGCGCGCCACTTGGGCGACGGAAATTATGCATCTTGTGACAAAAACGAGCGGTCACGGATGGGCCAGCACGAACATTCGTTATCACTCGATATCAATGAGTGACTATTGGCGCCGACTCCAATTAATCCCGTACCTCGTCATTCCGTCCGGCGGCAGCGGGGAGAACGGCGGCGGGCAGCCCGGCGGGCCATTCTTGCCCGGGCGCCAACTCGAACGGCGGAGTCGCGGGGGCGACTTCGCGTTGCGTGGCAGTCCGTTCGACGTCGGCCCGTGGCCCGCCGGTCAGTTCCACGCCGGGCCGTCCGACGCCGGGCCGCTCCATCGCCGGGCCTCCCGAATGGCGGGGCTTGGGCCGGGCGGCACTCTCGGCTGGCTCGATCGAGCCGCCGAAAGCCTGCGAGACCGCTTGCAACGCCGAGGTCATCTCGCTGGGAATCACCCAGAACGTGCTGCCCTTGGCCTGCGCGAGCTTCGGCAAGGTCTGCAGATACTGATAGGCCAAGAGCTTGGGGTCGGCATCGTAGTCGTGGATCGAGGTGAAGACCCGTTCGATCGCCATGGCCTGGCCTTCGGCCTCCAGGATCGCGGCCTGCTTGGCGCCCTCCGCCTGCAGGATGGCCGACTGCTTCTCCCCCTCCGCCGTGAGGATCTTCGACTGCCGGACGCCCTCCGCGGTGAGGATCGCGGCGCGCTTCTCCCGTTCGGCGCGCATCTGCTTCTCCATCGCGTCCTTGATGGACGCCGGCGGCTCGATCGCCTTGATCTCGACCCGGGTGACCCGGATCCCCCACTTGCCGGAGGCGTCGTCCAGGACCCCGCGCAGCGCCGTGTTGATGCGGTCCCGCGAGGTCAGCGTGGCCTCCAGGTCCAGGGTGCCGATGACGTTGCGCAACTGCGTCGCGGTGAGCTGCTCGATCGCCTGGATGTAGTTGACGATCTCGTAGTCGGCCGCCCGCGGGTCGGTCACCTGGAAGAACAGCACGGTGTCGATGTGGACGACCACGTTGTCCTCGGTGATGACGGGCTGCGCCTTGAACGAGACGACCTGCTCCCGGAGATCGATCAGCGGCTTGACCCGGTCCACGAACGGGACGATGAAGCTGATCCCGGGCTGGAGGGTCCGGCTGTAGCGCCCGAGCCGCTCGACGTTGCGCGCCCGTGCCTGCGGGATGATCCAGACCGAGCGCATCACCGTGACGGCCAGCACGGCCAGCCCGCAGACGAGCGCGATGAGGATCGCCAGGGTGATCTCGGTCATGCGGACCTCCTCGTCCGGCTCGGTCCCGGCTCAGTCCGGTGGCTGCTCGGCCGGGTAGAGCAGCGCGGTGGCACCCTCGATGGCCAGCACGTCGGCGACGCGTCCCGCCGGGATGACCAGGTCCGGGTCGTAGGGCCGGGCCGTCCACTCCTCACCGCCGATCCGCGCGCGTCCGCCCGCGCGGCTGACCTCGGTGAGCGTGACGGCCTCGCGGCCGACCAGCGCGGCGGTCCCCGAGCGCAGCGGCGGCGGCTGCTTGATGTGCCGCTTCGCGATCGGCCGGACGAGCGCCAGACCGGCGACCGAGGACGCCGCGAACACCACGACCTGCAGGCCGACCGGCAACCCGGCGGCACCCGCCAGCCCGGCCAGCATCGCGGCCACGGCGAGCAGGCCGAGCGCGAGCGTCAGGGTCAGCACTTCGGCGATCCCGAGCAGGGCGGCCACGATCAGCCAGGCGACCCACGCCTCCATGACGACTCCTTAGAGGCGGCCTGATGTCCTTAAAGTCAAGGTAACTCCGGAAAAGTCCTCCCGACCATGCCTCCGTCCGACCTTCCTGCGTCAGGTCGCGCCGGCCCGCCGATGCGACCCTGGAGGGATACGGGTCGGGGGGTGGGGTTTCCGGACGGGACGACCCGGGTTCCGGTCCGGGCCACGGGTCCTGACCAGGCATGCCGCAACAGGTTTACCGTGCGGGTAATTGGCGCGGCAGAGGTGTCGCAGGTCATGATTGGTACGTTCCCGGCTACAAGGAGCATCTCGATGAGCAGCACGGCCTACCGCACCTGTCCGCTCTGCGAGGCCCTGTGCGGCCTGGAGCTGACCCTTGACGAGGGGGGCGCGGTCACCGGGGTGAGAGGCGACAAGCGCGACCCGTTCAGCAAGGGGTTCATCTGCCCCAAGGGCGCGACGCTCGGGCGGCTCGACGGCGACCCGGACCGGCTGGCCGAGCCGATGCTCCGCGACCACGACCACCACGTCGCCGGCGGCTGGGACGACGCGTTCGCGACCGTGCGCCGGGAGATCACCAAGGTCGTCGAGCGCCACGGCAAGGACGCGGTCGCCATCTACATCGGCAACCCGACGGCGCACTCGATCGCGGGCCCCCTCTACGGCGCGGCCATCATCAAGGCGCTCGGCACCCGCAACGTCTACACCGCCAGCACCGCCGACCAGATGCCCAAGCACGTCAGCAGCGGCCACGTCTTCGGCGACCCGCTGGCCATCCCGGTGCCCGACCTCGACCGCACCGACCATCTGCTCATGCTGGGCGCCAACCCCCTGGAGTCGAACGGCAGCCTGTGCTCCGCGCCCGACTTCCCCGGACGGCTGAAGGCGATCTCCAAGCGCGGCGGCAAGGTGACGGTCGTCGATCCGCGGCGCACCCGTACCGCCTCGCTCGCCGACGAGCACGTCTTCATCCGGCCGGGCACCGACGCCTACCTGCTCATCGCGCTCGTCCACACCCTGTTCGCCGAGGACCTGACCCGGGTCGACGGCCTCGCGGACCGGATCAACGGGCTGGACGACCTGCGCGCGCTCGCCGTCGGCTTCGCGCCGGAACGGGTCGCCGGGATCACCGGCATCCCCGCGGCCGACATCCGCCGCATGGCCCGCGAGCTCGCCACGGCCGGCCACGCCGCCGTCTACGGGCGCATCGGCACCTGCACCCAGGCGTACGGAACGCTCAACAGCTGGCTCGTCGACGCTCTCAACGTGCTCACCGGCAACCTCGACCGCGAGGGCGGCGCGATGTTCCCGCGTTCCGCGCACTCCCCGGTCTACCGCCGCAAGCGCCCGTTCAACACCGGCCGGTGGCGCAGCCGCGTCCGCAACCTGCCCGAGGTCAACGGCGAGCTGCCGGTCGCGACGCTGGCCGACGAGATCGAGACCCCGGGCGAGGGCCAGATCCGCGCGCTGATCACCATCGGCGGCAATCCGGTCCTGTCCGCGCCCGGCGGCGCCCGGCTCGACCGCGCGTTGGCGGGGCTCGAGTTCATGGTGAGCGTCGACCCGTACCTGAACGAGACGACCCGGCACGCCGACGTCATCCTCCCGCCGCCCCGGCCGGCGCAGACGCCGCACTACGACCTGGCGCTGCTGGGCTTCACGGTCCGCGACTACGTGCGGTACTCGCCGCCCGCGCTGCCGCTGCCAGACGGCCGTCCGAGCGAGGCCGAGATCCTCGGCCGCCTCGCCGTGATCGCGTCGGGCATGGACGCCACCACGGCGGCGCTGGACGAGATGATCATCATGAGCACGCTGAAGAAGGCGTCGGCCCTGGAAGGATCACCGGTCGAGGGCCGCGATCCCGATGAGCTGCGCAAGATGCTCGACACCGCCGCCACGACCACCGAGCAGCGGCTCGACATGATGCTGCGCCTCGGCCCGTACGGCGACGGCTTCGGCGCCGACCCGGCCGGCCTCACGCTCGCCCGGCTGCGCGACGAGCACCCGCACGGCCTCGACCTGGGCGCTCTGAAGCCGCGTCTCGACGAGGTCCTGTGCACCTCGTCCGGCCGGATCGAGCTCTGCCCGCCCTCGTTCGCCGCCGACGCCGACCGGCTCCACGCCGCCCTCGACGCCGCGGCCGACGCGGCGTCCGACGCCGGTGCGTCCAACGGCTCCGGCGAGCTGCTGCTGATCGGCCGCCGCCACCTGCGGTCCAACAACAGCTGGCTGCACAACCTCCCCGAACTGGTGCGCGGCTCCAACACCTGCACGCTCCAGCTCAACCCCGCCGACGCCGAACGCCTGGGCGTCCAGGGCGGCGACCTCGTCCGCGTGACGTCCCGTTCCGGCACGATCGAGGCCGTCGCCGAGCCCACCGCCACGGTCATGGCGGGCGTGGTGAGCCTCCCGCACGGCTGGGGCCACGACAGGCCCGGCACCCGGACGGGCGTCGCGAGCCGGAACGCGGGGGTCAACGTCAACGCCGTCACCGACGACCGGGAGATCGACCCGCTCTCGGGCACGGCGGTCTTCAACGGCGTCCCGGTCATCCTCGAAGCCCTCTGAGCCCCGGGCGGTCGCGCACGACCGCCCGGGTCACACCGCCCTGGACGAGCCGCTGCCGGACGCCGAACCACCCCTCGCCGACTCGATCTCGGCGCGGACGGCGGCGTGGAGCTCCTCGACGGTGTCGGCCTGAACGATCAGGCGGCGACCCGCGCGGAGCTGCTCGATGGTGAGGGGGTCGGCGGCGGTACGGAACGCCCACCAGCGACCCGTGTCGCTGCGCCAAGCGCTCCAGCCTGGGAACTCCAGCTCGATGGTCTCGACGGAAGCCCGGAAGGGATCTTCGATCTTCGCGTACTCCGGCGGGACCGCTTCGGCGGTCTCCGGCGGCGGAGGGACGTCCATGAGGCTCGGCCTCGCCCAGGTCGCGGTGTAGTCGCCTTTCACTGTAAGCGATTGCCCTCTCCCGTTGAAGGCGCTGGGCGGCCGGGGTCCGCACCGTCCGGGGAGTTGACCGGAACCCGTGGTTTAGGGCTTCTTACCCATTGGTAGGTACCAGACATCGTGGGTGTCTCTCCGCGTCCTCACGGCTCGCGACGGGGGCCGTCGGCCGTTCCCCCCGAGTGGCCGGAGGTACGGGCGGAGACTAATGTCGCATGACGCGTCCCATTACGGCCCTCTTCATCGAGACCGGAATGCGCACCCAAGGAGGGGACAGTGAACCGACGGGCGAGCAAACTCTTCCGGCGCGGCGCCCGGCAGCCGGCCAGACCCCACCCCGTGGACCTGGCCGAGAGCCTGGCGCACGCCCAGGGACTGGACCGTGCCATCCGGACGATCTCGGGGACCGTCCAGCGCGTACTGCGCCCGGGGACCGTCAAGGACGCGCTGCACGGGGTCCCCGGCGGCCATCCCGCGCACCCGCCGCTGACCGACCTCCCCATGGGCTGCTGGATCTCGGCGGCGGTCCTCGACCTGCTGCCCGGCACCGAACGCGCGTCCAAGGCCCTGGTGGCCGCCGGTCTCGCGGGCGCGGTGCCGACGGCGCTCACCGGCCTGGCCGACTGGTCGGCCCTCCACAGGGAACAGCAGCGCGTCGGCCTCGTGCACGCGATGGGGACGGCCGGCGCGAGCCTCCTCTACACGGCCTCCCTCTTCGCCCGTCACCAGGGCCGCGACGCGGCCGGGCGCGCGTTCGGATACGCGGGCCTGACGGCCCTGCTCGCGGGCGGCTTCCTCGGCGGGCACCTGGCGTTCAGGCAGGGCGCAGGCGCCAGCCACGCGGACCAGATCGCCCACCTGGTGCCCCTCGGCTGGCACGACCTGTGCTCGGCCTCCGAACTGCCCGACGGCTGGCCGGTCCACCGCCGCCTCGGCTACATCAGCCTCTTCGTGCTGCGCAGCGGCGACGACATCCATGTCCTCGCCGACCGCTGCAGCCACCTGGCGGGCCCGCTCCACCAGGGCCGCATCGTCACCGACGAGAACGACGACCCCTGCGTGGTGTGCCCCTGGCACGGCAGTACCTTCCGCGTCGACGACGGGTCGGTCGTCCACGGCCCCGCGACCGGCCGCCAGCCCTCCTTCGAATCCCGCGTCCTGGACGACGGCACCGTCCAGGTCCGCCCAGTCCCCTAGGGCCGACCGCCCAGGCCCGCGTCGTCTCTAGGGCTCCGGCTCGCCGTCGGAGATCGGCTGCTCGACCAGCGCCAGCACCCGGCTGGCCATGAACCTCGCCGTCCGCACCGCGGTCCCGGTACGGGTCACCTCGCTGACCTCGACCACCCCGCGCCGGTTGGACACCTCGACGCGACGGCCGGCCCGGGTGGCGACGACCTCGTACGTCCGCACGCCCTCGCCGCCGGCATCGATCACGATCTCGACCCTGTCACCCTTCATCCCTGGAGGCCCCTCACCTTATCGAACATATATTCGACATATACCCGGATAAAGGTGACTCGAACCCTCGAAACCGCTGGTCAGCGGAGCAAGTTGATGATCGCCACGAGGCCCACGACCACGATGACGCCGCGCAGCACGAGGGGCGGGATCCGGCGTCCCACCTTGGCTCCCAGCACCCCGCCCACCGTCGAGCCGAGCGCGATGAGCAGCACCGCCCGCCAGTCGATCCTCGTGTTTCCGAAGATCGACATTCCGATGAACAGCAGCGTCGCCGCGCTGTTGACCACGCCCGACAGGACGTTCTTCGCCGCGTTCACCCGCTGGAGATCGTCATCGAGCGCGATCCCGAGCATCGCGATCAGCACGATCCCCTGCGCGGCGCCGAAGTACCCCCCGTACACGCCCGCCGCGAGGACTCCCACCCACAGCCAGGGCCCGCCGTGCGGATGGTGGTTCTCCCGCCGCGCCAGCATCCAGGCCTGCAGCCGGGGCTGGACGACCACCAGCACCAGCGCGATCACGATCAACACCGGAACGATGATCTTGAATGCCGAGGCGGGCAGCCCCAGCAGCAGCGCCCCGCCGATCAGCGCGCCCGTGAACGAGGCGGTGCCCAGCCGCAGCAGCCGCTCGCGCTGGCCCTTGAGCTCCCGCCGGTACCCGTACGCCCCCGTCACCGACCCGGGCACGAGCCCGATGTTGTTGGAGACGTTGGCCACCACCGGCGGATAGCCGAGCGCCACCAGGGTCGGGAACGTGATCAGGGACCCCGAGCCGACGATCGTATTGATACCCCCCGCGGCGACCCCTGCCGCGAAGATGGCGGCCACGTCAAGCACGTCCAAACCGATCCACCCAGCTGTGCGACTCCGTTACGGCTTCCCGATGGTAGGGAACGCCCAGCTCACGACCCGCCACCGGGTGCACGAACGTACCGTACGAACACATTCGCATACCCTCCGCAACGATTATCCGGTGTGCGGCAGAGGCGCGGGCTCGCGGAACGAGGGGCGGCGAGCCTGCGGAACAGGCGGCGGCGGTGAGCGTGCGGCAGCCCCGCGCGGGCCTACGGAACAGGGGGCGGCGAGCCTGCGAAAAGGGGGAGGTGAGCCTTCGGAACAGAGGCGGCGGGCCTGCGGGATCGGGGCGGCGTGCGACGTCGGCGATCAGGGCGAGTAGGGACGGTAGTCGTCCTCGTCGCGGGGACGGGGCGGGCCGTCGAGTTCGCTCGGTTCGGCAGAGATGGGCGCCGGAGGTTCGGACCGGGGAGACGGGACCTGGGCGGCGCCATCGTTGCCGGCGGCATTGCCGGCGGCGCTGTTGACAGCGTTGCCGGCGGCGTTGTCGGCCGTGCTCTTGACCGCTCCAAAGAAGCCGCCGAGCCCCTCCAGCGCTTTGCCCATTTCGCTGGGCACGATCCACAATTTGTTGGAGTTGCCTTCGGCGATGCGCGGAAGGGTCTGCAGGTATTGGTAGGCGAGCAGCCGCTCGTCCGGGTTGCCTTCGTGGATGGCCTTGAAGACGGTGGCGATGGCCTGGGCCTGGCCGCGGGCGCGGGCGGCCTGGGCCTTGGCGTCGGCCTCGGCCCCCAGCACCGCGGCCTCGGCCTGGCCGCGGGCACGGAGAACGGCGGAGGTGCGCTCGCCCTCGGCGGTCAGGATGGCGGACTGCTTCTGGCCCTCGGCGGTGAGAATGGAGGCGCGCTTGTCGCGGTCGGCGCGCATCTGCTTCTCCATCGCCTCTTTGATGGAGTCCGGCGGATCCACGGCCTTGAGCTCGACCCGGTTGACCCGGATCCCCCAGCGCCCGGTGGCCTCGTCCAGGACGCCGCGCAGCTCGGTGTTGATCTCCTCGCGGGAGGTCAGGGTGCGTTCGAGGTCCATGCCGCCGATGATGTTGCGCAGCGTGGTGACGGTCAGCTGCTCGATCGCGGTCAGGAAGTTGGCGACCTCGTAGGTGGCGGCCTTGGTGTCGGTGACCTGGTAGTAGATGACCGTGTCGATGCTGACCACGAGGTTCTCCGCCGTGATCACCGGCTGGGGGGCGAACGGGACGACCTGTTCGCGCAGGTCGACGCGGTTGCGGACCTGGTCGACGAACGGCACCACGAGGCTGAGCCCGGCGTTGAGCGTCCGGTGGTAGCGGCCGAAGCGCTCGATGATGTCGGCCGTCGCCTGCGGGACGATCCGCACGGAGCGGTAGAGCACCAGCGCGCCGACCGCGATGAGCACGACGGTCAGGATCAGCGTGGGGGTCACTCCTGGATCGTAAGTCGGCTTCCCTTTTTGGGACAGATGTCAATTTCAAGCAATTGATGCTGTTTCAGCCGAGAGAACGCGCGTACCAGCGGCCGTTCTGCCGCTCGACGCCGAGGGGAACGCCGAAGCAGTCGGACAGGTGCTCCTCGGTGAACACCTCGTCCACCTTGCCCTGCGCGACCACGCCGCCCCGGCGCAGCAGCAGCGCGTGGGTGAAGCCCTCGGGGACCTCTTCCACATGGTGGGTGACCATGACGGTCGTGGGCGCGGCCGGGTCGTCCGCCAGCCGGGCGATCCGCCGGACGAGGTCCTCGCGGCCGCCCAGGTCGAGCCCGGCCGCCGGCTCGTCCAGGAGGAGCAGCTCGGGGTCGGGCATGAGCGCCCGGGCGATCTGCACGCGCTTGCGCTCGCCCTCGGAAAGGGTGGCGAACCTGCGCCGGATGAGGTCGGCGCAGCCGAGGGCCTCCAGCAGCTCGACGGCGCGGGTGAGGTCGGTCGAGTCGTACTCCTCCTGCCACCGCCCGAGGATCGCGTACGAGGCGGTGAGGACCAGGTCGATGACCTTCTCGTCCGTCGGCACCTTCTCGGCGACCGCGGCGCTCGCGATGCCGATGCGCGGCCGGAGCTCGAAGACGTCGGTGCGGCCGAGCCGCTCGCCGAGGATGTCGACCGTCCCCTCGGTCGGGTGCAACAGGGCGGCGGCGATCTGCAGCAGCGTGGTCTTGCCCGCCCCGTTGGGGCCGACGATCACCCAGCGCTCGTCCTCGTTCACCGTCCACGAGACGTCGCGCAACAGCTGCGCGCCCTCGCGCTTTACCCCGACTCCGCGGAGCTCAAGTACATCGCCGGCCATCGAGTGCATGTCCCCAGTCCCGCCGTGCCGAATGATCCGTCCACAGCCTACTTCCAGTGGGAAGCGCCGGTTCCGCGGCCGGGGAAGGAATGTCCTCTCCTGCCCGCTGTACCTGCGAGCCCACGGGCTCCAAGCCGCCAGTGCGGTTTTCAACGCTTATGGTGGTCTGCATGCACGCCGCTGTTCGGAGGGTGGGATGAGTCACAACGGCGCGGACACCGCGACCGCTCTGGTCGCTTGGGGCAACGCCTGGCTGGCGGGCCACATCGGCCTGGACGAGGCCGTGGACGCCGTCGAGGACGCCTCTGGCCCGCACATCCTCTGCGCCGCCGACGAGGTGCCGCTCCGCCGCGGCCTGGGCGACCTGCGAGTGGCGGGCATGACCGCGTTCCGGCTGGCGCTCCCCGCCCCCGGCGACCCGCTCGGGCTGACCGGCCCGCCCGCCTTCAACCGTGCCGCCCTCGACGCCGAGGCGGCCGTGATCGTCTCGCTGCCGGGACGCGCGATCGGCCTCGTCCCGATCGAGGACCGCCGCGGCTCCTCCTACGTCGGCGTCCGCTGGACCGCCCAGGACGCCGCCCCCGGCCTGCCGGACGTGCCCTCCCTGGCCGAAGCCGACCGCCGGCTCACCCTCGCCATGCGCGACGCCACCGAGGCGCTGCTGACCGTCGACGACGTGTCCGGCATCCCGCCCGAGATCGCCGACGCCCTGGCCGACCTGCGCGACCCCGGCCGCAACGGCCACCCGCTGGCCCCCGGCTACCCGCAGCGTGCCCACCGCGTCGCCGCCCTGGCCGGCCGGCTGGCGGTGGTCGTCGACCTGGCCCGCCGCATGGACGCCCACGGTCTCACCGCCGACCAGATGCACCGCCGCGGCGACGCCCTCCGGCTCCTCGACAACGCCGTCCGCCGGGCCCTCGTGGCCGCCTGCAACAGCGCCTTCGACCCCGTCCCCTAGCGCGGTCGGCCGGGGCCGGGAAAGCCCAACGGGGCGCTCCCGGCGAAGGGAACGCCCCGTTCAGAGGCAGAGGCGCGGAGCCGTCGTTCAGGGCAACGGCTGTGCGCGTCCTGCTAGCTACGAACGACGAGCGTGTTGCAGATCTTGTCAGCGAAGGTCTGCTTGCGGTCGTCCCACAGCGGCCACAGGTAGCCGATGTAGCAGGCGAAGCTGTCGGCGGCGTGGGCGAAGCGCCGGAGGAAGGCCATGCCGAAGCCGATCGGCTGACCGGTCTGCGCGCCCACCAGGCGGATGCCCATCTGGCGCTTGCCGATCGTCTGGCCGGTCGTGCCCTCCTGGTAGGTGAGCCACAGACCGCCGGCGATCATGCCGATGAAGCCCAGGAACGCCAGCAGCCCGCCGACGCCGGAGCCGTTCAGCAGCATGAGGTAGCCGATGAAGTAGATGATCCCCGGCAGCGAGAACACCGCGAGCCAGTCGATGATGAGCGCACCCGCACGCGAGCCCCACTCGGCCAGCTGGCCGGTCGAGCCGTAGTGGTGGTGGTGCACCTCCTGGTAAGCGGGCTGCTGACCGTAACCGGGCTGCGCGGCGGGCTGCTGACCGTAACCCGGCTGCGCCGGGGGCTGACCGTAGCCGGGCTGCGCGGGCGGCTGGCCGTAGCCAGGCTGCGCGGGCGGCTGACCGTAACCGGGCTGGGCAGGCGGCGGCTGGCCGTATCCAGGCTGCGCCGGGGGCTGACCGTAGCCGGGCTGGGCAGGGGGCTGGCCGTAGCCGGGCTGCTGACCGCCGTAGCCCGGCTGCTGCTGCCCGTACGGGTCGTAGGGGTTACCCACACTTGCTCCTTATTGATTGACCCTGTGGTTTTGTGACGCCCGCCGGACCCGGAGGGCTCCGCAAGTCTGGCCGACGAGGGAAGACGGCCTCAAACCCGCAGGAGACCGAGCCGGACAAGCTGCCACAGCTCCGACCCCACGAGGGCGGTGCCGAGCACCCACGCGCGAGTGCCCGGTCGGAGTGCCCACCACCGGCTTCCCAGCCCCAGCGGTGCGAAGGCGAGCACGATCGCACCGGCGAAGGCCACCGGGTTCGCCAGCGCGGCACGGACCGGTTGGCCCGAACCCAGCTCGATGAACACGGTCGTACCGCCGCACAGAGGGCAGGGAACACCGGTGACTGCCCGGAGGGGACAGAGCACACCGGGGTCGTTGACACGGTGGATCCACGCCGCGCCCATGGCCGCGGTGGCCATGGCCGCAACGCGCAGCAGCACACCCACAGGGCCGTGCCGCGCAGCGGTGAGGGTCCGGCTGACCATGGCCCCCGGCGCACCCTGCGGTGCCCCGGCGACGGTCGCCCCGGGCGCTCCCCCCAACGAATCCTCCGCCTCGATGACTTAATCCGAGTGACCCGTATATCGGGTCCACCCCGAGGTAGGTCAAGCCCAAGCGACCATCCGCGATCGGACCGTTACCTGAACGGGCATGACACACCCTCAGGGGCAAGACTAGGACAAACCCCCAAGTGGATGGGTCCCCTTTCGAGCGATGAGCCCCACGTAACAGCGCACTTCAGCGCCCATCCCTCACGTTCAGCACACAATCCACAACCAACCGGACACGCAACCGTCCCATATGGCGGACATCCAAGGAACACCCCCCGACACAAGCACTTTCAGAGGCCAGATCAGCAGAGGGAGCCAGCGGCGCGTGGAGGGGGGCGCGTACGGGCAGCGGCTGGGTGATGGCGGGCACGGTGGGCCACAGCATGGAGGGCGCGCGAGGAGGGCACGGGTGAAGGCGCTGCTGCCGGGCGCTAGGGGCCTGGTGGGTGTTGGGACGCGCTTGTGAAGGGGGCGGTCAGGCTTGGCCGGCGGCGCCTACCGTCTGGGACGAGGTGGGCTCGGTCACCTGGTCCGGTTCGACCACGTCGGCGATCACGGCGGTGATGTTGTCGGGGCCGCCGGCGTCGCGGGCCAGCTGGATCAGGCGCTGGATGGCCCAGGACGGCTCGGCTTCGGCGGTGAGCACCTCGTAGATCGTCTGGGCGTCGACCGGGCCGCTGAGGCCGTCGGAGCACAGGAGGTAGCGGTCGCCCAGGCGCGCCTCGCGGAGGCGGAGGTCGGGCTCGCGGTCCTCCCGGCCGTCGAGGACGCGGTAGAGGACGTGGGAGAGGCGGGACGTCTCGGCGGGGTCGGGGACCTGGCCCGTCTCACCCGCCTCCGCGTTCAGCAACTGGTCCATCGTGTGGTCCTGGGTGATCTGGAAGAGCTCGCCGTCACGCAGGAGGTAGCCGCGGGAGTCGCCGATGTGGGCGAGGGCGACGCGGGTGCCGGACCAGAACATCGCGGTGAGCGTGGTGCCCATGCGGCTCAGGTCGGGCCGTTCCTCGCGCACTATCCGCAACTTCTCGTTGGCCTCGGCCACGGCCCGGCCCAGGCTCTCGACAAGCTCGTCATTGTGGGCATCGGTGTCCAGCGAGCGCAGCGAGCCGATGACGGTGGAACTGGCGACCTCGCCGCCCGCGTAGCCGCCCATGCCGTCGGCGACCGCGATCAACCGTGCACCGGCGTAGCCCGAGTCCTCGTTGTTCTCTCGGCTGCACCCGATGTCACTGCCTGCTGCGTACCTGATTGTTACGTTCATACCGATTTCGATGACGATCCTGTCGTGGGAGTTGTATCAGTCGCCGGCCAGGCCGTGCCGGACGGCGTACAACGCCGCCTGCGTCCGATCCTGGACTCCCAGCTTCATGAGCAGATTACTGACGTGTGTCTTGACGGTCTTCTCAGAGACCATGAGCGCACGCCCGATCTCCCGGTTGGATCTGCCCAGTGCGATCTGCACGAGCACCTCCCGTTCCCGTTCGGTCAGCGCGGCGAGGCCGCGGTCGTCTCCGGCCGCCGGATCCACACGCACCATCGCCTCGGCGGCGTCGGGCGCGAACAGGACATGCCCGTCGTGCACCGCCCTGATCGCCTGGACCAGCGCCTGCGGATCGACATCCTTGTATAGGTACCCAGCCGCCCCTGCCTGTACAGCCGGCAGCACGTGTCCACGTTCCGTCACGCTCGTCAGGACCAGAACGCGTGCCGCCACCCCTCGAGCCCGTAGCTCCGTCAGCGCGGCCAAGCCGTCGGCGCCGGGCATCTTGAGGTCCATGAGAACGATATCGGGATCCAGCGATTCGGCCAGTGCCACGGCGGACACGCCGTCCTCCGCCTCACCGACCACCTCGATGTCCTCCTGGATCCCGAGGAAGGTCCGCAGCCCCTGCCGGACGACCGGATGGTCGTCGGCGATCAGCACCTTGATCACGGAACTCCCCGTGCCCCCGGCGGCGAGAGTCATGCGGGCACCTCCAGCCGGACCACGGTGCCCGTGCCCGGAGCGGCGTCGATCGACAGGGCGCCGCCGATCGACCGTGCCCGGTCGCGCATGGACGCCAGCCCGAGACCGCCCGGCGACGGCTCGCTCATGCGGTCGCCGCCGTTCAGCGCCACGGGGTCGAACCCGGCGCCGTCGTCGGACACCTCCAGGACGACCCGGTCGTCGTCGTTGTGGAGGCTCACCTCGACGACGCCCGCGCCGGAGTGGCGCAGCGAGTTGTAGAGGGCCTCCTGGGCGATCCGGAACAGCGCGGCCTCCTGGTCTTCGGGCAGCGCGACCGCGCCGTCTCCCACGAACCGTACGGCGGTGTCGTACGCGCGGTCGAGTACCTCGACGTGCTTGCGCAGCGAGGCGGCCAGGCCGTCGACGAGGTCGGCCGGCCGGAGCTCGAAGATCACGGCGCGGAGCTCGGCGAGCGCCTCGGCGGCGAGCCGTTCGACCTGGCCGAGCTCGGCGACCGTGCGGGCCGGATCGCGATCGGCGAGCGCGGCGGCGGCCTTGGCGGTGAGCCGGAGCGAGAACAGCTTCTGCGCCACCGCGTCGTGCAGCTCGCGGGCGAGCCGGTTGCGTTCGGCGACGACGGTGAGCTCGCGGTTGTGCTCGTACAGCCGGGCGTTGGTCATGGCGATGGCGGCGTGCGCGGCGAAGAGCGAGAGGAGATCCTCGTCGGCCTTGGTGAAGCCCTCGCCCTTGGCGACGTTCTGCTTGTTGGCGAGGAAGATGATGCCGAGCACGTCCTCGCCGTCGCGGATCGGCATGCCGAGGAAGTCTTTGAGGACGGGGTGCGCCGCGGGCCAGCCCTCGAACTCCGGCTCACGCCGGATGTCGCTCAGCCGCTTGGGCTCGTTGTCGCGCAGCATCGCGGCGAGCATGCCGTGCTGGCGGGGCAGGGGGCCGATGGCCTCCCACTCCTTGTCCGAGACGCCCTCGACCACGAACTCGGCGAACGATCCCTCGTCGTCCGGCACCCCCAGGGCGACATAACGGGCGTCCAGGAGCTGCGCGGCGGCCCTTACGATCACCTGCAGGACCTCATGGACGGACAGGTGGCGGGTCACGGCGAGCACGGCGGAGCTGACGGCGTGCAGGGTCGCCCCCGGATCGCCGCAGCCGCGCTGGTCGACGCTCATCTCACCCCGCTCCGCTCCCGCCGGCCGAGCCGTTCGTGGCCCGCATGTGAAGACCGTACTCTCTGGGCGCCTCATCCCAAATCAGCCCCAGGTCCTAGGTGGCGTCGAAGGTCCTAGGCCTATAAGAGGAGAAGGCGCGGGACCGGTCGGCCGATGACCTTCGAGGCCGGAATTTCTAGCGTCGAGGCATGACGCAGAAGACGGCACTCATCACCGGCGCCTCCCGTGGGCTGGGCCGGGCGATCGCCCGGGAACTCGCCCGGGACGGCTGGAACCTCATCCTGAACGCACGCGGCGCCGAAGCCCTCGAAGCCGCGGCCAAGGAACTCGCCTCCGACGGCGTCCCCGTCGCCGCGATCGCGGGCGACGTGGCCGACCCGGAGCACCGGGAGCGGCTCGTCCGTGCGGCCGGGGAGGCCGGCGGGCTCGACCTGCTGATCAACAACGCGGGCACGCTCGGCACGACTCCGCTGCCCCGCCTCGCCGACCAGCCGCTGGACGACCTGGCCGAGGCGTTCCGGATCAACACGCTGGCGCCCCTCGCGCTCGTCCAGGCGCTGCTGCCGACGTTGCGCGAACGAGGCGGCGCGATCCTCAACATCACGTCGGACGCCTCCCGCGAGCCGTACGAGACGTGGGGCGGCTACGGCTCCACCAAGGCGGCCCTGGAGCAGATCTCCCACGTCCTCGCCGCCGAGGAGCCCGATGTGGCCGTCTGGTGGGTCGACCCCGGCGAGATGCGCACCGAGATGCTCCGCGCCGCGGGCGAGGACGCGGACGCCGCGCCCCCTCCCGAAGAGTCCGCGGCGGTCCTCCGGCACCTCATCACCGAACGCTCCCCCAGCGGCCGCTACCGGGCCGCCGACCTGGCAGGTACACGATGACCACCGCAATAGAACCCGACTCCCCCGCCGCCGCCCTGCCAACGCCAGTCGATACCCCGCCTACGTCCTCCAGCGCGTTGGCAGCGCCGGTCGACGCTCCAGCCACCCCCGCTCATGGGAAGCGGACGCCGAGCGAGGGCCTGCTGAGCGGCGCGTACCGCACGCCCACGCTCGGCATCGTGCTGACCGTGACCCTGCTGGCCTTCGAGGCCATGGCGGTCGCCACGGTGATGCCGGTGACGGCGCGGGACCTGAACGGCATGTCGCTGTACGCGTGGGGCTTCAGCGGCACGCTGATCGCGAGCCTCCTCGCCACCGTGCTCGCGGGCGGCTGGATCGACCGATCCGGGCCCGCGCGGCCGCTCCTGCTCGGGCTCGCCACGTTCGTCGCCGGGCTGGCGATCGCCGGCGCGGCCCCCACGATGGCGATCTTCGTCGCCGGCCGCGCCGTCCAGGGCCTGGGCACGGGCGTCGCCATGGTCGCCAGCTACGTGCTGATCGCCCGCGTGTATCCCGAGTCGCTGCGGCCGAGGGTGTTCGCCGCGCTCGCCGCCGCCTGGGTGCTGCCCTCGCTGATCGGCCCGGCGGTGGGCGGCGTGGTCGCCGAGCACATCGGCTGGCGCTGGGTGTTCCTCGGCCTGATCCCGCTGGTGATCCCGGCCGCGGCCATGCTGATCCCCGCGTTCCGCAACCTGAAGCCCGTCGAGCACGCGCCGGCAGGCCGTACGGGGGCCACCCGCTACATCGCCGCCGTAGCCGTAGCGGCCGGTGCAGGACTTCTGCTGTACGGGCTCGACAACCCCGGCCTGATGCTGGTCCCAGCCGCGATCGTCGGTCTGGCAGGGCTCGCGTATGGCCTGCCAAAGCTCTTCCCTGCCGGAACGCTCAGGATGCGGCGCGGCCTACCCAGCGTCGTGGTGGCCCGTGGTCTGCTGGCCGGTGCGTTCTTCGGTACGGACGTCTTCATCCCGCTCGCCCTCACATCGCTTCACGGCTTCAGCGCCACCCAGGCGGGAATCGTGCTCACCGTCGCCGCCCTCGGCTGGTCGGCCGCCTCCCAGATCCAGGGCCGTTCCAAGCGTCCCCAGAGGCTCTTCGTCCTGCTGGGCGCGGTGTTCACAACGGTCGGCGTGGTCGCGGTGACGGTCACACTGCAACTGTCGGGCTGGTGGGCGGCGCCCGCGTGGACCATCGGCGGCTTCGGCATGGGCTTCGCGATCAGCAGCCTCAGCGTCCTCATGCTCGACCAGTCGGCCGAGGAGGAGCAGGGCGTCAACTCGTCCGCCCTCCAGATCAGCGACACCCTCGGCTCGTCCGTCGTGGTCGGGCTGGCGGGCGCCCTGGTCACCGGGTTCGGCACCGAGCACCTCGAACAGGGCCTGATCGTCGCCGGCGTCCTCTTCACCGCGATCGCCGCGCTCGCGGTCGTCGCCGCCTTCCGGCTGGAAGCCGGGAAGGCCTGATCCCCATGCCCGAGACACCGGACGTCGCGACCCCCAGGAGACGAACCATGACCGAGACACTCGAATTCACCCTCCCGCCCGCCCTCGAAGCCCACGAACCCCCGGAGGCCCGCGGTAGAACCCGCGACGGCGTCCGGCTCCTGGTCGGCCGCCGGGCCGGTGGCGAGGTGAGCCACCACGAGTTCCGCGCTCTGCCGGACCTGCTGCGTCCCGGCGACCTGCTGGTGGTCAACACGTCCGCGACGCTGCCCGCGGCCGTCCGGCTGGACAAGATCGCCGTGCACTTCTCGACACCCCTCCCGACCCCCAGCGCCGCGGCGATGTTCCCCGTCGAGACCGCCGCAGAAGCGCTCGCAGCCACCCCCGCGGCCGTGCCTGTGCCTGCATCCGCAGCCACGCCCGCGGTCGGCGCGGAGGCGGACGGCGGTGACCGGCTCTGGCTGGTCGAGCTGCGCCGCCGGACGGGCAAGGCGAGCGTCCCCTACGGCGGCGGCTGCCCCGGCGAGTGGATCCCGATGCCCGGCGGCGCGACGCTGACCTTGATCGGACGGCGGACGGAGCGCCTCTGGGAGGCCCGTCTCAGCACCGACGTGGTCCCGTACCTGCGGGCGTACGGAAGGCCGATCCGGTACGGGTACGTGCGCCGCGACTGGCCGACCGCCGCGTACCAGACCACGTTCGCCCATGACCGGAGCACCGGCAGCGCGGAGATGCCCAGCGCGGCGAGGCCGTTCACGCCGGAGCTCGTGACCCGGCTGGTGTCGGGCGGCGTGCTGCTCGCCCCGATCACCCTGCACACCGGCGTGGCCTCGCCCGAGGCGCACGAGCCCCCGTACGCCGAACGGTACGAGGTGCCCGAGCAGACCGCCGATCTCGTCAACCACGTCCGGGCCCGTGGCGGCGACGTGATCGCGGTCGGCACGACGGCCGTCCGCGCCCTGGAGACCGCCGCCGGCTCCAACGGGCGCGTCCAGGCCTCCAGCGGCTGGACCGAGCACATCATCACGCCCGAGGACGGCGTACGCGTGGTGGACGGCCTGCTCACCGGCCTCCACGAGCCGAAGTCCTCGCACCTGATGATGCTGACGGCCATCGCCGGTCACGATCTCCTCAAGAGCACCTACCAGGCCGCCCTCGACGAGAGCTACCTCTGGCACGAGTTCGGGGACCTCAACCTGCTGCTTCCCCGTTGACGTCACCCGCGCGCACCCGGGAGTTCACCGTGCGATCGTCCGGATGCTGGACGGCGTGCGCGTCCGTTCACCCGCGGCCGGTACCGTGGTGACCAGCATGGACGGGACAGAACAGCGCACTCTGCTCATCACTCTCACCGGCCGCGACCGCCCCGGCGTGACATCGCGGCTGTTCAGCACGCTCTCCGGGTTCCCGGTGACGGTCGCCGACGTCGAGCAGGTCGTGATCCGCGGACGGCTCGTCCTGGGCGTCCTGATCGCGTACGGGGACGGTGCCGACATCGGCCAGGTGTGGACCGCGGCCGAACGGGTCGCGACCGACCTCGACATGGAGATCGAGCTCTCCACGGGCAAGCTCAAGACCATGCCGCGCCGCCGCGGCCGCCTGCACGTGACCGTGCTCGGCGCCCCGCTGAAGCCCGCCGCCATGGCCGGGATCGCGGGCCGCATCGCCGCCAACGGCGCCAACATCGACCGCATCGAACGCCTCGCGCACTACCCCGTGACCTGCATCGAGATGGACGTCTCCGGCGCCGACCCCGAGGCGTTGCGCGCCGGTCTGGCCATCGAGGCCGCCGAGCAGCAGGTCGACGTGGCCGTCCAGCACGGCGGGCTGCACCGCCGCGCCAAGCGGCTCATCGTGATGGACGTCGACTCGACCCTCATCCAGGGCGAGGTCATCGAACTCCTCGCCGAGCACGCGGGCTGCCTGCCCGAGGTCGCCAAGGTCACCGAGGCCGCGATGCGCGGCGAGCTCGACTTCGAGGGCTCCCTGCGCGAACGGGTCGCGCTCCTCGCCGGGCTCGACGCCTCGGCGATCGACGCCGTGCGCGACAAGGTCGAACTGGCCGCCGGAGCCCGCACGCTGGTCCGGACGCTCAAGCGCCTCGACTACAAGTTCGCGATCGTGAGCGGCGGATTCACCCAGGTCACCGACGCCCTCGTGGCCGATCTCGGCATCGACTACTCGGCCGCCAACACCCTGGAGATCGTGAACGGCAAGCTCACCGGCGGCGTCGTCGGCCCCGTGATCGACCGCGCGGGCAAGGCCACGGCCCTCGAACAGTTCTCCCGCGAGGCCGGGATCCCGATCAACCAGACGGTCGCGATCGGCGACGGCGCCAACGACCTCGACATGCTCCAGGCCGCCGGGCTGGGCATCGCCTACAACGCCAAGCCCGTCGTACGCGAGGCCGCCGACACCGCCGTCAGCTTCCCCTACCTCGACACGATCCTTTTCCTCCTGGGCATCTCCCGCGACGAGGTGGAGGCGGCCGACGCCGCCGACGCCCCGCGCCCCGCCTAGGGCGTATCTCAAAGCCAGTTGCCCGACGCCCGAGGCAGCGCACCCTGCCTCCGCCCTCCTACCCGGCCCTCCGCCGACACCGACCCGGACTCCCGCTCCCGGATCGATGGGGCGACACCCCGCTTTACCGCTGATCGTCCGTTCCGAACCGGTGAGTGGTGATACGGGCGATAAGGACGAGGCGTCCGTGATCAAGGTGACGATCGCGGGTACATCGTGAGCGGGACCGGGACCTCGGATCAGGGGGTGGGCAAGAGTGCTGTGGGGTGCGCGCGAGGCCTACGCCAAGATCGAAGGCCGGGCGGCGCCCTTCTACGGGCTCGCCTCGTCGCTCGCCCTGGCCCTGCCGCTCCTCGCGGGCGCTCTGACGGGCCATGCCACCGAGGGTTCGATGATCGCGCTCGGGGCCTATCTGGTGTCGCTCCGGGCGCCTGAGGGGCCGTACGGGGCGCGGGCCCGCAACCTCGCCGCCGCCACGATCGTCGTCGCGGTCGGGGCGACCATCGGCGGCCATCTGAGCGGCCACATCTGGCTGGCCGTCGCCGTCGTGCCGCCGATCGTGGCCCTCGGGAGCTCGGTCGGCTGGATCGGCCCCACGGCCGGGCTGGCGGTCCTGCTGACGGCCGTCCGGCCACGCGCGGAGGACGTGGCGTTCAACGGGTTCCTGGAACTGCTGGGCGGGGTCCTCGTCAGCGTCCTGCTGCTCCTGCCGTGGACCGCGCTAAGGCTGCGCCCCCTCCGCACAGCCCTCTCAGAGGCCGCCGAGGCGGTGGCCGAGGCGCTCGACGCGGTCGCCCAGGACATCGGCGCCCCGGACGCCAGCGCCCTGAACGCCGTCGACCTGACCAACCCCGATCTCGCCGCCGTCGTCCACAAGCCGGACTGGGAGGAACGCCGCCGGGCCGCCGCCCGTGCCCTGACGGCCGCACGCACGACGTACGGCCTCTACCGGGCGGGCCGCGGCGGCCAGGACGAGCCGACCCGTCCCGAACGGCTGATCGAGGCGCTCGCCAGGATTCTCCAGGAGACCGTCGCGCTCCGGGCACTGGTGGAGGCGGCGCGCCGGAGACCGCCCGACCGCGACTGGGAGATGGAGGTGCACGTCGCGATCGCGGCGCTGGCGGCACGGTTGCGCCTGCTGGCCGGGGCGACCGGGACGACCGGCCAGACCCCGCTCGGCAGCGTGGAGTCCGCGGCCATCCGGCGCCTGGGCAGGCAGAGCGAGGTGATCCGGCGAGCCGGTCTCGCCGGTGACGAGGACCTGGTCGCGGCGGCGCTGATCGGCCAGATCCGGCGTTCGATCGACCGCATCGCGGGCAGCATGGAGTCCGCCCGCCGGATCGTCGCGGGCGGCCTGCGGATCAGCCTCGGCCTGCCCCGGCCCCTCGACACCAAGGGATCGGTCTGGGGCCGCGCCGGAACCGCCGTGCGGACACGCTCTCCCACGTTCAGGCAGGTCACACGGGTCAGCCTCGCGGTCGCCCTCGCGATGGCGCTCGTCGCGGCGCTCAACCTGCCGCACGGCCACTGGCTGACGATCACCGTCATGCTGTGCATGCGCGGCACGTACGGCGACACCATCGAACGGGTCGTGCAGCGAGTGGGCGGCACCGCGATCGGCAGCGCGATCGCCGCCGTCCTCCTGGCCCTGGCGCCGGGACAGGTCACGGCCACAGTGGTGCTCTTCGTGTTCGCTCTGGCCGCGTTCGCCCTGCGCTCGGTGAACTTCACCTACTGGGCGCTCTTCGGGACGCCGCTGGCGATGATGCTGATGGACTTCTCCGTCCCCTCGGACTGGACCGCGGCCGGCGAACGGATCGCCCTGACGATCGCGGGCGGGCTCGTGACCGTACTCGCGACCCGTCTGCTGTGGCCGGCGGGGTACGCCGAGCGGCTGCCCGTCCAGCTCGGCCACCTCCTCGGCGTCCACGCCGATCTGGCGCGGGCGACGGCCGCCGTGGTGGAGGACGAGCACGAACGCCTGCCGCACGACAAGGTCATGGCGGCGGAGCAGGCCACCGAGGCCATCACCGAAGCCCGCAACCGCCTCGCCAAGGAACGCGTGCCCGACACCGAACGCATAGCGTGCCTGAGAGCCGCCGCCCAGACGGCCCACCGGGTACGCGACCACCTCATCGCGGTGGCCCGCATGTCCCGCGAGGAAGAGATCGACAGCGGCCCCGCCCCCCGAATTTTGGACCGCATAGCCGATCAGCTGGAAGAAGCCGCAGCCGCCCTAGAAGACCCACCCGAACCCACAACAGAGACCGCCGCCCCAGCCCCGGACGCCTCCACACCGAGCTCCTCCGTCACCGCACCGGACATCTCGCCGCCCGCGCCGGCCACGTCCGCCCTCGCGTCCGACGCCTCCATACGCGTTCCGGACACATCCGTTCCCGCACCGGACGCCGCAGGATCCACTCCGGACACGTCCGAGGCCGACCGCCGCCTGGACGAGCAGTTCGCCGACCTCGACACCTACCTCTCCAAGATCGCGCGCAGGCGCCGTGCGGAGGTCGAAGCGGGCGTGGAGACCGACGCCTTCACTCCGCTGCGCCACACCCTGCTCCAGGTCTCGGGCGTCCGCTACGCGCTCCGATCCCTCCGCGGCGACGCCGACGACCTGATCGAATCGGCGCTGGCCGCCAGCCGCCCCGGCCCGCCCGTGGAGGACAAACCCGCGAGGTAGGTTCAGCCCTTGGGGGTACGGGTCAGCGTCAGCGTGCCGGCTCCGCGCCAAGCTTCGGCCCAGGGCACGGTGAGCTCGATGACGGCGAGCGCGCAGGTCGGGAACGCGTCCGGGGCGTCGCCGGTGAGGTCGTGCACGAGCTGGTGCACCGAGGGGTTGTGCCCGACGAGGAGCAGCGTCCGTACGCCATCGTCGGTCTCGCGGACGAGGGACAACAACGTCTCGGGCTCGTTGTCGTAGATCTGAGCCTCGAAGCTCACCTCGGCCTGGAGTGCGAGTCCATCAAGGGTCTCGCGGGTACGCACGGCCGTGGAACACAGCACCCGGTCAGGGACCAGATCATTGTCCCGCAGCCACTCACCGGTCGCCGCGGCGTCCCGCCGGCCGCGATCGTTGAGCGGGCGGTCGATGTCGGCGAGCCCAAGGCCCGCGACGGCCTTGGCGTGGCGAAGCACGATGAGCGTCGGCATAGCCGCCACCCTAGCCCCGCGATCGCCCGCCGCGCCGACGGGCAGTCCGTCAGGGGGCGACCATCGCGCCGATTCCCCAGAGCACCAGCATGATCCCGAGCATGCCGCCAAGGATGATGGCGAACCCCTTCGGCCCCGACATCGTCGACTTCCCGTCGCTCACCGCCACGCCTCCCATCCTGAAACATCAACCGGCCCCGCGTACAGCGTACGACCACCCCTCCATGCTCCCGACACCACCCACACCCAGCCAGAGCGAACACACCGCCCGCCCCGCCTGCACAAGCAAACGGCCCCGGCGTCGACAGCATGAGCGGACACCGAGGACGAGCAGGCGAGGGCTGGCAGCGAGGAACCGTTGGCTGCACCCGCGCCACGAGCGGAGGACAGCAAACGCGGCGGGTGGCTCCCGGACGGCGGGAGCCGGACCCACCTGGTGGACGCCGGACGCGGCCGGCCAGACACGAGATGCGGAGGTCGGACATGCGGGCTGGCGGCGCGGCAGGAGGGATGCTAGGCGCGACGGAGGGACTGCGGACGCGGCGGAGGGCTGGCTGCGGCGGGCCAGGGGGCAGAGGCGGGGTGGGCGGGGGGCTGCGGCGGGCCTGCGGTCACGGTGGGGCGGGCACGCGAAGGGGCCGGTGGCTGGGTGCCACCGGCCCCTTCGGGGTGCGTTGCGGGTCAGGCCTTGTTGGCGGACGACTCGCGGTCGGAGTCGGGACGCGGCTTGGGCGGCGTCTCGGCCCCTTCGGCGGTCTCGGCGGGCGGGGCCGCGGCGGCGCCCGACTCGACCTCGCCGGCGGTCTCGGCCCCGGGGACGGTGCCGGTCGTGGTGCCGCCGACGACCGCGGGCTGGCCCTCGCCCGAGCCGATCGGGTCGGCGCGGCGCTTGGAGAGCACGATGGCGCCGACGACGACGATCACCGCCGCCCCGGCGACGCCGATGCGCAGCGGGACGTTGCCCGCGTACGTCACGACGGCGTCGGCGATGAGCAGCGCGACCAGGTTCATGACCTTGATCAGCGGGTTGATCGCCGGACCGGCGGTGTCCTTGAACGGGTCACCGACCGTGTCACCGATCACCGTGGCCTCGTGGGCCTCGCTGCCCTTGCCGCCGAGGTGCCCTTCCTCGACGAGCTTCTTGGCGTTGTCCCAGGCGCCGCCCGCGTTCGCGAGGAACACGGCCATGAGCACACCGCACGCGATCGCGCCGCCGAGGAACGCGCCCAGCGGCGCGTACCCGAGGCCGAAGCCGACCGCGATCGGCGTCAGGATGGCCAGCAGCCCCGGCGTGGCCAGCTCGCGCTGGGCGTCCCGGGTGCAGATGTCCACGACGCGGTCGTAGTCGGGCTTCTCGGTGTAGTCCATGATCCCGGGCTTGGTGCGGAACTGCTCGCGCACCTCCACCACGACCCGGCCCGCCGCCCGGCTGACCGCCATGATCGCGAGCCCGGAGAACAGGAACACCACGGCCGCACCGATGATCAGCCCGATCAGCACGTTCGGGCTGTCGATGGAGATGTTGAACGTGGCGAAGTCACCGAGCGCGTCCTTGGCGTCGTCGGACGCGTCTGACAGCGCGCTGACGACGGTCGTACGGAACGAGCCGAACAGCGCGGTCGCCGCCAGCACGGCCGTCGCGATCGCGATGCCCTTGGTGATCGCCTTGGTGGTGTTGCCGACCGCGTCCAGGCGTTCGAGCACCGCGGCGCCCTCGCCCTCCACGTCACCGGACATCTCGGCGATGCCCTGCGCGTTGTCGGAGACCGGGCCGAAGGTGTCCATCGACACGATGACGCCGACCGTGGTCAGCAGGCCGGTGCCCGCCATCGCGACCGCGAACAGCGCGACCGTGGTGTTGCCGAAGCCCAGCAGGAACGCCCCGTACACCGCGCCGGCGATGACGAGCGCGGTGTAGACCGCCGACTCCAGGCCGAGCGAGATACCGGACAGGATCACCGTCGCCGGGCCGGTCCGGGCGCTGTCGGTGACCTGTTGCACCGGCTTGCGGTTGGTCTCGGTGAAGTAGCCGGTCAGCAGCTGGATGGCGCTGGCCAGCACGATGCCGATGATCACCGCGCCGAGCGCGACGACCTGCGGGTTGGCGTCCAGTCCGAGGATCTTCGGGTCCGAGACACCGGAGAGCTCGTCGAACGAGGACGGCAGGTAGGCGAACGCGGCCACGGCCACGAGCACGGCGGAGATGATCGCCGAGATGAAGAAGCCGCGGTTGATCGCCGACATGCCCGAGCGGTCCTTGTCCCGGGGCGTCACCGCGAAAATTCCGATCACGGCGGTGATCACGCCGATCATCGGCACGATCAGCGGGAACACGAGCCCCTCGGTGCCGAACGCCGCCGTGCCCAGGATGAGCGCGGCGACGAGCATGACCGCGTACGACTCGAACAGGTCGGCCGCCATGCCGGCGCAGTCACCGACGTTGTCGCCCACGTTGTCGGCGATGGTGGCGGCGTTGCGCGGGTCGTCCTCGGGGATGCCCTGCTCGACCTTGCCGACCAGGTCGGCGCCCACGTCGGCGGCCTTGGTGAAGATGCCGCCGCCGACTCGCATGAACATCGCGAGCAGCGCGGCGCCGAAGCCGAAGCCCTCCAGGACCTTCGGCGCGTCGCCCTTGTACGCCAGCACGACCACGGCGGCGCCGAAGAGCCCGAGGCCCACCGTGAACATCCCGGCGACGCCGCCCGTGCGGAAGGCGATGCGCATCGCCCTCTTCTCGCCGCCTTGCCCTTCGCGGGCCGCCGCCGCGACCCGGACGTTGCCGCGGACCGCGAGCCACATGCCGACGAACCCGGTGATGGCCGAGAACGCCGCGCCGATGACGAAGAAGACCGAACGCCCGATCCGTTCACCGGTCGAGTCGGCGGGGAGCAGCAGCAGGACGAGTGGAATCAGCACCACGAAGACCGCGACGGTGCGGAACTGGCGTTTCAGATAGGCGCTCGCGCCTTCTTGCACGGCCCGAGCGATGCTCTGCATCTTCTCGGTGCCCTGGCCCGCGGCCAGTACCTCTCGTACAAGACCTCCGGCGACGGCCAGTGCCAGCAGGGCGACCACTCCGACGACGACGACCAGTGTGAGGTCGCCGCCGCCGAGATCCACTTCTGCGCTGGCCGGGCTTGACAGGGAAAGCCCAGACATCCGTCCTCCTCGACAGGGGCGTGCGATCTTCGATCGCCGAAAAGACGATCTCTACCGCGTACCCCGCGGAGGGCGATTTGACGCCTCACGACGGCAACGCGGGTGCCGGGAGTCTACGCAGGCCAGGTCTGAATTAGAAGCCTGCCGGTTCCTTAATGAGGCCGAAATGAAAAAGCAATCGACTTTACGCCGCGATTTGACCTGAAAGTGCCGAGAAACAGAATCTCCGCAGGTCATCAAGGGGCAGCCAACTCTATCCCCGACGATCTTGACATGAACCGGGTGACCTGCCGGGAAAGCGCCGGTCTCACCACATACCAGCCGAACCGGTTTTCAGTCAGCCAGTAACCCCAATTACTAGCCGACCTAAACCATATTTGAAGATCGACTCGGAAGACGATCCCATAGCCCATTTCCTCGTCCGCCACCGGGGCCCCTTTAGCCGCAACCGTCACACCACCCCCAGTTCTCTCTCCCGTAACCAAAGCCCCCGCAACTTCCGATAAGCCCTGACCCCGTCCCCCAACCCATCCCTGACTGTCACCAAGCGTCCGAGTGGCCGCGCTGCGGCAGTGGATGCGCTGGCTGTGTTGCAGCAGGCGGTACATGGGCTGACCGTGTTCCGTCAGCTCCCTGGGTCAGGACGTGTGACGGGCGGGGCGTTGGGCCCTTAGCAGGGCGGTCAGCAGGATGAGGCCCGCGCCGATCGCGAGGACGTATTCGATCAGCGCTACCGCGGGGTACTCGCGGGGCTCGTAGTCGCCGGGGCTCAGCAGCGTCAGCGGGAGTTTCCAGGAGTTCCAGGCGAACAACGAGCCGGACGCGGCGAAGGCCAGAACCGTGGGCACCCACCGGCGCAGCCGAGGCGATCGGCGGCGGCTGATCAGATGAACACTCCAGGCGGCGACCAGTGCCCCGGTGCCCCACGTGCCCATCAGCAGCTTGGCGTTCCGGTCCAAGGGGTCGCCGCGTCCGGTGTCGAAGCCGAACGTCCCACCGAACGCCCAGGAAAGCCACAACACTCCCAGAGCGACGCTCACCGCCATCGCGACCCGTACGAGAGGCAGGTTTCGCGGGGGAGCCGTGCGGCCGTCGTCGAGCCGTCCTTGGAAGACCCGCGGAAAACGCTCCAGCATGTAGATCGGAAGAGCGATCGCCAGGCCCACGGCCATCCCCACGAACCCGATGGAGATGAAGATCCCCTCCCAGACGGGCATCGCGTCCCCGTCGTCGCCGCCGCCCGAGCCGCTTAGCGCGGTGCTCAGGAGCATGAACGGGATCATCGGCACCAGGAAGCCGGCCCCCACCCACGCCACCAGCACCAGCGGCCCCGCGGGAATCTTGAATCCCCAGGGTCGGGCGAGCGCCATGGCCAGGGCGATCCCGATCACCGCCATGCCGACCGTGACCACGTTCAGCAGCAGCCAATCGGCACCGCTGATCTTGGAGCCGTGGCCCGACAGCGCGGCGACCACCCAGATGATCTTGACGAGGAGATACAGCGACAGGGTCGAGGCCGCTCCGTACCCGGCGAACCTTCTCGTCGCACTCCACCGCGTCCCGATGACCGGCTCACCGTCCATGCCGCACCCCGTTCGTCGTGCCCAGAACACTCGTGACCTCGAGTGTCCTGAAGCACCGGCGCGGCGGGCCTCCCCCGCGAGACCCGCCGCCTTCCCCCGAGAGAGGGATCCCGGCTACTCCGACGCGACGACCCCTAGCGACCCGCCGCGATCTCGTCGAGGACGTCGGTGTAGCGGGCACGGCGATCAGGACGGGCGCGGCCTGCGGCGTGCTTGAGCGCGGGGACGGCCGGCTCCCCGATGACGACGAGCCCCTCGGCGGCGGCGGTGCGGACGGGAGCGCGCTTGTGCGAGAGCAGGGCGATCAGGCCGGGAATCGCCGGTTCCCAGGCGGCGTGGCTCAGCGTCCTGATGGCCGAGCGGACGACGTCGGGCTGCGGATCGTCCAGGAGCCGCTCGGTCTGCTCCAGGTAGGCGGGCCGGTCGAGAACGACGCGGGAGACGCGGTGGGCATGCAGTCTGACCCGTGTCTCGGGATGGGCGATCAGCTCTGCGAGCAGTTCCTTGAGCTCGGGATCGGTGGCGTGGCGTTCGGCCAGCTGGGTGAGCGCCCGCCTGACCTCGGCGGGGCTACCTTCGCGAGTCCTCTGCAACAGTTCTGCTCTGGACGGCTCAGGCGACGGAGGCTTGCGTTCGCGCAGGGACGAGAGCGCGACCTCATCTTCGCTGGCCGCGCCAGGGGCTCGCAGCGGACCATCGACCAGGACGAGCTTGTCGGCCAGATCGTCTCGGCCCTCGCCGCGCAGACGCTGGACGGTGCGGGTCAGCGCGGGAGTACGGGTCAGCGTCCGGCCGGAGACGAGATCGAGGAAGCCCCAGGCGCCCGCGTCCAGACGGGCGGAGAGAGCGGCGGCGACGACGTCCGCGGGCACTCGGCGCAGTGCGGACGCGACCGCGTGGCGGACGGCGGGGCCGCCGTGCTCCCAGGAGGAGACCAGGCGCGGTACGAGTCGATCGATCTCGGACGCGGGCTGGGCCATGGCCGCCAGGCGCGCGGCGCGTTCCGGATACTCCACCAGGTCGGTGTCGGTCATCACGGCGAGCGCGGAGGCGGGGACGGCATCGATCCGGGATTCCAGGAAGGCGCGGAGAAGCGCCCGGCGGACATCCGGTTCGGGCCAGTCGAGAAGGGCCTGGGCGGCGACCTCGCGCCGAGCGCCGTCGGGATCGTCCAGCATGGTCAGGAGGCGTTCACGCTGCGCCGCGGAGCAAGGCTGGTCCAGATCGTCGGGGCGCGGGACGCGCGTCTCCGGCGCTGCTCGGCGGGCCTCCTCAGCGATGGTCCAGGGCGGCGCCCCGAGCGGCTGCACCTCGATCATCTGGTCGAGGAGCGCGGGCCGGGCGTCCGGTGGGGCTTCGGAAAACTCACTGATCAGCGTGTTGAGGCGCGAGGGATCCTCGTCGTCCACACCGAACGCCTCCCGGAGGACGGCCTCCTGCGTCAGCCAGGTATTGGGACCGCTGCGCGCCAGCGCGCGATCAAGGTCGGACCTGGTCAGGACGGCGTCGCAGCGCCGGAGCAGGACGATCGCGGCTCTGCCGAGCGGCAGCCGCCGCAGGTGATCGGCCGTCTCCAGCTTCCGGACGGGATCGAACCGGGCGATAACCTTGTCGAGCAGCTCCAGGAGAACGTCGTCGCCGGGCAGCGCGTCCACCAGCGTCCCGGACGACCGGGCGAACGTCTCGATCTCCGCGTCCGACCAGGGCGGAGGGCAGATCCAGAGCGTGAACCGCAGGGCCTCCGGGTCGCCGTCCGCGAGATCCAGCCAGTTCGCCAGCAGTGGCCGTAGCCGCAGGGAGGCGGTACCGGCGGCCACGACACGACGCGCGATCGCGGCGTTCCAGGGGCCGGACACCAATGCGTCCACGTCCGAGAGCGGCCGGGCGGGCGGAGCGCTCTCCAGGGGACGGAGCAAAAGAGTTCTGGTGCGTTCATCCGTGGTGCGGTCCGCGGCGGCGACAAGGGTGGCGGCGAAGGCGTCTCCGAGGATCGCGCGCAGTGCCTCGGTGAGCGCCTCGCGCAGGCCGGGATTGTCGTGACGGCCGAGCCAGTCCAGCAGCTTGGGCACGGCTTCGGGCGCGCCGGCGCGGACGAGGGCGACGGCCGCGGTCTTCTTGACGTTCATCACCGGATGGTCGAGGCAGGCGGCGATCGCGGGCGCGGCCCACGACGCGCCGGCCTCCCCCAGCGCGACGAGCGCCTGCCGTACGGTCTGCGGGTCGTCGGCGGCGGTGAGCGGGATCAGGCTCGCCGACAAGGCCCGCGCGTCCCCGGCGTCGCGCGCGATCAGCGCGATCGCGTGCTTGCGGACGTGCCGATCCCGATGCCGCAGCAGCGGATGGACGCGTGCCCTGATCCGGCGGTAGGGGATGCGAGACAGAAAGCCGAGCAGTACCGCCTGCTCCTGGGACGTGAGCCCAGGACGTTCTAGGAGGTCCAGGGCGATGCTCGCGGCGAGCGCATTCCCGGCCTCGTCCTCGTCGGCGGCGTCCAGCAGGCAGCGCGGCCGGATGGCGCCGCGCCGGAAAAGCCGCCCGCCGAGGCCTCGGATCGCGGTCACGACCTCGTCCGGCACCTGGGGTTCAGGGCCCGCCGTCCAGGAATCAACGAGGTCCGACACGACCCGCAGCAGCAGATCAGCGATCACTGCTACGGAGGCCACATCGCCGTTGCGAGCGATCCGGCAAAGCGCCTCAACCGGCTCGCCAGGGGCGGAACGGAGCAGGGCGAGCTCACGCGGATCCGGTCCGCCCAGGTCGGCGGCGATACGTTGCGGCAGGTCCCGCGGATTGAGGCGCTCCAAGATCGATCGCCGGTCGGCCGGGTCTTCGCTGAGATGCCAGAGGAGTTCCAGGGCGCGGTGCCGGAACGGGTTCAGGTAAGGGTCCCGCCCGAGCCCCGCGCGCAGCGCAGCGACGGCCCGCGCACCACCAACGGCCTCCAGCGCGTCGAGCGCCGCCCGCGGTGAACGAGGCAGCAACTCGATGACGATCTCCTCAGCGGCCTCATGCCGCAACGTCCGAACAGCCCGCAAGAACGGCGCCGGATCGTGGGCGACGCGAGCCAGATCGGCAACAACGTCCCCCACCAACGGCTCCCGGACACCCTGCGCATCAAGCGCAACAAGCAACTCAAGCCAGCGCGAACCCCCCACCAACTCCGAACCACGCCCCGCCCCCGCCTCGCCGCCGCACGAACCCTCAGCCGACTCAACGCCACGCGCGCCCCCAGCCGCCAACTCGCCCCGCGCACCATCCGTCCTCACCCCAGAGCCGCCCGCATCCTCCGCCGCCAACTCAGGGCCAGGGGCACCACCCACCGCCTCTTCGGAGCCGCACTCACCCCCGGCCCCCTCAGAACGGCGCACACCGCCCGTCCCCAACGCAAGGCGCTGCGCCCCCAGTACCGAGCGGCACGAATCGTCGGCCTCCACCTCGGAGCCGCGCGCGCCATCGGCAGCCAACCCGCGGCGGCAAATATCCTGCGCCGCCAACTCGGAGCGGCGGGCACCGTCCGCCAGTTCGCGGACGGCCTCGTGCCTGACTGGATAGAGGAGGGTGGCGATATCGCTGGCGGGAACCGAGTGATCGGCGAGTGCCAGGCCCACGATCGCCGGGACGTCACGTCCGGACGGGAAGTGACCGCGCCGATGCAACCCCAGCAGGCAAGCGATGGCGGGCCTGGCGAGCAGCAGCGGGTCCTGCGCGGCGACGCTGAGCAGATCCGTCACGTCATTCCGGGTCGCCAGTTCGCCGAGCGCCTCCAGCGCCCGCTGCCGCGGCTTCGGCGGCCATCCCGAGTCGGCGGCGACGTCCCAGAGCAGGGACTTGTGCCCGTGCCGGGCCGCGACCTCGATCGCCGCGTCGGCCGGTCCTGTTTCGAGGAGGCGGCGAACACGCTCGTGCGGGAGCGGGTCTAGCGCCGCCCAGGGCTCGGCGAGTTCGCGCAAGGCGTCCGGAACGTCGACGGCGAGCTCCACGACGAGCACCCGCGCCCGGCGCGCCGACAGAAGGGCCGCATGCAGCGCCTCGCGCGTGAGCCGGAACGCCTCCGCTCGCAGCACGACGTCGGGACGTCCCGCCAGCTCGCGAACGAGCACCTCGGGGTCTTCCACGTGCACCGCGCCAACCCCGCGCACAGCGTGGTAGAGCAGATCCCCAGCCGGCTCGTCGCGCACGGCCGCGGGCCGGTCGGCGATCTCGGCGCTCAGCCACGCGATCTGGACGGGGACCGGCAGATCGGCAGCGCGCCAGTCAGGCCAGGACCGGACGTGCTCACGCAGTCGCAAGTAGATGCGCGCCAGGGCGAGCGCCGCCTCGGGCGACTCGTCTAGGAACGTCGGCAGCGACGAGGCGTATGCGGCCCGCTCCTCGTGATTGCCCGCATCAAGGTGTGCGACAAGGCGCACGAGCCCGGACCGCCGCACCCGCGCGTCCTCATGCCCGATGAGTGCCGTCAGCTCGGCGGCCAACCGGGGATCCCTCGATGTCATGGCAACCGATCCTAGGATCGGGACGATCTGGACACCCCTCGATATTCGCCGTGCACCGCACTGCGAAGTCGAGGCGGCTGGCGCAGCCAGGGCTGCTGCTGCCTGCGACGACGCACCATAAAGCAGTGCGACGTGCGCTCACAAAACGAACGACAGGTCGCCCTCGCCTCAGCTGCCGAATCCCACGCCACCAACCTGGAGCACAGGTTCTCCCGTTGGCGCTCGCCCCACCCGTTCATGGCCGATCAGGTCCTCGGCACGGGCTCTGCGGCGCGGTGGCGACTCCGGTCGCCCAGCCGTCGTCGGTCGCAGCCGGTGTTGGTGCACCAGCGCGCATCCGGCCGGGATCTCGCGTGACGAGCTGGCTGACGCAGATGTGGAACTGCGATTGCGCGCGATCGGATCTCCATCACGCGTGCTACCTGGAGCTGCTGCTCGAAGCGGCCGATGGACGCTCGGTTCGCCGCATTCCTCGCCACTCATCGCAAAGTATCGACTCGCCAGCCTTCAGAGCGAGATCAGTGAGTTCGGCGCGCAGCTTGCGTAGTCCAGGCTCGAGGCGCCCCTGCGCCCTGCCCACAGTGGGTACGTCTCGCGGGCCTGCACATCACCCCTGGACCAGCCATGCGTTTCCTCATCGCCTTTAGTGCCGTGTGGACATGCCAGAGGCCCCGCCATTGGCGGGGCCTCTGTTTTCGGGTCTGTTCCGGCTCAGGCCGGAGCGCCTGCCTCTGCCGGCCAGCTCATACGGATCTGAACGCCCTTGGGGGTTGACTCGATCTCCACGTCGTCGGCCAGACCGGCGATGACGGCCAGACCGAGCTCCGCGGCCCCGTCGTCGAGAAGGAAGTCCGGCTCGTCGGACGCCGCGACCGGGGGAAGGCCGCCCGCGGCGTCGTCACCCGGAACGGTGTCGCTCACCACGACCTCGAACCGGCTCCCCGCACCGTTCAACTCCAACCGCACCGGCTCGTCCGGGCAGTGCCTGCGATGCGCCTCCACGGCACGGGAGCACGCCTCGCCTACCGCGAGCCGCACCTCGTCGAGAAGCGTCTCGGCCACCCCGCTGCGGCGAGCCACAGCGGTGACGATCAGCCGAGCCGTCCGGACGTGTACCGGCAGCGCACTGAAAGAGAGCTCAACGGTCGCCATCTGCGCGACCGCTACTTGGCGCCCTTGCGCTTCTCCTGAGCTTCGGCGATCGAGTCGTGGATGCCGAAGACCTTGGTCAACCCCGTGATCCGGAAGATCTTGAGGATGCGCTCCTGCGTGCACACCAGCTCCAGTGAGCCGTCGTGCGCGCGCACCCTCTTGAGACCGCCCACGAGCACACCGAGGCCGGTGGAGTCGAGGAACTCGACCTTCTCCATGTCCACGAGGAGGTGGAACTTGCCCTTGTTGACCAGGTCGATGAGCTTCTCGCGAAGCTTCGGCGCCGTGTAGACGTCGATCTCGCCCTCCACGTTGATGACCGTCAAGCCATCATCAGTGGTGTAGTCGTTCACCTTCAGGTCCACAGATCCTCCAGCGCCGCCCTGCAAAACTCTGATCCCATACCCCCCGGCGGTTCGGGGGCAACGAGACTCCGCCGTGATTCAATCACGCTCCGGCGCCGTGTACGCGCGTTATCGCCCACTCGGGCGAAAGTTCGCGCGATCCCATCTGACCTGCTGATCCGCCTGTCAAGGCCTGGGGGCAGGGGAGCTCAAGCGCCGGGGCGTTCCCGGGTTTCTGCCCAGCCTGGCAAACTGAAAACCTGATGTCCCCTCAAAGATCTCGTCCCCCTCTGGAACGGCTTCTCGCCGATCCCACGCGTCGCGATCGCATCACCCATGTCGAAAGCGTTCCCGCACGTCAGGGACGTCGCGCGGCGTGGCCGAGCTGGTCTCCGCAGCTGCTGGTGGACCGCTTGACGGCCGCCGGCATCGAGGCCCCATGGGAACACCAGACCACCGCGGCGGAGCACGCCCGAGCCGGCCGTTCTGTGATCATCGCCACAGGTACCGCGTCCGGAAAATCACTGGCCTACCTGCTCCCGGCCATCGCCGCGATCTACGGCGAAGAGGCCACGGTAGGCGACAATCGGTCGGTTCGTTCAGCCACAGGCGAACAGCTTTCCCCGCAAACCGCCCCGCCTACCCCCACCAACGCCGACGCGGGCACCAAGTCCGGCGCGGATGCAGGCTCAGCCTCGGACGCGGGCTCGGACGCGGGTACGGGCTCAGGCGCGGGTACGGGCTCAGGCGTGGGTGCAGGCTCGGGTGCGGGTCCAGGTGCGGGCGCGGCCTCAAACTCGCACGCGAGTACGGGTACGGGTGCAGGCGCGGACGCGGTTGCGGGCTCGGGTCCAGGTGCGGGTGTGGGCTCAGGCTCGGACGAGGGTACAAGCTCGGGCTCGGACGCGGTTGCAGGCTCGGACGCCGGCCCGAGTGCAGGCTCGGGTGCGAGGTCGGGTGCGGGTGCGGGTCGAGCCATCAGGCGTCCACCTGAGGGCACTGTGCTCTATCTCTCACCGACGAAGGCGCTCGCCGCCGACCAGCTGCGCGCGTTGCGGGGGTTGCGGCTGACTCGCGTCCGAGCGGCGACGTATGACGGCGACACTCCGCCGGACGAGCGCACCTGGGTACGGCAGCACGCCAACTACGTGCTCACCAACCCCGACATGCTGCACCGGTCGATGTTGCCGTCCCATTCACGCTGGGCCGCGTTCTTCCGGCGCCTGCAATACGTGATCATCGACGAGGCGCACGGCTACCGAGGGGTCTTCGGGTCGCATGTGGCGCAGGTGCTGCGCCGGCTGCGGCGGATCTGCGCGCGGTACGGGTCGTCGCCCGTCTTCATCCTCGCGTCGGCGACGACGTCCGAGCCCGCGACCACCGCTTCCCGCCTGACGGGGCTGGACGTGGTCGCCGTCGCCGATGACGCCTCGCCGCGAGGCCCCGCCACGTTCGCCCTCTGGGAGCCACCGCTCACCGATCTGCGCGGCGAGCAGGGTGCTCCCGTCCGGCGTACCGCCACCGCCGAGACCGCCGACCTCCTCTCCGATCTGGTCGTCGAGGGCGTTCAGACCCTTGCGTTCGTACGTTCCAGACGCGGCGCGGAGTCGGTCGCCCTCAGCGCCAAGCGCACGCTTGGCGAGGTGGCCCCGCAACTGTCCGAACAAGTCGCGGCCTACCGCGCCGGATACCTCCCCGAGGAGCGGCGCGCACTCGAAGCCGCCCTCCGTTCGCGATTGGTAGTAGGACTCGCCAGCACCAACGCCCTCGAACTCGGAGTTGACGTCTCCGGCTTGGACGCGGTCCTCGTCTGCGGCTGGCCGGGGACGCGGGCGTCGCTGTGGCAACAGGCCGGACGTGCCGGGCGGTCCGGCCAATCCGCGCTCGCCGTTCTGGTGGCGCGGGACGATCCGCTCGACACGTTCCTCGTCCACCATCCCGAGGCGATCTTCGGCACGCCGGTCGAGGCCACCGTGCTCGATCCCGACAATCCGTACGTCCTCGAACCGCATCTCTGCGCGGCCGCCTCCGAGCTGCCCCTCACCGAGGCCGACACCGAGCTCTTCGGCCCGTCCACCGTCGATCTCCTTCCCGACCTCGTGCGCCGCGGGTTCCTGCGGCGCCGGCCGGCCGGCTGGTACTGGACGCGCCGCGACAGGGCCGCCGATCTGGCCGACATCCGCGGCGCGGGCGGCGCCCCCATCCAGGTCGTCGAGGCCGCGACGGGCCGGCTCCTCGGCACCGTCGACGAGGCTTCGGCGCACACGACCGTCCACGAGGGCGCCGTCTACATCCACCAGGGCGAGTCGTTCATCGTCCAGACCCTGGACCTCGACGACTCGGTCGCGCTCGTCGAGAGCGCCGATCCCGACTACTCGACCACCGCACGCGACGTCACCGACATCACCATCGTCGAACGGCTCCGCACCACCGCGTGGGGCGAGGCGACGCTCTGCTTCGGCACGGTCGACGTCACCCGCCAGGTCGTCGCATACCAGATGCGTCGAACTCAAACCGGCGAAGTGCTCGGCGAGAAACCCCTCGACCTCCCACCCCGCACCCTCCGCACACGCGCCGTCTGGTGGACGCTCTCCGAAGAGCAGATCGAGTCGTTCGGCGACCTCGATCTGGCCGGAGCGGCCCACGCGGCCGAGCACGCTTCGATCGGCCTGCTCCCTCTCTTCGCGACGTGCGACCGCTGGGACATCGGCGGCGTCTCCACCGCCGTCCATCCGGACACGGGCCTGCTGACGGTCTTCGTGTACGACGGCCACGAGGGCGGCGCGGGCTTCGCTGAACGCGGCTACTCCGACGCCGCCGAATGGCTCCTCGCCACGCGCAACGCGATCGAGTCGTGCGAGTGCGAATCCGGCTGCCCGTCCTGCATCCAGTCCCCCAAATGCGGAAACGGCAACGAGCCGTTGGACAAGTCCGGCGCCCTGATCCTCTTGGCCGAACTCCTCCGCCAAGCCCCCACCTGAGCCAGCCGGGCACGAGGCGCGATCAGCCCGAGCACACCACGACGGCCACTCCCCGAAGCCCACTCGAGCCGCCCACCACATACGAGGCACGCTCAGCCCGAGGACGTCACGACGACCGCTCCCAAAGAACCGACTCAAGCCGCATACCGCGTACGAGGCACGATCAGCTCAAGGTCGTATGACAGCCACTCTCACCCCACTTGAGCCGAACGCCATGTATGAGGCGCGATCAGCCCGAGAACGTCAAGGTGACCATTCTCAAGAGCCGGCTAGCGGGGCGTATCCGGCATGCAGGTGCAGTGCCTCGTGAAGGAGCGCCGGCGCCAGGCGCCCCGACCACCCTGGCCCGTCCCTCCTACGCGCCCCAGGACGAGCCGCGGCTGACCACCCACCACAGCCACAGCAGGCGGTCGGGCGGCGGCGAGCGGGCGGCGCCCAGCTAGCGAGTCGTAGGGACGGATCGACCGGGGTCGGCCGCGCCCGGCGCGGTGCTCTGGCGGAATCGAGCCAGTTCGCGCTGGAGTTGGCGTTTCTCCAGTTCGAGAGTGTGGATCGACTCCTCGTGCTCCTCGCGGAGGTCCCGGAGCTCGCGCCGCACCCGTGCGGAACGGTTGAATCCGAACGCCGCGATGGTGATGCCCGCCATGAACAGAATGGCGACCACCACACCTGCCAAGAAGACCTGCCACTCGGACGTGATGCCTGGCACGGTGTCACCGAACGCACTGATCCGGGCGTCTCCGGTGTTGTCCAGGACGACGGCCGCGCCGACCACGACGGCGGCGACCGCCAAGGCCAGACCCAGGAACATCATGCGGAGGATCTCCTCTCGGCAATCCGGGCGATCAGGCAGATCTCAGCTGGTTAGGGAGCCTAGACCCTCGGCAAAACGGGCGCCACACCTTCGCCGATCATGCGCTGGCGGAGTGCTGGAGGCGTTTCTAGATGTTCTTCCGCCGACGGCCGGCGCGACGGCTCTTGGACTCGGAGGACGAGCCCGGCTTGGCGATCTGAACGTTCACGCCCCCGGGCCGCTTGCCGAGTGTGGCCGGACGGCGCTTGCCCGACGACTTGCCACCCGCCACATCGGCGGCTGGTGGCTTGAGCACGGTGGTGTCCGACGACTTGCTGCCCGCACCGTCCGCGGTCGACGCCTTGAGCACGGCGGTGTCTCCACCGTCCTTGGCACCCGGCGCGTCCTTGACACCCAGCGCGTCGGTGGCGCCTGGCGCGCCGGTGGCACCCGGCGCGCCGGTCTTGCCGACCGCGGGCAGGGTGGCGGTCTTCGCCACGGCCTCGGCACGGGCGATCTGATCGCGCGCCTTGCTGACCCGCTTGCGACCCGAGCCGCCGCGAGCCATCCGTACAGCCATGCCCTTGCTACTCACGCCCGCCTGCGCGACGCGAAGGCGTCGCGTCCACGTGCCGAGGTGAGCCGCGATGACGAGCAGGATCAGCGCGATGCCGACGCTCTTGCCCCACTGCAGGCTGCTGGTGGCTGAGACGGGCTGAGCCTTGACGTTCCCCTGGTTGAGGACCTGCGGCGTCGGATAGGCGAATCCGGGCGTGGCCCCGTCCGGCTGGACGGAAGGCAGCGTGAGCGGCGACTCGTTGTTGAACGGGGTCAGCGGCGTGGAGGGGTTCGGGCCCGTCGATCCCGGCGGAAGCGTCGGAGCACTCGAACCGGGCGGCGGCGTCGTGCTGCCACCGCCACCGGCGTTGGCGCTGGTCGAAGCGGCACCCGAGGAGACCGAGCCGCCCGAACCGCTGGGCCGCTTGGCCGTGACGCTCACCGGAACACTTCCGGAGGTGCCGCTCGGCAGGGTGAAACTCGTGGAGCAACTGGTCCCGGAGCAGAACCTGCCCGCCGAGCCAGAGGTGGAGCCGACGCTGCCCGCGCTGACCGAATAACCGGAGATGTCGTTCTCAAGCCCCAGGTTCCAGCGGACCTTCAGCTTGCCGCCCGACACCGAGGCCGACACTCCGTTGGGCCTCGCCGGCGGGATGGACACGGTGAACGTGCTGCGGTCGTACACATGGTTGGTCGGCCGCCCCACGAGATAGACGGTGTACCGGCCGTTGCGCTCCAAGTAGATGGGGGCGGAAAGATCGCCCGTGCCACCCTTCTTGGTGAGGAACGTGTCGCCCCCACCGGGCGTCTTGACGCGCAACTCCATCGAGATCGCAAAGTCGAAGTGACCCCTGGCCATCACCGATGAACCACTTCGGATCACCGAGCCGTTGCTCGGCGCCAGGACGCTGGTGGTCGCGGCGTCCGCGGACAGGGGCAGCCCCAGGACGGCAGATCCAGTCGCGAGAACAACCGCACCGATCCTGCGAATCCTGGTCACGGAGCAGATCCCTCCATCGAACGGCGGCAACCGCTTTCGCCGTGCCCGAGGAGCCTGGCCGGCCTCGGGGGGCGAGTGCAGCCGCCGTGTCTCGTGATACCTCTGGGCTTACGGCAGCGTAACGTACCAGCTGGTAGCGAACGTCACAGAAAGGTGACAAAGAGGGGACTCTTCGCACCTCCCGGGCCCTATTGTCAACCTGTTCAATAATGTCCGAGGTTGGTCAGAATACGCCCTCTTGTCCCACAGGACCAGCCCTGGCCCGGGAGGAGACCCTCAAACCGCTCCTCGCAATGGGCACGTTGAGCACGATCGTCACCGATATCTCGACGATCCTGCCGCGCACTTCACAGGCCGACAGCCGACCTCCCGATCTTGCCGCGATGAGCTCCGCCGCCTGGCAGGCGGCCGCCCGCCCTTCTGCCAGCCGAGCCGCTCCCGCCAGCGCCGCAAGATCAGCAGCAGCGTCGGCCCGATGCCGAGCCGCTCGAACGCTCCCCACGGTCATCGCCGCCACAGCGGCCACCCACACGACCGCCATGAACGCCACGACCCACACCACCCCCGATCCGCGATCCTCCCTCCAGCCCACCCGCGTAGCCCAGACCCTCACAATCCACCTCCCGCAATACTCCCGACCCGCTAGCCGAGGCATCACTCCCCTTGGCGCCTGGCCCGGAACAGCCGACAACACAACAGACGCCCTCACCTGTCACTCGCATGAGCAAGCCCCTAGCCGCCAAGCAAGCCCCTCACCGTTCGGCAGCGCCCCACCATTCGGCAGCGCCCCACCTCTCGGCAACGCCCCACCCTTAGGTAGGCCCTCTTAGGTAGGCCCTCACCCTTAGGTGGCCTCAGCCTTAGCTGGCCTCACCCTTCGGTGGCCGCACTCTTCGGTGGCCGCACTCTTCGGTGGCCGCACTCTTCGGTGGCCGCACTCTTCGGTAGCGCCCCCACCGTCCGGCAGCGTTTCTCACCGTCTGGCAATGCCTTCCGTCCGGTAGAGCCCTCACCGTTCGGTAACGCCCTGCGTCCGGCCACGTGCTCCGTTCGTCAGGGCCCTCGGTTCGGTAACGCCCCACCCTTAGTAAGCCCTCGCCCTTAGGTGGGCCCTCATCGTTAAGTACGGCACCACCGTGCGAGTCGCCCCGACCCCCAGAAATGCCTAGTCCTAGGGCGCAACCAGGCGGGCAGGCACTATCCACAGCTCACTCGCGACATGCCACAGCGCAGAGCCAGACCCTGCGCCAGCGGCGCAACACGCACAAGGCTTGCGGACAGCCGACCTCAACCTTGGGGATGGGATCACCCCCATCCACCCGGCCTTTCAGTCACTCCCCGAGACGCCACGGTTGGCGCCCCACCCAGGTGATGCGACCGGGACAAGACCCGTCCGTGGTGGACGGCGTCGTCGGCCGCGACACCTGGGCGGCCGCCTGGACCGCGCCCATCGGTTAGGAGACCGTTCATGATCGAGACCAAGGTCAAGGCGGCCGCCTCCGCGTCCGCGCTGGTCACCATCATCGTCTGGCTGATTCAGACGACCACCGACATCACCGTCCCCGCCGAGGTCGCCGCCGCCGGCGCCACGGTGGTCATCTTTCTCGTCGGCTCTCTGGCATGCAGGCCAGTGACGTACAGGCCATCAACTGCACGTTGGCTCCCAAAAGAGCTGAGAGACCCACGAGACATCGCCCGAGCAACAGAGACATGGCCCAGGCGCAGCCGCTCGGCCAGTTCAGGGTGGCGTATTCACCCTGTGGCAACCCCTGGCTCGGTGACGGCGGTGGCTCTCGCGCGGACCGTCAAAGGGGCCAGGCCAGTGGCGCCAGGCGCCCGAACCTGGACGGTCACATCGACTTGTGCCTGGTCGCCCTCGCGGGAGATCTCGACCGCCGCTCCGGTCGGCACCGCACGAGCAACGAGGGCACGAACCGCCGGAAGCGACTCCCCGCGAGCAGCTGCGCGTGCTCCGCTTCGCGCCGCATCGGTGCAGGCGAGCTGAACGGAAGCGACTGAGACGCCCCACAGAGCGACGACCGTAATGAGCACCAGCGCTGGCAGGGCGACCGCGATCTCCGCTGTGGCCGATCCGCGGTCACGGCGCGCCTGGCTCATTCGAGTTGCAGGGCTCGCTTGATGGTCCCTAACAGGAGATCCCGCACGTCCGAGCTCGTTACGATCTTGAACAGGAGGCTGGCGAACCCCGCCGCAGCCACCGTGCCCATCGCGTACTCCGCCGTCGACATTCCCAGGTCCCGCGCACCGCGGCGCCACCGCCGTACCACTGCCTTGATCGCGCCCATCTGAAGCTCCTTCCGCTGTGCGAGCGCCCGATCACGCTCACCACTAGCCTGCGGCAACGCACTCCGAAGCAACAGGCGAATGCCGTTCTGTGGATAACCCGTGCGAGATCTTGATCCGGCGTCACTAGTTAGAGGCGTATGTCCAGCTAGATAGGCAGTTCTGACTTAAAGACGTTGTCGCTCTCCGGAGTCCCGAAAGGGCGCTCCGCCCTTTCACGTGGGGTCTCCACTCCACGGATCGGCCTGCGGTCGCCGTCATCGACGAACAGGATGAAGACAGGCAAGTGATCTTCTCGGCCGTGTGAATGCACGCCTACTACAAGGGCAAAGCGCCACGGTCAGCCTGGCGGCACCAGGCCAAGCCCCTCCACCAGGCCAAGCGCCACATCCGCAAGGACGACGCCGAGCGGGAACATCACCACAGACCCGGCAGCGCGAAGCTTCGCCGAGGTTCTGCGCCGGACAGCCAGCCTGGCGCGCCGGGCCAAGCTCCTCCACCAGCTCAAGCGCCGCGTCCGCAAAGACGGTGCCGGGCAAGAAGATCACCGCGGCCCTGGCTGCGGGAAGCTTCATCGAAGTTCTGCAGCGGACGGCCAGCCCGGCGCGCTGAGCCAAGCTTCTCCAGCAGGCAATGCGCTGCGTTCGCAAGGGACGGTGCCGGACGGAAGGATCACCGCGGTCCCGGCGGCGCGAAGCTTCGTCGAGTTCTGCGGCGCACAGCCAGCCTTGCGGCGCCAGGCCGAGCCCGTCCACCAGGCCAAGCGCCATGTCCTGAAAGACGGTGCCGGGTGGAAGCTCGCCGCGGCCCTTGGCTGCGTGAAGGTTCGTCGAAATTCTGCGGCGCGCAGCCAGCGTTGTGGCGCCAGGCCGAGCTCCTGCACCAGGCCAAGCGCCGCGTCCGCAAGGATGGTGCCGGGCGAAAGATCGCCGTCGTCCAGGCGGCGCGAAGCTTCGTCGAAGTTCTGCGGCGGGATGAGGCCTACAACACCTCGTCATGCACCTGCGGTCGAGTACAGATGCGCGCTCACACTCGCCCGGGATGCCGCAGAAGGTTCGAGGGCCTGCTACCAAGGCAGGAGGATCGTGGAGGCGATCCCGGCTATTGCGGGAGCCACCCCCAGCAACATGAAGGCAGGCAAGAAACACAGGCCGAGCGGGGCGACGGCTCGTACGCCCGCGGCTCTTGCCCTGGCCTCGGCGGCTGTACGAGCGACGCGTCTCTGGTCACTTGCCAGTCGTGCCAATGAGGGTGCCAGTGGGGTGCCGCTGCCAGAGGCCCGAACGGCGGCCCGGGCCAGCGGGGCCAGCGCGGGTTCCTTGGCAAGGGCAAGCCAAGCGACGGCTGGGTCCACTCCCAGTCTGATCTGCACCACGACACTGTGCAGTTCCTCACCGAGAGGTCCGCCAATGGTCGCCCCTACGGCCTCGACGGCTTGCCCCCAAGGAGTGCCACCCCGCAGGCACGCGGCCAGGAGATCGACCGTGACCGGCAGGTCGGCGATCAGCCTGGCCGTTCTGCGTCGACGCTCCATGCGTTCCGAACGGCCGAACGATCGATCCACGGCGATCGCAACGACGATCCCGGCAACGAGACCGATGGGGCCGCCGAGGGCTATCGCGCAGAAGATTCCGGAGAGACCGGCTGCAGCACGGCGAATGTGGAGCTCATTCGACTTCGCTCCACTCTTGGATCCGGGTGCCGTTTCTCCGGGAGAAGAGCGGGGCAATCGATCGCTGGGCGTGGCCAGCGTGATCAGGCTGTCGAGCCTGCGGGTTGCCGGTTTAGGTGAACGCGGCAGGAAGAAGCCGCAGGCAGCCATACAAAGCACTGCGGCGAACATCAACATGTGGATCCTCGCAAGGCTCGGACCCGCCGCCTCATCGGGGCGCCTCGGCGGCTCTGGCCAGACGTTGGGTCCATCCGAGACCGACCGCGTCTAGGGCAAGACCGACGGTGAGGAAGCAGACACCCGGACCCGTGCCGAACAGGAACGCCAAGGGATTGGCGCCCATTGCAGCTGCCATCCCCAGCCCTAGCAACGGAAGACCTGCAAGGAGCCGTGCCGTCGCCCGTGGACCGGCCAATTGAGCGGCCACGTCCTGGCGCTGCGCTTCCTCGTCACGCAAGGCGGAGGCGAGCCCATCCAAGACCGCCGCCAACGTCCCTCCGCGTTCGGCGCCGATCCGCCAGCAAGCTGCTAACAGCCGTAGACCCTCCGCACCCGGCCTTGCAGCCAAGCGCTCTAGTCGCTCGGTGGTAGTGATCTCGTCAGCGGGATCTATCTGCATCCTGCGAGACTTGCCGATGGCGGGCGCACTGCCACCGACGGCAGCAACTGCCAGATCAGCTGATCTGCCCGCCCCAGCGCCCGCCGCAGTGGCAAGGCCCCTCGTAGCGACGGCGCCTGCCATAGCGGAGATGCCGGCCGTGGTGAAGGCAGAGATGCCGGACGCAACGCCGCTAGGCCTGCCTGCCGCAGTGCCAGTCGCAGCCGAAGTAGCAATGCCCCTCGCGGCGACGGTACCTGCCGGAGCGGCAGTGTCTGCCGGGGCGAAGGTATCTGTAATAGCGGCGGCGTCTGCCCTGTTGAAGGTAACTGTGGCGGACGAAACTTCACAGGGCCCGCGTGCCGTGGTTCCGGTATGTGCCGCAGTCCTAGTACCTGCCGCAGTGCCAGCGCCTCCCGCCGCTGCGGTTCCTGTCGTCGCGGCGGCGCTTGCTGTGGTGGAAGTAGCGAGGGCGGCCGCAACGCCGCTAAGTCCTCCTGTTGCAGTGCTGTTAACTGCCGCAGGAGCGGTATCTGTCATGGCAGCGATGCCTCTCGTGGGACAGGTACCTGCCGCAGCGGAGGTGGCGATTGCGGGGGCAACGCCGCTGGGCCCACCTGCTGCGGTTCCGGTACCAGACGCAGTGCCAGGCTCAGCGCCTCCCGTGGCAACGGGACCTCTCGTGGCGGCGGTGTCTGCCATGGCGGAGGCGGCGAAACTGGTCGCAACGCCGCTGGGCCTGCTGTCCACAGTGTTAGTGACTGTCGGGATGCCTGTTGCGATGGTTTCTGGGGCGGTTGGAAGCAGGTCGGCCGCGAGTCGGCGATCGAGGACGGCTGCAGACGCCACGAAAGCTTCTTCTGGTGTGCGGCCGGCGGTCAGCTCTGCGGCCATTCCGTCGCATAGTTCGATGACCCCCGTCCGCCAGAGTTGTTCTGATCGGCGGCGTGCTCTGACGTCGGCTGCCCAGGTTTTGATGGCTTTGAGGAGACTGCCTTTGGAGGGGTCGTCTTGAGGTCTTCGAGCCAGCGCGAGTCTTTGGACTGCCAGGGGCGGCCAAGTCAGGATCCAGATGGCGGCGGCCGCGCAGAATGCCGCAACCGCTGCGATCATTTCGGCGCCTCCGTTCGAACGGGTGTCCAGCGGTGGCCGAGGCGGCTGGCCAGGGCTGCGGCGCCGGTTGAGAGCACAAGGGTGTTGTCCGGGGTGAACGACACTGCGGGAAGCACGCCGATCAGGCCATCAGCGCCTCGGTGAAGAAGGCAGATTTCGGCTACTCGACGGCGCCCGCCACCGGGCTCGCGGACGAGATGCACGACTACGTCCAGCGCGGCTGCGAGCTGGCTGTGCAGTGCTTCGCGGCTCAGGCCGGCCGCACAGCCGAGGGCTTCCAGCCGGGCTGGCACGTCTGCGGCCGTATTGGCGTGGAGGGTCCCGCAACCGCCTTCGTGTCCGGTATTCAATGCGCCTAGGAGATCAACTACTTCGGCGCCGCGTACCTCTCCGACCACGAGTCTGTCGGGACGCATTCGGAGGGCTTGGCGTACGAGCTCGTGAAGCGTCACGCCACCGGCACCTTCGACGTTCGGGGGGCGTGCTTCGAGCCGCACGACGTGAGGATGGTCGGGTCTGAGCTCGGCCGAGTCTTCTACCAGCAGGAGGCGCTCGCATGGATCCGCTCTGGAGAGCAGGCAGCTGAGGAGCGTCGTCTTGCCGGTGCCTGTGCCTCCTGTGACGAGGAACGCCACGCGGGCTGCGATCAAGGCGGCCAGGAGGTGGGCGCCCTCCGGCGGGAAGGCGCCTGCGGCGACCAGTTCGTCCAAGGTGAAGGCTCGTCGACGCGGGAGGCGTAGAGAGAGGCAAGTGCCGTTGGCTGAGATGGGCGGCAACATGGCGTGTAGGCGTACACCGCCTGGCAAGCGAGCGTCCGCGTATGGGGCTGCGTCGTCGAGTCGTCGTCCGGCGGCAGCAGTGAGGCGCTGAGCCAGACGCCGCAGCGTCGCCTCGTCCGGAAAACGCAGCGATGTGCGAACCAGGCCCTCTCCTGCGTCCACCCACACCTCGTCTGGCCCGTTCACGAGAACGTCGGTGACCTCGGGAGCACGGAGGAGGGGTTCAAGAGGGCCCACTCCGACGAACTCGGCGTGTAACTCGTTCGATAACGCGAGAACCTCGCGATCGCCGAGCAGCCGTTCTTCCGCGCGCAAGGCCGCCGCGACCTGCCCTGCGGTGGGCTCACCACCACCTGCGTCCGCAAGGCGATCTCGTACGGCGTCAGAGAGCCTTCGCATACCGATCCCGCTTTCGTCTGTTATCGAGGGCCCGCGCGTTCCGGACGTCCGGCCGTTGGGTGGACGCGACAGGCCGGGCGGATGGCCGCTGGTGCAATTGGATTCAAGCGCCGCACATTGGTGAGCTGGCACACGGCCAGCGTGTGGTCGCGAGCGTCGGGTCATTGGTGCGGTGCGCTGGTTGCGGACTGTGGGTGGGGCTGGCTGCGGCGGGCCGTGTGGTCATGCCGCCTCTTCCGCTGTTCGCTCGTGTGGCTGGAGGCCGAGGTCGTACAGGAGTCCGGCGCAGAAATCGGGTAGGGGTCCGCGCCGTGTGGCCCGTACGAAATCGCCTTGGTCGAGGGCGGAGGGGAGGCGGCGGTCGCGTTCGACCATGCCCGCCAACGGCAGGTTGAGCGCCTCGGCGATCACGCTGGTCGTGAGCCCGCCTGGGGCGGGGCCGCGGACGATCAGACGTAGATCGGCGGTGTCCTGGCGCAACATGGACGCCAGCAACTCGGCGGCCATCGTTGAACGTACCTCGGCGGGCACGAGGAGGAAGGTGGCGTCAGCGACGCGGAGGGCGGTTCGGCCAAGCTCACCCACGTATCGCGGCACGTCGACGAGGACCAGGTCGTACCCGCGTACCGCCGCGTCGATAAGGGAGAGGATCGCCTCCTCGGAAACCGGCACCGGCTCCTTGCGCTGCCAGGAGAGAACGGACAGGTCGCCGAGACTGGGCAGCGCCTCGCGGAGGGTGGCCGTGCTCAGCCTGCCGCGGCGTTCGGCGAAGTCGGGCCAGCGGGCTCCATCGTGATGTTCCAGTCCGAGCACCAGGTCAAGCCCCGCACCGAGCGGATCGCCGTCGATGAGCAGGGTGCGCAGCCCTTGGCGGGCGGCGCTCAGGCCAAGCCCAGCGGCCAGGACGCTGACTCCGGCGCCGCCTGCCGAACCTGTCAGGCAGATCGTCGTGCCACAGCCTTGCGTTGGCTCTGCCGCGGTGGCCAAGGCGTCGATCAACCATGCCTCGTCCCGTGGAAGCTCGGCGAGCTCCTGTGCACCGATCTGGACGGCCAGTTTGTAGACCTCTTCGGTGTCCGTGGAAGGCGCCACCAGTACGACGCCGGATCGCCGCTGAAAGGGTGTTGCCGCCAGGTCTTTCGCTAAGTCGGCGCCGACGAGGATCAGCGACGGAGAGTGCCAACTCGGGCGGGCATGGTCGACCGCACGGGCGACCTCTACCGGGGCGTTGGCCGCGGCGGCCAGCCGCAACAGGTCATCGACGATCGCCGGATCGGCTGACACGATCATGGCTGGACTGGTCATGGGGGCTCCTCGCCTCACGGAGACCATCACCATGCAGTCCGGCACTCATTGATCGGAAGGCCTTCCCCAACCTGTGGATAACTGCTCGGCAAAGCCCGCACTGACTTTGATGGGTCTCCGGAGCGGATGATCTTCCGAGCTGGGCTGCCAGGTGAGACCGCCGGTTTTGCGCATTGTGTCCTGTTGGGATTGAGAATGGAGTTTGGCAACGGGCAGCCCCGTTGACGGCATGGCTGATGAGCGGCTGCCAGGTTGTGAGGACGCGCCTTGCAGTTGGGGCTTGCCTGAGCGTTGTGAACGCGCTTGCGCAGGTCGGTCGGGCAAGAGCTCGTCCGGGCCTGGCGATCTGCCGGTGAGGCCCGATCTCCTTGTGGATGCGGGCATGGCGCTCTGCCTGACCGGTCTTCACCGGGAGGCGGCGGCCTCGGCTTGCCGTTGCAAGGGAGACCGCCGCCTGCGCACATCGCGAGGGCCGACATGCGAAAAACAGCCGGGCCATCTCGGCGGCCCTACGTATAGGGCGACCCCCGCCGGGGGGGAGAGCGGGGGTCGCCGAACGGTCCGGCTCCGGGGGGGTAGAGCCGGCCCGTTTTCCCAAGAAAGCCTCGGGTGAGATCACACTAAGCTGAACGCCAGTTTGATCTATAGGAGAAGCAAACTCGCTGGCTCCAGTCTAGGCAGATACAACATATGCTGCCCGATCGTCGAGACTTTCGTCGAGCGGCAAAGTTGCCCGGCGGGGTGACGTTTTTTCTCACCCGGTTGAGAGGATCCCTACCGGGAGGAGCCAGGCGGCTCCGCAGCGGCACGTACTCCCGCTCCCGTCGACGTTCCCACCCCGTAGTGCCCAGCCTGGAAGTCGGAGCGTACAGCAGATCCAATGATCGTTCTGTCCCGGTACGAGATCGGCGACCAAAAGAATCGATCACACTGTGTGATCGAATCCGGGGCCCGTACGGACGGCGACCGATACGCCCGACAATGACACGTTCCCTGATCGGACACCCTGGAACCCGCTCAAACACACCTCGCCGTTCGTTGGGCACTTCTCCGCTTCGGGGTGTCGCTTTTACGAATAGGGGCTTGTCAACTGGGCGAATGAGGCGTAGACAGGGTGCTACGGACTAAGTGTCCGAGCACGGCACCCGGGCACCCACGCGCGACCAGCCGCGGGAGGCGCGTCGAGACGGGCTTGTCCCGTCCGACGAATATGAGGTGCACGCTTGGTAACCCGGTGTGACGTGACTGGCGGCGGCGCCCTAGACGGGGCGCCGTTCGCTATGTCCAGGCCTTTGGCGTACGAACGCTAGTCGGCTCGGACGTTCAGGCCCAACGCAGTCGCGAGAACGATGGCCTGCTGCGGGTCAATCGTCGCGTTCTTTAGTTCGACGGTGTACGGGTCGACTGCGGAAAGGTCACTTCCGCGCAGGTCGGCTTCCGAAAGGTCGGCCTTGTGCAACCAGGCGCCGGACAGATCCACGTTCCGCAGAGTCGCCCCCTTGCATCGCGCGCCGGTGAGGTCGACTTCGCGCAGGCGTACGTCCATGAAGGAAGCGCGGCGCAGGTCGGCGCCAGGCAGACCGGTGAACGACCAGTCGCCGCCGTTCACCTTCATCAGGTCGTACGTACATCCGTCGAACATGCTGCCCACGAGCTTGCAACCCTTGAACGTGGCGTCGAAGAACCCGCAGCGCACAAAGGTGCAATTGACGAAGGCTGCGTCCGCGTGCGTGGACGCGTTGAACCGCACGCCCCGGAACGTGCAGTCGGTGAAGACCGCGCCCTGATCTCGTGTCTCGGTCATGTCGACGTCCACGAACAGGACGCGTTCGTGCTGCTCGCCGGACAGGTCCCGGGCGTCCCAGTCCTCGAACCGGATCGTCGTGTCGGTCGGCGGCGCGGGCCGGCCTCCCTTGCGGTCGGCCATGGACGGTCAGCCCCTCATGAACGCTTCGCAGATCGCCTGCGAGTCGCGTGCCGCTGCCGCCGTGGCTTCGGCGCAGTGGCCGATCCACGTGGCGACCCCTTCCGGCGTACCGGTCGCATAGGCACGGAGAGCGTCGGCGTAATGATCGGCGAGTTCGGCATGGCCGACCTCTGGCGCGGTCAGCGATTTCGGGTCGAGGCCACGTTCGACCAAGGTCAGGCGCTGCGCGGCGCGCGCGACGATTCCGTCGCCCCAGCCGAATGGGCGCAGCGTGAGCAACTCACCATGGACGACCGCCGCGACGACGATCGCCGGGGCCTTGGTCGGGCTGGTCAGCAGGCCACTGAGCATGTCGAGACGGCTCGCCACCTCGGCAGGAGACGGCGGCTCACCCAAGTCGAGAACGTCCTTGACGTCCTGTCCTTCGCCTCGTGGCCGACCAAGGTCTGCGTCATCCACAGCATCAGCCGCGGCCAGTACGTGGAGACGCGCCAACACCTGGCGAGGGGCCTGACGCCACGTCTCCGCCAGAGAACCCAGCTCGGCGGAAACCCGGAGCGCTCCCTGAATCACGGGATCGGTGGGGCCTTCCCCACCGCGCAGATCGTCCAACGTGACCGGCACGCCCTCCAGAGCCGCTGAAGCTCGGGCCCCTCGAAGTGCGGACTCGGTAGAGACTTCTGCACTCCGACGCCGCAGGATGCGGTGGCCCAGCAGCCGATCCACCGCCTTGCGGGCATCAGCGACTGCCGCGTCCACGCCAGGGAGAGCGGCTACTTGGGCAAAGGCATCGGTCACGCGCCTGACTTTATGCGGTCCAAGGCATCACCCTTACGGCCACCCCGGATCCACCAACCGACGAACTCGGCGGGCGCTGCGGAGTGGGTCCTGATTGCCTGCCGGTAGGGCCGCGCCTGGTGTGTGGGCGCAAACAGGAATCCGCAGGTCTGGCCGTGTTCCGCATCACATAGCATCCTTGCGGAGCCACGAGCGCTGGACGTGTCGCGTCCATCGGGCCGGGGCAGGACTTGTGACCCGAGTCCCATCCCTGGTGAAGTGGGCTCACCGGGCGCCTTCCTCTTTCGCTAGCAAGGAGTACGCGTTGAGCCAGAGTCAAGAGACACTTTCGAATCTGCTGCAGGAGACGCGGCGCTTCGACCCGCCCGCCGAGCTCGCCGAGGCCGCCAACGTCAAGGCCGGCGCGTACGACGAGGCGGCTGCGGACCGGCTCGGCTTCTGGGAGCAGCAGGCCGACCGGCTGACATGGGCCAAGCGCTGGGACACGGTTCTCGACTGGAGCAAGCCCCCGTTCGCCAAGTGGTTCGTCGGCGGCGAGCTGAACGTCGCGTACAACTGCGTCGACCGCCATGTGGAGGCGGGCAAGGGCGCCAAGGTCGCGTTCCACTGGGAAGGCGAGCCCGAGGACGACACCCGCACGCTGACCTATGCCGACCTTCAGCGCGAGGTCAACAAGGCCGCGAACGCACTGCTGGAGCTCGGCGTGCAGAAGGGCGACCGGGTCGCCATCTACATGCCGATGATTCCCGAGCTGCCGATCTCGATGCTCGCGTGCGCGCGTATCGGCGCCACGCACTCGGTGGTGTTCGGCGGGTTCTCTGCGGACGCGCTCAAGACCCGCATCCTGGACGCCCAAGCCAAGCTCGTGATTACCGCAGACGGTGGTTACCGACGCGGCAAGCCTTCCTCGCTCAAGCCGACCGTGGACGAGGCGGCCGCAGCGGCCGACTGCGTCGAACACGTCCTGGTCGTACGGCGAACGGGCGAAGAGGTCGCGGAGCACGAGCGGGACGTCTGGTGGCACGACATCGTCGACCGCCAGGCCGAGCAGCACACCGCCGAGCCGCATGACGCCGAGCACCCGCTCTACATCCTCTACACCTCCGGAACGACGGGTAAGCCAAAGGGCATCCTGCACACCACAGGCGGCTACCTGACCCAGACCGCCTACACCCACCACGCGGTCTTCGACCTCAAGCCGGAGACCGACGTCTACTGGTGCTCGGCCGACATCGGCTGGGTGACCGGCCACTCCTACATCGTGTACGGGCCGCTCGCCAATGGCGCGACCAGCGTGATGTACGAGGGGACGCCCGACACCCCGCACCGCGGCCGCTGGTGGGAGATCATCCAGAAGTACAAGGTCTCGATCTTCTACACCGCGCCGACCGCGATCCGTACGTTCATGAAGTGGGGCGACGACATCCCAGCGCAGTTCGACCTGTCGTCGCTGCGCGTCCTGGGCAGCGTCGGCGAGCCGATCAACCCCGAGGCGTACGTCTGGTACCGCGAGCACATCGGCGCCAGCAAGACCCCTGTCGTCGACACCTGGTGGCAGACGGAGACCGGCGCCATCATGATCAGCCCGCTGCCGGGCGTGACCGCAGGCAAGCCTGGCGCGGCCATGAAGCCCCTGCCGGGCATCGTGGCGGACGTGGTGGACGACCAGGCGCAGTCCGTGCCGAACGGCGGCGGCGGGTTCCTCGTGGTCAAGGAGCCGTGGCCGTCGATGCTGCGCACGATCTGGGGCGACGACGAGCGGTACGTGAAGACGTACTGGTCGCGCTTCGACGGGCTCTACTTCGCCGGCGACGGCGCCAAGAAGGACGCGGACGGCGACCTGTGGCTGCTCGGCCGGGTGGACGACGTCATGCTCGTGTCCGGGCACAACATCTCCACCACGGAGGTCGAGTCGGCGCTGGTCTCGCACCCGAAGGTCGCCGAGTCGGCGGTCGTCGGGGCCACCGACCCCGTCACGGGGCAGGCCATCGTCGCGTTCGTCATCCCGCGCGGCAGCGCCGGCGAGGAGGTCGAGGGCGAGGACTTCATCAAGGAGCTGCGCGACCACGTCTCCAAGACGCTGGGCCCGATCGCCAAGCCCCGCCAGATCATGATCGTTCCGGAGCTGCCGAAGACCCGCTCGGGCAAGATCATGCGTCGTCTCCTCCGCGACGTCGCCGAGAACCGCAGCATCGGTGACGTCACCACGCTGGCCGACAGCACGGTGATGGACCTCATCTCCGAAAAGCTCCCCAGCGCCAAGTCCGAAGACTGACCGACACACCGAAAACTGACCCGCACACCGCAGACGCCCCGGAGCCCCCTTGACACCTTCAAGGGCCCGGGGCGTTGCGCTGCCCCCTCGTTCCCTGTGCGTAAGGGGAGGCTGCGTTATCCCCTCAGTGTGGACGGGGAAGGCTGCGCTACTTCCCCGTTCTGCGTGACGAGGGAAGGTCGTCCTCGCAGGCAGGGGAAGTTAGTGCGGCGTGGTTGATGAACGGCGCGGGTAGGCTTCCGCCTAGGTGTGCCGGGAAGTCTGGTCGGCGGGGTCGTTCCACCCTTGGTTCAGAGAAGGGGTGGCTGACCTCGTCCTAGAGTCCGCTACTGCTTCCCGGAGGACCTGTGCCGCGTCGCGCCGCCGTCGCCACCCGCTGGCCGTTCCGTCCGACCGCCAGGTACGGCCGCAATCTTGCTGAGGCGCTCCGGACCGAGACCGTCGGCGGCGTCATCATGTTGGCGGCCACGCTCATCGCCTTGGCCTGGGCCAACACCCCCTGGGCACGCTTCTACGACGACCTGCGGGCGTACGAGATCAGCCCGTCCTGGCTCGGCCTCGGCCACATGGACCTGCAGCATTGGGCGTCGAGCGGATTGCTCGCGGTCTTCTTCTTCATCGCCGGCCTGGAGCTGCGCGAGGAGATCACCCACGGCGAGCTGCGCGATCCGCGGGACGCCGCGCTGCCGGTGATCGCGGCGGTCGCCGGGGTGGCGACGCCGGCGTTGATCTTTCTGGCGGTGAGCGCGGGCCAGGCCGGCGCGGCGCGCGGGTGGGCCGTGCCGACCGCCACCGACATCGCGTTCGCGCTGGCCGTGCTGGCGGTGACGTTCACCCGGTGCCCGGCGCCGCTGCGCGCGTTCCTGCTGACGCTCGCGGTCGTGGACGACCTCATCGCGATCACGATCATCGCGATCTTCTACACCGACGGACTCTCGTTCCTGCCGCTGCTGGCCAGCGTGCTGCTGATCGCGGTGTACGGGGCGGTGCAGGCGAAAGGGCTCCGCTCCCCCTGGATCTACGCGCCGCTGGCCGTTCTGGCCTGGTACTTCATGCAGCGCAGCGGCATCCACGCGACCGTCGCCGGGGTGGCCCTCGGCATGCTCACCAGCAGCCGCGAGACGCCGGACGACCTGCCCACCAACGCCGAGCGTGCCGACCATGTGTTGCGGCCGTTCTCGGCAGGGTTCTGCGTGCCGGTGTTCGCGTTCCTGTCCGCCGGGGTCGTGTTGAGCGGCTCCGCGCTGGAAGCCGTCTTCGGCGACCGGGTGGCCCTCGGCGTGATCGCCGGGCTGGTGATCGGTAAATTCGTGGGGGTCTTCGGCGGGGCGTGGGCGGCCGTACGGCTCGGGCTCGCCACGCTCGGGGACGAGCTGCACTGGCGGGAGATCGCCGGCGTGGCGATGCTGGCCGGTGTCGGCTTCACCGTTTCCCTGCTGATCGGCGGTTTGGCCTACCCCGACCCATCACAATTCGAGAGAGTGACAACAGCGGTCCTGATCGCGAGCCTGTTCGCGTCGCTGGCCGCCAGCTTGGTTTTCCGGCACCGGGTCCGGCAGCGTGCGCGTGCGGAGGTCTCCGACGACGGCGGATGACCCCGGGCCAGGGCGGACGACCCCGGCTGGCATGCCGGAGCGCCCGGCTGTCAGGCTGTGGCCGCCCCCGCACGATCGGTGGCCCCGGCAGGACGGTGGTCTCCGCGATACCGGTGGCCCCCAACCGGAGGCCCGCATCCGGGGCCTGGAAGGAGAGAGCGATATGACCGAGGCACTGCCGGGCGAGCGCATCGAGGACAAATCCCTCGGTGAGCTGGTCGCGCTGGCGTCGAGCAACGTCTCCAATCTGGTCAGGGCAGAGATGGACCTGGCCAAGATGGAGCTCAAGGGCGACGCCAAGAAGGCGGCGCTGGGCAGCGTGATGTTCTCCATCGCAGGGCTCTGCGGCGGAATGATCGTGATCCTGCTGTCGATCGCCCTGGCGTACGGCCTGGTCGCGCTCGGCATCTGGCACTGGGCCGCGTTCCTCATCGTGGCGGCCGTGTACGCCGTGCTGGCGGCGGTCCTGATAGGCATCGGCTACCTCCGGATGAAGAAGATCGACGGCGCGAAGCGCACCCGCCGCACCCTCAAGGACGATCTGACGATGCTGCGCAAGCGCGGTGAGGATCGGGAGCTTGCCCAGAAAGACCCGGACACTCCCGCGTTGACGGACTGACCGCGCATGGCCGGGCGCGACGAATCGGTCATCGAGATCGAGGGTCCCTGGACCCACCGGGCGGTCAGCGCCGGCGGCACCCGCTTCCACGTGGCGGAGATGGGCGAAGGGCCGCTGGTCCTGCTCCTCCACGGCTTCCCTGAGTTCTGGTGGTCGTGGCACAACCAGCTGGTGTCCCTGTCTGCCGCGGGCTATCGCGCGGCTGCCGTAGACCTGCGCGGGTATGGCGGCAGCGACAAACCGCCGCGTGGCTACGACCTGGTCACCCTCGCCGGGGACGCGGCGGGTCTCGTGCGCGCACTTGGCGAGGCCAACGCGATCGTCGTCGGCCATGACCTCGGCGGACTCCTGGCGTGGACGATGGCCGTCTACCACCCCAAGGTCGTACAACGCTTGGCCGTTGTCAGCGCCCCACATCCGCTACGCCTGCGACAGGCCGTACGAGCGGACATCCGAGGGCAGACCTGGGCGACCCGGCACACGTTCGCATTCCAAGTCCCCATGTGGCCGGAACGTCGCCTCGTCCAGGACAACGCCGCTCTCGTAGGCCGCCTCCTGCACGACTGGTCGCGGCCAGGGTGGCCTGATGAACGCACCGAACAAGTCGTACGGCGAGCCGTGCAAATCCCTGGCGTGGCCCACTGCGCCCTGGAATACCACCGATGGCTCTTCCGGTCTCAGCCTCGCCCGGACGGGATCCGCTACGCACGCCAGATGCGTACCCCCATCCAGGTGCCGACCTTGCAACTACACGGCGCGCTGGACCCATGCATGCTCCCGAGCAGCGCCCAGGGCTCCGGCAGGTACGTGGCGGCCCCCTACCGCTGGAAGCTCATCGAGGGCGCGGGCCATTTCCCCCACCAGGAACGTCCCCGCACGTTCGACACCCAGCTCCTCGGCTGGCTGAACGACCCCGAACCCGACCGCTGACCTCGGGGCTCGGGGCGTACCGTGGCCTCATGCGGGACCGGGATGAGACGGGACGGGCACGGAACGCACGGCCACGGGACGCCTACGGCCGCCCATTGCCCCATGGAGCGGCCGGCGAGCCGACCATGCCCGATGATCTAGAGCTTCCCCCGCCGGAGGCTCTGAACGAAGCTCAGCGGCTTCTGGACGCCGATCGTCCCTTCCATGCCCACGAAGTCCTGGAAGCCGTCTGGAAGGCCGCCCCGGACCCCGAACGTGAACTCTGGCGTGGCCTGGCCCAGGTCGCGGTCGGCATAACCCACCTCCGCCGCGGCAACCCCCGCGGCGCCAAAGCCCTCCTAGCCCGAGCCGCCGACCGCCTGGAGCCGTACGCGGCCCACCCCCCGTACGAGATCGACGCCCACGGCATCATCCACACCGCCCGCGCACTGGCCGCCCGCCCTGAAGAGTCCACAGACCCAGTCCGCCTAACCCTGACCCGCTCCACCTAGACCGGACCAGGTCCGCAAAAGCCTGCCCGCGCCACATGAGCTCTGCCCGCACCTCGCAAGCGTGCCGCGAGCACTTGTTGTGGGCGTGGGGCGATTAGTCGGAGCAGTTGCCTGTTGAGGCGGGGAGGGTGGCGGTGGCGCCGGCGCGCGCGTCGGGGGCGACCTCTTCGGCGGTGAGGGCGTAGCCGGTGGGGGTGTCGGTGTCCAGGGCCGCCGCGAAGATGACGCCGTAGACGCTGCCGTCCCTGGCGAGGAGGGGGCCGCCGGAGTTGCCGGGCTCGACCTTGCCGCGGATCGCGTAGATCTCACGGCTGACCTGGCCGGAGTGGTAGATGTCCTGGCCGCGGGCGGTCTGCTTGGCGCGGATGCGAGCGGCGTCCGGGGTGAACGGGTGGTTCTTGGGGAAGCCGGCGATGATGGCGTCGTCCTGGTTGCGGGCCGGCCCGGCGAACTTCAGGGCGGGCACCTTGAGGCCGGGCACGTACAGAACGGCGATGTCGCGGCGCGGGTCGTACAGCACGACACGGGCGGACGAGGCGCTCGGGGCGCCCAGCGGCCGTACCTGGGAATCGCCGCGGGCACCGGCCACCACATGCGCGTTGGTCATGACGCGTTCGGGCGCGAAGACGAACCCCGTGCCCTCGATGCGGCGCTGGCACTGCGGCGCGACGCTGACGATCTTGACGATGCTGCGCTTGGCGTTCTGCAGCGCCGGGGTGTTGAGGATCGCGCCGTCCGGCGGCGGCACATCGGTGATCGACTCGCCGCCGAGGCCGTTGAAGACCTGCGGGAAGCCGCTGTCCTCCTTGACGAACTTCTTGAACGAGCTGAACCACGTCTGCGCCTGCTGCGGCATCATCGTGTCGACGCCATTGATGATCGACGAGCCGTCGACCTGCGTCCGGATGGGCTTGAACGCCGACTGTGACACCAGGCTGCCGAAGAACCAGGCCACGAGCACCAGCGACAGGGCGCTCACCACGGCGCCGCCCGCCGCGTCCACCGTGCGGGCGTTGATGCCGGTCACGCGGTTGCGCAGCACGGCCCCGCCGGACGAGGCGATCAGCTGCCCGAGGGTCGCCGCCAGGAAGGCGATGACGATCGCCAGCAGCGCCTGCTGCGCCGTCCCTTTCACCACCGCCTCGGCGATCGGCGGCGCCACGAGGACGCCCACGACGCCACCGCCGACGAAGCCGACGAAGCTCAGCAGGCTCACGATGAAGCCCTGCCGGTAGCCCGAAACCGCGAACAGCACGATGAGCACTAGCAGGATCAGGTCAAGAACGTGGTCGCCCAGCACCGCTTCACCGTATAGCGCGATGGCCGGTGTTCACGTCCCCTCTGCGGACCAGATTCGGTGACCCGGCATACGCGCGGGGAACGACCCGGCCCCGCCACCGTACTCGCGAGGGGTGACACCGAGGTGCGCGGATCAGCTGCGAGCAGCGAGGTTGTGGACTTCGGGCGGCAGGTCCTCGATGTGGCCGGGGTCCCACGGCCGATCCCAGCCGCCGGCCTCCAGCACCTGCGTGAGCAGGCCCGCCGTGAATCCCCAGACGAGCATCCCGCGGACCTTGAACGCAGGCCCGAGGGTCATTCCGGACGGGTGCCGCACGGTCAGGCGGTTAGCCGGATCCACCAGTTCGGCGATCGGGACGCGGGCCACGGTGGCGACCTCACCAGGGTGACCTGGCGAGACTTCGGAAGGCTCCCGCCACCAAGCCGCTACTGGCGTGACTCGGTATCCGCTGTGCGACAGATAGAGCTCCGGCAATACGGCGAGGACATCACAGCCGGAGGCCAGGACGCCTGCCTCTTCCCAGGCCTCGCGCAACGCCGCGTCCACCGGTCCGTCGTCCTCGGGATCGATCCGGCCCCCGGGGAACGCGGGCTGGCCGGCGTGCTTGTTGAGCGTGGCGGCCCGTTCGGTCAGCAGGATGTCAGGGCCGTCAGACCCCTCACCGAAGAGGATCAGCACCGCGGCGGGCCGCGCGGTCCGCGTCGGGCGCAGGAACGGCGGAACCGTCATCCGCGGCGCCGCCGCGACGAAGTCGTTGAGCCACTCGGGGTAGGAGGCCGCCTTTTCCGTCACGCCACTCCCAACCCGATCACGCTCACAATCCTTCCCGTTCCAATATTCTCGCTACCCAGTCTGGCCGGTGCAGAAGGTCAGTTGGGCGGACCGTTCTTGACCAGCTTGCGCGCGGTCTCCTCGTCGACGGGACCCTCGCCGAACGACGGGCAGAGACGCGCCAGCGGGCAGACGCCACAGGCGGGACGGCGCGAGTGGCACATCCGGCGGCCGTGCCAGATCAGCCGGTGGGACAAGATCGTCCATTCCTTGCGCGGGATGAGCTCGCCCACCTCGTGCTCGACCTTCACCGGGTCGGTGTCGGTGGTCCAGCCGAATCGGCGCACCAGGCGGCCGAAGTGGGTGTCGACGGTGATCCCTGGAACGTCGAAGGCGTTGCCCAGCACGACGTTCGCGGTCTTGCGGCCGACGCCCGGAAGGGTGACCAGCTCGTCCATCGTCCTCGGGACCTCGCCGCCGAAGTCGTCGCGCAGCGCGGTCGAGAGGCCCAGCAGGGACTTGGCCTTGTTGCGGTAGAAGCCCGTCGGCTTGATCAACGCCTCGAGATCTTCGGGATTGGCGGCCGCCATCTCCGCGGCGTCGGGGTACTTGGCGAAGAGCGCGGGAGTCGTCAGATTGACCCGTACATCGGTGGTCTGCGCCGACAGCACGGTCGCCACCACCAACTGGAACGCGTTCTGAAAATCCAGCTCGCAGTGAGCGTCCGGATACGTGTCGGCCAGAATCCGGTTCATCCGCCGGGCCCGGCGAACCAGCGCGAGCCGGGACTCGGGGGCCTTGGAACGTGGCCGGGGCCTCGTCGAGCCCGCCTCAGTGGTCGCCATACCCGCAAGAGTAGAGCGCCAGGGCGGAAAGGTGGGGTTCGCCGCCGGGACAGCCCGATGACCAGGTTCGTGACCGTCCGATATCGGATGAACAGGTCCGGTGTGACGGCCTTCACCCGATGGTCCGTACACTGGTCAGGCAGAACTTCGGCGACCAGCAGGCCAGACGACCCCGCTGGTCCGGCTCGTAGCGGACGCCGGGACGGATCGGCAGCGACCCGCCCGGGCCGGTGAACGAGTCGGACGCGGTCTCGTACGGGACTGCCGGCGCGCCGAAATCGAGGCGGGATCACCGTTTCGGGGTAGGAGGACGGGAGCAGGAACACGTCCTCGGCTTCGGCGCGCCGTGGCCCCACCTTCACGTACGCGGTGGGACGTACGTCACACTAAGCATGTAGGTGTTCGAGGAGGAGAAGCGTGACCGACCGCGACGTGGACGTTCTGAGCAGAGCTCCGCTCTTCGAGGCCCTCGACGAGCAGGGGGCCAAGGCGCTGCGCGCCAATGTGACCGAGGTGCGACTGGCCCGCGGGCAGACGCTCTTCAACGAGGGCGAGACGGGCGACCGCCTGTACGTCGTCCTCGAGGGCAAGATCAAGCTGACCAGGACCGCGCCGGACGGCCGCGAGAACCTGCTGAGCGTGCTGGGCCCGAGCGAGATGTTCGGCGAGCTCTCGCTGTTCGACCCGCGTCCCCGGACGGCCAGCGCGATCGCCGTGACCGAGTGCCGGCTGGCCGGACTCGGCCACGATGACCTGCGGCCTTGGCTGACCGGGCACCCGGAGGTCGGCGTTCAGCTGCTCCGCGCCCTCGCGCAGCGGCTGCGCAAGACCAACGACATCATGGCCGACCTCGTCTTCACCGACGTGCCGGGTCGTGTCGCCAAGGCTCTGCTCGACCTCGCCGAGCGTTTCGGCCAGCCGTCCGAGAACGGGCTGCACGTCCACCACGACCTCACGCAGGAGGAGCTAGCCCAGCTGGTCGGCGCCTCGCGCGAGACCGTCAACAAGGCCCTGGCCGACTTCGCCCAGCGCAACTGGCTCCGCATCGAGGCCCGCGCCGTCGTCATCCTCGACATCGACCGCCTCCGCAAGCGCTCCAAGTAGACCCGGTCCGGCCACAGCCCAGGTCAGGCCCTCGGCTCAGCCGAGCGGGCCTTGCGCGCAGCGCGCGGCGCCGCCTCCCAAGACGCCGCGCGCCGCCGCCCTCAACAACGCCGTCGACACAACGACCCTCAAGCCGTCCCACAGCTGCAACTGCCCACCAGTTCACTTGCAACTGCCTGCCGGTTCAGCTGCAATCGCCCGTTGGTTCGCTTGGCCAGACTCTGGTGCGTTCTAGAGGGCGCCGCGGTCGTTCAGGTATTCGAGTTGTGACTGCACCGACCATTCGGCGGCGGGCCAGAGAGACTTGTCCACGTCCGCATACACGACCTCGACCACCTCACGGGCAGTACGGGCGCCCGCCTTTACGGCGGCCTCGACCTGGGCGAGGCGTTCACGCCGGTGGTTGATGTAGTGGTCGAGGGCGGCGATGGGGTCGTCCAGCTTGGGGCCGTGGCCCGGCAGGATGGTGGCCGCTTCGGCTTCCTCGGAGAACTTCCGCAACCGGTCGAGGGAGCTCAGGTAGTCGCCGAGTTTCCCCTCGACCACGGTCGTCCCATATCCCAAGACGGTGTCGCCGGTGAGCACGGCGCCATCGGCGGGGATCCAGAACGTGAGCGAGTCGTTCGAGTGGCCCGGCGTCTCCATGACCCGCAGCTCCAGGCCACCGGTGGTGACGACGTCCCCCTCGACCAGGCCCTCGTCCCCGAGGCGATGCCGCGGGTCCATCGCCCGCACGGGCACGGCAGGGCCTGCGAGCTCGGCGAACTTCTTGGCGCCGGCCGAATGGTCCGGATGCCCGTGGGTCAGGAGAACGAGGCCGACCCGTCTGCCCTGACCGGCGACGATGTCCGCGACCCGGCTCAGGTGCTTGCCGTCCTTCGGTCCGGGGTCGATGACGACGACCTCGTCCGCGCCGGGCTCGCCGATGATCCAGGTGTTGGTGCCGTCCAGGGTCATCGCGGACGGATTGGGCGCAAGTACACAGGTAGCCCGCTCCGTGCCCATCCCGTCGATCTCGCTCATTTCACCCATCTTGCCCGAGCGCCGATCGGGGTGACCGACCGGATTCCACCCGAGGCGATCGAGGTGCCGCAGCGCCGACGTGCCGCTGAGCCGGTACATGGCCGCCTGCCAGAGAGGCGTCTTGTACCTCGCCAGGCGCCGCGGAAGCATCTCGCTAGCCCTCCGGGTAGTGACGGCCCATGTCGGGTGGGAGGACGAGATAGGCCTCGCCGTCGATGATCTCCGCCTTGGGCTCGTACACGACGATCTCGCGCGTGGCGGCGAGCACGTCCGCCACCGTCTCGTACTCGGCGAGTTCGGCCAGCGTGGCCAACGTCGGCGGCAGCATGAACCACTCGCCCTCGCGAGCCCGCTCGGCCGCCTCGCCCGGCCGCACCCAGGCGACCTGATCGGCCTCGGTGCTGACGTCCCGGGCACGCTGGCCGGCCGGCATCGCCGCCACGAAGAACCGCGTGTCGTACCGCTTGGGCTCGATCGCCGGAGTGATCCAGTGCGCCCAGGGACGCAGCAGGTCCGAACGGAGAACGAGCCCGCGCCGGTCCAGGAACTCCCGGAATGAAAGGGATCGATCCAGCAGCGCCTGCCGGTCGGCCTCCCAGCCGTCCCCGCGCGTGTCGTCCACGACGGAGCCCCCGGTCGGCCCCGCGAGCAGGACGAGAGTCTCCTCGAACGTCTCGCGCACCGCCGCGCAGACCAGCTCGCGCGAGAGCGTCTCGTCCGCCTTGAACGCCTTCCCCCACTCGGCGGCGGACGGACCCGACCATGCGATCGTGTCGTCCCCGTCGCGCGGATCCACCCCTCCGCCAGGGAAGACGTAGGCGCCGGGTGCGAACGCCATCGACGACACGCGTCGCAGCATGAACGCCTGCAGCCCGTGCTCAGGATGATCTCGCAGTACGACCACGGTGGCGGCGTGACGAGGTGGGACGGGCTGGATGCTGCCATCCTGAATGCCCTGGATCTGCTCCCGGAACTCCGCCGGCAGTTTCAGCCCGTTCACCGTCGTCCGACCAAACGCTCGTTCCTCATGGCGGCCAATTCGGACATACCGAATGCCATTCCGTCAAGGGCCGGCCGCTCAGGCGATCTCGACGATGAGCTCGACCTCGACCGGGGCGTTGCGCGGCAGAACACCGACGCCGACCGCGCTCCGGGCGTGCCGGCCCGCGTCGCCGAAGACCTCGCCCAGCAGGTCGCTGGCCCCGTTCACCACTTGCGGCTGGCCGTAGAAGTCCGGCGCGCTGGCCACGAAGCCGACGACCTTCACAATCCGCTTGACCTTGGAAAGGTCGCCGACCTCCGCCTTGATCGCGGCGATCGCGTTCAGCGCGCAGATCCGGGCCTGCTCGAACGCCTGCTCAGCGGTCACCTCGGCCCCGACCTTGCCGGTGACCCGCAGCTCACCCTTGACCATCGGAAGTTGCCCCGCCGTGTAGACGAGTGATCCGGTACGCGCCGTCGGCACATACGAGGCGAGCGGCGCGACGACCTCGGGCAGTTCCAGGCCGAGCTCCCGGATGCGCTCCTCTGGCGAAGCCACCCTCACTGCTCCACTTCACGCTTGAAGTAGGCCACCAGGTTCTCCGGGTTGGGGCCCGGGAGAACGGTGACGAGCTCCCACCCGTCCTGGCCCCAGTTGTCAAGGATCTGCTTCGTCGCGTGAACCAGCAGCGGCACGGTCGCATATTCAAAGCGCTTCATGCCCCGAGCCTAGCGACCTGCCCCGTCCGGCCGGGCCCACACACCACCCTGAGTCTCCGCAGGCCGCATCGGCTAATCGGCAAGCACCCAAGAGCTCCGAAGCCAAGCGCCGCCCTGAACGAACTCTCCCAGCCCTGCGTTGACAGGCGTCCACCTGCGCAGCTCCCGCAGCGCTTAGGTGACAGCGCCAAGCCCCCGAATCAATCGGACGGTCCGTACATGCGAGCGGTATGCATTTAGACGCTCGCTCGCACGGGCAGTCGGTTCGCACGGGCGGTCGGCTGCTCCTACGAGCGCGTGCTCGCACGGACGGTCTTGCTCGTAGGGCAGTCAGCTCGCGGGACGATCAGCTCGCATGGACGGGCCGCTCCTACAGGCGCGGTTCCCATGGACGGGTCGGCTCGCGCGGAGCGGGCGGCTCGCGCGGGCGGGCGGCTTGTGGGGTGGTCAGGTAGCGGGGTCTCGGCGGGTTGGGGTGGGCTCTTCGGTTAGCGGGTCGGGTGCGGGGTCGGCTTGGCGGGCGGCTTCGATGCCGGGAGTCTCGGCGTCGGAGGCGGCGGCTACCAGCGGGCTCTGCTTCTTGGGCTCGTCCAGGCCGAGGACGGGCGGAACCTCTCCGGCGCCTTCGAGCGGCGGGGACTGTTCCGCGGCCTTGGCCAGCTCCTGCTCGGCCTTGGCGAGGCGTTCACCCAAGCCTGGCTTCTCCGGGGCCTGAGCGGCGGGCTGGTCGTTTCCACCTGACCCGGCCACGCGGTCGAAGAAGCGCAGGATCTCGACCGGCAGCGGCATCACGAGCGTGCTGTTCTTCTCGGCCGAGACCTCGACGACGGTCTGGAGCAGGCGCAGCTGGAGGGCCGCCGGGTCCTGCGACATGATCTCGGCCGCGGCGGCCAGGCGCTTGGACGCCTGGAACTCACCGTCGGCGGTGATGATGCGGGCGCGGCGTTCCCGTTCGGCCTCGGCCTGGCGGGCCATCGACCGCTTCATGCCCTCCGGCAGCGAGACGTCCTTGATCTCGACGCGTTCGATCCGGATGCCCCAGGGCGCGTCGGTGATCTCGTCCATGATGGCGCGGAGCCGAATGTTGATCTTCTCGCGTTCACCGAGGAGCTCCTGCATGTCGGTCTGGCCGATGACCGAACGCAGCGACGTCTGGCCGATCTGGGAGACCGCGTAGCCATAGTTCTGGACGTTCACGATGGCCTTCACCGGATCGATCACGCGGAAGTAGACGACGGCGTCGACGCGCACGCTCACGTTGTCCTGCGTGATCCCCTCCTGCGCCGGCACGTTCATGGTGATCGTCTGCCGGTTGACCTTCTGCATCCGTTCGACGATCGGAACGATCACCGTCAGGCCGGGAGCCCGCACCGCGCCGGGACGCAGCTGCTCACCCCGTCGCACTTGCCCGAATCGGAACACGATGCCGTGTTCGTACTGCTGGACCACCTTGACCGACGCCACGGCCGTGATCAGACCCAAAATCCCGAGGATCGCGAGCAGTGTGAGAAATACCGCCATGACGAGCACCTCCGCTTGGCGAAAACCCGAAGCTCATGGTTCGGACGTACCCGGCCACGCATCGGTTCACGTTTCCCAGCTAACCCCGTGGGCACGGCCGAATACAACGGCCTGGCAAGCGATTCCACGGCCCGGACGGCACCGTGTCAGGGATCACTTGCATGAGTACGGGCGCCCTCTGAAGTCCTTGCCGAGCGAACGATATGGTCAATTGGGTGAGCGCGAAAGACACTGACTGGGACGGCGTACGTCTCCATGTCGTCACCGGTAAGGGCGGCACGGGCAAGACGACCGTCGCGGCAGCCCTGGCCCTGGCGCTGGCCGCCGGAGGCCGCAAGGTGCTGCTGGTGGAGGTGGAGGGCCGGCAGGGCATCGCCCAGCTGTTCGACTGCCCGCCACTGCCCTACGAGGAGCGCAAGGTCGCCGTCGCCCCCGAGGGCGGCGAGGTGTACGCGCTCGCGATCGACACCGAAGAGGCGCTCGTCGAGTACCTCGAGATGTTCTACAACCTCAAGCGGGCCGGCAAGGCGATGTCCAAGCTGGGCCTGGTCGACTTCGTGACGACGATCGCCCCGGGTCTGCGCGACGTCATTCTCACTGGCAAGACGAGCGAATCCGTCCGCCGCAAGAAGAAGGACGGCTCGTTCATATACGACGCGGTCGTCATGGACGCGCCGCCGACCGGGCGGATCACCAAGTTCCTTAACGTGAACGATGAGGTCTCTGGCCTGGCCAAGGTGGGGCCCATCCGCAACCACGCCGACACGGTTATGAAGGTCGTGCGCAGCCCTGAGACCGCGGTGCACTTCGTCACACTGCTGGAGGAGATGCCGGTCCAGGAGACCATGGACGGCATCCACGATCTCACCGAGGTCGGGCTCCCGGTCGGCGGCGTGATCATCAACATGGAGCACCCGCCGGTGCTGAGCGAGGACGACCTGGCGGCCGCCGCCGCGGGCACCCTGGACCGGGACGAGATCGTCCGGGGGCTCAAGGCGGCCGGGCTCGAACACGACGCCGAGACCGTCGCCGCCGAGCTCATCCGCGAGGCCGCCGAGCACGCCCAGCGCACCGCGCTCCAGGAGCGCGAGAAGGAACGCCTCGAAGGCATCGACCGGCCGCGCTACGTCCTGCCGCTGCTGACCGACGGCATGGACCGGGCCGGGCTGTACGACCTGGCGGAGGCACTTCGCAAGCAGGGAGCCGCCTGAGATGAGCCCGACCGACAAGACCCCGCCGTCGCTCAACGTGGACGCCCTGCTCGACGACCCCCGCACGAAGATCATCGTGTGCTGCGGATCCGGTGGCGTGGGCAAGACCACGACCGCCGCGGCGCTGGGCGTCCGAGCCGCCGAGCGCGGACGTGACGTCGTGGTGCTGACCGTCGACCCGGCGCGCCGTCTCGCCCAGTCGATGGGCCTGTCCGAGCTCGACAACAGCCCGCGCAAGATCGAGATCGAGGGCGACGGCGAGCTGCACGCCATGATGCTCGACATGAAGCGCACCTTCGACGAGATCGTTGAGGCGCATTCCGACCCCGACCGGGCGAAGACGATCCTGGCCAACCCGTTCTACCAGTCGCTGTCCTCGTCCCTGTCGGGCACGCAGGAGTACATGGCGATGGAGAAGCTCGGCCAGCTGCACCGTTCGGGCGCCTGGGACCTGATCATCGTCGACACCCCGCCGTCCCGGAACGCGCTGGACTTCCTGGACGCTCCCGAACGCATGGGCCGCTTCCTCGACGGCCGCTTCATGAAGATCCTCGCCGCCCCGGCCAAGACCGGCGGCCGCTTCGGCGTCAAGGTGATCAGCGCCGGTTTCGGCATGTTCACCGGCGTGATCAACAAGGTGCTCGGCGTCCAACTGCTCCGTGACGTGCAGACCTTCGTCGCCGCGTTCGACACGATGTTCGGCGGCTTCCGCGAGCGCGCCGAGAAGACGTTCAAGCTCCTCCAGACCCCTGGCACGGCCTTCCTGGTCGTCGCGGCCCCCGAGCCCGACGCCCTCCGCGAGGCGTCCTACTTCGTCGAACGTCTCGCCGAGGAGCGCATGCCGCTCGCGGGCCTGGTCGTCAACCGCGTCCACGAGTCGGCTGCCGACAGCCTGTCCGCCGCCCGCAGCCAGGCCGCCACCGAGAACCTGGAGGAACGCGGCGACCACCACCTCACCGCCGCCCTCCTGCGCATGCACACCGATCGCATGCAACTGGCCGCCCGCGAAGAACGCCTGCGCGAGCACTTCGCCTCCACCCACCCCACGGTCCCGGTCACCGCCGTCCCGGCCCAAGCCGAAGACGTCCACGACCTAGACGGCCTCCGCCGCGTAGGCAACGACCTAACCCGCCCAGCCGCCTAACCCGCAGATCCCCCCCGCAGCCCAGCAGGACGTCGCAGCGTTGCAGGGAAACGCAACCTCGCATCACCCATCAGCCCACGCAGTGCAGGCTTGCAGGCCAGTCCCGCAACTACGGCACAGCCCGCCGCCCGATCGGCGGACGCGGCACAGGCGCGCAAAGCGCATGCTCGCAGGGCGGCGCATCCTCACAGCGCGGGGCCATCTTCGCAGCACGGCGCACGCACCTAGTACGCCTCGCGGGCCACAAGTGCTCATGCCACGCGTGGCACAGGCTCGCTAAGGCGGCGCGGCCCGCGCGGGCGCGTGGCGGGCCATGTGGGATGGGCTCGCTGGGGCGGCACGGCGCCGCGGGACGACACGGGCGCGGAGGGCTTTGCAGCACGGGCTCGCTGAGCGGCGCAGCGCGCGGCGCAAGCGCGAAACGAGAGCACACGGCACGCCTCGCAGGGCACAGGTGCGCCCGCAGCCCCGCAGCGCGTGGCGAGCCCTGCGGCGCAGGCCGGCTGGGCGGGATGGGGTCGTGGGACGACGCAGGTGTGCGGAGGGCCTCTCGGCGCGGGCTCGGTGAAGCGGCGTGGGGCGGCCTGGGCCCTCTTCGAGTAGTGCCTGGGGGCTAGAGAGACCGTATTTGGACCGGATTGTTGGTGTTTGCCCGAGGTTGTCCCGGAACGGGGACCTTGGGGTAAACCGTGAGGTGGCGGCCGGATGCGGTCATTGGGGGTTTCGGCGGGCACCGGAGGCGGGCTGGGGCGGGCCGAAAAGAAAGCGTGTAGGCCCGCACCTGACCGAGGTACGGGCCTACAACTACTACAACTAAGACCTGTGACGGTCTCTGGACCGTGCTGGAACGGGCTAATCCGATCTCGGGGAACGGGCAGCCCGGCTCCGCCTGGAGGCGATCAGCTGGCGACGAGCTCACTCTCGTCGACATCGACCGAACGCTCGTACTCCTCCTTGGCGGTCTCCAGCAGCTCGCGCCACGATTCCACGTCCGGACGCCGCCGCAGCAAGGCTCGCCGCTCACGCTCGGTCATCCCACCCCAGACACCGAATTCGATCCGGTTGTCGAGAGCGTCAGCGAGGCACTCCGTGCGCACCGGGCAGCCGCGGCAGATGAGCTTGGCTCGGTTCTGCGCCGCTCCCTGCACGAACAGGGCATCTGGATCCGCGTTACGGCAGGCGGCGCGGGCGGTCCAATCCGTGATCCACATCTTGGCCCCACTCCCCTAGGGTCTGTGTCGATTTGCGCTCCATGGCCAGACGGGCGCGGACGTCAGGCCGCCAAACGAAAGCCGTGGGGAAGAACTTACGGAAGCGAGGGACGATTCAACAGCCCCCGATGGGCCCATTCTCGATATAGCCCACCAGGGCCATACCGCCGGAACGGACTAGTTACCTCTAGTCGACGCGTCGCCCACCGTGCCGGTTGACATCACGACAGACCCGGCACGCGAGGCGGTCAGCCGACGATCTACGGTTCGGCAGGTGGTGCGCGTGGGGTGGGCACTGGTAGTCGCGCGTACCCTAGTCCCCGTGCATGATGCGAATAAGGGACGAGTCGCCGCCTTCTCCACGCTGTTCCGGCTGCTGGTGGCTGGTGTCGTCGCGGGAGTCCTGGTCGCCTTCATCGTGCTGCCGGGAGTCGGCAGCGCGGGTTTGACCGCGCGTGACGCGGCGACCAACTTCCAGGAAATGGACAGCGAGCTCAAGACGTCGAAGCCGTCGGCCCAGACGAAGGTGTTCGACGCGAGCGGCAAGCAGTTCGCCACGTTCTTCGACAAGTACCGCGAACCGATCCGTCTCGACCAGGTCGCCCCCATCATGAAGAAGGCGATCGTCGACATCGAGGACTCGCGGTTCTACGAGCACGGCGCGCTGGACCTGAAGGGCACGATCCGCGCGCTGGCCAAGAACGTCGAGTCCGACCAGACCCAGGGCGGTTCGACCCTTACGCAGCAGTACGTCAAGAACCTCCTCGTCGACAACGCCAAGACCGACGCCGAGTACAAAGAGGTGACGGCGCCCACGGTCGGACGCAAGCTCCGCGAGTTGCGCTTCGCCCTCGACCTTGAGCAGAAGATGTCCAAGGACGAGATCCTGCAGGGCTACCTCAACATCGCCTACTTCGGCGCCGGCGCGTACGGCATCGAGGCCGCGGCCCGGCGGTACTTCAGCAAGTCCGCCGCCCAGCTCAACCTCGACCAGGCCGCCCTGCTGGCCGGTGTCACCCAGAACCCCGCCGCGTTCGACCCGATCCGCAACGGCAAGGACGCCCGCAAGCGGCGCGACATCGTCCTCTACCGCATGGCGGAGCTCGGGCACATCACGAAGGCCCAGGCGGACGCGGCCGCCGCCAAGCCGATCAAGCTCAACCGGACCGACCCCGTCGGCGGTTGCGAGACCAGCGACGCCCCGTACTTCTGCGAGTACGTGAAGTTCGACCTGCTCAACATCCTGTCGGACGGCAAGTACTGGTCCCTCAAGGAGAAGCAGAAGCAGGACGTCGTCAACAAGCTCAACCGTGGCGGCTACACGGTCCGCACCACCCTCGACATGAAGGCCCAGCGCGCGGTCGACCGGGCCCTGCGCAACTACGTCGCTCCCGGCGGCCACCGGGTCGGCGCCGAGTCGATGGTCGAGCCGGGCACCGGCTACGTCCGCGCCATCGGCCTCAGCAAGCGGTACGGCAGCAAGAAGGGCCGGACGACCCTCAACCTGCCCGCCGACGCGGCTCACGGCGGTGGTGGCGGCGTGTCCGCCGGCTCGACGTTCAAGATCTTCACCCTGATCGCGGCGCTCGACCAGGGCATCCCGATCAACACCTCGATCGCGGCGGGCGCGCAGACGACCGTCACCGGGCTGACCGACTGCAAGGGCGGCGGCACCGGCGTCTTCAGCCCGCGCAACTCCGACCCCGCCGAAAAGGGCGCGTACAACCTCAAGACCGGCACCTGGCACTCGGTCAACACCTTCTACGCGCAGCTCGAGAAGCGCGTCGGCCTCTGCGAGTCGGTCAAGATGGCGCAGAAGTTCGGCATGAGGCGCGCCGACGGCCGGCCGTTCCTGGAGGTCCCCTCGCAGGTGCTCGGCACGAACGAGATCGACATGGTGCACCTCTCCGCCGCCTACGCGGGCATCGCGGCGCGCGGCAAGTACTGCGCCCCCGTCTCGGTCACCGAGGTCATCGACGGCGAGGGCAAGAAGGTCAAGACCCCCAAGGCGGACTGCCGCCAGGTCGTCGACCAGCCCGTGGCCGACAAGGTGAACGACATCATGACGGGCGTCCTGACCAGGGGCACCGCCAGGGGCGGCGGCATCGGCCGTCCCGCCGCCGGCAAGACCGGCACCTGTGAGGCCCACACCTGCGCGGTCTTCGCCGGGCACACCCCCAACCTGGCCGCGGCCGTCGCCTACTGGGACCCGCGGGGCCCGGTCCGCTACCCGGTGAACGTCTTCGGCGCCGACCAGCCGCTGTCGATCTGGCGGCAGAGCATGCAGAACGCTCTCGCGGGCAAGCCCGCTCCCGGCTTCGCCCAGTCGACCGAGGACTTCGGCGACACCAGCAGCGTTCCGGACGTTCGCGGCATGTCGGTCGGTGCCGCAATGGCCGCCCTCAGGGGCGCTGACCTCCAGGGCAAGGTGGCACCCCAGCCCGTCCCGTCGGATCTGCCCAAGGGCAAGGTGGTCAACACCTCGCCCGGCGCCAACGCCGAGGTCGCCCCCGGCACCACTGTCATGCTCTTCATGAGCAGCGGCCGCAAGGGCGGCGGCCCTGGCCGCGGCGAAGGCCCGGGCCGGGGTGAAGGCCCAGACCGAGGCAACTTGCCCTGGCCGTTCTAGCCCTTTGGCCTGGCGCTTCTAACCCTTCTCCGAACGAAACGAAGGCTCCCGTACCCCACCGGGTAAGGGAGCCTTCGCCTTTAGGACCGCTCAGCCGAGGAGTTGGCGCTTGACCTCGGCGGCAACTCGGCCACCTTCGGCGCGGCTCGCGACCTTGGGGTTGACGACCTTCATGACCTGGCCCATGGCGCGCGGGCCCTCGGCCCCGGTCTCGGCGATCGCGTCGGTGACGAGGGCCTTCAGCTCCTCATCGGACAGCTGCGCCGGCAGGTAGTCCTCCAGGACCGCGTTCTCGTCCCGTTCCGCCTGGGCCTGCTCGTCGCGGCCGGCGTCGGCGAACGCCGTGGCGGCCTCGCGGCGCTTCTTGGCCTCGCGGTTGAGCACCTTCACGACGTCATCGTCGGACAGCTCACGCGGCTGCTTGCCCGCGACCTCCTCGTTCTTCACCGCGGTCAGGGCCATGCGCAGCGTACGGGTACGCAGCTCGTCACGGGCCTTCATCGCGACCGTGAGGTCGGACTCCAGCTTCTCCTTCAGGGCACTCATGGTCACATCATGCCCGCATGGCGGCTCCAGCCTCACCAGGATTACGTGTGGGCGCGTCCGGAGTTCTGCGGAACGCCCATGTCTGCGACGATGGACGCGTCATTTGGAGGGAGAACCGTGCGAAAGCTCTACGCCGCGCCACTGGCTCTGGTGGGCATCGGCGCCGCCACGTTCGGCTACGCCTCGGTCATCGAACGGAACTGGTTCCGCCTGCGCCGCTTCGAGGTCCCGGTGCTGCCGCCCGGACGGCCCTCCATCAAGATCCTGCACGTCTCCGACGCGCACCTCACACCGGGCCGGCGCCGCCTGATCCACTGGGTGCGCTCCCTGGACGCGCTGGAGCCCGACCTGGTGATCAACACCGGTGACTCGATCTCGCATCCGGACGCCATCGGCCCATTCCTGGGCGCACTGGGCCCCCTCCTCGACCGCCCCGGCGCCTTCGTCTACGGCTCCAACGACCTCTACTCGCCGATCTTCAAGAACCCCACCCGCTACGTGTGGCGCACGTCTCAGTCCGACTACAAGAAGCGCCGCCGCGAACCCGACCTGCCGTACCGCGAATTGGGCTCCTCCCTGCAGGCCGCGGGCTGGCTGGACCTCAACAACCGGATCGGCCGCCTCAAAGTAGGAAGCCTCGACGTCGAATTCGGGGGCATCGACGACTCCCACATCAACCGCGACCGCTACGACAAGATCGCCGGCCCCGTCGACCCGCGCGCGGACGTCCACCTGGGCGTCATGCACTCCCCCGAGCCCCGCAACATGGACCGTTTCGCCGCCGACGGCTACGACCTGCTCCTCGCGGGCCACACCCACGGCGGCCAGGTATGCGTGCCCTTCTACGGCGCCCTGGCGACCAACTGCGGCATCGACCGTCCCCGGGTGAAGGGCCTGCACCAGCACCGCGGCTCCTGGCTCCACGTCTCCGCGGGCCTGGGCACGTCCCCCAAGGCCCCGATGCGCTTCTGCTGCCCCCCGGAGGCATCCCTGCTCACCCTCGTCCCCCGCCCCTGAGATAATGGGGACGCAGCACCCCCAAGCATCCGCTAAAGTAGTCGAGGCGCCGGGAGGCACGTACGACTCCCGGGCAGCCACCAACCGGGGTGTAGCGCAGCTTGGCAGCGCGCTTCGTTCGGGACGAAGAGGTCGTGGGTTCAAATCCCGCCACCCCGACAGAAAACGCCAGTTCAGAGGCCGGTTCCTGAAGATCAGGAACCGGTCTTTGATCGTTTGTCCGTGATTCGTCCCTGGGATTGAACGTCACCTCCCGGCACCGTCCGTGCCCTCAAAGGCGCAGAACCCTTACTCTCCCTCGGGCTCCGCAGCGGTCGTTCAAACGTGACCACCCGCCCGGAACGGCACTGTCTCTAGAAGAGGAGCGGGCTCCGGAGTGGAACCCGCCCCTCTTCGGCACTACCTGATCAGACCTCCAGCAGGCGGTGGAGGTCGGCGGTGATGACGCGGTAGCTCACGCCGATGCGGATCACCTTGCAAGGGAAGCGTCCGAGCTTGGCGAGCTCGTAGGCGCGAGTGCGACCCAAGCCCAGGGCGCGCGGCGGTCTCGATGGTCGTCGTGGCCGGCAGCGCGGCCGGCACCCGCGTGCAGGGGATTGATCTGAATGAGTCGGGAAGTCCGCGGCAGCCAGGACGGCTGCCGCTGCAGCTGCGTTGCGGGTGCGGCTAGCAGCGCGCAAGGCTCTGGACTGTCTGACGGGTTGCGGCTTGGCGTGGTCGCTGTCAAAGGACGGAACGCCCTCTAATCCTGGTCTCAGGTTGATCGGGGACAATGAGCGGAAAAAGCATCGACTGGAAGGGGGCGGGCCTGCGTGCGGATCATGATCGCGGATGATGAGAGGGCCATCCGTGAGTCGCTGGAGCGGGTGCTCCAGGTCGAGGGTTACGACACCAGCACCGTCGCCAACGGTCTTGCCGTGCTCGAAGGGCTCGATGGGGCCGGCGGTGACACGCTGGATCTGCTGATCCTCGACGTGACGATGCCCCGCCTCGGCGGGTTGGAGACCTGCCGGCGGTTGCGGGCCGCGGGCCGGGATCTGCCGGTGCTGATGCTGACCGCCCGTGACCAGGTATCCGACCGGGTCGCGGGGCTGGACGCGGGCGCCGACGACTACCTGCCCAAGCCGTTCGCCACCGAGGAGTTGCTGGCCCGGGTACGGGCCCTGCTGCGCCGGCGCACGCCGCCCGACGAGGAGTCGCAGATCCTGTCGTTCGCCGACGTCCGGATCGATCCCGACAGGTTCGAGGCGTGGCGGGGCGGGCGGCCGCTGCGCCTGACCCGGACCGAGTTCTCTCTCCTGGAGGTCTTGGTAAGCAACGCGACCCGGGTCTTGACCCGGGACGCGCTGTTCGAGGCGATCTGGGGCTTCGACATGAGCGCCACCGCCAACAACCTCCAGGTATACGTCAGCTACCTGCGCCGCAAGATGGAAGCCGAGGGTGAGCCGCGATTGATCTTCACGCTGCGCGGCCTGGGATACACGTTGCGGGAGACTCCTCCGTGAGCAGGCCCGCCGGCCGGCAACCGCGCCGGCTGACCCGATGGTGGCGCCGGCGGTCCCTGCGGACCAGGCTGACGGTGATCGCGGCGACGGCCATCACGGTCAGCGTGTTCGTGACCTTGCAGGTGGGCATCGAGCTACTGAACTGGGAACTGCAGGACACCGCCGAGGATCAGCTACGCGCCGACTCCCGCGTCCTGGCGACGAACGCGGAGCGCGCCGGTCTGGCGCGGGTCCAGCTACCGCCGTATCCCGGATCCAGTCAGCTGGTGCGGGTCATCCTGCCCGACGGCTCGACCCGGACGCCGGCCGGCCAACCCGCGCTGCCCCCGGTCAGCGAGCGCGCCGGGCGCGTGGCGCAGGGCGCGTCGGCCGATCTGATGGAGTGGAACGACAGCGGCGGCTACTTCATCTCCACGCTGCGGGCGGGCGACGGCGCGGTCCAGGTTGCCCGCGTCGCCGACGACGACAACTCGATCACCGAGTTCGGGGTGGGCATGCTGCTGATCGGGCTGCTCTGCGTGGTCGGCGCCGCCCTTGTCGGGCGGGCCGTGGCGCGGACCGGGCTGGCACCGATCGACCGGCTGACCGCCGCCGCGGTACGTGTCGCGCAGACCCGGGATCTCGACGCCGACATCCCTGATGAGGGCGGTGGGGAGATCCGGCGGCTGATCCAGTCGATCAACGAGATGCTCGCCGCGCTCCGGGACTCCCGGCGGGCCCAGCGGCTGCTCGCCGAGGACGCCGCCCACGAGCTCAAGACCCCGCTCACCAGCCTGCGCCTCAACGTCGAGCTGCTGATCCGGCTCGATCGGCGCGGCACCCTGGACAGCGCACTGCCAGCGGAGAGCCGGACCCGGCTGCTCAACGATCTCGGCGCCCAGGTGGCCGAGTTGAGCACCCTTGCCGCCGAGCTGACCGACCTGGCGCGCGGTGACGTCAGCGACGAGAGCACCGAGCTGCTCGACCTCGCCGACGTGGTGGTGGCCGCCGCGACCCGGGGGCGTTCCCGCGTGCCCGACATCGAGGTCGCGCTCGACGTGACCTCCGTGTGGGTGAGCGGGCGTCCCGCCGCGCTCCAGCGGGCGGTGCTCAACCTCATCGACAACGCCGGCAAGTGGTCCCCCGCGGGCCAGCCGGTCCAGGTCCGGCTCCGTGCCGAGGGCGCGTCGGCGGTGCTCGAGGTCGACGACGCCGGGCCGGGCATCGACGCCGCCGACGTACCGCGGGTGTTCGACCGGTTCTACCGTGCCGACAGCGCCCGGGCGTTGCCGGGATCCGGTCTGGGACTGTCGATCGTGCAGCGGGTCGTCGACGCTCACGGTGGCCGGGCCTCCGTCGCCCGCTCCGCACGCGGTGGCGCACTGCTTCGGGTCGATCTTCCGGCCGCGGCCCCGCCCGCCCCGATCGCACGGCTCACCGCCGAGTAGGACACCGCAGTGCGCTGACCCATCTGGGGACGCGGCGCAAGACAAGGGACGGCGGCCCTTGGGCATGGTCCCGCGCGGCCTACCGTCGGGGCAGGACACGGTGCGCCGACCCCAGCCCCGGCCGCACCGCGCAGGACAAGCGGCTCACCGCCGGGTAGGACACCGCGATGCGCCGCCCCGCCCCGGGGGTGGGCGGCGCAGGACAAGGGACGGCAGCCCTCGGGCATGGCCCCGCGCGGCCCACCGTCGGGGCAGGACACGGTGCGCCGACCCCAGCCCCGGCCGCACCGCGGCCCACCACCGGGCAAGACACCGCGATGCGCCGCCCCCGGCCCCGGCGCGTGGCGCAGGACTAAAGGGCGGCGACCGTCGGGCCCATGAAAAAGATCCGGGACGGGCCTGGATGCCCGTCCCGGATCTCGTCCGTGCCGCCGCGCTCACCGTTGCAGCGCGGGCTCCTCGTCGTCGGCGAGCGACTGTCGACCGTCCGGCAGCTCCGCCGCTGGACGGGACAGCCGGCTCGGCCACCAGATCCGCGGGCCGATCAGCAGGGTGAGGGCGGGCACCAGGACCGACCGCACCAGCAGGGCGTCGAGCAGCACCCCGAAGGCGACCAGGAACCCGACCTCGATCAGCATCACCAGCGGAAGTGAGGCGAGGACCGCGAACGTGGCCGCCAGGACCAGGCCTGCCGAGGTGATGACGCCTCCAGTGGCGGAAAGGGCTTTGAGCATGCCCTCTCTGGTGCCCAGACGCACGGTCTCCTCCCGTGCCCGGCTGGCCAGGAAGATGTTGTAGTCGACGCCGAGCGCCACCAGGAACAGGAATGCCAGTAGCGGCACCGAGTAGTCGATGCCCTTGAACCCGAGGATCGTGTCGAAGACGAACACGCTGCCGCCGTAGGCTGCGGCGAATGAGACGATCACGGTGGCCATCAGGACCAGCGGGGCCACGATCGCTCGGAGCAGTAGCCCGAGGATGATCAGGACGACGATGAGCACCAGCGGGATCACCAGCTTCTCGTCGCGGCTGGTGGTGACCTCGGTGTCGAGGTTCTCCGCGCTCGGCCCGCCGACGATCGCCTCCGCCCCGTTCACCGCGTGCACGGCGGTGCGCACCCGCTTGATCGTGTCGTACTCCGCGACGGTGTCCGGCGCGTCCTTCGGGAACACGGAGATGTTGGCCCAGCCACCGATGGTCTGCTCCGGGATGGCCATGGCCACACCGCGAGTGCCCTTGGCGATGTCGAGCACCTGCTTCTGGTGCGCTGGCCGCGTGAAGATCGTCATCGGCTGGCCGCCGAGCTCCGGGAAGTGCTGGCGGAGAACGGTGAAGCCGGTGACCGACTCCGGCGCGGACAGGAACTGGTCCTGCTCACGCAGGGCGCCGGTGTTGCCCGCCAGCCCGATCGCGAGCACGCCGAGGACTCCGAGCGAGCTGAGCGCCGCCACCCACCGGCGGCGGTTGATGGCGGTGCCGAGCCGTCCCCACAGCCCCGGCTTCTCCTGCACGGCCGTGCTGAACCGCGGGATGGCCGGCCAGAAGATCCGCCTGCCGAGCACCACGAGCACCGCCGGGAACAGCGTCAGCATGGCCACCAGCGCGCACAGGATGCCGGCCGCGCCGATCGGGCCCAGCCCGCTGGTGCTGTTCAGGTCCGCGACGAGCAGGCAGAGCAGGCCGGCGACCACGGTGGCCGCGGACGCGACAATGGCCGGCGCCGCGCCGCGTAGCGCGTGGACCATCGCGACCCGGACGTTCTCGTGGTGGTGCAGTGCCTCCCGATATCGAGCGATGAGCAACAGCGCGTAGTCCGTGCCGACGCCGAAGACCAGGATCGTCAGCAGCGCCGAGTTCTGATCGTTGACCACGATGCCGAAGCCCTTGACGAGCAGGTAGACGGTCGCCATCGCGGTCAGTGCGGCCGCGCCAACGGCCACCAGCGGGATGATCCACAACACCGGGCTGCGGTAGGTGACGATGAGCAGGAGCGTGACGACGACGATGGTGGTGAGGAGGACCTGCACGTCGATGCCGTCGAAGACGGCCTCCATGTCGCCGTCGATCGCGCCCGGGCCGGTCACGTCGAGTTCCAGGCCGGCGGGGCGGTCCTTCGCGGCGTCACGCAACGGGCCGACGATGTCCTCCGGTGCGCCGTAGGTCGTGCTCACCTCGAGGGTGAACATCATCGCCTTGCCGTCGGCGGAGGGGCTCGTCGGTGAGCCCTCGTCGTCCTCGCCGGCCTCCGCCGCCTTCGGCGGGTACTGCTTGGCAAGGGTGTTGTAGTGGCGCTTGACCGTCGCGCGGTCGGCGTTGGTCATGCCGTCGGCGCGGTGGTACACGAAGACGAACGTGTTGCTGTCACCGCCGGGGAGACTGTCGTCCAGCACCGCCACCTTGGTGGACTCGGCACTGGCCGGCAGGGTGTCCACGGCGCTGTCTGTGGTGACCGAGCTCAACTTTCCGCTCAGCGGCACCATGCCCGCCGCCAGCACCAGCCACAAGCCGATCACCAACCACGGCACCCACCGACCGGCCAACCGACCGGCCGGCACTTTCCCGGGCGGCGCTGCGTTGACTGCCATCACTGGCCTCCTACATACGTGTTACATCGCTGATCTGGATGCCTATTTGCTACCGAGCGAACCTGAGACGACCGTTAATGCGGTGCTCAGGCCGGTTGGCCGAACCAGGTGCCCAGCGCACGCAACAGCGTGGTGGAGTCGAGGTCCTGCCCGGTAGGCGTCGAGGTCCTGCTCGGTAGGCAAGGCCCAGGCGACACAGCCGTCGGGCCGGGATGAGTGCACCGCATTCGAACCTGGCGTGTGCCGCGCAGATGCTTGGACATCGCAGCACCCGGACTTAACCGAGCTGCGCGAGTGGGAGTCGTCCGGGCTGGGTGCACCAGTCGTGGCGGCCATCGCACAGTTCGAGGGCTCCGCAGCGTCGGAATGCTCCGTAAACGGCAGCACCGACGGCGAGGGGTTGATGCCGCCGGGGCGGCGCAAGGGCTCTTGAATCCTCGCCCATGAGGCCGGGCCACCCATCGCCCGTGGAAGGAAAGACGGGTGGTCCGGCTGGGGGTGTACCCCGGTGCCAGATGGCACTCGGGGTATTCGCCGACCATCAGCAGCTTGACATGAATCCATGTCAGCGCGTCTGCGGCACCGAGGAAAGGCCGCGCCCGAAGGCCGCCGCGTCAGGACCGGCCAGCGGCCGCATGCCCGGCGCCAGCGCCGCCGTAGGCGGCGCTGGCCTGGCCCCCGGCGAAGCCGGGCGGGCCGGTCGAAAACAGGTACAGCAAGGGCCGCACCAACGGGAAGCGCGGTTACGCAATGCCAGACACAGCACCTTCCAGCGCGCCGTCGAGTTCGCTGCCGGACCTGCAAACCGGGCGGGGATCTAGCGGTGGTCCGTTAGATCAAGGTGGGGTGTAGAGGTAGAGGCCGTGGCCTGCGGTGATGTGGTTGAGGAGGTGTTGTAGTTCAGGGGGCGGGGGCTTGGTGGACCGGTTGTTCCACCAGCATGTGAGCGCGGTGGCGGGGTCAGCCAGGAGCGGACCGCGCGGAGGGTGTGGGGCCAGTTGGGGACGGCTGGGCGGCGTCGGCTTTTACAGCCAAAGCATTCTCCACTTCTGCCGACACCGGTCCGTCACTTCACGGGCATCATTCTACCCGTCGGGGCGTGTCAGACTTTCATTCCGAACAGCTTTTCCGCATTTCGGAACGCAATTTTTTCCTTGGCGTCGCGTGGCAAATCGACTCCCCGGAACCAGTCGGTTTGAACTTTCATATTCGCAAACGGGTAGTCGGTTGCGAACATCACTCGATCCACGCTGAAGTACTTCAGCAGGAGATCGAGCAGTTCAGTCTGAGGGAATGCGCTGGTGGTGAACCAGAAATTGTCATGGAAATACTGCTCGAACGGCTTGTCCAGGCTTTTCTTGGTCACTTCGCTCATCTTCTCCAAGATGCGCTTGTAGAAGAACGGAAGACCCTCTCCCATATGGCCGATGATAATCTGGAGCCTGGGATGCCTGTCGAATACCCCTGAGGTGATCATTCGGACGCACTGAGTCACGACTTCCTGGTGCCACCCATATGCAGAGATGCCGAGAACCTGGTCCTGGAACTCCTTCTGATATTCCGGCCGCATATTGCTGTAGTAGATTTGGAAAACCTCGTCGGGCGGCAGGCCCGGATGGATGTATATCGGCTTACCAAGAGCTTCGGCGCGCGCCAGCAGAGGCTCAAAGTCCGGATGGTCGAGGAATTTCTTCCCGATGATTCCATTGGTCAAAGCTCCCAGGAAGCCGTCTTCCCGAACTGTGCGTTCCAGTTCGTCTGCCGAGGCCTCCGGATTCTGCAGCGGCAAGGTTGCAAATGCCTTAAACCGCCCCGGATAGGTGGCCATCGGTCCATCGACGAGCAGCTTGTTGAGACGACGCGCAAAATCGATGCCCTTCTTACCTCGGACATTCTGCACACCTGGCGTATGTGCGGAGAGGATTTGAACGTTGAGCCCCGCCTCGTCCATTGCACCGATGCGGCGCGGGCCGAGCTCGGCAAGACCAGTATCCTCGAGGAACAGCCTGTCGTTCAGCACCATCAACTCACGGGTGGAAAAGGTCTCTTCCGTGCCGATGAAGCGCAGGTCCTTGTCTCGCAGTGAAATGTCCGAAGACTTGGCCGAAGTCTCGTCATCTTTCGCTGCCGAGACAATGGCAGGCACAGACAAGCCGGCACCAATGCCAAGTGCCGTGCCGGTGAGAAAGCTGCGGCGCCCCATGGACTTCATGTCAGTCTCTCCTCAGGTGTTTGTGTGGTGCGGTATCCGTGCGGCATCGGTCTGCAAGATGTTTCAGATCGACCCTTCGTCGCTACCAGGCGCGCCCATGTGTCCACCCACGCCGCGTCCCCTCTTCGACCTCGGCGCCGGTCCCGCCAAAACACTCCCAGCCGAGACCAGGGGTCTTCGCGTCCTGCTCGCGCACCGCGGCAGCGTCGCCCGGCGGCACCGCGTACACGACGGCGTGGTGCGCGATGGCAACGTTCTCCGGTGCGAATTGGGTCCCGATCAGGAACGCCGTCTTGGTCAGGCCCGGATCGATCATCTGGCGCCGGTACTCGTCCGAGCCGCCGCCCTCCGGCGGCGCGGGTGTGTAAGCTCCGGCCATCCTCAGGTCGAGGAACCGCTCGCCGGCGCGCAGCGCCTGTGAGGGAGTTGACGACCCGCCCGCGTGCGCGCTGTGCGGGCCGACCGCGGCGGGCCCCGCACAGTTGTCGGCGTGCGACCCGCACGCGGCGACAGGGAACGCCGTCGCCAGCGCCGTGGTGGCCGCCCCGGACCTCAACCGCCCGGACGGCGCTTTCCCTGACAGCGCTGCGTCGACCGCCATCACCAGCCTCCTACACGGGTTACCTCGCTTATCTGGATGCCTACTTGATACCGAGCGAACCTGAGACGACCGTTAAAGCTCCTCACACGATCTCGGTTGCGTCCACGGGGGTGGTGTACGAGTTTCCGCTGGTGAGAGGCATGGCGTCGTGACGTGAGGCGGCCACCGCGTGATCCTTCGAATCGACCAAGATTTCGAAGGGAGCAACAACGCGATGGCCGTGAATGACGGTGTGGATGCCGGTGGGTGGTTTCCGAGCAGATCGGGCGTGTGAGCCGGATCTGTTGCGTGCGATGGTGACGACGATGGCGCACGCTTTGATGTCGGCCAAGGCCGACGCGGTCTGCGGGACCGAGTACGGCGAACGCAGCATCGAGCGCGTCAACAGCCGCAACGGTTACCGGGAGCGTGAGTGGGACACCCGGGCCGGGACGGTGGAGCTTCAGATTCCCAAGCTGCGGTCGGGGTCGTACTTTCCTGAGTGGCTGCTGGATCGGCGGCGGCGCGCTGAGCAGGCGCTGGTGTCGGTGGTGGCGACGGCGTATCTGCTGGGGGTGCGCGCCGTGTTCGACCAGCCCGACGCGACCGAGGTCCAAGCCGCACACACGCGAGCGGTCACCGCACTGGAGGCCAAACACCCCGACGCCGCCACGCATCTGGACGAGGCCAAGGCCGACCTGCCGGCCTTCACCACGTTCCCACGTGAGATCTGGAAACAGATCTGGAGCAACAACCCGTAAGAACGCCTCAACAAGGAAATCCGACGGCGCACCGACGTGGTCGGGATCTTCCCCGACCGGCCCGCGATCGTCCGCCTGGTCGGCGCCGTCCTGATGGAATAAACCGACGAATGGACCGAAGCCCGCCGCTACATGGGCGCAGAAATCCTCACCAAATTCCGCCTCCACATCATCGACGGCGAGTCACATGACCAAACTCAGCAACTAGCGGCACTGACCGCTTAACCTGCACAAACAGGATCACGCGGAGACCGACTCATACACCACCCGCTGGACGTGACCCTCCTCGCTCCCCTTATCACCGAGCTTTGGAGACCCGGCTATTCGACGCCGCGAAGCTGGCCAGAACGGCGGCGAGGCAACTCTGGCGGGCCCGGCCGCGGCACCCGAGGCCGACATCGAACGGCTCGCCGCATACAATCAGGAGTGGCGTCATCGCGCTGCCACAGCGCCATCTTCAACGGTTCACGCGCGTGTCCACACTGAGTTTTGTCTCATTCCCGTGTTTACTTTCCGGCGGATTGTTGCCCCACGTCATGGTCCGCTGACTAGTACGGCTGAGAGCTTGGACTATCCGTTGTGTGCTTCGAGTTCGGTCGCCAGCGTCTGTTGGGTGGCCGCCCACGATGCCAGGAGCGCTAGATTGTCAGCGGTCGATGTGCCCGCGGGTGCGGTGTAGATGTTGAGGCGCAGGCCGGGTTCGGCGGGCAGTTCCAGGGACTCGACGTCCAAGTCGAGCCGGCCCACGATCGGATGGCGCACACGCTTGCGGCCGGACCGGTGCAGCCGCACGTCCTGAGATGCCCACCGCTGCCGAAATAGCTCACTGCGCGTTGACAGTTCGCCGACTAGGGCGATCAGCTCCTCGTCGTGCGGATCGCGGCCGGCTTCCATGCGTAGCTTCGCGGCCACGTCACCGGCAATTTGGTCGTAGTCGACAAACAAATCTTCGGCCGCCTCGGGGTTCAGATAGACGAACCGCGCTGTGTTCGCGGGCCGTCGCGGGTCGGCCAGCACCGGTGAATACAGTGCGCGAGCGAGTTGATTCATGGCGAGCACGTCATAACGGCCGTTACCGATCCAGGCCGGCGCATCGGAGATCGCGTCGAGCACCTGCTGCAGCGTCGAGCGCACCGTCACGGCAGGCCTACGCCGGCGTGGGCCGCTGGGCACCCTGGATTGGCGCGCGAGCTGGAACAGGTGGTCGCGCTCGGCCTCGTCGAGTTGCAAGGCAGAGGCCAACGCGTCGAGCACGCCATCGGAGGCACCGGCGAGGCCACCGCGCTCCATGCGCACGTAGTAGTCGACCGATACCCCCGCCAGTAGCGCTACCTCCTCGCGGCGCAGACCTTTGACCCGGCGGTTGCCGCCGTACGCGGGCAGGCCCGCCTGCTCGGGTGCGATGCGGGCGCGACGCGAGCTGAGAAACTCCCGGATCTCGGTGCGTAGATCCATCGTGGCCATCCCCTCACCGTAAGCCCGTCCCGCAGTCTAAGGAGTACCTGATGCGGTCGTCGCGATGCCGCCGTCCACCGGGATGATGGTGCCCGTGAGGTAGGAGCCGGCCCGGCTAGCGAGAAACACGGCGATACCCGCCATGTCGTCGTCGCGGCCGAGCCGGCGCAGAGGGGTCGCCGCCGCGATCGTGTCGCCGATGGCATCGAGCGTGGACGCCATCATCTGCGACGGGAACACTCCCGGTGCTACCGCGTTCACCGTGACGTGCTGTGGGCCCAGCTCTCTGGCAAGCACTCTGGTGAGTTGATGGAGTGCCGCTTTGCTGCTGGCGTACGAATAGTTGGGCGACTGGGCGACGTGGATGGCGGCGATACTGCCGATGTTAATGATCCGGGCGGGATCATCGGCGGTGGCCGCCCTGCGAAGTGCGGGGAGCAGCGCCTGCACCAGCCAGAACGGCGATTTGAGGTTGAGGTCGATCACTGCGTCCCAGGCCTCGTCCGGGAACGTCTCCAGCGGCTCGCGCCACATCGCTCCCGCGTTGTTGACAAGGATGTCCAGGCGTTCCGAGTCGGCCTTGACAAGATCAGCGAGGCGCTGACACTCGTCGTGCCTGGACAGATCGGCGGGGATTGCTTGAACGTCGCCGAATTCGGACAGTAGATGCTGTGCCTCTGCGCACGCGTCTGCCTTACGTGAGCTGATGACGACGCGGGCGCCCGCCTGGAGAAGGCCGCGCGCTATCATCATTCCAATGCCCCTGGTGCCGCCAGTGACAAGGGCGTACTTCCCACTCAGATCGAAAAGTTCCGTGTCAGTGGCGAATTCGTTGCCCGCCATTGGTCTCCGTCTCTTCTTTCGTGAAATAATGCGCCGACACGGTCGCGCATTTGGGCAGCTGAATTGAACTGATGGATAAAGCTGCAGTGCGTGTCCATGGAGTGTTGTCGGCGCTTTCGACTCAACCAGGTTGACAGGCGTTTTGGACGTCTGGGAGACCCTGGTGATCCAGGTACTGTGAGAGCCCCCTTCCCTGGTGCGATGACTCACCCCGGATCCACCGGCTTGATTCCCGGTTGATCGCTTCGGGGTCGTGCAGGTCGTGTTGGGCTGAGTTAGAGGGCCGGACTTTCAACCGAGCATGCGCCCTCGCCGGAGCGAGTTCCGCCGGTACTGGGGCATGGATGTCCTCAGTGGAACATCATCAGGTGCTCGTCACGGTGACGCCCCGATTTGGCTGCGGCGTTGAGTGCCAGGACCCGCGGACCGTGGGCAGGAAAATGAAGTAGGCGGTTCCAGACAGCGGCGCCAGCAGGCACAACATCGCCACGGGGGTGCGGCCGCTCAGCAGGTATGCAGCTAGCCCGAGCCATGCGGTACTTGCTGCGAATTGAGCGAGGGCCAGGACGTGGCGTCGCTTGAAGCGATCTCCGAGCACACACCCCCTGCGAGAATCAGCAGGGTCGGCAGCCCCCTTGCACGCGACCACGGTCGCAATCTCGCTGGGCCTGTAGCCGAGCACCTTCATGCCCCAGACAGCGCGACCTTTCCAAAGCCGACGCCGGCCGACGCGATGAGGCGAGTTGCGAACAGCGGGGCGACGGCGGAGTTTCACCACCATTCCTCGAGGAGCCAACTGCGCTCGTTAGATGCTGGCGAGCGGTGCGGCGGATGTCGGCCTTCTCGCGCACAGTAGGGACGCGGGTCGGACCCAAATCTAGGCGAACCGTCACTACTCGGTCATACCATCCATTTATGGATCTCTCGTCCATCACGCGTGAGGCCGTGCTGGAGGCGATTGCCGAGTTCGATCGCTTGGGGCGGGACCGCTTCCTCGATGAGTACGGCTTCGACCCTGCGCGGCGGTACTTCCTGCACTACAACGGCAACTTCTACGACTCCAAGGCCATCGTGGGCGTGGCCTACCGTTCCGTCGCGGGCCGGCCGCTGAGCGCCAGGGAGTTCTCCGGCGGACACCAGACCGTCGGACGACTCCTGACTCGACTGGGGTTCGAAGTGGTCACCGACGAACCTCTCCCGCCCCTTCAACGGTTCATGGCGCAATTGCAGGGGCTGCGCGTCGCCAGTACCGCTGACGGACCGGCCAGACATCAGCCGATCACCCTGCTGTGGGCGCTGGGACGCGCCGCTCGCCATGCTCCACGCCTTATTTCCTGGAACGCGGCCCACGCTGAACTGCGCGGCCTCCTGCGCGAGTACGGCCAGCCGCGTTCAAGGCCTCGGCCAGAGTTCCCGATCCTCGCCCTAGCCAACACCGACCTGTGGGAACTGCATGGTCATACCGGGGCTATCCCAGCAGCGCACGGCGAACCCCTCGGATGGATGGAGGAGCACGACCCGCACAGCGGCCTGTCGCCGTGGGCGTACGAGCTGGCAGCCTCTTCCGAGGAAGCACGCGGCGAAGCCATCGCAGAACTCGGCCGTCGCTTCTTCGACGGCGCGATCCCCCAAGCACTGCTCAACGAGGTAGGCCTTCAATCTGCGGAGGCAAGCCGTCCCACACGACACAACGACAGCGACCTCAAGGCTTATGAGCGCCTTTGCCGTAGTGTCGAAGCCGCCGAGGCACGTGGCGATCATGACCGCACCAGTCGTACGGCCAGCGAACGGCCCGTACGTTCCACGACTGCGGTCAAGGCTGTGCTCCTGCGTAGCCGCGGCCGCTGCGAGAACCCAGTGTGCGCCGGCCAGCCCGACGACCTCACCGACCGCGGCGAGCCCATCCTGGAAGTCGACCACGTCGAGGACCGCGCGGACTGGGGCCGCGACCACCCCATTCAGATGATCGCGCTGTGCCCCAACTGCCACGCCATCAAAACCCGCGGCCAGACCCGCGAACAGCTACGCAAGCTTCTCCTCACCGAGGCTCGCTCCCGCCACGCTGCCTGGAAGGCCCAAGCAAGTGAAGCGCCTCCGGATTGAGTGGAGGCCTTTGATACCTGAAAGGGTGACGGGTCATGGCGTCACCGCCGAAGTACTCTCCTGACCTGCGTGAACGTGCGGTTTATATCGTGTTTGGGCTGCGTGAGCAGACCGGTTACACGACCGGGTCGATCACTCGTGTGGCTGATCACCTCGGCATGCACCGCGAGATGCTGCGGACCTGATCCGTCAAGCCGAGGTCGATGTGGGCAAGCGTCCAGGGACCTCGACAAACGACGCGCAGCGGATCGCTGACTCGGGTAGAAAATCGGGAACCGCGGCGGGCTACGAGATCCTGAAAGCTGCGAGCGCTTACTTCGAAGGAACTCGACCCGAAACTGCCGCCTCAGCGCCTTTCGATTCCCGGTCGTGCTTCTCTCAGAAGGATGCGGCGGCAACCGGCGAGCAGGCGGCTGAGCCGACCGTTACGTCGGCGGCACGTCGCTACGTCAGCGGGCAGAAGTCGGCCGGCCGCAAGGGGTGGCTGCCGGCCGGGGTTTTCCCATGACCCGGTGGGTGTGCGCTGCGGTGGCTTCTCCTGCTGGACGAGGCATCCCGTGGTGTCCCGGAGAGTCGAGTGCTCGGATATCGCGTCGATACGGCGGGCGAGATCGATGGCGTTCTTCGCCTCGACCAGCTGACCGGGCAGCAGGGCCCAGATAGAGCCGGTGTACTCGCCCCACCAACAGCGCAGGCCTGGATACCGTCGCTGGAGCCAGACGACGGCCAGATCAAGGTCGGTCTCCGCAGCCAGGGCGTTAGGTCGCGCGGCGGATAGTCCATAGGGAGCTCCACCGACTTGGATGACGGGCTCTAGAAGAGTCACTAGGTCACCTCCAAGCAAACGTGCAGCGAGCACGCTCCTTAGGTGATGGATGGCCAAGATGGCCTGTTGAAGGGTCGTGCGGCCGGTGAAACCGGGGGGACGATCACCGGCCGCACGACAAGCCAGCCAGCCGTGGCCGGCGAAGGACGCGTGTCACGGGGGGTGCGGCGTGCGTCCTGGTCTCAGTGCCTGATGAGTGCCCAGGAGGCGTGGCCGTCGGCGCAGTCGTACTCGCCGGTCTCACCGGCGTATGCGTACGCCAGGAGCAATCCGCGTCCGTGCTCTTCCGGATCGGCGCTCTGATCGGGGCGGGCAGGGATGGGGCCGTCGTCCAGGACCGTGAGGCGTGTCTGCTTCCTGCTGATGCTGAGCTCAGCCTTGATCCGGCCACCGGGTCGGCTACTGGCCGTATGCCACAACGCATTCGTGCTGTACTCACTGACGATCAGCTCGAACGCCTCGGCCAACTCGTCGACCAGGAGCAGGCGCACCCACCGACGCAGCAGAGGTATCGCCTCGGCCACTCCGGGCACCTCGACTCGCCACACACAACCGTCTCTGTCCGATTCTGTGCTCGCTCCGTCGTCCGTGAACTGATGGGTCGGCGCCATGGGGAAGGCCAGCGTCCCATCCATGTTCGTCCTGACAGACGGCGCGCTCTGGCCGGACTCCCCGGCGACATGTGAGGACCCTTCAGCGCCCTTCAGGGAGGGCGGAACCACCGCCCTCAGAGCTATCCTCATCCGTACCTCCCTTTCGAGGGTGAGGACGCGCGGCCGGACAGGGTCTCCAATCCATCGCCCGGCCGCGCGAATCCTGTCGACGCAGCAGTCGCTCCGCCTCGTCCGGACCGGCTCCGTCGAGCTCGCCGGCTATGGGCGCAGGCCACCTCGCCGCCATCCGATCGCACTGTCATCTATCAATCACAGTGCGTTGCCGTGCCATAGTGACTCTGTACTGTTCATGATCACAATGACTTGGACGCTTTTACTTTGAAGAGTTGCCGCAAGGTCGTGCTCCTGGCCCAGCGAGGAGGGCAGACTGCCGGTCATGGTGCAGCCACATAGTCCGACAGTTCGCGGCCGCCGGCTCGCAAGAGAGCTACGTGAACTGCGCGAACATGCCGACCTGCGTCCGGAGGACGTCGCCCAACGGCTGGGGTGGAGTCGTCAGAAGGTGATGCGAATCGAGCGGGCTCTTACCAAGGCCAGCGGCAACGATCTCAACGCGGTCATGGATCTCTACGGCGTCGCCAGCCCCCAACGCGATGCTCTACTGCAACTCGCAAAGGAGGCTTGGAAGCGCGGCTGGTGGACCGCTTACCGCGACATCTTCGCCGGCACGTATCTCTCGCTCGAGGACGAGGCATCCCAGATCCGCGAATGGCAACCGCAGGTCGTCCCTGGTCTGCTCCAGACGCCCGACTACGCGCGAGAGGTCGTGATGGCATTCACCTCTGACGCTGCGGACATCGAGCGTCGTGTCGCTGCGCGCATGACGAGGCGATCGATCCTGAGTCGGCCCAACGCTCCCAAGCTGCACGTCGTCCTCGACGAGGCAATCCTGTATCGCAGGATGGGCAGCGCCGAAACCATGCGAGCGCAGTTCGACTCACTGCTCACCGACTCCCGACGTCCGCACGTAGACCTACAAGTGCTCCCGTTCGTTCGCGGACGTCATCCTGGCCTCAACGGGGGCTTCGTCGTCCTGACCTTCGAGGTCAGCATCGATCCCGACATCGCCTACCTGGAGACTCCCGGCGGGGACATCTATCTCGAGTCCGAAGACGACGTCGCTCGCCGTAGGGTGGTCTTCGACGAACTATCCGAAATGGCCATGTCTCCGGACGAGTCGGAAGCACGTATCGAACGTGCTGCAAGGGAGATCACGGATGGGTGAGGGTCCACGCCTCGCATGGCGCCGCTCCTCGTACAGCACCAGCGGTGAGAACTGCGTGGAAGTCGCCGCCCTGCCCCCCACACTCGAACTTCAAAACTCCGACACCGTTGGTTACGCAGCTGTGCGCGACTCCAAGGACCCGGAAGGCCCCAAGCTCGTCCTCGAAGGCCGGGTCTGGCAGAAGCTCAGGCATCAGATCAAGGCGGGCGTCTTCGACCAGGGGTGAACCGGCCCGGAAGGCCAGTTCCGCTCCTCCGCAAGCACCTGGTTTTCCGCTCGGGCAGCGGAGAGACCAAGAGAAGACCGTTACTCGTCCAGGTGGAGCAGGGCGGTGACGGTCTTCTTGCAGATGTTGCATTGCATGAGCCCCCTCGGGCGCCACGTCGCGCTCAAGGGCGGTCACCCGGTCGATAACGTCGCATGTCACGTCGGGGACTCAGGCATCGCCCTACCGGCGGGTGTTGACGCTGAGGTCGTCAACGTAGCGCGCAGTTGTCTCGCAGAAGACCCTCAAGGGTGAGGAGACTGCCAAACCGGATGGGCTGGGGGCGGCGTTGTCATCGGGGTGTCCTCTGTGATCGGGTGTTCCGGTGGGCATCGATCAGTTCTTCGGCGACGGGCCTGAGGCTCCGTTCGCCACCAACGAGATGCCGGACGGCTAGCCACCTGTCCACCCACGGCACGTAGAGGAAGCCCCATTGTGGGACGCGAAGAGGCCGCGGGTGCCTTGCGGCGAACGCATCGCCACCTCACGGCAGCGAAACTCCAGGTCAGGGCAAGGTCACCTGACGAGTTACACGCGACTGTCGAGTCGATCTCGTGTCCTCCGCGCGCGCAAGTGCCGGTGTCGGCTAGATCTGCAGCAGGTTGAGACCGCGCAGGTCGGTCACGTACTTGACGATCAGCGCGGCGGACAGGTGGGGGATGTCGTTGTCGGCGCCGATGCCGGCTTCTCGAACGGCCCTGGCGAAGCGGTCGGAGGGGATGGGTGAGCCGTTCATCGGGTCGTCCGGGTGTCGGTAGGCGTGGAGCAGCGGTAGGAGTGAGTGGCTGCGTTGGGCCTCGGGCAGTGCCCGCAGGGCGGTTTCGAAGCGGGTGAACCAGTCGTCGTAGCTGTCGATGCGGTGGATCGGGTGGCCGGCGTCGGTGAGCCAGTCGACGAAGGTGTCGAGCGAGATGCCGTCGTCGTGGGGGTTGACGACGTTGTATGTCCGGTACCTGTCGGTGTTGCGCACGCTCAGGGTGTTGACGGCTTGAGCGACGAAGTCGACGGGCAGGCCGTCGTAGTGGGGCAGGGTTTCCTTCGTGTCGGTGCGATAGAAGGAGGCCGGTGCGATTCCGGTCGTGACAAGGCTGAAGAGCAGGCGGGTGAACATGTCGGGCACGTTGAGCTGACCGGCGTGCCGGGTGTGGGCGAGGATCATGTCCGACCGGAACACGGTCACGGGCAGGCCGCATGTCTCGTGAGCCTCGCGCAGCAGTACCTCCCCGGCCCACTTGCTGCTCGCGTAGCCGCTTGCGTAGGTGTCCGAGAGAGTGCGTGCGGGGCAGACCTTGCGGATGTCGGCGGTCTCGTCGAGCTGTGCAGGGTCGAGCTCGCTGGCCATGCCAACGGTGGAGATGTACGTGACGGGCTTGACCTTCCCGGTGAGCGCCAGGCGGATCACCTCTGCGGTGCCGACGACGTTGGGGCCGAAGAGCTGGTCGTAGGGCAGGACGTGGTTGACGAGCGCTGCCGGGTGGAGGACAAGGTCGACGTCAGCGGCCAGCCGGCTCCAGGTGTCCTGGTCCAGGCCGAGGTGTTGCAGGCCAATGTCACCGGGCACGACGTCGAGGTGGTCGCCGGCCAGGTTCTGGTAGCGGCGCAGCAGGTCCGCGTCGCCGGTGTCGAAGGCGGCGCAGAGGCGATGGCGGGCATCGGCGGCGTCTCGGCCTCGCACCAGGCAGATCAGGCGTCCGCCGGTCTCGGCGATCCGTTCCAGCCAGTCCAGGCACATGAATCGGCCGAGGAAGCCGTTGGCGCCTGTAAGCAATATGGTCTGCGGGGTCGCTTGGACAGCGCGTGGCAGCCGACCTGCGTTCTCCAGGACCTCCTTGTCGAGGAATTTCTCCAGCGTGAGGTCGGCCGCAGAGAGCTGGGTGGCGTCGGCACCGTGCACTGCGGCGAAGGATGGCCGTTTCACACCCAGAGCGCGTTCGGTCTCGATGTGGTCCGCGATCGTCCGCAGGTCGTTCGCGGGGCTGAGCAGCACCCCGACCGGGATCTCGACATCGAGGACGTCCCGAAGCAGCCTGGAGAACGACAGCGCCGACAGCGAGTCGACCCCTAGATCCGTGAAGTGCACGGTCGCGGTCAGATCCGCAGGTGAGCAGCCCAGCAGCACGCCGGCGGCACGGCGGATCGTCTCGAATACGGGCCGTTCGGGACCCGCCTCACGCAAGGCGCGCAGCGCGTCTTCCTGTCCGCTCGCCAACTGGTCGTAGAGGGCTTCGAGGCGGTCGCCGTAGCGTGCCTTGAGCTGAGGGCGCAGGGGCTTCCGGAGCTCGGACAGCAGGCCGTTCGTCACGGTGAACGGCTCGGTGTCGATGAGGAAGTCGCGGGGGATCTCGTACGACTCCAACTCGGCCTGGCGGGCGATGCGCTGCATCGACTCACCGATCGCCAGTTTGAGGTCTTCGTGGCTCGCTGCCTGCTCGATCGCCTGTTCGGTGGGCACGACCACGGCCAGCGGATACGCGCGCTCGCTGTTGCCGTATACGAAGATCTGCCGGATGAGCGGGCTGGAGACCAGGACGCTCTCCAACCGTGAGATCGTGACGAACTCGCCCTGGGCCAGCTTCAGCACGTTGTTGCGGCGGTCGATGTAGATGAGCTGGTCTGGGCCGGTCTCGGCCATGATGTCGCCGGTCCGGTAGAAACCGTCCTCGGTGAAGACCTCTGCCGTCACCTCAGGCCTCTTGTAATAGCCGCGAGCCATCGACGTCATCTTGAGCAGCAGTTCACCTCGCGGGTACGGCAAGTCCGTGGTGAAGTAGCCGAGCTCGGGCACGTCGACGAGCTTGTAGGCGATCACCGGAGGCCGCAGCACGCGCGAGTCGCGCAGGGGGACGCCGGCCTCGGTCGACCCGTAGACGTTGTGCAGGGGCAGCCCCAGGGCGGATTCCAAGAACCGCTTCAGCTCCGGTGAGAGCGGGGCGCTGCCGCAGGAGACCTCCCTGACCCGGCCGCCGAGCAGACGGTCTCTCAGGTCCGCCGCAACCGCCGCCTCCAGCGCCCTCCGGTCGGCGGACTCCGAGGAGCGCCGGGCCATTTCCCTCTGGTACTCCTGGAACAGCATTTCGCAGATGCGCGGGACCAGCAGCAGCTCGGTCGGCCGTGCGAGCTCCATGTCCTCCAACAGGGTCGACATGTCGCTCTTCGCCGTGAAGCAAGCCGTCCCGCCCCGGCTCAGCGTGCCGTAGAGGGCCGCGCGCCCGGCCGTATGGCTAAGGGGCATGTAGTTGATGCTGACGACGTGTTCTGCGCTGGCGTGCCCCACGCCGGCCCACAGAAGATGCTGCATCCGCTCGGTGTAGATGGCGCCTTTCGGGGAACCCGTGCTGCCGGAGGTGTAGAGGAGCAACTGCATCGGGTCCTCGTCCGGCTTTGGCCGGGGCAGCGGTACGTCCGGCAAGGAACGGCCGCGTTCGATCACAACAGCGAGGGTGTCGAGGGCGCTCAGACCGGCCCGGGCAAGCCGCTCCCCCGCGGCCTCGAGCTTCTCGCGCTCATCATCGACGTCCGGATGGTAGTCGAACACCAGCAGCCGCGGCTTCGACGTAGCCGACAGGACGAGCTCGACCGCACTGTCAAGGACTTCGAGGCTCGCCGCCAGAACGCGTGGCGCGGTCTCCTCGACAATGGGCGCCAGCCGTGCGACCGGAGCGTTCGACGGCAAAGGCACGGTGACCGCGCCCAGCCGGAGGCATGCCAGGTCGAGCACCGTGTAGTCCGCGCTCGTGAAGCCGTACAGCGCGACGAAGTCACCGGCGTTCACTGGACGCCGGCCGTCAAGGTGCCACTCGGCGGCCGTCGCTCCGGCCCGCTCCCACAACTCGGCATAGGTGATCGTGGTGAACCGCGGTAGCAGTCGCAGCATCTTCCGACCCGACACCGGGTCGATCACCGCCTCCTTGACCCGCTCACCCAGCGCTGGGCGTCCGGCGTATCCGTCCATGACCAGGGCGACGATTCGCGCCAGCCCATCTGTGGAATCGCGTGCGGCTGTTGTGAACAACTCACGGCCTTTCCGTGCGTGGGTGGATAACGGACCAGTTGAATCCTTAGCTCAGTGGGTGAGGGCGAGGCAGGCTTCGGTGCCGGCGGTGTGCATCAGCTCGGCGCGTTGGCGTGGGTTGGTCTCGGTGAAGAGTCTTTGGTGGATCTGCTGTGCTCGGGGCGGATGACGGTGGACTCGACTTCCAGTAGCACGACGATGTGATCGCCTGCGTGTATTTCTCGGTGCAGCGTGCAGCTCAGCCGCAGCGGTGAGCTGTTCAACCAGATCGCGTGGTCATTGGCCTGCGAATCGTCGGTGTCTTTGGCGGACAGTTGGCGCACGATGTCGCGGTGTTCGGTGGCGAGCACGCTGATACCGATCCGGTTGGCGGTCCGCAGGCGGGGCCAGATGGTGGAGGAGTCGGCGGTGCAGACGGAGACGAGCGGCGGCTGCGTTGATACGGACGTGAACGAACTGGCGACCAGTCCTACGGGTGGTGGTCGAGGAGCGCGCAGACGGTGGTGATGCCGCTCGGGAAGATCCCATAGGCACGCCCTAGCGTCAAGCCTGTGAGCGCCGCACCATGGAGAGGAGCCGAGTCCGGGCCGGTCATAGTGCCATCGGGTTCCCGGGAATACCGGAAGCCCGGTCCGGACAGCATGGGCAGCGCCGAGACCATGCGAGCGCAGTTCGACTCCCTGTTCACCGACTCCCGACGTCCACACGTGGACCTACAGGTGCTCCCGTTCGATCGCGGGCTGCACACCTACCGAGACTTCGTCGTCAACGAGGGCGTCTACTTCCATCCCGACGGGTAGGGCAGCGGCTGGCCCAAGACAGCACCGAACTTTCTAGCCGATCCGGCCGGCTCTGGGTCCTCGATCAACTGCTCACCAGCCCCAGCCTCGCCGACGCACTGGAAGGCACCAAATCCCTCAACCCACCTTGACCCACAACCACCACAACGGCCCCACCGCTGCGAATGCGCGTTCGCCGGACCGTTCGATCACGGGGGCATAGGTTGTGTGGGGTGAGCGGCTGGGCCGACGATATTGCCACCTGGGTCGAGGATCTGCGGCGCCGTAGGCCGGTGTTCCACTCAGAAGCCGACTTCCAGCATGCACTGGCGTGGTCAGCCCACCAGTCGAACCCGTTCCTACGTGTACGCCTGGAGACCAGACCCTCCCCAGGCATGCGCCTGGACCTGCTGCTGTCCAAGCCAAACATCGACGAACATCTAGCCCTGGAACTGAAGTACCTGACAGCCGCATGGACCGGAGTGGCCGAGAACGAGCGTTTCGCCTTGCTCAACCAGGCCGCGCAGGACATCCGAGCGTATGACGTAGTGAAAGACATACAGCGCGTCGAGCAGTTCGTCAGACGGCCACACTGGAGCGGTGCCGTCTTGGTCCTGACCAACGATCCTGGCTACTGGACCCGGCCATCGCACGGTCGAACGACGAACGCCCACGCATTCCGCATCTACGAGGGGCAGCGGATACACGGCAGACGATCCTGGGGACCCAACACCGGTCCAGGCATCATGAAGGGACGGCAGGCGGCCATCGAGGTCCACGGCGACTACACCTGCAGTTGGTCGGACTACTCATCCCTGCCCGGCCCCCGAGGACGATTCCGACTACCGAGCATCCCAGTCGCCGGCCACTCGAAGTAGGAGCACGCTCTGCGGCATGAGCGGACGTTGTTTCCCGGGCGACTGCGGTGGCGGTGCATTGAGAATCTCAAAAGGCTAGGCCAGCGAGTTCGTCGACCACGTACCGCAGCACGCGTCACGAATTCCCACAGTTCATCTCCGTCGATGGCGGCGACCTCTCCCCCGATCACAACCGGTTCAGCGCGTGGTGTGTTTGGTGGTGTGGTGTTTGATCGTGAGTTTGGCGGCCTGGCCATGGGCTCCGACGGCCCAGCAGGTGAGCTGGGGCAGGCAGTTGATGCCGAGCAGCTGGGTGCGGTCGAACAGGGTCCATGTGCGGCCGCCGTCGAAGCTCACATCGCTGCCGTTGAAGCCGACCACGACCGCGGCCTGTGCGGGCCCTGGAATCCAGGCCACGCCGGTCCGGGCCCCGGCTGGCGCGCCCCCACGTTGCCATGACCGGCCTGCGTCGAAGGTGCGGGCGACCGTGCTCTCATCAGCGGTCCCCGGCGGGAACGGGATGTTGCCGCCGACCGCCAGGCCGTGCCGGCGGTCGCGGAACGACAGGGAGAAGATGCCGAGCGGGTTACCGGGAATCGGGGTGGTGGCCGCCGTCCAGGTCCGTCCCTTGTCTGGGGTGTGGAACACCCGGCCGTTGGGGGTCGGGACGGGACTGGGCCCGAAGGAGGTCGCGGTCCCGAACCAGGCGTCATGTGGGCCCGCCGCCACCAGGCACGTGCCGTTCACCCCCAAGGTGAACTCGCCGTCCAGCGCCTGGGGAAGTCGGCGAGGCGGTGCCGGCCGCCAAGTGCGGCCGCCGTCGTGGGTGGCCAGGAGGCGGAACCTGCCATCGACCGGGTCACTGACCGCAAGGCCATGGCGGTGATCGAAGAACGCCATACAGGAGTAGGCCTCCCTCAGATCGCGGTTCTGGAACACCACCTGCCAGGTGACCCCGCCATCCGCGGTGCGATAGATCCGCGACCGATCCCCGCTAGTCGCGTCGCCAACGGCCAGCACAACGGCGTGGTCCCGGTCGAACGCCTCGACATCGCGGAGGAACTCGGCCTCCCCACCTGGTGGGGTGAGATCCTGCCAGGCCCGGCCACTGTCAAGGGTCCGCACGACAGTCCCAGGGGATCCCATGAACTGGCCCCCGGCGGCCCAGACCACCTCTCGGTCCACGACATCGACCGCCGAGAGGGTATTGGTCGTGGCCGTCGGCATGAATCGCCAGGCCACCGAGACCGCTGGCGCTGCTGGTCCCGCCACCGGTGCCGCAGAATCGGCAACAGCAGGAGCCGGGGCCGCACTGACAAGACCGAGCACACACGCACAATGCATGAACTTACGCGGAAAAGCACTCATGACAGTGACGCTACGCGCACAGTCTCCGACTGTCAGTAGGCAGTTGTAGGGCCCGTCCGAACCTGGCCACCGACCGAGACCTCCACAACATCCCCGCCAACCCCGGAAGCTAACTGGCCACCCAGCGAAGTCCCCGGCAACACCCATACCGGACCCAACAGATCACGGCTGCCCCAAAACCCTGACCAACGGCCTATCGGCGGCATGAGCGGATGTCGTCCGGCGGTGTCCCGCCCAAGCCGTGCCCCCTCTCGACACGTCATGTGTCACCTACGGCTTGGCCGACGAGGTGATCGGCGATCCGGCCGGGGCCGCGGAGTCCGACACCCCCGCGTAGTCGGGCAGCTCGACGCCGTTGATCGCGCGCCCGACCAGCTCGCTGAACCATTCGCCGGCGAAATCGGGGCCCGGCTCGGCGTCTGGCCCGGGGACCTCGCGGCTGCGGGCGTTCAACCGACCGATCTCCTGGTTGGCCTCGACGAACGAGCGCATCCGCGCCTCGTAGCGGGCGAACCCGGCGTCGGGGTCCCATCCGGCGGCGGCCAGTTCCCCGGCCAGCAGGTAGGCGCCGACCAGCGCCAGCCCGGTGCCCTGCCCCGACATCGGCGAGGAGCTGAACGCCGCGTCCCCCAGCAGCCCCACCCGTCCACTCGACCAGCGGTCCATCACCACCTGGGCGACCTGGTCGAGGTAGAAGTCCGGGGTGTCGTCCAGGTGCGCGAGGATGTCCGGGGTCAACCAGCCCAGGCCCGCCATCCGCTCACGCAGCAGGGCCTTCTGGGCCGCGACGTCACGGTAGTCGACGTCGAAGTCCGGCGAGGCGAGGTAGAACATGGCCATCGCCCGGGTGGCGTCCTGGATGGGCCGCAGGAGGGCAGAGCGCCCGGACTCCTGGTCCTGGTACTCGAGCAGCCAGCGGTCCAGCCCGAACTCGTTGGGCACACTGTAGAAGGCCAGCACGTGCCCAAGGTGGCGCAGGAACCGCTCATGCGGCCCGAAGACCATCGCTCGCAGCTCCGAGTGCAACCCGTCGGCCCCGACCACCAGGTCGAAGCGCCGTCGGTCGCCGCCCGCGAAGACCACGTCGACCCCGTCCGCGTCCTGGGTGAGCCCCGCGATCCGGTCGCCGAAGACGTACTCGACGCCGTCGCGGGTGTCGTCGTAGAGCACCTGGGCCAGGTCCCCGCGCAGGATCTCGATATCCGCGATGAACCCGTCGCCACCGTCGTCGTCGGCACGGAAGGTCTCCAGTACTTGCCCGTCCGCGTCCACGGTGTGCGCGCCGGCGGTGTCGGTGCACGCCGCGCGCACTGCCGCGTCCAGCCCCATGCGCCCGATCACCTCTTTGGCGACCCCGCGCGCGTCCACCGCCTGCCCGCCGGGACGCAGCGCAGGAGCCCGCTCCACCACGGTCACCTCGGCGCCCCACCGGCGCAGCCAGTGAGCCAGCGCGGGTCCCGCGATGCTCGCCCCCGCCACCAACACCCTGAGACCGCTCACCCGCGTCCCCTGCCCGCCAGTCCGGATGGTGTGCTCCTGCTTGGAGTCCTCGACGCTCATCACTGCCTCCATATGATCCCTCCCGCGCTGGACGTTCCCAGCACAGGCCCACCGCTGTCGGTGTCCAGCCGTATCGACCACGGATCCACACAAAACTCATCGGCACGACCGAAATCGCATCCACGCTCCGCAAACACCCTGAACTCGGCATGTCAGTGCGTTGATACACAGCAGGCGTGATCGACGCAACGCACCAGGGCCAGGCTGGGATGGTCGACAGGAGGCGCGGAGTATCTCTCTTGAGGCCGAGAGATACTCCCTCCAGCGGTTTTGGGACGCACGATTCCCGTTGAGGTGCAGCGCTCGCTGCTATCGGGTGGTTGAGGGGTTGCGGGTTTTGCGAGGGCTTCCAAGGCTGTTTCGTCGGCGTCGGGGAGGGCGTAGGTAGCGCTCGGTTGTTGAGATGGAGGCGTGGTCTAGGCGTTCCTTGACTACCTGGAGATCGGCGCCGCTGTTGAGGAGCCAGGAGGCGTGGGCGTGGCGTAGGTCGCGCATGGTGGGTCCGGAGTTGAGGCCGGCGACGGGCAGGGCGGGGTGCCAGATTCTGCGGCGGAACCAGTCGTTGGGGATGTGGCCGTCGGTCTCTCGGACGCGGCGGGGGCGAGGGTTGTCCTTGCCCTTCGCGCGGCGGGCGGCTCGGTAGAGGGTGAAGGCGCCTCGGCAGTAATCGCAGCGGCACCGGCCGGCGGCGAGACGCGCTGAGCGTGCCGTGGTTGTAGGTGCGGCCCTTCTCGTTCGGTTCCGTGCGGCCGAGGGTGGCTGGGTCTGGGATCTCGGTGATGCGGGCTCGGGGCTTGTCTTGAGGTGGCATCTGGAAGAGGAGGTCGTCTTGGGTGAGGTTCGCCGAGCTGATGTGGGCTTCTAGCTTCTCGGTGATCTGGGTGCTGAGTTTGAAGCGGCGGTACTCCTTGTCCTTCGGGTAGTCCTTGACTAGGAAGTGGCGGCCTTCCGGGTGAAACTTCGGGTTCAGCTCGACGACTGTGCGGTTGACGGTGAGGATGCGGGTTTTGTCACGCGGAGCTCGCTGAGTTCCCCCCAGCGGAGACCGCTCTCGATCTCGGTTTCGGCGAGGAGCCGGAAGGTTCCCTCGGGGAGTGCGTGGTAGACGTCGTCGAACTGCTCGGGCGTGATGATCTCGAGGGGCTTGCGGACGACCGGGGGCGTACATACTCCGCGGCAGGGGTGGATGAAGGTGACCTGGTCGTCCATCGCCGTGGTGAAGATGGCGCTGAGGATGATCTTCTGGTGCGGATGGTCACCGGCTTCATGCCCTGGTTCTTGAGCGCCATGACCCCGCGCGGACGTGCTCGGGGAGGATGTCGATCATTCGCATCGAGCCGAACGTCGGCATGATGTTTCTGTAGATCGCGTACGTGTAGCCCTCACGAGTGGTGGCTTCGATCTGGTGGTTCGGAGCCAGGTCTCCTCCACGTAGTCCTTGAAGCGTTGTCTGCCTCGGGCTGGATCGTCGGTTCGGCCTCTGGCTACCTCGACCTCTTGGCGTTGCCATGCTTTGTCGGCGTCCTTTTTATTGGAGTATGTACCGGCTGACCGCAGTCGACCTTTGATGTCGAGGTAGCAGGCCGTGTAGCGGTATTTTCCGTTGTCGCCCTTGTCTTTTCGAGTATCCCACGGCGAGTTCCTTCTTGATCATCAGTCCGTGATTTATCCGTGGTCGGGCCATCTTTGTCCGTGAATGGCTGGTGCCACCTTAGGCCGTCTATCTGGGATTTTAACTCGGATCGCCTTTACCTGCATGTCCCCGACATGGATGCTATTTGCGGTTCGGGACGAAGGGGTCGTGGGTTCAGATTCCGCCACCCCGACAGGTTGACGCAGGTGAGAAGAGGTTCGGAATTACTTCGGGCCTTTTTCTGAGGCTGGGGGAATTCGCTGGATTCTGTATTTCGACGTGGACGATTGGGTGGCGGATGATCTCCGACAGGCAGGGGTCGGGGTCTGTTGGAGTGAGGCGGTCGGGAACTTGGGTAGTGATCTGAACCGTTCGCTTATAGCCTGTATGAGGACCCTCAGCGTTGGGGAGCGGCCATGGATCGGCAGGGGCTTAGAGATCTGCAGGCACCGTTGAAGGCTCGCTACCGGGAGGATCCGGAGACGGCGGTGGTGACGCTGCAGGCACAGGGGACGCTGGGTGAGGGCATTACTTGTTCGGTGGAGACCGGACGCGCGCTCGCGAGGGCGGGCCTGCATCCGGCCACTGGTGGTGATGGCTTGTCTCTGTGCTCGGGCGACATGTTGCTGCAAGCGCTGGCCGCCTGCGCCGGGGTGACGCTGGGGTCGGTCGCCACGGCACTGGAGGTCGACCTGCGGGGCGGCACGGTCAGGGCGGAGGGCGATCTCGACTTCCGGGGCACACTGGCCGTCGACAGGGACGCTCCTGTGGGGTTCCGCGAGATCCGGCTGACGTTCGAGCTGGACACCGACGCCCCTCAAGCCCAGCTCGCCAAGCTGATCGAGTTGACTGAGCGCTACTGCGTGGTCCTGCAGACCATCACCGGATCGGCGCGTCTGTCGGTCGACTACTCTGCCTGAACTGCGAAGCATCCCGGCACATGGCTGGGGGTGGTCGCGGGGCTGATGTCCTACGCGTGGGTGAGCTCATCACTAGGGCTTGGTCATGTTTGTCGGGGGCGATCAGGCTCAAGCCGTCAACGGTGTGCGCCACAGGGGGGTCATCTCGGTGCTGGCCAGGCGCCAGCCGAGCGGGGTGCGTACGGCGGTGAAGGACGCACGCAGCCCGGTGGCGAGGAACGGACCTTCGTCAGGACGGTAGAAGTACACGACCGTGTTGGCGGTGACGTTCGCCTGGTCGCCGTCCACGTCTATGAGTACGTCGGAGGTGACGTGCTGGGTGCGTTGGGCGTCGGTGCTGTGGCTGCGCACGTGGGCGATCAGCTCGTCGAGGCCGTGCACGGTGCCGCGTGGGCTGCGCGCGACTGTGTCGGTGGTGTAGAGGCGGTCTAGGTCGGCGTAGCGGCGGTCGTCCTGCCAGCTGAGCCGGTGGTCGTCCAGCCAGTGGTTCAGGCGGCTCAGCAAGTCGGCGATCTCGGTGCGGTCCGCCAAGTGCGCCGGTTCGGACATCAGGCCTCGCTTCATTGGCTCCGCCAATATTGGATGGGCCAACAGTAGCAGTGGTGCCCTTGTCCGGGTGGCAATAGGCTTCCCCGCATGCGGATGCTGCATCTTGGGCTGCGGGTCACTGACCTGGGGCGTTCCCTTGCTTTCTATACCGCGCTTGGCTACGTCGAGCTTGGCCGGGTTCCCGAGACGGACTTCGGCAGCCTGACCATGCTCCAGTTGCCCGACGATCCGTTCGTCAGCCTGGAGCTTGTGCACGATCCCGCGAGACCGGTCAAGGACACCGGTGCGGTCAATCATCTCGTGGTGCAGACGGACGATCTGGATGCCACGATCGTCGATCTCGCTGCCAGAGGCGTCACGGCCGAGCCGCCGGCGGAGTTGGGGCCGGGGATGCGGACGTCATGGCTGACCGACCCCGACGGCTACAGGATCGAGCTCGTGCAGTGGCCGCCCGGCCATCCGGCCGGCATGACGGCGGCCGACTTCGCCTGAGGCGCTTCCGCGTCTGTCGTTGCAACGGGCGGGCTGACCATCGCCTCGTTATCGTCGCTGGTCGTGGGCGGGTTACGACCGATCAGTTTCGGAGAAGCCTCGGTCGCGGGAGGTTCCTGGATGAGTGTCGTTCCCAGGAAGAACCCGCAGGGGAGGAAATCCACAATGGCTGACACGAGGAAGTCTTCCAAGCGCACCGACGAGGCTGTCGAGGGATTCACCGACGAAGAGCGGGCCGCGATGAAGGAGCGCGCCAAGGAGGTGAAGGCGGCTCGCAAGGGTTCGCGCTCGTCCAAGGCGGACAAGGAAGGTGAGGTTCCCGCGAAGATCGCCGAGATGCCGGATCACGACCGCGTCATGGCCGAGAAGCTGCACGCCATCATCAAGGCCAACGCTCCGGAACTCTCGTCGCGGCTCTGGTACGGAATGCCCGCGTACGCCAAGGACGGCAAGGTCCTTTGCTTCTTCCAGGGCTCGGAGAAGTTCAAGACCAGATACTCGATGTTCGGTTTCAACGACAACGCGAGCCTCGACGACGGCAACATGTGGCCGACCGCGTACGCTCTGGAAGAGCTGACGGCTGAGGACGAGAAGAGGTTCGGCGAGCTTATTAAGAAAGCGGTCCGCTAGAAGAATGCGAGCAGGGTGGCTGCCAGGACGAGGCCTAGATATCCCGGCCAATAGACCAGCTTGGGCAGCAGGTTGCCGCCCCAGGTGAGGGCGCGTATCCGAATCTTGGCGGTCAGCAGCATCGCATTAAGCCCGACCATCAGGATCATCAGATAGAGGGCGTACGAGAAGTACTCCAGGTACACCACCCCCTTCGCGTCGGTCGCCTCGCGGATCGCGTTCTGGTCGAAGACGATCACCAGCAGCATGCCGACCGCGAAGCTCATCACCTGGAACGTCGTGAAGCCGACGATCTCGCGGCGCTCCTCGTCGACGGTGATCAGGAACATCGCCGAGAACACGATCAGGGCGATGAACAACCAGCGGATGAGCGGCCCGTAGAGCGGTCCTCGCGGGTCGCGCTTGAGCCCGAGATTGAAATAGAGCTCTGGCGTGTTGTTGCTGATCCCCGTTGGTTTCGTGAAACCGAAGTTGGTGGAGTACGGATTGTTGAGGTAGCTGTACGCAGTGAAGTCCGGGTTCCATTCGCCGTAGACCATCTTCGAGTCCAGCGCCGTCATATCGCGGATCTTCCACGGCGGATACCCGGCGAAGTCAGGGGTGAGCACCACCCGCTGCTGAAAGTCCATGCCCCACATGCGCAGCCAGACGTTCTGTTTGTCCAGCGGGTAACTGCCATAGTCGAACAGCTGGCGGAACTCGGTGTTGAAGTACCACCCCATCAGCTTGTGGTCGCCCTCGTCGTGTTCGTAAACGAGCTTTTCGGTGGCGGCGTAGGAGTCGCCGGCCTCCGGGAAGACGACGCCGGGCTTGACCCGGAGGTCACGGGGAATTCGCTGCCAGACATAGCCGGATACCTTGACGTTGCTGGCGCCATTGAACTCCACCGCCTGGATGAAGATCCCGGTCGGCACTTTGGTGTACCCGGCGCCATGCTGCGGCAGGTACTCGGTGAGGTAACGCTCGGTGGCCTTGTCGTTGGTCACCATGCTGCCGACCGTGCTCTGCTCGGCCCCCTTGCCATAGACCATGACCTATGCCATCGCGATGCCAGGCACAGCAGCGAGGTGAACGCGCTCACCAGGCCGAGGCGCACGCGGATGCGGCGGCTGTCCGGCCGGTCCAGGGGTCTCAGAATCTCCAGGGCCAGCAGAGTCAGGAAGACGATGGTCGCGAACGTGAGGGAAGAGAAGAAATGAGGGTCGTCGTAGTTCAGTGTCGAACCGGCGCGAAGGTACTCGAACAGCGACCACACCAGCCAGGCAGTCGCCGGTACCAGCAGGATGCGCACCGCCAACTTGAAACGGCGGGCGTAGCGCTCAGTGGTTACAGCGCTCAGCGGATCGCCGTCCCAGCCAGGCTTGCCCGCTGCGCCTCCATACTTTCGGTAGTTGTGTCGATACCTGAAGTAGTGCTTGGCTAGACCTGATGTTGGACGTCCCGTTGCAAGCTGTTGACACCGCGTCCCAGGGATTGCAGCCGGTGGTCATGGTGGTGCGACCATGTCGCCTGAGCGGTCCTGCGGCTAAGACGGCTTAGGGCGTCCAAGGCGGTCTAAGGCGGTCTAAGGCGCCCAGATAGGGCGTCGTCCCGATGTGCGAGGTGGGGCCTTAGCGCGAATCTTTAGATGTCGGGCCGAACGGGTCGGCCGGACAGAACCAAGGAGATCGCGATGATGCACCACGACGTCACCAAGGCCGTCGCCGCCGACCGCGTACGCCGGCTGCGTGCCGAGGCCAAGGCCGACCGCCGCGCCGCCAAGGCCCGCAAGCGGTGACCGCCCGGCACCGGCGGCCGTCACCCAAGCCGCCGCCCGGCTGTCGTACTACCAGGAGACCCTCGCCACACCGTGGCGGGGGTCTTTCACATTGGTGGAGCCACATGCCACATGGCCTTGCCAGAGGTGTTGCTGGGCGTATGAACGCCAAGGGCGCCAGCGGTCGGGAGCGTCTCCGGACAGGAAGATGTCAGGGTCTCCTAGGACGCGCATACGGATGAGGGGCACGATCCGGGGGTCGGTCCCGGCGAATTGCTTTTCCAGGTGGTCTCGGTCGCTGCCCACGTCGATGTCGTTCTCGGCCAAGGCGCGGGTGAGGCTACGCAGGTTGCGGATTGCTGGGGGCTTGTAGCCGAGGGCCTCGAGGTCGTGGGACGTAAGGGCGATGAGGGTTTGCGGGGCGGGGAACGTGTGGGTGATGGTTCCGAGGGGCCCGGCGAGCGAGTGGCCGTAGGCGCGGATCAGTGGGGTGACGTCGTCGAGGACGGTGCGTACGGCCAGTTCGGTCGCGTCGGGGTTCCCGGGTATGCGCAGGCCCGGTGCGGCGGCGACCAGCGGGGCGAGGTACGGGTCGTTCCCGAGCACTCGGTCGATCGTGCTCTGGTCGGCGTCCAGGTCGAGGATTCGGCGGCAACGCTGGACTGCCGCGGTCAGGTCGCGTAGATCGGCCAGCCGAAGCTCGCTTCGGACGTGGCCGGCGGCGGGCGTCAAGGCGATGATCCCGGGGCCGTGCGGCAGCGACAGGGAGCGGCGGTACGTCCGACCGTCGTACTCCTCGATTCCAGGGGCGGGGCGCTTGCCGAGGAACGCCAGGAGCGCGGCGGCGTCGAACGGCGGGCGGTACTCCAGGCGAAGGACGATCGCACCGGGAGCGGCGATGGCGGTACGGGACGCGCGCAGCCTGGTCGGGGTTGTCCCGAAGACCTCTCTGATCGTCGCGTTGAACTGCCGGATGCTGGCGAATCCGGCGGCGAACGCGACGTCGCTGACGGGCAGATCGGTCGACTCCAGCAACGTCCGGGCCGTCTGGGCACGCTGGGCCCGGGCCAGCGCCTGCGGGCCCGCGCCGACGTCGGTGAGAAGACGGCGGTTGAGGTGCCGTTCGGAGTACCCGAGCCGGGTGGCGAGCCCGGAGACGCCCTCGCGATCGATCACGCCGTCCGCGATCAGCCGCATCGCGCGGGCGACGAGGTCGAAGCGGTGGTTCCACTCCGGGGAGCCGGGGGCCGCGTCGGGGCGGCACCGCTTGCACGCCCGGAAGCCTCCGGCCTGCGCGGCGGCGACGGTCGAGAAGACGCGGATGTTCTCCCGCTTGGGCATCACGGCGGGACAACTCGGACGGCAGTAGATGCCGGTCGTCACGACGGCGACGAAGAACCAGCCGTCAAAGCGCTGGTCGCGGCTCTCCATCGCCGCGTACACATCCTCGTCGTCGATCACGTTCCCCACTCTGACATGGGCGGACGCTGGGCCACCGGCGGCGATCGGACATTGAGGGACGGACGGGGGCCGGACCCCGACGGACGGGGGCGGGCCCCGACGGACGGGGGCGGGCCCCGACGGACGGGGGCGGGCCCCGACGGACGAATGTGCGCCGGGCATGACGGGCGGATGTCCGCCAGCGATGGACGAACGTCCGCCGGTCCTTGACGTGCGAACGTCCACCGGGCGTGGACGAGGGCCGATCACCGCCAGCGGCGGAGAGCCGCGGGCGCGACGGTGATCCGCATGGCTATCGGTTCTTCGGTATCGGGGTATCGCGGGGCGCTCAGGGGACGGGACTTCCGGCTCTTGTGGCTCGGTTCCTCGGTGTCGCTCGTCGGCGACGGAATGACGTTCATCGCTCTCACCTGGCTGGTGCTGTCCCGGCCCGGAGGCGTGCAGCAACTCGGATTGCTGACGGTGTGCTTCACGCTGCCGGTCGTCGCGGGCGGGGTGCTGGTCGGGCCCCTCTTGGATCGCTTCGACAAGCGCTATGTGCTGGCCGCCGACAGTGTGCTCCGTGGTCTCGCGGTGGCCTCCGTACCCGCCGCCAGTGTTTTGGGGTCTGTTCCGGTGGCGCTGCCGTTCGTCGTCGCCGCGTTCCATGGACTGCTGAAGATGGTGCCGCTGGCGGGCTTCCCGGCTGCGATCCCCGACCTGGTGAACGCCGAGGACCGGGACGCCGCCAACGCCCTGGAGATGATCGGCTTCGGAATCACGGGGATGGCCGGCCCCGCGCTCGGCGGGCTCCTGGTCGCGCACGTCGGGGCCGAGGGCGTCCTCGCTCTGGACGCCGCCTCGTACGCGGTGTTCGCCGTGACCGCGCTCGCCGTACGCCGTCCGCCGGCCCCCGAACGGCCGACGATCACCGCCACGGCGGACGCGCCGCGGCCGTTGCTGCGCGACAGGGTTCTGATCGTGACCACGGTCGCGTTCATGGCGTTCAACATCGCCGAGGGGATGTTGCTCGTGATCGGCCCCTGGCTGGCCAAGTTCGAGCTCGTGCCGAGCGGGCCGCAGACCTTGGGCCTGCTTTTCGCCGCGCTCTCGGTCGGAGAACTCGGGGGCGCGCTCGCGGCCGGTGCCGTGCGTCCGCGCAGCAGGCCGTTGAACGCGATCGCCGCCGTGCAACTCACAGCGGCGGCAGGGTTTCTCGGCCTCCTCGCAACGCCCTCCGCGTTCGGGGTGGCCGCCGGATTCTTCGTCATCGGACTGTTCAGCGCGCCGATGACGGTGTGGGCGCAAACGGTGCGAATGGAACGGATCCCGGCGCACCAGCGCGGCCGCGCGTTCGCCGCCCTCCGCACGCTGATGCAGGCCACTCCGCCGATCGGAGCCGTCCTGGCCGCGCCCCTGCTGAAGGCCGAACTCGTGGGCACGTCCGCGTTCGCCATGGCGCTGCTAGCGGGATTTCCCGCGCTGATGCTGCCACAACGCCCACGCCCACGGCCGCGCCACCCGTAGCGCCGCGGTGGTCGCGAGCCCAGTGAGTTCGCGGACCCGCTTGCGGCTGAGGCCGCGGCGACTGTGGCGGCGACCGCAGCTGCGTCGCGGCTGAGGCCGCGGCGACCGTAGCGGCGGGGGGCGAGCTGCGGTCGCCGATCGCTGCGACCGCCGCGACGCTTGCCGTCGCGGTCGTGGAGAGGCTGGCGAAGTGGCTGCAGTCGCAGGTCGCGGGGGCGGTTATTGCGGCGTTCCAGTCGGAGCGGGCGATGTGTGGTGGCGGTCGGCTGGCGGATCACCTAGCGCTTGCTTTGGTGAATGGGTAACCTCCTGTGCAGATCCGGCTTTGGAAATCTCCAGCTGCGAAGGCAGGTGCCATGAGCCGCCTGGTTCTCACCGACGCCAACCTGATCGACGGGTTGAACCCACCGCGCCCCGGCAGCACCGTGGTGGTCGAGAACGGACGCATCACCAAAGTGGCCCCGGGGCCGGTGGCCTCGGACACCGTGGCCCCGGCGGGCGACGACCAGGTCATCGGCCTGGACGGGCGCACGATCATGCCGGGGATGGTGCTCTGCCACTACCACTCCACGTATGACAACCTCGGGCCCTCGCCCGTCCCCATCGGGCTCGACCACGCCCCGCCCTACCAAGCCCTCATCGCCGCACGGAACCTGCGCACCGCCCTGGAATGCGGCTTCACCAGCGTGGTCAGCGCCGGTGCGGCCAACGATGTCGACGCCTCCCTCCACCGGGCCATCCGCGACGGCCTCGTCGAGGGGCCGCGCTTCCTGCCGGGCAGCCGGGAGATCAGCACGACGGGGTTCGGCAACGACATGACGCCGTACCACTGGGACCTGCGGGCGCTGGGCGGCATGCGCACGTGCGACGGGGCCGACGAGTTCCGCAAGGGCATCCGGGAGGAGATCAAGCGGGGCGCGAAGGTCATCAAGCTGTTCGTCACCGGCGGGCACGGGGTCGTGCGGTCCAAGGACTTCGAGGAGATGAGCCGCGAGGAGCTGGCGGCCGCCATCGAGACCGGTCATGGACGGGGCGTGCTGGTCCGGGGGCACATCGTCGGCAAGCAGGCCATCCTCGCGGCGGTCCGGCTGGGCATCGACATCGTCGACCACGGCGACGACATGGACGAGGAGTGCGTCGAACTGCTGGCCGAGTCGGGCACGTCGGTCGCGCCGAGCATCCACTTCACCGAGGTGATGCGTGACGTGGTGCCCGGCTGGGGTTCGATCGCCTCGCGCGTCCATCTGGGCGAGGGACGCCCGTACGAGATGCTCACCCACGCCGACAAGGCCGGCGTCAACCTGGTGATCGGCGACGACTACGGCGCCCAGGGCCTGCCGCACGGCTCGTACGCCAAGGAGCTCGAGACGTACGTGACCAAGGCCGGCATCGCGCCGATCGACGTGCTGCGCTGGGCGACCGTCAACGGCGCCAGGCTGATGCGCCGGGAGCACGACCTCGGCACGGTCGAGCCCGGCAAGATCGCCGATCTCCTCGTGGTGGACGGTGACCCGGCGACCGACATCACGGTGCTCCAGAACACGTCCGCGATCACCGTCATGACCGGCGGACGGCTTCGCTCCGGCACGCTCTGAGCCTGGCTCGGAACCCTCAAGCCCTTGCGGGCAAGGGGTTTCCGTCACTTGCATAGAACACCACGAACTCGCTCGGTTAAATTTGGCAAAACTTTGTTATAGGCCGTCAGTTAGTGCCACGGTGACGCACCACGACCCGTACGATCACCTCCAAATCCACTGGACACGGACATTTTCTGCGGACAGGACGGTGCACCGCCATGACCACCGGCGACATCTCGGCGGCCTCCGAGCGGATCGACATGACCCGGCCGCACTCTTCGCGAGTGTGGGACTACTGGCTCGGCGGCAAGGACAACTTCGAGGTCGACCGCGAGCTCGGCGAGCAGATCGCCGGGATGTTCCCGCACGTGGTGGCGACCGCGCGCGGCGACCGGGAGTTCATGCACCGCTCCACCCGGTTCCTGGCGGCCGAGGCGGGCATCGACCAGTTCCTCGACATCGGCACCGGGCTGCCGACTCCGCCGAACGTGCACCAGGTCGCGCAGGAGGTGACCCCAGAAGCCCGGGTGGTGTACGTCGACAACGACCCGATCGTGCTCGTCCACGCCCGTGCGCTGCTCACCTCGACGTCGGAAGGCTCCTGCGACTACCTGGACGCGGACATGCGCGAGCCGGGCCACATCCTGCGGGAGGCGCGCAAGACGCTCGACTTCGACCGTCCGGTCGCCATCATGCTGATGAGCGTCCTGCACTTCGTGGCCGACATCGAAGACGTGGTGGCGATACTGGGACGCCTGCTGGCCGCCGTTCCCTCGGGCAGTTACCTGGCTCTGACGCACACCACCGACGAAATCGGCGGCCCGGCGGTCAAGACGGCCTTCGAAATGTGGAACGCGACGGCACATCCCAAGTCCCAGCCGCGCACCCGCTCAGAAGTCATCACTCTCTTCGACGGCCTCGAACTGCTCGACCCCGGCGTGGTCTCACCGCCGCTCTGGCGGCCGCGGCTGGACCTCGAAACCGCGCCCGAAGAAGTGCCTCTGTGGGCCGGGGTCGCCCGCAAACCCTGACCTCGCCTCCGCCATCCGCTCCGACTTCGGATTCGGCTCTGAGTTCGGTCAGCGGGCGGTCCGGCGGTAAATGACGACGCCGCCGCCTCGTTCGACGACGCGATAGCCCAGTCGCGGCAGTCTGCCGATCGTTTCGAGGTCCGTTCGTGACGGCTTGGGGAATGGACGCGACGAGGCGACGGCGACCCATTCGGGCAGCGGCCAGGACGGGCTGGGAAGCACCAGCCGGAACACCCTGCAGCGATGGGTGAGCTGAGGCGCGAGACGGTTGGACGTGGCCACGTTCGCTCCGTCCGGAATCGCAGCGAGGACTTTGCGCGCAGGCTCGAAGCGTTCCCTCCCCTGCCAGTCAACAGGATGAACAAGCCGCGTTAGCGGCTGATCTCCGAGCGCGGTGATGGTGAGCGCAAACGCAAGGATCGCCATGGGCGCTACCTGCCGCGTGACCTGAGCCTCGGCCGCCCCGACAGCTCCGTCAGCCCCCACCGCTCTGCCAGCCCTGACAACTCTGCCCACCCCGGCGAGACCACCCGCTCGGTTCACCTTGGCGAGCCCGCCCGCTCTGCCCACTCCGGCAAGCCCGGCCGCTCGGCTCACCTTGGCAAGCTCGCCCGCTCCGCTAGCGCCCGCAGGCCCACCCGCCGGGCCCGCCTTGGCGAGCTCACCCGCTCCGCCGGCCCCCGCAAGCCCGCTGGCTTCGGTGACTCTGGCGGCCCTACCGGCGCGTGCTCTCCGCAACCCGTCGACCGCCGCTACGAAGACGATGGGCATGAGCACCGCGCTGTAGTGAAACCCCGTCCCCCAGTACGCCGGAGTACCCGACCAAAAGCGTGCGGCGATATACGGAACGGCGATCAAAATCAGTGGGGATCTCAGGGCGAACAACAAGGTCGGGGCGACGAGTGCCAGCAGGGTCCATCCCTTCACGTCCACCGGGCTGAAGAGGATGAGCAGCGGATTGGCCGTGTCCGGCGCGGCCTGCTTGGCGTACGGGTAGACGTGCCCGGGGCTGAAGGCCGGAATGATGACGAAGACGGTCACGACGCCCGCGACGATCGCCACCGTGACGATGAGCGCACCAAGCCGGCGACGTTTACCCAGGCAGAAGAGATAACCGCCGATCGCCGCCACGAGAAGCGCCTGGTCCTCCTTCACGAGTAGCAAGGGCAGGGCCCAGCGGGCCGCGGCCGACCAGCGCCGGTACGCCAGGAGTTCCACGCTGCGCGCGACCAACGGCACCGCGAACGCGATTTCGTGGAAGTCGAACGCCGCCGCCTGCTGGATCCCCCACGACAGGCCGTACCCGAAGCCGAAGCAGCTGCCGGCGCGGCCGCCGAGAAGGTTCGTGGCGAGCCGTGTCACCGGCACCGCCGACCACGCCAGCAGAAGCGCCTGCGCGATCAGCAGCGTGATCGGCCCTGGAAAGAGCCGGTAGAACGGCGCCAGCAGGACGAGAACAGGATGGAAATGGTCGCCGAGCACATTGAACCCGGGGCCCTTGAGCTCGGCGACCGGAACCCTCAGATGCGCGTACGCGCGTACCGCCTGCTCGAAGATGCCGAGGTCGTATCCCGCCGTCCGCATCGAATGATGCCGATTCACCGCCATTGCCGAATAGGCGGCGAAGAACGTCGCCGCCACCGTCCAAGCGGCAAGATCGCGCCGTGGAGAATGCATGGCGCACAGATTCGCGACCGCACACTGAACCCACGCTTAAGCCACCTGAACGCCCGCTTAAGCCACCTGAAGACCGTTTCAGGAACGCATCGGATCGCGCCGACATAATGAACCGATGCGCCTGCTGCTGATCGAGGACGAGGAACGCTTCGCGGCCACGCTGAGCCACGGTCTCCGGGCCGACGGCTACGCGGTCGACGTCGCCCACGACGGCAGGCACGGCCTCGATCTCGCCCGGACGCACCCGTACGCGGCGGTGATCCTGGACATCATGCTGCCGGGGCTCAACGGCTACGCCGTCTGCGCCGAGCTGAGACGCGGCGGATCGACCGTCCCGATCCTCATGCTGACGGCCAAGAACGGCGAATACGACGAAGCGGAGGCGCTGGACACCGGCGCCGACGACTACATCGCCAAGCCGTTCTCGTACGTCGTGCTCGTCGCGAGGCTGCGCGCGCTGCTGCGGCGCGGCGGTGCGACCAGGCCGTCCACGCTCACGGTCGGCGATCTGTGGCTGGATCCGGCCGCCCGCAAGTGCCGCCGCGGCGCCGCGGACGTGACGTTGACGGCCAAGCAGTTCGCCGTCCTCGAATGCCTGGCACGGCGGCCGAACGAGGTGGTCTCCAAGACCGAGATCCTCGACGAGGTCTGGGACCAGCAGTTCGACGGCGACGTCAACATCGTCGAGGTGTACGTGCGCGCGTTGCGCCGCAAGCTCGACCTCCCGTTCGGCCGGGCCTCCATCCAGACCGTGCGCGGCGCGGGTTACCGCCTGGTGGCCGACGACTCCTGACCCCGGTCGTCGATGCCCGGCCATCTCACGAGGAGCCACCGATGCCCAAACCCTTTCGCTTGAGACCGGCGATGCCCAGGCCGTTCCGCTGGATCTTCTCTGTTCGGGCGAAGGCCGCCTTCGCCGCCGCGCTGGCGACGCTGCTCGTCTTCGGCGCGGGCGGCTGGTGGCTGCGCGACATGATCCGCCTCCAGTGGACGGATGAGGCGCGGGAGAAGGCCACCGCCGACGCCTCCACGCTCACGATCGCCGCGGAGACCGGGGAAGTCCCGGACGCGATCTTTAATGCCGAACTCGTCGTGGTGCTCGAGAACGGGACGTGGTTCGTTCACTGGAACGGCCCTCCCGGTGCGAAGGTGGTGGAGCCGGTACACCTGCGACCGCCCGTCGAAGGCCTGCTTCCCGACACCAGCTGGCACACCCGGACCGTCTCCTTCCCCGAAGCACTTCACAGCGACGGCAGAGAAAGCGCTGACGCCGCGATGGGGCCGGTCGAGGGAACGCACGATTTCGCGGTCGGGGTCACGCATCCCCTCCCGGCGAACCTCGTACGCACGTTCACCGGGCGGAAGGATCTACCTGGACAGCAACTGACCGTCTATTCGGCGATCCCGACCGAGAACACCGAGACCGCCGTCGCCACCGCCGACCAGTTCTTCCGGTGGGCGCTGCCGGTCGCGGTGGTGTTCGTCGGGGTGGTCGCCTGGCTGGTGACCGGACGGGCGCTGCGTCCGGTCGAGGCGATCCGTTCGAAGATGAACGAGATCGGCGCCCGCGCCACGGGCCAGCGGGTGCCCGTACCGGCCGGCGGCACCGAGATCACGCGGCTCGCCCGGACCACCAACGAGACCCTCGACCGGCTCGAACGCGCGTTGATCCAGCAGCGGCGGTTCGTCGCCGACGCGTCGCACGAGCTTCGGTCCCCGCTGGCCGGGCTCCGCAGCGCGTTGGAGATCCCGCTCGTTCACCCGGACGAGGCGGACTGGCAGGCCGTGGTCTCGTCCGCGCTGACCGACACCATCCGCCTGCAGAACCTCACCGATGACCTCTTGCTGCTGGCCTCCGACGCCCGGCCGTCGGCCGAGGCGGGCGAACATACCGACCTCGCGGACCTGGTCGAAGAGCAGGTCGCCGAGCGGATCGCCGAGGGGGCCGCGGCGCCGGCCGGCGGACCGGCGTTCATCGTCACCACCGCTGGTCCCGCCTTCGTCGCGGGAAGCGAGGTACGGCTCGGCCGGGTCGTCCGCAACCTGCTCGACAACGCCGCCCGGTACGCCCGCACGGAGGTCGTCGCGACGGTCACGGTAGAGCCCGGAACGTTGACGAAGGCAGAGACGACCGCACCCGAGGCGAGGAGTACGGCGCCCGAGGCCAGGACGGCCGCGCCCGAGGCTAGAAGTACCGCGCCCGAGGCCAGGACCCTCGCCGCGTCCAAGGCTAGGAGGGCCTCGTTCAAGGTCAGGAGGGCCTCGTCCAAAGGCAAGAGGGCCACGCCCGAGGCCAGGAGTGCCGCGTCCAAGACAAGGACGCTCACGTCGGAGGCCGGGACAGTCGTCCTGACGGTCACCGACGACGGGCCCGGCATTCCGGCGGCGGATCGCGAACGGGTCTTTGACCGCTTCGTCCGGCTCGACGCCGCGCGGGCGCGGGCGACAGGCGGTGCCGGGCTCGGCCTGACCATCGTCCGCGAAATCGTCGATGGCCTCGGCGGCACTGTGCATGCCACCGAGGCCATCGAAGGTGCGCGGTTCGTCGTGCGCCTGCCCGTCGCGAACGTCAGCCGCAGAAAGCCGTCTCCGCGGCCTTGTCCAGGTCGGCCTTGAACTTCGGGTCGGTCTCGAACGCCGAGCTGTTGTCGTTGTAGGTGATCACAGCCTGGCGCTTGCCGTCGGCGCTGGTGTACGTCCAGGTGCGGTAGCCGGGGAAGCCGCCGTCGTGGCCCCACGCGATGCCGCACGAGAACCGGGTCTTCACGACGCCGAGGCCGTAGTCCTGTGTCACGTCCCCGTCCGCGACCGGCCGGGTGTTCATCATCTCGCGCTGCAGACGCCGCGGAAGCAGCCGTCCCGTGAAGAGCGCCCGGTGGAACGTGGCGACATCGTCCACGGTCGAGATCACTCCGCCGGACGTCCACGCGCTCGACAGGCTGATCTCGGTGCTGACGTCGCCGTACGGGGCGAGGTAGCCGTGCACGTACGGCCCGGGGAAGGAACGGTCGACGGCCATCGAGGTGTGGCGCAACCCCAGGGGCCGGGCGATCCGTCGCTGGAACTCCTTGCCGACCGGACGGCCCGTCACCTTCTCGATGACCATTCCGGCGAGGATGTAGTTGGTGTTGGAGTAGCTGCCCTTGGCGCTCGGCGGGGTCTCCTGCGCCATGTCGACCAGTTCCTGCGGCTTCCATTCGCGGTGCGGGTCGGCCCAGACCCGGGGATCCAGCGAGTAGTCCTTGAGTCCGCTGGTGTGGCCGAGCAACTGGCGTAGGGTGATCTTCGATCCGTCGTTGCCGTGGCGCGTCACCGCGCCGGGCAGCCACTTGTCCACGGTGTCGTCGAGCGAGACGCGGCGCTCGGCGACCAGCCGCAGCAGGACCGTGCTGGTGAACGTCTTGGTGACGCTCGCGATCCGGAACCTCAGCCGCGCGTCCATCGGCTGCCCGGTCGCCTTGTCGGCGACGCCCGCGGTGACGTGCCTGACCTGCTTGCCACGGCGGCTCAGAACGATGACGCCCGGCTGCCCATCGGCCACAAGCCGTTCCGCCGCCGCCTGAAGCGATCGGGCGGGGGCCGCCGTAGCGCCGCCCGCCGAGGCAGCATCCCCACGGCCCGCGGAGGTGGTCCCAGCTTCAGCAGCGATTCGGGTGGAGACGAAGGCCCCAGCAGCGGAGGTGCTGCCGCCACCAGCGGCAGCGATCCCGGCGGAGGCCAAGCCCCCAGCGGAGCCGGAAGCGGCGGGGCCGGTGGCGGCGGATGCGGTGGGGGTGATTGCCAGCGCCGGGACGAGGGCGGCGGTGAGCGCTCCGGTCAGCGTGAGGGTCAGCACCGTGCGGCTGGGGTTGAACGACATGGGAGGCTCCTCGTTGATCAGCGTGTTCGTCGTCTCGCGTGATCAACTTTGGCCGGGGACGTCGCCGCGATGAATGGCCTTGAACACCGGAGCGGAGGTGTACCTATGTACACCCGTCACCCGGCGACCGCGGGGTTGGCGGCAGAGCCTTCGGTGCTCAGGAGGACGATCGTTCCGGCGTGGCCGGGAGCCAGTTCGGGACGGCGTTCGTGCGTCAAGGCCGCCCGTACGCCCGCCAGTGCCGCCGCGCCGCAGGGACCTGCGGGAACGCCGAGTTCCGCCAGGTCGCGAGCGGCCTGGGAGGCGGCGGCGTCGGTCACGGCCACCGCCGCGTCCAGACCCCCTTCCAGGTACGGCCACGCGAGGCTGGACGGGGTCGCGCAGTTGAGCCCGGCCATGATCGTCGAGCCGGTCTCGATGGTGGTCAGGTTGCCGAGGCCGAGGCTCGCCAGCACCGAGGCGGCCGTCTCGGGCTCGACGGACAGGAGCGTGGGTCCGCCCGTCCGGCTCCGGTAGTGGGCCACGGCGGCCTGGGCCAGCGAGCCGACGCCGACGGGCACGGCGACCAGTCCCGCCGGTCCGGCGCCGGCGGCGTCCAGTTGGGCGTCCACCTCGGCGAAGAGGGTGGCGTAGCCCTCGACCACCCACTGGGGCACCTGTTCGTAGCCCGGCCAGGCGGTGTCCTGGATGAGCAAGGCCGCGGGCTCGTCGGCCGAAGCGGCCGCTTCCCGTACCGCCTCGTCGTACGGACCGGCGACCTCCACGACCGTGGCCCCCTCGGCTTTGATCGCGGCCCGGGCCGCCGCGTGGACACCCTCGGGAACGAACACCTCAGCGTCCAGCCCCAGCAGCCCGGCCATGCGCGCGACGGCACGGCCGTGATTACCGTCGGTCGCGGTGACGAGGCGGACGGGCGGCAGGTCCGCGATCCGTTCACGCAGGCCGTCGAACGATAGGCGTCCGAGGCCGTGGTGATCGACGAGGCGGTGGCGATCCACGAGGGCGTGATGATCGACGAGACCATGGTGATCGACGAGGGCGTCGTGACCGGCGAGGTCGTGGTGATCGACGAGGGCGCGGTGGATCGCCCAGGACGCGCCGAGGATCTTGAACGCGGGAAGCCCGAAACGCGACGACTCGTCCTTCACGAACACCCGGCCGACCTGGAGCTCTTCGGCCAGAGCCGGAAGTTCGACGAGCGGAGTGGGCGCGTAGCCGGGCAGGCCGGCGTGGAAGTCGGCCACATCTGGCGGGGCGGCGGGGCTCGTCCAGGAGCGCGCCGCCGGGCGTGCCAGCCAGGTCGTCCGTGTGGGAGCGATGAGGAACGTCTGAGCCGTCATATGGCTTACGCTGCCCCAGCCTGATTCAATCAGTCTAGCGAAACTTTCTGAGCAATAACGTTCGGAAATACTGAAAGGTTGGTCGCCGGGTCATGCTCGACCTCCACCGTCTGCGGCTCCTCCGCGAACTCAAGCACCGGGGCACCCTGACCGCCGTCGCCGAAGCCCTCTCCTACAGCCCCTCCTCGATCTCGCAGCAGCTCGCCGTGCTGGAGAAGGAGGTCGGCGTCCCCCTCCTCGAACCGGTCGGCCGGCGCGTACGGCTCACCGAGCAGGCCGAGATCCTCGTCGTGCACACCGAGGCGGTCCTGGAGCAGCTCGAACGGGCGGAAGCCGAACTCGCCGCCTCCATGGCGGGGCTCACCGGGGTGATCCGAATCGCCACGTTCCAGACCGCCGCCATGGCCCTCGTCCCGACTGCGCTCACACTCCTGCGCGAGGCACATCCCGGGCTGCGCGTCCAGGTCACGCAGACCGAGCCGGAGACCGCCCTCCCCGCCCTGCTCGCCCGGGACTTCGACCTCGTCATCGCCGAGGAGTACCCCGGCAACCCGAATCCGCGGTACGAGGAGATCGAGCAGGCGGGCCTCTGCGAGGACGAGATCCGGCTCGCCGTCCCGAAGACGAAGGCACCGCCCGTCCCAAAGACGACGACACCAGCCGACCCGAAAACGAAGACACCAGCCGTCGCAACGACGAAGGCACCAGCCGCCTCGCCGCAAACCTTGGAGGGGCTGGCGGCTTTGGCGGAGCACCCGTGGGTGATGGAACCGCTGGGTACGGAGCCGCGGAAGTGGGCGACGATGCTGTGCCGTACCGCGGGATTCGAGCCTGACGTGCGCTTCGAGTCCAGCGACCTCCTCCTTCACGCGCGTCTCGTCGAGGAGGGGCACGCGGTGGCGCTGCTGCCGGACCTGGTCTGGTCCGGAGGACGGCCAGCGGACGGCGTCGTGTTGCGCTCGTTGCCCTCGGACCAGCGGCGCCGGCGCCTGACGACGGCGGTTCGCCGGGGCGGTGGGCAACATCCGGCCATCCGCGCCTACCGGGACGCGCTGCGGCGCACGGTGGAGGCGAATTCGCTGGCGAAATCCCTGGCTGAGGACCCCAACCCCTGAGGGGGTGATGCTGGGCCTAAGGGTGGTATGGGGGGGTTGGCTCCACCATGGTTGGGGGTTTTCCCCGATGGTGTGGGGAACACATGGTTGTCATCGTTGTCAGTAAGCGAAACGGGGCCATGGGACCCCGGCTTAAGGAAGAAGGCACGCGATGTCGACCACGCCATCTACGACCGCGTTGAGCATCTGCGACCTGGCCCGGCTTCTGTTCACCAGCCGGCTGCAGGCCTCCGAGCACCCCACCACCGAGCAGGTCCGCGCCGCCATCGACGAGCGTCTCTGTGCCTGGGGTGCCGACTGCGGCACCTGCCTGGCCTCGGTCGCGCAGGAGGCCGGCGACCACCCCGAGGCGTACGCCGCCCGCATGCGCTGGGCCCTGGACACCGTGACCCGCACATACCCGCACGCCTTGGCCCTGGCCTGAGTGCGCGCACCGGAATCTGAAGCCGACACAGAGGAGATGGGTCCAGATGGGTTCACGTTCACGCTCACGCTTCGCAGACCGGCCGGAAGAGATCGCCCCGCAGAGCCTCAGCGACCTGCTGTCGGCCGAGGGGTCCCTGAACGGGGCACACGGCGGCAACGGAAGCCGCCGGGGCAAGAGACGCCCGGCCATGACCTTGCGACGAGCAACCTAAAGCCACGAACGTCATTTCAACCGACGGCCGGCCCCTGAACCAGGGACCGGCCGTCATCACGTCCAGGGGCCGGGCCGCACCATGCACAGAACTCAGCTCTCGCCATGCACGGAACCCAGCCGTCACCATCTGCGGAACTCAGCCCTCGCCCTGCACGGAGCTCAGCCGTCGTCACGTCCAAGGATCAGCCGTCGCCATCTCCCAGGAACAGCCGTCGTCACATTCGGCCCTCAGCCCTCTCCCTCCAGGAGTCGGCGTCGCTATCGGGGACTCAGCCCTCGCCCAAGGACCGGCGGTGGTTACGTCCGGCCTAGACTGCGCACGGCCGCCTGGATCGCCGCTGGGTCTTCCTGCTGGACGAAGCGCATGTACCGGTCAGTTGCCTTTGGGGCCTTCGCGGCCACACTCATGAGCATGTCGCGGATCTGCCTGACGCCTGGGACGGTCGCCGACTCGCTGGCCAGGCGATATGCCTCGGCCAGTCTCCGCAGCCGTCCGGCCGTACGACGACGCCGCGCCTCGTACGCCGCCAAGGCGTTCTCGATCGTCGCTCCGGAGCGCGAGAGCTCTTCGGTGAGGGCGAAGGCGTCGAGGAGCGCGCTGTTCGCCCCTTGAGCGAGGTGCGGGGCCATCGCGTGGGCCGCGTCGCCGAGCAGGACGAGACGGCCGTCGACCCAGCGCCGGCAGGCGACGGTCTCGATCGGGGTGACGATCAGTTCGTCGAACGACTCGACGGCCGACAGCGCCTTGGCGCCGCCAGGAAGCATGGCCGCGCCGACTGCGCGCAGAGCGGGCAGGTCTCGGCGTTCCATGGCGTCCTTGGCCGGACCGCGTGACGCCGACAGCGCCAGGTACGACTCGCCACCGCCAACGGGAACGCCCATCGCGATGCCGTAAGCGCTCCAGAACTCGCCTACCTCGGGCGGGAACGGCTCGCCCTCGACAAGGGCCCTGATCGTCAGCCCCGGCGTCATCGAACGCCGCGCCCCGAAGTCGCCCGCGCCGCGCACCACCGAACCGATGCCGTCGGCGCCCACGATCAGATCGGCCTCCAGCGTCTCCCCACGATCGGCGGCCGCAGGACGGAGGTCGATGCGGCCGTCGCGGTGCGCGCCGACGACCTCGGTGCCGAAACGCACCTCGATACCCGGATCCGCCCGTACCGCCGCGTCCAGCACATCAAGCAGGTGGGCCCGCGTGACTCCGAGCGCGTGGTCGAGGCCGTCACCGAAGTCGGGCAGCGCCGCGTGCACGGTCCGGCGACGACTGCCGAGGCGCAGCCCACCGGAGGACGCGACGTACGCCCGCCCCTGGAGCGGATCTCGCAGTCCCAGCCCGTACAGGACGGCGAGCCCGTTGGGGAACAGCGCGATCGCGGCGCCGACGGGAGCGGGCTCGGCGACCCGTTCCACCAGCGTCACGCGGGCGCTGGCGCGGGACAGCAGCAAGGCCGCGGCCATCCCGCCGATGCCGCCGCCGACCACCGCGACACGAACGCCGGTCGTCACAGGCGGGTCTCTCAGTGAGAGGACTTCTTCTTCTTTTTCTTCTTCTTTTTGTCGCTGTCCGGTTCCCACTCGTAGCCGGGGGTGCCGTCCTCGCAGTATTTGTTCGCCACCTTGGTGTCGGTGGCGTCCTGCTCGCACCAGCGCTTCTCGGAGCACGCGCCCAGCCCGAGCCCGGCGACCAGAACGGTCCCGGCGAGGATGGCGGAACGGGCCTTGGACATGTCGGCCTCTTTCGGGGTTGGAGGACACCCTGTGAACCGGCAGAGGTTAGCGCAGATCGCCTGATCGGTGGCGTCGGGAGTGACGTCAGCAACCGAAGTCTCCCCTGCGCAAAAGCGAGATCCCGTTCGCACGGGCCGCACGTCGCCGCACCTGGTCGCTCGGCGGGCTTCTAGCCCGGACTGTGCTCTTGACCATTGGGAGTGAAACTATGCTGGCGACCGTGAGGGATGAGCCAGCGGTGGACGCCGCCGCCGAGATCCACCCGGCAGCCGCGGCTGAAGGCGCCCGGGAGTACCGGATCAACGAGCTGGCGGAGGCCGCGGAGGTCCCCGTTCGCACGCTGCGCTACTACCAGGAGCGCAAGCTGCTCCCCCCGCCGCGCCGCGAGGGACGAATCGGCCTCTACTCCGAGGATCATCTCGCCCGGCTACGCGTGATCGGCAACCTCCTCGAACGCGGGCACACGCTGGAGGGGATCCGCGAGCTGCTGTCGGCCTGGGAACAGGGCCATGACGTCGCCGCGGTGCTCGGCCTGGAGAAGACGGTCACCGAGCCGTGGTCGACGGAGACGCCTGTCACGATGTCGCTGGACGAGCTGGCGGAGCTCTTCCCGGGCGAAGTCCACCCGGAGGCCGTCGAACAGGCGGTCGCGCTCGGGCACATCGAGATCCACGGCGACCAGGTCACGCACTGGAGCAGCCGTCAGCTCGAATCGACCGTGGCGATCGTCCGGGCGGGGGTGCCGCTGACCGAGGTGCTCGCCATCAGCGAGCGGCTGCAGCGCAGCGTCGACGAGCTGGCGGACATGTTCGTCACCGTGATCATGAAGCATGTGGTCGGTCCGCTGAACGCCTCCGACCTGGCCGACCAGGAGCTCACCGACCTGACGGACACGCTCGCCCAGATCCGTCCGGGCGCCGAGCTCGCGGTCGAGGCCGGGTTCGCCAAGGCCATGGAACGCCGCGTCCGCCAGGAGATCGACCGGGTCTTCGGAGGCCTCGCCGCCACGCACCGGGACCCCGAAGAGCCGCAAGCCTGACTCCTCCGTCGCCCGACTTACCGAAGTCCGCGCCCGCGCCGCGTTCGTCGGGCCGCGCGCAGACCATTCGGTACGCAGTCGTTACGCCATCTCACTTGCCGCTCCGACCCCATCCGTCGCTACCGTGACTCAAATGCCACGAGGTGTTCGCCGGACTCTGTCCGCCACGCTACTTGCCGGGGCCGTCCTCCTCTCCTCAGCGGGATTTCCCGCGAACGCCGCCACACCGGCGGCCTCAGCCACGGTGGACGCAGCGGCGGCGGGCAACCCTTGCAAGTCGAAGACCAACCCGCGGCTCGCCAAGAACCTCGGCACCGCCATCCGCACCGCGTTGCGCGGCCGCACCGGCATCGAGTCGGTCGGCGTGTACGACCGCAAGCGGAAGATCGTGTGCACGGTGGACTCCGCGCGCCGCTATGACTCGGCGAGCGTCGTCAAGGCCACCATCCTGGGCGCGGTGCTCCGCCGGGCCATCGAGCAGAAGCGGCTGCTGAACTCCACCGAGAAGTCGCTCGCCTACAAGATGATCACGCGTTCCGACAACGAGGCCGCCTCGGCGCTGTGGCGCTCCGTCGGCCGGGCCCGCATGCAGCGGTTCCTCAAGCTGGCCGGGATGACGCAGACCAAGCTCGGCCCGGGCCGGTACTGGGGGCTGACGCAGATCACGGCCCGCGACGAGATCAAGTTCCTGAGCGTGCTGACCGCGCGCAACAAGGTCCTCACCGACAAGGCGCGACGGTACGAGCTGGGCCTGATGGCCAAGGTGGTCTCGTCGCAACGCTGGGGCACCCCCACGGGCCGCCCGTCCGGCGTGAGCTGGCACGTGAAGAACGGATGGTTGCCGCGGCACGGCCGTTACTGGCGTGTCCACAGCATCGGCAGCTTCTCCGGCCGCGGCGAGGACTACATGATCGTCGTCCTCACCCGCGACACCCCGTCCATGACGTACGGCATCCGCACCATCGAACGCGTCGCCCGCGCCGTCCACAGCCGCCTCAACCCGAACAAGCGCACGATGACGGTCGAGAGCGTCCCCGACGGAAGCTGGGAGACCTCCGACGGCTCCGTCCCGCCCAACCGCTGACCGCAGGCGCAGGCGCCGAGTCGGCGCAAGCGGACATGGGCCACCAGCGCAAGCGGACGTGGTCACCAGCACATGCGGATGACCACCAACGCGGAGCGGACGTTGCCCCACCGCCAAGCGGACGCGGACAGTGGCGCGAGCGGGTGATTACCGACGCGGAGTGGACGTCGGCACCAGCGTTGAGTGGATGTCGGCTCCGCCGCCGAGCGGACGTGAAGCACCACCGCGGGCGGACGTAAGTACCGACGCGGAGCAGATGTGAAGCCCCGCACGACCGGGCGGCCGCCGGAGGGGAATCCTTGGCGCGAACGTGGTCGCACGTGCGGATGTGACCACGTGCGGCGGTGTGGGGATGTTCTGGCGTTCTGTCGTAGGGGCTGCTCCATACTTGGTCGCATGGTCGACGATGAGCATTGGAAGGCTCGGTTCCGGGCCGCCCGGGTGAGCCTGCCCGGATGGGCGCGGAACGCGCCGCACCGGTCCACGTACCGGTCGAACGTGACGGGCACCTGGGAGATCTACGCCTGGGACCGCACGACCGGTGAACGGCGGCAGGTCACGGACAGGCCCAACGGGACCTGGATGGGCAGCGTCGACCCATCGGGCGAGTGGATCTGGTGGTTCGCCGACACCGACGGCGACGAGTTCGGCGTCTGGCAGCGGATACCGTTCGGCGGCGGTGACAGTTCGCCCGCGGTGCCGGGGCTGGAGCCGTCGTACCCGTCCGGGCTCGCACTGGGCGCCAGCGGGCTCGCAGTGATCGGCCGTTCCACCGAATCCGGCAACACCGTGCATCTGTGCCGTCCGGACGCGGCGCCGGAGACGCTGTACGAACACACCGAAGACGCGCACGTCGCGGCCCTGTCGCGCGACGAGAGCCTCATCGCGATCGGGCACAGCGAGCACGGCGACAGCCGTCACATGGCGCTGCGCGTCGTCCGCCCGGACGGCACCACGGTCGCCGATCTGTGGGACGGGCCCGGCAAGGGCCTCTACGGCGACTCGTTCGCGCCGGTCGCGGGCGACACGCGGCTGCTGGTCAACCACGAGCGGCGCGGCAAGGACGAACTCCTCATCTGGGACCCGGTCGCGGGCACCGAACACGAGATCGTCCTCGACCTGCCGGGCGAGGTCGGTGCGAGCTGGTACACCGACGGGTCGGCACTGCTGATCTCCCACTCGCACGAGGCGCGCGACGAGCTCTACCGCTACGACCTGGCGAGCGAGTCGCTGACCCGGATCGAGACGCCGCGCGGGGTGATCGGCGGGGCGAGCCCGCGGCCCGACGGAACCGTGGAGTTCTCGTGGTCCTCCGCCGCCGAGCCGCCGGTGATCCGTTCGACCTCGGGCGCGGTCGTGCTCACCCCGCCCGGCCCGCCCGCGCCGCCGTCCGTACCGGTGGAGGACGCGTGGGTGGAGGGCCCCGGCGGACGCATCCACGCGCTCATCAGCCGGCCCGCCACCGGCTCCGCGCCGTACCCGACGGTCTTCGACATCCACGGCGGCCCGACCGCGCAGGACGAGGACTCCTTCGCACCGGCCGCGGCGGCCTGGGTCGACCACGGTTTCGCCGTCGTCCACGTCAACTACCGGGGCTCGACCGGCTACGGCTCGCAGTGGCGGGACGCCATCGAGGGCCGCGTCGGGCTGACCGAGCTCGAAGACATCAAGGCCGTCCGCGACTGGACGGTGGAGACGGGCCTCGCCGATCCGGCCAAGATCGTCCTCACCGGCGGTTCGTGGGGCGGCTACCTGACGCTCCTCGGCATCGGCACCCAGCCCGACGACTGGTCGGTCGCGGTGGCGGCCGTGCCGGTCGCCGACTATGTCGCGGCGTACGAGGACGAGATGGAGGGGCTCCAGGCGTTCGACCGGTCGCTCTTCGGCGGCTCCCCGGCCGACGTACCGGACCTCTACCGGCAGTCGTCGCCGGTGACGTACGTCGAACAGGTCAAGGCACCGGTGCTGATCCTCGCCGGCGAGAACGACCCGCGCTGCCCGATCCGGCAGATCGACAACTACCTCGGCAGGCTTGCCGAACTCGGGCGCCCGCACGAGGTCTACCGCTACGACGCCGGACACGGCTCGCTGGTCGTCGAGGAGCGGATCAAGCAGATGGAAGCCGAGATGACCTTCGCCCGGAAGCATCTCGGGATGTCCTGATCTGTCCGGGGGCGGCAACGGCCGCCCCCGGACGCCCTCCCCCAGGTCGCGGTTTACGTGATCAACGAGAAGGGGATCTCTGAGTTCGCCCAGAGTTGAGCAAACACCAGCCGGAAGGACCAGAACCCCCCGGCGCCGTTGCCAGATGCTTCGGCGCAGCGCTCACAGAGATCAGGCCCGCGAGAGGGCTCCGAGCCGGGGGGAAACCTTGTCGAAGCAGGACGAGCCGTACCACCATCCCGAGCGCGACGCGCGCACGGAAGGACAGACCGGAAGCCACGCGTGTCGCGCCTGGCTTTCCATGCTGACCTGCACCGCCCTCGCGACCACCACGCTCACCGTGTGGACGACCGCGAGCAACACCGCATCGGCCGCCGAACAAGCCGGACCAACCGCCGAACACGCTCAACACGCCGCCACGCAGACCAGACCAGCCGCCAAACGCGCCGCCCAGGCCAGGCGCAGCGGACTGGCAGCCAAGGCCGCTGCGCGAACCCGACACAGCGCCACCCAAACCAGCCGAGCCGTTGAGGACGCCCACCACACCGCCGCGACGCGGCAGCAGACACACGCCGCGCAGGCTAGGCGGACCGTCGACCACGCCGCTCTAGCCAGGCGGCGCACCGCCGCGGCGCAGACCAGGCCAGCCGCTGAGCACGCAGTCCGGGCCAGGCCCGGTGCCGGGCAGCGCCCGGTGGCAGCTAGTGCCGCCACACAAGTCCGGCGCGGCGCCACGCAGGCCAGGCGAGCCGTTGAGCACGCTCAGCCCACCGTCGCACATGCCACGCGAATCGCCCGGGCCGTTGAGCGCACTGCGCCCGTCCGCCACATCGCCGCGACGCGGCGTCATACGCGCACGGCGCAGAACGGATGGGCCGTTGAGCATGCCGCTCCGGCCAGGCACGATGTCGGGCGTGCCCGGCACGTCGTCGAGTACGCCACGCACACCCGACACATTGGCCAGCGGCATGTCACCGCACGCAAAACGGGCAAGCGTCCCAGCGCCGCGTACGCGGGTTCGCCGCACACGCCGAGTTCTGTTCGCATGACGCAGCGAGTCGCTGAGAGGTCGCTGCGCGCGAACGGGATCGGATGGCACTCCAGCGGCGGCTGCAATGACCGCGACCGCGTCACCTGCACTTCGTTCGAGGGCATGCGGCGGGGGTCGATCGGCGGCCTCATCGACTTCAAGCAGGACAGCGGCTGCCGCCTCGTCGTCTCCGGCGGCACCGAACGCGGCCACGCCAAGGGGCGCTACAGCCATGCCAAGGGTTACAAGGTCGACGTGATACCTAGCCGCTGCACCGATCGCCACATCACGCGGCACTATCGCTACGTGGGCAAGCGCGGCGATGGCGCCGCACTCTACCGCTCACCGACCGCCGATGTGTACGCGAGGGAAGACAGCCACTGGGACATCACGTTCCGCTGAGCCTCACCGCACCGCCGTGGCCCGCAGCCGGACGCAGGCCACGGCGGCGCCCAACCACCACCGCGCCAACTCCGATCCGCCGGCCGCTGCAACGTGCGGCATTCTTCGAGCGCGACGCCACGAAACGACGTGCTCTGCCGGCTCGGCGCCCATCGCGGTGGACAGCCGCAGGCCAAGTCCCGTTCCTCCTCGGACAGACTCGGGCCTCTTGTCGACAACGGCGCGTCGTGGTGTGCAGGGCACGGCGGCGCGAAGGGGCGGATTGTGGACGTCGGCCAGGTTCCTGCGGTCGCCATCACTTGTCATTTCGAACGTCGGCCAGCATGTTTCGCCGGCTTCGCCTGAGCACGAACTTCCAGCCGGTCAAGCGCGGACTTCCCGCGGTCAGTCGTCTCGTCGGCCAGCCAGGGTGCTGATACTCAGCCAACCTTGCCTCGTTCGGTGCGTCCTATTGGCGTTGTCGCAGCAGGTAAAACCTGTCGGTGGAGAGGCCAGACGGCCGAGGTTCTCCGGGATTGGGATCTCAGCCGGTCAGGGCGCGGCCTCGACTGGGCAGGTGGATTTCGGCCGTCTGGGCGTCTGCCGGTCAGGTGGAGGTGGTCGTCAGGCGCGGACGTCGCGGATGACGTTGACCAGTTCGCGGGTGACGGACTTGAAGCCGGGGATGCGGGACATCGAGACCATCTTGTTGACCAGCGGAACGGTACGTTCCACCAGCAGGTAGGTCTTGCGGCAGCCGGGTGAGCTGTCGTGCACCCAGTAGAGGACGATGCCCATCGAGTAGAGCCAGAGGAGCTCCGGCAGTTCCTTGCGGAACTCGTCGTCGATCTTGAGGCTGGAACCGTCGACGACCTCGCGGTAGATCGCGACGGCGGCGGTACGGGCCGGGCCCGACTCGGCGCTGAACGGGTTGAGCGGGCTGGTCGGCTCGGCGGCGAACTTGAAGAACTTCCCGGCGAACTCGTGGTAGGGCACCATCGTGTCGACGCGGGCCTTGAGGACACCGAGGAGCCGGGGCGCGAAGTCGCGTTCGGCGTCCAGGACGGCGCGGCAGGCGGCGAGATGCTCGTCCTGGAGCTCGTCGTAGTACGCCTGGATCAGCTCTTCCTTGGAGCCGAAGTAGTAGTAGGCGTTGCCGACCGAGACGCCCGCCTCCTTGGCGATCGCCCGCATCGTCGTCGCTTCGTACCCGCGCTCGCGGAACAGCCGGAGCGCCGTCTCCACGATCAGCGCCCGGGTCTGCTCCGACTTCACGGCCTTGGTCTCGGTCACGTACGCCACCCTAAAGCGCGGATGCGCGGACTTGCGGAGTGTCAACTCTACGTGCGTCCACCGTCAGAACGGCACGTCGCGACGATCATGTCATTCAGGTCGTGAGTTCGGCCGCCACGAGTTCGGCGATCTGGGCAGTGTTCAGTGCCGCGCCCTTGCGCAGGTTGTCACCGCAGAGAAAGAGGTCGAGGGCGTTCGGGTCGTCGAGGGACCTGCGCACCCGCCCGACCCACGTCGGGTCGGTGCCGACGACGTCCGCCGGCGTGGGGAACTCGTACCGTTCCGGATCATCGACCAGGACGACGCCCGGTGATCCCGCCAGGATCGCCTGCGCCTCGCGCTGGTCGACCCGCTCGTCGAAGACCGCGTGCACCGCCAGCGAATGGGTCGTCACGACCGGGACGCGGACGCACGTCGCCGCGACCCGCAGGTCCGGCAGTCCGAGGATCTTGCGGGACTCGTTGCGGACCTTGAGCTCCTCCGAACTCCAGCCGCCGTCCTTGAGGGATCCCGCCCACGGGACCACGTTCAGCGCCAGCGGCGCCGGGAACGGCCCGAGCTCTCCCACCGCGCTGCGCACGTCGCCGGGCCGGTGCCCGAGCTCGCGATCACCACCGACGCGTTCGAGCTGATCGTACAACGCGTCGATGCCCTCCTGGCCTGCCCCGGACGCCGCCTGGTAGGAGGCGACGACCAGCTCGTTCAGCCCGTACTGCCGGTGCAGCGCCCCGATCGCCACGATCATCGAGAGCGTGGTGCAGTTGGGGTTGGCGATGATCCCGCGCGGACGGTGGCGCACCGCGCCCGCGTTCACCTCGGGCACGACCAGTGGTACGTCCTGCTTCATCCGGAACGCTCCGGAGTTGTCCACGACCACCGCGCCCCGCGCCGCCGCGATCGGAGCCCACTCGGCCGAGACCGCGTCCGGCACGTCGAACATCGCGATGTCGACGCCGTCGAAGACCTCCGGAGCCAGCGCGAGCACCTCGGTCTGCTCGCCGCGCACGGAGAGCTTCCGTCCCGCCGAACGAGGCGACGCGACGAGCCGGATCTCGCCGTACACGTCACGCCGGGTGGACAGGATGCCGAGCATCACGGTGCCCACAGCGCCCGTGGCGCCGACAACGGCGAGGGTCGGCTTGCGTCCGGATGAGTCCGTGGCGGTCATGGCCGGCGTTCTCCTTCGCGTTCGTCTGTCGCGTACCCGGCACCGCCGCCCCCGGCCCCGATGTCCGGGACCGCACGGCCGGTGGCTCGACTGGCTCAGCGGTCCCGGAGGCTCAACGCCCCCGGCGCCTCCTCAGTTCCGGAGTTCAGCAGATTCCCAGGTTCGCGCCCCCGCTGTCCCGCAAAAACCGGATCCTTGACCACACTCCGTAACATTCACCACCCGCCCTCAGCCACCGCACCGCCTCACCCGCAACCGCCACACTGCTCCGCCGTAGCCGCCGCACCGCCCTGCCCACGGCTACCGCGCTGGTATGCACGCGGCTACCGCACCGCTTTGCACGCGGCCGCGGCACCGCCATACTTGCGGCCGTCACACCGCCCTACTGCGGCCACCGCACCCGCCTTGTACGCGGCGCCGCACCGCCCTGCCGTAGCCACCGGACCGCCCTGCCCACGGCTACCGCGCTGGTTTGTACGCGGTTACCGCACCGCCCCGCCCGCGGCTACCGCACCGCTTTGCACGCAGCCGCGGCACCGCCATACTTGCGGCCGTCACACCGCCCTGCCGTGGCCATCGCACCGCCCCGCCCGCGACCGCCGCACCGCCCTACCGTGGCCACCGCACCTGCCTTACCCGCGGCGTCACACCGCCCTGCCGTGGCGACCGCCCCGCCGGTGGCTACCGCACTGATTTGCATGCGGCCGCGACATCGCTCTGCCCGGCGGCATATCGACTGGCTGGCACGCCGCCGCAGTCTGCTGCGGGGCCGCTGCGCTCTGCTCCTGACTGCTGTCCGGCCTAGAAGTGGCTATGCCTCCTGGATCGCGGCGCGGTCTGCTCATGCGCGCGGACCTGGCCTGGTGGCGCGGGGCGGTGCGGGGTCGCGGGCGTCGGCGGTCTTCGGGGTCGGACGGCAGAGGCCCGCGAACGGCGATCATGCTGCGTTCGCGGGGCCCGTGCGCCGGTCAGCGGCCTGTGCCGCCGTAGACGACGGCCTCGACCTGGTCGGCCTCAAGGTCGAAGGCGCGGTGGGCGCTGGCGACGGCGGTGTCGATGTCGTCCTGGGCGACGATCACCGAGATGCGGATCTCCGAGGTGGAGATCATCTCGATGTTGACCCCGGCGTCGGCGATCGCGGAGAAGAAGGTGGCGGTGACGCCCGGGTGGGAGCGCATGCCGGCACCGATCAGCGAGACTTTGCCGATCCGGTCGTCGTAGCGCAGCGACTCGAAGCCGATCCGCTCCTTGACCTTGTTGAGCGTGGTCATCGCCGTCTGCCCGTCGCTCGCGGGCAGGGTGAAGGAGATGTCGGTCCGGCCGGTCGAGGCGGCCGACACGTTCTGCACGATCATGTCGATGTTGATCTCAGCCTCGGAGAGGACCGTGAAGATCGTGGCGGCCTCGCCGACCTTGTCCGGCACCCCGACCACGGTGATCTTGGCTTCGCTCCGGTCGTGCGCGACCCCGGAGATGATCGCCTGCTCCATGTCCTGTCCTTCGATGTCACTCGCGTCGACCACCCATGTGCCCTCCTTGGTGCTGAAGGAGGAGCGCACATGGATCGGGATGTTGTAGCGGCGCGCGTACTCCACGCAGCGCAAATGCAGGATCTTGGCCCCGCTGGCGGCCATCTCCAGCATCTCCTCGTACGAGATGCGCGGGATCCGGCGGGCGGTCGGGACGATCCGCGGGTCGGCGGTGAACACCCCGTCCACATCGCTGTAGATCTCACAGACGTCCGCGCCCAGCGCGGCGGCCAGCGCCACCGCCGTGGTGTCGGAGCCGCCGCGGCCCAGCGTGGTGATGTCCTTGGTGTTCTGGGAGACACCCTGGAAACCGGCCACGATGCAGATCGAGCCCGCGTCCAGGGCGGTACGGAGCCGGCCCGGCGTGACATCGATGATCCGCGCTTTTCCGTGGGAGCCATCGGTGATCACACCGGCCTGGGAGCCGGTGAACGATCGCGCTTCGTGGCCGAGGTTGGCGATCGCCATGGCCAGCAGGGCCATCGAGATCCGCTCCCCGGCCGTCAGCAGCATGTCCAGCTCGCGTGCCGGGGGCAGCGGGCTGACCTGCTCGGCCAGATCGATCAGCTCATCCGTTGTGTCACCCATCGCGGAGACCACGACGACGACGTCGTTCCCCGCCTTCTTCGTCGCGACGATGCGCTGGGCGACCCGCTTGACGCCTTCGGCGTCAGCGACGGAGGAGCCACCGTACTTCTGCACGACAAGAGCCACGAGATGGCGCTCCTCGGATCGGGGTCAGGCGTACCGGCCTAGAGTCTACCGAGGCCAGACGAATGCATCACGGGCAGGTAACTCCAACATTCGGACCAACCGTCCGACATACAAGATCCCATACAGCCCCTGCGCCCCACAGGCCCCAGGTCAGCAGCTGGCCCCCAGGCTCAGCGCACAACCCGGGGCGCTGTCCCGCCAGGCCAGGCAGCGCGAACAAGGCGCCGGGGAACGAGCCCGGGCAAACGAGGGCTCCGGCCGAACGAGGTAGCAGCCGAACGAGGCTCCGGACGGACGAGACGGCGAGCGAACGGAGCGACGGACGGACGCGGTGACGGACGGACCAGACAGCAGCCAGACGAGGCAGCGGCCCGGCGAGGCAGCGGCCCGGCGAGGTTCTTACCTATTGAGGCAATGGCGGGGAGCCCGGCGAAAAGCGAGCTCCTTGGCAAGCCTTCTCTCCAACTCCGCTCCAACTGCTCCCCAACCCTGCTTCGCAATGGTTGAGCCCATGAAATCCCTTCACGCACGTCGCCTGCTGGTTCCTGGTCTCGCCGTGGCCTTCCTCAGCACCGGAATGTCATCCGTCGCCGATGCTGCACCGGTCAGTGCCTCCGCCCCATCCGCACCGGCCGCGCCGGCGGCAGAAGCCGCAGCCCAGAAGAACTCGACGTACTTCGTCTACCGCACCTTCATCAAGGACAACCGGGTCAACGCATTCCCGTGCCAGGGCGCCGCTTACCAGTTCAATGGCAGCGGCCGGTCCTACTCCACCAAGGACAACGTCGGCTTCAAGACGAACATGGCGTTCGGCGTGAACTGGAAGACGAGCAAGGTCCACACGTCCAAGAAGGTCAGTGCGACCAAGCTGTACCTGGGCAAAAAGCTCATCGCCAAGAAGACCGCCAGCTCCAAGAACATGAAGTTCACCGGGGGCAAGTTCTCCGGCAAGGGGTCCTCGCGGGCGTACACGGTCACCCTCAAGCATTCGGCGACCAATCCCTTCTGCACGAAGATCGGTGGCGCGATCGACTACAAGGTCAAGATCACTGTCTACCGATCCGGCAAGGTCGTGCTGAGCGGCTCACGCCGAAAGGTGCCGCACCACGAGGCCTTCGTTTTCCACAACAGCATCTCCGGGAAGCGGACGTTCGTGCTGAAGAAGAAGAGCCATGGGCTTATCTGCCTCCAGGCCCCTGCTTGCAAGCGCGAAACTCTCAAGGAGACCCTCAAGAAGTCCTGACCACTCCGCAATAGACCAACCCAGGAGGGCCGGGTCGCCACCCGGCCCTTCCGGCTGCGCGGACGACTGAAAGCCCCGGCGGTAAAGCGTCAGGCATACCGGCGACGACTCGGAAGATCAAGCCTTGGCCGCGTCCACGTAAACCTCGAAGAGTTGGCCGCTGTCGAAGCGCAGATCGGTGACTTCCTGGAAGACCCCCCAGAGAAAGTCCTCGTCCGGCCCCCACGAGGGCACCTCAAGCCGAGATTCAACTGGCAGCGGATCTCCGAATTCCTGAACCATCTCACCTTCGTGGTGAATGGCGCTTCTTACCAGCACGCCATCATCGAACACCCACAGCCCGTATGTGGACGAGACGCTCGAGAAGAGGAGCGCCAGCGCGCGTGTTCCCTTGAGCGCCCCAAGAGAGCCGAGGCCGAGCAGCCGGTCTATGTCGAGAACCAACCGCTGGTCAGGATCCCAATGGCACCAGCCGCCATTCTCAGCGAGATAGAGCCGTCCGCCGGCAGACTGCGTCGAGGCCTCGTCGGCGGGCACCCGTTCCCCAGTCGCCTGCCAGTTGCCCGCGTCGCGCAGGCCATCCACAACCTCGGCCACCGACCGGTCGCGAACGAACAACGCCGATGTGTTCCATCCCATGAGCGGCGATGCTGGAGCCCGTCCACCGTCCCCGTCAACCCGACCGCTCAAAATGCTCTGCCAGAACGACCCGTCGGCCCGGCGAGCCCTAAGTCTTCCTGGCCGCCGACGCCCGCAAGCAGCCACAGCTGAAGCCGTGAACGCCATCCCCAGGAAAGAAACGTGGAATCTGCAGGCGATGGTTCGAGAGCACGATGCAGGAGTAGTGCGCGTCCAGGCTCGCGACGATCTAGGGACGGCCTAGCAGCATGCCGCACCGGCGTCGGACAATAGGCCGGTACTCGCTCCCAACGAGGCGACGCCCGTCCCGCAGACAACGTCCGTTCCGCAGGCAACCGTCCGCGGGCAGGAGTGTCGTCGGCGCCCCTGCCCGCGGCACGCGGCTCACTGGACGGCGGCCACCTCTTCGGCGACGTCCAGACGGGCTCCGGCGATCACCGCGTGGAGAGCGCGCAGGGCAGCGCCGGCATGGTTGCCCCAGTGGTTGAAGTAGGAGTACTGCCACCACCAGAGCGCCTCTAGCGGACGGTCCTGCTGGTAGTGGCGCAGGCCGTGCACGAGGTCGCTGGCAACGTCGACGAGGTCGTCGGAGAGCCGGTACGAGGTCGGTTCGGTGTCCTTGTACGGATCGAAGACCTCGACGTACTCGTCCACAGCGAGGAGTCGTTCGGACAGCCCCTGCCGGATAGTGTCCAGATCCGGGTCCTCGCCGACCTCGGGCTCCCAGTTCCCAGGGAGGATCACGTCCGCGCTGGCGCCCAGCTGCGCACCGGCCAGGATGACCTGCGACACCTCCAGGAGCAGCATCGGCACGGTATGCGCGGCGGCGTCGCCGCGTGCGACCGCCTCCAGTCCGCTCAGGTAGTTCTCCACATGGCATGCCACGCGCTCGGCGAGCGCGTTCCAGTCCTGCGGGCTGTTGGTGTCAGACATCGAGCAGCCTCCGTCCTTCGAATGCGCGGCCCAACGTCACCTCGTCGGCGTACTCGAGGTCGCCACCCACCGGCAGGCCGCTGGCGAGGCGGGTGACGGTCAGGCCCATGGGTTTCACGAGCCGAGCGAGATAGGTCGCGGTGGCCTCACCCTCCAGATTGGGATCGGTGGCGAGGATGAGCTCGGTGACCGTGCCGTCCGCGAGGCGTTGCATCAGCTCGCGGATGCGCAGATCCTCGGGGCCGACGCCCTCGATGGGGCTGATCGCCCCGCCGAGAACGTGGTAGCGGCCGCGGAACTCCCGCGTCTTCTCGATCGCGACGACGTCCTTGGACTCCTCGACCACGCAGATGACCTGCGGATCGCGACGCGCGTCACGGCAGATCCGGCATTCCTCTTCTTCAGCGACGTTCCCGCAGGTCTTGCAGAAACGGACCTTGTCCTTGACCTCTTTGAGCGCCTTGGTCAGCCGTTCCACATCGGCGGGATCGGCGGCGAGCAGGTGGAAGGCGATCCGCTGCGCGCTCTTGGGGCCGACGCCGGGCAGTCTTCCCAGCTCGTCGATGAGGTTCTGGACCACCCCTTCGTACAACGGATCTTTCCTTCCACGCTCGGTCGGTCAATGAGGACGAAACGTTCGTTCAGAATCCAGGCAGGCCGCCGGGGCCACCAGGGCCGCCGGGAAGACCGCCACCGCCGGGCAGCCCCGGGATGCCGCCACCGCCGAGACCCTCGGCGAGGGGACCCATCTTCTCCTGCTGCAACTCCTGTGCGGCACGACCCGCGTCGCGGATCGCGGCCAGCACCAGGTCGGCGACCGTCTCGGCGGTGTCCGCCGCGTCGTCGGTGTCGATGGCCTTCGGGTCGATGACGATGCCCGTGACCTCACCCTGGCCGTTGACCGTCGCCTTGACGAGGCCGCCGCCCGCGGTGCCCTCCACCTCGGTCTCCGCGAGCTCCTGCTGCGCGGCGAAGAGCTGCTCCTGCATCTTCTGCGCCTGCTGCAACAGCTCCTGGATGTTCAGCTGACCACCGGGTTCCACGGTTTCTCCGTTCCTTCCGGCCCTGGAGAGGGCCTTCTTCTCGGCGACCCGTCGACCACGGACGTCTGTCGTCTCCCCGAGACTACGGGTTTCGGGCGTCGCGCGGTACGTACCGGCGCCGGTGTCTGGTCTGACGTCGGCATTGTTCGGTTAGCGATACTTTCAGGCCGGAAACGCGCAACCTCCGCGCCCCGGTTCCGCCTGCCGCATTGTGAGCTCAATGCCACACCTGCGCGGCTCTCAGCGAGTGGACGGAGACACATCCGAGCCAGACCGTCAGAAGCGTCCGGACCCAGACCACCGCAAACACCCAGAGCCAGAACGCTGGAAACACCCCAGAACAGGCCGCTGCAAGCGTCCCAAGTCAGGACGCCAGAACACCCCGGAACAAACCGCCGCACGCGCCACAATCCAGGACGCCGGAACCCCCGGAACAGATCACTGCAAGCGCCGCAAGCCAGAAAACGCTGGAAGCGCCCGGGATCAGGCCACTGCAAACGTCCAGGACCAGAACGCTAGGAGCGTGCGAGGCCAGACGCCGGGAGCACACGAGATCAAAACACCGGAGTGTGCAGGAACGGAACGTAGGCAACGCCAGGGCGAGGAGCAGGCGATCCCCGTCCCAAGCTCAGGTGTTGTCGATCTCGCGAATGATCTGGCCGCCCAGCTCACGCTGGATCAGTGCCATGCCGCTGGCCTCGGCTTCGGTCCCGTCGGCGTCGGCATCACCCTCGGGATCCACCTCGTCGCTCTCGTCGATAGGCGGCTCGGGAGGGGGCGGAGGCTCGTCCCTGGACGGCCCAGGCTGCGGTACGGGACGTGACATCGCCGGTGCCGGGGGCGCCGAAGCCGAAGGGCCGGACGGCGGAGGTGTCGGCTCGGCCGGGGGCGCGGACGGCTGCGGTCCCGATCCCGTACGAGGCGGAGCGACCGCCGCGGCGTTCGAGAAACCGGCCTGCGGCGGGGGGCCCTGCCCTGGCGAGTTGGACGGACGTCCCGCAGGCCCACCCGGACGTCCTCCGGCGGGCGCGGCACCGCCGAGGACGGTGTCGATCCTCCAGTCGACGCCCATCCGTTCCCGGAGGACCTCGCGGAGCACCGCGTCGCGGCCCCCGTTCGTGAAGTTGGTCCGGGCGCCCTCGGCCTCGAACGACAACGTGAGCAGGTTGCCCTCGAGCGAGAGTGGCCGGACCCCGTTCATGATCACCATCCAGGCGACCCGGCTCTTCTGCTTGACGGCCTCGACGATGTCCGGCCACAACCGCTGAACGGTGGCGATGTCCATCCCCCCGCCCGCAGCCGGGCCCGCCGTCACCGTCCCCGCCGAAGCAGCAGCTGCGCCGACCGCGCCACCGGACCGAGCAGGCGCAGCAGCCGAGACGCTCCCGGCGGCCGGAGAACCCCCAGCAGCTACAGGAGAACCAGCGGACGCGGATGGCCCACCAGCAGAGGAGCCCGAGGAGGCAACCGCAGGAGACGCGCCACGAGCCGGCGAACCTGCGGAGTTATCCACAGAATCGGGTTCCACTTCCGTCGGCCGACCTTGCTGGTCGACGCTGGAACCCTGAGCGGACGGAGGCTGCTGAGATGCGGATTGACCAGCGGATGCCCTCGCATCCCCACGCGACGCCTGCGCATTCGGACGCCCCGCGGACGCGGGCTGAGCATCCTGGCGCCCCGCGGACACGGGCTGAGCATGAGAAGCCGAAACCGGGGCTGCCGCCGGAGTGGGAGCCGCCTGAGGTGCGGCGAAGCCAGCGACTTCGAAACCCCCCTGAGCAGCCTGAAAACTCCCACCCTGCGCGACCTGGCGCTCCAAGCGATCCAGGCGGGCGAACATCGACGCCTCGTCCTCGTACGCCGCCGGCAGCAGGATGCGCGCGCACACGAGCTCCAACAGCAACCTCGGCGAGGTCGCCCCACGCATCTCGGTCAAGCCCGTGTGCAGCAGATCCGCGGCCCGAGCGAGCTCGCCCGGGCCCAACGAGCCGGCCTGGCGCCGCATGTGCTCCAGCTCGTCCGCGGGGACGTTCAGCAGCCCCGATCCGCCCGCCTCCGGCACGTTCGACAAGATCACCAGATCGCGAACGCGTTCGAGCAGGTCGGCGGCGAACCGTCGCGGGTCCTGGCCGCTCTCGATCACCCGGTCGATGGCGGCGAAGACCTTGCCGCCGTCACGGGCGGCGAACGCGCCCACCACCTCGTCCAGCAGCGACGAATCGGTGTAGCCGAGCAGCGACACGGCCCTGGCGTACGTGATGCCCGCCTCATCGGAGCCCGCCAGCAGCTGATCCAGGATCGACAGCGTGTCACGGGCCGAGCCGGCGCCCGCCCGTACGGCGAGCGGCAGCGCATTCGCCTCGTACGGCACGTCCTCGGACTTCAGGATCTCCTCGACGAGCTCCTGGAGCACAGTGGGCGGGATCAGCCGGAACGGGTAGTGGTGCGTCCGCGACCGGATCGTCCCGATGACCTTCTCGGGCTCGGTGGTCGCGAAGACGAACTTCAGGTGCGGCGGCGGCTCCTCAACGAGCTTCAGCAGCGCGTTGAAGCCCTCACGGGTGACCATGTGCGCCTCGTCGATGATGTACACCTTGAAGCGCGCCGAAACCGGGGCGAAAAAGGCACGTTCCCGCAGGTCACGAGCATCATCGACACCACCATGGGAGGCCGCGTCGATCTCGATGACGTCGATGTGCCCGGTGCCGGTCGGCCCGAGGGCGACGCACGAGTCGCATTTGCCGCACGGATCCGGGGTCGGGCCCTCTTCACAGTTCAGCGAACGGGCCAGAATCCGCGCACTGGAGGTCTTGCCACACCCACGCGGCCCGCTGAAGAGATAAGCGTGGTTGATCCGGCCGTTGCGCAGCGCCTGCTGCAACGGCTCCGCGACGTGCTCCTGCCCTTTGAGCTCGGCGAACGTCGCTGGCCGGTACTTACGGTACAGAGCCAGACTCACGAGGTCCGCCCTCCCTCGAGAAGCAGAGCGTCAGAAGCGAAGGGACCCCCCGCACACCCATCAGAGCCTGCTTATCCTTGCTGCCTTCCGGCCCTGGGGAGGTTCACAGGATGACGCCGTGCGAGGGGTCTGCCCAGAGTCTATGGCATCCTCGCCCCCCGATATGCACGCTTGCCACGTAGGCTCCGGCCTCATGTCCGCAATCCCGCAGGAGACGCTCCTCCACATCGCCGAACGCCGCCATCTGGAAGCGGCTCGCGCGGCGGGAGTGTCGTATGCCATGTCGACCCTCGGCCGCACCCTGGCCGAGGAAGGCTTCATCCACTGCTCCTCCGACCTGTCCCAGGTCGAGGGCGTCCTCGGCCGCTTCTACGCCCACGTCGACCGTGCGGACCTGGCCCTCCTCACCATCGACGTCTCCCGCCTCGACGCCGAAGTGCGCTACGAGCCGGCCGAAGGCCAGATCTTCCCCCACATCTACGGCCCGATCCCGCTCACGGCCGTTATTGATGTCCGACCAGTGCCCGAGACCCGGTAGGCTCGACGGCGGAGGATTCGCCTAGTGGCCTAGGGCGCACGCTTGGAAAGCGTGTTGGTGGCAACGCCTCACGAGTTCGAATCTCGTATCCTCCGCGTCTCTAAGCAGGCAAAGCGTAGGGCCGGTACCCACAACGGGTACCGGCCCTACGTCTTCGGGCCTCAACCTCAGTCGCGTGTGGTCCACACAACCGATGAGATCGCCTGGCCCGCCTCGCCCCGATCACCGTGGACAGCCTCACCCGTGCCCACCAGCCTGGCCGTCTGTACCTGTTTGCGCTGGTGGGCGTGTCGTGGTCGGCATGCTGCTCAGCATGGCCGCCATGCTGGCTGTGGTCAGCGGGCTCATGGCCTTGGCCACGCCCAAACTCCCCCCAAGACCGTCCGCTGGATGAAGTCAGTGCGCTGGATGTGACCGTTGGTCGGCGCCCTCACTTGGTCGCCGCTTTCACATGGTCGGTGGGCTCTCTTGGGTGGTGCGCTCGCTTGGGTGGTGCGGGTTGGCGGTTGGTGGCTCGGGTTTTTTGGTCGGCGGTTACTAGGGCTTCTAGTAGGCCTGGGAGGGCTTCGTCGACCTCGGCTCTTCTTAGTGTGTTCATGCGGGAGGTGCCGACGTAGTACTGGTGGATCAGGCCCGCCTCGCGGAGGACGCGGAAGTGGTGCGTGGCCGTGGATTTGCTCACTGGCAGGTCGAACGAGCCGCATCTGAGGTCCACGGACGTCTCGTACAGCTGCGTCACGATGCTTCGCCTCACCGGGTCGACCAGGGCCTCCAGGACCTGCTGAAGCGTGATCGTCGGCACGTCGTCGTCTCGCATCGTCCTATAGTACGAAGGACGTCAAAGTACGATGAGCATCAAAGTTTGACCGGGGTCGTACTTTGAGGTTGGATTCATCGACGTGAAGGGAGATGTCATGGCCAGGACGGTGTTGTTCCGCGAGCTTGGCGGGCCCGAGGTGTTGCGGGTGGAGGAGTTGGAGGTCGGCGAGCCCGGGGCTGGTGAGGTGCGGATACGGGTGGACGCGATCGGTCTCAACCGGGCCGAGGCGTTGTTCCGGAGCGGTCACTACATCGAAGAGGTCAGGGAGTTTCCGGGCAGGCTCGGCACCGAGGCCGCCGGAGAGATCGAGGCCGTAGGCGAGGGTGTCGCCTTCGAGGTCGGCCAGCGGGTGAGCGTTGTCCCCGCGTTCTCGCAGAACGACTATTCGGTCTACGCCGAGCGGGCGATCGTTCCGGCGGCGGCGGTCGTGCCTCGGCCTGAGGGGATCGACGCGGTCGAGGGCGCGGCGGTTTGGATGCCCTACCTGACGGCCTACGGCGCGCTTGTCGAGGTCGGCGGGATGCGCGCCGGGGACACGGTCGTGCTGAACGCGGCGTCCAGCAGTGTCGGGCTGGCCGCCATCCACCTCGCCAACCGTGTTGGGGCCACGCCGATCGCCCTCACCAGGACCGCGGCCAAGAAAGACGCGCTGCTCAAGGAGGGGGCGTCCGAGGTGATCGTTACCGGGGAGGAGGACGTGGTCGCAAGGGTCATGGCGCTGACTGGAGGGGCCGAGTTCGTTTTCGATGCTGTGGCGGGGCCTGGCGTTGTGGATCTAGCCAAGGTTGTTGCGCCCGGTGGCACCCTTTTGGAGTACGGGGCGCTGAGCGGTGAGCCCACTCCCTATCCGGGGTTCGAGCTCGGCATGCCCGCGCTGAACATGCGGACGTACACCGTTCACGAGACGACGACCGATCCGGAGCGGCTGCGCCGGGCGGCGGCTTTCGTGGCCTCCGGGCTCCGCGCGGGCGCCTTCCGGCCGGTGATCGACCGCACCTTCGAGCTCGGCGACATCGTTGAGGCCCACCGGCACATGGAGTCCAACACCCAGGTCGGCAAGATCGTCGTTACTGCTTAACGGGTTCGCTGGAGAACCCAGTAGCCGGCGTCTTGAGTTTTCAAGGTGTACGTGGCCGAAGGGTGGAGTTGCTTGGCGTACCCGAGCATGATGTCGGCGCTCACAGCCCGGTCGTAGTACGCGATGTAGTCGGGCACCTGGCCGGCGGTGTTGCCGAACCAGAAGACGCGACATCGCCTCGTGAGCTGGGCGATCGGGCGGACGTTGACCTCGACCGTCGCGCCGTCCGGGATGACGGCCAGCGCTCGGGCACCGGCCTCGCCGGCGGGGGTCGGCTTGTACGTGGCCAGGTCGAGCACCGACGCGAGCGGGCGGGTGGTGGTGAGGGCGAGCGCGGCGGCGAGGACGGCGGCGGGCAGGTGGAAGGCGTACGCGCGCCGCCACGGCCGGACGGAGACGCGGGCACGGGTGATCGCGTCCACGAGCGCCAGGAAGACGATGGGCATCAAGATCGCGTCGTAATGCCAGAACATGCTCCAGTGGTTCTCGTCCTGCGACGCGAATCGCCAGGCCAGCGTGGGCACGATGGCGATCAGGAGGGGTGAGCGGAGCGCGAGCAGGCCCGTCGTCGGGACCAGGATCCAGAGGAGCGTGCGCAGTTTGTCGCCTGCGCCGTTGAGGAGTGCGTTGCCTGGGCTGGTCTCCTCAGGGTCGAGCTTGGCCCAGTAGTCGTAGCCGCCGCCGTCGTTGAACGCCGGGATGATCCCGCCGACCGTTACGAAGAACGCCAATACGCCGGTGAGTGCCACCGCCAGGGCGATCTGGGCCGTGGTTTGGTGCGTACGCCGCGTCCGGATTGCGACGACGAGGCCGAGGGCGGCGACGGTCAGGCCTAGGTCTTCTTTGACCAGCAGCAGCGGCAAGGCCCAGAGGAGCGCCGGACGCCAGCGTTGGGCCAGGACGGCTTCGAGGGACAACGCGATCAGCGGGACGGCGAAGGAGACCTCGTGGAAGTCGAAGTCGACCGCGCCCTGAATGCCCCACGACAGCCCGTATGCGCCGCCGATCGCCACACCACGGGCTCGTCCGAGCAGACGCGCGGCGGCACGCGTGACCGGAACCACCGACAGCGCGAGGAGCACGGCCTGCGCCACGAGCAGGGTGACGGGGGTCGGGAAGAGCCGGTAGAACGGGGCGAGCAGCAGGAGCACGGGGCTGAAGTGGTCGCCGAGGATGACGAATCCAGGGCCCTTGAGGTCGGAGATCGGCGCCTGCAGATGCGCGTACGAACGAACGACCTGTTCGAAGATCCCCAAGTCCCAGGAGCGCGTCTCCGCCCGGAGATAGCGAGAAATCGACACGATCGCGTACGCGAGGAAGAAGGCGGCGGCGAGCAGGTACGGATCCAGGAGCGTCGAGCCGCGTAGGCGGAGCGCCAATCCTCTCGGACTTCTTGGCTTGGGATCGCTCGCCTCGGTTGTGGTGGCTTCCTGAGGGGGCGCCTCGGACGCGTCCAGTACTTCTGGCGCTTCTGGCGCTTTGCCGGAGCGGTTGCCGACCGCAGAGCCGTATGTCATCGGCGGCCCGCCTGCGAGCCCCCCAAGGACGTCATGGCGCCGCCGGACGTCGGTAGCCCAGCGGTAGTCACCAGAGAGCTGGCCGATGCAGGTGTCCTGGAGTTTGCCGACGAGCCATTCGATACGGGTGATACGGCGCCGACTGACATACGCGCCCCGGAGTCGGCTGATGCTGGCTTCCCGGAGCCGGCCGCGTTGCGCGTCACGGAGCCGTTCGATCTGGGCGTCCCAGTGCCGGTGGGGGTCGGGGACTTGGAGCCCGTGGGGGTCGGCGTTTTGGAGACAGGTGCGGCAGGCGACTTTGAGCCGGTCGGAGTGGGTGTCGCCGGTTTGCTCGGAGTCGCCGTACCCGTCCCGCCCTTGGAGGGCAGGACCGTTCCGGGCGGCGTACGGGTCGGCGTGGGCGTGGCCGCACGGCTGGGCGACGGCGATGTCTCCGGGGACGAGGCCGGGACAGCGGGACGGGGCCGTTCGTCCCTGGACACGAGCACCCCGGCCACGACGGCCATCCCGACAGAGACGATCACCGCGGTCGCGGCGGTCAGACGCAGGCGCCTGCGACGACGGCTTCCGAGGACCTCGATCCGCCGGCGTTCGACCGGCCGCGCGGCCTGGGCCCCGGCACCGGCGGCCGCCTGGAGCCTGCGCCGCAGCCGCTCGTCGTCCGGCTCCACGGCCCGTTCATGCTCAGACATCGTGCTCCTCCGGCTCGAGGGAGTCGTCGAGGAGCGGAGCCAGCGCCCGGCGGCCCCGCGACAGGTGCGTCTTCACCGTTCCGGCGGACATCCCGGCCTCGGCCGCGACCTGCTCGACAGGCAGATCGCAGACGTAGAACAGGACCACCGCGAGACGTTGCCGTGCGGGCAGGCTGCGTAGCGCCCGCGCCACGGCGACGGCGTCAGGACCGGGACCTGGTTCCGCGGCGGCGGACGTGCCGACGCGCAGCCACGCCTCGGTACTACGCGTCCGGCGGCGCCAGCGGCTGATCGCCATCCGGGTGGCCGTCAGGCGCACCCACGCTTCGGGCGATCTCTCGCGGTCCAGCTTCCGCCGGGCGTTCCAGGCGCGGACGAAGGCCTCCTGGACGACGTCCTCGGCCTCCCGCAGATCGCCGGTGACCAGGAACAGCTGTCCGATCAGGCGCCTGACCGCATGCGCGTAGAACTCCTCGAACTCCTCGACGGTCAAACGCCTGCTCCCGGGACGGTGGACATCGCAAGACATACGCTCCGGGGCCGCAACCGGTTGACAGCACGCTCGGAGAAATCACGTTATTGCAGTCGCCGGGGCATTTGCCCGAAAGGTTGAGCTCGATTCGCCGCGCGTTAGGGGCGGCGCCCTGAGGGAAAGCCGCCCTTACCAGGATCATCGGCGGTGCGAGCACCGCCCTTGAAGGAGAGGCCGGCATGGACTTCAGGGACGACGCCGAGCTCGACAGCTCCCAGGTGGAGGACGCTCGCGGCGGCGTGCCCAAGGGCGGCATCGCGATCGGCGGTGGCGCCGTCGGGCTCCTCGCGCTCGTCCTCGGGCTGTTCTTCGGCATCGACGTGACCGGCGGCGGCTCCCCGTCCCAGCAGCCCGCCCAGCCGGCAGGCTCCGGCGTCGACCTCTCCGCCAAATGCCGCACGGGAGCGGACGCAGACCAGTCCGACGACTGCCGCATCGTCGGAACCGTCAACAGCATCCAGAGCTACTGGAAGCGGACGCTCACCGGTTACACGCCTGCCAAGACACAACTCTTCAGCCAGGCCACCCAAACGGCCTGCGGATACGCCACCTCAGACGTAGGCCCGTTCTACTGTCCGCGCGATCGCAAGGTCTACCTGGACCTCAGCTTCTTCAGGCAGCTCCAAGAACAGTTCGGCGCCGAGGGAGGACCGTTCGCTCAGGCGTACGTCGTCGGGCACGAGTACGGTCACCACATCCAGAATCTTCAGGGCACGCTCGACAAATCCAGGTCAAGTGCCCGAGGCGCAGAAAGCGGAGCGGTGCGGGTGGAGCTCCAGGCCGACTGCTTTGCCGGCGTCTGGGCCAAGAACGCGGTCGCTACAGGGTTCCTGGAGAAACTCACCGACACTGACATTCGGCAGGCTTTGAGCGCCGCCGAAGCGGTCGGCGACGACAGCATCCAACGCCGTACCCAGGGGCACGTAGAGCCCGACGCGTTCACCCATGGAACCTCTGAACAGCGGCGTCGCTGGTTCACGACCGGCTACGAGGCCGGCGACCCCCGGCGGTGCGACACCTTCTCGGGTTCCATCTGACCCCTTAGACTCGGAGGCGTGATCTTTAAGGCGGTTGGCGAAGGGCGGCCCTATCCCGAGCACGGACTCTCGTCCCGGGACTGGGCCAAGATCCCACCACGCCAGGTTCGCCTGGACCAGCTCGTCAGCACCAAACGCGAGCTGGACCTGCACTCCCTCCTGGCCAAGGACTCCACGTTCTACGGGGATCTCTTCCCGCACGTGGTCCAGTGGCACGGTGAGCTCTACCTGGAGGACGGCCTCCACCGAGCCCTTCGAGCGGCCCTGCACCAACGCCTAGTCCTCCACGCCCGAGTCCTGGACCTAGACGCCACCGTCTGACCGACCCAGCGGCCAAGCCAGAAAAGACGCCCGCCACAACCCAAGCCACGCCATCAAGCCGCGGCGCTGAGCCGCGCCACCGCACCGCCACCACCGCGTCGCTGCGCCACACCGCCGCGCCCCCGGCCGCCGCCTCGCACCACCAAGCCGCGCCACGCTGAGCCATGCCGCTGAGCCGCGCAGCTGAGCTGCGTCACCATGCCGTGCCGCCGCACTACCTCTATCCGCACCGCCGCGCCACCGCACTGCGGCGTCGCACAGCCGAGCCGCCACCGCGTCGCGCCGTCGTGCCGCGCCACGCTGCCGCACTGATCCGTGCCGCTGAGCTGCGCCATTACCGCGTCGCTGCGCCACACCCCCGGCCGCCGCCTCGCACCGGCGCACCACCGTGCTACCCGCACCATCACCGTGCCGCCGCGTCGCAACCGCGCCGCCGCGTCGCACAGCCGAGCCGCGGCGGCGCGGCGCCTCATTAGGCGCGGCGGGCTGCTGTGCTGAGCTGTGGCGCCGTCGATCTGAGAAGGTCAGCGGGCGTTGACGGGCGTGCGTGCGGGAACGGGGATGTCCTTGGGCTCGATGAGCTGCTCGACAGATCCCTCGGGGTGGGTGAGGCTCGGGCGGACGAAGCCCGGACGCGCCGCCATCAGGCCGAAAATGGTCTCGGGTACGACCAAGACCAGCAGAAGCATCAGGGAGACTTCCCAGCCGCCGGTCATGCTGTGGAGGACACCGACGGCCAGCGGTCCGAAGCCCGCCAGCAGATAACCGCCGGTCTGGGCCATGCCCGAGAGGCGGGCCGCGACAGCGGGGCTGGGTGAACGCAGGCTGAGCAGTGTGTAGGCCAGCGGGAACGCGCTGCCCGTGGAGAGCCCGAGAATCGTCACCCAGAGCCATCCGGCACTCGGGGCGAGCAGCATGCCGATCAGGCCGATGACCATCGCAGCGGCGACGACGACGACCAGGAAACGCTGGTCACGGAGGCGAGCGGCCAGCACCGGCACCACGAAGCCGAGCGGAATACCGATGATCATCATGTACGAGACCATCATCCCGGCCTCGGCCGCCGCGAACCCGTGGTCCTGCATGATCTCGGGCAGCCACGACATCAGCACGTAGAACATCAGCGACGCCATGCCCATGAACACCGCCACCGACCAGGCCAGCGGCGAGCGCAGCAGCGAACCGGTCTCGGCGGCCCTCCCGGCAACTCCCGAGGACGAGCCGCCCTCGGAAGCCGAAGGCCCATCCTCGGAAGCAGACGGCCCACGTCCAACAGCCGAAAGCTCACGTCCAGAAGTGGACGCGTCACGTTCGGAACGGCCGCGCAGGGCGAGCGGTCCCCACACCAGCGCCGCGATCAGGGACGGGACGGCCCACACCGCCAAGGCCAGGCGCCAGCCACCGGCGTCGTCCAGCGGCACGGCCAGTCCGGCGGCGACGGCGCCGCTGCTTGCCATGAGCATCATCGCGAGCCCCGTCAGGGAACCCACCCGGTGGGCGAAGTGCCGCTTGATGACCGCGGGCATGAGCACGTTCCCCATCGCGATGCCGGCGCCCGCCAGGACCGTTCCAGCGAACAGCGCGAGCGACGACGGGACCACCCGCAGCACGATCCCGGCCGTGATCATGACCAGTGCCCCCGCGATGGCGACCTCCGCGCCGAACCAGCGGGCGAACGAGGGCGCCACCGAGGCGAAGATCCCGAGACACAGCACCGGCAGCGTGGTGAGGATGCTCACCTCGATACCGGAGAGCGCGAACGTGTCCTGCAGATCGCCGAGCAGCGGCGAGATGCCGGTGATGGCGGCCCGGAGGTTGATCGTCAGCAGGATCAGGCCGGCGAGCATCCAGATCGTGGTCGGACGGGAGGAACGGGCAGAAAAACTCATATCGCCTTCGTCATACGCGTACGTGCAGGGGAAAGAGGAACGCTCGCAAAACGGCAGCCTTCAAGGACGAAGGGGCCGTGCCATGGACCGCTGAAGGGTCAAGCCGGTATGGCCGCAGGCCGTTCCGTCGAACGGAGGATCTCGTCCAGGCAGGAATGGGTGGCCTGGGCCGCGGCGGCCGCGTCACCCGCCGCGATCGCGTCGGCGATGGGCGCGTGCGGGATGTCGGAGTGCTGGAGCAGGTTGCCCGCGGCCCCGATGCTCGCCCTCAGCACCGCGCTGAAGTCGCGGTAGAGGTCGGTGAGCACCTGGTTGTGGGTGGCTTCGACGACCGCCATGTGGAACGCCAGGTCGGCCTCGACGAACGCCGCGTGGTCACCGGCCGTCCACTGCGCGTCCCGGCGGGCCAGCGCCTCGTTGATCGCCGCGATGTCGTCGTCGGTACGGCGCGCGGCGGCCAGCCGGGCGGCCTCGACCTCCAGGCCCCGCCGCACCTCGAGAATCTCGATGAGCTCGGCGGTCTCAAGCCTCCGCCGCACCGCGCCGGACAGCTCACTCGTGGCTCGGACGTACGTACCGTCGCCCTGACGACACTCCAGCAATCCGGCATGGGTCAGCGCCCGTACCGCCTCACGCACGGTGTTGCGCCCTACACCGAGGCTCTCGGAGAGCACGGGCTCCGGCGGAATCTTGGCACCGACTGCCCACACCCCGGTCGCGATCTCGTCCCGCAGCTGGTCGATAACCTGCTCGACCAACGACGAACGCCGGGCTGTGCGCAGCGTCATGATTCCCCCCTCGGCTCTCCAGTGGAGACGTGGCTCACTAACCTCCGGTCAGCCAATCATCCCATGTCTCCATGTTAGGACCGAAAACCGCCCCCGTCTATTCCAACCCGCCCATTGACCCAGGTCAGCCCCCACACTGTGAGCAAACGCACCCCGAGCCGAAATCCCGTCCCGACACCACACCCTGTACCGGCGCCACCTGGACATCCCCGCTCAATCCCAGCCAACCCCCACCCCCAGCCGCCCCAACCTGTGGGCGATCCCCAAATCCGCCCCGACGAAGAGCTGTTCGGCCAAACACAGCGAGCCTCCAAGCGCGTCACGAAGCCAGATCGCTTCGGCGCCCGCACTCAGGTCAACGCGTTCAGAGCTGCGTCCACATCGGCCTCGGTGGTGTACAGGTGGAAAGCGAGGCGAGATCCGCCATTGCGGACGGAGGCTCGGATACCGGCGGCCGCCAGGCGGCTGGCCGAGTCGGACTGGTGGACGGTCACGATCGCGCTGTCGCTAGGCGGCATGCCCAGGCCAACGCGAAACCGGTTGGCGAGCCGTACGTCATGCTCCTGGATGGCGCCGACGCCGATCTCCAGAAGCAATTCCAGGGTCGGCGCAGCGGCCACATACGAGAACCACGGGACCGCGATGTCGAACCGGCGGGCGTCTTTGGCGAGCCGGAGCGGCGGGCCGTAAGAGGCATCGCCCTCGCCTGCGTACCAGTTCGCGGCAAGCGGCGGGATCCGGTCGCGGGCGTCGGGGCTGAAGTAACCGAAAGCGGTACCGCGCGGGCACATCAGCCACTTGTACGCTGACGCCACCAGCACGTCGAACCGCGTCGCGTCCACCGGCAGCCAGCCCGCCTGGGTCGCGTCGGCGACGAGCAGCGCCCCGTGCCGACGGGCCGCGGCCACGACATCGTCGATCGGGGCGACCTCGCCGGTGGCGGACTGAACAAGACTGAACGCGACGGCCGCCGTCCTGTCGTCGATCGCCGCGGACAACTCCACGGGCGGCACTGTACGAACGTCGAGATCGTGCACCAACCACGGAAACAGCGTGGAGGTGTGCTCGATGTCAGGAGCGACAACCCGGGACCCAGCCGGCAGTGAGGCCGCCACAGGAGCCATCAACTGCGAGGCGGACGCGCCCACGGCAACATTTTCCGCGACCGTCCCCACCAACCGGGCGAACGCGGCCCGCGCCCGTCCCGTCGACTCGTCCCACCCGTCCCAGCCAGTGGCTCCACGGCTCCATTCATCCAACGGGCCCCGCAGCGCCTCGACAGCCAGCCGCGGCGGCACCCCGTAGCTGGCGGTGTTCAGCCAGCCAGGCTCGACATCCCACAACGTCACCGCATCGTCAAAACGCATGATCAATCCCCGTCCAGATGTTCCCGAAGCTGCCGAAACAGCGTGACATGCCCCAACAGAACGCCCAGAAGCCGCCCATCGCCAACTCCCCTCTCGTCGTCGGAACCGAGTTCGGACAGAACCCCACGAACGCGGCAGGGCCGACCACGAGCCGGAATGGACGCGTCGGGCCAGGTGCGCGGGTAGCGTGCCGCACCAGGTACGGCGGAGCGGGGATGCCGCGCCAGGCACGGCGGAGCGGGCGTACGCCAGGCGCCGCAGGGCAGGCGCGCCACACTAGATGCGGCGAACCGGACGCCCCGTGCCGATCGCCGCAGGGGCCGCGCCGGACATAGCGGAGCGGGTGCGCCGTCTCGAGCGCCGCGGAGTGGACGCGGCGCGCCAGGTGCGGCGAGGTGGGCGCACCGGGCCGGGGCAAGCGGGATGGACGCGCCCGGCCGGGACAACGGAGCGGGCGTGTCGCGCGCCCGCAGGCGGTCGGCCCGCCGGGCACACCCGCGACTACCTGGCGCGTCGGGCTCGGTGGGGCCGCGCCAGCCGCGCCGGAGTGGGCGCGGCGCGGCGGTCGGGTGGGTCGCCGGGGCGGTGGGGTGGGGTCAGACTCGGCCTAGGTCGCAGGCGGCGGCTTGGGGGCGGGAGGGGCGCAGGCCTATGGCCTCTAGGGCTTGGCGGTAGGCGTTGGCGGCGCCGTCGGTTTCGCCGGCGGCTTCGAAGAGTTCGCCCAGCTCCCGGTAGATGTGGGCCGCGGGGCGGCTCGCGGGGAGGCCGGTCATCTGGCCGCTGGCGGAATTCAGCACCACGAGGGCGGCCGGACGGTCGTCTTGGACGATGCGGGCGCGGGCCAGCACCAGGCGGGCTTGGACGGTCTTGCGAACGCGGGCGCCACGGTCGCTGCCAAGGCCCGGGGCCGGAGCCGGAGGCACTGGTGCGGCGAGGGCCAGGCCGGTGTCCAGGAAGTCTTCGAGTGAGGCGATCGCCTGCTCCGGCTCGCCGACGAGGACGAGCGCGCGGGCCCGTTCGATCGTGCTCTCGGTGGCCTCGGCGCCTTCGAGGACGGACGTGGCCCCCAGCAGGTCGAGTGCTTCGGCGGCCGCGGTGCGTTCGGGCTCGGCGACGGCGTCCGCCGTGAACGGGGTGACTCCGCGCAGCAGCGCCCTTGCGGCGGCCAGGTTGAGCCTTGCCTGGGCCCGCACCGGCGCTCCGCCCCGTACCGCCAGAGCCTGCTCGGCGAAGTAGAGGGAGTCGCCCACGGCGCCTTCCTCCAGTGCGCGCGTGCTGGCGTGGCGGTAATGCGTGCTCGGCTGGTCGTCCTCGGATTCGTCCGTGGCCAGCAGACGGCGGCCCAGGGCGTGGGCGCGGTCTGGGTCGGATCGGTCCACATAGGCCAGCAGAAGGATTCGCCCGGCCTCGGTGTACTCCTGGCCCACGGTGAGGCCCAGGTGCTGGAGGCGCGCCAGGGCGCGTTCCCCGAGGGCGATCGCCTGACCGAGGTCGCCGACGGCGTGGTAGCAGCGCGCCAGGGCGATCACCGGGGGCAGCCAGCTGGCCCGGCCCGGGTCGCGTTCAGCCTGCTCGCGCAGCTCCTCGAAGAGGGCGATCGCGGCCTCGGTGCGGCCCAGTTCCTCAAGGGCGCGGGCGCGGCCCCAGCGTGCGCGGGACGTGAGGTCGGGATCGTCGCTGCGCGCGAGGACCTCCTCGAAGGCCGCCTCCGCGCCGGCGGGATCGCCGTCGAGGAGGGCCAGGTGCGCATGGCGCTCCCGGACTTCGAGATGGGCGCGTTGTTCTGGTTCGACGCCCTCTGCGAGGTACTCGGGCGTACACCCGAGCCTTTCGGCCAGCATGCGAAGAACGGTCGGGGTGGGCGTTCGCTTACCCGACTCGATCAACGAGATATAGCTGTCTGAGAGGTCGTGACCAGCGAGCTGTGCCTGCGAGAGGCGTCTGGTCAGCCGCAGGTTGCGGACACGCTCGCCGACGTTGCCTGGACCCGGCATGTGGACTCACTTAGCGGAAGTAATCAGGCGGCTGGGGTGCCGACATGATTGCACATTGCGGGTTATCGCACATCGAGAGTAACGAAGCGATAGGGAATGTGATCATCTCTTGTCCTACCGGGCTCGCCATTCATCCTGGTGGTACGGACGCCACCGCGAGCCGTTCAACCTCGAATTGGCCCTACGGCCAGAGACCGTTCACCCGCGACGTCGGGACCACCAGGACCGGCGAGCGCGGCGCCGACCCGTGGAGGGATGTTCGGGACAGGGTGTTTCTCGGGGACGGGGCTGGTGATCAGTCGTCGGACGGGTTCTTGTTGGGGAAGATCATCTCGCAGACTTCGAGGTAGAGCTGCTCGGGATAGGGCAGATAGGGGACGGCCGACAGCGCCTGATCCTGGCCGGCGGACTCCAGCACGAACTCGCCGTACCCGAGCATGCGGCCCGCGATGGTGCGCTTGAAGCTCATGTCCGTGACCTTGGCCAGCGGCATCATCGCGACCTTGCGCGTGATCAGGCCGGTGGTCAGCAACATCCGCTGGTTGGTGATGACGAAGTAGTCGACGGACCATTCGGCCACCCGCCAGACGAACCAGGCGAGCAGGATCAGCCACCCCCACCAGATCCAGCTGATGACGGCGCCCGCGTCACTGGCGACGGTGTTGCTCAGCACGCCCGCGATGATCAGGCCGCCGAGGACCAGGCCGACCGGCACCATCAGCACCGCCGGGTGCCGCCGTACGGTGATGACCTGGGTCTCATGGGGGAGCAAGTATTTGTTTACCGACGCCGGCGCGGAGTCGCCGGGCGTCACGAGTCTCATGAGCGCCTCAGCCGAGCGCGCCGACGAAGGCGGCGAGCGAGTCGGCGGCGTTGGCTAGGCCGTTGGCGGCGTTGTTCACTGATTGGGCGGCCCCTTCGGGCTGCTTGAACACATAGAAGGCCACAAAGGCCACAGCGACCCATGTGACGTACTTTTTGGCGGGCACGACTGCCTCCCGGACCACGATGACCCACAGACCCCAGGTCAGTTTTGCACAGCCGTGACCCCCGACAAAGCACGGGCTAGGGCGGGTTGCCCAGTGTCGTGCGCGTCGCGTGGCGCAGCTTCTCGGCGGCCACCATGGCGAGGACCTGCAGGTGTTTGCGCGCGATCCGCTCGACGAGGTCCGGCGTAGCGGCCCCCGTGACCTCCTGGGCGCCGTGCCGCGCCGCCGCGACACAGCGTGAAACAGTCTCTTGCGCGTGAACCCCGGCGAACTCTTCGGTAAGCCGCTCGCCGATCTCTTCGTAGCCTGGCAGGTCGCCATTCCTCAGGTGAGCCATCACGCTTCCTCGAGCCTCGCTCACGCCGCCCTGGGCCAACGGTCCCCTGTGCCGGGGCGGTGGAGAGGAACGATCGTTGACGTTCCGTAGCACTTTATTACCCACGGTGACTCACGTGTGAACATCGAAATCCTGCACAACGCCCGGTTTGCCTACACAGAGTAATGACGAGCTACTCAAAAGAGCGATTTGAAGGACGTCTCGGAAACAATCGTTCACAGAGGGTGATGATCAGCAGGCGGCTCGATGCCCGAAACGCCCCGCTCGGCACGAACGCCCCGCTCGGAAGGAGCGCGCGGCCCGGCACGAACGCCCCGCTCGGCACGAACGCCCGGCTCGGCACGAACGCCCCGCTCGGCACGAACGCCCCGCTCGGGAGGAGCGCGCGGCCCGGCACGAACGCGGCCCGGCACGAACGCCCGGCTCGGCACGAACGCCCCGCTCGGCACGAACGCCCGGCTCGGCACAACGCCCGGCTCGGGCGAACGCCCGGCTCGGGCGAACGCGCGGCTCAAAAGGAGCGCGTGGCTCGGGAGGGGAGCCAGCGCGGGAGGGGCGGTCGGTTCGCGAGGATCAGACGACGCCGTAGAGGCGGTCTCCCGCGTCGCCGAGGCCCGGCATGATGAAGCCCTGCTCGTTGAGGTGCGAGTCGACCGCCGCCGTGACGACCCGGATGGGCACCTCGGTGCCCTCGAACGCCTGCTCCATGTACTTCAGGCCTTCCGGAGCGGCCAGCAGGCAGAGCGCCGTCACGTCGTTCGCGCCACGGTCGAGCAGCAACTGGATCGCCGCCGCCAGCGTGCCGCCCGTGGCGAGCATCGGGTCGAGGACGTAGCACTGGCGGCCGGACAGGTCGTCGGGCAGGCGCGTCGCGTACGTCTGGGCCTGCAACGTGCCCTCGTCGCGGATCATGCCGAGGAAACCGACCTCGGCGGTGGGCAGCAACCGGGTCATACCGTCCAGCATGCCGAGACCGGCCCGCAGGATGGGCACTACGAGCGGCTTGGGGCTGGCGAGTTGAACGCCCTGTGCGGCTGCCACCGGCGTCTCCACGGTGGCCTCGACGACGCGTACGTCTCGGGTGGCCTCGTAGGCCAGCAGCGTCACCAGTTCGTCGGCCAGCCGCCGGAACGTAGGCGAATCGGTCCGTACGTCCCGCAGCGTGGTGAGTTTGTGCGCGACGAGCGGGTGATCCACGGCGAGGGTCTGCATGGGGCTCACGGTAGCCCACGCCAGGTAGCCTGCCATCTCGGACCCCATGAGGATATGAGTCCCCTGAGCTGGGCAGTATGCCGTTATGACCCGAGATCGCAACAAAGAGCCGTCCCGTACCCCCGCGGCCCGGGACACATCCCCGTCCCCACCTGCACCGACAGAGCAGGAGGAGGACGTCGCGGACACTCCGGCGGCGGGCTTCGGCGGCCCGCGACGCCGGCTCGCGCACCCGCACGCCGTAGACGACCACGGAGCCGGGCGCGCGGCGTCCGTGGACGACCATGGAGCCGGACGCGCGGCGGACGCCATTCCGGTCGTCCTCGATCCGTTCGTCCTGACCCTCGTGCCGACCTCCCGGGCGGTACGCACCGTCCGGCGGCACACCCCTTCACCGGCGGCCCCCGGAACCTCCCAGCCCGCAGACGGGAAACGGCGGCCCGCCGACACCACGCCGCAACCCGCCGACGCCACGTCCTCCGCGAGCGCCACGCGGCGCCCCCCTCACACCGCCAGCACCCCGCCGTCCCCCCGAGCAGCCGGAGACCAGGCGGCCGAGGACGACGCGGAGCCGACCCCGGAGCAGGTACGTGATCACCTGCGGCGCCGCGCCATCTTCCTGCGCGAGCTCGCCGAGGCGCGTGAACTGCGCGAGCGCGTGACCCCGCACCGCGCACGGCGGGCGCGGATTCACGCGGCGTTGCGGCGCCGCACGTTCCGTCTCAACTGATCCAAATCAAGTAGGTTCGTACCGGCAGCGCTGGAACCAGCGCTGTTCCTCACCACGCGGGCGGTCGCACGCCCGAGTTTGCGGGTGGGGTACGCGAGGGCGCGCTGCATCTGCGACCATGCCCTGGCAGGAACCGTGCCGGTGGGGTGGAAATGACGGATGTGGACGCGACGGACTTCGCCGTCGTGGTGTATCGGGAAGACGATCGCTGGGAGGCCGAGATCCTCCCGGTAGCGCTGACCGAGGACCTGACGGGACTCGTCCACGCGCTGCGCCAGCAGCCCAGCCTCGGCGGGACGATCGGCCTGGTGTCGGTGGGCGACGACTTCTTCGTGGCGATCCGGCTGCTGGGCGACGAGGTGATGGTGTTCCTCTCCGACGTCACCGCGTCGGTCGACTGGCCGCTGGCCGGGCAGGTCCTCGACTATCTCGACATCCCGATCCCCGAGGACGAGGAACTCGACCAGGTGCTCCCGGTCGGCGACATGTCGATCTTCGCCGATCTCGGGCTGGACGAGATGGAGCTGGGCGCGATCTCCGGCGACCTCGAGCTCTACCCGGACGAGATGTTGCTGAGCATCGCCGGGCGCCTCGGCTTCGCCCAGCCGTTCGAACGGGCACTCGACGCACTCTCCTGATTTGTCCAGACTTCGCCTTATCCGCGCGAAGCGGACGTTCAAGGGTGTGTTCGGCGCAACCCGGTGGGTCACAATAACCACGTGTCCTATTTCGCCGCCGTCTTCGCCCAGACCCCACAGGGCTGGCTGGGGGCCGAGGCCATGCTCGCCGAGGCCGAGAGCGTCGACGATGTCGCCGACCTGATGCGCGAATGCGCCGTCGAGTCGTACGGCGACCCCGTGATCCTCCTGATCGAGGAGAACGACGACTGGTTCGCCGTCCTACGTCTGGACGGCGAGGAGGATCCGCGCGCCTTCGTGTCCGCCGTCCGCGAGGACGGCCTAGGCGGGCTGTTCCATCAGCTCGTGGGCGAGGTGCCCGACGGCGACGCCGCGGGCGACCCCGACCTCATGGACGACCTCGGCGTCGACGGCAAGCGTCTCAGCGAGCTCGGCGAACGCGCGATGCCAGGCGACGCGCTGCTCACCGTGGCCGAGCTGGCGGGCTTCGGCGAGGAGTTCGACCGGCTCCGTGACTGATCTCACTCCTGACGAGGAGTACGCCCCAGCCATGCGCCAGGCGTTGGCCGAGGCCCGCTTGGCGTACGAGGCGGACGAGGTCCCTGTGGGCGCCCTCGTCCTCGACGTCTCAGGCACCACCATTGGCCGCGGCCACAACGACCGCGAACGCACCGGTGACCCCACCGGCCACGCCGAAATGATCGCCCTACGCGAAGCCGCCTCCGCCCTCGGAACTTGGCGCCTCTCCGGCTGCACTCTCGTGGTGACGCTAGAGCCGTGCACGATGTGCGCCGGCGCCTCCGTACAGGCTCGCGTCGACCGCATCGTCTACGGCGCCATCGACCTCAAGGCGGGCGCCGTGGGCTCCCTCTGGGACGTCGTGCGCGACCGCCGCCTCAACCACCGCCCCGAGGTCTTCGCAGGAGTCCTGGCCGACGAGTGCGGCGCCCTCCTCACCGAGTTCTTCGTGCACCGCAGAGTCGGGTAGGCTCTCCCGCGGTGGTGTCGCCTAGTGGACGAGGGCGCACGCCTCGAAAGCGTGTGAAGTGCAAGCTTCCGTGGGTTCGAATCCCACCACCACCGCCACCCAGATGGCCGTCCACCCGGCCAAACGCTATGAGGGCGAGACCAACCGGTCTCGCCCTCAGCGCTTTTAGTCTCAGTTCTAGTCTCAGTTGCCGTTCTTAGGCCGCGCCTTGGCTCCCCTCGGGGTCGTCGTCCTGATCCTCGGCGGGCTCCCAGAGAAGACCGGCTACGCGCTCGGCGACGTCGCTTCGGATGACGTCACTCATGTGTTGGTACCGCTTGGCCATGGAGGCGCTCGACCACCCCATGATGGCCATCGCGGTGGGCGTCGGCACCCCGAGGATCAAGAGGACCGTCGCGGCCGTGTGGCGGGCATCGTGTAGACGGGCCTCACGAAGTCCGGCCGTCACGAGTAGGTCTTTCCACTCGTGGTAGTCGGTGAAGGGGTTGAGTGGCTCCCCGTCCGGCTTGGTGAAGACGTACCCCTTGTCCGTCCAGAGTTGCCGCGCCTAATCACGCTCGGCTTCCTGCTGAGCCTTGTGACGTTTGAGGAGTTCCAGGAGCGGCGCGGGGAGCCCGATCATGCGGCGTCCGGCCTTGGACTTGGTCCGCCCGGTCTCCGCCCGAACCTGTCGGCGCTGCGGGCAGTAACCCGCCTTACGGCGACCGCAGGACTCGGCCTCACAGCCATGGAGGTACTTGGGGCGTAGGCGGCCACGCCGGATACGGATCATGCTGGTGGTGAGGTCAACATCCTCCCACTTGAGGCCGAGGGCTTCGCCCTGGCGAAGCCCGAGGGCAAGCGCGAAGACCCAGCGAACACCGTTGCGTGGCTGCTCCCCCGCGACCTTGAGTAGCTTCTTGATCTCGCCGATCTCGTACGGCTCGAATTCCTCCTCATCCAACCTCGGTGCGGTGGCAAGGAGAACGGGGTTGGTGCCAAGGTGCCCACGCTTGACGGCGACGTTGAGAGCGTTGCGAAGGGTGCGGTGTACGTGGTGTGCCGTTCCGGCCGAGAGCCCCTTTGTCTCCTGCATCTTGGCGTACAGCTTCTCGCAGTGTTCGGGGGTGAGTTTGTCCAGGCGGTGAGCGCCGATGCCGGGGATGAGGTGCTTCTCGACGTCCACGCGGTATCCGGCGTGTGCGTTCTCAGAGATCCTCGGTGGGGTCGCGATGTTGTCGATCCAGTGCCGGAGCCACTTCTCAACGGTCCAGCGCTGTCCGGCCTTGGGCATCCTCCCCTTGTCTCGCAGTTCTTCCAGCTTCTTTACCTTCGCGGTGACCTCGGCCTTGGTCTTGGCCATGACGTGACGGCGGTCGGGCTTGCCGTCGTCCTTGGTGCCGACCGTCACGCGGCCGTGCCAGTAACCATCCTTGCCTTGGTAGATGCTGGATCGCCCGTTGGCGTTGCGCCCCATGGTGGCTGTTCCCCCTTGGCTAGTTGGACTGGGCAGCGGCCAGGAGGCCGGAGACGTAGGCGGCGAGGCATTCGGCGGGGACTCGGCGTAGGCGGCCGATGGTCACGCTCTGGACCTCGCCGGAAGTGATGAGGCTGTACATCTGCGTCCGGCCGATCTTCAGGCGCTGGGCGGCTTCCTCGACGGTCAGGAGAAGATCCGGCTCTGTGGACATGAGGGCGGTCACTGCGGAACCTCCGGGTTGACGGAACGGCGGCGGGCGGGGTTACGGAGCGTCGCGGGCAGCCGGGCCACGGTGGAGGTCTGGCAACGGTCAACGGGTCAACAGAATCCAACAGAATGGATTTCGTTAGATTCTGTGGACCTGTTGCTTGTTGACCGCTCTGGGCGGTAAGCCTCTCGCCGTGACGCTCGGTAAAGGCGGGGCGGCGGGTCATGGGAGATCGCCTATGGCGTTGGGGTGCGTCTCGTAGGTGGTTCCGGCCTTGCGTCCGGGGCCGCTCTTGGGCAGTGTCGGAAGACGTCGAATCCAGCCGTGCGACTCTAGGACCCGAATGGCGGGCTCCAGGTCTGCCACCTTGCGGAAGCGCTTGAGGGCGTGGATCACGTCGCGGGCAGTGAACCGTGTCGTACCGGTGCGTTCGGCCCAGTCCAGGAGGGCGCGGGCGTCGTTGACTGCGGGGTCGGCGCCGATGGCGTCGTAGGCGGCTTGTGCGTGGATGGTGAAGTACTCGCCAATGAGCCGGGCATTGCTGAACGTGGCCAGCGTGATGGGGCGGTCCCATCCGTCGCGGAAGTGCTCTGCCAGGTGCAATAGGGCGGCGATACGGACGACTGCGCCGACGTATTTGCCTGCCCAGTCGGTCATGTGGGCCAGGTCGCCGGTACCGGGCCGTAGGCGCGGTTCGGTCTCGCGAGCAAGGTCGAGAATGGAGGCCTCAGCGTCCGGCGCGAAATTCAGAGTGGCAGTCTCGGGCAACGCAGCCAGCGACAGGATGAGCGCGGTCACGTTGGCTTGATAGGTATCGCGGACATGCTCGGGCATCGGGTCAGGGCGTTCGTTGCGGAACCCTAGGAGCGAGGCGGGTACGGAGTAGAGCAGGCGGCCGAGTAGTCCTTGTTCGCCGAATTGGGGGGTTTCGCCGAGGCGGGCCAGGACGCCGGGTTGGGTGCAGATGCCCAGGGTGATGGTGGCGGCGGTGATGCGTTCGGCGGCGCGTCCGGTGCGGTCGATGCGCATCTCTTCGCCCGCGTGTCCGGACTTGAGGATGGCCAGGTTCGGGGTGCCGGAGTAGCGTCCGGCGGCGATGGAGAAGATCTCGCCCTCGGGTGACAGGATCGCGAAGCGTCCGCCCTGCTCGGCAACTCGCGTGGTGAGTACTTCGACGGTGGCGTCATCGGAGAACAGGCACGGCTCAGCGGGGATCGGGGTGTCTTCCAGGTCCAGGCGTGCGGCGGTGGCCTCGTCCATGGCGAGCGCGCGTTGGGTGGGGTCTTGGGCTGCGGTGGCGGCTTTCTCGGTCTTCTCTACGTTGGCCTCGGCGACCTTGCGCGCTACGGCGGCCTCTGCGATGCGTGGCTTTGCCTGTTCCACCAAGACGGCCTCGGCGGCTTTGATGGGGGCGGTCATGTGCTTGTAGACCTCGGACTTGCGGTTGCCCGGAGGCAGCACCACGAGGGTGAACAGGTTCGTCGGCTCGGTCCAGGTGGTGGCGCGGACCCACACCTTTCCGCCGGCGGCGACGCCGAGCACGGCCAGGGCCAGTGACCCGGCTAGGTCGGGTGGGGTTTGGGTGACCTCGGCCAGTCCGGCGGTGTACTCGCCGAGCCAGTCCGGGAACGCCCACACCGGGAACGGCGGCAAGTCGGGCGCGGCCGACAACGGCGCCGGGTCCGCCCACCCCTGCCCTTGGGCGGCGGCGTGCGCGTGCATCTCGGCGGCGACCGCGCCGCGTAGGTCGGTGTCGGTGTCGCCGGTGGCGCTGTAGCCGAGTTGCATGAGCCGGGTGCCGGTGGACACGACGCGGCGGGCGTAAGCGAGATCGCGGACGATGTGGGCGTAGTAGGTGGCGTTGGTGGCGGTGGGTACTTGGCTGATGAGGGTGTGCAGGTAGGGGGCGCCACCGAGGGCGGCCAGGTCGCGCGGGTTGATGGCGGCGGCCACGGCGACGGGTTCGAACGGGGCACCTCGGTCGGCCAGGCCGACGATGGCCGACCAGATCAGGCCGTGGGCGGGGCGGTAGAACTCGGTGCCCTCCAGCAGGCCGCGCACCTCGGCCAGGGCGGTGGGGTCGAGCATGAGGGCGCCGAGGGTGTGTTGTTCGGCCTCGATGTTGTGCGGCAGTGGCCGGACGAACTCGGCCAGCTCGGCGGCCGGGCCGTGCGGGTCGTCGCCGTGGATGACGTGCAAGCGGGGCGTGGTCAAGGCAGGTTCCTCCCGAGAGAACGAAGCGGGGTGCGGCGGCGGGCCTGCGGTCAACGGCGGTTGAGGCCGTTCCACAGGCGGCGGCCGAGGCGCAGTTGCGCGCCCTTGCCCGAGCAGCGGTTGCAGTAGCGCCAGGCGCGGCCGGACGGCGAGCGGAACTTGCCCGCGCCGTGACAGCGCGTGCACGCCCGGAAGGGCCACAGCCAGCAAGCGACGCCGTATCCGGCGGCGATCAGGAGGCCGATGGCGAGCAGGGTGGGCGTAGCGTCGGTGTGGGTAGCGGTAGCGGCGGCGAGGGGGGTCATGGTGCCTCCGGCGGGTGTTTCTGGGCAGGGTGAAGGGGGCGCGCTACCCGCTACCTGCGGGTATTGGCGCTGATCAGGTGGGTAGCGAGGGCGGTAGCGCGGTCGCTACCGCCCCGAGGTGTCCGCTACCGTCCGCCCGGCTCGGTCGGGCGGCCGGAGTCATGTCGAGCGGGTCTTAAGGGCGTCGGTGATGGCGTCGTGCTTGGCGCCCTTGAGCACCTGGCCGTCACGCTTGCCGTTCACGCTCGGTACACCGAACGAGCGCACCTGAGCCGAGATCGCCTCGGCCGTCAGATCCCCATACGAGGCCGGAAGCTTGTCCGCGAGGCGCGCGGCCAACTCTTGCCAGGGCAAGAAGCTCTCGCCGGGCAGGAACATGGCGTGCGTGTCAGCGAGCACGTCCCGCACCTGGCGGGCGGTGCGGTCTCCGGCCGCGTGCCCCGACAGTGTTCCGGCGCGCTCGCGAAGCTCGCGGGCAGCGGTGAGGATCCTTTCGGCGTCTTCGGCGTCGGCCAGGTGGGATCGCACGGTGGGGGTGTCGTCGGAGGCGCCGCGCAGGATGCCCACGCCCTTGTAGGAGGGCAGCAGCAGCGAGGAGTCAAACCCCTCGGAGTAGGCGCCCGCCCCGAGAACCAGATCCGACACCTGCCAGGAACCGGTGCGCAGGCTGAAGCGGGTTTGGTGGTTGTCCCGGAAGGAGTTGAACGACGTCGCCACCTGCCCCGCCCCGATCCCCGATGGCTTCTGCGTGGCGTCCACCATGAACACCCCCGCCGCCGGAGCGGTCTTGACCAGGAACAACAGCAGCGAAGCGATCTCCTTGTTCGCCTCAGCGTCCGGGGTGTCGTAGTACTCCTGGAACTCATCCAGGAACACGCCCCGAACGGGCATCCCGTGCCTGGGGTCACGCGCGATGTCCCGCGTGAGCTTGCCCTCCGGGCACACGTCGGTGGGCAGGTCCGACAACCGCTGGTAGCGGTCTTGAACGTCGGCCTTCAACTCGCGAAGCGCCTCGATCAGGATCTCGACCGGGTCGCCGTCGCGGGTCATCACCAGGCCGGAGGAGAACTGGTGAGCCACGAGCGCGAACTTGCGCCAGTCCGGCTTGCCCGAGGCGTCGAACACGCTTAGCCGGACGTAGGGGTCCAGCGCGGCGTACAGCGCCAGCAGCCGAGCGAAGAACGTCTTTCCCTGCCGAGGCTGCGCACCGACCATGGTCGAGTTCCACAGCAGCGGCACCGTCACCCCACGCCCGCGCTCGTCCAACCCGACCGGGGCAGGCTCCCAAATGTCGGTGGGCTTGCACCGCAGCAGCGGCGTCCGTCCCACGGGCACCGCGAGCGGGTCACGGTTGGCCACCCACAGCGTGTGACGCCGATGTGAGGTGGCGTCGCGGGTGACGAACACCTGCGAGATCGCCACGTCCAGGCCGGAGGCGAGCGCGTCCTTAGCCTTGATGACCTCGTTAAAGCCCTTCCCGTACGGCAGGTCCACGGTGACCTTGGACCCGTCGCCATCGGCAGCCAGGCCAGGCGCGGCGAACTGCACCTGCTGCTGGGGCTTGTCAGGGTGGCCCAGACCAGCGACGTAGTAGGCGCGCAGCACCACGTCATGAGTGATGACCCGGTACCGCGACGGGATCACCGCGTGCCCCACGATGCTGAGGCCGGCGGGACGGCCAATCCGTGCCAGCAGCGGCACCACCACCGCCACCGCGCCCGCCACCGCCCACAGTGAACCGGCCACGAACACGCCTCCGGCGCCGATCAGGACCACTTCGCCGAGCACGGCCAGGCCGCGCCCGGTACGCACCTTGACGGCCTCACGGTGCAGCTTGAGCCACAGGTCCGCGTCGCCCTTGCTCGCGGCGGCTTGACGCAGCGGCTCTTGCTCCAGCAGCCACCACCACCGCACCTGCCGACCGGTCAGCTTGCCTGCGCCGAGCAGGGCGTAGCCGGTCATCTTGACCGCATACCAGGGCGCGCGGACGGCGTGATAGGCGGTGATGTGCAGCCACCGCCCGACCAGCTTGCGCACGGCGGCCTTGAACGTCACCCGATCCCGAAACACCGGCGGGATGATCGAACGCCGCGCACCCTCGGTAGTGGCGTCGTCGCCCGCGGGGCGCAGGACCGTCCCCGACAACACCGGCCCTGGGGTGGTGTCGCCGGTCTCCTCTTGTTCCGGCTCGTCGAGCGCCACCGCGTACGAGGTGTCTTGCATCTCGGGCGCGGTCTCCGGCGGGGTGGCGTCCTCGGCGGGCGGAGCAGTCTCAGGGGTCGTGTCGGTGTCCGGCGTGGCGGTCGGCAGGGGCAGGCGAACAACGTCGGCCATGGGGTTGGGGGTGCCGTTGATCGTCATCGGGCGTCGTCTCCCTCGGTCGCGCTCACGGCCACGGCAGCGGGGTCGGCGGTCTGCGTAGTGGGATCGGTCGGCGCCTCGGTCTTCAGCCGAGCCAGCAGGGCGCCGACGCGTTCGTTACCGGCGCCGCTTCCGGCCTTACGCAACTCGGCACGCAACGCGTCCCGAGTGAGGGCACGGTCCTGCTTGGTCAGGTCGGCGGCGATGCGCCAGCCCAGCGGCATCAAGTCGTCCACGTCCGGGACGGTCCGCGCCGTGCGGCTACGTCCGCCCTTCGCACCGGTCCGGGACCGGGCACGGGACGTCGAGGCGGACCGTGCACGCTCCGTCTTGGGGACCGTCTCGGGCTCGGTCTTGGACGGATTGGGGTCGGTGTCGGTGGACGGTCCGGTCTCGATGGCGGGACGGTCCGTGGTGGGCACGGTGGCGGTCTCGGCGGCGGTGAGTTCGCCGAGGCGGTACAGGGCGCGGATGCGGCGGGGTGCCTTGCGGCGCCAGGTCCAGCGTCCGTAGGTGTCTTGTAGGTCGGTCAGGGCGAGCAGGCGGTCACGTTCGCGGCCGAGGGCTTCGGGGTAGGAGCGGATCTCCCACAGCACCATGCGGCGCCACAGCTTCAGCGTCGGCCACGGCGCCAGCACCCACCGCGAGACACGGATGCCGTCCATGCGGGTACCGGCCTCGATGCCTGCGCGGATGCGGACGACGTGGGAGCCGATCTCGACGGCCAGCACCCACAGGCATGGCAGGACCGCATGCGCGACCGCACCGAACGCCGTGGCCTCTTCCGCGACGTTCAGGTAGATCGTGGCGGCCGTCAGGGTCCAGGGGATGAGGCGCAGCCACCGCACCCGCATGTCCAGGCGGGCAAGGACGATGTCCAGCGCGGCGAAGATCGCGATGCCCAGGTCGATGCCGAGCGGGACGGTCCAGGCGAACCAGCCGAACGAGGGCCGCGCGGCCTGCTCGACGGCGGCGAAGCTGTTGACGAACCCCAACAGCCCCAGCACCGCCACACAGGCGGCCACGGTGGCGACGGCGGTGAACTCGTTGCCGGTCAGCGCGCGGGCCTGCGGCCGAGGCTGGTCAAGGTTTCCGAAGGATGGCGGCGGCGTGGCCAGGCTGTCAGCCATGATGGCGGTGCTCCTGTCTCTGCGAGGGGACTGGGAGTCATCGGGGCGGCCGGTTTCTTGGCGGGAACAGGGCCGTCCCGATGCTGCGAACGCGGTCATGACGCGGGCCTGATCGCCCGCCAGGTGCGGCCCTCGGCCAGGGGGATGGTGCGTTCGCTGCCGGTGGCGTCCACGCTGATAAGTGCGGTTCCGGTGATGCCGAGCCGGGCGGCGGCGCGGCGTACCGCCACGTCGATCGAGCTTCCGTAGGCGGTGATCTGGCGGTCGGCGTCGATCTCGGCGTAGTGGCGGTTGCCCTCTCGGCCGGTGGCCACGGCGGCGCCCGCGTGCGGACCGGTCGCCACGTAGCCGGTACCCCGTCCGGCGCCGACCAGATCCACCACGATCGCGGGCTTGACGTCCTCGGCCATGGTCAGGCCACCTCCCCCAGGGACGCGATGGCCAGCGCGGCGATCTCCTCGGCGGTGAAGCCCGCCCAGATGCCGAACTCGGGCAGCGTCGCCACCGCGTACTCAAAGCACGCCTGACGAAGCGGGCACGTCTCACAGACACCGATCGCGACCGCTTCGCGCACCTCGCGGTCCTCCGGCGTCTCCTCGGTCAAGGCGTCCGGGCCGGTGTGCAGCTCGGGGTCAAAGCGGCACTGGGCGCCCTCGATGGGCTCGCCGCGCAGATCGGTGGTGGTCTTGGCCAGGTTGGTCAGCGCGATGTGGATCATGATGCGGCTCCTTGCGGGGGAAGGGGATGGGCGGACGGTCAGCCGAGGGCGTTGGCGAAGCGCTCGATGGCCATGAGTCCCTGGTCGATGAAGTTGGCGGCCTTCTCGGGGTTCTTGAACGCGAAGACCACGAGCACGACGCTCGCGAGACTCGGCCAGATCTTCTTCGGCTGCTGCAACATCGGCGCGCCTCCTAGGCTCGTTGGCTTGTTTGCCAGTTTGCTGGCAAACCGGCGAACGAGCAGGACGCTAGACCGGACGGAGTGGCATGCGCAAGATCTTCTGGCGAAGTTTGTTGGCGAACTTGCAAACCGGTGTACTTTGAAGTCATGAAACCTCAGGTCACGCCCGCGAAGCGTTCAGTACCGCTCGCCATCGCCGACGACATCCGGATACGGATCGAGCGCGGCGAACTCACCCCAGGTGACAAGGTCCCCACGATTCATGAGCTCTGCGAAGAGTGGAGCTGCACGGTGGGCGCGGCCCGTGAGGCTCACCGCCTACTAAAAGATCAAGGGCTGGTCTCCGGCGGGCGGGGCAAGCCACTGACGGTGCGGGTACCGCCACAGCGCATCGTCAGGTCCTCGACGCGTCATCAGATCGAGAAGGATCTCGCCGTTCGACCGGAGCAGGAACGGGCACAGGTGGGCACCGCCGAACTGGAGACGAACATCGCGTTCGACCAGTTGGAGCACAGCGCCATCTACGAGGTGATCCGAGCGAACGAGGATCTCGCGAACGTTTTCAAGGTCAACGTGGGGACAGAGATCCTGCAACGGACCTATGAGACGCGAGTACGCAGGGGCGGGCACCGGAACGCGTGGAGCCTCTCGTACCTGCCTGTTGAACTGATCGGCGCGAATCCTGACTACCTCGATCCCAACAAGGAGCCATGGGCAGGCGGTACGCAATACCAACTGGCCAGCCTCGGGATCGAACTCGGGCGGATCGTCGACGAGGTGTCCGGCCGCATGCCGACCACCGTTGAGCGCCAGGAATGGGACATGGAACAGGGCGTCCCTGTCCTTGAGGTTCGCCGCGTTTCCATCGACACGAACGGCCGTGTGGTGGAGGTGTCCGACGCTGTGTTTCCTGCCGATCGAACCGAACTGTCCTTTGAGACGCCGCTCGCTCCTTGGGAGAAGTGACCTATGCCGCTCATCTCGATCATCACCGCATGCCACGCCTCATCCGGCCAGTTCCTTCCAGAGACGATCAAGAGCGTTGAGGCGCTCAAACTCCCGGACGGGTGGGATCTTGAGTGGATCGTTCAGGAGGACGGCGACACGCCCCAGCTCTCCGAACGGTTCGCCGGGGTGGACTGCGTGCGCTTCGCGGCCAACGGTCGGCAGCTCGGCATCGCCTCGACTCGAAACCTGGCACTCTCCCGTGCGTCCGGCGCCCTGCTCCAGGCGTTTGATTCCGATGATGTGCTCCTGCCAGACGCGTTCCTAACGCTCATCCCGCGCTTTGAGGAACACCGCATTCACTGGGCCATCGGCCAAGCTGACGACCTCCTACCGGACGGGACGCGCAAGCCGTATCCCTCTCCCATCCCGTTCGGCCTGCAAAAGGCCGGCGCCATCAACGCCTACGCGGCCGAACAGGGCGCGAACTGGCCCATTCACGGCGCGGCGCTCATGCTCCGGGCAACTTCCTTCCGGGCGCTGGGCGGCTGGTCAGGCATCCCCTACGACGATGAGCTTGCGACGTTCGCCGCACTGTCCCAGATCACCGACGGGTACTACGACGAGGCAATCACGTGGCTCTACCGCCATCACCCCAAGCAGACACACCGCACCGAGGGATCACGCGCGTTGAGCGCTGAATGCCGACGCTTCGCGCTGCAGCGCGCAGACCTCCTGGAGGCGAGCGGACTCCGCTTTCCCCCCGAGACAGCGATCGGCTTCGAGAACCACACCAAGGACGTGCACGTCGGGCCAGCCGAGAAGGACACCAGTCTTTGACCGAGTGGCATTCCGACGTCTGATCGGCCGTAGCGGCTACCGGGTGTGCCACCTTCGGGCACACCCCCGACCTAGGAGGGCACCATGGCGCTACGTTTCTTGTGCATCGATCCCGGAACCAACAGCGGCAATTGTCCGGCCGTCTTCATGGACTACGAGACCGGCGATCTACTGTTCCAAGGAACGACCGAGACCAACGTAAGCACTCTCACCGAGGCGAGCACGCACAGCCCCATGGGGGAACGCGAGTCGATCGTCAGGCTGCCCGCTCGCATGAGGACGACCATCTTGGAGGCACTGCGTGCAGCAGGAGAAGACGTTCGCTGAACTGTTCGCGTCTACTGTCTCTTCGGCTGTCCACCTGGAGATGAGGGACCACTACACGCCTGACGATCCGTCGTTTGTGGCGTGGCAGGCCGGGCGGCCGGTGAACATCGTCGAGCACGAACGCGAGTGGTTCGACCTGGTGAGTTCGACCGTGCGCCGGGGGGTGACCATCCGCCGGGCACGCATCGTCTCTGAGCCGTTGGCGGACTTCCCACGTTTCGAGCACGAATGCACCGAGCCGCTCAACATCACGGCGGGGGAGCAGGTGCGATGGCTGCCCCGCCGTCAAGCCTCCGATCTCGCTTTGCCCGGAAACGACTTCTGGGTCTTCGATGATCGCCTAGTGCGCTTTGGCTTCTTCTCCGGTCCTGGTGACTACCTCGGCTCGGAACTCACCATGGAATCCGCAGTGGTGAAGCTGTGCGCAAGCGCGTTCGAAGCGGTGTGGGAGCGGGCCATACCGCACCAGGACTACCGGCCTGCGTAGCCGCCTGTCTGATCTGGGTGACTCCGCCTCATGCCTCAAAACCCATCGCCCTATCCTCCCGTCCAGGCGGCTCGCCAGGCTCTTGGTAGCCGCCTGCGGGAGATTCGGGAAGACGCCGGCCTGACGGCCAAAGCGCTTGCCGAGGCGGCGGGCTGGGAGCGCACAAAGGTCTCAAAGATCGAGCACGCTGCCCGCCCGCCGTCCATCGCCGTGATCCGCAAGTGGTGTCAGGTCTGCGGTGCGGCGGACCAAGTTGAGGATCTGCTCGCCGAGTTGCGCGCCGCCGAGGGCGCATACGTCGAATGGAAGAGGGTGCAACGCGCCGGACTCCGGCGCCTCCAAGAGGTCAAGGTTCCGCTGTACGAACAGACGGAGAGCCTCCGGGTCTACTGCTCGCAAGTCGTTCCAGGGCTCCTTCAGACTCCCGGATACGCGAACGCCCTTCTCAGCGCGATCACGGACCGATTCGGTACCCCCAACGACGTGGAAGCAGCCGTAGAAGCCCGCTCGGCTCGCCAACAGATTCTCTACAAATCCGGGCATCGCTTCGCCTTCGTTCTGGAGGAAGCGGTCCTGTACTACAGGCATGGCGACCAAGCGGCGATGGCAGAGCAACTGACTCGCCTGATCGAGGCGACGCGCCTGCCCTCTGTGTGGCTGGGCATCATCCCGAGCGGCACCGCCAGGCCGCGCCAATGGGTCTTGGAGACCTTCACGCTCTATGACGCTCAGCGCGTCGAAGTGGAGTTGTTGTCAGCTCAGGTCACTGTCACCACTCCCAGTGAGATCGCGCGCTATGCCGCCGCTTTGGACGCTCTCGCGGCAATGGCGGTCAGTGGCGAGGCTGCTCGCTCGCTCATCAACCGGGCCGTGTTGACGGGGCGGTGATTCCGGGGGCCACACTTCGGCACACCCGTGGGCCCTGCCATGACGCCCGTCCTAACGTGCAGGTGATGCAACGTTCCGGCATGCCTAGCCCGCGAGGTGTTCCGCATGGGTTTCCCGCCATCCCCGTCTCTGCTCCCGGTCCTGGAAGGTGTGCATACCGAGCGCTTGAACTACCTGCGTGGGCTTCTGGTGGCGCTTACGCCGGAGAAGCGTCTTGCGGTCGTGATCGTGGAGCGGGACGGCTTCCCCGTGCTGAACGTCGTGCGCGTGGCGGATTCCTGGTCGCTGTTCATCGAATGCAGGTACGACCACGGCGAATGGTGGTTCGGCGTTCCAGGCTGCGAGGCGTTCGCGCGTGCCGATCAGCCCGCCACGGCTGCGCAGAAGGTCAAGGAGGGGATGCGGCTATGACGGAGCGGAAGACGGTCCACCAGGCAGCAGCCGACGCCGAGACGCTGGAGGCGCGTCCGCTGGACGTGTTGTCGATCGTGTTGGACGCATTCTCAGAGAGTGCCAAGGTCCGCATCAACGCCCGCTCGACGGAGCTGGTTCGTTCCTTCGCCTACGAGCACACGGCAACACAACTCAAGGGCTCCCCGAAGATGCCGACGACGGACGCGCTACGCCGCGCCGTGAGCGTCGCGCGGCCGCATCTGCGGGTCCTGCTGGCGCAGCAAGGCATGTTGCTCGGCACGGTAGACGAGGTGATCCGCGACATGGAGAAGCGCGTTCACTACATCGCAACCTCCGGCCCGGAGGTTGATCCTCCACCCCCGCCGCCCCTGGAGACTTTCGAGGCTGCGGTACGGCACATGCTGAAGCTGATCAACACCACGCTCGTGGACGAGCCGTTCACCGTGTGGCCCGGTCACCTCCGGCTGTCCTCGGCCTTGCTCGGACCGTTCATGGTCGTGTTCGACGACGATGAGGACCTGTTCCGCTGGGCCAGCGACGACCCGGACGACATCTATGACGACCAGATCATTTGTGGGCTCGACGACATCTTGTCGAAGGGCTTGATGGCGGTTGCCGCGCGCTTTGGAATGGCCATCCTTCCCCCGGAAAGGCCGAACCATTGATCCGCATCGTCCGCACTCCCCACGGCGGCTATCGCGCCATGCACGGCGCTGACATCGTCGCCACGGCGTACATAGCGGGTACCGGGCTGTGGAAGTGCTCCCCTGACGGTCTCGGCCCGTGGCAGTGGTACCGGTCGCCGCTCAGCTTCGACGACCGCAACTCGCAAGACCGCGCGGCGAACGTCGTGCTTCTCCACTATGCGACTGTGCTTCTCGCTCGCGAGGAGTCCGCCGCGTAGACGCCTGCGCGGGAGGTAGAAAGTCCCGAGACTCCCGCGCAGGTCTGGTTTCCCACGCGTAGCAGGCAGGCCACCCAACCGCGCCGTTACCGGCGGTGCGTGACGTGACGGCGGCCATGTCTACGCACGGGTCGTGGGCCCCAGGGACTTCCCACGCCTCTCCTTGGGGGCCATCCAATACGCCGCATGCCTAGGTCCTCACCGAGAACGGGCACCACGTGGCCCAGGAGGCCCGTACGCAGGAGGAGCGGCCGGCGGATGGGCTGGAGGCAACGCCCGCCAGTAACTCACGATCACACGCTCACAGGCTCGATGACCAGCTCAGAAGGCATGGACGTCCGAAAAAGGATAGAGGACTGTCCGTATCTGAAGTTACAAGAGTTAGATAAGTCAACGCCTGCGACAGAAGCGGATGCTGTTACAGATGCAAGCACAACAAAACTGACTTTTGGGATGAATCGCCTCGCGATTGCATACCGGTAAGCCGGGGGGCTGAAAAGCGATCTTCCAGGGCGTGCTATAGGTTGCCCCTACATCTGGCGACATCACGCCATCGAGAAGAAGGAAGGAAAACATGCCCACCGAGATAGCCCCCCAAAGATCCCCCGAGCCGCCACGACGACGCCGCATTGTCTGGACTGGCAAACGGATCGCCATTGTGACAATGATCCTTACTGCACTCGCGCTCCCTCCGGCATGGTGGGGGCTGCGTCATGACTCTGACCCCAAACCACCAGCACCGCCCGTGATGGTGGATCACCAGGACCCTGGCGGATGCACGAAGGATGCTGTCCCCGCTACTCAGCAAGCGCTGTACCTCCCAGACGGCAGCCAAAAACTCGGAACGCTTCAGGTTATGCGATCTGCGCTATGCGGAGTTAGCTGGGGCCGGATTGCCCTTGAAGAGAAGTCTCAGCCAGCTATTGGCTTCGACATTGCCCTTTCGATCAAACGATCGGACGGCGTGATCGACAGCTATTCTGCACACCTGAAAACTACTGCAGTCTTCACTGACGCTCTCAAGCACGTTGGTGGCACCTGCGCTCAAGCCACTGTTTCAATCAGTGGCATGTTGCGAGGCCCCGTAAAAGCAATGACTCCCTGCGTCTAACTTGACAGCTCGGGCGGCGGTGCACGCTGGCATCGCCGCCCATCGCTACTTCACTGCCTGCGCTCTTGGACGGGCCGTAGTCTCAGTTCTAGTCTCGATGGGGCCGGGTTCGGGGCCGTTCAGGGGCGTTCGTCGACCGCCGTCGCCTCGCGGTGGCGGGGTGGGTAGCTGGGGGTTTGAACTAAAGTGATCTTGGGCGGACGGGGCTCCGCAGACCTCGAAAGCGTGTGAAGTGCAAGCTTCCGTGGGTTCGAATCCCACCACCACCGCCACCCAATAAGGGCCGTTGAGCTGGCATAACAGCTCCGCGGCCCTTGATGTTGGTACCCCTCAAGGGCATCGTCCTCGCTCCGCTCGGGCAGTTCCCCCCGGGGCTCCCGCCCCAGACCCCAAGCTGGGGGCTCCGCCCCCAGACCCCCACCCCATCCGTGGATCAAGCCGAGACGCGCTCGCCGAGTCGGATGTGTCATGTCGGCCCTGCTACAACATCGTCCCTGCGCATCTCCAAGTCTTCCTCCCAGCAACCCCGTGGTGGGGTGATCGCGTGCGCGTCAGCCGCATCCAGACCACCGAAGGCCCTTGGTTCTGGTCTTCCTCTGGTGTTCCCATAGCGCCCTGCTGGGACCTGCCCAGCTCAGTTGAACGCTCATCCGTCGTCTCCGTCCGGGAGACCGAGCAGCCGACGAAACCGGTTGGTGAATCGCCGCCAGCGGCCGGGCTCCGGGTAGGGCGACGGCGGGGCGAGCGGCATATCGACGCGGCTTACCCCTGAGGGCATCGGCGTTCGCGTCGCGAGAAGGGACGCGTTTGTTCGAGGGGTCGCTCGGCCGTCAGGTCCCGGCGACCAATGCGGGGGCGCGGGTCTCCCTGCCTGCTCGGCGGTGATTCGCTCGTACAGCTGGTCGAGATCGGCGGCTCCGACCATGCGGCCGCGGACCATCGCCCACCACAGGCGTGAAGCCTCGCCGAAGTGGATGAAGTCGACTGCAGGAAAGGCCGCTTTGATGATCGTCTCGACCTGGTCAGGGGCGATGTCCGGGGACCACCAGGCCGACGGCCGGTTTGTGATCGCAGTCGTCATGGCCGGTACCTCTCGATGAGCGGCTTCTCCCCGTCCCTCGCCCGGCGGCGCTGATCCTCCAGCGCGGCGCGCAAGTCGGCCGCCGTCGACGCGATGACCGTGGGATCGACGCCCACGACAGGATCATGGAGAGCCGCGACCCATGAACCGGGCGCGTCATCGTGGCGACGCCCGCGTGTGATCCGGTACCCGGGAAAGTCGACCCGCAGCCCGACGAGCGCGAGTTGTTCCCGTTCACGTTGTTCGACGAGAGCGACGCCCTCGCCGCCAGGTATCGTCATCCTGCCTCCTCGCGAGGTAGAAGCCGCGCGGCCGGGGGAGGGTTCCAATCTCAAGCCCCGGCCGCGCGGCGGTTTGCGTGGTATGACACTTACTTGCTCTTCGTGTTCTCAGAACCACGGTAGGTAACTACTCATAGAATGACTCAATAGAATTCTATTTGGCAACCCCATCTGGACTTCTGCTTATGATCAATGTCCCCCCTGGGATCCGCCCGGCATGCCGCCGGCGAGGGAGGTAGTGCTGTGGCGCAAGGCGAAAGCCCAACGGTTGGTCGGCTGCTGCTTGGGATCCGCCTCCGAAAGCTTCGACAGAGCAAGGACGTGTCAGCCGACCAGGCAGCAAATCACGTCACGCGGGCGCCATCTGCGATCACGCGATTCGAGAAGGGGCAGACGGCGGTTCCGGCGATAGTCCTGGGCAAGTTGCTCGATCTCTATGAAGCAAGCGCCGAGGAGCGGGACGCACTCAACTTGCTTGCCCGTCGAGCTCGGCAAAGCGGATGGTGGGAACAATTCGGCGATGTCCTACCTATGGGATTTGAGACCTATGTCGGACTCGAATCGGAAGCTGATGAGCTGCGTACCTATCAGTGCCAGGTGGTGCCTGGCCTACTCCAGAGCGAGCGGTACGCCGAGGCTCTGATGCGAGCCGAACCTCATCCCGCGACCGAGGAGGAGGTAGGACGCAGAGTCCAGGCACGCATGGTGCGCAAGGAGATTTTGAGTCGAGATGAACCGGCGCACTTGTACGCCGTCCTCGACGAGGCCGTACTCCGTCGACAAGTCGGCGGGCGCGAGATCATGCACGAGCAGGTCACGTACCTCCTGAATCAAGCGCGCCAGCGGAACATCATGATCCAGGTCCTGACGAACGAACTCGGTGCGCATGCCGCGATGTTCGGAGCGTTCATGCTTGTATCGCTTGACCTGGGAGAACCTACTCTGTCCGAGTATGCTTACATCGAGCACAGAACTGGCTCCCTGCTGCTGGACAAGCGACAGGAGACCGCCGTTTACCGAGCTTGCTTCGACGAGGTACGCGCTGAGGCGCTCGACCGCGACAAGTCACTGAGCGTCCTTGCCGCCATTGCCGATGGATACAAGATCAAATAGAGGAAGAGGGACCGGAATGTCGTTGAATGACCAGTCCCGTACCGCCTGGCGGACGAGCACTTACAGCTCGACCAACGGCGGCGAGTGCGTTGAAGTCGCTGCGCTTTCGGCCCAGATCGGCGTGCGTGACTCCAAGAACCCTGAGGGCCCCCTGATCGTCTTTGCCGAGCAGGGATGGACCGCGTTGATCTCCCGCATCAAGAACGGTGAGCACGAGCTCCCATAGGCCAAACGCACGAGACCCCGACCGAGCACGAGGTCGGGGTCTCGTCGCATCTGAGCATGCGCCAAACAGATCATCCGTCCCCGGCCAGAGAAGCTCCGCAGACGGCGACGCCGGTGAGGACCTCTTGATCCTCACCGGCGTCACCATGATCTGTTTGCGGGCGCCTGCCTTCACGGGGCGCCCTGTTGGGGTCAGTCGGTGCTGAAGCTCCCGGATCCCGCTTCGACGTGGGCCCCGTAGCCGGGTCGCACGGTGTGCGACGGGGTCAGGCAGAGCGGGTCGCCGTAGGTTTGGACGGGCTTGTCCGTTTTGTTGATGAGCACGTGGGCGGTCAGGGGGAGTTTGTGACAGCCCTCGGGGTCGTTGTAGGTGGTCAGCTCCTCGTACTCCGATCCGAAGACGATCACGTCTCCGGTGGCGGCGAGGGCCGGGGTGATCCCGGCGACGCTCGCGATCAGCAGCGTCGCGGTGGTTGCCAGGAGTGCGGGCATGAGGGGGTGTTTCATGCAGAACGCCTTCCATGCCGGGGTTTGGCCGTGGTGCTGGCCACGTCCGACCAGATCTACATCACCCAACCCTCGCGTTCCAACATAGAGTAGTAGGTCTATTACTATTAGTTACAAACAACGGAACGTGGGAGCGCCATTCGGTGGATGTGAGCCGTCGGAGGGCAGACACACGCTCAACATCGAGCGCCCCTTCAGAGTTTGTAGGGGCTCAGGAGCGGCCATGGCCTTCGTCCATCAGCCCGTTCTGTACGGCGGACGAGCACAGCTTTCGGAGCAGCGATGAGCACGACGCGGCTTCGGCGTAGCTCCGCGCCTGTTCGATGCTCAGATTGGCGTCCTTGCGCGCTGGCGTTGATGAGCAGTTCGTAGGCGTCGGCACTGCGGCGCGTTCTCCATGGGCCGATCGTGAAGAGGCATCACGCCGGGGGCCTACTGGCTCGTGTGCGGCCACACGCGATCGATTGCGAGGCTTAGCCGTTTGAGCTGGTGTTATCGAACGTTGGATTCAGAGCACCGATGACGTTCGCGCTGTTGCCGGTGGCGTTGACGGGCACGTGCACGGGAACTTGAACGTGGTTACCGGAACCGATTCCCGGGGACTTGGTCGCCTTCTCATCTCCACTGGCGGCGGACGCCGTCGCAGTAGTCAGGCCCAGGGCGGCGATGACGGTTCCTGCGGTGATGACGGTCTTAACGAGGATGCGCATGTCTGCTCCCGACCGGCTCTTGTTGCATCGCGTACGTGACGCGCACGATTGACTTCGTTCAGCAACATCTTCGGCGAAGAGCTTGCTACGTTCCGTAACCGGGTGGTGAGACTTTCTTCTTGCAGCCACCGGTCACACTGCCGCGCAAGGTCGCTGTGCACCATCGCCCGGATCAACGTGACCCTCCTGGCGTCCTCTTGCCTTGGCGTCCGTTTCGAGTGAATCCACGTCCGCCTCAAGGGGCACCTGTGGCCGTCAAGTTCAGCAGGGTGGATCGGGGCGTTTCCGGCGTTGGGGGCCGTGGGCGAGGGGGTGGCCTCGCCCACGGGCCGTTTGTTACGGGGCGTCTACTAGGACGGCTCCGCTGAAGGGGACTGGGGCCTGGGTGCCGGCGTAGTTGCGGTCGACGCCGGCTCGTTCGGAGGCGTTCGGGAGGACGTTGTTGCAGGAGACGCCGCCGGTGGAGCCGGACATCAGGGACGAGCACGGACCGGGCTTGCGGTCGGGGAGGCCGAGGCTGTGGCCCATTTCGTGCGAGGCGATGCGGGTGGTGTTGTAGCCATCGCTGACGGCCTGGCGGCCGTACCAGATCGTGACGCGGCCGCCGGGGCGGACCGGGCCGAGCTGGGCGCGCGGCCAGCCGTTGTCGGCGATGATCACGATCTCGGCGCGGCGGCCGGCCGGGGCCTTCTGGATGCGGACGTTGGAGACGCTCGAGTTCCACGCCTGGGCACCGGCGGCGACGGCGCTCTTGAACTCCGCGGCCTGGCTGTCGTCGTAGTAGAGGGTCGTGGCCAGGACGGCGGAGTGCGCCGTCGGGGCGACGGTCATGGAGAGGGTGAGGGCGGCGGTGCCGATCAGGGCTTGCGCGCCTTTGCGTCGCAGCATGCGGGGGGCCTCCTCTGGGCCGTAAGGAGCTGTACTGCGCATGACCCGGGTCAAGGTTGGCCTGAGCGTATTTGTGACGGTTTGGCCCAACAAGTGGCGTGATGTGTCACAAAGGACGCTGATTCTCTGTCAGGTTCCAGAGTCAGGCATGGTCAGCGATCAGCCGACGGTGACCAGCGCGACGCCCGCCGCGGCGAGGGCGAGGCCGATCTGCTGGACGGCGCGGAGGCGCTCGCTGTAGGCGATCCTCGCCATCAGCACCGTGATCGCCGGGTAGAGCGAGGTGAGGACGGCGGCGAGGCTGAGCATGCCGTCCTGGACCGCGAGGAAGTAGAGGACGTTGGCCCCCGCGTCGAGGACGCCGGAGAGCAGGGCCAGGCCGATCATGAGGCGGCCCGAGACTTTGGGGGCGGCGCCGGGACGTAGGCGGGCGAGCACGGCGAACGCGGCGAGGACGATGACGAGGTTGCCCAGTCTCGCGCCGACGAGCGGCCAGAGGCCCGAGTTGTCACCGGCTTCCTTGAGGAGGATGAAGAAGACGCCGAAGCAGGCCCCGGATACGCCGGCCATGACGGGGCCGTTGTCCAGCCAGTTGGTGGCTGTTGCGCGTTCATCGTCGTTCTCCTCCATGCTCACCAAGCCGATCGCGACGAGGCAGAGGAGGACGCCGAGGAGGACGGTGGTGTCGAGCCGTTCGCCGCGCAGCAGGCCCACCCCGACCGGCAGGAGCGACGCGGTCAGCGCGGAGACCGGGGCGACGACGCTCATCGGGCCCTGGGCCAGCGCTCGATAGAACGTGATCAAGCCCGTGCCGCCGGCCAGACCGGCTCCGAAACCCCAGGCCATCGACGGCGCGGCGGGCGTCCCGCCGGTGAGCAGGGTCGCGATCACAATGAACGTCAGCCCGGTCGGAACGCACCAGAGGAGTGCCTTGAGCGCGGTCGAACGCCGTGCGACGGCGCCGCCGAGAAAGTCGGCGACGCCATAGGAGAGGGCCGCGCCCAGGGCGAGGATCGTCACCATCACTCGGCGCCGATCAGCCGGCTCTGGATCCGGACGTCCGGGGAGATCACGCGCAGGCGGGCCACCAGGTCGTCGCCGGCCTCGCGGAGCCGGTCGAGGGGGTACGGCTCCAGGCGTTCCAGGATGAAGAGGGCGTTCTTGGTGTCCTCGGTGACGCGCGTCCGGACGCACTGCCGCCAGTTCCACCGCCGGCAGGTGACGCCCTCGTCGTCCCGCCAGACCACTTCGCCAGGCGCGGGGTGCTCCACGGCCGGCTCGCCACCGGCGATGACGTCGAACGGCTCGTCGCCGGTAGCGCGGACGAGGCGGGCGGCGCCACGGTAGCGGTCGAGGTCCTCGCCGCCGATCGGCAGGACGTACTCGACGCTGACGGCGTTGTAGGCGTCGACGACCTTGTTGATCGCGGGCAGGGCGTCGGCCCGGCGGATGAGGGCGTCGACGGACGGCCGGGTCCGCTTCGGCTTGGCGCCGAAGGCCTGATAGGCCTCACGCCAGGCGATCACATGCGGGTGCTCCTCGGGTGCCTGGACGCTCTCGGGGTTCTGGGCTCGTTCGCCTGCAACGGCCAGCCATTCGAACGCGGTGTCGTCGCTCGGCCCGTTCGTCAGCCCCTCGGCCGTGATGACGAGCACCGCGAAGTCCGGCCGCAGGTCTCGTACGGCCTGGTCAACGATGATCTGATCCAGCATGGGGCGTCCCTCCGTCTATCGGCCTTGCGGTCATTTTAATGGACTACAGAGGGCAGTATAACGACCGAGGGACGGCTGGCTCTAACCTGGGGCCCGGACGGGAGGCCAGCGTGAGCGACCAGGAAATGATCGGCGAGGCCGTCGCCAGGACCGTGCGGACCCTGCGCGGCCGCCACGGCTGGAGCCTCGACGAGCTCGCCGCGCGCGCCGGGGTGAGCAAGGGCGTTCTGGTCGGGCTCGAACAGGGCCGCGGCAACCCCAATCTCAGCACGCTGATCCGGATCGCGGACGCACTGGGAGTGTCCCTGACGCAGCTCGTCCAAGTGCGGGATGAACCACTCGTCCGGCTGTTTCCGCCGGACCGGCACGTCGTTTTGTGGCGCGGCCAAGATGGCGGCACCGGAACTCTCCTAGCGGGCAGCGATCCGCGCCCGTCCCTGGAACTATGGGATTGGATACTGAGGCCCGGAGAGCTCAGGGAAAGCGAAGCCCACATCCCTGGCACAAAGGAACTCATCCACGTCCGGGAGGGGACGCTCAGCCTGAACGTGGACGGCCACACGGACACCCTGGAGGCCGGAACCGCCGCGGTGTTCGTCGGTGACCGACCGCATGCGTACGGCAACGAAACGGCCGCTGACGTGCGCTTCACACTCGCCGTACTGGACCCGTGACCCGAAGTGCCGGTGACATTGGAACGCACTAACCCCGTCCATTCGTTGCGGAAATGTGCGGACGCTTGTCAAGAACCCCTTCGACGGTCGATGATCCCGCTCGAAAGGTGTCGTCTCACCCAGAGGGGCCGTGAGTGGTGAACCGACCAGAGACCCATGACCGCGCCGTGGTCAAAAGCGCGGTGATGGTCCTCCCCGGTGGGACCACCTGGCGAACCATCGCCCCTGCCGTCGCCGAGGCGCCGCACCTGCTGTCCGCGGTGGCCGCCGCGTCGCCGACCGAGATCTGGGTCGCCGGGCACGCCGGTCAGCAACCGCTGCTCGCCCGCTGGGACGGCTCCTCATGGGTCGTACCGCCCGGCCCCGAACCCGAGGCCGCGCTCGTCGGCGCCGGCATCCAGGGGATCGCGCTCACCGCCGGCCCCGTCCGGGCCATCGCGGTGGGCGGCGGCTACGACCGGCTGGGCGGCACCGAGGTTCCGCTGATCCGGCATTGGAACGGTTCGTCGTGGTCCGCTCCGGAGACTCCCGAGCCCGCGAGCGACTGCGTCCTCACGGACGTGACGGCCGCGGGCGTCGGCGCCTGGGCGGTCGGCCACGGTTTCACCTGGGGCTCGGCGGGGCCGGTCGCCCTCCACTGGTCCGGCACGGACTGGCGGGCCGCGGCCATGCCCCAGATCACCAAGGGCAAGCTGCTCGCGGTGTCGGCCACCGGGCCGGACGACGTCTGGGCCGTCGGCGCCGATGACCGGGCCGGGCTGATCATGCACTACGACGGCCGTGCCTGGACGCGCGTGCCCTGCCCGTCCACGCGCTTCCCGCTCACCGATGTCATCGCGATCGCGCCGAACGAGGCGTGGGCCGTCGGCCGCGACCGCGTCCTGCACTGGAACGGCCGCAAGTGGAAGCGTGTCAAGGCCCCGATCACGGCCGCCAACACGATCACGGCGACCGGTCCCGGCGACGTCTGGGTGGCGGGCGGCCACGGCGAGCTGGCCCACTACGACGGCCACGGATGGACCGTGACGGCCTCCCCGCAGCCCATGGGCGACAGCACGGTCTGGCTGGCCTCCGCGTCGCTCCCCGACGGCGTCTGCATGGTCGGATCGCACCAGGTCGTCCGCACGGGCACCGTGGACGCCGAACCCCCGATCAGAGCCCAGTCCAGCGACAACTGACCAACAGCCGGTCACGGCCCTGCTGGCCAGAGGTCTGCCGGTCAAGGGCCTGCCGGTCACTGGTCAGGAGCCTGCCGGTCAGGAGCGTCCCTGTCAGAGGCCTGCTGGTCAGAGCCCTGCTGGTCACGGGCCTGCTGGACGGGGCGTCAGCTGGTCAGGCGGACGGGCATGGCTATGTAGCGGAAGCCGGTGTCGGCGTCGGTGTGCTGGGGGGCGGTGGCGGCTTCGTCGCCTTCACGGTCGGGGATGCCGGTGATGAGGGCGGGCTTGGTGGGGCCGGTGCACTGGAGGCGGGCGAACTCGGTGTGGACGCCGGCGAGGCCGTCGAGCAGGTACTGCGGGCTGAACGCGATGTCGATCTCATCGCCGCTCAGCCGGCACGGGAGGGACTCGTTGGCGCGGGCGGCGTCGCCGGAGGCGGCCCGGATCCGCACCTCGTCCGCGGAGAAGGCCAGCCGGACCGGGGTGTTGCGTTCGGTGACCAGCGCCACCCGTTTGAGGGCCTCGGCGAAGGGGGCCGTGCGGACGTGGGCCTCGGTGGTCCATTCGCCCTTGAGGCGGCTGCGGTAGTTGATGTACTGCTCGTCAAGCAGCCGGGTGGTCATGCTGCGGCCGCCGCTCTCGACGCCGATCAGGGTGTCGGTGCCGCCCGCCAGCCCGATCACGACGTCGTCTCCGGGGCGGATCGACTTGGCGGTGTCGGCGAGCGTGCGGGCGGGGACGACGATCCCGGCGGTGAAGTCGGGGCTCGACGGCGACCAGGTCAGCTCACGGGCGGCGATCCGGTAGCGGTCGGTGCAGGCGAGCCACATCGTGTCGCCCTCGAAATCGATGCGGACGCCGGTCAGCATGGGAAGGGTGTCGTCGCGTCCGGCGGCGGGCGTGACCTGCGTGACGGCCTCGGCGAAGAGATCACCTGGCAGGGTGCCCGCCTGGCCTGGCGAGGTCGGCAACGTCGGGTAGTCCTCGACCGGCATCAGCTGCAGCCCGAACTCGACGCTGCCGCAGCGGACCACGACCTCCGTGCCCTTGGTCGAGATATCCACAGGCTGTGGAGGAAGGTTCCGTACGATCTCGGCGAGCAGCCGGCCGGAGACGAGGACGCGGCCCGGCTCGGCCACCTCCGCCTCCGTCTGGGCGCGGGCCGAGACCTCGTAGTCGAATCCGGCCAGGATGAGCTCGCCGTCGGCGGTGGCCTCGATGAGCATCCCCGCCAGAACGGGCAGCGCGGGCCGGGCGGGCAGCGTGCGCGCCGCCCAGGCCACCGCCTCGGCGAGCGTCTGTCGTTCGACCTGGAACTCCACCATGTCGCGTCCCCTCGACTCATGCCTGCACCACGCACGCTAGCCGGAGTCAGGGACAAAACCGCCTGGAGCCCCTTCAGAAGAGCGTCGTCGCCGGCGTCCCGGCAGTACGGATCTCGTGCTCGAAGTCGAGCAGGCGACGCTTGCGCTCCAGGCCGCCGCCATAGCCGGTGAGACTGCCGGCGGAGCCGACGACGCGGTGGCACGGGACGATGATGCTGATCGGGTTCTTGCCGTTGGCGAGGCCGACGGCACGGGACGCGGACGGCTTGCCGATCTGCTGGGCGAGCTGCCCGTACGAGACCGTCTCGCCGTACGGGATCTCCAGCAGCGCCTCCCAGACGGTGCGCTGGAACGGCGTACCGTGCAGGGCCAGCGGCAGCTCGAAGTCCGTGAGCTCGCCTGCGAAGTAGGCCTCCAGTTGCTCGACGACCGGGCCGAACGGAGGCGTGCGGTGATCAGGCTCGCGATCGCCGAACAGCTCCTCCGCCGGACGATGCCGCTGGAGGTTCATGTAGAGCCCGGAGAGCACGCCGTCGGTGGCCACCATGGTCAGCGGGCCGTACGGGCTCTCCAGCACGGCGTGCGTCCGGTGCCCGGGATGGACGGTCTTCGGTGACATCGTGTCGATCCTCTCGTCGGTCAGGCGGCCGGCAACCGGTTGATGGCATGATCGCCGGTCGCCCACAGGTACTGCACCGCGTACGCCCGCCAGGGACGCCAGGCCGCGGAACGTTTGGTGAGCGCCGCCGGTGTGGCGGGGAGCCCGAGCTCGCGGGCCGCCACGCGGACGCCGAGGTCGCCGGGGATGAAGGCGTCAGGGTCGCCGAGCGCGCGCATGGCGATCGTCTCGATGGTCCAGGGCCCGACTCCGGGGAGCGCGGCGAGCCGCGTCCGGGCCTCGGTCCAGTCGCTGCCGACGCCCAAGTCGATCTCTCCCGCCGCCAGCGCCTCCACCAGCGTCATGAGCGTCGTACGCCGCGTCTGGGGGAAGGCCAGCGCGGCCGGGTCGAGCTCGGCCAAGGCGACGGAATCGGGAAACAGATGGGTGAGGCCGCCGTCCGGATCATTGATCGGCCGGCCGTGCGCGGTCACCAGCCGGGCGGCGTGCGTGCGGGCGGCCGCGGTGGACACCTGCTGGCCGAGCACGGCCCGCACGGCGAACTCCGCCGCGTCGACCGTGCGCGGCACCCGCCGTCCCGGAGCCTTGTCGACCAGCGGCGCGAGCACTGGATCGGTGCGCAGCAGATCATCGACGGCGACGGGATCGGCGTCCAGATCGAGCATGCGCCGGCATCTGCTGATCGCGATCGTCAGGTCGCGGACGTCGGTCAGCGACAAGGTGCAGGCCACGTGCTCCGGCAGTGGCCGCAGGGTGACGATGCCATGGCCGTTCGGCAAGCGCAGTGTCCTGCGGTACGCGCCGTCCCGCCACTCCTCCACGCCGGGAACGCCGGTCGCCGCCAGGTGGCCGAACAGATTGTCCGGGCAAAGAGGAGCCCGGAACGGAAGCCGCAGCGACAGGGTCGCCACCGACTCCTCCGCGGCCGTCACGGCCGGATGGCCTCGTGCCACACGGTCACGGAGCTGCGTCGGGCTGAGCGCGAAGACCTCACGAACGGTGTCGTTGAACGCCCGGATGCTGGCGAACCCGGCGGCGAACGCGACGTCCCCCATCGGCAAGGCGCTCGTCTCGATCAAAAGCCGCGCCGTCTGCGCCCGCTGGGCCCTGGCCAGGGCGAGCGGCCCCGCGCCCAACTCGGCCTGGAGCTGCCGCTCGATCTGGCGGGTGCTGTAGCCGAGATGAGAGGCCAGGCCCGGCACGCCTTCCCGATCGACCACCCCGTCCGCGATCAGCCGCATGGCGCGGGCGACGACGTCGGCGCGCTCGTTCCACTGTGGCGACCCGGGACTGGCGTCGGGCCGGCACCGCTTGCAGGCCCGGAATCCGGCCTGCTGCGCGGCCGCCGCGCTCGGGTAGAAGCGCATGTTCTCGGGCTTGGGCGGGACGACCGGGCAGCTCGGCCGGCAGTAGATACCCGTGGTCACGACCCCGGTGAAGAACCACCCGTCAAAGCGAGCGTCCTTGGACTGGACCGCCCGCACGCACCGCTCAACATCCTCATGCATGCCCCCAGCATTCCCGAGGCCAGCAACTCCCACTAGCGAAAATCCGACATCATCCTTCCGACCAGGCCAACACCGGAGACGCCCCTGCGGCAGACCAAGCCCAGCGCCGCCAACCGCCCGACGCGACCAACACACGGGCAGAGCAGCACGATGAGCGCACGTGCAAAGCGCCGCTTCACGCGGCTGGGACGCCATGCGACCGCCGCGGGCCGCGAGCGTGCAGAGCGGCACTTCACGCGAGCGCGAGCGCGCACCTGCAGAGCGGCAGTTGTTGCGGGCGACACTCGCATGGAGCGGCACGATCGGCGCGCGCGCCGATCCGCGCTTGCGTGCGGCGCTCGGACGGAGGGTGGTTGACGCGGGTGGCGCCCATGTGGAGTGGCGTGGCTTGGGTGGGAGCGCGCGTTAGTTAGTGCGGTTGGTCCGGAGCGGGGGCGGGGTTTTTGGTGGTGGGGCGGGCTGCGAACGCGTAGAGGGCCACGCCTGCGGTGATGGCCAGGATTCCGGTCCAGGCTGCCGGGCCGGGCGGGTGGGCTGACAGGATCACCGGTTCCAGCAGGGCTACGAAGACCACCTCGCCCGCTTGGGTCGCCTCTACTGCCGCTAGCTGGAGGGGGTTGTCGCGGACGCGTTGGGTGGCGGCGAAGAACAGGGATGTGGCGATCACGCCTGAGCAGATCGCCACGACTGTGGTGCCTGTGAGCTGGCCAGAGGATGGAAGGCCCGCGCGCAGGCCGCCTGCCAAGCCCAGGGCCAGCCAGAACGGCAGGCTCGCGATCGACATCGCCAGCAGGCGCTGGAACGTGTCGAGGTCATCACCGGCGAGCTCCATCGTCCTGCGGTTGCCCACCGGGTAGGCGACGGCGGCGATCAGCACCGCGAGGACGCCGCCGGCGACGGTCCAGGACAGGTGCCCTTCACCGCCGAGCTGGGCGAGGAAGACGCCGCCCAGGATCAGGCCTGAGAGCACGACGCCCTTCATCGGGATCCGGCGCCGGTGATCGCCGCGCGCGTACAGGAACGGCGCCAGGAACATCCCGCAGATGATCGTCACCTGCCAGCTCGCCGCCACCATCCAGCCCGGAGCCGTGGTCGCGGCCATGCACAGCGGCGCGTAGAACAGCCCGAAGCCCACCGTGCTCCACAGCGTCCACCGGCCCGGCTGGGCGCGGAGGGCTCGCATCACCGGCAGGAGACCGCCGCGGCGCATCGCCACGATGGTGAAGAACACCGGCAGGGACAGCAGGAAGCGTAGGGAGGCGCTCCACTCCCAGGCGCCGCCGTCCACGGCCATGAGCCTGTTGGCGATGAAGGAGGACGAGAAGAACAGCGCGCCCAGAAGCCCGATCCCGATGGCGGCCGGGGCCGTTCCGCCTGGAGCGCGCCGCCGTACGGCCGCGTGCCTGCCTGACCGCGCCCACGAACCCGCGTTCGCCATCGCCACGTTCGCCACTGCCCGCGTTCCCCCGTCTCACATCCGCCGGGCAGACACTACCTGGAGCAAAACGGAACAAGCCCGATGACCTCGCAGGTAATCGTCTTTATCGTCCAGGCTCGGCACCGTAGGGGTCATGAGCTACGACGCGCAGAAACAAGCCCAGCGTTACATCGACATCTGGAACGAGAAGGACGCCGCCGCCCGCCGGGCCGCCATCGACGAGGTGTGGACCGAGAACGCCGCGTACACCGACCCGCTCGTGGCGGTCGAGGGACGCGACGCCCTCGACGCGACCATCGCCGCCGTGCAGCAGCAGTTCCCGGACTTCGCCTTCCGGCTCGCCGGGGACGTCGACGCCCACCACGACACGGCCCGCTTCACCTGGGAACTCGGCCCGGCGGACGCGGTGGAGGCCCCGGTGATCGGCTTCGATGTGGCGGTCTTCAGCGAGGACGGCCGGATCGACAAGGTCTTCGGCTTCCTCGACAAGATCCCTTCCTGACTACCCGCGCGTGACGGCGGGGACGATCCGGTAGTCCCGCTGGAACACGAGGTTGTGCAGGTCGGCGGCCGCGATGGCACGGAGGGCCGGCACCGCGGCCGCGGCCTGTTCGGCGGTGAAGACGTTGAGCGGCCAGTCGCCCACCGTCGCGCCGCGCAGATGCGGATGGTGGAACCCGGCACCATAGAACGCGCGGAGAGTGATCGGCTCGATGCCGGAGGCCCGCTGCTCCGGCCAGCCGAGTGTCCACAGGCTGTGGATACCTCCGTCGGCGGAACGCGTCACACCGGTCGCCACCACCTCGCCCGTTTCGAGCAGGAGCGCGGTGTTGATCTCTTCCAGCGTCCGCCGCGCGTGCGGATCGAGCAGTTCGACGGCCGTCCGAAAGTGCCGTTCCTTGCCCTGACGTGATGAGGCGTCGCCGTGCGTCCCGTCCCGCAAGTCCACGAAATGGCGCAGGAGTTCTGACGTGTAGTCCGGAGCGGTGATCATTATGTCCTTTGTTCGTAGGTACGGGCGTAGGCCTTGCCCAGCCAGTGGCGCATCTCGAGGGCGTCGAGGAACGCCCCGTGCGGAAGGCCCGCGAACTCCCTGAGACTGACGGCGTTCCCAGCCGCGCGGAGCCGACGCGCATAGTCGCGGACGTCTTCGGCGACCGGATCCGCGGTCCCGACGGCCAAGATCGCGGGGGCGAGCCCGCCGAGGTCGTCGGCCTCGTCCGGAGTGCTGTAGAGCCGGGTGGCTCCGGTGGCCGCCGGATGCCGCTCAGCCGTGCCCCGGTAGGACCGCCACGCCGCCAGGAGCCTGGCCCGGCTCGGATCGCGGGGGTACGAGGACGCCCGCGGATCGATCGGCGGGTACGCGAGCACCTGCGCGGCGAGCGGGCGGCCGAGATCGCGCCAGACCAGGGCCGCGGCGGCGGCGAGCGTGGCTCCGGTGCTGTCGCCGCCGACCGCGATCGGCCCGTCGGTCAGGGCCTGCGCCAGGTCCATCGCGGCGAGCGCGTCCAGCAGCCCGGCCGGATGCGGATGCTCGGGAGCCAGCCGGTAGTCGACGCTCACCACGGTGCCCGACGCGGCCCTGGCCAGGTCGGCGGTGGCATGGTGCCAGCCGGCGGACGATCCCGACGTCCAACTGCCACCGTGCGCCCACACCAGCCAACCGCGCGGGGCGACACCCGCCTGGTGGACCCTGACCGGCACCTCCTGGCCGAGGCTCGCACCCGGTGCCGTGACCAGGACCGTACGCACGTCACCGTCCTTCAACTACACGGTCATGACGCTTCTCGAGGCCCGGCGAGTTCGACCTCGGCGGTCGCGCGGCGGCCGAGGAAGCCGGCCGCCAGGGCCGCACCCGCGAGAGCGACGGCGGCGTTGACAACGGTGGCGGTGTGGATGCCGCCGAGGACCGAGCCGCCGCCCGCGGTGGCGACGGCGCTCATCACCGGGATGCCGAGGGTGATGGCGACCTGCTGGGTCATGGTCGCCAGCCCGGTGGCGAGGCCCTGCTCCTCGTCCGGCAGGCCGGACGTGGCGGTGCCCATGAAGGCCACGATGGCGACGAGGTTGCCGAAGCCGCCGATCGCCATCGCGACCAGCATCAACGGCAGCCCGTCGCGGGTCTCGCCGAGGCCGAGCAGCGCCGCCGTCGCCACCGCCTGGAGGACGAGCCCGGCGGCCAGGGTCCATCGGCCGCCCACGCGGGCCATGATCCGGGGAGCGGCGACCCCGCCCGCGAACGTGCCCCCGCCGAGGACGCCGAGCGCGAGCCCGGTGGCCATCGCCGAATATCCCAGCACCTGCTGCAGGTAGAGCGTCATCAGGAAGACCAGCGAGGTCTCGGTGGCGAACGCGATGAAGCCGCCGACGTTGCCCCAGGTCACCGTGCGCTTCGCGAGGACGCGCAGCGGCACCAGCGGGGCCGGGGCGCGCCGTTCGGCGACCCAGAAGGCCACCAGCAGCACCGCCGCCAGCACGAGCGTCCCCAGCGCGAACGGGTCGGACCAGCCCTGCGATCCGGCGGCCGTGACGCCGTACACCAGAGCCAGCAACCCGCCGGTGACGGTGATCGCCCCCGGCACGTCCAGCCGCGAGCCCCGCCGCCGCGAACTCCCGTTGATCGCCCCACCGGTTTCGGTGGTCACGCGGCCGGATGCGGTGGTCGCGCGGCGGGCTTCTGTGATCACTAGAGGGGCGACGGCCAGCACGAAGAGCGCGATCGGGACGTTGATCAGGAATGCCCAGCGCCAGCTCAGCAGGTCGGTGAGCACGCCGCCCAGCACCGCGCCCGCCGTGAACCCGGCCGACATCAGCGCCCCGCTGAGCCCGAGCGCCCGGTTGCGCAACGGCCCCTCCGGAAAGGACGTGGTGATCAATGACAGCGCCGCCGGGGTGGCGATCGCCGTCGCCAAGCCCTGCAGTACCCGGCCGGTGAGCAGCAGCGCCGGGGACGTCGCCGCCCCTCCGATGAGCGAACCGAACGCCAGCAGGCCCATTCCGGCGAGCAGCATGCGGCGCCGCCCGAACAGGTCCGCCACCCGGCCGAAGAGGAGGGTGAAACCGGCGGCGGGCAGCGCGAACGCGGTCGCGATCCACTGCAGCGAGTCGAGCCCGAAGCCCAGTCCCTCGCCGACCACCGGCAACGCCACGTTCAGGATCGAGAAGTCGATGGCGAGCATGAACTGCACGCCGAGCAGCAAGATCAGGATCAGCCTGTGCCGCGAGGTCATCCGCATCGCGGCGGGGGGTGCCGCGACGCCGGTCAGAGTAGCCATGGAACGCCTTCCCAAGAGATCGTCTCGATCGGACGCGTCCACGATCGGCCGCCGCGCCTCGTCCACCCAGCCCCCGCCCGTTCGTACGCCCGCGGTTCCTGCCACTGGCAGTGGCACCCTCGACGGCCCGTTCCGTCGGCGGCTCCCGATACGCTCGGCTGTCATGGCGCAGGGGAACGATCTAGGGGAATTCCTCAAGTCCCGGCGGGCTCGGCTGCGGCCCGACGAGGTGGGGATGCGCTCGTACGGCAGCCGCCGCAGGGTCCCCGGGCTGCGCCGTGAGGAGCTGGCCCAGCTCGCCGGGGTGAGCGTCGCCTATTACGTCCGGCTGGAGCAGGGGAACGCCGACAACGTCTCGGCCGAGATCCTCGACGCGATCTCCCGGGCGCTCCGGCTCGACGGCGACGAGCACGCCCACCTGCACCGCCTGGCCCATCCGCCGCGCATCGATCACCGGCAGGATCCGCCGCGGCTGCGCCCGCCGCTCCAGCATCTCCTCGACTCGATCACGCGCGCACCCGCGTACGTCGTCGGGCACCACACCAACGTGGTCGCCTGGAACCGGCTCACCGCCGAGATCTTCGTCGACCTGGCCGCGATGCCGCCGGACGAGCGCACGTGGACGCACCAGATCCATCTGAACGACGACTACCGGGGCAGGCTGGGCGGCAACTGGCTGCCGGTGGCGTGCCGCAACGTGGCCTACCTGCGCTTCCGGGCCGGTCAGGACCCCGGTGACGTCCGCCTGCGTGCCCTGATCGACTCCATGCTCGCGCGCAGCGACGACTTCCGGCGGCTGTGGGAGGAGCACCGCGTCGTCGACCTGACCCACGGCGAGGCGCGCATCGTCCATCCCGAGGCCGGGCTGCTCGTGCTTCCGTTCGAGACCCTGCACCTGCCCGGCGATCCGGATCTGAGCCGCCTCATGATGTACGCGGCGGAGCCCGGCTCGGAGTACGAGGAGAAGCTGAACCGGCTCGCGGACGTCTCGACACGGCGTTCGAGCTCGGAGCTGGCGGTGAGGCCGACGTGAACGAACCGCAGATCATCCAGTGGCTCGACGAGGACGGGGCCGACCGTTCGGCGCGCTGGCGTTCGGAGAACGGCGCGGCGCCCCCGCGGCGGGTGGTGATCGCCGACGACACGACCAAGGCGGACGACGCGTACCGGCTGGCCTGCGAGGGCACCGCCCTGCTGTGGCGCGGGGATTTCCAGAACGCGCGGCAGCTCCTCCAGGCCATGACACGCCGCGCCGACCGTACGCCTCGCCGCGCGGACCGCCGCAAGCGTAAGGGCGAGACGCCTTCGCAGGTCCAGGCGTTCCACCTGCACCGCCAGGCGCAAGCACAACGGGCCCGGACGCTGGGCATGGTGCTGATCCCGGTCGAGGCCGGCCACAAGATCTCGCTGCGCCGCGCGCCCGACGTCGAGCAGGCCTGCGTGGAGGCGCACGGGCAGGCGGACGAGCCGTACGTGACGTCGCTGCGCGAGTTGCAGGGGCTCATCGGCGCGCACGAATGGCGGAAGAAGGGCGTTCCGATCCCGGCGCTCGACGGCGACCGGATCCACCCGCACTACGGGGTGTTCTCGCCGGTCAGAGGCGAGTACGTGGATCTCGTCGCGGCGGCGCCGCTGCCGTCCGGCTCCCTCGCGTTCGACATCGGCACGGGCACCGGCGTGCTCGCGGCGGTGCTGGCGCGACGCGGCGTCGCACGCGTCGTGGGCACCGACCAGGACGAGCGTGCCCTGGCCTGCGCACGTGAGAACGTCAACCGTCTCGGTCTGGCCGACCAGGTCGATGTGATCAAGGCGGATCTCTTCCCGCCGGGCCGCGCGCCGCTGGTGGTGTGCAACCCGCCGTGGGTGCCCGCGCGCCCGAGTTCTCCGCTGGAGTACGCGGTGTACGACCCGGACAGCCAGATGTTGCGGGGCTTCCTGAACGGGCTGGCCGAGCATCTCGAACCGGGCGGCGAGGGGTGGCTGATCCTCTCCGACCTGGCCGAACACCTCGGGCTTCGCACCCGGGCCGAGCTCCTCGACGCGTTCGAGACGGCGGACCTGCGCGTCCTCGACCGCATGGACATCAAGCCGCGGCACCCGCGCGCCATGGACTCCAGCGACCCGCTGTACGAGGCGCGGGCCGCGGAGGTCACCTCCCTCTGGCGGCTCGGAACCCGCTAGCTCAGGCGGCTCGGAACCGGCTGGCTCTGGCCCCTCGAAGCCCGCTGGTTAGTGAACGAACGTTTGCCCATCCCTCCGTATGGGCGTTATAGTAAATGAACAGACATTTATTAATCATCGGAGGAGGAACCGTGCAACTCAGTGGCAAGGTCGCCCTGGTCGCCGGCGGCACGCGGGGGGCCGGCCGGGCCATCGCCGCCGAGCTCGGCGCGGCCGGCGCGACGGTGTACGCCACCGGCCGCAGCACCCGAGCGGGCCGTTCCGATCTCGACCGTCCCGAGACCATCGAAGAGACCGCGGAGCTCGTCACCGCGCGCGGCGGCACCGGCATCGCGGTCCGCGTCGACCACTCCGAGCCCGATCAGGTGCGCACCCTCGTCGAACGCATTCGCGCCGAACACGGCCGCCTGGACGTCCTCGTCAACGACGTGTGGGGCGGCGAGGCGCTGACCGAGTGGGACAAGAAACTGTGGGAGCACGACCTCGGCAAGGGGCTGGCGCTCCTGCACCGCGCGGTCGACACCCACATCATCACCAGCCACTTCGCGTTGCCGCTGATGGTCGAGCAGAAGAGCGGTCTGGTCGTCGAGGTCACCGACGGCACCGAGCAGTTCGTGGACGAGTTCCTCAGCGGCTATCGCGGGACGTTCTTCTATGACCTGGCCAAGCAGACCGTCATCCGGCTCGCCAAGAACCAGGCCGCCGAGCTCAAGCCGTACAACGTCGCGGCCCTCGCACTCACGCCGGGGTTCCTGCGGTCGGAGGCCATGCTGGACATCTTCGGCGTCACCGAGGAGAACTGGCGGGACGGCATCGCCAAGGACCAGCACTTCGCCGCCTCGGAGACACCCGCGTACGTGGCGCGCGCAGTTGTCGCCCTGGCCTCCGACCCCGACGTCATGGCGAAGACCGGCGGCTCGTACAGCAGCGGAGAGCTCGCCAAGGAGTACGGGTTCACCGACGTCGACGGCTCACAGCCCGACTTCATGTCGTACTACCGCGACTTCCTGGCCAAGCCTTGAGAAGCCACCCGGCCCGAAGCGCAAAGCCCTGAACGCCCAAGCTCTTAGCCGCCAAGCCAGGTAGCCGCCACCTTGCTCAGGCCAGGGTCGCGGATCCCGGCTACAACGCTCCGCTCCTCATCCACGCCCGTCGCGGGCATCGTCGGCACTGAACGAGAACGACGCCGAAGGGATGAGGACAATGCCTGCGATCACCGTTGGAAACGCCCCGGTCGAGCAGCCCGCCGAGTTCGTGTGGCTGGTGAACGGCTTCGTCCACGGTCCGGTCGCCGCGCTCAGCCGGTGACGTGAGTCGGCTCAGCCGGTGACATGGACGGGGTCGTCTTGCGTGAAGGCGGCTTCGAAGGCGGTGCCGCCGAGCGCGTCGCGTACGGCGGCCGTGATGCGTTCGACGTCACCACGTTCGGCCGGCGGGAGCGGGCTGCCGACGGACTCGCGGAGGGCCTGGGCGGCACCCAGTAGCCGGGCCGCCTCAAGGTGATCGCCAGAGAGGGCATGGGCACCGGCCATGCCTTCCAAGGCGAGCGCGACCGCCCTGGGATCACCGGTCGTCCGGGCCGTCTCGTGGCCCTCCGCCTGCAGTGACATCGCGGCCTCGGCATCACCGCGCTGTTCGGCGATGAAGCCGAGCTCGGCAAGGATCAACGCCACGCCGTGGTCGCCGCCCCGCTCCCGGCACCAGTCGAGCCACCGCCGCAAATGGACCTCGGCCGCGTCAAGCCTGCCCTGGCGCCTCGCCACGAGCCCGAGGCCGATCTCCGCGTGCTCCTCCGCCGCCTCGTCGGCCTGGTCGGCCGCCAGCCTGCGTCCACGTTCGAGAAGCTCCCCGGCCAACGCGTGGTCGCCGTTGAGCAGTGCGATGCGGCCGAGCCCGGAGAGCCGCCGCGACACGTCCGGCCACAGCTTGAGCTCCTCGGCCGTGCGCAGCCCCTCGCGATGGAGGCGCGCGGCGCGGACGTAGTCGCCGGTGAACTCCGCTACGGCACCCAGGACATCCGTGGTGGCGAGCTGCCCCCACCGGTCACCGAGTTCGTGAAAGATCGCGGCGCTCTCCGTTCCGTGCCGTTCGGCCGCCGTGAAGTCGCCGCGCAGCACGGCCTGATGGGCTCGCGTGCTGAGCGCGGCGGCGGTGCCCCAGCGGTCTCCCCCGGCGCGGAAACCGGTCAGCGCACGGCTCACCAGGTCTTCGCTGATCGAGACGTCGCCGTACCCGAAGAGGGCGAAGCCGAGCAGCCATTCGGCGTGCGCTCGCCCTGCGTTGTGCTGGTCGAACAGGCCGAGTGCGGCGTCCACCCGCTCCATCGGGCGCGGGACGTCGCCCGCACGTATGGCCAGGACGATCTGCCAGATCATCGTTTCCGCGCGTCCATGACCAGGCCCTCCGTCCTCGATCGCCAAGGCCAAGCCGAGCGAACGGCTTGCCTCGCTGAGCCTGCCCCGCAGGAACCAGTACCAGGCGAGGGCATTGACCAGCCGCAACGCGAGCCGCGCGTCCCCGCGCCGGGCCGCGCCCTCAAGCGCGGCCCGCAGGTTGGCGGCCTCGGTGTCGAGCTGTTCCAGCCACTGCCGCTGCTGATGCCCCCGAATGTGGCGCGCGGCGCGTTCGGCGAACGCGGCGTAGTGGACGCCGTGACGCTGCTCCACGGCAATGGCTTCGCCGGCGTCCCGGAGCTTCTCCTGGCAGTAGGCGGCCACCGACTCCAGCAGCCGGTAACGCGGACCGTCCGTTCGCTCCGTGACGACCACGAGTGAACGATCGACCAGCCTGGCCAGAAGATCAAGGATATCATCCACGTCCACGCCGCTTCCAGCGCAGACCTCTTCGGCGGCCTCCAGCGTGCAGCCGTCCGCGTGGACCGCCAGACGGCGCAGCACGGTCTGTTCGGCGCCGGTCAGCAGCTCCCAGCTCCAGTCGATCACCGCTCGAAGGGTCTGCTGGCGGGGCGGGGCACCGCGATGGCCGGAGGCGAGCAGCCGAAACCGGTCGTTCAGCCTGTCACGGAGCGCCCGCACACCGAGGACGCGCAGGCGCGTGGCCGCGAGCTCCAGCGCGAGCGGGATCCCGTCCAGCCGCCGGCAGATCTCCACCACGGCCGCGGCGTTCTCCGCAGTGAGCTCGAAGCCGGGCACGGCCGCCGCGGCACGAGCCACGAACAACCGCACCGCACTCGACTCCCGCACCCCACGGAGGTCATCGGGCGGCCGCGGGGAGGCCGACCCGGGGTTGGCCAGCGGCGGGTTGGGTGGTTGTGGCGGGACGGGCCGCAGGCCATGCGGCGGTAGGTCTAGTGGCGGGACGGGCCAGATCGATTCGCCTGAGATGCTGAGGGGCTCTTGGCCGGTCGCGAGGATGTGCAGGTCGGGGGCGGCCTTCAGGAGGTGTTCGGCGAATGCGGCGGCTGGTGCGATGACGTGTTCGCAGTTGTCCAGGATGAGCAGCGTCCGCCTGGTACGCAGGGTCGTTGCGATCAGGCCGAGCGGGTCTTCGTCCGGCGAGGTGTCGTCGCGTAGGCCGAGGGTGGTGGTCACCAGGTCGGCGATGCGGTCGAGGGTGGCCGTGCGGTCGAGGGCGGCGAGTTCGACCAGCCAGATGCCGTCGGGAAAGTCCGATCGTGCGGCCGTCTCGATCGCGAGGCGGGTCTTGCCGACGCCGCCCGGCCCGGTGAGCGTGACGAGCCTGCCGGTATTGAGGAGGGCGTGTACGGCTGCGATCGCGTTTGCGCGGCCGATCAGCTCGGTGACGGAGGCGGGCAGGTTGGTGCGCGGGTGGGTGGCGGGTGGGTGGCTTGGGGCGAGGGCTGGGTCTTGATCGAGGATCGCTTGGTGGAGTTCGGCGAGGTCCGGGCTGGGGTCCAGGCCGAGTTCGTCCCGGAGGCGGTCACGGAGATCGTTGTACGCGGCGAGGGCCTCGCTCTGGCGTCCGGCTCGGTAGAGAGCCCGCATCTGGACGGCTCGGAGGCGTTCCCTGAGCGGGTGCTGCTCGACCAGGTCCGCGAGCTCACCGACGAGCAGTCCGTGCTCGCCCAGTTCGAGGCGCGCGGCGGCCCGTTCCTCCAACGCCGCCAGGCGCTGCTCCTCCAGGCGGGTGATCGCCGGCCGGGCGAACTCCTCGTCGGCGAAGTCGGCATAGGCGGCCGGGCCGCGCCAGAGCGCGAGGGCGTCGGTCAGAAGTGCGGCACGTTCACGCGGATCGTCCGTCGCGGTGGCTTGGACGAGCAGGGTTTCAAAACGTCCCGCGTCGATCGCGCCGGTGCCGGCCAGCAGCTGGTAGCCGGGAGCACGGGAGACCACGAGCTTGCGCGCGCCCGGCTCGGCGTCCTCCAGGGCACGGCGGAGATGCCACACCTTCGTCTGCAACGCGCCGGACGGATTGCCGGGCAGACGCTCACTCCAGAGGTCGTCGGCGAGACGGTCCGCCGACACGACGCGTCCCTCGTGCATCAGAAGGTCGGCGAGGAGCGCGCGGACCTTCGCCTCGGGAACGCGTACGGGACTGCCGTCCGCCGCCCACACCTCAAGCGGACCCAGCACCCCGAAACGCATGTCGTTCACGTTACCCAGCGGACTCCGTGAGCCGACCGAGAGCCGATCAAGAGAGACCTCTCGCAGAGTGGGCCCCGACCTGCTGAAGGCCATCTCGAACTGGGGAGACAATGACCGACGAACCATCGGTGACGATCATCGGCCTGGGCTCCATGGGCCAGGCCCTCGCCAACGCCTGCCTGGCGGCCGGCCACCGGACGACCGTCTGGAATCGCACGCCCGCCAAGGCCGACGCCCTGGTCGCCCGCGGCGCCACCCGGGCGGCGACGGTCAGCGACGCGCTGTGGGCGTCCGATCTGGTGATCCTTTGTGTGCTGGACTACGACGCCGTCGACGAGCTCCTCGCTCCCAACGCCGACATGCTGAAGGGCCGCGTCCTGGTGAACCTCACCAACGGCCGGCCCGAACAGGCCCGCCGCACGGGCGCGTGGGTGACCGCGCAGGGAGCCGAATACCTGGACGGCGGCATCATGGCCATCCCGTCGATGATCGGTAAGCCTGAGGGGTTCATCCTTTACAGCGGATCCAGCGCGGCGTTCGATCGGTGCAGGGCGGCGCTGGAGGTCCTCGCCGTGCCCACGTTCGTGGGCGAGGACGCCGGGCTCGCGGCCCTGAACGATCTGGCTCTGCTCTCCGGCATGTACGGGATCTTCGCGGGCGCCCGCCACGCCACCGCCCTGATCGGCCCGGAGCGGGCCGCGGAGTTCACCACGTCCCTGCTGATCCCATGGCTGCAGGCGATGGCGAACGTCCTGGCGCCCTCGTCGGCCGAACGCGAGGCGGGCGACATCCCGTCCGAGGAGTCGCCGCTCGACATGCAGGCGACCGCGCTCGCGAACATCGTTCAGGGCAGCCGTTCCGAGGGCGTCGGCATCGACCTCCTCACCCATCTGCTCACCCCGATGCGCGACATCATCGCGGCGGGCGAGGGCGACGCGCTCAGCGACCTGGTCGGCCTCATCGAGAAGGAGATCCGTTCATGAGGTACGCGGGGAAGAAGGCCGTGGTCACCGGCGGCACGCACGGCATCGGCCTGGCCGTCGTCCGCGCGCTGCTCGACGGCGGGGCCGAGGTGCTCCTCACCGGCCGCGACGAGACCAACATCGAAGCGGCCCGCACCGAACTCACCGGACGCCCCGCGCACGTGGTGCGTTCGGACGCCGCCAGCCTGGCCGACATCGAGGCCCTTGGCGGCATCGCCGAAGAGCGGCTCGGCCGAGTGGACTTCGTGTTCGTCAACGTGGGCCACGCGGCGTTCGGCCCGATCGAGAGCGTCACCGAGGAGAGCTTCGACCGGACGTTCGACATCAAGGTCAAGGGCGCCTTCTTCACGACGCAACGGCTGTTGCCGCTGGTGAACGAGGGCGGCTCGTTCGTCTTCACCACCGCCGTCCTCGACGGGCTCGGCTACCCGCAGTCGAGCGTCGCCACCGGCTCGGTGACCGCCGTACGTGGGCTGGCCAAGGCGTTCGCCGCCGAGTTCCTGCCGCGCGGGATCCGGGTGAACGTGGTCAGCCCCGGCTTCACCCAGACGCCGACCATGGGCATCGCCGGGCTCAGCGACGAGGAGAAGGCGGCCAACCAGAAGGCGGGCGAGGACGTGACCCCGATGTCCCGGCACGGCGCGCCCGAGGAGATCGCCGCCGCCGTGCTCTACCTCGCGTTCGACGCCACGTTCAGCACCGGCATCGTCCTGGCAGCCGACGGCGGCCTAGGCCACATAGCCGCCTGACCCCCGACCGCACAGCCGCTGCCTGATCCCCGCGCGACGCACCGGGAGGCCGTTCTCTGGCCGCTCAGCGTCTGCCTGCTAGAACCTCGCGGGCGAGGGCGTCGCGTTCGGCTGCCTCCTGGTCGGCGGCTTCCTTCTCGGCCTCGACTCGAGCGTCGTATGCGGCACGCGCCGTGGCGATCTCGTTCTGGTGCTGCTCCGTCCACGTGACCAGCGAACGGATGGTGTCGTGCAGGGTGGCACCCAGCGCGGTGAGCTCGTAGTCCACGCGGGGAGGGACGACCGGGTGCACGGTGCGCCGGACGAGGCCGTCCCGTTCCAGCTGCCGCAGGGTCACGGTGAGCATGCGCTGGCTGATCCCGTCGATCTTCCGGCGCAGTTCGGTGAAGCGAAGGCTGCGACGGTCGAGCAAGGCGATGACCAGCAGCGACCACTTGTCCGCCACCCGGTCCAGAATCTGCCGGACCTCACAGTCCTCGCGCGTGTCCCACTGAAGTACCTCGTAGTCCTCGTCCGTGCCGGGGCAGACATGGGCTCGCTGAGTTCCGTCGTCCATATGACCAGATAGTGCCTGCTAGTGCGATCGGTTACAAGAGGGAACCGATCATCCCAGGTGCCTGAGTCTTTATAACTGTCGCTTCTAGGTGCGAGTGCGATCATGTCTTGGACTTCTGGAGAGGGCACGCGCAGAGTGGAGTTGAAGCAGACATTGAGAGGGGTTTGATCGATATGGGCACGAAGACGGGAGCGACCCGCGAGAAGGCGACCAGCCCTGAGGATCTGGCGCGGCTGTTCGTGCGGCGCGTGAACGACGGAGACGTCGAGGGCCTCGTCGAGCTCTATGAGGACGACGCGGTGCTGGCGTTCCCGCCCGGGCACGAGACCGTCGGCCATGCGGCGATCCGGGCGGTGCTCGAGAAGATGCTCGCGGCCAAGCCGCGGTTCGCGGCCGAGGAGCCGCTGCCGACCGTGTTTCACGGTGATCTCGCCTTGACGTCGACCCGTCCGGCCGACGGCACCGGCGGACGGGTCCAGGTCGCGCGGCGGCAGCCGGACGGTTCGTGGCTGCGGATCATCGACCGCCCCGAGCTGCCACGCTGAGCGGTCGCCCACGCGGACGTCGCCCGGGCCCAGGTAGGCCTTCAGTCATCCAGGCCAGTCACATGACAGATTCCTGGGCCCGGCCGGATCCGTAGCGTCTTCTTCATCAACGAAAACGCGGCCTGAGCTGCCGATGGATGAAGGAGACCATGATGGAGCAGACCCCGCTGAAGCTCGCGGTCATCGTCGGAAGCACGCGCGAGGGCCGGTTCGGCCCGACGGTGGTGAACTGGTTCATCGGCGAGGCGTCGCAGCGTGACGACCTGACGGTCGATGTCATCGACCTGGCGAAGACCCCGCTGCCGACCGTGTTCCCGGAGTTCGGACGGCCGCCCGGCGAGACGGTGGAACGTCAACTGGCCGCCGTGTCCCCGAGGCTGGCCGCCGCCGACGCGTTCGTGATCGTCACCCCGGAGTACAACCACAGCTTCCCGGCGCCGCTGAAGAACGCCATCGACTGGCACAACAAGGAATGGCACGCCAAGCCGGTCGGCTTCGTCTCGTACGGCGGTCTCTCGGGCGGCCTGCGTGCGGTCGAGCAACTGCGAGTCGTCCTGGCCGAACTGCACGCGGTCACCATCCGCGACACCGTCAGCTTCCACAACGCGTGGGGTGAATTCGAGGGCGACGGGACGCATCGGGACGGTGAGAGCTGTGGAGCCGCCGCGAAGACGATGCTCGACCAGCTCACCTGGTGGGCGCACGCACTGCGCGACGCAAAGGCCACCCGCCCGTACGCCGCCTAGCCCCTCCACTTGTAACCCGCCACGACAACCGCAGCCGCTATGTCCGCAGCGCTAGCCACGACAACCACTGCATACGTCATAACGACACATCCGCTGTGTTCAACGCATGCTCTGTGCCTACTGCATTACTCGCAGCAACTACGTTCCGTGCAAGAGAAGCGTCCAACCGCAAGAGCGTGTGCCGCAATGCGTGCGCTCACAGCCCTCCCTCGACTGGAACGCCGAAACCGCTGTGTCCGTGTGCGGCGTCCACAGCCACCGCAGGCATCTCCTGAACGTTTGCGGTTGGCGCATCCACCAAGTCCGCCGTGACGACCGCGTTCATTGCAACCGCCACGTCGTTCACACGTTCGCCGGATGGCCGCGCTAGCCCACGTTCGCCGTGATCGCCGCGTCCGCCGTGACGGTGCTTTCGCGGCGGACGTCAGTGCGCGAGAGATGTTGGCGCGGTCGCCGCCGTGGCGTGTCACATGCTCCAGCTAAGGATTCTGAGATGACGACCGTCTCTTCCAGTTCACGCCGTGGTGGACGAGCCTCGGCGCCCGGCGGATCGGGCGCTTTGCCTGGCACTGAGTCCGCGCCGCGGGTTCGCGCGATCGTGTTGATTCTGGTGCTCGGCTCGATCATGACCACGTTCGACATGACCGTGGTGAATGTGGCGATCAACCGGCTCTCGCAGGACTTCGACGCCCCGCTCGCCACCGTCCAGTGGGTGGCCACCGGCTACTCGCTCGCGCTCGGCGCGATGATCCCCGCCACGGCATGGGCCACCGGCAGGTTCGGCGGCACCCGGCTCTACCTGACGGCGATCGGGCTCTTCACGGCCGGATCGGTGCTGGCCGGCGCGGCGTGGAGCATCGAGTCGCTGATCGCGTTCCGTGTGCTCCAGGGCCTCGGCGGCGGCATGATCATGCCGGTCGGGATGACGATCCTGCTGCGCGCCGCGGCTCCCGACCGGCTGGGCCGGATGATGAGCACGATGGGTCTGGCCGTCCTCGTCGGGCCGCTGGCAGGGCCGGTGCTGGGCGGCTGGCTGGTCGACGAGGTCTCCTGGCGCTGGATGTTCTTCATCAACCTGCCGATCGGCGCCGTGGTGATCGTTCTGGCGGCGCGGCTCTTCCCCCGCGATACGCCGGCGACCCGGCGGCCGCTCGACGTTCCCGGGCTGCTGATGTTGTCCCCGGGCCTGGCCACCCTGATCTACGGCGTGACGACGGGTGGGGAGCGCCACGACTTCGGCTCCACCGGGGTGCTCCTTCCTCTTGGGATAGGTGCCCTCCTGGTCACCGGCTTCGTGGGCCGCGCCTTGACCGCCCGGAATCCGCTTATCGACCTGGGGCTCTTCCGTGACCGCTCGTTCGCGGCGGCCACCGGCACGCTGGTCCTGTTCGCCGCGGGCTACTTCGGCTCGATGATCCTGCTGCCGCTCTACTACCAGGTCGTGCGGGGCGAGTCCGCGACCATGGCCGGGCTGCTGGGCATCACCGGAGCGCTGGCCTCCGGGACAGCGATGCAGATCGCCGGGCGGCTGACCGACAAGTTCGCGCCCGGAAGGGTCGTGCTGACCGGTATCACGACCGCCGCGGCAGGGTTCGCCCTCTTCACCGGCGCGCTCGCCGCCGACACCCCGTACTGGGTGCTCATGGCCGCGCTGGCGGTGATCGGCGCCGGTGGCGGAACGACGATGATGCCGACGATGACCGCGGCGACCCGGGGCCTGTCCCACGATCAGGCGCCGGCAGCCAGCACCACGGTCAATCTCATCAACACCATGGCGGGCGCGGTCGGCACCGCCGTCATCTCGGTCCTGCTGACGAACGCGATGGCCGGCCGCGTCTCCGGCCCCGCCGCCTCGGCAGGCGGGCTGGGCGCGCACATCTCCGACGAAGCTGCCCCTGCTCTGGCGGACGCCTTCCAGCACACCTACGGCTGGGCACTGACCTTGGTCGCCCTCGCGGTGGTACCGGCCCTCTTCCTCCCCCGCCGCTCCGCCGAGCACGCCCACGGCTGAACCTGTGGGTGGTTCTGGCAGACCCAGGTACGGCCGTCCCCCGGCGAAGCGGAGCCCTGGGTGAGTCTGAGCTGGGCCGACACCATGAATGTCATCGCAAGAACGCATTCAAGGGAGTCAACGATGAGCCTGCCGAAGAAGCGCCTCGGCACCACCGACATGGAGATCACCCGCGTGGGCTTCGGCTCGTGGGGGATCAGCGGGCCTGGATGGCGGTACGCCTGGGGGCCACAGGACGACGCCGACTCGGTCGCCACCATCCGGTACGCGATCGAGCAGGGCGTCAACTGGATCGACACCGCGGCGGTGTACGGCCTCGGGCACAGCGAGGAGATCGTCGCCAAGGCACTGGCCGACCTGCCCGAGGCGGACCGGCCGTTCGTGTTCACCAAACTCGGCCTGGCCTGGGACGAGAACGACCGGACCGCGCCGCCTCGCCGCGAGATGAGCCCGGCCGGCGTGCGCCGCGAGGTCGAGGGGTCGCTGCGGCGCCTCGGGGTCGAGCGGATCGATCTCTACCAGGTGCACTGGCCGGCCGAGGACGGCGGGCCGCTGGAGTACGGGGCGGAGACGGAGGCCGGCGGCGAGCGCGTGCCGGGTACGCCGCTGGAGGAGTACTGGCAGGTCATGGCCGATCTGAAGGCCGAGGGCAAGGTCCGCGCGATCGGCCTGTCCAACCATGAGGTGCCCCGTCTCGAACGTGCCGACCGGGTCGCGCACGTGGAGTCCCTCCAGCCGCCGTTCTCCGCGATCAACCGTTCGGCCGCCGACGAGATCGCCTGGTCACGGGAGCATGACACCGGCGTGATCGTGTACTCGCCGATGCAGTCGGGCCTGCTCACCGGCGCGTTCTCGCGCGACCGCGTGGCGAACCTGCCGGACGGCGACTGGCGCGCCGGACACCCCGACTTCACCACCGGACTGGACGCCAACCTCGCACTGGCCGATGCGCTGCGTCCGGTCGCCGAGCGCCACGGGGTCTCGGTGGCGGCGATCGCCGTCGCGTGGACCCTCGCCTGGCCCGGCATCACCGGCGCCATCGTCGGTGCCCGCCGGCCTGGCCAGGTCGATGGGTGGCTGCCCGCCGCGTCCCTCGAACTCACCGCTGCCGACCTCGACGAGATCGCCACCGCGATCGTGCGTACGGGTGCCGGCCAGGGCCCCGCCGTCCCGACCCGTTCCTGAGGAGAAACCATGTCACTGACCGTCGTCGTCAAGCTGCGCGCCAAGCCCGGCCTCGAGAACCGGATGCGGGCGGCCCTGAACGAGATGATCGCGCCGTCGATGAACGAGGAGGGCTGCATCGCGTACGAGCCGTACACCGACCCGCGCGACCCCTTCCGCATGGTCATCGTCGAGGAATGGACCAGCGCCGGCGCGTTGGACTTCCACTTCGGCACGCCGCACTTCAAGCACGTCGCCGAGGTCCTCGACGAGGTCCTGGCCGAGCCCTTCGCCCTTCGCCGCCTGACCGACGAAGAGGTCACCGTGAGCTGACCGCCGCAAGCCGGACGATCACGGCCACGTCGGAGACTGACTCGTGGCGAGTTTCATGCCGACCGCCCCGCCCAAGCTTTGGGCGGGGCGGTCGGCTACATGGACGCGCCGCCCCGAACCGCGGCCGCTCCCCGGCCGGCGGCGCTTCCGGACGGCGGCCGGTGTTTCACGTCAAACAAGCATCGGCCTGAGCAGGTAAAGATCCGTGGAAGGTCCGAAACCTACAAGACCGGCCCCTCCATCCGGCACACGATGGAGGACATGACCATCGAGCTCTCCGCGGTAGCCGACTTCATGGCCGGCCATGCCCGCGTCCTGGACCGACGTCGCTTCCAGCTCCTGATGGGTGAGACCGGCACAGCCGGTGTGCTCGCCGCTGTGGACGGTTACCGCAACCCCGACGGCGGCTACGGCTGGGGCCTCGAACCCGACCTTCGTTCACCCGAGAGCCAGCCGGGCGCCGCGCTGCACGCCTTCGAGGTGTTCGAGGAGATCGCACCGGCCACCGCCCCACAGGCCGTGGCGCTGTGCGATTGGCTGCAGTCCGTTTCGTGCCCCGACGGCGGCGTGCCGTTCGCGCTGCCCCTCGCCACCGCCGCGGCGACCGCGCCCTGGTGGAAGGACGCCGACCGGACGGTGTCGTCCTTGCAGATCACCAACGTCACCGCGGCGGCCGCCCATCGTGTCGCCGCCCACGACCCGGCCGTCGCCGCCCACCCATGGCTCGCCCGCGCGACCCGCTATTGCCTCGACCAGATCGCGGCCCTCGACGAGGCGCCGCACGCCTACATCCTCTCGTTCTCGATCTGGCTCCTCGACGCGGTGCACGACACCTGCCCCGAGGCGGCCGAGCTGCTGACGCGCCTCGGCGCGCACATCCCCGCCGAGGGCAAGCTCCGAGTCGAGGGCGGGACGGACGACGAGTTCCTGCATCCGCTGGACTTCTCGCCGTACCCCGACAGCCCTTCGCGTGCCCTCTTCACCCCAGAACAGATCTCCGCCGACCTGGACCGGCTGGCCGCGCGCCAGCAGGACGACGGCGGCTGGACCGTCGAATACGCGAAGATCTCCCCCGCCGGCGCGTTGGAATGGCGCGGCGCCAGCACCGTCCGCGCGATCGACATCCTCCGCCGCAACGGCAGGATCTGACCCACCACCGCTCCCAGGGAAGGCGTGCCCGCGCCGATGAACCGGACCTGCCGCTCGTCGGCCACTCACCCGGCGGCCAGCGCCAGCGCCCCGCGACGTCGCGGCGCGCGCGAGGCCGTCAGTCGAACGGCGGCCTGGTGTTGGCGATCTCATGCTTGAGCACCTGGTCATCCAGGATGGCGACGGAGGTCGACGGTCGCGGCGCGACCGCACGCCACCGTTCCAGCGTCTCCTCCGATTCCCAATGTTCGAAGATGTTGACGCGTCCCGCCTCAAGGGGATCCGCCGTGATCGCCAGATCGAGGCACCCCGGCTGCTTGCGCGACTGCCCCACGATGTCGCGGTGCCCCTCCACGAACCGGTCCCGCTCCGCGGGGTCCACCTGGACCTTGCCGGCAATGATGATCTCCATCGTCGCGCTCCCTCTCTCGGGTCTTTGCCCACCGACGAATGCCAGACCGTCAGACGGACGCGCCACGGACGGCACGTCCAGCGACGGACGCCACATTCCGCAACGGATGCCACGTTCAGCAGCGGGACGACTACCTGAGCACGAGCGGGCTCACTAGCCTGGTGTGATGACGAACGACAGCGTCGTCGTCCGGCGCGGCATGTCAGCCGACGTGATGGCCGTCTCCAAAGTCGTGTTCCTCGCCGACGCCGCTCGAACCAGCGGTTCGCGGCCGGTCGAGGAGAACGCCCGAGCCCGGACGACTCACCGCCTCGGCGACCCGCGCACGTTCTTCTTCGTCGCCGAGCGCTCCGGCGGCGTCATCGGATCGGCCGCCGGCATGAGCGGACGCAGCGACGGGGGTCTCGGTGAAGCGATCCCGGGTCTCTGCCACATCAGCATGGTCGCCGTGCTGCCAGAGCTCTGGGGCCAGGGCATCGGCAGGCAACTCCTCAGCGCCCTCGTCGACGAGGCGCGCGACCGTGGCTACGAGCGCGTTCAACTCTTCACCCAGGCCGACAACGCCCGAGGCCACGCGCTCTATGAACGGCTCGGCTTCTCCCTCACCGGCCAAGTCGCCGTTTCCAGCAACGACGAACCAATCGTTCACTACCTCCTCCCCCTCCGCTCCTAGGTTCCGTCGTCCTGCCCACGCCGACCCACACGCGGCGCTACAGGCAGGAGTCAGCACAGGACACCCACGCAAAGAGCGCAGACGCAGGCCCGGTCACTTGAGGAGGGGAAAGCGGCCGGTCAGGCGGTCGACGAGAGCGCGGGGCCCGGCGAGGGTCACCGCGTAGTAGGAGAGGTCGTCGTCCTCCAGGCGCGCCAGTTCGGCGAGGTAGTCGTCGTACACGCGGACGCGCTGCGCGGTCGCGGCCATGTCGGCGACGAGCAGGTCCGGCTCGGCCAGGGCGCTCGCGCGCACGGTCTTGACGATGGGGGCGGTGGCCGCGAGGACGGTGCAGCCCGTCCAGGGAAGACCCGCGTGGGGGCTGCCGGCCGCATCGATTCCGCCGGCGCCGACCATGGCCGGGGCGGCCTTGCCCACGGCCGCGGACAGGCAGGCCGCCGCGTTCACCTGCAGGCCGACGGGCAGGTCCCGGTCGACCAGGATGACCCACTTGATGGCCTGCTCCTTGGTGGGCAGGTGGGACTGGTGGACGAGGGCGTCGAGCCACGCGGGGGTGTACGTCGCCGGCACGTCCTGGAGCTTTTCCGAAGTCATGACAGGAGGGTCGTCGATTTCCCGACTGATCCTCAATCTGAAGGGGTAGTTTCCGAAGATAGTTCGGCAATCGACGGTCGGAGAGCATGATGGACGAACTTGATGCGGTGATCGTGCGGGAACTTCAGCGCGACGGGCGGCAGACGAACCGGGAGCTCGCCGGCCGGCTGGGCATCGCCCCTTCGACATGCCTGGAGCGGGTCCGAGCGCTGCGGAAGCGTGGCGTGATCATGGGATTCCATGCCGAGGTCGACCTGGCTCAGCTGGGCCGTCCGCTGCAGGCCCTCATCAACGTGCGGCTGCATCCCAAGGTGCGGGAGGCGGTCGAGGGATTCCGGGCATACGTCACCGAACTCCCGGAAACGCTCGCGGTCTTCGTGGTGTCGGGCGGGGACGACTTCATCATCCAGGTCGCCGTGCGGGACGCCGGTCATCTGCGTGACTTCGTACTGGACCATGTCGCGCGGCATCGCAACATCGCCGACGTGCGCACCTCCCTCGTCTACGACCACATCCGCACGGCGACGTCCGTCACCACCTCGGCCGACAGCCGCGAGCGCCCGTCCCGGCTCACCTGACGCCTACTTCCACCGCCGACCGATCCCTACCGAACACCGCAACCGCAGCCGATCTCCCCCGGCCGACGTCCGCAACCGACCTCTCGGGCGCACACCGCAGCCGCACACCGCAGCCGCACACCGTGGACGCACACGCAGCCGGTAACCGCGGCCGGTCTCGGCGGCCGGTCTTCACCGGATGCAGGCGATATCGCTCTGCCCGATTGACATGCAACCAAAAGGTTGCCTAACCTGATAGGCAACCAGATGGTTGCTTAATTGAGGTGATGGTGTTGGACGCGATCTTCAAGGCACTCGCCGACCCCAGTCGCCGGCGACTGCTCGACGCTCTGAACCTCCACAACGGGCAGAGCCTGCGCGAGCTGTGCGCCGAGCTGGAGATGACCAGGCAGGCGGTCACCAAGCACCTCACCGTGCTGGAGTCCGCGGGTCTGGTGACGGCGAGCCGGCGCGGGCGGGAAAAGCTGCACTACCTCAACGCCGCACCCATCAACGACATCGCGGAGCGCTGGATCGACCGGTACGACCGCGGGCGGGCCCGCGCGCTCGCCGACCTCAAACGAGCACTGGAGGACGCACCGATGAGCGACACGCAGTTCGTGTACGTGACGTACATCAAGACGACGCCGGAGAAGCTCTGGCAGGCCCTCACCGAACCCGCCTTCATCAGCCGCTACATGGAGGGGACCGGCCCCGACTCGGACTGGAAGGTCGGATCGCCGATCAAGTGGCGGATGGACGCCGAGGACGAGTTCGACGACTGGGACCAGAAGGTTCTGGAGGCCGAGCCCGGCAAGCGGCTCTCGTACACCTGGCACAACTACCAGCCGAAGATGGCCGAGTGGTTCGGCTGGAGCGAGGAGAAGTTCGCCGAGCTGCGGAAGGAGAAGCGGTCGAAGGTGACCTTCGAGATCGAGCAGGCCGGCGAGGGCACGGTCAAGCTCACCGTGGTCCACGACGACTTCGAGCCCGACAGCGAGATGCTGAAGGCGGTCAGCGGAGGCTGGCCCGCGCTCCTCTCCAACCTCAAGACGCTGCTGGAGTCCGGCGAAACCCTGTCATTGCAGGCCTAGGCCGCGACAGACCACCGGCTCTCCCGATCAGCCCCGCCCTGTGAGACAAGGGCGGGGTCTGTTCTTCGCCTCACGTCTGCATGTGCCCCGTCAACCACACACGAGCAATTCGCTATACAAATCGTCAGGTCATTGAAATTGCCTCGCCAGTGGAGCGCGGGGGCGCCGCTGAGCTCGCGAAGCGACATATTCGCGTTGGCTCGCTCGTCCAACAAGAGGCAACGGGCCGACCGTACCGCGGTCGCCGAATACCGGCCTGTTCGCCTGACCTGGTCCGGCTATCCGTGGACGGCGGAGGCCCGGTCGTCCAGCTCCATGAAGACCTCCGGAACCGCGTTGTCCATGACCATCCGGCCTAGCAGCTCGGCGAGCTTGCCGGATTCGGCCTCGCTGAGCCCGGACGGGAGCATCTCAACCCGGCGGCAGGTCTCTGCGTAGAACTCCTCAGCGAGCTTGCCGCCCTCCTCGGTCAGCGCGACCCGTGCCGCCCGCCCGTCACGCGGGTCGGGCTCGCGCTGGACGAGCCCGGTACGAGCCGTCCGATCGACCAACCCGGTGAGGCTCGACTTGGCCAGGCCCAGCACTCCGCCGAGCTCGGTCATCCCGTACGGCTGCGCCATCAGCACGCAGAGCAGCTGCCCCTGCTGCGGGGTCAGCCCGTACTCCCGAGCCGACTCGGCGTACACGGCGTTCACCAGGAATGAGGAACGCACCAGCGCGGTGATGACGCTCATCGGCTCACTCGTGGCTTTTCCCATTCGACAAGAATACGCCAGCCGAAGGTGCGGCCCGTCCACCCGACAACCTCAGCGAATGACACGATCTGATTCGCTGCACAAACTAATCAAACCCAACACTCGCCGACGAGGCACATCTGCCAGAACGCCAGCCACCGTTCGAAACCGATGTCAACACCACGGCTACTGAGCCATGTCGACAAAACGACTGTAGTGCCCCTGGAACGCCACGGTCACGGTCGCGGTCGGACCGTTTCGGTGCTTGGCCACGATCAGGTCCGCCTCGCCCGCCCGAGGCGACTCCTTCTCGTAGGCGTCCTCCCGATGCAAGAGGATCACCATGTCCGCATCCTGCTCGATTGAATTGTGGATGGATATCCCGTTCGCTACAAAGTTGTGCAGGCCCATGACCGTGGCGTCGTAGACCTCCTGCTCGCCCAGGCACTCCACGGCGACGATCTCATCCCAGAAGACGTCGTTGGTGGCCAGCAGTTCCAACTCGGCACTGTCGAGCACGGTCGCGACCCGCCCCAGGCGTGCCCGGCTGGGTGCGCGTTTCCACATCGCACTGCCATTGAACCTGGTCCCCATCGCCGCAGAGAACTCTCTATGCGTCATCCCCTGCTCAGCCAGGATCTGCCGCACATCGCCCCACACCTCACGGGGAACGGTGTCAAGGTTGGTGTTCGAGCGCAGTTCGCGCAGCCTCTCCGCAGCGGCGGCGGCGATCACACCACGCGCACCGTGCACCTTCACGGCCTCGAAGAACGCCAACTGGTTCTCGGCGCCATAGAGATGCAGCTGATAACCCGGCCGGTAAGCGCCCTTGGTCACGGTCACACGCGAGAGGATCCCGAATCGCAGCAGGAGGCGGGACACATCGTCCACAAGCCGGCGGCTGGTAGACGCGTAGTAGACCCGGCACTGCCCGTTCTTCGCATCCCAGTGGACGCAGCCATCGGTGGCCCACAGATGCCTCAGAAACAGCGCGACCTGCTCCTTCGGCAGCCGGAACACCGGGGCCGGAACGAACTTTTCGTGAGAACGCAGGCCGAAGAGCCCCAGCTCGTCCAACCACTCCGCTATCGGGTTGCGACGCCCGTGAGTCAACCGATACGGCGCGGGCAGGCGCTTGACGAACGAGCCATCCCCGATCAGATGCGCCAGCAGGGTCACCGTGTCCGCCGGCCAGGGATCGATCGTCAGAGGGGGCGGAACATGCCGCGCCGCAGCGATCCGCGCGCCGGGGCCGAGCTCCGCAAGGGCGGTCCAGCCCGCATGAGTCAGGAAGGGATGATTGGCCGTGGCCTCGATCTCCTTGCCCGATGCCAGCCGAACCCGGAAGACCTGCTTGCGTCCCGTCGAGAACACATGAGTCAACGTCCTCGGCACGTACTTGAGCCGCTCATCGAGAGCCCACACTGGAACGTCACGAGCGCCGCTCTCGAAAAGCTCCCCGATCGAGACCTCCTCGTTGGTGTCCGCCCGCATGACGCGAGTCGCGGCCGTCACGCAGCCCGATTCGCGTAGGTCGGAGACCATGGGCTTCTTGTCGGTTCGCTGCTCCGGACCTCGGTTGAGCTGGGAGAGCGCGATGACGGGGACCTGGAGCTCCTTGGCGAGGAGCTTCAGCGAACGGGAGAACTCCGAGACCTCGACCTGGCGGCTCTCGACCCGCTTGCCGGAGGTCATCAGCTGCAGGTAGTCGATGACGACCAGGCGCAGGTCGTGCTGCTGTTTGAGCCGGCGGCACTTGGCGCGGATCTCCATCATCGACATGTTGGGCGAGTCGTCGATGAACAGTGGCGCCTCGGCGACCTCGCTCATCCGGCGCGCCAGCCGCGTCCAGTCCTCGTCCTGCATCGTGCCGGAACGCATGGCGTGCAGCGCGACACGGGCCTCGGCGGAGAGCAGGCGCATCGTGATCTCGTTGCGCCCCATTTCCAGGCTGAAGAACGCCGAGGTCAGACCATGCTTGATCGAGGCCGCCCGGGCGAAGTCGAGTGCCAGCGTGGAGTTGTGCGTCGGGATGCACGAACGCCCGGCCAGATACATGTGGTCGGCGTTGTCGACCTGAACGCAGCGTACGGGGACGCTTGGCACCGGCCGCACGTCCACGATGTAGCGCACCCGCGCCTTGGGATCCACACGCTTGCGCTGCCGCGCCAGCTTGCGCGGCAACCGGAAGACGGGCTCAACCGGAGTGAAGTTGATCCGGTAGAACGTGGACGTCTCGGGTGAGCGACCCTTGACCGGCTTGGTCGTCATGGTCGCGCGGTAGCCGAGGCTCAGGATCAGCTCATGCGCGCCTTCGGCCAACCGCTTGTTGACGAAGCTGAGCTGCACCTGCCCGATCTCCGACACGAAGCCATCGGTGTCGAGCATCCCAGCGAGCAGATCGCGCCGCTGCTCCTCCGATGCCCGCAGGTAGGGGGCCGGGATGTGCTTGCCTCCAAGGAGCGCTGCTTCTTGGAGCAGCCGCCTGAGGCCGAGAAGCTCATAACGGCCTGGGGTAGAACGCGGCAAGACGACACACTGGCCGATCGATCTGAGCTCGTCGAGGATCTCATCGTCGAAGCAGGTCAAATCTGTCGCCCGGTCGTCTCCGGCACCCAGCCAAACACCAAGGAGGTAGGGGGCGATGGGAAGGTCCGCGGCTGGAAGTCGGAACGGAGCCGCGACAGCGACAGCGTGGTTGGGACGGCCGCCACATCGCAGGGTCGCAGCGATCTCTTCGGTCGTCCTGATGGGACGGTCCTGCACAGCCGAAGCAAGATTGGCCGGATGGACCGCGCGGCCAAGCCCGAACTTCGCATAGCCGCGTTTCGCATGGCCGGGCAGGGCGTGGCCGGATTGCGCATCGCTGAGCTGTGCGCCCACCACGGCAACGGCCTCACGATGGGTCATGAGCCGATCGGCGGTCACGCCGTCGAGAACACGGGTGTGCGGGTCGACCAAGGTGAGCTGTTGACGACGGCTCGTCTGCGTCGTGCGCCATTGATGTTCGGCGTCGGCAACGATCACCTCGCCGTCGGAGAACTCCACCTCGTAGCAGGGACGTCCGTGCATCACCTCGGTGGCCGCCACGATACGGGTGGGCTTACCGTCCGCCCCGATCAGGTAGTCACCGACTTTGACCTCACCCATCGTCGTCCACCCAAAAGGAGACACAAGGGGAGTATCAAGGGCAATTGCCTTACCCATCGCAGGTCGAGCGGCGACGACGATCATTTGGCCGGAGTGGAGGCCGTTGGTGAGGGCGTCCAAGTCGCTGAAACCGGTGGGAACGCCGGTCATCTGGCCGCCGCGGCTGCCGATGGCCTCGATCTCGTCGAGGGCGCCGGGCATGATCTCGCTGAGGGGGACGTAGTCCTCACCGGCGCGCTTTTCGGCGATGGCGAAGACCTCGGCCTGGGCGCGATCAAGGACGTCGTCGGCGTCGGCCCCGTCCGCCGCGTAGCCCATCTGGACGATGCGGGTGCCGGTCTCCACGAGCTTGCGGAGGATGGACCGCTCGTGAACGATCTTGGCGTAGTAGCCGGCGTTGGCCGCGGTGGGGACCGAGGAGATCAGCGTGTGCAGGTAGGGGGCGCCGCCGACCCGGCTGATCTCGCCGCGCTTGGTGAGCTCGCCCACGATGGTCACGGCGTCGGCCGGATCACCGCGGCCGTAGAGGTCGAGGATGGCGTCGTAGATGATCTGGTGGGCGGGCCGGTAGAAGTCGCCCGTGCGGAGCAGCTCGACGACCTCGGCGATGGCGTCCTGCGAGAGCAGCATGCCGCCGAGCACGCCCTGCTCGGCGTTGATGTCGTGCGGTGGGGTGCGTTCGAACCCGGGAGTGGGCTCCGAGCCGCCTATCTCGGCCACGCTCACGTTGGATCCCCCATCTCCCAGGTCTCAGCCGCCCCGCCAGCTTCGCTGCCGACCCCGCATCTCACATCTATCGTCCGCGTCCGACATTCTCCTGAGTGCCACTCCGGAAGAGCAACGTGATCTGTGGACGGGGTTGTGGAGCCGCTGTGCAGATGTACCGGGTTGGTTGTGCACGACCTGGGGACAACTCTGGGGATTATCGGGGGGCGGTCGTCGGCGCACCTCATATGACCTGCTAAAACATCGTCCACCGGGTGTGCGGGAAAGAAAGTCTCCGCTGGGACGGCCACGAACGCGAATGTAATAGACATATTTCCTATAAGCCTTACCTCTTGCTACCGTGGAGGCCATGGTCGGCTCACCCCTGCGTCCACGGAAGAACGCGCATGATCGCGAGATCCTGCGGCTGGCGGTGCCGGCCTTCGGCGCGCTCGTCGCCGAGCCGCTGTTCCTCCTATCCGACACCGCGATCGTCGGTCATCTGGGCACGGCACAACTCGGCGGACTCGGGGTGGCCGGGCAAGCCCTCACCACCCTCGTCTACCTGTGCGTCTTCCTCGCCTACGGCACCACGGCCGGGGTGGCCCGGCAGGTGGGAGCGGGTGATCTGCGCGCCGCCGTCCGGCAGGGCATCGACGGCATGTGGCTCGCGCTCGCACTCGGCGGGGTCCTCATCGTGGCCGGATGGCCGCTCGCCTCGTCGATCGTCGAGGTGTTCGGCGCCTCCGCGTCGGTCACGCCGTACGCCGAGACCTATCTGAAGGTCAGCCTGTTCGGCATTCCGGGCATGCTCGTCGTGCTGGCCGGCACCGGAGTGTTGCGGGGCCTCCAGGACACGCGCACGCCGCTCGTCGTGTCGATCGGCGGCTTCGCGCTGAACCTGCTGCTGAACGCGGTCTTCGTGCTGGGCTTCGGATGGGGCATCGCAGGCTCTGCCTGGGGCACGGTGATCGCCCAGACGGGGAGTGCCGCGGTGTACGTGGCGGTGGTCCTGCGTGCGGCCCGGGAACATGGCACGCCCGTGCGACCTGATGCGGCCGGGCTGTGGACCTCCGCCACGGCAGGCCTCAGCCTCGTGCTGCGTACGGCGGCGCTCCGGCTCGTCCTCATCGTCGGGACATCGATCGCGGCACGGATGGGCGATCCCGAGATCGCCGCGTACCAGGTGGGATTCCAGGTCTGGACGTTGCTCGCGTTCGCCCTGGACGCGATCGCGATCGCCGGCCAGGCGATCACGGGGCGCTATCTGGGCGCGGGCGACACGGCAGGGACACGGGCCTCCACCCGCCGCATGGTCCAGTGGGGCGTGGTGGGCGGCGTCGTGTTCGGTTTGGCGATCATGGCGGTACGGCCGTGGCTGCCGGCGCTCTTCACCTCGGACGAGCACGTCCGGGACCTGATCTTCATGTCCTTGCTGATCGTCGCGCTGTTGCAGCCGGTCGCGGGGGTGGTGTTCGTCCTGGACGGCATCCTGATCGGCGCGGGCGACGGCGGCTACCTGGCGGCCACCACCGTGATCGCGACGGTGGTCTTCCTGCCCGCGGCCTGGCTGGCGTACGAGGCGGACGCCGGGCTCGCCGGGCTGTGGCTGGCGATCGGCCTGTGGATGCTCACACGGCTCGTGACGCTGAGCCTGCGCGCCCGGGGTGACGCCTGGATGGTCACCGGCGCCACGCGGTAGCGGTGTGATTGGTGGGACTGAATCGGCGGAGTCCCCCACGCACCTCTACCCGCTCTCGCTACTATTCGAACATGTGTTCCACACACGGAGAGCGGATGGCCCGGCTGACGCAGGCCATCGATGACCTGGCGGCAGAGGGGCTGGCCGGGTTGCCGCCCGAGACACTGGTGGAACGGGTCGCCGGCATCTGGTCCCTGGTCGAGGGCATCGACCCCGAGATCGCGCGGCGCCGCACGCGCTACACCACGCCTGAATCCTGAGACGACGGCAATGACGTCGCCAGGCAGCCGCGCCGCCGGTGGTGGACGTGTCGCTCGCCAGAGGCGGCGGCGCGACAGGGCAGGGGGCGGGCTCTCCGTAGCGACCTCGGGCGTCGGTGATGGCGAGCTAGTCGTCGGACGCGGGCGGCGAGGGGAAGACGTGGGAGACGTCCGGAGAGGGAGCGTCGCCGTCGGCGACGTCATTCGAAGGCGTCGGTGTGGGGGTGTCCGTGACTTCCGGCTTCGAGTCGGGTGACTTGATCGTCCGGGGCTCGGGGCTCTCTGCGGCCGGGCGCGGTTCGGGCTCGCGCACCTCCTCCGCACGGCGCGGCAGCTGGGCCGAGACGGTCTCGCGCAACTCGGGGAGCCTGGCGTACAGCGCGTCGCCCGGACAGTCGGTATCGCCGTAGTCGCGGTGGCCGATGATGGATCGGTAGGGGTCGAGCCGGTATTCGTCGCAGAGCCACGTGCAGACCGAGACCAGCGACGACCACAACATCTCCGGGACGAGGGCCTTCGCGTAGTTGCCCTCGTTCTCGATCCCGATCGTGTGATCGTTGTGGTGCAGGGCCTGCGCACCGATCACGTGCCGGCCCGTCAGGATCGCGGAGAGGCTGCTCTCGCGCCCCTCCATGACGTATCCGCCACGGCTGATCGTGAGCTGCTGGCCGGTGTCGTTCCAGCCCCGGTGCTTCATGTGGAAGCGCTGGATGTCGCGCGAGAGGCGGTAGGCGTGCGCCAGCGAGTAGTCGGTGGAGTTCGGGGTCGCCGTGTGGTGAACGATGATGCGGTCCGGCCTGCGCCTGACGAGCCTAGTGGGCTCCTTGGCCTTCCTGGCTCCCCATTCCCGGCGCGTGTAGATGCGTGGCCGCGTCGGTACGGGACGTCCGGAGGCACCCGCCGAAAGGATCTCCGCCATGGCCTCATTCTCGGCCAGGCCCGCTCCCAGGAGAACGCCGACGATCCCCGCCGCGCCCCCCAGGATCGCGCGTCGGGTCAGGAACGGGTCGTCACTCCCCTCCGGCGCCCGGCCGTCCGAGAATCCCCCCGAATACACGAACACGCGACCCTTCCCTTCCGTCATGATCCAATAACGGACGGTAGTCGCGAGTCGGTAGGTAACCAAGGACGCGGCGGTTCAGGGACGTTTCACAAGAAAGGGATATGCCGGCTTGCGGGACACGTCTGCTCATGCACGTCATCCGCGCCGCGAGCTCAGCCGGTCAGGACCGCTCGGCCCGGGCCTCTGCGTCGCCGTTCCGGCGGCCGCGGCCAAGCCGTCGTTCTCGTCTCGACGTCGTCCTCAGCGGCCCCGGACCGCCCAGCACCGGAGAGACGAGTTCGTCGAGCCGTTTGGCCACGAACACGTTGACGCTGGTTAATTGGGAGCCACCGCCTACACGCTGTTCTTCGGCGGCCTGATGCTGCTCGGCGGACGGCTCGCGGACCTCTTCGGAGCCAGGCGGACGGCGTTCACCGGCCTCGCGGCCTTGCACTGAGGCTTGCCTCTGCGATCAAGCGCATGTGCCGGGCTTCGCCGGCAACACGAAGCCGCCGGGTGGGGGACGTGGTGTCTCCCACCCGGCGGCTGTGCGATCGATCTGCGTGCCGGCGCGAAGGCTCAGGGCCCGCGCGGCGGCGCGGAGGCCGAGTCGGACGGTCAGGCCTCGACGACGTTGACGTCGATCGTGGCGTTGACGTCGGCGTGCAGGCGGACGCTGGCCCGGTGCGAGCCGACGGTCTTGATCGGGTTGCCGATCTCGATCCGGCGCCGGTCGAGGTCCGGACCGCCGGCGGACTTGACCGCGTCGGCGATGTCGGCCGCGGTGACCGCGCCGAACAGGCGGCCGTTGCTGCCCGTGCGCGTGCGCAGCGTCACCTTGAGCGCCTGCAGCTGACCGGCGACCTCCTTGGCGTGCTCGACGGTCGCGATCTCGCGGGCCGAACGTGCCTTCTTGATCGACTCGATCTGCTTCTCGGCGCCCCGGGTCCACTTGATCGCGAACCCGCGCGGCACGAGGTAGTTGCGGCCGTAGCCGTCCTTGACCTCGACGACGTCGCCGGGCTCACCGATGCCGGAGACCTGCTGAGTCAGGATGAGCTTCATGGTTCAGATCCTCCTGACTCAGCGAGCGGTGCTGGTGTACGGCAGCAGCGCCATCTCGCGGGCGTTCTTGATCGCCGTCGCGACGTCGCGCTGGTGCTGGGTGCAGTTGCCGGTCACGCGACGGGCCCGGATCTTGCCGCGGTCGGAGATGAACTTCCGCAGCAGGCCGGTGTCCTTGTAGTCGACGTAGGAGATCTTCTCCTGGCAGAACACGCAAACCTTCTTCTTGGGCTTGCGGGGAGGTGGCTTCGCCATCGTGGTGCTCCTTGAGTAGAGCCCCGCTCACGCGGGAATGGACGTTGTCTGGATTGCTTGGTCTTGCTTAGAACGGCGGGTCGTCGGAGAATCCGCCGCCCCCGCCGGAGCCGCCGCCGGTCGCCCAGGGATCGTCGGCCGGAGCGCTGCTCCCGCCGCCCTGACCGCCCTGGCCGCCGCCGAAGCCGCCGCCCGCAGCGGCACCGCCGCCGAAGCCGCCGCCTCCGCCGCCGCCACCGAAGCCGCCGCCGCCACCCTGCCGCTGGGTCTTGTTGACCTTGGCGGTGGCGTTGCGCAGCGAGGGGCCGACCTCGTCGACCTCGACCTCGAAGACGGTGCGCTTCTCACCCTCGCGGGTTTCGTACGACCGCTGCTTGAGGCGCCCCTGCACGATCACCCGCATGCCTCGCTGCAGGCTCTCGGCGCAGTTCTCCGCCGCCTGCCGCCATACGTTGCAGGTGAGGAAGAGGGCCTCGCCGTCCTTCCACTCGTTCGCCTGGCGGTCGAAGAACCGCGGGGTCGACGCGATGCGGAACGACGCGACCGCCTGGCCGCTGGGGGTGAAGCGCAGGTTCGGGTCCTCCACGAGGTTCCCGACGATCGTGATTACGGTGTCGCCTGCCATTGGGCTCGCTCCGGCGGGTATGAGGGCCTGGTGCCTGACGCGGGGCGCCTGGCTCAGTGGACCTCGGGACGGATGACCTTCGTACGCAGGATCGTCTCGCTCAGGTTGAGCTGCCGGTCGAGCTCCTTGACCGTGGCAGGCTCGGCCGTGAGGTCGACCACCGCGTAGATGCCTTCGTTCTTCTTCTGGATGTCGTACGCGAGGCGGCGCCGGCCCCAGATGTCGACCTTCTCGACACTCCCGCCGTCGTCCTTGACGACCTTCAGGAACGGGTCGAGCGACGTGGTGACGGTGCGCTCGTCGATGGCCGGGTCGAGGATGGCCATGAGTTCGTAACGACGCATGCTGTGTCCCTACCTCCTCTGGACTGGTGCGGTCACGGTCTCTCCGTGACAGGAGGGCTGTTGCGTCCGTCGCGGTGGCGGAGCCGGCACTCGTGACCGGGGCGCCTACCGCGAGACCGATACAGGCTACCAAGAGTTTGCAGCGTGTCAGGCTAGGTACGCGGCCAACACGCGATCCGACCTCCCAGCCTCGGCGCTCGGCGTCTGGGGCACACCCAGGTTCTCTGGGGGCACACTCAGCGGCTGGGCGCTCAGCCTCTCTGACACGCTCAGCCTCCGGGACGCGGTCAGCTGGGACGCGGTCAGCATCCGGGCCGGCCAGCGTCCCGCCGGCCAGCGCCCGAGCCGGTCAGCGTCCGGGCGGTCAGCGTCTGGCGGCGCGTGCGCTGGGAGGCCTCGCGCAGCGCCGGCGTTCCAGCTCGGCCATGATGTCGGCCATCCGGGCCCGCATCCGGGCGGTCTGGGTCGTCAGCACCGACAGCTCCTCAACGAGCTCGGCGTCGCCGATGACCGCGAAATCACTCGCCTTCACCGTGCACCTCCTTGCGTTCCCTGCTTCCCCTCAGGGCGAACGGCCCACCGGGGGTCGGCCGTCCTCGAATCCATGTTCGAACCGTACCGGGTCTGGCCGACATTTTCCGCTCCCGTCCCCGGGTTGATCACCAGCTCTCCCGGGAATCTCTCTACGGACTCGATCCGTCCGTCCCGCCCGGGCATGACGGCCGGACGCAACGACGAGCACGCGCGCACTTGGAGGGGGTGGCCCCATGTCACAGGAGGCGGCCGGTCAGAAGCGTTCGGTCATCGGGCTCAACACCGACGGAGAGCCGCACCCGCTGGAGAACTCCCTCGCGGTCGCCGCCATCGTCATCGGGCTGGCGGCGCTCATCCTCGGATTCATCCCCGCGACCCACTTCTTCGGCGCCATCGCCGGCGTGATCGGGCTTCCGCTCGCCCTCTACTCCCAGATGGTCTCGGCGACCACCGGCGAGCGCTGGCTCAACGTGGTCGGGATGGTCGCCTCCTTCGTCGGCACGGCCTTCGCCCTGCGCCACGGCGGCTTCACTCCCTAGCGGCTTCACTTCCCAGAGGTCAGCGTCCGGGGCCGGTGCCGCGTCGCGGACGACGTCCAGCAGCGGCCGGTCACGCCGGCCAGTCCGGCCGTCGACCGCTCCGGCCGCCAAGGGGGCGGTAGCACGGGCGGCGGCGCGGAGCATGACGGCGGCCCATCGAGCACGTCCCCGGCTCTCGATCGAGGCGTTCGGAGCGACCATCGCCCGAACTGTCGGGGGGCGCGGCTAGGCTCGAAGGCATGCGCATCGGAGCCCACGTCGACCAGACCAACCCGCTCGACAACGCTCGCGCCGTCGAGGCCGAGGTCGTGCAGTTCTTCCTCGGTGACCCGCAGGGCTGGAAGAAGCCGGTCCTGCCCGAGGGCGTCGACGCGGTCAAGGACTCCGACGTCGACGTGTACGTGCACGCCCCGTACACGATCAACGTCGCCACCTCCAACAACCGGATCCGCATCCCCAGCCGCAAGAATCTCACCCAGCAGCTGGAGGCGGCCGCCTCGATCGGCGCCAAGGCTCTGATCGTCCACGGCGGGCATGTGCTGAAGGACGACGACCCCGAGACCGGCTTCGAGAACTGGCGCAAGGTCTTCGAGCGCATCGAGTGCCCGATCCCGGTCTACATCGAGAACACGGCGGGCGGCGGCAACGCCATGGCCCGCAAGTTCGACCGCATCGCGCGGCTGTGGGAGGTGCTGTCCGGCGTTCCCGGGCTCGACGACAAACTCGGCTTCTGCCTCGACACGTGCCACGCGCACGCGGCCGGCGAGGAGCTCATCGACGCGGTCGACCGGATCAAGACCATCACCGGACGGATCGATCTCGTCCACTGCAACGACAGCCGCGACGCGTTCGACTCCGGAGCCGACCGGCACGCCAATCTGGGCACCGGCACCATCGACCCGGAGCTCATCCTCACCGTCGTGCGGGCGGCGGGCGCGCCGGTCGTCGTCGAGACCCCCGCCGAGGGCCAGGCCGACGACATCGCCTGGCTGCGTTCCCACTTGGCCTGAACCGGCCTTGTCGTCCGCTCCACCGACGATCAAAAGGGTGGCATCCAGCGGGAACCTTGTGCGCATGCACGGCATCTAACTCCGCGAATCCCCTGAATGAGCACACGCACCTCAAGTCGTCCCACTGGCATAATCCGCACAGTCCACACCTCAGCGCACGCGAGCGACATCCGCGGCGGCGGGCGCGCGAACGATCGGGAAGTCGATGGCCCAGCCCCCTTACGACCCCTACGGCTACGCATCGCAGGACCCCTACGCACAGCAGCAGTACCCGCCGGCCCAGGTCCAGCACCACTACTACGGCAGCGCGCCCGTGGCCGTCCGCACCAACGGCATGGCGACCGCTGCGATGATCCTGGGCATCATCGGCATCTTCACCTGCGGCTTCGGCTCGATCCTCGCGGTCATCTTCGGGCACGTCGCACAGGGCCAGATCCGCCGGACGGGCGAGGGCGGCAGCGGCATGGCCGTCGCGGGCCTGATCATGGGCTACATCATGCTGGCGCTCGGTCTCCTCTACTGGATCGTCGTCGTCGGGCTCTACGGCGCGGCCTGGTGGACCATCAACGAGTCCGGCTCGGGTTCCACCTACTAGGACACGGCGGCCTGGGCAGACGTCCGCCCGAGCTCCTTGAGGCGGCGGCCGCTGCGGTTCCGAGCAGACGTCCACCTCCAGCCTCCCGAGGCGGCGTTGGTGCGATCCTGAGCGAGCATCCATTGCGCGCGTGAGCAGACGTCGGTGGCGTCCACCTGGGAGGGCGGTCGCTACAGCTTTCTGGGCAGGCATTGCTGATCGCCCAGCCGATCAGCGCGATCTTTGAGGCCGGAGACCGGGAGCGGCTCCGGCCTCAGGCGAGTTCAGGGACGGCCGCCGCCTCGCCGCCGCCGTCACCGATCAGCAGAACGGTCATCGGACTGTCACTGTCCCGCCACGACTCCACTGCCTCGGCGAACACGTCGAGAGCCGTACGGAACGAGCCCTGATCGGCCGCGGCCAGTTCCGCCCACGCCTCGTACCCGACCAGGTAGCCCTTCCGGCCGGGCGCCCAGGACAGGTCGGTCAGGCAATCTTCGAGCGCGTCCCAGTTGTTCCCGAACCAGTCGGGGAACTGGAATGCCTCCGCGCACATCCGCAGGAACGACTCCTTGCCCTTGGCGGCGTGGCCGTCCAGCCGGAAGACCCGCAGGCCGGCCCGTTCGGCGCGTTCGATCCAGTCGAACGAGGCGGGCGGCCCCCACCGGAAGACGCCCGGCTCCAGCCGGCCCGCGAGCAAGTCGTCCAATGCCCTCTTCGCGTCCACGTCATCTCCCGCCGGTGTCCCTTCGGCCGAGGCCGGATCCTTGGTTCGGCCACCTGCATGAAACTGCGGTAGTGGCCCGCGGTGTAGTAGCGCTCGAGACGGTGTACTCCCGGTGATCGTGACACAGCACCGGCGTGGGACGCCCGAGCGACGCGCTGACCTGGGCTGATTCAGCTACAGGGTGCTTCGCCGACGCACACGCTCCAGATCCGCTCTTGACAGGTACCGACCCCTTTCTTAATATCTCTTATATCGAGAGACTCTCAGTAAGAGTTACTCGAATTCAGAGTCGGTACCCGTTCCGGGAGGAGACCCACCATGAACACCACCGCGACCCCCAGCGCCACGACCACCGCCCCCGCCGGCGTCGAACGAGTCCAGGCGGACTACCGCACCGTGAAGCGCCTCGGCCACTGGACGACCGAGCGGCACATCGAGGTGCGCGCCCATCGCGGCGGCGTCATCCTGGATCTGCGTTCGCCCCGGATCCCCGAAGGCGACATCGAGATCCGCCTCGACCTGGACCACGCGTGGGTGAAGGTGCTCGTCGACGACGACGCCGACATCGACAGCTGGGACCTGCGATTCGTCCGGCGCGGCCGCGTCAAGGACTGGACCGGCGAGAACGGCTCGGGCCGACGTGTGCGGCTCCTGGGCGAGATCCGCAGCGCCGAGGTCCGGGTGCACCGCGGCGGCGTCGCGACCCTCTCGGCGCTGTTCTCCCGCGAGTTCGTCGAAGAGGCTCGCAAGGTCCACAAGGAAGGCGGCACGCCCTCCATCCCCGACCCCGGTTACCAGGGCTGAGGCCAACCCGGCCCGGCCAGTCCCCCATTCCGGCTCGACCTGGCCAGGCCCGGCTCATCCCGGTCCAGCCCGGTTCGTCTCGACCGAACTCGAGCCGGCCCGGCCAAGATCATCCCGTCCAGCTCGCGTACGAACCCCAGAGATTACGGACGACCCCGAGATCGCGTACGGCTCCGCGCCGTGCGCGATCTTTCCGTTCCGCCCGAGGCGCACTCCCCCTATCCCGCGCGTGTGGCCAGGTCGGAGTGGGCGTCGCGTGGGAGTCTTCGCCTTCGCTCATGGGATCGTCGGATCAGCGACTTGAGTCTCCAGTGGCTGGAGACCCCAAGGTGGGGGACATGGACGGCGACACCCTGTACACGATCGGGGAACTGGCGCGGCGGACCGGTCTGCCGGTCAAGACGATCCGGTTCTACTCCGACAGCGGAGTGGTGCCGCCGACCGATCGAACCCATGCCGGCTACCGGCTCTACGACCTGGACGCCCTGGCACGTCTGGACCTCGTACGGACGCTGCGCGAACTCGGGATCGACCTCGCGAGCATCCAGCGGGTGCTGGACCGTGAGATCACCCTCACCGAGGTCGCGACCGCGCACGTCGAGGCGCTGGACGCGCAGATCGGCACGCTGCGGCTGCGGCGGGCGGTGCTGCGGGCGGTGGCCAAGCGCGGATCAGGTCCAGAGGAGATGGAACTCATGCACAAGCTCGCCAAGCTCTCCGACGACGAGCGGCGGCGCATCATCAACGACTTCATCGACGAGACGTTCGGCGGCCTCGACGCCAATCCCGAGTTCGTGGCCATGATGCGGTCGGCGATGCCCGAGCTGCCCGACGACCCCGAGCCGGAACAGGTCGACGCGTGGGTCGAGCTCGCCGAGCTCGTCCAGGAGCCGGGCTTCCGGGCGCGGGTCCGGCGCATGGCCGAGCACCAGGCGTCCGAACGCGACACGGGCTTCCAGGACGGCCTTCATCACGACCTCACGCAGACCGTGGTCGCGAAGGTGGAACAGGCGCGGGCCGCGGACGTCTCTCCGGAGGCCGCGGAGGCCGCACCGCTCGTCGACGAGCTGGTCGCCGCCTACGCGGTGCCGTTCGGGCGCGTCGACGACGCGGACTTCCGGCGCCACCTGCTGAGCCGTCTCGAGATCGGCAACGATCCGGCGGCCGAACGCTACTGGCACCTGCTGGCGATCATCAACGGCTGGCCGGTCCCACCGGCCCTGACCCCGGTCTTCGAGTGGTTCATCACCGCTCTGCGCGCCCACAGCGAACGCTGAGGCGCCGGAAGCCCCTGCGGAAGGGGCGCCCCCGAGATCCGCCCCTTCCGCATCGACGGCCTTGCTGCTTCTTCGCAGCTGTCTTGGTAGGGGCGTTGCCGCTTCTTCTATGCGGTGGCGGCGGTGGTGGCTCGGCGTGCGCGCAGGGTTCGGAGGCTTATGACGTCGGTGGCGCCGTCGAGCACGCCCCCTGCCGGGTCGTCGATGCCGTCCTCTCGCACCACGTCCCCCGATGGGCGCAGGATGTCGCGCACGACCAGTAGGGCCAGCAGCAGCACCGTCAGGAACCTGGCGAAGAGCGCCACGTAGTAGGCGCCGTCATCGATCCCGCCTGGCGGAACGTCGAAGTGCAGCAACGACGAGAGCGTGGTCGACAGGTCGGCTCCCGGCCGGCGGTAGGAGACGGCCAGCAGATACCACCAGATGCCGAAGAAGTAGATGACCTCGCCTACCTGCCAGACGATGAACGCAGGCAGGCGTGGCCGGGCCAGGACGACCAGCGGTAGAAGCCAGAGCACGTACTGCGGCGACCACACCTTGTTAGGCAGCATGAACGCCACCAGAACCAGGAACATCAGCTGTGGCAGCCGCGGCCGAGCCGGTGCTGCGAAGGCGAGAACCGCGATGCAGGCAGCGAGAACAAGGAAGGTTCCAGTGCCGAGGACGTTGAGGTCGTCGGTGTTGTTGGCCGACTCCACGCCGTGGTTGCGGAGGTAGAAGAAGATCGAGCCCCAGTCGATGCCGCGGTCGCGGCTGAAGCTGTAGAACTCCAGCCAGCCGTCCCACGCGAACAGCATCACGGGCAGGTTGACGGCGAGCCATCCGATCGCGGTGCCCGCCAGCATGCGTCCCATGGCCCGCCACTGCCCCGCCCGCACGCAGAGCAGAACGAGCGGCCCGAGGAACAGCAGCGGATAGAACTTCGCCGCGATCGCCAACCCCAGCAGCGCACCTGCCAGCAGCGGCCTCTTGGACGCCCAGGCGGCGAGTGCCAGCGCCGACAACGCCACTGCCAGCAGGTCCCAGTTGATGTAGGCGGTGAGCAGCAGCGCGGGCGAGCACGCCATCATCAGGCCGACCTTCAGCGTCTTGCGTCCGGCGACATACGCCGTGGCGAGAACGGCCACGATGGCCAGCAGCGCCAGGAGCAGGACGGTCACGTTGAAGAACGCCATGCCACGGGTCTCGACACCGAACGGCCGCACGAGCGTGGCGACCAGTTGCATGAAAAAGCCGCTCAGCGCCGGATACTCGACATAGGTGATGTCGTCGCCGTCGAAGGAATCGAAATAGGGCACCTTGCCGTCGTTCAACCCGCGCACGTAATAGAGCGGGTAGATGTCGGTGTAGCAGCCGCGCGTCGTCGTCTTGACGAAGTCGAAGCCCGCCGTGGCGCACGGTTGCTTCTGCAGCCAGCCCAGCAAGCACACCAGCGCGGTGACCCCTGTCAGCACCGGCAAGAGACGCATCAGGCGCCCGTTGCCATTCGGCTGCTCGTCAAGGGCGGGGGTAGACGACGACATGGACGCACCCTATTGCCCCTGCCCGAAATAGATCGAACACCCTGTCCCAGCGGAAGGCTTGTGCTGAGACAGGGTGTTCGGTTTCAGGTCAGGGAGCGGACCGTTCTAGCTGCGCTGTGACCGTGGTTGGCTGGAACGCTGCTGGTTCGGGTCTTGGCACTGCGCGTTCTCCGGATGCCGCAGGCACCACCACGACGGCGGCGGGCTCGACGGCGGGACGTCGGGGTTGCAGCCCATCGGCATGCCCCACTGGTCGCACGGCTCCCCGCCGCCGGGAGAGGGCGGGGCGCTCGGAACGGACGGGGAAGGCGCCGGCGTGCCCGACGGGCACGGCTCCGCGCCCGGAGCGGGCGGTGAACCGGGCACGTTCGGCTCGCACGACGGGGTGTCCGAAGGCGAGGGCGTCGGGGTCGGCGGCGGGGTGTCCCAGGCCTTGGGCGCGGTGTCGCTGTACGTCGGCGTGTCGAAGGGCTCCGGCTGCATGTTCTCGCCGGCGATGACCTTCTCCATGAAGGACTTCCAGATCTGCGCCGGGATGGTGCCACCGTAGATGCTGTTGCCCTGGAAGCCGGGGATCCCGGAGATCGGCCTGGAGCCCTTCTGGTTGTACATCGTCACGGCGGTCGACAGCTGCGGCACGTACCCGACGAACCAGGCCGCCGCGTTCCGCTCGGTCGTCCCGGTCTTGCCCGCGACGTCGCGTCCGTCGCTCAGCCGCGCCTTCGTCCCCGTGCCGCTCCGCACGACCGACTTCATCGCGAGGGTCGCCTGAGCCGCCTGGTCCTTGGTCAGGACCGGCTCCTTCTTCTCGTCCCACGGCAGCGCGATCTTGCGCATCTTGCCGTCGTCCGCCTTGACCTCCACCTTGGTGACCAGGTGCGGGGTGACGGGACGGCCGCCGTTGGCGAACGCGGCGTACCCGGACGCCTGGTAGACGGCGGGGATGTTGGCGATGCCCAGCGACAGACCGCCCTGGTTCTCGTGCTTGGCCAGCGTCTTCTTCGGGATGCCCAGCTCCGTCGCGGTCTCGACGACGTCATGGAGGCCGAGCTTGAGACCGAGCTTCACATACGCGGTGTTGACCGACTTCTCAGTGGCAGTGACGAGGTTGATGACGCCCATCGGCGGATCGCCCTCGTCGTTGTTGACCTTGTAGCAGTTGGAGCCGATCGGCATGTTGTTGCCCTCGCCGTCGAAGCACTGCGGCGACCGGCCCATGATGGTCGACTTGATGCTCTCGCCCTTCTTGAGGGCGGTGGCGAGCACGTACGGCTTGAACGAGGACCCGACCTGGGCGCCCGGCGTGAAGACGGTGTCGACCTGGCTGCGTTCGGGATTGCCGCCGTAGAACGCCTTGATCTCCCCGTCCTTCGGGTCGACCGCGATGAGGCCGCCGGAGATGTTCTTCGGCCACCGGCTGACGCCGGACTCGGCCATGGCGTCCTTGGCGTACTTCATCCACTTGGGGTCGAGGCTGGTCGTGACCCGCAGGCCGCCGTTCTCGATGTCGGGCGGGAGGCCCTTGATCTGCCTGAGCTCGTCCATGACCTGCTCCCTGATGAAGCCGGTCTGGCTGGTCTCCTTGGCGTCGCTCCACTTGTACGTCGTCTTCGGGAACTGCTGGCTCTGCCGTGCCGACTGGCTCAGCTGTCCCATCTCGACCAGGCCGTCGAGCACGTAGTTCCAGCGGAAGCGCAGCGCCTTGTTCGCGTCGTCGTTGCCCCGGGTCTTGAAGTAGGTCGGCTGCTGGATCATCGCCGCGAGCAACGCTCCCTGCGCGACGTTCAGCTTGCTCACGTCCTGGCGGAAGTAGGCGCGCGACGCGGCCTGGATCCCGTTCGCCTGACGGCCGAAGTAGACCGTGTTCAGGTACATCTCCAGGATCTTCTCGTGCTGCAGCTTCCGGCCGAGCTTCAGGGAGATGAAGATCTCCTTGAACTTCCGGCTCATGGTGCGGTCCTGGCTGAGCCCCTTGTAGTAGTTGCGGGCCAGCTGCTGGGTGATGGTCGAACCACCCTGGGTGTCGCCGCCGATGGCGGTCTTGAAGACCGCGCGGGCGAGCCCCTTGGGCGAGACACCCTGCTCGTTGTAGAAGTTGCGGTCCTCTGCCGCCAGCACGGCCTGCTGGACGTGCTTGGGAACCTTGCTCAGCGGGACCGACTCACGGGTCGCGCCCAGCCGTACGATCGGCGTCTTGCCGTCCTGATAGAGGATCGCCGAACCCTGGTCGGTGACGCCGTCCTGCGGCTCGTCCGGGATCGGTGTGAACGCGTAGCCGACGCCGACGAGCGTGACGGCGCCGAGGAACATCACGGCCGTCACGCCGGAGACGACCTTCCAGGAAGGCACGTAACGCCTCCAGCCCTCGCGACGGGGCGCCTTGGACCGCCGCCGTCCTCCGCTGCGCGGGCCGCCAGGCCCACCCGAACCCCCACCGCCGCCAGGCCCCCCGGGCCTTCCGGGCCCTCCGGGGCCGCCGGGCCCTCCGGGGCCGCCGGGCCCTCCGGGGCCGCCGGGGCCTCCGGGACCGCCGGGCCTTCCAGTGCCGCCCGGACCGCCAAGACCGCCGGGTCGTCCAGGGCCTCCGGAGCCGGGCGGCCCGCCGAAGCGCTCGCGGGCGCCCAGACCACCGGGGCCGCCACGCCCACCGGGGTCACCGAGACTGCGGTGACCCACCGGAGTGCCGGGAGCGCCGGATCCGGTAGGTCCCCCGGGCGCGGGTGCGCCACGGCCTCCGGGAACAGGTCCAGAACGGTTCCCGCCAGGCCGGCCGGGGCCACCTCGCGCCGGCGGCCATGCTTGCCGGCCGGGCGCCGGTGAGCCGGTGGGGATTCCACCCGGTTCCCTGCCTGGCGCGCCTGCCCCTCCCGGGCGGTATGAACCCTTCCACCCTGGGTTCTCTCCGTAGTCCGGTCCGTACGGGCTTGGGTAACTCACACGCGTCCTCGTTCGACTGGGGTACGGCTCTGCGTCGTCCGAGAGTACTGCGCACGTCGGTGACGGTGTGACCGCCGTGCTCGGCTCGTCCCCTCAAGGGCCGCCTGAACAGCCAAAACGCACCGCTTTGTCCTAGGTCGCACCCCCGGAACGAGTGCGATCGGCCCTTCAAGCGGCCCTCAACTTAAGGTACGCAAGTCACCTCAAATCGGGTTCATCCCCCACAACAAAAGCGTGGCGGGCCTCCGCGAGGGAGGCCCGCCACGCTCACATCCAGCCCGTCACCCGTGACGGACGGCGACCGGCGTCACTCTTCCGATCGGTAGCCGAACGGAAGGAGGACCCGTTGCTGCGTCTGGGGCTGGTTCGGCCCCGGCTCGTCATCGTCGTCATTGCCGCCCCTGCGGCACGCCGGGTACTGCGGCGCCTGGTCCGGGTGCGCGTCGCACCACCAGTTGGGCGGCGGCAGCTTCGGCGGCTTGTTCGGGTCGCAGTTCCCGTCCGGGAACGGCGTCTGGCATGCCGGCTTGTCACCCGGGCCCGGGTTCTCCGGGTCGTCGGGCTCGTCCTGGTCGTCCTTGCACCGAGGGTCGTCCTTGAAGATCGGGTACTTGCAGAACTCCGGCTTCTCGTCGTCGCCCTTTTCCTTCTTCGGCTTCGGAAGCTGGGCGTACTTGTAGACCTGGCCGTCCATCGACGCCGGCGGGAACTGCTCGACCGGAAGCCCCGCGGTCGCCTTGACCATGTAGGCCTTCCAGAGGCGGGCGGGCACGGTGCCACCCTGGACGTCGACGTTGGGGATCACCAAGGACTTCTTGCGCTTCAGCCTCTTGTCGTACTTGTCGTTGAACACGGTGACCGAGGTGGAGATCTGCGGCACGTACCCGACGAACCAGGTCGCGACGTTGTTCTCCGTCGTACCGGTCTTGCCCGCCGCCGGACGGTCGGGGAGCCTCGCCAAGATGCCGGTGCCGCCCGTGACGACCCGCTGCATGGCGTAGGTCGCCTTCGCCGCGACTTCCTTGTCGAAGATCGTCCGCGACTCTTCCCACTTCAAGGTTTTGCCGCTCTTGGTGCGGTAGGACGTCTTGTTATCGGCGTTCAAGACCTTCCGGATGACGTGCGGCTTGTGGTAGACGCCGCCATTGGCGAACGGGGCGTAACCCGCCGCCTGCTCGATCGCCCGAATGTCGTTGATTCCAAGGAACAGACCACCGGCACCCTGGTAGGGCTTCATCAGGTTGTCGGCGACGCCGGCTTCGGTTGCCATCTTGACCACCTCAGCGCTGCCGACCTTGAATCCCAGCTGCACGAAGGCGGTGTTGTTGGACCACTGCATCGCCTCGACGAGGTCGACGGCAGGCTTGGCGTGACTGGTGCGAACGGCGTAACCGCCCTGTCCCGGAGGAACGACATCACCCGACGTGTTGAGGGGGACATTCGACTTGCCGTTGACGAGGCTCTTCAGGCTGTAGCCCTTCTTCAGGGCCGCGGCGAGAACGTACGGCTTCATCGCCGACCCGGCCTGCGCCTGCCCCTGCCACACGTTGTCGAATGACTGGTTCAGATAGTCCGGCCCCCCGTAGAAGGCCTCCACCTCACCGTTCTTCGTGTTGACGGAGACAAGCCCGACGCGCACGTGCTTCGTGGCGAGTTTCTTCGGGTTCAACCCAGGGATGGTGGTCTCAGCCGCGATCTTGGCGGCCTTCATCTTCTCCATGTCGAAGGTGGTGTAGACGCGAAGGCCCTGTTTGGTCAGCACCTCACCGGTGATGCCCTGACGCTCCAACTCCAGCTTGGCGCGCATGAGCATGTAGCCCTTTTGCCCGGTGTAGAGATTCGCGAATCCGCCCTTGCCTTGAGAGAAGTAGCGCGGAAGCCCCTTCGCCTTGAGAGCGGTCGCCTCGGTGGCGCTCATCTTGTTCATGGTGACCAGGCCGTTGAGCGTGTACTCGAACCGCTCCTTGATCCAAGCCTTGTTCTTCGTCTCGGACGGGTCCCGGTTGGGGTTCTGGATGAGCCCGGCGAGGAAGGCCGCCTGATCAGGCTTGAGGTTCCACACGTCCTGTTTGAAATACTCGCGGGAGGCGGCTTGGATGCCGTAGGTGTCACGGCCGAAGTAGATGGTGTTCAGATAGAGCTTGAGGATTTCGTCCTTGCCGTACCTATCCTCGAGCTTCATCGAGATGAAGAGCTCTTTGAACTTCCGGCTCATCGTCCGGTTGTTGATGTCGGAGTAGTAGTTCTTGGCCAACTGCTGGGTGATGGTCGAGCCGCCGCCCTGGCCACCGTTGAGGTTGACCCACACGGCTCGCCCGGTGCCCTTGATGGAGATGCCGCCCTTGTCGGTGCGGAAACTCCGGTTCTCAGCAGCGAGCACAGCATTCTGGACGAAGTCGGGCACCTTGCCCTTCGTGGGCTTCTCTCCGGGCGCGCCCAGCTGCTCAACGATCTGCCGCTTCTTGCCGATCCGGCCGATCTCCGTCTTACGGTCGCTGGCGTAGAAGATCGAAGCTTGGTCCCTGACCCCCGCGTTCGTCGGCTGGGAAGGGAGTGGAGTCTGGGAGTACGCCACGCCGACGAGGACGCAGACCGCCGCGAAGCCGAGGAGCATCACACCCATGACGGCTCGCCACGGAGGCAGGTAACGACGCCAGCCCTTTCGCTTGAGGCCAGGGCCGAGCAGGATGCGCTTCCATCCGGTGCGTCCGACGGGCTCGTTCGGGCCGCCAGGGCCACCGGGCCCGCCTGGACCTCCAGGGCCACGGCCGCCGGGGCCGCCTGGGCCTCGGCCGGGGCCACGGCCGTTGGACCCGCGCCCGTTGGGGCCGCTGTTGGGGCCGCCGCCCATCCGTCCTGGGCTACCGGGGCGTGGAGCGCCGGGGCGCGGTGGGGCCTCCGCACGTGATGCCGCACCCACGCCGCCGCCGGCCCCGCCCACGCGGGTAGGTGCGCCGGGCCGTCCCGGGGCCGGCGCGCCGGGACGGCCGGGCCCCGAGGGGCGGCCGTTGCCGTTGGCTCCAGGGCGCGCCGGGCCGCCGCCACGGCCGATGCCGTTCGGCTGGCCGGGCCCGTCGGGACCGCCTGGACGTCCGCCCGGGGCGCCGGGTCGGCCGGGCGCACCCGATCGACCGGGGGCACTTGGGCCTGACGCCGCGGCGGGGCCTGTGGGGCGTCCGGGCATGGCAGATGACTGGGGGGCTCCCGGCCGGCCGGGGACACCGCCTGGCTGGCCGGGGCGGGGATGTTGCTGCCCGCCCGGCCGCGGCGACCCGGGTTCTGGTCGGGGCTGGCTTGGATTACTCACGCGACCTCATCAACGGGGGTAACGGCTGGTGCGTCGTCCGAAGAGTACTGTGCAGGCTGGTGAGCGGGTTAACGCCGTGCACGGTTAGACGCCCTGTACATGGGCCGTCCTCGCTGGTTGCGAGGCCGCAGGGGGAGCTATCCCCGCTGGCTGCGAGGCTCGTGCCCATGGCCGAGGACATATGACACCGACAAGTGATTCCAGGCGCAACCTTGGCACACTTCGACCACATAGACCCTGAATTCTCCGTATTCACGATCCATATCGGCAAGATCAGCCGTCGCCTTGACCCGTCCTTCGTAACGGCCCAGTTCGTCTCCGTACACATAGGTGACGTGGGTGAGGTGCTCGCGGCGGCAGACCGGACAGACCTGGTTCGTGGGCTCGCCGTGGTACCTGGCCGCGCGGAGGAGATAGGGGTGGGCGTCGCAGGCCTCGTCCCTGGTCACCGCGCCGGCGCGTAGCTCGGCCAGGGCTGCCCGCTTCGCGAGGCCGTAGTCGACGACCAGCCTCGGTCTCATGGGAGGTTGCTCCGACCCCACATGTCAGCAGGGTACGGCCCGCGTCCCCCCTTTGGAAGATCACGTACGCGGACGCGGCGTGAGCACCGGATGGCCGCCGCGTGCACGCCGGCTTGCCCGAGGGCGAGCGACGACTTGCCAGGATCGGCGTCGGTACGTATCTTTCAGATGTATCGAGTCGATACATTCACTCGATACATCAAGTTGAGACATCGGCTCTGCGGGAGTGGACATGAGCAGTAGGAAGGGACAAGGCGTGCTCGAGCTCGCCGTGCTCGGCCTGCTGCACGAGTCCCCGATGCACGGGTACGAGCTGCGCAAGCGGCTCAACACCCTGCTGGGCATGTTCCGCGCCTTCTCGTACGGCTCGCTCTATCCGTGCCTCAAGCAGCTCCTCGCCAGTGGGCTGATCATGGAGGACCGGCCGGAGCAGAACGTGCCGCTGGCGCTCCAGAGTCGCCGCTCGAAGATCGTCTACAAGCTCACCGCCGAGGGCAAGGAGCGGCTGCAGCAGCTCCTCACCGAGGCGGGCCCGGCGTCGTGGGAGGACGAGGGGTTCGGCGTGCACTTCGCCTTCTTCTCGCACACCCGCGCCGACGTCCGGCTGCGGATCCTGGAAGGCCGGCGGAGCCGGCTGGAGGAGCGCCTGGAGGGCGTGCGCGCCGCGCTGGCGCGGACCCGTGAGCGAGTCGACAGCTACACCCTCGAGCTCCAGAACCACGGGCTCGAATCCGTCGAACGCGAGGTCAGGTGGCTCAACGAGCTCATCGGGCGGGAGCGGGCGGAGCAGGAACAGCAAGCACAGCAAGAGCAAGCACGGACTTCGAAAACGACTCAGGACATGCCTCGGGAGACGGGCCGCTGATCGCGGTTCCCCACTCCACTCGGGGTCGGGTGAAGAAACACCACATGTTCCGCAACAAGAATGGAGCAACCGGATGGGTTCGGTGCGCGTAGCCATCGTGGGTGTGGGCAACTGCGCCTCTTCGCTCGTCCAGGGTGTCGAGTTCTACAAGGACGCGAGCCCCGAGACGCGAGTCCCCGGCCTGATGCATGTTCAGTTCGGCGAGTACCACGTCGGTGACGTGGAGTTCGTCGCGGCCTTCGACGTGGACGCCAAGAAGGTCGGCATGGACCTCTCCGAGGCCATCCACGCGAGCGAGAACAACACCATCAAGTTCGCCGACGTCCCGCCGACCGGCGTGATGGTCCAGCGCGGCCACACCTTCGACGGCCTCGGCGAGTACTACCTCGACATGGTCGAGGAGTCCGACGCCCAGCCGGTCGACGTCGTGCAGGCCCTCAAGGACGCCGAGGTCGACGTGCTGGTGTCCTACCTGCCGGTGGGCTCCGAAGAGGCCGACCGCTTCTACGCCCAGTGCGCCATCGACGCCAAGGTCGCGTTCGTCAACGCACTGCCGGTGTTCATCGCCAGCGACCCCGAGTGGGCCCAGAAGTTCACCGACGCCGGTGTCCCGATCGTCGGCGACGACATCAAGTCCCAGGTCGGCGCGACCATCACGCACCGCGTGATGGCCAAGCTGTTCGAAGACCGCGGCGTCGAGCTGCTGCGCACGTACCAGCTCAACTTCGGCGGCAACATGGACTTCATGAACATGCTGGAGCGCAAGCGCCTCCAGTCCAAGAAGATCTCCAAGACCCAGTCGGTCACGTCGCAGATCCCGCACGAGATGGCCAAGGCCGACGTGCACATCGGCCCGTCCGACCACGTGCCGTGGCTGGACGACCGCAAGTGGGCCTACGTCCGCCTGGAGGGCAAGTCCTTCGGCGACACCCCGCTCAACCTGGAGTACAAGCTCGAGGTCTGGGACTCCCCCAACTCGGCCGGCGTCATCATCGACGCGGTGCGCGCCGCCAAGATCGCCAAGGACCGCGGCATCGGCGGCCCGATCCTGTCGGCCAGCTCCTACTTCATGAAGTCGCCGCCGGAGCAGTACAACGACGACCAGGCCCGCGACGCCGTCGAGGCGTTCATCCGCGGCGACATCGAGCGCTGAACGACCGCGCGCCGAACGACCGCGCGCCGAACGGCCGTCCGGTCCTGATGGACTGAGAGGCTGGTCACAAAGCACGCCCAGGGACGCCCTGACAGTGGACATCACTGTCAGGGCGTCCTTACTTCTATAGGGAAATGGTGATGTAGCGGCCGTTGTCACGCTCTGGCCCTACTCTGGCACCGCCAGTGATGGTCATGACGTCCACAGGCCGCCCGCCCGAGGGGCCACCCGTGGACCGGTCGGTCGGCAGGAGGACGGGGATGGCGCGCGAGGCACTGAGGACGGCCGCGGGGCTGGTGGGGCTCGCGATGGGGCTTGCCGCGTGCGGCGGGGGCGGCGATTCCGGCTCTGGCTCCGAGCCGGCCGGCCCGCCCAGGAACGGCGGGACGCTGCGGATCATCGGCTCGTCCGACGTCGAACACCTCGACACCTCCAGCGCCAACAGCACCGGCTCGACCGGCCTCAACCGCACGTACGCGCGGACCCTCTTCGGGACCCGGGCCGGCAACGACTTCAAAGAGACCGTGCCGGTGCAGGCCGACGTCGCCGCCAATGTGCCCACCAAAGAGAACGGTGGCATCGGCAAGGACGGCCGCACGTACACGATGAAGCTGCGCAAGGGTGTCCGTTGGAACACCCGCCCGGCGCGCCCGGTCGTCGCCGCCGACTTCGTCCGGGGCCTCAAGCGGCTGTGCAACCCCGCCTCTCCGGCGGGCGGCCTCACCTACTACGTGTCCACGATCCGCGGGATGGACGACTACTGCCGCGGCTTCGCCAAGGTGAACGCCAAGGACGCCACCGCGCTCGCCGCCTACCAGAACAAGCACACCATCCCAGGCGTGCAGGCGAAGGGCGACGACACCCTCGTTTTCAAGCTGCGGCAACCGGCGAGCGACTTCCTCAATCTGCTGACGCTGCAATTCACCGCCGCGGCCCCCAAGGAATACGACGAGTACGTCCCGGACAGCCCCGAGTTCCGGCAGCACACCATCTCCAATGGCCCGTACCAGATCACGTCCTACAAGCCCGGCCTCTCCTACGTGCTGAGCCACAACCCGGCCTGGCGGCAGGAGACCGACCCGCTGCGCGAACGCCATGTCGAGAAGATCCGGCTCACCCTCGGGCAGGAGTCGCCCGACGCCGTCCAGCAGCAACTCGAACAGGGCACCGCCGACCTTTCGTGGGACCAGCCGGTGCCGGTCACCGCGATCGCCCGGTTGCGCCGGACCCAGGACGAACGATTCGCCATCCGCGACACTCCCAGCAGCAGCCCGTACCTGGTCTTCAACACACGCGGCCGGACGGGCGGCGGCGCGCTGGCCAAGCGCGAGGTACGGCAGGCCCTCCAGTACGCGGTCGACCGGACGGCGCTCATCAAGATCGTCGGCGGCCCGGAGGTGGCGGAGCCACTGCACACCATCATCCCGCCAGGGAACGCCGGCTACTTCGCCTCCAATCGCTACGCCACGGCAAGCGAAGGTGGTGACCCTGTCAGGTGCCGACTGCTGCTCGCCAAGGCGGGTGCGCCCAAAGACCTGACGTTGAAGTTCCCCTACCGCGTCCAGGGCTCTCATAAGCGGATCGCCGAATCCATCAAGGAGAACCTCGGCGCCTGTGGAGTGAAGGCCAAGCTCATCCCCGACACGGGCGGCAACTACTACGGCACGACGCTCGCCGACCCGGCCAAGGCCCGTGAAGGTGTCTGGGACATCGCGGCCCCTGGCTGGACACCCGACTGGTACGGCAACAACGGTCGTTCGCTCATCCAGCCGCTGTTCGACGGCCGCACGTACGGCCCGAATTCCACCAACTTCGGCGGCTACGACAACCCGCAGGTCAACGCCCTCATCGACAGCGCCCTCACGGCCCCGGACCAGAGCCGCGCCGCCGGCTACTGGCAGCTCGCCGACCAGAAGATCATGGAGGACGCCGCCGTCATCCCGCTCCTCAACCGGGCCCTCCCGATCTTCCACTCCGCCCGCGTGCGAGGCGCCCGCTACCTCCCGACCTCGACCACCTACGACTACACCCGCCTCTGGCTCTCCCCCTGACCCCCCACGCGCTCCCAGATCACCACCACCCAAACCGCAACTCACGCAGCCACGACGGCCTCACGCCAGCACGGCAGCCGTGGCCCACGCCAATACGAGGCCCTGGTTCGCGCCAGCACGAGACCGTGGCTCACGTCGGAGTGGCGGACGCGACTCACTACGGCGTGGCGGACGTGGTCCTTCGGCGGGTGATCGTCGGGTACGGCGGCGGGTCCTGGGGCCGGGATCGCCGGTGGGCCGGGAGCATGGGGCGACTGCGCGTAGGGTGATCTGGTGAGGGCTAGTGAGCTCCGGGCGATCCTGGGCGGCCGGGATTTCCGGCGGCTCTATGCGACGCGCCTGATCTCGCAGCTCACCGACGGCGTGTTCCAGGTGGCCCTGGCCGGATGGGTCTTCTTCTCACCCGAACGGCAGACCTCGGCGGGCAAGGCGGCCGCCGCGTTCGCCGTGACGTTGCTGCCCTACTCGGCGCTCGGCCCGTTCGCCGGGGTCTTCATCGACCGGTGGCAGCGGCGCCAGATCCTGGTGTGGACTCCGATCCTGCGGGCGCTGATGGTGATCGGCGTCGCCGCGCTGGTGGCGTCCGGCGACGACGGCATTCCCTTCTTCCTGGGCGTCCTGCTCGTGCTGGGGGTCAACCGGTTCTTCCTCGCGGCGCTGTCCGCGGCCCTTCCGCATGTGGTGCGCCGCGAGCACCTGGTGACCGCCAACGCGTTCGCGGTCACCTCGGGGACGATCGTGGCGTTCATCGGCGCGGGCGGCGGCTACCTGCTGCGGCAGGTGTTCGGCGCGGGTCACAACGGCACCGCGCTGATCCTGCTCTGCGCGTCCGGGCTCTTCCTGCTCGCGGGGGTCGTCGCGACGAGCCTGCCGCGCCGCGTGCTGGGTCCGCACCTGGAAGAGGCGGCGGCGCAGACGCGCGACGCGCTGGGGAACGTGCTGCACGGCCTCGCGGACGGCGCGAGGCACATCCGGGAACGGCCGTCGGCGGCCCTGGCCCTCGGAGCGATCTCGTTCCACCGGTTCACCTACGGCGTCATCCTGATCATGACTCTGCTGCTGTGCCGCAACCACTTCACCACCGACGCCGACACCGGGCTCAGCAAGTTCGCGATGATGCTCGGGGTCTCCGGCGGCGGCTACTTCCTGGCCGCGGTGATCACCCCGCTGGTCGTGCGGCGGATCAGCAAGCAGGCCTGGATCGCCTCGCTGCTGGCCGCGGGATCGGGCGGCCTGCTGGTGCTCGGCATGCCGTTCACCGAGCCCGCCTGGGCGGCCGGGGCCTTCGCGCTGGGCGTGGTGTCGCAGGGCGTCAAGCTCTGCGTCGACACGATCCTCCAGGAGACGATCGACGACGCCTATCGCGGCCGGGTCTTCGCCGTGTACGACATGCTCTTCAACGCGGCGTTCGCGGCGGCTGCCGCGGCGGCGGCCACCTGGCTCCCGGCCGACGGCGTCTCGCACGCGACCCTGGCCCTGGTCATCGCCGCGTACGCCCTCGGCGCCACCGTTTACTGGGCCGCGACGACCCGTCTCACCCGCCCGCACCCAGCCGCCATGCGCTGACGGGCCTCAGTTCGGGGCGCCGCCATGCGTTGCCAACGCTTCACGCCAGAGTGCCGCCATGCGGTGACAATCCCTCAGTCTGGAGTGCCGCTACGCGTTGGCAACGCCTCGGGCCAAAGTGCCGGTACGCGTTAACAACGCGTCAGTTCGGGGTGAGGTGCGGCCGCAGGTACTTCGCGGTCAGGCTCTCCGGGGTGGCCGCCACGTCCGCCGGAGTGCCGTGGGCCACGACCCGGCCGCCCTCGTCGCCGCCACCCGGACCAAGGTCGATCACATGGTCGGCCGCCGCCACCACGTCCAGATCGTGCTCCACGACGACCACTGTGCTGCCGCCGTCGACCAGGGCGTGGAGCTGGTGCATCAGCACCTCTGTGTCCGCCGGGTGCAGGCCTGTCGTGGGCTCGTCCAGCAGGTAGAGGACGCCGGAACGCCTCGTGCGCTGCAATTCGGTGGCCAGCTTGATCCGTTGTGCCTCGCCTCCGGAGAGCTCGGTGGCAGGCTGCCCCAGGCGGAGATAGCCGAGGCCGACCTCGCGCAGCGTTCGGAGTGAACGGGCAGCGGGCGGGACGTCGGCGAGGAATCCGACCGCCTCGTCCACGGTCATGTCGAGCACGCCCGCGATGTTCACGTCCCGATTGGTGATTTCCAGGGTGGACGGGTTGTAGCGGGCGCCATGACAGTCCGGGCAGGGTGCGTACGTCGTCGGCAGGAAGAGCAGCTCCACCGACACGTAGCCTTCGCCCTGGCAGGTCTCGCAACGCCCGCCGACCACGTTGAACGAGAAACGTCCGGCGTCATAGCCGCGCTCTCTGGCCTCGTCCGTGGCGGCGAACAGCTTGCGCACCGAGTCGAAGAGCCCGGTGTAGGTGGCCAGGTTGGAACGCGGCGTACGGCCGATGGGCTTCTGGTCCACGCGCACGACGCGTTCGACCGCGTCCCCTTCGGCGGCGGCCTCGGCCAGGACGTCGAGCAGGGTCGACTTGCCGGAGCCCGAGACGCCGGTGATCGCGGTGAAGGCGCCCAGCGACACGGACGCGTCGAGGCCGCGGAGGTTGTGGCGGGTCACGCCGCGGAGCTTCAGCCATCCGGAGGGGGAACGGGGCGTTCGGGGCGAGCGGGTGGCTTCGCCAAAGAGATGGCGGCGCGTGGCAGAGGCTTCCACGTCGTGCAGGCCCTCGACGGGGCCGCTGTAGAGAATCTGGCCGCCGTGCACTCCCGCCTCTGGGCCGACGTCCACGATCCAGTCGGCCCTGCGGACCACGTCGAGATCGTGTTCGACCATGAAGACCGTGTTGCCCGTGGCCTTGAGACGCCGGAGGACCGACATCAGCGCTTCGGCGTCGGCCGGATGCAGGCCCGCGGACGGCTCGTCCAGCACGTACACCACCCCGAAGAGACCAGAGCGCAACTGCGTGGCCAAACGCAGCCGCTGGAGCTCACCGGCCGAGAGCGTGGGGCTGGACCGATCGGTGCTCAGATAGCCGAGGCCCAGTTCCACCAGCACCTGGATGCGGGCGATCAGGTCCTCGGACAGCAGAGCCGCCGGGCCGCCGCCGCCCTCGTCCGCGTACGGCCGGAGGAGGTCCGCGAGCGCCGTGAGGGGCAGGCCCGTGAGCTCGGAGATCGTACGACCGGCGAACGTGACCGCCAGCGCCTCGGGTCTGAGGCGGCGCCCTCCGCAGACCGGGCATACCGTGCTCACCAGGAATTCCGCCGCCTTCTTGCGCCGGCTCTCGCTCTTGGACTCGGCGTACGCGCGCAGGACGAGCCGCTTGGCGCTGGAGTAGGTGCCCTGGTACGGCCGGTGGATGCGGTGGGCCTCGCGTACGGGATGCACGGTGACGACGGGTTGTTCGTCGGTGAAGAGGATCCAGTCGCGCTGTTCCTGCGGGAGCTCACGCCAGGGTCGGTCGATGTCGTAGCCAAGCGTGGCCAGGATGTCGCGAAGGTTCTTGCCTTGCCACGCACCCGGCCAGGAGGCGACGGCGCCCTCGCGAATGCTCAACGAAGGGTCGGGGACAAGCGAGCCTTCGGTGACGTCGTGAACCACGCCGAGGCCATGGCAGTTCGGGCAGGCGCCTACAGGGGTGTTGGGAGAGAACGAGTCGGAGTCGAGACGTTCGGCGCCCGGCGGGTAGTCGCCCGCGCGGGAGAGCAACATTCGCAGTGAGTTGGACAGGGTGGTGACGGTCCCGACGGACGACCGCGAGGACGGCACCGAACGGCGCTGCTCCAGGGCCACGGCGGGCGGCAGGCCGGTGATCTCGTCCACGTCGGGCGCGCCGACCTGGTGGACGAGGCGGCGGGCGTACGGCGCGACGGACTCCAGGAACCGGCGCTGCGCCTCGGCGTACAGCGTGCCGAACGCCAGCGAGGACTTCCCCGACCCGGACACCCCGGTGAACGCCACGAGCGCGTCACGCGGGATGGCGACGTCCACGCCGCGCAGATTGTGCACCCGCGCCCCGCGCACCCGTACGAACGGATCGTCCGCCCCGGCGCCGTACTCGCCGTCCGCACCGGCGCGGTACCCGCCTTCCGCACCGGCGCCGTGCTCGGTGCCCTGCTCGGCGTCCGTTCCGCCCTCCATGATCCCAAGTTACAGGCCGGTCCTGGCATGACAGGTGGCGGTGTACGGTGACCGAAAATGCCACGGCGTTGGACGGAACGAGATGAGCGAGCAGGCGGTTTCCGGCGATGTGCGCGCCGATCTGGACGTCCAACTGGAGCAGTACCGGCGGGAACTGACCGGCTACTGCTACCGCATGCTGGGTTCGGCCTTCGAAGCCGAGGACGCCGTCCAGGAGACGATGGTGCGCGCGTGGCGATCCCTCGATCGGTTCGAGGGGCGGTCGTCGCTCCGCTCGTGGCTGTACCGCATCGCCACCAACGTGTGCATGGACCTGCTGGCGCACCGGCAGCGGCGGGCGCGCCCGATGGACCTCTCCCCGCCGCTCTCCGGCGCGACCGACCCGGGTGAGCCCCTGGAGGCGGGCCACTGGATCGAGCCGATGCCGGACGATCGGATCGCCTCCGCCGGCTCGCTGAACGGTGATCCCGCCGACACGGCCGTGAGCCGCGAGTCCGTCCGGCTGGCCTTCGTCGCCGCGCTGCAATATCTCGCGCCCAAGCAGCGGACCGTCCTGCTCCTGCGGGAACTGCTGGGACTGTCCGCGCGTGAGATCGCCGAACTGCTGGGCGGCAACAGCGTCGCGTCCATCAACAGCGCCCTGCAGCGCGCTCGCGCCACGATGGCGGCCCGCCAGCAGCCGGTCTCCCCCGGGCAGGCGCGGCCCGCCTCCGGACCGGTGCAGTCCGCCTCCAGGCAGGCGCGGTCCGCCCCGGGGCCGGCGCAATCCGAGGCGCTCGCCGATGATCTACAGAACGCGCTGGCCGAACGGTACGCTGACGCCTTCGAACGCTTCGACATGGAAGCGCTGACCCTGCTCCTGCACGTGGACGCGACGCTTTCCCTGCCCCCGCACCCGGTGTGGCTCAAGGGATCGGACGACATCCAGGCCTGGCTGCTGGGGCCCGGAGTGGGCTGCCGGGGGTCGCGGTTGATCCGGACCATGGCCAACGGCTCCCCGGCGTTCGGGCAGTACCGGCCGAGCGCCTCCGGCCACGGCTACGAGCCGTTCTCCCTCCAGGTCCTGGAGATCGCCTCCGACCGCGTCGTGGCCATCAACTCGTTCCGGGACACCGACCGGCTCTTCCCGCTGTTCGGGCTGCCGAGCCGGGTGGACGCCTGATCCGCCTGATCCGCTCTCTCAGCGGATCAGGCCCCCTGCGAGACGCGGTCCCTCAGAGGGATTCGGCGGCGGCGTACATGGCCTCGGTGATGTGGCCGATCTCGTCCTCGGAGCAGACGTACGGCGGCATGGTGTAGATCAGCTTGCCGAACGGCCGCAACCAGACGCCGTGCTCCATCACGAGCTTCTGGATCGCGGGAACGTCCACCGGCTCACGCGCCTCGATGACGCCGATCGCGCCCAGCACCCGGACGTCGGCGACCCCCGGAAGCTCCCGGGCGTCCTCCAGACCGGCCGTGAGCAGGGCCTCGATGGTGTCGACCTCCTCGCGCCAGTCGCGGGAGAGCAGGAGGTCGATGGAGGCGTTCGCGACCGCGGCGGCCAGCGGATTGGCCATGTACGTCGGGCCGTGCATGAGCACGCCCGTTCCCGCGTCCCGCGCCTCGCCCGCGGCGATCCCCGCGGCCACCCGATCGGTGCACAGTGTCGCGGCCATGGTCATGTATCCGCCGGTGAGGGCCTTGCCCACGCACATGATGTCCGGCGCGACCTCGGCGTGGTCGCAGCCCCAGAGCTCGCCCGTCCGGCCGAACCCGGTGGCGATCTCGTCGAGGATGAGCAGCAGGCCGTGCTCGTCGGCCAGCTCGCGCAGCGCCCGCAGGTACTCGGGCGCGTAGAAGCGCATGCCGCCCGCGCCCTGGGCGATGGGCTCGGCGATGATCGCGGCGAGCTCGCCCGCGTGGGCGGCCACCAGGTCGGCCAGGCCGCTCAGGTACGCCTCGTCCGGCTCGGCCTGGTAACCGATCGGCGGCTCCGGGGCGAACACGTGCTGCGGCAGGACGTCGGCGAAGAGATGATGCATGCCGTTCACCGGGTCGCAGACGGCCATGTCGCCGAACGTGTCGCCGTGGTAGCCGCCGCGCACCGTCAGCAGGCGATGCCGTTCGGGGCGGCCCTGCGACCGCCAGTACTGCAGCGCCATCTTGATCGCGACCTCGACGGCGACCGAGCCGGAGTCGGCGAAGAACACCTTGGTGAGCGGCTCCGGGCTGAGGTCGACGAGCCGCTGCGCCAGCCGGATCGCCGTCGGGTGCGTCAGCCCGCCGAACATCACGTGCGCCATCTTGCCCAGCTGGCGCGTGACGGCGGCGTTCAGCTCCGGGTGGTCGTACCCGTGGACGGCCGCCCACCACGACGACATGCCGTCGATCAGCTCGCTGCCGTCCGCCAAGGTCAGGTGGACGCCCGACGCCGAGACCACGAGCTCGGCGGGGTAGGCGGCGGGCATCGGCGCGTACGGATGCCACACGTGCTCACGGTCGTAGGCCAGCAGGCGCTCGGTCTCCTGCGGGCTCATCCGGCCGAGCCTGACCTGGATCATGATTCCTCGCCCCCGGCCGCGGAAGCCTCGTCCCCGGAGGCAGGAGCCCCGCCCCCGGACGCGGCGGCGCCGCCCCCGGACGCAGGAGCGCCGCTCTTGGACGCAGGGGCTCCGCTCTCGGCGTCGCCGGAGGTCGGGCCTGCGGTCGGAGCGCCCGTCGGTGCGCCGGGCGGTGCACCGGACGGATCGAGGATCCCTCGTTCGATGGCCCACCGGCGGAGCTCCGCCATGGCGGCCTCCTTGCCGATGGGGCCGCGGTCGAGGCGATATTCGAGCATGTAGCGGTAGGCCTTGCCGACGAGGGGGCTCGGCTTGATGCCAAGGATCTCCTGGATCTCGTTGCCGTCGACCTCCGGGCGGATCGAGGCGAGTTCCTCCTCCTCGGAGAGCCGCGCGATCCGGGCCTCGAGATCGTCGTAGGTGCGGCGCAACCGGTCGGCCTTGCGCTTGTTGCGGGTCGTGCAGTCGGCCCGGGTCAGTTTGTGCAGGCGCGACAGCAGCGGCCCGGCGTCGCGCACGTACCGGCGCACGGCCGAGTCGGTCCACTCGCCCGTGCCATAACCGTGGAAGCGGAGGTGAAGCTCGACCAGCCGCGACACGTCGGCGACGACGTCCTTGGGATAGCGGAGCTCGGTGAGCCGCTTGCGGGTCATCTTGGCGCCCACGACCTCGTGGTGGTGGAACGACACCCGCCCGCCGGCCTCGAACTTCCGGGTCCTGGGCTTGCCGATGTCGTGCAGCAACGCCGCCAGCCGCAGGACGAGGTCCGGCCCGTCCTCCTCCTGCGCGATCGCCTGTTCGAGAACGATCAGCGAGTGCTCGTAGACGTCCTTGTGCCGGTGGTGCTCGTCGATCTCCAGCCGCAGTTTGGGCAGCTCGGGCAGCACCTGCGCGGCCAGGCCGGTGTCGACCAGCAGGGCCAGGCCCTCGCGCGGGTACGCGCCGCAGATCAACTTCGACAGCTCGTCCCGGACGCGTTCGGCCGAGACGATCTCGATCCGGCCCGCCATGCCGGTCATCGCCTCGACGACGTCGGGCGCCACGGTGAAGCCGAGCTGGGAGGCGAACCGCGCCGCCCGCATCATCCGCAGCGGATCGTCGGTGAACGAGTCCTCGGCGCGGCCCGGCGTCCGCATCACCTTGCGCTGAAGGTCGGTCAGCCCGCCGAACGGGTCGACGAACTCGTGCCCCGGCAGCCGCGCCGCCATGGCGTTGACCGCGAAGTCGCGGCGGCGCAGGTCCTCGACGAGCGAGGTGCCGTACTCGACCTCCGGCTTGCGCGACTTGGGATCGTACGACTCGCTGCGGTAGGTCGTGATCTCCAGCTCGTAGCCGTTCTTGCGGAGGCCCACCGTCCCGAACTCGATGCCGATCGTCCAGATCGAGTCGGCCCAGCCGCCGCCGATGATCTCCAGGATCCGGTCCGGCGGCGCGTCGGTGGTCAGGTCGACGTCCTTGCCCGGACGGCGCAGCAACGCGTCCCGGACCGGCCCGCCGACCAGGGCCAGCTCGTGCCCGGCCGCCGCGAACCGCTCGCCGAGCTCGTCGGCGACGGGCGCGACGCGGCGCAGCAGCTCGGCGATCGCGACGCGCTGCGACTGCGGCTGCTGCGGAGCCCGCGGCTCGGCCGGCTCCTGCGGTTCAGGGTTGGGATTCTCTTCAGGCACGACCATCGAGCGTATTTCCTTGCTGGGCGGCTGACAAAGGACTTTGGACGGATCCCGGCCGCGAAGAAAGGGAAGAGGCCTCTTCACACGTCGAGATCCCCGAGTTACGTTCTGGACACCCCGAAGAGGACGCTCGCGCGACCGCCGGTCGGACCTTTCCGCACGACCAACGGTAGCGGGGAGCGGCGGGGCGATCGTCATCGCACGGGCCCACGGCGTAACTGGAGGGTGCGGCGGCCACAGCGGCCCCGGCAGTCACGCGGGACGCACGGCGAGGATAAAGACCGGCACCGTGGGTATGTGGGGAGATCCCACCGGCAGTGCGGGATACGGGGCGACAAGGGTCACATTCGGGGGTGTGCGGGGGCTTCCCCGCAGGACGGAGCTGAAGTGATGAAGGACGCTCTCACCATCCACCGCGCGCTCCTCGAACGGGAGACGCTGCATGAAATCGTGCGGCTCCCCCTCGCGATCGCCCACGCCGACGAGCTGCCCGAGGCACTCGGGCTGCCGGCGGGCCGGTGCCTGGTGACGCGCGTCTACGCCTGTAACAACGTCCACCGGGGCGAACGTTTCCTGGTGGGGGTGATCGTCCCGGCCGGGGTGCGGCCGCCGACCGAGCGGGTGCGCCTGGCCGTCGGCGCGCGGCTGATCCGGTCGGCCCGGCCCGACCTGGTCAACGCCGTCACCGAGTACGCGGCGGGCCTGGTGTGCCCGTTGCTCCTGCCGGAGTCGATGCCGGTGCTGATCGACGAGGAGACCATCGGCGGGCTGCCGGTCGACGACGTGGTCTACACGGCGACCGGCGAGGCCTCCACCGCCCTCGGGATCCGGGCCCTCGACCTGTTCGCGCTCAGCGGGGCCAAACCCGTCGACCTGAGAACCGGCAGGCCGGTCGACCTGAGCCTGAGCACCGGCCGGACGGCCGGGGGCCGGACCGCCGAGCCCGCGACGGGCGGGCGGGTCCCGCTGAGCTTCCTGGGCACCCGGCGAGGCCGTCGCTGATCTTGCGGATCGGACGGCCGCCCCAGCACCGGCCCCCTGTCCGATCCGCGGCCGTACCAGGACCGGATTCCTGTCCGACCTCATGGCCGCACCAGCGCCGGACCCCGTCCGATCCCGCGGCCGGATCAGGACCGGATCCCCGCCCGATCTCGCGGCCGCACCAGCATCGGATGCACTGTGAGATCCGTATCGGATGGCGTAATTGATCTACGGAGGGTGGCCGGGGAGGTCTGGCGGCACCTGTGTCACGGCTAACATCGAGGCCGTGATGCGGGAATACGACGCCCGCTGCCCTCAGGCAGAGCCGCGGCGGCCCCAGCCGGCGGCCGGCAGCCTTGGGGTGGACGGCCTGGAGGCTGGTGGCCCTTGGGTGGGCATGGCGTGAGCACGTCCAAACGCGTAGCCGCGCTTACCGCCGCCGTGTCCTGCATCATGGCGTCGGCGCCACCGGTCCTGGCCGACCCTCGCGATCGCAACGCGGCGCACACGTCCCGGCAGGCCCACGCCCAGAGCCACGCGCAGGCCCGCGACCAGGTCTCCCTCGTCTTGACGAACGTGTCGCCCAAGTCCGCCGGTCCGACGGGCATCAAGTCGAGTGTCCGGATCTCCGGGACCGTGCAGAACCGTTCCGGCGCGGCGATCAACGGATTGTCGGTGCGGTTCCGTTACGCGAGCAGCCACGTCACCAGCCGGGGGCAGCTGGCGCAGCTCGCCGCGAGCGCACCGGCCTCCGTCCTGCCAGGTGTCCCGACGGGAAGCACCAGCAACAAGGCACTCCCGCAAGCGGCGGTGGCCAACGGCAAGCAGGCTTTCTCGGTCGGCTTCACGACTCGCGGGATGCAGCTGAAGAACTTCGGCGTGTATCCGATCGGTGTCGAGGTGTACGACGCCACCGGCCGGGTCGTCGGCGGCCAGACGACCTTCATCACGTATGTTCCGGCCGGCCCGCCGCCCTTCAAGCCGGTGAAGGTCGCGTGGGTGTGGCCGATCGTCAGCGGGATCCACCGCGCCAACGACGACACCTTCATCGACGACCAGCTGGCGAAGGAGGTCGGCCCGGCCGGGCGGCTGACCGGGCTGGTCAAGGCGGCAGCCGACAGCGGTACACCGGTGACCTGGGCGATCGACCCGGCCGTGCTGGACGACGCGCAGGCCATGAACGTCAAGGGCGGCTACTCGCTGAAGCTGGGCAGCAAGCGGGCCTCCAAGAAGCCCCAGAACGCCGCCGGGGTCAACTGGGCGAGGGCGTTGAAGGACGCCTCGAGGTCCGAGCCGTTCTTCAACCTGCCGTACGCCGACCCCGACGCCGTGGCGCTCGTCCGGTACAAGCTGGGCGCCCACCTCAACACCGCGTACAAGAGCTCCGGCGACGTCACCAGTGCGGCCCTCCAGCGCCAGCCGGACCTTCAGATGGCCTGGCCTCCGTCCGGCGCCGCCGGGCGTGGCACGCTCAGCCAGCTCGCCAAGTCGGGAAAGCTGTCCCGCAAGGGCGGCTCGTTCCTGATGAGCAGCCGCGAGTTCGCCCCGCAGACCTCGACGCCGAGCGCCACGACGACCCTGCCGGCCGACCAGGGCGGCATGCGGGCCGTCGTCTACGACGAGACGCTCAGCGACATCATCAGCGCCGACAGCCGGTCCCCGGGGGCGGCCACGCTGGTCGAGCAGCGGTTTCTGGCCGAGACCGCGATGATCACCGCGGAGGCGCCGCTGACGCGGCGCACGCTGGTCGTCGCCCCCAACCGGCGCTGGGACCCGGGCCCCGGGCTGGCCGCCAAGCTGCTGGCGTACTCGGCCGGGTCCGCGTGGCTCGACGAGCGGACGAGCGTCGGCCAGATCGCCCGCGCGCAGCCCACCGACCGGTCCTACCAGGGCTATTCCGATGCGTACGAGCGGTACGAGCTCGGCAAGAACTACCTGGCCGCGGTGCAGGCCATCGCCAAGCGCGCCGGGACCTTCCGCGGCATCCTCGACCCGCCGGTCAACCTCTATGAACGCAGCATCCTGCGCATGGAGTCGTCGTACTGGCGCAGCCGCTACTCACGCTCGGTGCGGGCACGCGAAGAGCTGAAGGACGAGCTCAAGAACGACATGGACGGGCTCCACGTCGTCATACCGAAGAACAAGCGGATCCTGCTCGCCGGCAAGTCGGGGCGGACCGCCGTCACCATCGCCAACGACCTGAGCGGGCAGAAGGTCAAGTTCCGGATCGTCGTCACCTCGCAGAGCGCCGGTCTGAAGATCGGCAAGCTCGAACCCGAGGACCAGCGGGTGATCGAGTTGAATCCGGGCGAGAAGCGCCAGATCCGTATTCCCCTCCAGGCGTCGGGCAACGGCAACTTCGGGATGGTCGTGCAGTTGATGACGCCCCAGGGCGAGCTGGGCAAGGTGTACGGGGAGCCCGCGGGCATCACGGTCCGGAGCACGCAGTACGGCAGGGTGGCCTTGCTCATCACGGGCGGCTCACTTGCCGTACTCTTCGTGGGCGTCGGAGTGCGGGCCATGCGAGCAAGGCGCCGCCGGAAAGCGGAGGCAGCCGGTGACGGGTCGACCGGAGTGGGACCAGCAGGGACGGCCGGAGCGCAGGGGCCAGGGTTCCCCGGCAACGGGTCCGGGTACCCCGCCGAGTCCGCATTCCCCAGCGGGCCCGAGTTCCCCGGCGGGACAGGACTCCACGGCGGGCCCGGGGCAGGGTCCTGGTTCGAGACAGAGTCCGGGGCCGGCGGGGAGACCGTATCCAGGTTCGACGGCGGGGCCGGGTTCACCGGCGGGTCGTCCGCGTCCAGCGGGACATCCGGGCCAGGCGGGACATCCGGGCCAGGCGGGGCAACCGGGCCAGGCGGGGCAACCGGGTTCGGCGGGGCGGCCGATGCCTCCGAGGACCGGGCCGGGCTCACCGGGGGCGGTTCCTCCGGGGACGGGCCGTCCGCCCTCGGCCGGTGGGATGGAGACCCGAGTTGACCTGCCGGCGGCCGTCGCGGGTTCCGGAGCCCAGCAGACTCGGGTAGACCTCCCCGCAGGCGCCCCAGGCCCGGGCGTGCCGACCGTACCTGACGCACCCGGCGGGCCCGGCGGCGAGCCGCCGTCCGACAAGGGTTCCTCGGGGCTGCTGCGGTCCGGGGCGATCATGGCCGTCGGGACGCTGGCGTCCCGCGTCACCGGCTTCCTGCGCACCGCCATGCTGGTGGCCGCCCTCGGCACCGGCGCGGTCGCGGACGCCTACAACACCGCCAACACCGTCCCGTTCATCGTCTATGACCTGCTGCTCGGCGGGATCCTCACCGCCGTCGTCGTGCCGCTGATCGTCCGCGCGCGGGAACGCGACAGCGAGTACGGCGCGCAGTACGAGCAGCGGCTGTTCACGCTGGCGGTGCTCGGGCTGTCGGTGATCACGGCGATCGCGGTGCTGCTCGGGCCGGTCTTCATGAGCATCTACGGCGGCAGCATGAAGGGCGACCAGCGCGATCTGGCGGTGCTCTTCGCCCGGCTGTTCGCGGTGCAGATCTTCTTCCTCGGCGTGAGCGCGTTCTCCGGCGCGATCCTCAACACCCGCAAGCGCTTCGCCGCGCCGATGTGGGCGCCGGTGCTCAACAACATCGTCATCTGCTGCACGGCGGCCGCGTTCCTGCTGGTCAGCTCCGGCAAGGTGACGCCCGAGTCGATCTCGTCCGGGCAGATCACGCTGCTGGCGGCGGGCACGATCGGCGGCATGGCGCTGCAGACGCTGGCGCTGTGGCCGTCGCTGCGCGGCTCGGGGTTCCGCTGGCGGCCCCGGCTCGACTTCCGCAAGGGCGAGCTGGGGCAGATGGGCCGGATGGCCATCTGGACGCTCGCGTACGTGGTGATCACGCAGGTCGGCTTCGCGGTGACCACCCGGCTCGCGAACGCCGCGGGCGTGGCCGGCCGCCAGGAGGGCATCGGGGACGTCGGCTACACCCCGTACTTCAACGCCTACCAGCTCTTCCAGCTCCCGTACGCGATCATCGGCGTCTCGGTGATCACGGCGCTGCTGCCGCGGATGAGCGAGCACGCGGCGGCCGGACGGATGATCGAGCTCCGGGACGACTTCTCCAACGGGCTGCGCCTGTGCTCGGCGGTGATCCTTCCGGCGGCGGCGCTGATGGCCGTCCTGGCCCCCGAGATCACCACGGTGCTCTTCGCCCACGGCAACACCAGCGAGCGCGACGCCCTCGTGATCGCCAACGTCCTGCGCGCGTTCGCGATCGCGCTCGTCCCGTTCGCCGCGTACCAGCTCATGCTGCGGGTCTTCTACTCGATGCAGGACACCCGCACGCCCACGTTCATCAGCGTCGGCGTCGTCGCGACCAACATCGTGTCGTCGATCGCGATGTACAACCTGCTGCCCACCAACAAGATCATCGTAGGTATCGCCGGCGGTTTCGCGGTCGCGCAGACGGTCGGCGCGATCGTCGGCTGGGCGATCCTGCGCGGCCGCCTCGGCGGCATGGACGGCCGCCGCGTCTTCACGACCTACCTCAAGCTCGCGGTGGCGATCTGGCCGCTCATCGGCTTCGCGTACGCGACTCATGCGATCATCGACGCCACGCTGGGCCTCGGGTTGCTGCCCGGCCTGCTCGCCCTGGTTCTCGGCAGTGCCGGCGGCGGCCTGCTCTATCTGGTCTTCGCGAAGCTGCTGCGCGTCGGCGAGGTGCAGTCCATGATCTCCATGGTGGCCGGCCGCCTGCCCGGCCGCGGCTGACACCGGCGGGACGGCCGTGCCAGGAGTGCCGTGAGGGTAAATCGTGGCAAAGTGCACGGCACGCGCCGCGATAAGGCAACCACCGATCCGTGTAAGCACTACCATGTTGGGGACTACGGCTTGCGGGGCGACACCCTGGGGAACGCAAAGAGGAGGGTCGGAGGCGTAAGCTGCCACGCCACGAACATGGGACTTTTGCGCAGGACGTTGCCGTGAGCACGTCAGTCATCGAGCCCGGCACTCGTCTCGCCGGCCGCTACCGTCTTGAAGATCGCATCAGCGACTCGGGCGGATCCACGCTCTGGAAGGCCATCGACGAGATCCTGGCTCGCGCCGTGGCCGTCCGGACCTTCGAACCCGACTTCCCCCGCATCGCCGAGGTCGTCACCTCCGCCCGCGCCGCCAGCCGGCTCACCGACCCCCGCCTCACGCAGGTCTTCGACGCCGACGACAGCGGCGAGAACGCCTATGTCGTCAGCGAATGGGTCGTCGGCGAGACGCTCGAGCAGATGCTCACCAAAGCGCCACTGGAGCCTGGCCGCGCCGCCACGTTGCTGTACGAGGCGGCCGAGGCGATGTCCACCGCGCACGCCGCGGGCCTGGCGCACCTCTGCCTGACGCCCCGCGACCTGGTCTGGACGACCGGCGGCACCGTCAAGCTCCTCGGCATCGCCACCGACGCCGTCCTGGCCGACTGCTACGCCGAAGATCCGGCCGCCGAAGACGTCCGCGGGCTGGGCGGCATGCTCTACGCCGCCCTCACCGCCCACTGGCCCGGCGCCGCCGACCTTTCCGGCCTCCCCGCCGCACCCGAGACCGACGGCGTCCCCCATGCCCCGCGCCAGGTCCAGGCCGGCATCTCCCACCCGCTGAACGCGATCGCCTGCCGTGCCCTGGGCATCGAGGTCCCCGGCCAGAGCCCGATCGCGACCCCGGCCGAGCTGGCCCAGGCCCTTCGCGGCGTACCCCGTACGCCCCTCCCGCTCTTCGCCGGCCTGGCCGCCGCCCAGCCGCCGCCCGCCCCGGCGCGCCCGGCCCCCACTCCGGCCCCGGCGCCGCCGCCCCAACCTCCGCAGCCGCGCCGCCCCGCGTCTCATCGCGCCCAGCCGCAGCCGCAGCCGACGCAGCACCAGAGCATCCCCTCCGCGCCGACGGCCGCGCACACCGCCCGCAAGCCGATCAGCCGCGGCCTCATGGGCATCGGCGCCGCGGCCCTCACCGTCATCCTCGGGCTGGGCATCTGGGCGGTCTCCAACATGGGCGACGACAAGGGCGGCAACACCGACAACGCCGGCGTCACCAACGGCGGCAAGAAGTCCGAACGCGCCCGCCCCACCGCCACCAAGCTCGACGTCGTCAGCGCCAAGGGCGTCGAGGAACGCTGGCTGGGCGGGTCTGACTCCTCCATCGGCAAGAACGCCAGCACGGTCCATGACGGAGCCATGAAGCCCGTCTGGCAGTCGCAGACCTACAACGACGCCAAGTTCGGCAACCTTGAGAAAGGCCTCGGCGTTCTGCTCGACATGGGCGCACCGGTCAAGATCTCCAAGGTCGAGGTGAACACTCCCGAGGGCGGCGCCACGATCCAGCTTCGGGTCGGCGACTCCGAGTCGGTCACGTCGATGGAGCCCGCGGCCAAGAAGGTCAGTAGCGCCGACGGTTTCAGCTTCAACATCGCCTCCACAGGCGAAGTGCGCGGCCGCTATGTGGTCGTGTGGTTCACCGAGCTCCCGCCCTCGCGCAAGGCCAGGCTCGGCGAGATCACCGTCTACGGCTCCAAGGCTTAAGCACCACCGCACGGCGGTCCGACCGCACGTTGCCGGGTGTTCGGGGGCGGTGCCACGCCGCGTGCGGGGTGTCCCTCGCCACATGCGGACGGGCTTGTGGACGTCGTGATCGACGTAACATCTACGCCGCGAATGGGTGGGCGGCCAGATGAGCTGTGACGTGGGGTGGCGCCAGTCGGTATCGTGCCTGTGAGCAGAATGTCCCCTCCCCTCAGGAATCTGTGGTGTCGACCCGAGCAGGCCAGACCGCACCGACGAGCAGGCGTCCATGGCGTCGGTGAGCATGCGGCGCGTGGACGAGGTTCCCGACAAAGAGCTGCTCGCGAGGCATGCTCAGGGAGACCCGCATGCCTTCGCGGAGCTGGTCAACCGGCACCGGGACCGCATGTGGGCGGTCGCGATCCGCACCCTCGGGGATCCCGAGGAGGCGGCGGACGCGCTCCAGGACGCCTGTCTGTCGGCGTTCCGGGCCGCGGGGCGGTTCCGCGGCGACGCGGCGGTCACCACCTGGCTGCACCGGATCGTGGTCAACGCCTGCCTCGACCGGCTGCGGCGCAAGTCCGTGCGGCCGGCGACCCCGATGGGCGACGACGCCACGTTCGACGCGGTGGCGCCGAAGATGCCGGACCCCACGGACGCCCACGGGGTGTCGCTGGACGTGCACGCCGCCCTGACCCAGCTGCCGTTCGAGCAGCGTGCGGCGCTGATACTGGTCGACATGATGGGCTATTCCGTCGACGACGCGGCCAAGGTGCTCGAGGTGCCGCCCGGTACGATCAAGAGCCGCTGCGCCCGGGGACGCGCGCGACTCGCGCCACTTCTCGTCCAGCATCGGAACCGACGGGACCGTAAGAACGTCGGAGGTGTGGAAGGAGGTGGCATGCCCTGATGAACCCCGCTCACTATGACTACGACGCCCTCGCCGATCTCGCCGAGGGACTGCTCGAAGCCGATCAAGCCGCCTCCGTCAACGCGCACCTCGACACCTGCGCCGAATGCCGGGACCGATCCGCCGACCTTGCGGACGTCTCCCGGATCCTGGCGGAGGCACCCGTTCCGTCCATGCCCGCCGAACTGGCCGAGCGCATCGACACCGCCATCGCGGCGGAGTCGATGAGCAACGCCCCGGTGGTGAGCCTGGAGCAGCGGCGCGGAAGGCGGCATTGGCGGATCCTGTCCGCCGCTGCCGCGACGGTGGTAGTGCTCGGCGGCGGAGCTCTGGTCGGCAAGGCGGCCCTGAACGGGTCGGGCGATAATGATCACTCGGCGACGGCGCACTCTCCCGTCACTGACCGCAAGGATTCCAGTGGCGGCTCCGCGCAGGCGCCGTCGGAACGTACGCAGACGCTCGACCAGAACACCCGGTCCAAGGCCGCGAACGGCTCGTACACCGTCTCCCACAGCGGGACGGAGTACCGGCAGGGACAGCTGAACCGGCAGGTCGGGGAGCTGTTCGGCAAGGGTGCCGAGTTGAAGGTCGGCGGCGGCCGGGCACCGGACGCGCAGCTGGCCCAGTGCGTGACGACGATCACCGGGGGGAAGACGCCGGACCTCGTCGACGTGGCCAAGTACGAAGGCTCGGACGCCACAGTGATCGCGCTGCCCGGTGCCAAGCCCGGCACGTGGAGCGTCTGGGCCGTCGGCCCGAACTGCTCGATCCTGAAGCGCGAGCCCGCCTGACCGAAAGCCCTCCGACCGCCCGCTCCCGAACGGGAGACAGCGGCCCGGAGGGCTTTCGGCTACCTGACGTTCCTCGCCCGCAGGCCGCGCCACGGTGGGTCAGAGGTCGGCGAGGAAGGCCAGTGCCGTCGCCCAGGCCTGTTCGGCGGCCTCGGCGTCGTAGTCCGGGAGGTCGGGGTCGGTGAAGAGGTGCCCGGCGCCTCGGTAGCGGTAGACCTCGGCGTCGGCTCCCGCCTTGCGCATCCGGAGGTACCAGGCGTTCAGCCAGTCGACGGGCTCGTAGGTGTCGGGATCGGCGACGTGGAGCTGCACCGGGATGTCGGTGGACGCGTCATCGGCCAGATCCGACGTACCGTGGAAGAGGAGCAGTCCTCGGGCCTTGTCGTCGGCGAGGGCGAGGTTCTGGGCGAGGGCGCCGCCGAGCGAGAAGCCCGCGTACACCAGACCCCCGTCGGAGAGCGGCGCGGCGGCGGCCACGGCGCGCTTGAGGAGTTCGTCCCGGCCGATCTCCTCCCGGATCTCCGCCCCGGCTTCGGGATCGTCCACGACAAGCCCGTCGTAGAGGTCCGGAACGTGCACCTCGTGGCCGGCGGACGTGAGCCGTTCGGCCGCCGCGTGGACCGCGGGCCGCAGCCCGTACATCGAGTGCAGGAGAAGAATCCGTGCCATGTGGTCAAGCTTATGAGCAGGCAGGCGAGCGGATCGAACCGGACGGGAATCCCCGGGCCCTAGGATCGGTTGACGCCACTGGCAAGCCGGGCCAAGCCGGAGGCACCGGCAGCGACGACCCCCGTGGCGACCAGGGGCGGGTCCTCAGCAGGGGGCCGGAGAAGGAGAGAGGCGCAGAAAAGTGACCGACGTCCGCAACGTCATCATCATCGGCTCGGGCCCCGCGGGCTACACGGCCGCGATCTACGCGGCCCGCGGCGACCTCAAGCCGCTGGTCTTCGAGGGCTCCGTCACGGCCGGTGGTGCGCTGATGAACACCACCGACGTGGAGAACTTCCCCGGCTTCCCGGACGGGATCATGGGTCCCGACCTGATGGACAACCTGCGCAAGCAGGCCGAGCGCTTCGGGGCCGAGCTCATCACCGACGACGTCACCGAGGTCGACCTCAGCGCCGACCCGAAGGTCGTGAAGGTCGGCGAGGACGTCTACCACGCCAAGTCCGTGATCATCTCGACCGGCTCCGGCTACCGCGAGCTCGGTCTGGACGACGAGAAGCGGCTCTCCGGACGCGGCGTCTCCTGGTGTGCCACCTGCGACGGCTTCTTCTTCCGCGACCAGGACATCGCCGTGGTCGGCGGCGGCGACACCGCCATGGAAGAGGCGATCTTCCTCACCAAGTTCGCCCGTACGGTCACCGTGATCCACCGCCGCGACGAACTGCGCGCCAGCAAGATCATGCAGGATCGGGCGTTCGCCAACGAGAAGATCCGGTTCCTCTGGGACAGCGAGGTCGTGAAGATCCACGGCGGCGACAAGCTCACCGGTGTCGGCGTCCGCAACACCAAGACCGGCGCCGAGGCCGACCTCGCGCTCACCGGGCTGTTCATCGCCATCGGCCACGACCCGCGCAGCGAACTGTTCGCCGGGCAGCTCGACACCGACGCCGACGGGTACCTGCTCGTCGAGGCCCCCACCACCAAGACCAAGATCCCCGGCGTGTTCGCCTCGGGTGACGTGGTCGACCACATCTACCGCCAGGCCATCACCGCGGCGGCCAGTGGCTGCTCCGCGGCCATCGACGCCGAGCGCTGGTTGCAGGACCAGGGCACCGCGGAGCTGACCCCCCAGGTCTGACCCCCCTGGCAAGCGGCACCGGGCCGGGCGACCCGCGCCGATGCCGGCCTGGGCCCGTGTCCGTGGCGACCGGGTCCCGGCGGGATCGCCGGATCGCCCGACCAGGCGCGCGGCGGCGGGAGACCCTGCCGCCCGGAACGAAGGAGACACACCATGAAAGCCGTTACCGACGCCGACTTCGACACCGAGGTACTCAAGAGCGACAAGGCCGTCCTCGTCGACTTCTGGGCCGAGTGGTGCGGTCCGTGCCGGATGGTGGCCCCGATCCTCGAGGAGATCTCCGCCGAGCACGGCGACAAGCTCGAGATCGTCAAGATGAACATCGACGAGAACCCGCAGAAGCCCGGGCAGCTCGGCATCACCGGCATCCCGACCCTGCAGGTGTACAAGGACGGCGAGATCGTCAAGCAGATCGTCGGCGCCAAGCCGAAGGCCGCCCTGCTCCGCGAACTCGCCGAGTTCATCTGAGACCTCGCCCCTGATTTCGCTGAGACCTCGCCCCTCCCGCGGCGAGCGCGAAGCCACGGCCCGTCCCCCTGACCTGCAGGGGGACGGGCCGTGGTCGTTCTTCGTCTAGAGCTTGGTGACGCAGCCGGAGACGACCCAGCCCTTCGTGCTGCCGTAGGTGATGTAGTAGTAGGTCGTGCCCGTGACGCCGCAGGCGGTGTACGAGGGGCCGGACGAGCGGCTGTTCAAGCACCCGGTGCGGCCCTTCGGGAACAGCCCGAGCGAGGTCCCTCCGATCGAGGCGCGGATGTGCATGCTCTCCTTCGCCTTGATCGGGCTGTCGCAGGCGGCCGCCACGGCCGTCTGCGTGGTCTGCGCGGCCGCGATGCCGGCCATGCCCATGCCGGCGATCGTGAACGCGGCGGTGGCGGCCGGTGCGACGAGGAGCAGCTTCTTCATGGGGGTTCCCTTCGACGAGCCCGCATGCCACAGGCCGGCGCCCGCGGCGACGCACCAGATGATCATCAGTGCTTGATCGCCACCGTAGAAGAAAATGATCATCACCGGAAGATCATCTTTGGCCGACGGCTCAGCGGGAGCGTGCCCGGCCCGCCCCCCGCTCGGTCAGTAGCTCTTCAGTGAGATGGCGTTGGCGGCCTGGTGGATGGGCGCCACGACCTTGGCGAGCATCTTCTCCTTGCCCGGCATCCGGGAGATCAGCGACAGCATCGCCATCGAGAACCGGACCTGGCCCTTGCCGCGCATCACCATCCGCTTGATGTTGGACGGCCCGAGCTTCTGGTTGGCATCGACGAACGTCCGCAACTCCCGCTCGTATCCCTCGAACCCGGCCTCGTGATCGCCACCCGCCGCGGCCAGTTCACCGGCCAGGACGTACGCGCCGACCAGGGCAAGGCTGGTGCCCTGCCCCGAAGCGGGCGAGGCGCAGTAGGCGGCGTCACCGAGCAACACCACGCGTCCCTTCGACCAGCGTTCCATGTGGACCTGGCTGAGAGAGTCGAAGTAGAAGTCGGCGGCGTCCGCCACGCCGTCGAGCATGCGCGGCACCTCCCAGCCCTCTCCCGCGTACGCGTCGCGCAGGATCCGCTCCTGCTGGGCACGGTCACGGTGGTCGTACGAGACCGGGTCGGACGAGAACAGGAACATCGCCTTGGCGCCCGCGTCCTTGGCCGTGCTGTAGGCGAGGGCCGTCCTGCCTGGCCCGATGTAGGTGAGCTCCTCGCGATCGAGGTTCAGGTGGTTGGGAGTACTGAAGATCGATATGTAATAGCCGAGGTCGCGCAGGAACCGTTCCTCAGGGCCGAACGCCAGGGCGCGGGTGGCCGAATGGAGTCCGTCGGCGCCGACCACCAGGTCATAGACGTCGGCCTTGCCACTGGCGAACGTGACGTCAACGCCCTCCCGTCCTTCGTTCAGCGAGACGATGGAGTCGTCGAAGACGTACGTGACGTCGTCCTTCGTGTGCTCGAACAACATCCGGTGCAGGTCACCGCGGAGTATCTCGGCGTCGCCGTGCACGCGTCCGCCGAACGTGTCGCCGTCCATGCTCGCGACGCGCCTGCCCGCGGCGTTGACGACCGACCCGGCCCGTACGTCGGTGCGCATAGAGCGGATCTCGTCCAGCAGGCCCATCCGTTCGACGACCTCCAGCGCCGCGCCGCGGATATCGACCTTGTAACCGCCTTCGCGGATCGTCTCCGCCCGTTCGACGACCGTCACGCTGAATCCGTGGCGCCGCAGCCAGTAGGCCAGCGCGATGCCTGCGATGCCGGCGCCGGAGATGAGGACGTTGGTGTTCTGCATGGGGGCTCCTTGGTGGGTTATCCGGACGGTATCTCCAATTTAGACGTTTGTGCAAGACCTATGTTTTAGACATGCGTACCATATGCGTGTAAGCTCGTGGCCATGGGCAACCGTGAAGATCTGCTGGAAGGCGCGAAGCGCTGCCTGCTCGAGAAGGGCTACACACGCACCACCGCGCGCGACGTCGCGACGGCCGCGGGGGTCAGCCTGGCGGCCATCGGCTATCACTTCGGGTCGAAGGACGTGCTGCTGACCGAGGCGTTGCGTCAGGCCATCGAGGAGTGGGGCGACGACATGGCCCGCATCTCGGCCGCCGCCAAGGACGCCGACACCGATCCGGCCGAACGCTACCTCGCCACCTGGACGAAGGTGGCCGAGTCGTTCACCCACACCCGCGCCCTGTGGTCGATCCAGTTCGAGATGCTCGCCTACATAGAACACAACCCTGAGCTGCGCCAGACGTTCGCAGAGGCAGGCAAGCAGGCCCGCATGGCCCTGGTCGAGTTGTTCGGCGTCCCCGCGTCGGTGACCGACCCGAAGGAGATAGAGAAGGTCGGCGCGTACTACCAAACGTTGCTCAGCGGCCTGGCGGCCCAATGGCTACTGGACCCGGAAACCGCCCCCTCGGGCCGCGACCTGATAGAAGCGGCCCAGATCGTAGCCACAGGCCTCCCGACGCTCTCCTAACCAAGGCATCGGTCGGCGGTGACAAGGATGACAGCGACAACGCCGCAGCCCAGCCGCCAGTCGAAGCAGCTGGCGGCGGTGTGCCCGACTCCGAGAATGACAGCGACGTCCAAGGAAGCCGAGCGCTCTTACGACCTCCTACGATCCATCACCGAGAGACGCGTCCCGCACCACGACCCTGACGATTTATCGACAACGCGACATTGAAGATCGGCCCCGCACGAGAAGCCTGCCACACCCTGTCAGGTTTATCGGCCAAGGTCGTTCTCATGAACGAATCACTGAACGGGAAGATCGCGCTGGTGGCCGGGGCGACGCGGGGCGCGGGCCGAGGCATTGCCGTGGAACTGGGCGGGGCCGGTGCGACGGTCTACGTGACCGGCCGCAGCACCGCCGGACAGCGGTCGGAGATGGATCGGGACGAAACCATCGAGGAGACCGCCGAACTCGTCACCGCCGCGGGCGGCACCGGCATCCCGGTACAGGTGGACCATCTGGAGTCCGACCAGGTCAAGGCGCTGGTGGAACGCATCGAGGCAGACCAGGGCCGGCTGGACGTGCTGGTGAGCAACATCTGGGGCGGGGAGCTGCTGTTCAGCTGGGACGCCACCCTCTGGGAGCACGACCTGGACAAGGGGCTGCGCATCCTTCGGCTGGCCGTCGACACCCACATCATCACCAGTCACCACGCGCTCCCGCTGCTCCTGAAGAACCCCGGCGGCCTGGTGGTGGAGATGACCGACGGCACCGCCGACTACAACGCCGTCAACTACCGGGCCTCCTTCTTCTACGATCTGGCCAAGTCCTCGGTGACCCGGATGGCGTTCGCTCAATCCCAGGAACTGGGCCGGCGCGGCGCGACGGCGGTGCTCCTCACGCCCGGCTGGATGCGTTCAGAGATCATGTTGGAGGTATACGGCGTGACCGAGGAGACCTGGCGGGACGCGCTCGCCAAGGAGCCCCACTTCGCCATCTCCGAAACCCCGCGCTACGTAGGCCGAGCCGTAGCGGCACTGGCGTCCGACCCCGAGGTGGCCCGCTGGAACGGGCAGTCTCTCTCAAGCGGACAGCTTGCCCAGGTGTACGGATTCACCGACCTGGACGGGAGCCAGCCCGACGCCTGGTCCTACATCGTCGAAGTCCAAGACGCAGGCAAGCCCGCAGACACCACCGGCTACCGCTGAGATCCCGTCAACCCACGCCAGGCCCCACCGTCCCCACACAATCCTCCCGGCCGCAACAGCCAGGGCGGCCCCAGCCGCAGACCCAAGCCCGTCCAGCCTCCGCCGCGTAGTCCCACGAGAACGATGGAGCCAGTAGCGGACTATGACAACGGTCCTGGCAGATCTGCGCAATGAACGAGGTCCCCTGGCCGTCCACGCGGCTGGGCTGCCGGGGCGTCAAAGGAGCGGACGGTCTGCAGGGAGGTGAAGACGGCCTCGCTGATGGCAGTGCGCCTGGTGGCGCTCGGCGAGGCCATGTGACGTGGCGTCGGCCCCGCACAGTCGCGCAGGCTTGGCCGTTCAGGCTTTAGCCGTTCGGTCCTCGGCGGCGCGCAGCGCGGGTGCGGTGACTTTGTCCGGGGAGGGAGTTGGGGGCAGCAAGAGGCTCGGCGGACCGTGGAGGTGTGTGGGTCCGCCGAGCCAATGTGCTGGTTCGCTGAGCGAGCGTTCTGGCTATGCGGAGATCGGCACCTGAGGGGTCTCGTCTTCGTCGACCGCCACTTCTGGCGTGCTCGGACGGTTTCGCTTGCGCAGGTAGCGGACGACTTCGACCACGATGGTGACGCTGATGGCGCCTCCGAGGCCGAGCACGACGCCCTTGATGGGGTCGTTCTCGAAGGCCATTCCGCCCAGGTAGCCGAGCAGCGTCCCGTACAGCGCCCAGCTGACCGCGGCGAGCGTGGCGAAGAAGGTGAAGGACCGCAGGCGGTAGTGGACGCAGCCCATGGTCATGGTGACCGCCGTCCGTCCGCCGGGGACGTAGCGGGCCACCACGAGGATCAGCCCGCCGCGTTCGTGCATCGTCCGGCTCGCCCAGTCGAACGCCTTGTGCCGGCGGGTGCCGGGGCGAAGCCGGGAGGTCAGGCGGCTGCCCGAGCCGCGTCCGATGAAGTAGGAGATGTGGTCGCCGACAAAGGCTCCGAGGGCGGCGAGGACCACGACGACCACCACGTTCGGTTCGCCGGTGGCCGCGTACACGCCCGCGGTGATGACCATGCTCTCGCTGGGCACCACCGGAAAGAAGCCGTCGATCGCCGCGACCGCGAACAGCGCCACATAGAACCACGGCGAGGTGACCGCCGTATGCACAAGATCCAGAATTCCGTCCACCCGGGCAAACCTAGTGAACGATCACTAGTCCCCGGATCGGCCGAATGTCTAGGACCGCACCCTACTTTCGGCAGGGACCCAACAGACTTCGGCCTTTCAGGCGGCCTCAGACGGGACGGAGCGCGCCCTCTGGGGTCATGGAGCCGAGAAGGCGTTCCAGGGCCACCTCGACGTCCTCACGCCACGAGAGAGCCGACTTGAGTTCGAGCCGGAGGCGCGGATAACGGTGGTGCGGTCGTACGGTCTTGAACCCGACCGAAAGCAGGTAGTCGGCCGGCACCATGCAACCGCCCTCCTCACCCTTCAGATCGCCGAAGGCCTCGATGGCCTTCACCGCCCTGCGAGTGAGGTCCTTGGCCACGCCCTGCACGAGCATCCGGCCCAGCCCGCCGCCCGAGAATTCGGGCAGGATGTGCGCGGTCATCAGCAGCACGGCGTCGGCGCTGACGGGGCTGGTCGGGAACGCGACCGAGCGCGGCACGTAGAGCGGCGGCGCGTACAGCACGAACCCGGCCGGCGCGTTGTCCACGTACACGATCTTGCCGCAGCTGCCCCACTCGAGCAGCGTCGAGGAGATCCAGGCCTCCTTCTCGAGGTCCGGGTCACCGTCCTCCACGGCGCGGTCCCGGCTCACCGGGTCCAGCTCCCAGAAGACACAGCGACGACAGCGACGCGGGAGATCGTCGAGATTGTCCAACGTGATGTTGACGAGACGACGCGACACCGGATCGGCACCCCTTGGTGGACCCGCCCGGCGAACCTCGGGTGGCGCGCGGCCGAGGACCGGACATGGAGCGGCTGGGGAACGGGTTTACTCGCGCGGAGCGCCACTTCGCGGAAATTCCCGACAACTAGCCGGGTTCCTCAGGCATCGTATCGGACGGAAGGCTTCGTCCCGCAGTATGCACGACCCGGTGGGCGTGGACGATCCGATGGCTTGCCAGATCGTTAACAATGCTCGACGGAGAGTCACAGGAAAGGCCTCGCAGCCAGCGCGGCTCGAACGTGACGGCAATCAGCCGTGCCGGTCAGCATGGGGCCCGTCCACGGTCGTGTGACAGCGATGCCGTATTTTGCAGGGAAAATCCAGCGCCACGGAGGTGCCTCGTGGAACAGCACTCGCGTACAGATGCCTACTCCGATCGCTATGCCGCCCGTGCCGCCGGCATGGTCGCCTCTGAGATCCGGGCTCTGTTCGCAGTCGCTGCCCGTCCCGAGGTGGTCTCACTGGCGGGCGGCATGCCCTACGTGTCCGCGCTGCCACTCGACGCTGTGGGCGAGATGGTGGGCGACCTCGTCGCGCGCAACGGTGCCGAGGTGCTGCAGTACGCGTCGGCGCAGGGCGACCCGGGCTTGCGTGAGCAGATCTGCGAGGTCATGTCGCTGGAGGGCATCCAGGCCTCGGCGGACGATGTCGTGGTGACCGTCGGCGCCCAGCAGGCCCTCGATCTCATCACGCGGATCTTCGTCGACCCCGGCGATGTCATCCTGGCCGAAGCGCCCTCGTACGTCGGCGCTCTCGGCACGTTCGCCTCGTACCAAGCGGACGTCGTCCACGTGCCGATGGACGAGGGCGGGCTCATCCCGTCCGCGCTGCGCGAGGCCCTCGAACGGCTGCGGGTCGAGGGGCGCCGGGTCAAGTTCCTCTACACGGTGCCCACGTTCCAGAACCCCGCCGGAGTCACCCTCACCGCCGCTCGCCGCGCCCAGATCATGGAGATCTGCGCCGCGTTCGACGTGCTCGTCATCGAGGACAACCCCTATGGCCTCCTCGGCTTCGACAACGAGCCCATGCGGGCGCTTCGCGCGGACGACCCGGACCGGGTCATCTACCTCGGCTCGTTCTCCAAGACGATCGCCTCCGGCCTCCGCGTCGGCTGGGTCCTGGCGCCGCACGCGGTACGCGCCAAGCTCGTGCTGGCCGCCGAGTCCGCGGTGCTGTGCCACTCAAGCCTGACTCAGCTGGCGGTGCGGGAGTACCTGACGACCCAGCCGTGGCGAGAGCAGATCAAGGACTTCCGCGAGCTCTACCGCGAGCGCCGGGACGCGATGCTGGAGTCGCTGGAATCGCTGATGCCGGAAGGCTGCACGTGGACCCGCCCGGCCGGTGGCTTCTTCGTGTGGCTGAGTCTTCCCGAGGGGATGGACGCGAAGGCCATGGCCCCCCGCGCCATCGCCCAGCGCGTCGCGTACGTCCCGGGCACCGGCTTCTACGCTGATGGCACCGGCCACCGCCACATGAGGCTGTCGTACTGCTATCCCGAGCCCCACCGGATCCGCGAAGGGGTTCGGAGGCTGGCCGGAGTGATCGAGCAGGAGATTCAGCTCCGGGACACCTTCGGCGGGACGGGCAGCACCGGCGCTCACTCGGCCCTGGTAGACACACCCGGCCCCGAAACCCTCTAAGGCCAGGCTGCGCCCCCGAGACCCTCTAGGGCGCAGCCGCGTCAACCGCAGGCCCGCCGATCACCGATCGGCAGCTCGGCCACGTCCCCAGGCACCGCAAGACACGCCAGCCTGGCCTCATGTCACACACGCACGCCCGAGCCGTCCCCCCGCCGCCGTCATGCCCTGCACCGGGCCGTGTGCCCCAGCCCCACCGCGCTATGCCCCCACGCCGCCGCCGCTCCGGCCCCCGCCGCCATCAAACCTGCGCTGCCGCATTGCTCCAGCCCCCACCGCCGTCAAACTTGTACGGCCGCGTTGCTCCAGCCCTCGCCGTCGCCATCCCACGCCACCACCGCTCTTGCCTCCCGCCGTCGTCATACTTGCGCTGGCGCGTTGCTCCAGCCCCGCCGCCATCACGCTTACGCTGCCGCGTTACTCCAGCCCCGCAGCCATCACGCCTGCGCTCCCGCCGTGCCCCAGTCCCCGCTGCCGTTATGCCCGCCTGCCGCCCCCTCTGGCTCCCGCCGTCGTCCAACTGGCGCTGCCGCCGTACCCCAGGCCCCGCCGTCGCCATGCTCCACGCCGCCGCCACCGCTCTTGCCTCCCGCCGTCATCAAGCTTGCGCTGGCGCGTTACTCCAGCCCCCGCCGCCGTCATGCCCTGCACTTCCGCCCTGCCCCAGCCCCCACCCTCGCCATGCCCCACCGCTGCCCCCCGCTCCGGCTCCGGTCGCCGTCAAACTTGCACTGCCGCTGTGCTCCAGCCACCGACGTCGTCATGCTTCGCGCTGTCGCCCCTCCCCACCCGGCAACGTCATGAGGCCCTCCAGCCAAGCTCGTGCCATCCAACCCACCCGTATGACAGCCGTGATCCGGCACGTCCTTCCTCAACAACGCCGAACGAACCGCCGGGCCCGCCAGGATGCGGCAGGCGCCCAAAAGCGGGACCGCAGGGAGACGATCAGACAGGGGTGACCCACCAGCCAGGTAATCCGGTCAAGCGATCGGACGGTCCCGCGGCGGGCTGACCACCAGAGCCCACGTGATCGTGGAGGGCCGCGGTCTGCCAATGGCCGTCCCGGTCACTGCAGGCAACGCCTATGACTCGACCGTGTTTGAGGAGCTGATGCAGTTCGTTCGCGTCCCTCGATCAGGCGGTGGTCTGCACAAGCCCGGACGCGCTCCTAGCGGACAAGGCCTACGCATCCCGCCGGATCCGCGGCTACCTGCGCGCCCCGGTGGCATCAAGGCCGTCATCGCGCAACCAGCCGACCAGCAAGCCCACCGCCGCAACCTCATCGAACGTTACTTCAACCGCCTCAAGCAATTCCGCGCCATCGCCACCCGCTTTGACAAGCCGGCCAGCCGCTACCGCTCCGGCATCCTGCTGGCCAGCCTCATCCTCTGGCTCCGCGAATTATCAGACACGGCCTAGAACCGGCCGCTTTCGAACCACCAGCGGATGCACCCGCATGAGGTCACGGCCCGTGGAAACCTGGCCTCGCCTGCTGCGCCAGGGCGGCGTCCGCACGCCTCCTACGGCCGTCATCCGAGCCATCGCTTTTCAGGCACCCGCCCCGGTCGCGTCATCTGCCACTCTGGTTTCCTTGGAATGCCGTCAAGCTGCTTTCATCTCTACGCGGATGCCGTCTGAAGGGGCACTGGATTGGAACTCGGGCACGTGGTCGTCCTCGCCGGAGGCCTCTCGTATGAGCGGGAGGTCTCCCTGCGTTCAGGTCGCCGGGTCGCCGACGCGCTCCGCTCGGTCGACGTCCCCGTGGAACTTCGAGACGCGGACGCCACGCTGCTGGACTCACTCACGAACGACCCACCGGATGCTGTCTTCCCTGTCCTCCACGGCTCCGCCGGCGAGGACGGCTCGATCCGCGACGTGCTCGAACTACTCGACGTTCCATACGTGGGTGCCCGTCCGGACGCCTGCAGGGTCGCCTGGGACAAGCCGACCGCCAAGGCCGTCGTACGCCAGGCGGGCATTGCCACACCTGCCTCCGTGGCCCTCCCCAAAGAGGTCTTCCACGACCTCGGTGCGGCGTCCGTGCTCGACCGGATCGTCGACCGGTTGGGGCTCCCGCTCTTCGTCAAACCCACCCGTGGCGGCTCCGCCCTTGGCGCCTCCGTCGTACGTGAGGCAAGTGAACTTCCCGCCGCGATGGTGGGCTGCTTCGCCTACGGGGACGCGGCGCTCGTCGAGCAGTACGTGGAAGGCATCGAGATCGCGGTCAGTGTCATCGAACAGGCCGGAGAGCCTCTCGCGCTCCCGGCCGTAGAGATCGTCGCCCCCAACGGCCTCTACGACTACACCGCCCGCTATGACGCCGGCGACACCGAGTTCGTGACTCCCGCACGTCTCTCTCCCGAAGCCGCCCAACGAGCCACGGCCGCCGCCGTGACCGCCCATCGCGCCCTAGGCCTACGGGACCTCTCTCGCACGGACCTCATCGTCGACGCGTCCGGTGAGGTCTACTTCCTGGAGGTCAACGTCGCCCCTGGGATGACCGAGACAAGCCTTCTCCCCCGCGCTGTCAGCGTCGCAGGCCTAGAGCTCGGCACCATCTGCCGCGACCTGATCCTCCGCCGCTACGCCTGACCGCCACCAACGTTTCCCGTGAAACATCACCCGCGCCTCCCGACAGGTGCACCGAGGGCCGTGGCGCTAGGCGGTCATCATCCCGCTCTACCCCATCGCTGATCGAACTCCTTCACGTCCACACATCTGGCCCGCCAGACCGGATCTCCATCAGCGGCAAGCACCCGGCGGCGACAAAGAAGGCGCCGCTAGGCCCAACCTCACACAGTCGCCTCACGGCGGAGAACGCACGTACTCGCAACGCTCCCGGAACGAGTGACACCCCGATGGGTCCGTTTCCTCAACCGCAACCTGATGCCGCTGTTGGTCCCCCGCTATTGGGGCCGTGTCAGAGTCGTCGTCCGCCGGGGAACCCACGATGACGAGACTCAACAACCACCACGGCGCCCAGCATCTAGGACCGCAGGTGCCCGGGGCTTCGGCTAAGTGCCCTTGGTGTCCAACCCGTCGCCAACCGCGGAGCGCCAAGTGCGGGCGCTCTGGAGCCGCCGCTTCACGAGGAAACGCACGGAACCGCGGAGCATGACGACGGCTCAGCAACTTGGGCCAGCCCGGAGTCAGCGCGCGGCGTCCGCCGGGAGACATTCGACGCTATCTGCGCCCGTCGTGCCCAGGGTTCCTGCGTCGAGGACGCCCGCGTTGCCGAGCAGGCCCCGATGCTGCGATTCCGAGTGATACGCGGCTCTTGGCGTGACCGACATCGATGTCACGCCGATCGCCGCACGCGCCAAGCAGACCAACCCGATCCCCCCATTAACGACGCCTACACCAACCAGACCACGTCAGCGAAGCCCGTGCTGGCTCCCACACAACAATCCACCATCTCCGTGTTGCGAGCCCAACACGGCTACCGCCCAGCTGTGAGTCAGTGCGATCCCGTGGAATGCGTTCGGTGACCCAGACGCTTCACCTGGACCAGGACAGCAGCAACGAGGCCGTATTCGGACGTGGATGGCCCCGTGCGAGTCTCGTGCGGCTCGCAGCGCAGCGTGAGGGCGACGGTTTCATGTGAAACGGGGACCGGAGCTTGGTTGTCGCTCGGCGATGGAAGAGGACGCTTGCGCAGGCCGAAAGGTGCTACTACATTCGCTCGGCCACGAACGACCTTCATGCGCTGGTCCAGCCAGGGCTCGCTGCCGATGCGCTGGGGCCGTACGACGAGCCCTGCAGCGTCCTGACCCCGTCGGCAACTGCCACTTCTGCAGAATCCTGTGCGGGTGGGCCACACACGCGTACGTGATTCGGCGCCTTTCGCGGTGCGGTCCGCGAACGCTTGATGGGGACCCCTGCCGCTTGCATCCCGCGGAGAGCGTGCGAGACCAGCCCATGTGCTCTAGATCGCAACGAGCGCGTGTTTCATGTGAAACCAAGACGCCGACTTTGGCTAGGCAAGGGCGTCCTGCAGTCGCTCAAATCCCTGCAACGCCACTCTCCGGCGTGTCCACCACGTAGGGGATGCCTATCCGGCCGATCGACTGCTGCGACACATCTGACCGTCCCAGCATGCTCTCTGAGCCGATCTACCCCAGCGTGCGCCATGCGCCCGGCGATAGCCAGACGACATCCAGCTCCACAATCGCGTCAATTCAACTTCTGCAGCGGCCAGGCGACATGGTCAGCGTCCCCACGGCTGGGACGATGGCTGTGTGCAGGGAACGCCAGAGCGGCGTCGAGGCAGGAATGGCACCCGATCCCACAGGCATCCGGCTTGATTTCGCCAGGAGGCCGGCTGGCGCAGATCCTCGGAGCGTGAAGGCGGCTTGGATGGGCATGGGCATGAGAACGCCCCGAGGGCTGCGAGGCTCTCGGGGCGGTGTGGCGGGTGAGGCGATCAGATCTCCTGGTCTCCGACTCCCTTTTCGTCAGGGACCATCGTCTTGATGATGCGGTCGAGATCCTCCAGGGAGGCGAACTCGACCACGATCTTGCCCTTGTTGCGGCCGAGGTCTACGCGCACCTTGGTCTCGTAGCGGTCGGAGAGCCGGTCGGCCAGCTGCTTGAGAGCGGGTGCGACCGGCTTCTTGCGCTTCTGGCGAGGCGTCGTGGGGCCGTCCTCGACGTCGCGCATGGCGATGATCTCTTCGACCGCGCGGACGGAGAGGCCCTCGGCGACGATGCGGGCGGCCAGGTTCTCCTGCGCCTCGACGCTCTCCAGAGAGAGGAGAGCGCGAGCATGGCCGGCGGACAGCACGCCAGCGGCGACACGACGCTGAACTGCGGGAGGCAGGTTGAGCAGCCGCAGGGTGTTGGTGATGTGCGGCCGGGAGCGCCCGATGCGCGTTGCCAGTTGCTCGTGGGTGGCGCCGAAGTCCTCCAGGAGCTGCTGGTAGGCGGCGGCCTCCTCCAGCGGGTTGAGCTGCTGGCGGTGCAGGTTCTCCAGGAGAGCGTCCCGGAGCATGTCATTGTCGCCGGTGTCGCGAACGATCGCCGGGATGACGTCAAGGCCGGCGAGCCGGGAGGCACGCCAGCGGCGCTCACCCATGACGAGCTCGTAGTCGTGCTCGCGGGACTCGATCTTGCGTACGACGATCGGCTGCAGGAGACCGACGATGCCGATCGACTCGGACAGCTCTTCGAGAGCCTGCTCGTCGAAGTTGTCGCGGGGCTGCCGGGGGTTGGGGCGGATGGCGTCGAGTGCGAGCTCGGCGAAATGCGCTCCGGCGACCGGCTGGATGGCCGGAGCGGCTGCCCCGTCCGAGCCGTTCGGGCCACCGGGAAGGCCTGGCTCGCCCGCCGTTCCGGGGCTACCCGGAGGCGGAGCCGTGGGGATGAGGGCGCCCAGCCCCTTGCCCAGGCCTCGTCGCTGCTGGCTCACGCCGCCTCCCCGTTCGGCCGCCCGGCCACGTTCAGATGGTTGCTCACTGCGCCGCTCCGCGATGGGCGATCTCGGATGCGGCCTCGCTGTAGGCGAGCGCACCACTCGATCCCGGATCGTACGTCATGACGGACTGGCCGTAGCTCGGCGCCTCCGAGACGCGGACGCTACGCGGGATCACGGTGTTGAGCACGACATCCCCGAAGTGCTCGCGAACGTCATCGGCCACCTGAGCGGCCAGCCGCGTGCGCGCGTCGTACATCGTCAGCAGGATCGTGGAGACGTTGAGCCTCGGATTGAGGTGCGCCTTCACCAGGTCTACGGTACGGATCAGCTGCCCCAGACCTTCCAGCGCATAGTACTCGCACTGGATCGGGATGAGCAGCTCATCGCCGCCGACGAGGGCATTGACCGTCAGGAGCCCCAGTGACGGCGGGCAGTCGATGAGGACGTAGTCGAACTTGTCCGTGTCGTACGAGTCGAGAGCACGACGCAGCCGGGACTCCCGGGCGACCTTCGAGACCAGCTCGATCTCGGCACCGGCGAGGTTCAGCGTGGCCGGAGCGCAGAAGAGATTGGGGATGTCGGCGGCCGGCACGACGATGTCGGCCAGCGGCATGTCCTCGATGAGCACGTCGTATATCGAGGGGATCTCGGCGTGATGCTCCACTCCGAGCGCCGTGGACGCGTTCCCCTGCGGGTCCAGGTCGACGACCAGGACCTGGGCGCCGTGCATCGCCAGGGAGGCGGCCAGGTTGACCGAGCTCGTGGTCTTGCCCACGCCGCCCTTCTGGTTGGCGATGGTGACCACACGGCAGTCGGCGGGCCTGGGCCACTCCTTCTCCCGCCGGCCCGATCTGGCTTTGATCACGGGCACCGATGTTTCTTGTGAAACATTGGCGTCCTTGAGCGCCTCGCGCACGAGCTGTGATTCCCCCTGAGATGGTCCCTTGCGCGGGCCTGGCGGCTGCTGCGCGCCTCCGTTGGTCGGTACGTATCCGACGGTCTCCGCGGTCCCGGACGTTGTGTTGCCCCACATTGCGTGCCCTGACGGGGTGCCGGCCGGGGTCGTACCCGTGTCCGGCCCGGTGGCCGGCGTCTCCACGACGCCTTCAGCCGACGCTTCCCCGCCCTCCGGCGCCTCGCCCTCACCGGGCCAGCCCAGGCCGGACGTGTCGTCATCGGGGGATTCGTTGGCGCGGTCAGGCCAGCCCAGTCCTGGTCCCGTGCTCATGAAGACCTCTTCCTCGACCCTTTGGCGTCGCCCTTCCCAGCCAACCGACCCCGGCCGGACTGCCGGCGGGGTTCGTGCTCGGCGACCACACGGACAAGCGTTGTCGGCGGCTCGACCTTACCGCGCCCCACTTGGAGTAGTTCAGTCGTACGTACACCGAACCGCTTCAGAACGGGCTGAGCCTCGTCCAATTCGGCCGCCGCACGCTCACCTTTCATCGCCAGGAGCTCGCCTCCGGGACGCAGAAGTGGCAGCGCCCATTTGGCGAGCCGCTCCAGCGGGGCCACCGCCCTGGCGGTCGCGACGTCGACGGAAAGGTCCCGGACGACCTCTTCGGCGCGGCCACGACGTACTTCGACGTTGGCGAGCTCCAGCATCTCGACGGCCTCGTTCAAGAAGGTCGTCCGACGCAGCAACGGCTCCAGCAGGGTGATCGAGAGATCCGGCCGGACGATCGCCAGCACGATCCCGGGCAGGCCGGCACCCGAGCCGATGTCGACTACCTTGGCATTCTCCGGAATCGCCTCCGCCACCACGGCACAGTTGATCAGGTGCCGCTCCCAGAGCCGATCGACCTCGCGCGGACCGATCAGGCCGCGTTCGACTCCGGCATCGGCGAGAAACTCCGCATAACGCTCGGCCAGCGCCAGCGCGTCGCCGAAAACCTCACTCGCAATCCCCACCGTACGAATCGTTCCACAAAAAGACCCGAGGACGCACACACGAAACGACCAGGGCGAAGACTGTTCGGACGGACACAAGGGTCTTACTGCCCACAGACGCAGGCATATTCGCCCCTGGTCGGGTAGAGGCGAGACAGCAGCCCGTCCGAAACGGAAGGAGCCCCCGAGTCATGGGAGTGGGAGTCAGTCTCGCCTTCATCAGCTTCGGCGCGATTCTCGCGTTCGCCCTACGCGTCGAACTCTCCGGCATAGATATCCAACTCGTCGGCTGGATCCTCATCTTGGCGGGGGCCGTCAGCATGGCCTTCACCCTCCTCTACACCCGCCCCCGGCGCCAGGCCGGCCTCATGGTCGGGGCAGATCCCGGCTACACCGAACCCGTGGAGCCTGAAACGATCATCCACGAGGAACGCACCGTCGAGCAGACCCCCAACGGCCCGGTTGAGCACATCGAACGCGTCATCGAACGGCCTGGGCACGTGGATCCGCCCCAGGGTCACAGCACCCAGGACCCGGCGATCGCTCAGGATCCCGCGATCGCTCAGGACCCCGCGAAGCAGAATCGCCCCAGCGCCACCACCCCTCCCCTGCGTCGCGCCCCTCACGAACGTCCTTCCTAACCCCCGTTTCGCAGGACAGGGCTCAACTGAAGACGGAAGGCGCCCGGTCGACTGTCGGCGATCACCACCTCGCCGACCGCTCCCGCAAAGTCGGCCGGGCACCGACCACTGTGCCGGTACGCAAGCAATCACCTGTAGTAACCAGAGGGTCATCCCTGCACGATCTCCCCCAGATCCTCACAGCGCTCACGCATCCACAGCAGTCGGGGACCTGTGCACAACGAAGACCGTCGAGTTCCACAGCCGGGTCAGGCCTCCCCACCGAGAGGCGCAGCGCTGCGTGGTGCTGCTTATGAGAGCAACCAAGCCAGCGCATTCACACCGCCGAGCTGAACCGGGGGGCGCTGAGCTACCCAGTTGTTCGAGGACGGCGGAAACCGGTCGGCCCCACCCCCAACTTGGTGAGCTCTCGAAGGTGCGGCGCAAAGCGACCTCGGTCATCTCTACCGTTCGGCGGACTGTCTCGAAGCAGAGTGGAGTGGCGCCGCAGAGAAGAGCGCGGGGTGGAAGCGGCGCGGAGCGAGCGGAGACAGCGCGAACCCAGGAGGATGGCGAGTCAGGACAGCTTGTGCAGTGATGGGCGCGGCGTGGAAGCGCGCGACGCGGTGATATGGCGGGCACGGCGATACGGCGGGCGCGATGATTCGGCGGGCGCAGTCACGCGGCTCGCGCGGTCATGCGGCTCGCGCGGTCATGCGGCTCGCGCGGTCATGCGGCTGGCGCGGCGGTACAGCGTGGCGGGGATGAAAAACGGCGCCGCGCCCGGCTTTGCGGGGGCGGCGCCGTTCTCTCTTGTCAGGTCAGGCGGGGAGGACCACCACGTAGCGCTCCGGCTCTTCGCCTTCGGACTCGCTGCGGAGGCCGGCGGCGGCCACTGCGTCGTGAACGATCTTGCGTTCGAACGGGGTCATGGGAGCGAGGGGCTTGGGCTGGCCGCTCTGCTTGACCTCGTCCGAGATGTCCTGGCCCAGCTTGGTGAGCTCGGCGCGGCGGCGCTCGCGGTAGCCGCCGATGTCGAGCATCAGGCGGGTGCGGTTGCCGGTCTGGCGGTGCACCGCCAGGCGGGTCAGCTCCTGCAGAGCCTCCAGGACCTCGCCGCGCTTGCCGACCAGTTCGTCGAGAGAGGCGCCGACCACCGCGACCATGGCGCGCTCGCCCTCGACGTCCATGTCGATGTCGCCGTCATAGTCACCGATGTCCAGCAGACCCTCGATGTAGTCGGCGGCGATCTCGCCTTCCTGCTCGAGCGCCTGGACGTCGACCTCGGTGGTGTCGGTCTGGCTCAACGGGATCTCCTTCTTCGACAAGGACCGGGGTTCAAACTAGCGCTTCTGGCTGCCGCTGCGCTTGCTGCGCGGCTTGCGGGTCGGCTGGTTGCGCACGACCTTCGGCTTCTCCTCGGGCTCGGGGGCCGGCTCCGGCTCCTTCTTGAGCTTCTTGAGCCCCACGGCAGGCTTGTCGCCCTTGCCGTTGCCATTGCCGTTGCCGTTGCCGTTGTCGTCGTGCGGGTAGTACTTCTTGTAGATGTAGTGCTGCTGTGCGAGCGTCCAGCTGTTGGACGTCACCCAGTACATGAGCACGCCCAGCGGGAATCCCAGGCCGAAGAGACCGAACAGCGGCGCGAGGAAGACCATCATCTTCTGCGCCTGCATCATCGGGTTGTTGTCGTCCATCGTGCCCTGCAGCTTCTGCCGCTGCATGCTCGCCCGCACCGTGAAGAACGTGGTGCACGAGCTGATGATCACCGCGATGCCGGTGACGACGATGGCGCTCCAGCTCTTGGGGTCGGCGCCCCACGCGTTCAGGAACGTGTCGGGGATGTGCGCACCGAAGATGTTGGCCTTCTGCGCGCTCTGCACCAGGTCTGGTGTGACCGCGAAGACACCCTGGCCCTCCTTGGCGTCCGAGACGCGCTTGAGGACCTGGAAGAGGCCGATGAAGACCGGCATCTGCACCAGGATCGGCAGGCAGCCCGACAGCGGGTTGGCGCCGTTCTCCTGGTAGACCTTCATGACCTCCTGATTGAGGCGCTGCTTGTCGTTCTTGTACTTCTTGCGCAGCGCCTGAATCTTGGGGTTCAGCTCCTGCATCTTCTTCGACGCGTGGATCTGCTTCACGAACAGCGGGAAGAGCACCAGCCGCAGCATCACCGTCAGCAGGATGATGGAGCCGCCCCAGGCCCATCCGCTGTCCTTGTCAATGCCAATGGAGCTCAGGCCCGTGTGAATCCACACGATGAGCTGAGCGACGACCTTGTATAGCGGATCAAGCACCGGGCAGCTCCTTGGGCTCTGCTAGGGCGGGGCCGCTCTCGTCGCGGCCGGAGGTCTTCGAGGGTGCGTCCCCTCGGCGGGGCGGTACGGGGTCGTAGCCGCCTCGGTGGAAGGGCTGGCACCGGCCGATCCGGCGGACCGTGAGCCAGGTGCCCCGCAGTGCGCCGTGCACCTGGAGGGCCTCCAGGCCGTACGCGCTGCAGCTGGGCTGGAAGCGGCACTGCTGTCCGAGCAGAGGGCTCAAGAAGCGTCGGTAGGCGCGGACGAGGAGCATCAGCGCACGTGCCGCGAGGCTCGGCCTCGCGACCTCGTGCGGCGAGGGGACGTACCCCTCTGGCTGGCTCGTCATTTCCGTCCCTTGGACGCGGGCCGCAGCAGCCGGTCGAGCGCCGACTCGAGATCCGCGGCCAGTTCGTCGTGGCGTGCCGTACCCGCGGCGGGGTTGGCGCGCACTACGAGCAGGCTACCCCGCGGAACTCGATCGAGGTGCGCGCGAACGAGGTGGCGGAGCCTGCGTCGTACGGAATTCCGCACGACCGCGTTCCCCACGTTGCGGGCCACGATGAAACCGACCAACGGGTCCTCTTCGGTGGCGTCATCTCTGCGAAGCAGGTGAACGACGACAGTTGGCCGTCCGGCGCGGCGACCGCGCCGGACGGCCAACGTGAACTCGTCCCGCCGCCGCATCCGGTGTCCGGACGGCAGCATGCGAAGGGAGGATCAGACCGCGATGCGGGCGCGGCCCTTGCCGCGCCGCGCGGAAAGGACGGCGCGCCCGGCGCGCGTGCGCATGCGCAGCCGGAAGCCGTGCTTCTTGTGGCGACGACGGTTGTTCGGCTGGAAAGTACGCTTGCTCACTCGAGGCTCCAGTGCTGCGGTCGGTTGGTTCTTCAGGCGCGAAAATTCGCATCGAGGGCCGCGTCTGGTCCCTCGCAGCGGGGGCCCATCCGGCTTTCCCTACGGGCAAGACAGCGGGCACGCGTCATCTCCGTCGATGCGACTCGACCTCAAGACGTTACGGGCTGGCTGCCCACTAGGTCAAACGGAGAGCACCGACTCGGAGTGCCCCCAGGATACCCGTCCGAACTCCTCTTCCGAGCCACACCGGGACCGACGAGGCGGTCGAGCCGGCGGGGCGGACGAGGCGGACGGGGTTGGTGGACTCTGTTGCGAGCGGGCCGCGCTCAGCGCTAAGGTCTCCCGGCAAGCCGATGGACTATCTACGTCTTTTCAGCCGGCTTTCCTCCCCTCCTGAGACTCGCGGCGAGCTGCCTTGAGGCCTCTTCGGAACACCTACCTGGCCATCCGCCGTGGGCTTTTGCACAGGCATCCGATGCTCATGCACAGCGTGTGGACAACTCTGTGGACAACTCGTGAGAGAGTAAGGCTTCCGCGGCGGGGCTGAGCTCTTTGGGACTGGCCGGGCCCGTGGTGAAGCAAGGCAACCGGGGTGCCTCGGTTGACGGGGAGTTTTGGGAGGGACCTTGCGCATGGACGGTCAGGATCTCGCGTCGGTCTGGGCCCGCACCCTCACTGCACTCACCGAAGGCGAACTTCCGCCGAGCTACCGCGCTTGGCTGCCGATGGTCCGGCCCCTGGCCCTTGTCGAGGGCACCGCGCTCCTCGCCGCTCCGAACGAGTTCGCCAAGGACGCCCTGGAGACCCGGCTGCGCAACCTGATCACGCAGGCCCTGTCGCATGAGCTGGGCCGCGAGATCCGCGTCGCCGTCACCGTCCACCCCGAGGCCAACGAGGGCGACCCGCGCGGGCCCGAGTCCGCTTCTTATGGCGAACGCCCGTACACGGAGCAGCCCTACGAGGATCGGCCCTACGGCGGCCAGTCTTATGGAGAGCAATCTTCGTACGGAGATCAGTCTTCATATGGGGACCAGTCCTCATACGGAGACCAGCAGCAGCCGCCCTACGGTGACCAGGGTTACACCGAGCAGTTCGGTGAACGGTCCTACGGAGATCAGGGTTACGGCTCGTCCCAGCCGGGAGTTGTCCACAACCCATCCCCTGGAGGCGGTGGATATCCACCGCAGGATGAGGATCGTGGATGGCCGCAGCGTGACAGCGAACACTCGGGCGGCTATCCGACCACCGCGCCGCGTCCGCCCGCGTACGGCGCGGGGCCCGGCAACCGCGGTCCGTACGACGGACGCGGCCCGCAGCAGGGCGGTGGTTTCCCAGGGCGCGGCAGGGCGAGCGGACCCGGAGGTCCTGGCGGGCCTGGCGGCGGGCCTGGCGGGCCTGGCGGCTCGGAGGGACGAGGTTCCGGCGGGAACGGGTCCGATTCCTATGGCCATGGTGGCGAGTTGCCCGGACGTCAGCCGGGTTCGCACGCCAAGATGCCGGGCGGCAGGCACGCCCCGTCCCATCTGAACGACCGCACCCTCGGCGCGCCCCGGCAAGGCCGGCCGGCCGAGCCCCCGAACCGCGGCGGCGAGCCACAGCATGGTGGCGAATCTCACCTCGGCCCCCGAGGTCGCGGTCGCGAGACCGAAGACGTCTTCGGCAGCGGCGACCCTTACACGAACGACTCGTATCAGGCCGACCCTTTCCAACAGGACACGTTCCAACAAGACGCCTTCCAGCAGGACACCTTCCAGGCGGACGACTCCTACCGCAACGAAGATGCCCTGCGAGACGAGGAATCCTCTGGCCCCGGCCAGGGAGAACCTCGGATCGGAGGGCCAAGCGGCATGCCGGGCTCAGGCGGCGGCGGTATGTCGAGCGGTGGCGGTCAAGGGGCACCCGCGGGCGGCTCAGGCTCCGGCTCGGGTACGAGCGGCGGCGGCGCCGAGCACGCGCGGCTGAATCCGAAGTACACGTTCGAGACGTTCGTCATCGGCTCGTCCAACCGGTTCGCGCACGCGGCCGCCGTCGCCGTCGCCGAACAGCCGGCCAAGGCGTACAACCCGCTGTTCATCTATGGAGACTCTGGCCTCGGCAAGACGCACCTGCTGCACGCCATCGGCCACTACGCGCAGAGTCTCTTCAACGGAGCTCGCGTGCGATACGTGAGCTCCGAGGAGTTCACCAACGACTTCATCAACTCGATCCGCGACGGCAAGGCCGACGGTTTCCGCCGGCGCTACCGGGATGTGGACATCCTCCTCGTCGACGACATCCAGTTCCTCGAAGGCAAGGAACAGACGCAGGAGGAGTTCTTCCACACGTTCAACACGCTCCACAACGCGAGCAAGCAGATCGTGATCTCCAGTGATCGGCCGCCTAAAGAACTGGTGACGCTGGAGGATCGGCTGCGCAACCGGTTCGAGTGGGGGCTCACCACCGACGTCCAGCCGCCCGAGCTCGAGACCCGCATCGCGATCCTGCAGAAGAAGGCGCGGCAGGAGGGGCTGGCCGCGCCGCCGGACGTGCTGGAGTTCATCGCCTCGCAGATCGCGACCAACATCCGCGAGCTCGAGGGCGCGCTGATCCGGGTGACCGCGTTCGCCAGCCTCAACCGCCAGTCGGTGGACATGAAGCTGGCCGAGATCGTCCTGAAGGATCTCATCCCCAACGACTCCGGCCCGGAGATCACCGCGGCGATGATCATGGCGCAGACTGTGGAGTACTTCGGGACGACGATCGAAGACCTCTGTGGACCGTCGCGGTCGCGCATGCTGGTGACCGCCCGGCAGATCGCGATGTACCTGTGCCGCGAGCTCACCGAGCTGTCGCTCCCCAAGATCGGGCAGCAGTTCGGCGGCCGCGACCACACCACGGTCATGCACGCCGAACGCAAGATCCGTTCATTGATGGCCGAGCGCCGCGCCATCTACAACCAGGTCACGGAGCTGACCGGACGGATCAAGCATCAGGCGCGCAAACGCTGACCCGCCGCGCGGCCGCCGCCGCGCCGCCTCGTCCGCCGCCTCCGGCAAGGTCCGCGGCAGGCTCCCCGAGGGGCGTGCGGCACACTTCGCGCGGCACTCCGGCAGACTTCGTACAGCACAACGACTCCCACAGGTTGGGGAAAACTCTGGGGATCCCGGTGGAAAAGCCGGGGGACAACCTGCGGAGAACCTGAGGACAATTCGTGGATGGACTGGGGACGGGTTGGGGACGGCCGGCGCGCGTCATGGGGACGAGTTCGTGGACATCTTGGGGAAGCCCTGGGGACGTCCTGGGGACGAGTCCGATGCCCGTCGCGCCCGGCCCGGACGGATCTCGAAAGGCCGCTCAGACCTGCGGAGAACTCGTGGAAAACCGGGGGATGACATGAGGACGGCGTGTGGGGACGATCCGGCTGTCCTCAGGCGGCGCTCGGCGGTCCACCTCGAGTGCACAGCTCCGGTGGACAGAAATACGGGGTCTCACCTGGGAAAACTCGTGATGTCCACACTATCCACGGCCCCTAATACGAGTACTACCCCTTCTCTCTATTCAAGAAAAAGCTCAACTCAAACTAGGGCCTGGGGATCAAGCGCCCCGGGTGCGTCACCTGAGCTCTTCCACCTCACCCTTGGTCCGAAACCTGCAGGAGGCGGGTCCCCTTGAAGTTCCGCATCGACAGAGACGCCCTGGCCGAAGCCGTGGCCTGGACGGCACGAACGCTTCCGGTCCGGCCGCCCGTGCCCGTGCTGGCCGGCATGCACCTCGTCGCCGAGGGCGACCGGCTCAAGCTGTCCGCGTTCGACTACGAGGTCTCGGCGCAGGTGTCCACCGACATCGACGTGGAGGACGCGGGGACGGCACTGGTCTCCGGCCGCCTCCTCGCTGAGATCTCGCGCAGCCTGCCTCCCCACCCTGTGGAGGTGACCACGGACGGGGCGAAGGTGATGCTTCGCTGTGGCAGCGCGAAGTTCACACTCCTCACCATGCCTGTGGAGGACTACCCGACGCTGCCGGAGATGCCGCCGGCAGCCGGATCCGTGGGCAGCGACGAGTTCGCTGCCGCCGTCAACCAGGTGGCCGTCGCCGCAGGCCGTGACGACACCATCCCCATGCTCACCGGTGTGCGTGTGGAGATCGAGGGCGAGACCGTCACCCTCGCCGCCACCGACCGCTACCGGCTGGCCGTACGCGAGCTGCACTGGAAGCCCGAACGCCCGGACTTCTCCGCGGTCGCCCTGGTGCCCGCCAAGACGCTCGCCGACACCGCCAAGTCGCTGACCGCCGGGGCCGAGGTCTCGATCGCCCTCGGCGGCGCGGGCGGCACCGGCGAAGGCATGATCGGCTTTGAGGGCGGCGGCCGCCGCACCACCTCGCGCCTGCTGGACGGTGACTTCGTCAAGTACCGGTCGCTGCTGCCCAGCGAGTACGCGGGTCTCGCCGAGATCCAGACCGGCCCGTTCATCGAGGCCGTCAAGCGCGTCTCCCTGGTCGCCGAGCGCAACACCCCTGTACGGCTCTCGTTCAGCCAGGGAGAGGTCGTCCTGGAGGCCGGGACCGGCGATGAGGCTCAGGCCGTCGAGGCGCTGGAGGCGACGCTGGAGGGCGAGGACATCGACATCGCCTTCAACCCCGGCTTCCTGCTGGACGGGTTGTCGAACATCGGCTCCGACATCGCGCGGCTCTCATTCACCACGCCGACCAAGCCCGCCGTGCTCACCGGCAAGCCGCCGGAAGAGGGCGTGAACCCCAACTACCGCTACCTGATCATGCCGGTGCGCCTGTCCGGGTAAAGGATCTGTTCCGGGCATACCCGGGGCCGGCCGGGAGGCACGACCGGGGATCATGGACTGCGGATCACGGCAAGGGCCGTGGATTCGGACCGTGGATTCGGGCCGTGCACGGATCAACAGCCTGTGGGTAATCCACAGGCCGCCGATCCGTGCACGGCCGGCTCGGTGGCCCGAGGTCGTAGCGCCGGCGGTCGAGGGCCGGCGGGACGCCTCGTACATCCACAGGTCCGCGGAACCCGGGGACGGCCGGCTGGAGGGGCTCGTCCTTGGGGAGTGCGAGATCCGCAGGCTGTGGACAGGAAACGGGCCGATAGGTCTGGGGACTGTCTCTGCGGGTACGCGGTCCTACGGCAGGCATGTGGCATGCGTGCGTAACGGGACGCATGCACGTGGCGAGTGCGTACGGACGCGTGCACGCGGCAGCGGGCACTGAGTGCAGGCAACGGCAGGCGCTCGGGCACTCGGCACGACTAGGCAGAGCTACGCACAGGGGAGTGGAGTGAGCATGGAGCTGGGGATGATCGGCCTTGGCAAGATGGGCGGCAACATGGCCGAACGTCTACGCCGCGGTGGCCACACGGTCGTGGGGTACGACCGCAACCCCGACGTCAGCGACGTGAGTTCGCTGGAAGAGCTGGTCGAACGGCTGTCGCCGCCGAGGGCGGTATGGGTGATGGTGCCCGCGGGCAAGCCGACCCAGGACACCGTCGACCAGTTGGGGGAGTTGCTCCAGCCTGGGGACTTCGTCATCGACGGCGGTAATTCACACTATGTGGACGACCAGAAGCACGGCGAGGAGCTCGCGGCCAAGGACATCAACTTCGTCGACTGCGGGGTCAGCGGCGGGGTCTGGGGCCTGCAGAACGGCTACGCCCTCATGGTCGGCGGCGACGAGGCCAACGTGAAGCGCCTCATGCCGATCTTCGAGACGCTGAAGCCCGAGGGCGAGTTCGGCTTCGTCCACGCGGGGACGATCGGCGCCGGGCACTTCGTCAAGATGGTCCACAACGGCATCGAGTACGCGATGATGCAGGCCTTCGGCGAGGGCTACGAGCTCATCGAGGCCAGCGATATCGTGACCAACGTGCCGGAGACGTTCCGCAGCTGGCAGGAGGGCACGGTCATCCGCTCCTGGCTGCTGGACCTCATGAACCGCTCCCTGGCCGACGATCCACAGCTTGAGGGCCTCCGTGGATACGCCAACGACTCCGGCGAGGGACGCTGGACCGTCCAGGCCGCTGTGGACCACGCGGTCCCGCTGCCCGCGATCACGGCCTCGCTCTTCGCGCGGTTCGCTTCCCGCCAGCAGGACTCGCCCGCAATGAAGGTCGTCGCGGCGCTCCGCAACCAGTTCGGCGGACACGCCGTGGAATCTGCCAAGGGCGCCGACTCCCCTGGCGCCGACGTAGACCCGCCCAAGGTTTGACCAGACGCACCCAGCTCCGCTCAGGCGCACCCCAGATCAGGCCACACGCGCCCAACCACACGCGCCCAGGGCCAGGTGCGTCTGGGGCTTAACCTGGCTCGTCCCGGGCCTGGCTCGTCCCGGGCCTGACGAGGCACCTAGGCCCTGACCTGACCTGACCTGGGCTAAGGCCTGGCCATGCCAGGCGCATCTAGGCTCGGCATGCCCAGGCCAGACACGCCCAGGGTTCGGCCGGGTGCGTACAGGCCTAATCAAGCGCACCCGCCTGTAGCTGGGCGTCCCAAGGGCTTGACCTTGCGCAGCTGAGGTCCGGTCTGGCGCGTCCAGCTGTGACCAGGTGTGTCATAGGTCTGGCTAGGGGTGTCCCGGCTTTCTGCCGAGGCGAGGGGTCCGGATGACCATCGGGAGGCTCTACGCTCGTGTCCCGTGCACGTCGCCCACCTCTCGCTGCAGGACTTCCGTTCGTACGCCACCGCCGAGGTCGCGCTCGAACCGGGAGTCACCGCGTTCGTGGGTCCGAACGGGCAGGGCAAGACCAACCTCGTCGAGGCCATCGGCTACGTCGCCTCGCATAGCAGCCACCGCTCGGCCACCGACGCGCCGCTGGTCAGGCAGGGGGCACCGCGTGCGATCGTGCGCGCCGGGGTCGTCAAGGACGACCGCAAGGCGCTGATCGAGCTGGAGATCAATCCGGGCAAGGCCAACCGGGCGCGGCTCAACCGCTCCCCCATCCCCAGGCCGCGCGAGATCCTGGGGATGTTGCGGACGGTGCTCTTCGCCCCTGAGGATCTCTCGCTCGTGAAGGGCGACCCGGGCGAGCGCCGCCGCTTCATGGACGAGTTGCTCACCACGCGTGCCCCGCGCTTCGCCGCCGTCCGTTCGGACTATGACCGCGTCCTCAAGCAGCGCAACGCCCTGTTGAAATCGGCGGCCGCCCACCGCCGCTCCCCCGGCGCCGAGGTCATCGCGACCCTGGACGTCTGGGACTCGCATCTCGCCCGAACCGGCTCAGAGCTCCTCGCCGCGCGCCTGGACCTGGTCGCCGCCCTCCGGCCCCTGGTGATCAAGGCGTACGCGGCGCTCGCGCCCAGCAGCGGCGCGGTCGAGCTGACCTACAAGAGCTCGCTGGGCGACGCGGAGTTGTCCACAGACCGTGCACAACTGGCCGACGCCCTCCTGGCGGGTGTCGCGGACGCACGCAAACAAGAGCTTGAACGTGGCGTAAGTCTCGTCGGCCCCCACCGCGACGAACTCGTCCTGCGTCTAGGCGACCTGCCTGCCCGCGGCTACGCGAGCCATGGGGAGTCGTGGTCGTTCGCCCTCGGGCTCCGCCTGGCCGCGTTCGACCTGCTCCGGGACGATGGCGACGATCCCGTGCTCATCCTCGACGACGTCTTCGCGGAGCTGGATTCCGGACGCCGCAGCCGGCTCGCCGAGATGGTCTCCCCCGCCGAACAGGTCCTCATCACCGCGGCCGTCCCGGCCGACGTCCCCGCCGAACTGACCGGCGCCTCATATTCCGTCTCCGACGGCCAGGTGACCCGTGACTGATCCACAGGATGTGCACAACTCCTCCACACCGGCGAATTCCGGCGACAACGAAGTGCCGGCCAAGTCGGGGATCGAGCTGGCCCGCGAAGCCCTCGCCCAGGCGCGCGCCGATGCCGCCAAGCGAGGCTCGGTGCCGGGCCAGGGCAAGCGCAAAGGCCCGCGCGGCCCGCGCATGCCGCAACCCGGGCGCGGCGGCGATCCCAAGCTCTTCGGATCGGCCATCCGCGAGCTGATGGCCTCCCGAGGCTGGGAACAGCGCGCCGCCGTCGGCGGCATCTTCGGCAACTGGCCCGGAATCGTCGGTCCCGAACTCGCCGAGCACACCCGCCCCGAGAAGTTCGAGGACGGCGAACTCACCGTCGCCGCCGACTCCACCACCTGGGCCACCCAGCTCCGCCTGCTCTCGTCCACCCTCGTCAAGCGCCTGAACGAGGAACTCGGCCACAACACCGTCCGCCGAGTCAAAGTCGTGGGCCCCGCCTCCGCCCCCCGCCGCCCCGGCGCCTGGCGCGTCCGCTAACCCCACCCGCCCCCCGCCGCCTAGCGCGCCCGCAATCCCACCCGACTGCCTCACCCGACCGCCTTACTGGCTGCTTCACCTGGCCGCGTCGCCCGGCCGCCTGACCTGGCCTTCCTACCTGGCTGCCTCGCCCGGCTGCCTCGACCCACCGCCTTACCTGGCCGCCTTACCCGGCCGTCTCGCCCGGCTACTTCACCTGGCCGTCCTACCTGGCCGTCTCGCCTGGCGGCCTCCGGCCCGCCGCTGCGGCCGCGTAATGAACGCGGACACCGAGCGGCGGTCTTTCTCGGAGGTGGCCCGCCTGGATTGTCACTGTCCGCGCGTAGGTTGGGCAGTGCCGGGCAGCCGGCTCGGCGGTCTTGCCGGAGCGGTGCGGGGGGACGAACATCCGTTCGGGGCGATCAAGGGGCGGTTTCGCTGCGAGCGGCTCGTAGGCCCGTAGAGCCCCCCGGGGCAATGGGGGGATGTATCTCCAGGGCCGCTCGGCCGCCACACGCGCAATCAGCGCCCGTGAGTGCCACTTTTCCGCCGATGACCCGGTAGAATGAAATCGGGTTCAGGATGCTGCGCCGCCATGGGTCGCCCCGAAGTCTCTGATCGCCAGAGCAGAGCAGAGGGCGCCCTTACGTGTGTTACGGGGCACACCGTGTTTCCCCTGATGGGACGCATGAGACGCGGGTGTGGTGGCGCGCTTCCCCGGCAGGAGGATCTCCTTTGGCGTACGACGCTAGTTCGATCACTGTCCTTGAAGGTCTCGAGGCTGTCCGGAAGCGCCCGGGCATGTACATCGGATCGACCGGGGAGCGAGGCCTGCACCACCTCGTTTACGAGATCGTCGACAACTCCGTCGACGAGGCTCTCGCCGGCTACGCCGATGACATCCAGGTGACGCTGATGCCGGACGGCGGCGTGCGCGTGATCGACAACGGCCGCGGCATCCCGGTGGGCCTTCATCCCGTGGAGAAGAAACCGGCGGTCGAGCTGGTGCTGACCACGCTGCACGCGGGCGGCAAGTTCGACGGCAAGTCGTACGCGGTCTCCGGCGGTCTGCACGGTGTCGGCTCGGCGGTGGTGAACGCGCTGTCCACCCGTCTCGAGGCCGAGATCAGGACCGACGGCCACTACTGGCGGCAGGCCTACAACTGGACGGGCCCCGTGGCCCCGCTGGAGAAGGGCGAGCCGACCACCGAGACCGGCACCACGATCACCTTCTGGCCGGACGGTGACATCTTCGAGACGCTCGAGTTCAGTTTCGAGACGCTCTCGCGCCGCATGCAGGAGATGGCGTTCCTCAACCGCGGCCTGGCCATCACGCTGCGGGACGAGCGGCCCGACCACGTCAACGGCGAGCCGCGCGAGGTCCGCTACCACTACGAGGGCGGCGTCGAGGACTTCGTCCGCTACATCAACGCCAAGAAGGACGCCGCGCACCAGTCGGTCATCTACTTCGGTGACGACACCGAGGGCATGTCGGTCGAGATCGCCATGCAGTGGAACTCCTCGTACGCCGAGTCCGTCCACACGTTCGCCAACACGATCAACACGGCGGAGGGCGGCACCCACGAGGAGGGCTTCCGCGCGGCGCTGACCACGATCGTCAACCGGTACGCGCGCGAGAAGAGCCTGCTGCGCGACAAGGACGACAACCTCACCGGCGAGGACGTCCGCGAGGGCCTGACCGCGATCATCTCGATCAAGCTGGCCGACCCGCAGTTCGAGGGCCAGACCAAGACCAAGCTCGGCAACACCGAGGCCAAGTCGTTCGTGCAGAAGGCGGTCAACGAGCACCTGCGCGACTGGTTCGAGGAGAACCCGGGCGAGGCCAAGGAGGTCATCAACAAGGCCTCCCAGGCCGCGCGGGCCCGCATCGCGGCGCGTGCGGCGCGTGACCTCACGCGGCGCAAGAGCCTGCTGGAGTCGACGTCGCTGCCCGGCAAGCTGTCGGACTGCCAGTCGACCGACCCGTCCAAGTCCGAGCTCTACATCGTCGAGGGCGACTCGGCGGGCGGCTCGGCCAAGGGCGGCCGCGACCCGCACTACCAGGCGATCCTGCCGATCCGAGGCAAGATCCTGAACGTCGAGAAGGCGCGGATCGACAAGATCCTCAAGAACAACGAGGTCCAGGCGATCATCACCGCGCTGGGCACCGGCGTGCACGACGACTTCGACATCGAGAAGCTGCGCTATCACAAGATCATCCTGATGTCGGACGCCGACATCGACGGCCACCACATCAACACGCTGCTGCTGACGCTGCTGTTCCGGTTCATGAAGCCGCTGATCGAGGCCGGCCACGTCTACCTGTCCCAGCCGCCGCTCTACAAGATCAAGTGGGACGCGCGCGGGCAGGACGCCGACTACGCCTACTCCGACCGCGAACGGGACGCGCTGATCGAGGCCGGCATCGCCGCCGGCCGGCGCGACCCCCGGCCCCGCGACCAGGTCCAGCGCTTCAAGGGCCTCGGTGAGATGAACGCCCAGGAGCTGTGGGACACCACGATGGACCCCGACAACCGGGTCCTGCTCCAGGTCCAGCTCGACGACGCCGCGCAGGCCGACGAGCTGTTCAGCGTCCTCATGGGCGAGGAGGTCGAGCCGCGCCGCGAGTTCATCCAGCGCAACGCCAAGGACGTCCGCTTCCTGGACATCTGATGAGCCGGGGCCTCCTCGTCCACGGACGATCCCGCGGCTCCCACGCCGCCGCGCCCGGCGCACCCGGAGCGGGTGATGCACCCCGTACGGGACGCCGGGCACCGTTGCAGACAAAGTCGAAGGCAACGTTCACGGCGGCGTCGCAGGTAAGGGATATGAGGCCCCCGGCAGGCAGCAGTCGTAGTTCCACTACTCAGAAGAGGTCTTTCAGGTGACGGAAGTGACCACCGAAGGCGGGGGCCAGGGCGGCGGGCGGATCGAGCCGGTCGACATCCAGAGCTCGATGCAGGCGAGTTATCTCGACTACGCGATGTCGGTCATCGTGTCGCGCGCCCTGCCCGAGGTACGGGACGGTCTCAAGCCGGTGCACCGCCGCGTTCTGTACGCGATGTACGACGGCGGCTACCGCCCCGACCGCGGCTACTTCAAGTGCGCCCGCGTCGTCGGTGACGTCATGGGCAACTACCACCCGCACGGCGACTCGGCCATTTACGACGCGCTGGTGCGGCTGGCCCAGCCCTGGTCGATGCGCTACCCGCTGGTCGACGGCAACGGCAACTTCGGCTCGCGCGGCAACGACCCTGCCGCGGCCATGCGTTACACCGAATGCCGTATGGCCCCCCTGGCGATGGAGCTGCTGCGCGACATCGACAAGGAGACCGTCGACTTCTCGCCCAACTACGACGGCCGCTCGCAAGAGCCCGACGTCATGCCGTCGCGCTACCCCAACCTGCTGGTGAACGGCTCGGCCGGCATCGCGGTCGGCATGGCCACCAACATCCCGCCGCACAACCTGCGCGAGGTGGCCGAGGGCGTCAACTGGTTCCTCGACAACTACGGCGCCACCGACGAGGAGCTCCTTGAGGCGCTGCTCGAACGCGTCAAGGGCCCGGACTTCCCGACCGCCGGCCTGATCGTCGGCCGGAAGGGCATCGAGGAGGCCTACCGCACCGGCCGCGGCTCGATCACGATGCGCGCGGTGGTCGAGGTCGAGGAGATCCAGAACCGCACCTGCCTGGTCGTCACCGAGCTGCCCTACCAGGTCAACCCGGACAACCTCGCGCTCAAGATCGCCGACCTGGTCAAGGACGGCAAGATCGACGGGATCGCCGACGTCCGCGACGAGACGTCCGGCCGCACCGGCCAGCGCCTGGTCATCGTCCTCAAGCGGGACGCGGTCGCCAAGGTCGTCCTCAACAACCTCTACAAGCACACCCAGCTCCAGGAGACCTTCGGCGCGAACATGCTCGCGCTGGTCGACGGCGTGCCGCGCACGCTGCGCATCGACCAGTTCGTCCGGCACTGGGTCGCGCACCAGGTCGACGTCGTCGTCCGCCGTACGCGGTTCCTGCTGCGCAAGGCCGAAGAGCGCGCCCACATCCTGCGCGCGCTGCTCAAGGCCCTCGACCGCATCGACGAGGTCATCGCCCTCATCCGGCGCTCGCCGTCCGCCTCCGAGGCGCAGCGCGGCCTGATGCAGCTCCTGGAGATCGACGAGATCCAGGCGCAGGCCATCCTCGACATGCAGCTGCGCAAGCTCGCCGCCCTGGAGCGCCAGGCGATCATCGACGAGTACGACAAGCTGATGGCGGAGATCGCCGACTACAACGACATCCTCGCCTCGCCGGAGCGGCAGCGGCAGATCATCGCCGACGAGCTCGCCCCGATCGTCGAGAAGTTCGGCGACGAGCGGCGCACCGAGATCATCCCGTTCGACGGGGACGTCTCGTACGAGGACCTCATCGCCGAAGAGGACGTCGTCGTCACGATCACCCGCGGCGGCTACGCCAAGCGCACCAAGACCGACCTCTACCGGGCGCAGCGGCGCGGCGGCAAGGGCGTCCGCGGCGCGCAGCTCAAGCAGGACGACATCGTCGACCAGTTCTTCGTCACCACGACGCACCACTGGATCCTGTTCTTCACCAACAAGGGCCGCGTCTACCGCGCCAAGGCGTACGAGCTGCCCGAGGCCAACCGCGACTCGCGCGGCCAGCACGTCGCCAACCTGCTGGCGTTCCAGCCGGACGAGCACATCGCCCAGGTCATGGACCTGCGCGACTACGGCGTCGCGCCGTACCTCGTGCTGGCCACCAAGCAGGGCAAGGTCAAGAAGACGTCCCTGACCGACTTCGACTCGCCCCGCAGCGGCGGCATCATCGCCATCAACCTGGCCGAGGACGACGAGGTCATCGCCGCCCGGCTGGTCTGCCCGGAGGACGACCTGCTGATGGTCTCCACCGGCGCCCAGGCGATCCGCTTCCGCGCCGACGACGAGTCGCTGCGGCCCATGGGCCGGGCCACCAGCGGCGTGATCGGCATGCGGTTCGAGGAGGACCAGGAGGTCCTCAACATGCTCGTCATCCAGGACGATTCGCAGGATGTTCTGGTGGCCACCCAGGGCGGATACGCCAAGCGGACCCCGGTGGACCAATATCCGTTGCAAGGTCGTGGGGGTAAGGGAGTCCTCACCGCTAAGATCGTGCAAACTCGCGGAAGGTTGGTAGGGGCGCTGATGGTCGGCCTCGACGACGAGGTCTTCGCGATGACGTCCAACGGGGGCGTGATCCGGACGAGCGCGGCCGAGATCAAGCAGTCCAGCCGGCAGACCATGGGGGTGCGGCTTATGAACCTCGCGGAGGGCGACAGTGTGGTCGCGATCGCGAGGAACGTAGAGTCCATGGACGACGCGAACGCGGAGGCGCAGGACGACTCCGAGGGGAACGTAGAGTCCATGGATGACGCAAACGCTGAGGCGGGCGGGGGGAACGAAGGTGAGTGACCCTGAGACCGCCATCGAACCGGTAGGCCAGGAGGACACGTGAGCACCCAGCCCGGCAAAGGCAAGGGCCGCTCCGGCGGCACCGGCAAGAGTTCCGGTTCGAGCTCGGGCTCGTCCGGCTCCTCTGCGGGCGCCAAGAAGACCGTCCCGGCCGCGAAGCCCGGCCGGGACGAGGCGACCGTGGAGATCACGCCGGTGCAGCCCGCCGCGGAGGAGACCAAGGTCGACCAGGCCAAGCCCGTGGACGGCAAGCCCGCCGCCGCCAAGGCCGCGGACTCCAAGCCCAAGGATCCGGAGCAGACGCGCGTCGACCTCAAGGTCGACAGCGATGGGCCCAAGGCGTCCGGCACCGGCAAGCCCGGCAGCGGTGCGGGCAAGCCCAGCAGCGGCACCTCGAAGCCCGGTGAGTCCAGTGAGCTCGGCTCCCCGGGCAAGCCCGCCGCGTCCCCGGTGATCCCGCCGGTCAAGGACACCCCGGCCGACTCCTCGTGGGGCCGTACGCCCGAGCCGGCCGGCGGCCGCGACAAGCCGTTCGGCCGCCGCGAGGTCGCCGGGTCCGGCCCCGCTCCCAGCAGCCCGGTTCCGGGCGGACCGGCCCCCGCCGGCTCCGGTTTCGCGGGCACGGCCCTCAAGGACCGTCCCGCCCAGACCTCGGCCACCCCGTCCGGGGGCACCAAGGTCGCCAACGCCAAGGCCGCGCGGAAGGCCCAGCTGCAGCTGGCACGCCTCGAGCCGTGGTCGGTGATGAAGTTCAGCTTCGTGATGTCGCTGGTCTGCTTCGTCGTCCTGCTGGTCGCGGTGGTCGTCCTCTACATGATCCTGTCCGGCCTCGGCGTCTTCGACTCGATCAGCGGCACCATCGACGAGCTCACCCGTGACCCGAGCAAGAACGGCGGCCTGGACGCGGGCGACTGGTTCTCGTTCTCGCGCATCTTCGGCTACACCGTCCTGGTCGGCGCCCTGAACGTGCTGCTCATCACGGCTCTGTCCACGGTCGGCTCGGTCATCTACAACCTCGCCGCGGACCTCGTCGGCGGCGTCGAAGTCACCCTGAAGGAAGCCGAATAGCCACAGCCCGCCGTCCTGCGAAACCGATTACCGGTTGCTCCACGAGATGCGGTAATCTCACGTTGCGCCGCAAGGACGGCGGCAAGTGCGGGCCTATAGCTCAGCTCGGTTAGAGCGCTTCCCTGATAAGGAAGAGGTCCCTGGTTCAAGTCCAGGTAGGCCCACTTCGTCAGTGCATGTGAGAGAGGGTTTCGGATCTTTCCGGAACCCTCTTTTTGATCTTTGAGGTCTATGGGAGCCCAGCGGGGAGCCATCGTCACGCGACTTACGCGGACTTCTTGCGGCTTGTCTTCATCTTCGTTGGGGTGGTCTCGGAAGCGAAGACGTTGTTGATGGTCTCGGCGCCCTTGGTGATGACCGGCTTGAGCTGGTGCCGGTAGACCACCTCGGTGACGGCCGTCGAGGCGTGCCCGCAGAGGTCGGCGATGTTCTCTAGCGGGACGCCGTTGTCACTCATGATCGAGACAAACGAGTGCCGGAGCTCGCGCGGAGTCCAGTCCGTTCCGATCTCGGCTTTCTTGGTGATGAGCCGGAACGCACGCCGCACGTTCGCAGCGTCGAGCGGCGTGCCGATTGGGGAGCAGAAGACGAGGCCCTCGTTCTTCCACGTGTCGCCCGCTTTGAGCTTCTGGGCGGCTTGGCGCTTGTGATGCTGCTTGAGAGCGATTGCGGCTTGCTCGGGTAGTTCTAGCGTTCGGCGTGATTGGCGTGTCTTGGTGTCGCCAGTCGCGCGGACCGAGCGCCAGACGTGGATGGCGAACCGCTTGTGGTCGAAGCCGGCCTCGGGGACCGGTCGCCAATCGGCGTCGTCGTCCACCCACGCCACGACGTGCTCCCACTTGAGCGCGCGTGCTTCCTCCGTCCGGATGCCCGTCAGGAGGCTGATCACGACGTACGCGTGCAGCCGTGATGATTTGGCCTGGTCGAGTACGGCCGTGGCTTGCTCGAACGTCAGTGCCTTGCTTGGACGTCCGGTCTTGCCTCTCGGGGTTGTGGTCAGCTCCGCCACGTTCCGGAGGACCATGTCGCGCGCCTGTGCATGCCGGATGGCTCGCTTGAGGATGGCGTGTACCCGTTGGAGGGTCTGCGTGGCGAGCTGGTCTTTCAGACCGTCGAGCCAATCGTCTACGTGATCGGCACGCAGGTCTTGGAGCTTGGTCTTGCCGATCAGCGGGATCACGTGCTTCTCGGCGAGGATGCGGATGGTGGTGACGGTCTTGGCGTCGCGGTTCTTCAGGCCCTTGGAGAGCCAGTCTTCGACTGCTTGGCCGACCGTGTAGTTCTCCGGGCTTCTGATGCCCGATTCCAATGCCTCGATCGCTTTGTTGAGCTTGTTCTGTACGGCCGTCTTGGTGCGGCCCTTGCGCTTGAGCCGCTTGCGCTTGCCGTCCGGCCCGTATCCGAGGTCGATGGCGCCGGTGTAGCCGTTGCCTTCGGGGTAGATGCTTCCTTCGTACTTACCGATCAGGATCTTGGCCAAGGGAGGATCCCTCCTCGTGTCGGTCGAGGTACTCCTTGATCGCCTTCCTGATGACCCATGACACGTCACGTTCCTGCGTGTCGGCGTAGGCGGCGAGGCGCTCCTTGAACGCCTTGTCCACCCGTACCGGGGGCAGGGTCGTCTTCTCTTCGGTCATGTGAGCGGTCTCCTCTCGTGCGGTGATGCTGAGTCTGCCGAGTTGAGAGCGTGCTCGCGTCGATGGAGTTATCAAGAGGCGGGAACCTCGGGGCCTTCCCCCTGGGGCGAGCCCCGAGGTTCTACGTAGAACAACGTAGCACGCTGTTCTACAGGGCGGCAGTACTCTCTTCGAGAGTGGCGATGAACTCGGCGAGCTGCTTGTCCGTGATGCGGCGAAGCTTTCCGATCTTGATGCTGCGGAGTTGGCCGGTACGGAGCAGGAAGTAGACCTTGTCGCGTCCGATCTGAAGGATCTCGGCGACCTGTTCGACGGTGTATGCCTGCACGCTCACCTCCTCGTCTTCCCAAGCCTTGCTCGGGCATGGGTCGGGCGTGATGATCGCCTCCGGTTCTGTGACGGTGTGTGATTGTCTTCGTCTTTGTCTATGCCTTGTCTATGGCCCATACGTGCAGGCGCGCGCGTGGACGTAGACGTAGACAAGTCACTGAGAGTGGTGAGCGGTCGCTCGCCAACGGCCTCGGGTGACCTGGGTGACGCGACCGTCGTCGGAGAGTTCGCGGAGTCGTTGGTAGAGCCATGGGCGGCTCATGTCGGTTGCCTTGATGAGGTGGGAGACGGGTATCCCCTCCTCGGGCGCGCCGTTAAGCAACGTCCAGAGCACCGCCTCGGGACGGTCGTCTCGGTGTCGCGTGTCGGGCGATTGCTCTTGCTCCTCTGCACTGTGGGGCGGGGTGCCTGCTTGCGCTTCCTCGATCGCGGTTCGGGATATCCCGTCCAGGGCCGGACGGAGGCTCGCGTGCTTGTGGACGGCCGCGGCTACGGCCTCGTCGGTGAGCAGGTACGCGCGAGCGCGCCGAGGCGTGTCGTGCTCGGGCGCGGACAGGAAGAACTTGCCGGGTGCGTTAAGTCGGTGAGCGTGCCATCCGGCGTCGAGCATCCCTTGCCCGAGGATGAGGTCCACGTCCCTACGTTCGCGGACACGGAAGCTGACTCGTACGTCCATCTGTGAGCGGACGGCGCCCTTGCCCATGGCTTTCTGCGTTGGGCGCTGTGTGGCGGCCAGGAGGGTGACGGCGACGGCGCGTCCTCGGCGTGCGATGGAGTCGGTATCGCGTGCCGACTCAGGAGCGTCGTCCGCGAGTTCGGCGTACTCGTCGATGACGAGGACCAGAGCCGGTAGCGCTGGTGTGGGCTCCCAGACCCGGAGCCCTCGGCTGGCGAGCCAGCCCGCGCGGGCTTCCAGGACGGCTACAGCGTCGCGGAGGAGGACGCGGGCTTGTTCGGGAGCGGTGGCGAGCCGGTCAATGCAGGAGGCCCAGGGTTGGAGCTCCATGCCTCGCTTGAGGTCGATCGCCCAGATCACCACGTCCGGGCACGCGGTGAGGTTGCCCATCAGGACGTTGATCCCGCCGCTCTTGCCCGAGCCGGCGACGCCACCGAACAGACCATGTCGACGCAGGAGGAGAACACGGGCGCTGGTGGCGTCCTCGAACGGTCCGAGGTCGATGGGTTCGGTGATCGAGGAGACGGACGGTCCCGGCCAGGGGATTGCGTCGGCGTGAGGGTCGGTGTCCAGCACGCGTAGCTCGAACCGGTTGGCTCTGTCGTCCCTGGTGGGCTGTACGCGCACCGCACCGCGAAAGGTGCCGAGTGCTGACTCGATGGCGGGGACTTTGCCGATCACGTCCTGGATCGTCTGACCGCGCGCCAGGGCGAAGCGGGCACGCCATCCCCAGACATCCACAACCGCGGACTGGACGTGTGAGCCCGCAAGCCCGACCGACTGGGCGATCTCCGGCCATGCGGCAAGCTGACGATCCACGCGTACCTTCGCGCGCCGACGCCGATGCACCCACCAAGGCAGCGCCAGGACGAGCCCGCCGCCGAGGAGCAGCGACACGAGCGGCCGGAAGGTGATGCCTAGCGCTGTCACCGTGGCGAGCCATGCTCCAGCGCTCATGGCCACGGTTGCGGCGTAGAAGCGTTCGGTGCGCAAGGTGAGGCCGGCGCGTTCGCCGAACAGCGCCAGAAGCCAGGCGGTGATCGTGGTGGCGACGAGAAGGTACAGCCACCAGTGCGGATTGGTGAGGTGGAGGACGGTACCTGCGCACGCGAGCGTTGCGGCGAGGTACATGGGGGCGAGTTCGGAGCGGTACCGCCACAGTGCTCGGCCGATCAGTGTGACGGCGACGTCCGGTAGCTGGTCACCGTTGTTCATGACGATCATCGGCTGGAAGCCGTAGCGACGCATCTTGCGGGCGTGCCGCCGCATCTGGCGCGCTCTCGTCACGTGTCCCCCCGGATATCGGGAGGGAGATGCCCTTGCGCGCGTAGCTCGTCGCGCAGGTAGTAGAGCGGGTCTGGCTCGGCGTCGCGTTCGGCGGTGAGTGTGGCGCGAGCTGCGGCTATGAGGTCTGCGCTGCGGCGGCGAACCTGCGCCAGCTCGGCGGAGAGATGACGTACCGCGGAGGCGAGAAGCGGGTTGTCGTCGAGTGAAGCGTTGATGTCGAGAAGACCAGGGATGGTGTGCGGCAACCTTGCCATGGCTTCTCGTGCGGTGCGGTTGCGGTGACGGACCTCCCGGAGATCGATCCTGGTCGGGGGTGTGGTCGGCATATAGGCATCACTCCCTTCAAGCGGCGCGCGACGCTGCCACTACTTGGAACCGCTGAGGATATTCAGGAGTCCGGTCACGATCCGGTTGATCTCCGGTGCGGCGCTGGTCGCTGCCAGGCAGAAGCCGAACAGCAGGCATACGGCCACATGCCAAGCGCGCAGTCCCATGTAGCGCCAGGCCACCCAGACCAGCGCGCCGAGGATCGCAACCAGCGGAACCGAGACGGTCATTGCGTGTCTCACCTCCTCTCACCGGAGCGGGTCGTTCAGAGCCAGAGGTCGGGGTAGCGGGATCCCTGCTTGCGGCGGTGCCACCGAGCACGGGACCGGCACTTGTGACAGCGGCGCTTGCCGGGATCGAGGCGGCCTCCGCAGGGGCATCGGTGGCCGGTGATGATGGTCGGCATCCTCACGTGGTTCACCGTCCCGCCTTGACGCGGGCGGGGAGGTCGTCCCCGGTCTGTGTGGACAGGAAGCGTCGCGAGCTGGCGCCGGCGCGAGTCGGGCCGGTGCCGGCGCGGGTGATGCGGCGCTCTTCGGCGTGGATGCCGACGACCAGCATGGCGAAGATTCCGCAGACGGCTCCGGCGAGAAAGACGGCGATGATGGCGGCCAGGACGAGAATCATGGAGATCACCTCTTCTCGTAAGCCCGGTCCGTGGGGGGCTCGGGCTGGTGTGGTGCCTTACGAGATCGAGAGTGCTCCTGAGGCTCGGGACGAGATCACTACATGACTGGACGTGTTCATGACGTCCTCATAGGCTTGCCGCGTCCTAGGACGTCCCGGGGATCTGGACGGGTGCATGCCGAACGAACGCCTCCGCGCGGTGCTGCTAGAGCAGGGCCTCACGGTCGCCACGCTCGCCGAGGACATCGGCGTGGACCAAAAGACGGTCGAACGGTGGATCACCAAGGACCGCACCCCGTACCGAAAGCACCGCTACGCAGTAGCTTCGCGCCTCAGCGTCGACGAGTCGTACCTGTGGCCCGACGCCCTGACGAACGAACAAGTCACCGCGGCCTCGGGCAGCGAACTAGTCACGCTCTACCCGCACCGCTCCTCCGTCCCCAGGGACGCATGGGGACGTCTGTTCGCCAGTGCACAGGAGGAGATCGGAGTCCTCGTCTACGCGGGCCTCTTCCTCTCCGAAGATCCCGATGTGCAGCGCATCTTTGCGGAGCGAGCACGGGCCGGCGTGAAGGTCCGGATCCTCCTCGGCGACCCGGAGAGCCCACAAGTCGCCGAACGTGGCACCGATGAAGGTGTGGACGGCGCCATGGCTGCCAAGATCCGCAACGCCCTCGTCATGTACAAGCCCCTGCGCAAGGTCGAGGGGATCGAGTTCCGGTTCCACCGAACCGTCCTGTACAACTCGATCTACCGCGCTGACGACCAGCTCCTCGTCAACACCCACGTCTACGGCGTGACAGCGCCCCTCGCACCCGTCTGGCACCTCCGCCGCGTAGCCGGCGGCGACCTTGTCAACACCTACGTGGAGAGCTTCGAACGAGTGTGGGAAGGCGCCACACCACTACCGGGGGACTGAGCATGGGCCGCAGGATCGACTACTACGACGACCCGGACGCTCCCCCCGCCAACAGCCTCGTCCCCTCCGTCAACGTTGCCGTCACCAACAACAACGGTGAGATCCTCATGATCCACCGCACCGACAACGACAACTGGGCACTCCCCGGAGGCGCCATCGACCTAGGCGAGTCTGTCGCCGAGGCTGCCATCCGGGAGACGAAGGAAGAGACGGGCGTCGACTGCGAGATCACAGGCCTCGTCGGGATCTACAGCGACCCGAAGCACCTCATCCACTACACGAGCAACGATGAGGTCCGACAGGAGTTCTCGATAGTTCTGAAGGCTCGTCCGGTCGGTGGGGAGCCGCAGACAAGCGATGAGTCCCGCGCGGTCCTCTGGATCCCGGCAGAACAAGCCATGGACCGCCAGATGGACCGGTCAATGCGCCGCCGCATCCAGGACTACCTGCAAGAACAGAAACAGCCGATCATCAGTTGACGGCCTCACAAGCCGCCAACCCTCGACGCACCTTGTACACAGCCTCGACCAGACGCGGCGACGCTGCGGTGATCGCGTTGCTGACGGGGTGACCGTCTCCGTACCGGGAAAGGATCTCTGCGAGGCGACGCTCTACGGTCAGCGCCTCGCCTCCCGGACCAGTCGTCATGTCGCAGTAGATCAGTGCGTCGTCCAACTCGGGAGGCTCCGGCCCGAACTCGGTTGTCAGCTCCTCAGCGAGCCCGCGTTCCCGCGCCTCGATCCGCGCGCAGGAGTGATGAGCGACGAGCCGGCAGAGGTGGTCGTCCACCTGGAGCCCACGGAGGAAGCGGGCACCGTCGAGCGGATGGAAGCCCGTAGCGGCAAGGTCGGGCGCGTATCCGATGTCATGCAGCCATGCGGCCGCTTCGAGGAGATCGGCACGGTCGCCGAGGATGGGTGCGAGCGTCCGGGCCTGGCCGGCGACGCCTTGCGTGTGCGCCCATCGGCGCGGTAGCGGCGCTTCGAGATGCTTGCGAGCGGTCTCTTGTGCCCACACGGCTGTGTTGTTCATGTTCTCGAAGCTACGGGCACGCCTACCGACGTTCACGGACGTCAACCAGTCTTCTACGGACGTCCTGGCCTTACGAAACGTCCCTTCCCGTGGACCGCTTCCAGGAGACCAGCCCTCTCCAGCTCACGGAACGCCAGGCGAGCCGTGTAGCGCGCCACCTCGTAACGCTCGCAGATGCGTGACTCGCTCGGAAGCGCGCTCCCCACCTCGAACTCCCCGCTTTGAATCCGACTCCGGAGATCCCCAGCAATGCGCATGTAGACGGGCTGAGGGTCCGTCTGCTCCAAGTCCTCGCCCGGGGCACAGACGAACCGCCCGACACCAGCCACGACCTTGACCAAGCCCTCGTCCTGAAGCTTCACCAACGAACGCCGCAGCGTGTTTCGCGCAACCCCGAACTCCCTCCGGAGTGCAGCCTCTGACGGCAGCCGCGAGCCGTGCGCGTAGCCACCTTCGATGATGCGCTGACGCAGGACTTCCGTGATGCCGACGTAAGCCCCCCACTTCGTTCGGCGATCGGTCATGCTGCCTTGCCTCGGCCGACATGACGGTGGGACTCGGCCTCAGAGCCCGAGTCCCACCCGTCGATCTGCCTGTGCATCATTCGAGGACGATCAGCGCATTGATGATGCGTCTCGCGATGCTGCGGCGCCGTTTGCATCGCCGTCCACCAACTGTGGACGGATCGCCAGAAGACACGGCGGGGTAGGACCATCCAGGGGTCTGGGGAACGGAGGTCCACCACCCCGCCGCGCCGGTCTGTGGGTAACTCGAAGTCGGAGCTGATGAAGCGTCTCGACGGTGCCGACCTCTGACGCGGGACATCAACGGCCCGCCTTCTGAGACGTACTGCCGCACTCAGCTCCGGGACTCAGAGCACCCTTTATCCACACGACCGCATCCGCGATGCGCTCAACCTCGGCGATGGGTTGCCCCGCTGAACTGAAGAACCACAGACGACCCGCATCCTCGGAACGGCGCCGACATGTGATGGTGTCGCTGAGCCTGGGGTTGTCGTCACAGCAACCGCGCGCTTCGAGGTTGCGCACGGTCAAGCCCTTCGAGGTCAGCGCCACTCCGAAACCATGAGCGCGGAGGGGCGCAGCGAGAGCCGCCAATCTGGCGTCGGAGGTGCTGAGCGCTTTCGGCGTGTCCGGCGAGCTGTCGGACACTCGGGGCCGGTCGATGGACATGGGTTGCCTCCTGGAGTCACAGCGGGGGACCTGTGAGCGCCGTGACGAGCGCAAGGCTCGTCACTGCTCCGAGCCTCGCGTCCAGCCGGAGGACCTCTCGACGGGCAACTAGGGACGTCTAGGGACGTCTTCTGTTAGCGTCATTCTCACTTGCATCTCCGGGAGGTTCGGTGAACGACTTGTTGCGGCGTGCCCTAGCCGACGCACACCTCACCGAATCCGAGGTCGCCGTACATGCGGACGTGGACCCCAAGACGGTCCGCAGGTGGCTAGACGGACGCACGCCCTACCCGCGCCACCGTAAGAGAGTCGCTGGCCTACTCGGATGCGACGAGGTCGACCTATGGCCTGACCTAACTCCGCCCATGCCGGCACCCGACGCGCCAAGCACACAGATCATCGCCACCTACCCCCACAGGTGGTCCGTCCCCCGCGCCGTCTGGCATCGCCTCTTCGAGGAAGCCCAGTACGAGATCGGCATCCTCGCCTACGCCGGCCTCTTTCTCGCCGAGGACAGTGGCATCATCCGGTGTCTCACCGACAAGGCCCGTAGTGGCGTCCCCATCCGCATCCTGCTCGGCGACCCGGAAAGCACAAGCGTCTCCGAACGCGGTGCCGACGAGGGCGTAGGCGAATCCATGGCCGCCAAGATCCGCAACGCGCTGGTCCTCTATCAGCCGCTCCACGCCACCGAGGGCGTCGAGATCCGCCTACACGACACCGTGCTCTACAACTCCATCTACCGCGCCGACGAGGATCTACTAATCAACCCACACGCCTATGGCATCGCCGCATCACACGCCCCCGTCCTCCACCTCCGCCGAGCCGGAGACGGTGATATGGCCAGCCTCTACCTAGAAAGCTTCGAACGCGTCTGGTCGAACGCCACCCCATTGTCGTGACCCGGCCCGTCCCTACAGCGTCCGCTTCGTGCGTACCCAGCAAACCCCGCTGCCGTCATCCACGCTGATAGGTCCTCGTAATCGCAGCTTTCGGGCGGCAAACAGGAGCCACGCTCACTAGATGTGAACAGCGTCATCAACTTCTATGGTGGCAGCCGCTCGTCCGAGAACCGGAGACACGACGTCGGGTGCTCTGCGAGAGGTGGCCTACAGTCATGATCCGTCTGCTTGACCTTGCGATCGTGGTCAAGGTGCATCGCTGGGTGGACGACACGAACCTGGATGAACCGCCCCCGCAGTGCTGACACATCCATAGCATTGAAGGGTGACTCAAACCGAGGGGGCGTCGGAAGAGCGTTCGGTCAAGCAGGCGCATCTGGCGCTAGGGTTGTGGTCGATACGCCGGGCGCTCACGTTCGCGGTCGGCACGGCCGTGTTGCTGCTCGTGAGCGCCTGGTTCTTCATTTCCTGGTTGCTGGGCTCACCTCCTCACGCCGAACCCAAGCCGCTGGATACCACCGCGCAGCTAGAACTACTCAAGCTCGTCTTCGCTTTGGTGGCGGGGGTCGGAGCACTAGTGGCTTTGGTCACCGCCTATCGGCGTCAACGCGTCGACGAAGCTGCAGGCGAACGCGCTGAACGGATGCAGGCCCACTCCGAGCGAGTTCATGCCCACACAGAATACGACGCTGTCGAGCGGCGAGTGACTGAGCTGTACGGACAAGCTATTGAACATCTCGGTCACGACAAGGCGGCCGTGCGTCTCGGTGGCCTTTACTCTTTGGAACGCCTTGGTCGAGATCACCCTAAGCACCGCCAGACCGTTACTGACGTCATCTGCGCCTACCTGCGGATGCCATACCAAGTCCACGCGCAGGCCTCCCATAGTGCACCGCCCGACTCCACCAGCGAGGCTCCTCAACAGGAACTTCAAGTTCGCTTGGCCGCGCAGCAGATTCTCAAGAGGCATCTCACTATAGGACAACCTGACCAGGAGAGGCCTTCTGCATATTGGGATGGCATGCTCATCGACCTCACTGGTGCACAGTTGATCGACTTCGACTTCGGTAGTTGCAGCCCCAGCCAAGCCAGCTTCACGAACGCCGAATTTTTGGGTAATGCTGCCTTTCACGGTGCACAGTTCAGCGAAGACGCCACCTTCCAAGGGGCTCAGTTCAAAGCGAGAGCTACTTTCGGCGTGGCCTTCTTTGGGGGCAACACCAGATTTGACGGCGCTCAGTTCGCCGATGTCGCCGACTTTGGAGGCGTCCGATGGGACGGCATTGCCCTGTTTGAGAGGGTACAGTTTCCTCACATCGCGGAGTTCGGCGACGCCAAGTTCGGTGGAGTGACTTCATTCAGCGAAGCTCAGTTCGGTGAATCAGTGCAGTTCGACGGTGCCCGTTTCAAGGGAATCGCAGAGTTTACGCATGCCAAGTTCGGTGATGTCGCTAACTTCAGCGGTGTTCGCTTCGGAGGGATCACCGCATTCGACGGGGCCCAGTTCGGGCAGACCGCCAAGTTCGGCCCAAATTCCGAGGGTGCGAGAACTCAATTCTGTGCAGGTGCCGTGTTCGATGGTGCTAGATTCGCCGGAACGGTCGATTTCGAGAGTGTCCAGTTTTCTGGGATAACACGTTTCCAAGAAGTCCACTTCGATGGGGCTATCAGTTTCCACGGAACCTGTTTTGATGGGATCACGGCGTTTGGCGGGGCGCAGTTCAGCGAAGCTGCAGATTTCAAGCGGACCCAGTTTGCGGCGAGCACCGAGTTTGACAGGTCTCGGTTCGTTACCGAACCAGACTTTGAAGGTGCCACCACCAGTTGCCTGTCCAATATGGCGAACGCCTGGCCGGCCCCTTGGGAGGTTTACGCAAACCTTCCCGGTGATACTGAAGGCAGACTTGTCAGGCGCCGATGACGGTCTAAGCCAGGACCATATGATTCCCTGGTCTAGCGTCCGGTTTCTAAACCGTCTTCGCGGTCGCCATGGCGAGAGCGTAACGAGGAGGCAAGTATGGTTGAAGTGCACCTTCTACCTTGTGTCCGAGTTCCCGTAGTGATTCGTGGTCATCGCGGAGGGAGTTGCAGACGAGCTTTTGATATGTAGGAACACTGACGCCCGTCATGCGGGCGGCTATAGGTAGAAGTTGCTTTCCGGGCACCATCTTCAAAAATTCCTCAATTGTCCCTTCTGGAACTGCTCTTTCAACCCTCTCTTTCTCTTCGAGAAGGATTGTTTCGGGTGAGAAGGTCCACTTGGTGTGGTCGAATATGTTCGTGAGGTCCGATGCGAGTTTATCGACAGGGATTTGTCTCTTGCTTACTCCGGAAACGAGGCCTTCTAGAAGTGGTTCCATACGTCGTTTCCATCGAGCAATGATAATCTGATGCCTCTGGTCTTCGGTTACTTGTTTTGCCAGCATCTCCCGGTATTTGGCGACATCGAAGGCCTGTGTCAGATGACTACAAACCGCAGACACGACCTCTGGAAGGCAGAGCAGACTCTCTGCCTCGTGAACATCGAGAATCGTCACGTTATCACCAAGGGAGCCTCCGAAAGCGGCCGGGTGGTAATCACCATCTATTATCCCCACCGCAGTCAGGCCCATGGTGATCCCTGCACTATTCGAAGCATCTACACACCGGATAACGCGGTGACAGCTTTCCACTGGACGGACTACTGTGTCCGGCCCGCGGAACCATGCCTCGTAAAGCCGACTGTCGATGCTCGAAGAATCTCCCTCGCAGAAGACTACTCGCGATGCATAGAAGGAAAGGGACGCTGACCCAAGTAGTGCCTCCGCAACGTCGCTTGGCAGAGCTTCGTCAACACCTACAACACGGAGGCCATCGGTTGGGCTGGCGACTACGAAGTGGGCATCCTTCCTTGATAGCGCGAACGTCAGGTCATGAGTGACGTATACAAAGCGTAGATCCGGCCGTGTTTCTTCAAGCTGATTCCAGAGACGGACGGCGAGTAGAGAGTGGAGGTGTGTTTCAGGTTCATCCACGATGAGGATTCCGGGGTCGGCCGTTAGAACTCTACCTGCCAGATAGAGGGCGGCTTTCTCGCCATCACTCATGTGGTTTCCGCTGTATTCCACGATCGTCCCGGAAGCCTCATTCTTAACGAGAGGTTTCCAGCCTCGCCAGATGAGTTCTCTACCAGGGAAAACTTGACGCCATAGCGCCTCAATTTGGGAGAGTGTAGTCTCCTCCGGCATCCCAGCCGTAGATGGATCAGCGCGAACCCTCGTCATAAATTCGATAGCGGCCATAGAGTGTTGAGCCAGCAACTGGGACAACATGGAGTCAAAATCACCCGATTGTTCCCAGTGATTGGCGCGCGCCTGGTTGCGCTGGCTGAAATAGTTGTTTCGGGCCGTGTCCATTCCCATTGCGGGCAACTCTGGGGCAACGCGGGTGTTGCGAAGAGCATTGATGAACTCTATGGTTACCGGTGCGGTTATTTGTCGGGTTTGCCGGGTTTTCCCGCTTCCGTTCGGGCCGAGTACCACGACGGGTTGCTGGCCGTTCAGGACGCCACCGCCTGGCAGTGTCAGGTCATAACTCATATAGCGCAGGTTATCGCGGGTTGACTCGAAAATGTGAGCTGAGTGTTTAGCTCCGCAGAGCACCTCGCCGATGTGGGCACGCCCCCTCAATACCGCCCACGGTCTACAACGATCGCTGAGGGTTCGGAAGGCGGCGCGTTCCCGTGAGCGACAGGCCTCCTGGACGCGCGAATCCCCTGCCGTTCGTTCGCCGAGCGGCAGAGGACTTCGACCAATCAGGTTGTCTCGGGGCCGCGCCATCGTAAAGATGATCTCTTTCGCCTTAGAAGAGGAGGCGAGGCCAGGTGGTGACATGCCAGGTTCCATCGACGCGAACGCCTCGGTGGTCACGGTGCCGTTGATCGTGAGGGTCATGCGGTCTTGGTTGATCTTGATTGCCATGAGGGCTCCTCTCCCTCTGAAAGGGAGCCATGGGAGCCAATCGGGGAGCCGATGCCGCCGAGCGGCATGGGATCCCTTCCGACTCACCGCGACTCCATCAGGGCTTTGGGCTGGTGAGGGGCGCCCCGCTGGGCTCCCGTGTGACCTCGATGGGGATCTACTCACGGGGTTGCCCTGATAAGGAAGAGGTCCCTGGTTCAAGTCCAGGTAGGCCCACTTCGCACGAGCATATGAGAGGGTCTCGGATCTTTCCGAGACCCTCTCTTCGTTCTTCTGACAGGCTTTGAGGTCGGCGAGAGCGTGGCCCCGGGTGTCAGTGCTTGGTTGCCAGTGCTCGGCCTGCGGTGATGGCGATCGCTCCGACCAGGGATACCGTCACCAGCTTGCGTACGGCGGTGTGGCGCTTGCCCTGCCATCCGCCTGTCACCGAGCCCGTGTCGGCGGGCGCGACGTGGAGATTGCCGGACATCGCCGGGGCCGGCTCTTCGCGGGACAGGTGCGTACGGTCGACCTGACGGGCGGCGACCCGTTCCAGCACGTGCGGACGTTTGCGTGCCTGGCGCCGCATGACGTGTCCGGCGCGTCCGACGATCACCTCGCGCTGGGGGTGGTTCGCCAGCCGCACGATCGCCTTGGCCACCTGTTCGGCCGGGTAGACCGGCGGCATGGCCACCACCCGGCGCCCCGTGTAGTTGGCGGCGTGCTGGAACAGCGGGGTGTCGATCGTGGCCGGCAGGACCGTGCACACCTTGATCTTCCGATCGCCGGTCACCTGGAGTTCCTGGCGGAGGCTGGCACTCAGCGCCGAGACGGCGGCCTTCGACATCACATAGGCGGTCGCGTACGGCTGCGGCATCAGCGAGGTGACCGACGACACGTTCACCAGGACGCCGCTCCCCTGGTCCCGCATGTGCCGGAGCGCCACCCGCGCACCATGGACGTAGCCCATGACGTTGACGTCGAGGGTGCGCCGGAAGTCGTCCAGCGGCACGTCCTGGATGGGGCCGAAGAGGCTCACCGCGGCGGCGTTCACCCAGACGTCGATCCGGCCGAACTGGTCGACCGCCTGGCGGCCGAGTTCCTCGACCGCGCCGGCCTCGGCCACGTCCGTCGGAACGGCCAGCGCCTGCGCCCCGGCCGACTCGCACTCGCGGGCGACCTTCTCCAGTGCCTCCTCGCGCCGGGCCGCCAGCACCACGGCAACCCCCTTTCCGGCGAACTCGAGAGCTGTGGCGCGCCCGATTCCACTTGAGGCACCGGTGATGACGACGACCTTCTTGATGCGCATGATCTTTTCCTCATGGTTCGCTGGGTGCCCGGTTCCTACCCAGGCCGGCGGAGCCAAACAGCCCCGGGCGGACGGCGTCCGAATGCTCCCTGGGCGCGTGGGATGGTCATGGAAAACCCGGGTACGGGCGGCTCACTCGAAGGCATCCTCTGGGTGGTGTGAGCCATGAACCGAACGAAACGCACCAGGTCAGACAGGCCATTGGTCTGCCTGGCCGCCCTCGCCGTGGGAGCGGTGTTCCTCCTCGTCGGCGTCCTCGGCTTCATTCCGGGAATCACCACGAACTACGACACCATGGAGTTCGCGGGGCACGAATCGGGCGCCAAGCTCCTGGCGTCTTCAACGTCTCGATCCTGCACAACATCGTGCACCTGTTGTTCGGGGTCGCCGGCATAGCGCTGGCCCGCCAGGCCCGCACCGCCCAGTGGTATCTGATCGGCGGCGGCGCGATCTATCTGGTCCTGTGGCTGTACGGCCTCCTGATCGACAAGGGCGAGTCGGCGAACTTCGTCCCCGTCAACACGGCCGACGACTGGCTGCACTTCGTCCTTGGCGCGGGGATGATCGGCCTTGGACTGGTGCTGGGCCGGCGCGCACCCAAGCGGGAACGAGTCGTCTGACCGGCCGGCCGCGTGAGGCGTGGGCTTCAGCGAGCGTTGAGGCTGAGGCCCAGCGGTGAGGGACGGTGGGGCCGGCAGAGTCGGCCCCACCGTTCGCTCTGGTGTCCTTGGATTGTTGGTCTCGCTCGTGGCGTGTGCAGAGGGGCTTACCTCGCACCAGCGGATATCGCTTGGCGCTAGCGGATATCGCCTGGCACCAGCGGGCATCATCTGGCTCCGCCTACTGCGCCGTCTGCGGCGGGACGTTCGGCAGGCTTGAGGCCGCGGTGATGCCGTAGCCGGTCCAGCCATGACAGGGCCGGGGTGGACGTCAGGCCGTGCAGGCAAACCGAGGCGAGAACGGTGAACGCCACCACCGCCCAGAGCGATTGGGGGGCTATCCCGAAGTCCGCCTGGCCGAGGGCGTAGGCGAGGTAGAACAGCGACCCGATGCCGCGGACGCCGAAGAAAGCGATCATATGGCGTTCCCTTCGCCCGGCCCGTCCCCGATACAGCGAGAACCATCCGACGAGTGGCCGGATCACCAGGAGGAGGAGCACACCGACCGCGGCGCCGCCCCAGGTGAGGTCGCTCAGCCCGCCCGTGGCGACGTAGCCGCCGAGAAGCAGCAGCAGCCACGCGGTGATCAGGCGTTCTATCTGCTCGATGAAACCGTGCAGGACCCCGTGGTAGCCGTGCGAACGTTCGGCGGCCCGGATCGCGCAGGCGGCGGTGAACACGGCGATGAATCCGTAGCCTCCCACCACCTCGGCGACGCCGTAGGTCAGCAGGGTGGCGGCGAGCGCCACGAAACCCTCGTTCCGTTCGGCCAGCCGTAGGGAGGACCGGTCCGCGCGGAAGAACAGCCGGCCAAGCAGCCATCCGACTCCGAGCCCCACGGCGAGACCGGTGGCGCAGGCGTAGATGAGCTCGACCGCGAACCAGTGGCCGAACCATCCGCCCGTCCCGTCCGCGTCGGCGAGGGCGATGGCAATCGCCGCGTAGACCAGGGGAAAGGCCAGGCCGTCGTTGAGGCCGGCCTCGGACGTGAGGCTGAACCGCACCTCGTCGTCATCATGCTCGGCGTCGGTGGGTTCGCCGACCTGGACATCGGACGCCAGGACGGGGTCGGTGGGCGCCAGGGCCGCGCCCAGCAGCAACGCCGCGGCCACGGGCCACCCCAACAGCGCGTACGCGGCGACCGCGACGAGCAGCGTCGTCACCGGCAAGACGATCACCAGCAGCCGCCCGGTGGTGGACCAGCGGCGGCCGAACGGGCGGTTCAGGGCCAGCCCGGCACCCATCAACGAGACGATCAAACAGAGCTCGGTGAGGTGCTCGACCGTTCCGCGATGCGCCACCGGATCGGGCTCGGGCAGGTTCAGCGGCAGCAGGTAGATCAGTACGCCACCGGCCAGGAACAGCACCGGCAGCGAGACGGGGAGGCGGTGGATCAGCCCCGGCAGGGCCGCGGCGAGCAGGGCTCCGGCGCCCGCGATGACGAAGACGAGATCGATGTGCCCCACCTCCTCCCGCTGCCCCGGACATGATCGGTCAATCCCCGATCTTCGAATCGCCTCTGGTCACGGCCCAGGACAAGGCGGCGCAAGAAGCAGACGTCGGCCTGCGGTGGCCGCCGGTGCGCATGACCGCGATGACCGGCCCCCGCCCCTCTGGGCTTCTGGCGTCGGCAACCCGGCGACCGAAGCCTGGCGGCGGCTTGGTAGTGGCGGTGGCTTGGTGGCGGCGGCTTGCATCGGCAGCGACTTGCAGGGGCCGACGGCTTGCAGGGGCGGCGGTTCGGCGGCGGCGGCTTGGTGGCGGCGGTGGCTTGGTGGCGGCGGCGGCCTGGTGGGATGGGCGTCATGAGGGCTGAAGACGGCACGTACGCAGCCGTCCTTCTTGTGTTTGAAGGGGTCGTAGCCTTCCGGCGCGTCGTTCAGGGACATCGAGTGGGTGGCCAGATGGCGGGTGCTCAGCTCTCCGGACGCGACCCGGTCGAGGAGCATGGGGATGTAGCGCTGGCCGTGCATCTGGGCGGCGCGAAGCGTCAGCCCCTTGTTCATGAGGGCGCCCAGCGGGAATTTGTCGACGACCCCGCCGAAAACCCCCAGAACGAAGACCGATCCGCCCTTGCGGCAGGCATAGATCGCCTCTCTGACGGCCGAGGGCCGGTCGGTCTGCAGGCGCAGCTGGTGCTTGGCCTGGTCGTACCACTGCTGAGGGCCGGTCGTGTGCGCCTCCATGCCGACCGCTTCGATGCACACGTCCGGGCCTCGCCCGCCGGTGCGCTCGCGCAGTTCGGCGCCGACCGCGGTTCCGGCGATGGCTCCCCCGACGGCACTACGTTTCATGACGTCCTCCTGGCGATCACCGAGTGCCCGGATCCGGGCCGACCATCGCCCTACCCGTCGCCAAAGGGGATATCCAGCCGCGGTACGGGATGAACGGCGCCCTGCGGGTAATGCAGGACGATGCGGCTCGACTCGATCGTGGGGAGCCGGACCGGAGAGAACGCGGGGGTGAACGGGAGGAACACCGATGCTCACCGCCATCGCCGAGCAGGTGGCGCGACTGCGTGGAGACAAGGGCCGCTCATATGAGGCGACATTGCGCGTCACCCAGACGGTAGAGGGATCCAGCCCCCTGAGCGAGCCGGGCACCAGCGATGTCGTCGCCCGGATCTCCAAGAGCGCGGGCTTGCCGGTGGGTGTGCCCGACGGGCTCGATATCGCGATCCGAACGAATTCCGTAGATTTGCTGTTCGCCACGACGGGTGCGTTTTCGGGGATCCGGCACATTCTCAGACCCCGCCGCTCGTTCATGTCCGGCGCTTACACCACGCTTCTTCCCCATGCCTTTGATGGGGAGCAGGCACAGCTGCTGGGGCTCATCCCGACGCAGCGACGAAGGCTTCCCGCGCGGCTCGACTCGCTGGACGACGCGGTCACCGGGCAGCCCTTGAGGTTCACGGTCGCGACGGCGACGCTCACAGGTCCATGGCGGCCGTGCGGAACGCTTGAAATTCACACACCGCTCCCTGAGGACGAGTCGCCGAGCGATGCGTTCGACCTCGTCCCGGACGATCTGCCGAGCACGCGTGTGACCGGCCCGCTGCTGACCTTGCGGTGTCGCGCGTACGAGGCGTCCCGACGTGTGTCCGCGTTCGAGGCGTCGTCCCGGCGCGTGCCCGCGGTGCCCCGGCCCCGAGCGGTCTGAGGACGAGGCGTCGGCCATCCAGCCGGCGACCACGCCCGATCGCGGCGACATGCGGACTTCAGTTTCACGCATGGAGGTATGTGAACCTCTATAGTTCGCTTCATGATCGAGGGTGGCGGTGCCGAAGTCCGGGAAACGTGGTCGGAGCTTCTGCCCACGGGGTTCCTGCACGGCTTGCGAGAGGCCCACACGGAGGCGACGCTCGTCGTCACGGGGGCGCTGGACCGGGCGTCCGGCTTCAAGGAACGCTCGTTCGGGTTCACCGCCTTCGACGTGCTGGAGTCCCAGCTGGATCGGGTCTTCGGCGTGGGCGCCGCCGAGGAGCCGCCCGAACTCAGTGGCCCGTTCGCCGGCAACGTCGTTCGTGACGACCTCAATGGTTCGCCTGGCTGGCGGCTCGGCCGCCATCGGGTGCTGCTCAAGCGTCACGAGTTCGGGGCGGTGCGGGCCATCCGCTGGGACCGGGAGAGCCCGACCAAGCAGGCGGTCGCCCGGCAGGAGTTCAGTGGCGATCCTCAACTGGCGCTGGATCTCGGCTTGACGGACACCGATGACACGCCCGGGGTGGTGACGCTCGTTCTCGCGCACAGCGCCACTGATGAGCCGCTGGAGATGGAGCTGTTCTTGGGTCTGCCCAGGCTGAACGCCGATGGTGGGGAGGCCTGGCACTGGTTGCAGCCCCTGAACGACGACACCCTCGGACCCGATCCGCGCCGTAGGCTCGTCGAGCCCACCCTCCCGTTGTGGAACGACACGGACGCCGATGTGCCCGTCACGCTCCACCGGAGGTCGGCCAACACAGCGAACACGTCGAAAACGGCGAACGCCGCGAACACCTCGAAAACCGCGAACACCATCGTCGAAACGGCCCAGTGAACAGCATCGATGACCGTGCGGCACAGACAGCGAGGCGACTCACCGAGGCCCGGCTGCTGTTCGACTGCGAACGGCTGACCCTCGCTCGGCGGCTGCGCGGGCTGCGCAAGAACCAGCTGGCCCAGGCGATCGACACGACCCCGACCGCGGTCGGCCAGTATGAGGCCGGGGTGCACCGCCCCTCGGAACGGACCTTGTCCAAGCTGGCGATCGCGCTCGGCGTCCCGGTGGAGTTCTTCCACGCCGGCCGCAGTCCCGTCCAGTTGGACACCGCGCACTTCAGGTCGCTGCGCTCGACCACGCAGATCGAGCGCGACCAGGCCCTCGCCTATGGACGGATCGCCGCCGACATCGTGACCGCGGTGGAGGACCTGGTCGAGCTTCCGGTCGCGAACCTCCCGGAATACCCCGTATCGCCGGACGAGGTCGCGGGCCTTGGACCTGTGGAGGCCGCCAGGCGGGCACGCGAGGAGATGCTCGGCGAGTCCGGCCCCATCCCTCACATGGTGCGCCTGCTGGAGAAGCACGGAATCATCGTGCTGATCCTGCCTTCGCATACCGAACGTGTCGACGCGTTCAGCATCGGCGCGCACCCTCGCCCAATGGTGTTGTTCAACCCCGCCAAGGGCGACTACTGGCGCAACCGTTTCGACGCCGCCCACGAGCTCGGGCATCTGGTCATGCACTCGGACGCCGAGCCCGGCAGCAAGATCGTCGAGGATCAGGCCCACCGCTTCGCCGCCGAGTTCCTCATGCCGGAAGCCGCCGTCGCCGATCACCTTCCCCGGACGGCGGACTGGACCCGGCTCGCGGAACTGAGGGCCGCGTGGGGGGTCAGCATGGCCGCGCTGCTGTACCGCACCCGGACGCTGGGGATCATGCCCGAGAGCACCTACCGCAACGCGATGAGCAGCATGAGCGCCCGCGGCTGGCGGCGCCGCGAGCCCGGTCCCGGCAGGCCCCTCGAACGCCCGACCATGCTCACCCGGGCCGTGGAGCTCGTCGCCGAGTCGGGCACCGACCGTGATCAACTTGCCGGCCGCGCGGGCGTCACCCGTGCCGATCTCGATTTCCTGGCCCCCGAGCGGAGCCAGCCCGCACTGGGCGTGCTGTGAGATCGTGAACGAGCGGTTATCGAACCTTTGTTCGGCTTTTGGTGGGCTTTCCGGTAGACCTTGCGTATGGCACGAGTTCCACCCATCGTTCACGCCCAGCTCATCCAGGGCGTCGCTTACCTGCTGGAATGGCAGCGGCTCCCCGTGACGGAGGGGCGAGGCTGGGGTGCCAGGATCGCGTGGCTGGAGCAGACGGACGACGGCGCGTGGTTCGTGAAGGGCGGCATCGTCCCGGACAAGACCGTGCGGCCGATCGAGGGCCAGGACTACAGCCGGGTACCGCGGGATCCTCGGCCCAGTGACCCGTCGGATCCGCGTGATCCGAAGAGCAGGAAGCGCGGGCGCGACCGGACGTACATGACCGAGCTTGCCCAGGCCCAAGATCCCGACGGCAACTGGGACGAATGGATGCGCCGAGCGGAGGGTCCCTTCTGAGGATTCCGAGTGGTCGCTCGACGTTATATGCCTATCCAGCTATATTGCTGTTATGGCATCAACGTTCGAGGTGCTGGCCGAGCCGCGCCGCCGGGAGATCCTTGATCTGCTGCGCGACGGCGAGAGGCTGGTCGGTGATCTGGTGGAACGGCTCGCGCTCGCGCAGCCGACCGTCTCCAAACATCTGAAGGTGCTGCGCGGCGCCGGCCTCGTGGAGGTCCGGCAGGACGCGCAGCGGCGCTGGTACCGGCTCCGCCCGGAGCCGCTGGCCGAGATCGACGAATGGCTCGCACCGTACCGGCGCATGTGGACGCACAGTCTCGACGCCCTCGAACGCCACCTGGACGCCATGCCGGACGACATCGAGGACACGACATGACCAAGGAAGCGACCCTCCAGACGATCAACGGCGAACCCACGCTGCGCTTCGAGCGGCGGCTCAAGCATCCGCCCGAGAAGGTGTGGCGGGCGGTGAGCGATCCGGCGGAGATGGCCGCCTGGTTCCCCGCCAAGGTCGAGGCCGAGCTGCGCCCCGGCGCGCCGATGCGGTTCACGTTCCCGGAGGAGGCGGTCGTGGACGGGACGTGGGACGGCGAGGTGCTCGAGGTCGATCCGCCGAGGGTGTTCATGTTCCGATGGAACGCGGACGTCCTGCGGTTCGAGCTCCTCCCGGACGGCGACGGGTGCCTGCTGGTGTTCACGCAGACCATCGGGGGCGGCATCGTCGGGAAGCTCGGGGCCGGTCGTACCGCCGCCGGCTGGGACACCTGCCTGGACGAGCTGGCGGGACGGCTCGACGGCCGGACCGTGACGCCTCGTTCCGACTTGGTCACCCCGATGGCGCACTACATCGAGGCGTTCGGCCTCGGCGACGGCACCGTCCGGCACCTGGACGCGGGCTACGAGCTTCACTTCGCCCGTGACCTCGTCTGGAAGCCGGTCGACGACGTCTGGCGGCTGCTCGTGGAGGACGCGACGCCGAACGTGGGGGACGAACCGCCCAGGCGCGCGGCCAACGGGCACGTACCGGCCGGCCGGATCACCCGGGTCGAGGCGCCGCACGTCCTGGAGTACGAGGCGACGCCGGAGGGCTCCGTGCGATGGGAGATCATCTCCGATCCGAACCTCGGAGTGCGGGTGGAGCTGACCCACGTCACGGCTGAGCTGCGGCCCGATGCGCTCGCCACATGGCACCTGCACCTGGAGCTGTTCTTCGCCGCCACCCAGGGCGAGACGGATCTCTGCTGGTCAGAGGAGCGATTCGGACAACTGACCGAGCGCTATGCGGCGCGCCTCGCCTAGAGAACACCGCCCTGACGCGGCCCGCATGGCCTAGAGCCACGGCTCTTGCGCGGCGCGCCTGGCCTGGGGCGACCGCTCTCGCATGGTGAGGTCGTCCATGCGAACATATGTTCGTGTCTGATGAGGCGGCGGCGATCCTGCACGCTGACCTGGACGCGTTCTATGCGTCGGTCGAGCAACGTGACGACCCTCGGCTGCGGGCCAGGCCCGTGATCGTGGGCGGCGGCGTGGTGCTCGCGGCCAGCTACGAAGCCAAGGCGTACGGCGTCCGCACGGCGATGAGCGGCGGGCAGGCGCGGCGCCTGTGCCCCCAGGCGGCCGTCGTTCCGCCGCGGATGTCGGTGTACGCGGACGCCAGCAAGGCCGTCTTCGCGGTCTTCAGGCACACGACCCCGATGGTCGAAGGCCTCTCGATCGACGAGGCGTTCCTCGACGTGAGCGGCCTGCGGAAGATCTCCGGCAGGCCTGTGGACATCGCCGTGCGCCTGCGCCGGGAGATCCTCGAAGAGGTCGGGCTGCCGATCACGGTCGGGGTCGCACGGACCAAGTTCCTCGCCAAGGTGGCCAGCGGCGTCGCCAAGCCGGACGGGCTCCTGCTGGTACCGCCGGACGGCGAGCTGGACTTCCTGCATCCGCTGCCGGTCGGGAGGCTGTGGGGCGTCGGCCCGGTCACCGCCGAAAAGCTCAAGGAACGCGGCATCACGACCGTCGGCGAGGTGGCCCGGCTGCCCGAGAACGTGCTCGTCTCGATGCTCGGCGGGGCGTCCGGCCGGCATCTGCACGCCCTCGCGCACAACCGCGACCCGCGTCCGGTGCGAACGGGCGTCCGGCGGCGCTCGATGGGCGCGCAGCGGGCGCTCGGACGGCGTCGGCGGTCGCCGGAGGAGTTGGACGCCTTCATGGTCGGACTGATCGACCGTCTCGGCCGGAGACTGCGCGCCGCCGACCGGGTCTGCCGCACCGTCACGCTGCGGCTGCGGTTCGACGACTTCACGCGGGTGACCCGTTCTCACACGTTGCCCCAGGCGACCGCCGAGACCGAGGCCATCCTCGGTGCCGCCCGCGACCTGCTGTCCGCTGCCTTGCCGATGATCGAGGCGCAGGGGATCACGCTGATCGGCTTCACCCTCGGCAACCTGCACGACGACAGCGCCGTTCAGCTCGCCCTCCCCTTCGATCGCGCCACCGGCCCCGCCCTCGACACCGCGGTGGACGACGTCCGCGACCGCTTCGGCTCCTCCGCGATCACCCGAGGCGTCCTCCTGGGCCGCGACCCGGGCATCTCCGTCCCCCTACTCCCCGACTAACCACCCTCATTTTCAACACGCGCTAGAGCTCCACGCCTGCGCCGGATTTCGCGCCCCGGCCACACGCCGTCTTTGATCTGTGGAAGATGGGCCTTGGGGAAGACGCTGGGGATCGGCCGTGCGCGTCGCGCCATTGTCGCCGGTAAGGGCCTGTGGGGTTGGTTGTCCACAGGCTGTGGATGGCACGGGCGCTTGGGGGTTGGTGCCCAGGGATGACCTAGGGACAGCCCCACCTGAAGATGGGGGTCCTCCCGGATGTGTGAGGAGCCCGTTCACGATGAAGTTTCAGGTATGCAGCTCATCACGCCTTCCGCCCGCATCGCACGGATTTCCGTCGGCGCTCTCGCCGGTGCGGCACTGATCGTCGGCATTGTCCACAACTCCCCCGCGTTCTCAGCGGGGGCCGCGGTGCTCAGTTCCGGGAGGGCGGTTCCGCCTCCGCCTGGAACGCCTTGGGTGGGTGCTTGGGGGACGTCCGTTCAACGTCCTGTCGCCGGAAACGAGGACAGTGGCGCCAACTGGTCCCAGCAGGGTTTCGCCGACCAGTCCGTACGTCAGGTCGTACGGGTCACCACTGGCGGCACTTCCGTTCGTATTCGCCTGTCCAACGTGTACGGGAGCAAGCCGCTGCGTGTCACTGGCGCGACCATTGGACGTTCTGCGGGAGGTGCGTTGGTGTGGCCGGAGACGTCGAAGAAGCTCACATTCGGACGTTCGGCGTCTGCGGTCGTGCCGACAGGGCAGGAGTCCGTCAGTGACGCCGTGCCGCTGACCACCTCGCCTCTCGAACGGCTGACGGTGACGTTGCGGTTCGCGGAGTCGACCGGCCCTGCGACGTTCCACCGGTTCGCGTTGGACAAGACCTACCGGGCCAAGGGGGACCGGCTCTCGGACGTCGGCGCCGACGCGTTCACCGAGTCGACCAACGCCTGGTACTTCCTAAGCGGTGTCGAGGTGGCGGGAGGTGGACGGCCCGGCCGGAACACCGTGGTGACGCTCGGGGATTCGCTCGTCGACGGCGTCGGCGCCACTCCGGGTGCGGACTCGCGATTCCCCGACCACCTCGCCGAACGCCTCGCCGCCGCGCGCCGTCCGTTCGGTGTGGTCAACGCGGGCATCGGCTCCAACAAGCTGCTGAACGACTCGGCGTGCGGCGGAGACAAGGCGCTGTCGAGATTCCAGCGCGACGTGCTCAGCAGGCCCGGTGTGCGGTCGGTGATCGTCCACCTCGGCGCGAACGACCTCGGCGCGCCCCAGGTCGACGATCCCTGCGTCCACCCGAACCCGAAGGTGACGGCGAAGCAGCTCATCGACGGGCATCGGGCACTGATCAGGGCCGCGCACGCGCAGGGTGTGAAGGCCATCGGCGCGACCATCCTGCCGATGAAGGGCGCGCTCTTCCCGATCTGGAACGAAGAGGCCGAGGGCATTCGGCAGGCGGTCAACACCTGGATCCGGAACAGCGGCGAGTACGACGGCGTCGTGGACGTCGCCAAGGTGATGAGCGACCCGTCCGACCCGCTCAAGCCGCGGCCGGGGTACGTCTTCATGGACGGCCTGCACTCGAATGACGCGGGCAACCACGCCATCGCCGCGGCCATCGATCTCGAGGACCTGTAGCCCGCCGGTCCGCGGAAGCACGGACACTGCTAACAAAGCCGTTGCCGCACCGTTGTGCGCCGATCACTTGCCGGATGAGATGGGCATGTCAGGATCAACCGGTCGTCGCCGGTGAGGAGAAGCGCATGAAGCCCGTCCGTGCTCGTACCACCTCGGCCGCTGCCGGCCTCGCCCTCGCGGCGACCGTCGCGGGACTGAGCGCCGTCACGGCGCCTGGCGCGGCTGCCTCAGCGGCAGGAGCGGCATCCTCCGCGTCGGCGCCTGGCAGGCACGCTTCGGCGGTGGCCGCGAACGCGGCCTGGGTCAGCGTGGCCGGCGTGGGCGCGGCGAAGAACGTGCGGTTCGCCACGTTCAACGCCTCGCTCAACCGCAACGCCGAGGGCGCGCTGGTCGCAGACCTGTCGACGCCGGCGAACGCGCAGGCACGGACGATCGCCGAGATCATCCAGCGGACGCGGCCGGACGTCATCCTCATCAACGAGTTCGACTTCGATGCGCGCGGCCAGGCCGCGCGGCTGTTCCAGGACAACTACCTGTCCGTCGGCCAGAACGGCGCCGCGCCGATCAGCTACCGGCACCGTTTCGTGGCGCCGAGCAACACCGGCATCCCGTCGGGATTCGATCTCAACAACGACGGCAAGGTGGTGACCGAGCCCGGCGCGGCCGGCTACGGAGACGACTCGTACGGCTTCGGTGTCTTCCCGGGCCAGTACGGGCTGGCGGTGTACTCGCGCTACCCGATCGACGAGCGGCGGATCCGCACGTTCCAGAAGTTCAAGTGGAAGGACATGCCGGGCGCCCTGCTGCCGGACGACCCGAGCACGCCCGCGCCCGCCGACTGGTACTCGCCCGCCGAGCAGAAAGTCGTCCGGCTCTCGTCCAAGAGCCACTGGGACCTTCCGATCCGCGTCGGCCGCCGCACCGTGCACTTCCTCGTCTCCCACCCGACGCCGCCCACCTTCGACGGGCCCGAGGACCGCAACGGCCGCCGCAACCACGACGAGATCCGGCTCTGGGCGGACTACGTGCGCGGGGGCTCCACCGCTCGCTACATCTACGACGACAGGGGCCGGCGCGGCGGGCTGAGCCGGGGCGCCTCGTTCGTGATCGCCGGAGACCAGAACGCCGACCCGCTGGACGGTGACAGCGTCAACGGCGCCATCAACCAGCTCCTCCGCAATCCCCGGGTGAACGCGTCGGTCGTGCCGACCAGCGCCGGCGCGCCCGAAGCCGCCGCGTTGCAGGGCGGTGCCAACACCACGCACCGAGGTAATCCCGCGTACGACACGGCCGACTTCGCCGACAACGCGCCAGGCAACCTGCGTGTGGACTACGTCCTGCCCTCGCGCAGACTGCACCCTGTGCGCGGCGGTGTCTTCTGGCCTGTCGCAGCCGATCCGCTGTCCAGGCTCACGGGCACTTTCCCGTTCCCGAGTTCCGACCACCGCCTGGTGTGGCTGGACCTGCGCCGCTGAGGTCATACGTGGGGACGAGCCGCAGCGCAGTGCGCGCCAGCGGCGAATGTGAGGCTCAGCCCTCCGCGTGACCCTCACGCTCGTCCGCTAGTCAAGTTTGACTAGCGGAAGATCCGCGCGTACGGTCGCGGCATGGGCGAAAAGACCACTCCGATCTTTCCCTGCCGTTCCATCGACGACTGCTGGGCCTTCTACGAGGCGCTCGGCTTCGAGCTGGCGTTCCGGCAGACCCGACCCAATCCGTTCATCGCCGTTCAACGTGGCGGCATTGAGCTGCAGTTCTTCGGGCTGAAGGGGCACGACCCCACTACGGGTCTCTTCATGTGCTACGTCACGACGACCGGCGTCGACGCGCTGTACGAGGCGTTCCGGAGCGGGCTCAAGGCCTCGCTCGGCCGCATCCCCACGCGAGGGCTGCCCAGGATCGGCAGGCTGGGTGAAATGTCGTACGGCGTCCGGCAGTTCCTGGTGACCGATCCGGACGGCAACCAACTGCGCATCGGCCAGCCCACCTCCGAGGACTTCTCGCACCGGCCGGCGCCGAAGGACAAGGTCGGCAAGGCTCTGCATACGGCGCGGCTCTTCGTGAACTCCAAAGAGGACTTCGGCGGCGCGGCGAAGGTTCTCGATCACCTCTTGGCGGCTGACGGTGCGGATCTCACGCTGACGCAGCGGCTTGAGGTCCTGGTGCTTCGGGCCGATGTCGCCCTTCAGCTGGAAGACGAACCACGTGCTCAGGAGCTGGTGGCCGAGGCGGTACGAATCGAGCTCTCCGACGAGGAGCGGGCGGCGGTGTCCGACGAGTTGCACCGGTTGAACGATCTCCAAGGGCTCACCGGATCCGCCTGAGTCGAAGACTAGACAGACAGGTCTGTCTCGTCTTCGGATGTCACTAGACAGATCTGTCTGTCTCCCAAGCTCCGAGGAAACTCCCAAATGAAGATCATCGTCATCGGTGCGACCGGCACGATCGGCTCGGCGGTCGCCGGACTGCTGGAGAAGGAACACGAGGTCGTGCGGGCGTCACGGCGCGGCCCGGTCACCGTGGACCTGGACGACACGGCGTAGACCGGATCATCGCCGAGTCGGGCGTGGCCAAGGCGACCCTGTACGCACACTTCAAGTCCAAGGACGAGCTGGTGCTCGCCTACCTGCGGCAGGCCGACGAGAAGTGGCGCCGCATGCTCCGCGACGCGGCGGCCGCCGCCGGCGACGACCCGCGCGAGCAGCTGATCGCGATGTTCGACGCGATCGCGCCGTCAGGGGACAGCGAGCAGTTCCGCGGCTGCGCGTTCATCAACAGCGCCAGCGAGTCGCTCCCGGGCACCCCGGTGCACCTGGCGACCGTCGCGCACAAGAAGTCCGTGCGGGAATGGGCCACCCAGTTGGCCACCGCCGCCGGAGCCCCGGCCCCGGCACTGCTCGCCCGCCAGCTGACCGTCCTCCTGGACGGCGCCATGTCCGCCGCCTCCCTTGAGCCCGCCCCCGAGGTAGTCTCCGCCGCCAGGCAAGCCGCCCGCACCCTGGTCAAAGCCGCCTGCCCCTAACCCGCCCCGCCCTACACCCCCGCGCCACCTACGCCTCCGCGCCACCTCAGCCCCGTGGCCCCCGCGCGACGACCGAGGTCCCCGCCGCCGACGTGGCCGCGCTCGTCCTCGGTCCCGGCCTGCGCCCCGATCCCGCCACCGGCGACCCGCGGCCCTCGACCCTCACCGTCCTGGCGTTCGACCACCGGCTCCGCCTGATCGCCCGCCTGCCCGCGCGCGGCCTCGCATCGGCCCGGCTGCGGGGTGGCCTTTGCGTCAGCTCTGCTCTGTTTCCGGGATGGGCGGGTGGTCGGAGTGTCGGCTGGTGGCTTGCTGGACGGTATGGGGATGGTGGCGTGCACAGGGGGCGTCCAACCTGGGGACTGGCTGGGGACGGGCGGTGGGTGACGTGACTCATCGTTGTCCCGATGGTGTGGAGGCCGCCCGCCCACAGGTTGTGCATGGGGATGTCGACAGCACGTAAGAAGTGCCTGTTCTTGCTGGTCATCGGCTTATCCCCGGTGGTGGACAACCGTGGGCAACCTGGGGAAGGCCGGGGGACGGGCCGTGGGTAGTCGTCTGGGCCGTCATCCGCAGGCTGTGCAGCTAGGTTTTCCACAGATTGTGGATTGCTGTGGTCGGGGCGTTCGGCCGGGGACGGCACACCCGCGACTTGTGCGCAAAGCCCTGGAGAACCTGGTCTTTTGGGGATTCCCCTGTGGAGGCGGCGCCTTTGGCTCGGCATTCACAGAGGTTCCGGCGTGTGTATTTCCTTACCCTCAGTCTGTGGATAACTTGGCCCCCCGAGACTGCGTGAGGAGAACGGCGGATGATGCGAACGGATTCGGTACGCGTGCCAGACGGAACCTTCGATCTCTCGGTGTGGTTGCCGGAGGCCGGTCACGGGCCCGGCGTGCTGCTGATCCAGGAGATCTACGGGGTCGGCGAGTACATCCGGGACGTGGCCCAGGAGCTCACGCGTCTGGGGTACGTCGTCGCTGCGCCGGACCTCTTCTGGCGATTGCAGCCCAACTGGGAGGCCGCCCACACCGAAGAGGGCACCCAGCAGTCGCTGGAGATGGTCTCCCGCTTCGACTTCGCCCAGGGGATGGACGATCTCTGCGCGGCGTTCGATCACGTCAAGGCGATGCCCGGGATCGAGGGGGCGCCGGGGGTGCTCGGGTTCTGCTTCGGCGGGACGATGGCGTACCTCTTGGCGGGACAGCGTGAGCCTGCCGCCGTGCTCTCCTTCTACGGATCGGGCGTCGCCGACCAACTCGCGGTGCTGGACAGGATCGAGTGCCCGATCCAGTTCCACTTCGGCGGCTCGGACCCGTACATCCCGCGAGAGACGGTCGCGGCTGTGGAGAAGGCAGTGGAAGGCAGGCCGAACGTCGAATTCCACGTCCAGGAAGACGCCGGACACGCGTTCCTCAACCATCGGGCGCCCATGTTCCATGTGCCTGAGCCGGCGCGGCGTGCTTGGGGGCTCGCCGAAGACTTCCTGGCGCGTCACCTGCCGGTCGGGGGCGGTCGCCAGAACTCCTGAGCACTCGCCAGGGAGGCGGAGGCCTTAGCCAGAGGCCGCAGGCGTCCGGCACGGCCTGCGGGTCGTCGCCGGCGGTGAGCGGGATCAGGCTCGCCGACAAGGCCCGCGCGTCCCCGGCGTCGCGCGCGATCAGCGCGACCGCGTGCTTGCGGACGTGCCGGCCGCGATGCCGCAACAGCGGATGGACGCGCCCTGATCCGGCGGTAGGGGGTGCAAGACAGAAGGCCGAGTTGTTGCCGCGCGCTTGCAAGCGGGCGGGCAGCGGCGGTCGTTAGAGATCCTGGGCGTTGGCCCAGGGGGCGCAGGCGTTTGTTCGGGTCGCCTGGGGGTTGAGTCAGAGGTTGTAGGCGATCGGGTGGTGCGGTTCGTACAGGGAGAGTTCGGCGCCGCTGGGTAGCTTGATCGCCGCGATCGTGCCCCAGCCTTGGTCGCTCGGCGGCTTCGTGATCTCGACGCCCTTCGAACGCAGGTCGGCGAGGGTTCCCTCAAGACCGTCGCACATGAGGTAGAGCTCGTGCTGCGGCTCGCCGTCGGTGGGATGCGCGGCGATCTCGGCGGGCGGCAACTTGAAGATCAGCCAGCCGCCGCCCGCGTCCACGCCCGGGAAGCCGAGGACGTCGCGGATGAACGCCCGGTCCGCATCGGCGTCACGGCTGTGGATGATGACGTGCACCCCGTTGATCATGCTGGTGGTTCTACCCCGGCCCTCCGTCCCCGACCCAGACCGATTGTGGCCTGAGGCGGGTCCCGGTCAGCGGGTGGCGGAGGCGACGAAGAGCGGGACGGCCAGGAAGGCACGGTCCGTCGCAGCGCGCTCGCGTTGTTCGGCGAGCCAGGCGTCGGCTTGCGCACGGGTGATGGCGCCCGCTGAGAAGGAGGCTTCGGCGATACCGGTGAGCATGGCCACGGCCGTCGCCCCGTCCGGCATGCCCGTCAGCACCTCGACCTCGACGTTCTCGAAGCCCGCGTCCAGGAGGAGATTCCGGTGACCGCGAGCCGCGCGGGGGTTGCTGACGAGGTCCGCGCGGGCGTGAACGATCGTTCGGGTGAGGTGCGGGTCGTCGGACTCGATGACGAACGTGTCCCAGTCCTGGCCTATCAGGACGATGCGGCCGCCGGGTGCGAGCACTCGCCGTGCCTCGGAGATCGCGCGCGCCTGGTCGTCGAGGTCATGGAAGACCTTCTCGGCTCGATAGCCGTTCGCCTCTCCGTCCCGGAAGGGCAGCTCGTAGGCGGAACCGACGCGGAAGTCGCCGTCCGGGCGGCGATGCCGCGCCACGGCGATCATCTGGTCGCTGAGATCGATGCCGACGGCTCGTGCGCCGCGGTCGGTCAGTTCCGTCACGGCCCGTCCGGCGCCGCAGCCCACGTCCACCACCAGCGCACCGGGTGCCGAGGCGAGGAGGTCGTACGAGCGGGCGCGCAGTTCGGCCGCGCCCGGAATGGCGTCGACGGCGTCGAGCAAGGGGATCAGGGCGTCAATTTCGTCTGTTCTGGACACGCGCGTCATCGTCCGACTTAATGTCGACATGAAGTCAAGCGGTGTCTCGATGAGCATCGGCGAGGTCGCGGCCCATTTCGGGTTGGCGACCCACGTGCTGCGGCACTGGGAGTCGATGGGACTGCTCGCCCCGGCCCGTGTCACGGGGGACCGGCGGCGCTACGGCACCGGCGACCTCTACCGGATCGCGATCATCCTCCGGGCCAAGGACGGGGGTTTCGGGCTGGCGGAGATCCGCGCGATGCTGTCCGCGCCGGGCCGGGCCGAACGCCGCGCCGTCCTGCTCAGCCGGCGCGCCGAACTCGCCCGGCGGATCGCCGAGGCGCAGGCGTCCCTCGAGCTGATCGACTGCGCGCTCGACTGCGAGCAGGAGGACCTCGCGGCGTGTCCCGACTTCCGGGCCGAAATCGCCGCCCGGGCCCGTCTCGCCCTCCCCGTGGACCTCGTCGGCGCCGGCATGCCGCCACGCCCGACCGTCAACGATTCCCAAAATGTGCGCGGCGGGCCCGCCGCGTGAACGAGCGAATATGCGCAGGTGAGAGGGTCGGTAGAGGCGCCTCGGGCGACGAACATCAGTTCGATGTGGTGCTACGCTGGCGGACTCATGGGGCACCTTCTGAACGAGCCTGTACGGGCCGAGCACGACACGGCCGGACGGCTCACCGCGTACGAATGGCGGGGTTCGCGCTACGCGGTGGACGAGGTTCTGAAGACCTACGGATCGTCCCCGGACGGCCGTCTCTACCGCGTCCGGATCACCGGGGCCGAAGGCGTGGCGATCGCGGAGCTCAGCCGTGACGCGGATCGCTGGCGGCTCAGGCACCTCTTCTCCGCCTGACCGGCCTTCCGCTCCGGCCGCTCCGCCAGCTCCGGGCGGCGGCGTCGACGATCGCCGACCGGATCGGGCGGTCTGGACGCGCATCGGCGGGATCCAGGGTGGCGTCCCCCTCGACCTGCTGACCGCGCGCATCGGCAGCCGGCACTACGCGCCGCATGCTCACGAGGAGTATGCGATCGGCGTGACCACGGACGGGCTCGAGGTCATGAGCTACCGAGGTGAACGTCATTACACCGGGCCCGGCATGCTGGTGATGCTGGAACCAGGAGAGGCGCACACGGGCGGTCCGGCGGATGCGTGCGGCTTCTCGTACAGGGTCTTCTATCCGAGTGCGGACCTTCTCTCGGAAAGCGCGCTTCGTGCTCCGCATTTCCCTGAGGCTTTCGTACGGGACGAGAAGCTCGCGCAGGAGCTCTGGCTCACACATCGCATGCTTGCCCGGGGCGACGATTCGCTGGAAGGCGAGACCCGGCTGCTCGAACTGATGCGTGAGCTCGTCCGCAGGCATGGTTCGTCACCTGGGCCAGGACGACTGGCCGCTGAACGAGGCGACACCGCAGCGACCCGGATCGCTTGCACGGTCACGGGGCGTCTCGCAGACGAACTGACGGATCCTCCAACGCTCGCCGACCTCGCCGCCGACCTCGGGCTGTCGCGCTACCAACTGCTGCGTGCGTTCCGTGACGTCCAGGGAATGCCGCCGTACGCCTGGCTCGCGCAGCATCGGGTGGCCAGAGCCCGCGCGCTGCTCGACGCCGGACACCGGCCGGCCGAGGCGGCGACGCTGGTCGGGTTCGCGGACCAGGCTCATTTGACCAGGTGGTTCCGGCGTGTGCTCGGCGTGACGCCCGGCGCGTACCGCAACAGCGTTCAAGACAGCGGGTTCCGGACGCGGCGAAGCTGACCCCGTCGGCGGCTGGGTGCCGTGCGACGCGCAGGTGCGTGTGGAACGAATGGAGGACGTGGTGAGTCGCCGCGGGTGGGTGTTGTTCGCGCTGATGAGCGTGCTGTGGGGGATTCCCTACCTGATGATCAAGGTGGCGGTCGAGGGGGTCTCGGTGCCCGTGCTGGTGTTCGCGCGGACCGGGCTGGGCGCCGTCCTGCTGCTGCCCTTCGCGCTGCGTGCCGGGGGATTCGGCATGCTCCGCCGCCACTGGAGATGGCTCGCCGTGTTCTCCCTGCTGGAGATCCTCGGGCCGTGGGCGTTGCTGTCCGACGCCGAACGCGAGCTGTCCAGCTCCATGACGGGTCTGCTCATCGCCGCCGTGCCGATCGTCGGGGTGCTGGTGGCGCGCCTGACCGGTGACGCCGAACGACTCGGACCGGCGCGGTGGGCCGGGCTGTTGCTCGGTCTGGCGGGCGTCGCCGTCCTGGCGGCACCGCACCTGGACGGCGGCAGCGCCTGGTCGATCGGCGAAGTGATGCTCGTCGTGCTCGGCTACTCGACCGCCCCGCTGATCGCCGCCCGCAAGCTGGCCGACCTGCCGAACCTGCCGCTGACCACGGTGTGCCTCACGTTCGCCGCGCTCGTCTACCTGCCTCCGGCCGTCGTGACGTGGCCGGACACGATGCCCAGCGGACGCGTGCTCGCCGCCCTCGCCGGGCTCGGAGCCATCTGCACGGCGCTGGCGTTCATGCTCTTCCTGGAGCTCATCCGCGAGGTCGGCACCTCCAGGGCGATGGTCTTCACCTACGTGAACCCGGCCGTCGCCGTCGTCGCCGGCGTGATCCTCCTAAGCGAGCCCCTCACGTCCACCATCGTCGTCTCGTTTGCCCTGATCCTCTGCGGCTCCGTCCTGGCCACCGCCCGCCAACCCGCCACCAAGGCGAACCTCACCGACGCCCCGCCTGTAGGCGCACTACCAGCCGACGCACCACCCGCCGATGCCCAACACGCCGACGCCCTACCCCGCTAACAAACCACCCCAACGCACCGATCACCGCCGCCCCGACCGCCGCCGCACCGACCACCGCCACCTGCCAGCCGCCGCACCACCGGGCGCCGCACCACCAGGCGCCGCACCACCTGCGATTGGTGGGCGCCGGTTCGGTGGTTTCGGGGCGTGGCTGGGGGAGTCAGCCCAGGGCGGTTAGTTGGTCGATCTCCTCGGATGTGAGGGTGATGGTTGCGGCGGCGAGGTTGTCTTCCAGGTGCGCGACCTTGGAGGTGCCCGGGATGGGGAGCATCACGGGCGAGCGGTGCAGGAGCCACGCCAGCGCGAGTTGGGCCGGGGTCGCGTTGTGGCGCGTGGCGGCTTCGGCGAGGATTCCGCCGGACTCGGCCAGTTTGCCCGTCGCCAGCGGGAACCACGGGATGAAGCCGATGCCCTCGCGTTCGCAGTAGTCGAGGAGCGGCTGCGACTTGCGGAACGTCAGGTTGTAGAGGTTCTGCACGGACGCGATGTCGACGACCTTGCGGGACGCCTCGAGTTCGTCCACCGAGACCTCGGAGAGGCCGATGCGGCGGATCTTGCCTTCCTGCTGCATGTCGCGCAGGACGCCGAGCTGCTCCTCCAGCGGCACCTTCGGGTCGATGCGGTGGAGCTGGTAGAGGTCGACGCGCTCCAGCTTGAGGCGCCGGAGGCTCATCTCCAAACACTGCCGGAGGTATTCGGGACGGCCGAGCGGCAGCCACTCGCCCGGTCCCGGACGCGTCAGGCCCGCCTTGGTCGCGATCACCAGGTCGTGGGGGTACGGGTGGAGGGCCTCGGCGATGAGGTCTTCGCTGACGTACGGCCCGTACGAGTCGGCGGTGTCGATGAACGTCACGCCCAGTTCGACGGCGCGGCGCAGCACGCGCACGGCCTCGTCGCGGTCGGCGGGCTCGCCCCAGACGCCGGAGCCGGTGAGCTGCATGGCACCGTACCCGAGCCGGTGCACGGGCAGGTCGCCGCCCAGGGCGAACGTGCCGCCGGCAGCCGCCGGGCGGGTGGAGAGGTCACTCATGGGTCCCCCAGAACGTCGTCGTTGTCGAGTTCTATTGGATCACCGTGCCGCGATGCGGCGACCACCCGGTCAGCGTTTGCCGCGCTGCCCCTGGGCGAGGCCTTGGGTGATCTTGTCGCTGCCGGCGCGGCGCTGGACCGCGGCCGCGAGGCTGGGCGCCGCGCCGCCGATCAGCGCGCCGAGCCGCAGGCTCAGCGGGGCGACGTCGACCTCGGCGATGTTCTTGTCGATGGCCCGCACGGTCGCCCGCGCCACGTCCTGCGGCGAGCGCGTGCCGACGCCGCGCGGCAACGTCACGTTCGCGTCGGCGAACATGCCCGCGTCCCGGATGAAGCCGGGGAAGACCGTCGACACCCCGACGCCGTGCGGACGCAGGTCCTCCCGCAGCGCGAGCGCGAAGCCGCGCATGCCGAACTTGGTGGCGTTGTAGATCGAGGCCTGCCCGGACGCGGTCTTGCCGGACAGCGAGGAGATGAAGACCAGATGCCCGCGGCCACGAGCGGACATCTGCTCCCCCGCCAGCTTCGCCATGACGATCGGCGCGCGGAGGTTGACGTCGAGGGCCCGGTCGATCTCGTCCACCGAGTATTCGGAGAGCAGCCCGGATCCCGGCAGCGCCGCGTTCGCCACGAGCACGTCGATCTCGCCCGCTTCGGCCAGTAGCTGCTCGGGTGCGGCGGGGTCCGCGAGGTCGGCGGCGATCGCGCGGCCGCCCAGCCGTTCGGCCAGGGGTTCGAGCACGTCCGTGCGGCGGCCGGTCAGGATCACCTCGCCGCCACGCGCGGCGAACGCCTCGGCCAGCGCCTGTCCGATGCCGCCGGTGGCTCCCGTCAGCAGAACTCTCGCGCCTTGAAGTTTCATGGCGGGATGATCCCACCGGCCATCCCCTGGCGCTAGCGATGGCACGCACGGGAATGGCCTCATCCCGACCTGGATCGTGACGGCCTCAGCGGCGATGGCCTCACCGCGACTGGGATGGGCTTACGCGACCGGGACGGCTTCACCGCGCCCTGGGGTGGCCTTACGCGATTGCGATGGCTTCACCGCGATCGGGATGGGTTTGCCGCGACGCCCCTGAGGGCGGGTGGTTGGTCACCCGTCCTCAGGGGCCTTGCGCGACGTCAGCCGTTGAGGGTCACGACGAACTTGCCGGCGCGGCCGATGTTGCCCGCCGGGTCGATGGCGCGGTACTCGATCGTGTGCCGTCCCGTGCCGAGCTTGCCGTACGTCAGGCTGTCGATGACCGTGCCGTTCGCGGTGAACAGGAACGGGGCCTTGGAGTCGGTCGGCCAGCCGAAGTAGTTGAACCAGCCGTCCCCGTCCACCCGGAACTCGGTGACGACGGCGCCGGGGCGGTCGTCCGCGCCGGTCAGCCGCATGGTGAACGGACCGTCGAAGACGTACTCGGCGGGCTTGCCCGGCCTCGGCTTGACGGTCTTGGCGGCCTTCGACAGTTCGTACGTGACGGTCGGGCGGCCCGCGTCGATCGTCCAGGCGCGGGTACGCGAGCCCAGCTTCGCCGCCAGCCGGTGCGTGCCGGGGGAGAGCCGCAGCCGTTCCAGGTCGATCGAACGGTCGCCGCCCCGGACGCGCCGTCCGTCCACGAACCACGAGATCTTCGGCGTGCGCCGCGCCGGATGCGTCGTCTCCGCGTACACGACGTCCTTCGCGCCCACGGGGTCGCCGGTCGGGGTAGCGGACGTGAAGTCCGCCGCCTCGTTCGACGGCGGCGTCTTGACCCGCGTGTCGACCGTCCAGGTGCGGCTCTGGGTGAGGGCGGCGGACGCGCGGACGTCCGGGTCGCGGACGAACTCGGTGGGGTCGGTGACCGTCGCCTTCAGCGTGTGCACGCCCGGCCTGAGCGGCAGCCTGCGGAGGTCGAGATTGCGGAGGTCGCGTGCCCCGCGGACGACCTTGCCGTCGATCGTCCACTGGACGGACAGCTCGTGGCCGGTCGGATGCATCGTCTCCAGCCACACCACGCGGTCAGCGCCGATGGGAGCGTCGGCGGGGGTGTGCGCCTGGACGAGGTTGACCTTGGCGGAGATCCGCTGGGTCATGCGTTCGCGGGCGACCTGGTCGAAGTAATAGCCGAGCGTCTTCATCATCGAGTGCCGGCTCGGCCGCCAGACGCCCTTGGTGTTGTAGAGCCCGCCCTCGTACCGGCCGATCGTCCCGCCGGACTCGCTCGGCTCGCCGAGCCAGCGCCACCACTTCTTCTTCTGGTCGCGCATCTGCTGCTCGGTGAGCAGGGTGTGGTGGATGGACGCCGGTTCGGGGCCCTCGTACGTGCCGCCGGGGACGCCGCGCTGGTAGTAGTCGTACTCGTCGTCCAGGCCGCCCAGCGAGTGGCCGAGCTCGTGCGGCGTGATCAGCGCCGACAGCGCGTTGCCGCCGGACGCGGTGGCGTACGTGCCGCCCGCGCCGCCGTAGGTGTCGCTGTTGGCAAGCGCGAGGATCTGCCGGTTGGCGGACGAGGTGCCGCTGACCATGTCGGCGTACTTCTTGGCGGCCGACGAGCTCATCGTCAGGAGGCGCTGGGGGCCTTGCGTGGTGCAGCCGCCCCAGAACGCCATGCCCAACGGGGTCGTACGGCGCGGCGATTCCAGGGCCGGGTCGCAGCTGACGCCCGACTCCCCCGACTCGATCTCGACGGCGTAGACGTTGACGTAGCTGCGGTACGACTTGAACGGCTCGATCGTCCACAGGTCGCTCAGATGCTTGTCGACGTGGGTCCGGAACTTCGGCAGATCGGCCGTCGTGTAGCCGTCCCCCATGATGACCAGATTGAACCGTTTGGCCGGATCGCCGGTGACCTGGAGAGGCACCACCTTCGCGTCCCCCGCCGCAGTGGCACCCGCACCAGCCGTGCTGGCAGCGCCCGGATCCGCGGCGGCCGCGGCCGCGGCCGGACCGTCAACCCCAGCGGTGGCAGCACCTGCCGCTCCGACCGGGAGCGCGGCGGTGGCGGTGCCCGTCACCACGGCGATCGCGAGCGTCCTTGCTCTCCTCATGCGCGTACCTCCTCGAGAGGCGCGCACGGGGGACGAGGTCGGTCCGGAGGACCGGGCGCGCCGGCTCGACCCGTTGATCAAACGGGCAGAGCCGGATTATCGCGAGAAGATCGGCTTAAGCACCACAAATCGGGCTGGCCGCTTCCAGTCGGCTCAGAGCCCGAGCCGCCAGAGCAGCAGGATGACCGAGCACAGGATCAGGCCGGCGGCACCCAGCGGCGCCTGGCCGGACATGATCAGTGCCGTGCATCCGGCGGCGACGAGGGCGCCCACCGCGACCATGCCGCGGCCTCCCGTGCCGGCCTTGGCGGCCCGGAGTTCGCGTTCCCAGAGACCGAAGTCGTCCTCTGTGCTCATGGGGCTCCCAGCAGCTCGCCGTGCCCGGATTATGCGGCCGATCCGCCCGTTCGGCGAGATGGCGCGAACGACACAGCCTCCGCACCACGGCGGCCGGGGCCCGATAACAGTGATCGGGTGCGGAGCGCCCGGGATCGGTTGCTAGGCTGCGGAGAGCCTGGGGAAGAGTTACATGATCGGAACGGCCCCCAGGTTTGGCTTCATAGTCGAGGTGAAGGGGTCCCCACCGTGAAGAAGCTGCTTGTTCTCGCTGTTGTTGCTCTCGGCGGCTTCGCTGTCTGGCGTCGGCTCCAGCAGGACCGCGCCGAGCTGGACCTGTGGACCGAGGCCACGTCCTCCGACAGCTGAGACGCCGGAGATAGTCCCGCGGAGAACGGGAGACTGACTTCGAGGGAGGCCCCGGCGTGAGCGGAGCAGAGCGGATCACCATCGCCTGCCTCGATCTCGCCGGGACCACTGTGGCCGACGGCGACGCCGTGGCCACGGCCTTCGCCGAGGCGATCGCCACCATGGGGATCGTCGCCGGCACGACGGCGCACGAACGCGCCATGGCCCGTGTCCACGACGCCCGCGGCCGCCCCAGGATCGAAGTCTTCCGCACGCTCTTCGCCGGCGACGAGGCCCGCGCGCAAGCCGCGAACCTCTCGTTCGAACGCTCGTACGACCTGGTCGTCGACCGTCGGGGACTCATGCCCGTACCCGGTACCGAGGCCGCCCTCGAGCGCCTCACCAGTGCCGGGATTCGCGTGTGCCTGCTGACCGGTTTCAGCCGCCGCACCCTCGGCCGGATCCTCGACACGCTCGACTGGTGGAAACGGGTCGACATGGCCCTGTCCCCCGAGGACGGCGGCCGCGGCCGTCCGTGGCCGGACCTCATCCTGTCCGCCGCGCTCCGCCTCGGCATCGACGACGTACGGCACATCGCCGTGTGCGGCGACACCGAGAACGACATGCTCTCGGGCCGCCGCGCGGGCGCCTCCATCGTCGCCGGGGTGCTCACGGGCGCCCACGACACCGACCGCCTCAACCGCGCCGGCGCCACCCACGTCCTCGCCAGCGTGGCCGACCTCCCCGACCTCGTCCTCCCGTCGCCACGCCTCCACCACGATGGCGCGGTGACCGCCGAGCACAGGTAAGCTTGTCGCGCCTCCCAGGGCGCATCCAGGGGCCTTAGCTCAGTTGGTAGAGCACCGGCTTTGCAAGCCGGGTGTCAGGGGTTCGAATCCCCTAGGCTCCACACACCAGAAAGCCCAGGTCAGAGCCTAAGTTCTGCCCTGGGCTTTCGGCTTTCACGATCTCTTCCTTCGCTTCGGTGCGCGCCCGATCGCTGCATCTCCGTGAGCTCGACGTTGGCTGCCATCTGCGACAGCCCCGAGCGGGTCGTGGTCGACGAGTAGTGATCATTTGGGTCGGAGCGCACGGCCATGCCGCCGAGGACGGTCTGCCGGTGGAGGCGAGCTGTCGCACTGGGCCGGAGAGGTACGTGGCCCCCGACCCGAGCTGGTGAGAACAGTATGCAGACTGCATCTGGGGCTTGCTGCATGAGCTCACCGCCCTGAATGATCGACATGAGATGGAGGTCGACATGTCGACCTTCGCGGCTATCACTGAAGCAACCCAGACCCGTCCGACCGCAGGGGGTTGGACAACGCTGCTGTTCGGCATCGTGTTCTTGGTGATCGGCCTGCCCTTCGCGACAAACTTTCGGGGATGCTTGGACCGCTGGGCGAAAGACCAGCCCGAAACTCCGGCCGCCTTGAAGAAGCTACCTCCGTGGAAGTGGAGTGATCCCGACCCTCGCACTACCGCGCGGATCGTCACCACTGTGTTCGCCGTCGTCGGGCCGTTCGTGGTCGTCCTGGTGCGTATCGCCACCGGAAACTCCTGAGCGCGAGCGCCGGACGTCCAGACGGGGCATGGTCTGCCGCCGTGCCCTGGCTAGACGTCATTGGAGGCTCATGGTCGTGGGGAGGCCGGCGCTGTGCGCAAGGTGGCGAATTGGTATGTCAGCGATCATTTTCGTGATCGGCTTGGTGTGCTGGCTTGGACGTTTTTATTGCGGAGCGGATGGGCTCCTGCGGGGAAATTCTGTTCTTTGTCTCATTGAACTCAGGTGTCGCTGCTACTGTCTCGTACCTCAGGGGGTGGCTCAATGAGGCGATCAAGGAACGGATGACTCGTTCTTCTGATTGTCAGTGCTTGTGTGCAGGTCAGGGTGTGTAAATTGTTCGTCCTGGCATGTGGGTGAGGTGGGGGTCTTGGGTTGTGGATCAATGGGCCCCTAGCCTTCGGTTAGTGTCGGAGGTCGATCTCTTCGTAGGTGCAGATTTTCTGATTCTTTTGTGCTGGTGAGGAAAAATTCGTCCGCCCGGGTATAGAGCTTGAGTGGTCGGAAGACCGGCGTAGCGTAGGTAGTTACGGTCCGGGAGTCACCCTGAGAGGGATGATCGGCGATGTGTGCGGACAGTCAGGGGCGCCGACCGGCCGATGTTCCCGGGCCCCAAGGGGCCGATGTCGTTCCGGAGGCGGTCTGGGAGGCGGTGGAGGCCGTCCGATCGGAACTCTGGCGCGACCACGTGGTGCGGTCCGCTGAGCGTGAGGTCGCCGAGCAATGGCTGAGGCATCTGCGCAGCCGGTTGCGGTTCGCCTTTGCGGAGTGGCAGTCACTTCGCAGCGAGCGGGAGGTCTTCCAGCACGAGATGGACCAGGCTCGGGAGACGGGGGATCTGCGGCGCGTGGCGATGCTCAAGCCGCTGGCCGAGAAGGCCCGGGTGGCGGACTACGACGCACGGCGGCGCTACCGGCTGGTCGCGGACTCGGTGATCACTGAGATGTGCCGGGTTCGGGAGGTCATCATCTCCATGAATCTGAACTACCTGGCGCAGATCAGGGATTTGCGGATGGCCATCGATACCGTCGATGCCGCCCTGAGGCTGCCTCTGCCACCGGTGACGCGACCCTCCTCGGGTCCGTTGTCCGCAGAGGAGTAGCCCGACGGACGAACGCCCCGACCCAACGTGGATCGGGGCGTTCTAGAGGCGCTGCTGATCAGGAGGCGTCCCAGGCGACGGCCACCGCGCCGTCGTCCTCGCGCCGGATGCTGACGCCGTCGGTCGTCTTGGGCTCACGGAAGCGGATCCACGGCTTGGGCTTGGCCGAGTCGACGACCAGGATCTCGGAGTACCAGCCCTTGGCGTCGTGGATCGCGACCCGGATGCTGGCCGGGGGGAGCTGCTGAATCCCGTTGTCGGCCCAGAAGCCGATCGAGGACGCGTCGCCCGGGTGGATCGAGATGGGGGTGATGGCGGAAGGGCCGTTGTTGAGCTGTCCGTAATACCGCACTTCGTCGTCTTCCTCGGGGGGACGGGGGGACAGAGCCTGCTGGAGGGCGGCCGCGGTGCGGGTGCCGTAGACCCCGGCCGTCTCCGTGATGTCGTTCTTGCGCTGGAACGAGGTGACCGCGTCCACGGTCTCGGTGCCGTAGTCGCCATCGGTGCCGAACTTGGGCAGCCGCTCGCCGGCCTTCAGCAGCGCGTTCTGCAGGTCGCGCACGCGGTCGCCGATGTCTCCGCGACGCAGCGTCGCCGCTGGGGCCTTGCCGTTCCATTTGTACGGGTTGTAGGTCGGGCGGCCGTATCCGGCGATGGATGAGGCGGAGCGGACGCGGCGCCGGCACGAGTCGCTGGTGTTGCCTTCGATGGTCTGGACGCGTCCGTCGCCGAGGACCTTTTCGACGATGCCGACGTGGTCGATGGCGCCGACGCTGTTGGTGGAGCCCCAGTCGAAGAAGACGATGTCGCCGGGTCTGGCCTTGTTGATGTTGGCGGTGGTGCCGGTGTACCAGCGTTTGACCTTCTGGAAGTCCTCGGCGTGCCAGACGGTGTAGGCGCGGTCGCCGGCGGGGAGCACGGCGCTGGCGTTGCCGGAGCGGCGGGCCCATTCGGTGACCGCGATGTCGCACCAGGCGGCGCGGAGGAACGCGTCACCGTGCCGCGACGCGTACGCGCGGGTGAGGGCGTTGGGCCGGCCGGAGGTGCCCAGCCACTTGCGGGCCTCGGCGATCATCGCCGCAGCGCTGCCCATCAGCCGCCCCCGCGATAGAAGCCGTCGGGATCGGGTTCGCCGTAGATATCGGCGAGGACCCGAGCCTCGTCGGGCTCGGTGGCCTGGTGCGCGCTGGGCACTGCCTCGGGAGGAAGAGGAGGCGGATCAGTCATAGTCGGATCTCCTGCGATGTGACGATGGCGTCGAGTATTGCGGGGAATATCGACATAGCGACCGAAATTCGCGCAATGTCCACCCTGATTGCGGGGGATTTGGTGTGAATTGGCATGATCCGCGTACTTCCCTCAAACGCGCGGATGATCCATGCCGGGGTGCGGGGAGCGCGCTGCCGCCATGGCGGTGACCTGTGCCGAACGCGCCAGCGCTCATGTCACATCGGCTTGACCAGGGTCCGTCTAGCGCTGGCGCGGCTCAGCGGAGGTCGTCTGGCCAGGCGAGATGTGGGCCTAGCGAGACCCGGATCCGTGGCTGACGTTCACGAGAGGAGCCTGCCGTCGCGCCAGTGCCGGTCCCTATGCCAGCGTCCACGTCCACCTGAGCCTGTCTCGCGCCCGCGCGAGCTTCCGTGCCTACCCTGCGCGTGCGTCCAGCTTCCGTGCCCCGCGAGCTTCCGCGCCTACCCTGCGCGTGCGTCCGCGTGCGCGCGTGTGTCCAGCCTCCGCGTCTGCACCTGCTGCCGGGTCTGCGCCTGCTGCCGGGTCTGCGCCTGCGCGTGCTTCCGCGTCCGCGCCGCGCCTGTGCCTGTCTCCGTCTCCGCGCGAGCTTCCGTACCTACCCTTGCGCGTGGTTCTGCGTCCGCTCCGCGTCTGTGTCCAGCTTCCGCGCCTGCGTCAGCTTCCGAGTCTGCGCCTGCTTTCGCGTCCGCACGACGGTCCGCTGCTTCTGGCCGCGCGTGCTTTCGCGTCTGCGCCGACCGTGGCGCCAGTGCCGGTTTCTACGCTGGCTCCGGCTTGAGTGCCTGGGCCTGCTCGCAAGTCTGCTTCTGCGCCTGTCATCGCCCCGATGACGTGCCCATGTCTACGTCCTATGCGTGCGCGAGGAACGGTTCCTGCCTCTGCGCCTGCACCTGCCGCTGCATCGGCGTCTGGACGCGGGTCCGCTCAGCGGAGGCCTTCTTTGGCGGGGTATGGGCGGGCAGGCCTTGTTGGACGGGGGTTGGGTGAGTGTGGCAGGGCACAGCCGGTGGGGGCTTGGGTCCGGCTGTGCCCTGGGCTCTCAGGAGGTCGGCGGGGGCGCGGAGAAGAGACGCGCTGCGGAGGTGCCCAGGCCCGTCGGGCCGAGGCTTGGCTTCCGCGGAGCGGGAGGTGCCACGGAACTCGGCGAAGATCCGTGGTGGCGGAACAGGTCGGACTCCTTGTAGCGGTGGCACTCGCGGTGCCAGTTCAGGATTCCGGAGAGCCAGTGCTGGAGCTCCACTACGTACTCGTCGAGAATCCTGCGGGCTTCCAGACCCAGGTCGGCGTCCTCGTACAGGAGGGGCAACTCGTGCTCGGTCACGTACTGGAACTGGCGCATCCGAGAAGCCATCAGGTCGGCGACGATGGACAGCGCGGTGGGGTAGTCGCACTGGAAGAAGTTCTGGACGACGAGGACGCCGTTGTGGATCTCGCCCTCGAACTCGATTTCCTTTTGGTACGAGAACACGTCGTTGAGCAGGGTGGCGTAGTCCATCGCCGCGTTCTCCAGTGACCGCATCGGCCCGCTGCCGTAGATCTCAGGCGGTGCCTCGCGGCCGTGGGCGAGCCGGCACAGGCTCATGGTGAGTTCGGAGCCGAAGGTCTTCCGGCGCATCTCGATGTAGTCGACCGGGTCGGGGATACGGTTCTCGGTCTGGTTGGCGAGTTCCCAGAGCCAGCTGTCGAGCATGGCTTCGATGGTGGCGCGGAACCTCTCGCGCGCGCTCACCGTCAACGGTCCTGCCGTACGGGCCCACAGATCGGCAAGCCCGCGTTCCAGCGGGGTCACCGGCACGGCCGCGGCCGCCTCCGGCGCCAGGCTGTCGTTGAGGGGAGGGGCGTCGTCGACTTTCGCGCCGTCCCCGGCCGCGCCGGCCACCATTGCGTCGGCCGTTGTGCTGTTCAGTGCGGCGTCGTTGGCTTTCGCGCCGTCCACCGTTGTGTCGTCGGCCTCTGCGTTGTCGGCTGCCGCGCCGTTGGGGGCGGACGTGGCGTCGTGCGGTATTGCGTCTGTGGCGAGTCCGTCGACCGTTGGGCTCTGGGTCGGCATGAACAGGCGGAGGCGTTCGTTGCAGAGCTTCGCGCCGGCCAGATCTCGCGTACGTCCGAACGCCGCGGGATAGAGGTCGTCGGCGTACGTACCCCAGGTCAGCCAACCTGACGTGAGGCCGAGTTCTTCGGGCGAGGCGTCAGGGTGGAGGCCGGCGGCGCACAGCGGCAGGTCATAGTCCACGAGCTTGGCCTCGTCCCACACCTCCGAGCCCGGCACGCCCGGTTGCGGGTGGAGGAGTCCCATCTTGTGCGCCCACTCGACCACGTTGCGGCGCGCAGCGTTCAGGTGCGGGCTGAGTGTGGTGGTGAACGGCATGTAGAGCTCGGGGATGCGCGACGGCCCGACTCTCTCGTACGGCGTGTGCGTGAAGTTGCGAAGTCCGCTTAGCAGCGCCTTGATGTTCGCCGCCGACATGCCCAGGCCGTTGAGCTCGCCGATGCCGGTGCCGTTCGGCTCGAATGGCGAGGTGCCGATGGCGGCCTTCTTGTTCATGTACCTGCTGGAACGCAGATGCCACTCGTGGCCGCCCGACTGCCAGTCCTGGAGACCTTTGACGTACGCGAGGACGTTGGCGCACGACGCCGGGTCGAGTCCTTTTTCGGCGAAGAGTGGCGCCAGTTCGGTGAGCGCCGTGTGCTCGAACTGCTGGAGGCGTGAGGTGAGCAGATTGTTGACCGCGTCCGCGGCCTCCTGCGTCGTGCAGTTGAGAAACGTCTCCAGAACGAGGACGCCGTTGGCCAGCTCGCCTTCGTCCTCCATCTCCCGCTGGTAAGAGAAGAGATCGTTGCGGAGGTGCACGCTGTCCGAGAACGAGTCGCGCAGGACCTGCAGGGGCCGGGAGCCGGCGACCTCGGCGGGTACCTCGGCCCGCGCCGCGTGCTCCACGAGCCCGGCGGACCATGGCGCCCCGCCTACCTTTCGGCGCATCTCGATGTACTCGACGGGGTTAGGTATGCGGCGGGCGTTGATGTTGGAGAGTTCCCAGAGTGACTCGTTCAGAAGGTTGGCGGTGCTCTCGGCGAAGCGCTTGCGCCATCCCATGGACATGGTGGGCACGCTTCGCGCCCACAAATCCGCCAGGCCCGCCTCTACGGGATTGGTGGGCTCGGGCGTTCCGGCAGTGAGGTCCATCGGCATGAAGGCGGGAAGCCTGTCGAGATGTTCCTTGCCGCCCTGGCGGTCGTGGGTGCGCTTGTAGAGCTCCAGGAAGTGGTCGTCGAAGAAGAACACCCAGATGTACCACTCGGTGATAAGGGTCAGCTCCGCGCCGTCGCAGTCCGGGTGGGTGTACGAGCACAGCAGCGGATAGTCATGCGCGTCGAGGTCCGCCTCGTCCCAGATGCCCGAGCCTTCCAGCATCCCGAGTTCACGGGCCCATTCCTTGGACTTCTCACGAGCCATTTCGAGATGCGGATTTATACGTGCGGGGTACGGCATGTAGAAGTCGGGCAACTCAAAAGGCTGTGGCATGACGCGCCTCTCAGGTGTGGGGGACGTCCGATGGCGGAGGGTGATGTTTCATAACCGATAGTGGATGATGCCCTGGTTGCGCCGGGTCACAAACCGCACTCTCGGCGACGGTCGGTGTTCGCAGGGGCCACCCAGAGCGAGCCGCTGAGGACCTTCCAACCCCACCCCCGAACCCGCTATCCGTCCCTGCGACCTGCCAGTCGTCCGCCCACGGCCTGCTCGCCCTGCCTTGGGCTTGCGCTCCCCAATTGCCCGCGGTCTGCGCGTCCCGCCCGCGCCTGCTCCCCTATGCCCGCGCGTGCTCGCCTCTGCCTGGGACTGCGATCCCTTTGTCCACGGTCTGCTCACGTTAAGCCAGGAGCTGTGATTCCTCTGGCCACGCCTGCTTGTCGTCCGCCTATGGTGTCCGCTGCCTGCGTCAGCCAGTCGCCAAGCTCGCCCTTGGCTGTTGCGCTGGGCTATAAGCATCTGCTCTGGGTAAGGGAGCCGTCATGAAGGACCACAGCGAGAAGGCGCGCGCGGGTCGTTCGGCGGGGGTGGCCTCGGACGCCGAACGGAACGCCGTCATCACGCGGTTGAATCAGGCGTGCGGCGCGGGGCTGTTGAGCCTGCAGGAGTTCAGTGAACGAGTCGAGGACGCGCAGCTGGTGCGTACCCGGGCCGAACTCGACGGGCTCGTCGACGACCTCCCGGCACAGAACGACGACGCTCCAGAGGTCCGTACCCAATGGCATGTGGCGGCCATGGGTGGGCTTCGCCGCCATGGCCGCTGGCACATGGACCGTCACCTGGTGTCGCTCGGCGTCATCGGCGGTACCAACCTCGACCTCCGTGAAGCGGACATCGCGGCCCCGGAGGTGACGCTGACCAAGGTCTCTTTGCTCGGTGGTGTATCGGTGTGCGTGCCCAGGGGCGTCCGGGTGGTCCTGGAACGTCGCGGGCTGCTCGGCGCGCTCGCGTTCGGCATGGTCGGCCGCCGCCTCGCCGGTCGTGGCACAGACGCCCCCGCCAGCGCTGACGGCGATGTCGACGGGTGTGGTCCGGTAGATCCCGAGACCCCCACCGTGCGCGTGCGCGCGTTCTCTTTGCTCGGCGGCGTCACGGTGCAGGAACCTCCGCTCACCCGCCACTGACCAGCCAGCCCGCCGCCCGCCACCCGTCGCCCGCCACCTGTCGCCCGCCGCTCTCCGCCCGCCGCTCTCCACACTGCCGCCCGCCGCCGCTGGCCTGTCTCAAGCCCGCCGGTCCTTGACGTCCCCACGCGCGTGACTAGGCACGGGCTCGGAATCCCTCGCGCGAGCGAGGCATGACCAGGGGCTCTACCTCGATACTGGGCAGATGCCCGATCGGTTCCGCCTGCTCGCCGCCCGCCTGCGCAAAGGCGATGGTTATCTCCTCGACGTGATGGTGGCGGCCGCGGTCGCTGTTCCGGTGACCGTCCCGTTCGCGACCTCGCCCGTGGTGACGCCGCTGGGTGTGGTGTTCAACCTCGGCACGATCGTGCCGCTCGTCTGGCGGCGTCGAGCCCCGTTCGCGGTCGCGTTGATCGTCGCGGCCTTCGCCATGCTGGTCTCGCTCTACCACCGGCCCGGGCAGATGCTGCAGTACGGCGGGCTGGTGGCGATCTACACGCTCGCCGACCTTGGACGCAGGCGCTGGCAGCGCTGGGGGTTCATCAGTGTGCTCGTCATCACGACCCCGCCCGGCTCGCTCCTCGTCAAGGACAACGACGCGGGGGAGTTCATGTTCACGCTGCTCCTGCCGGTCTCGGCCTTCCTGCTGGGCACGCTCGCACGCACCGCGCGCGAACGTTCGGACGCTTTGATGGAACGCTCCGTACGCCTGGAACGAGAACGGGAGTCCGACGCGGCCCGGGCGGCGGCAGAGGAACGGGCACGGATCGCCCGCGACATGCATGACGTCCTCGCCCACGCGGTCAGCATCATGGTCGTTCAGGCGGAGGCCGGTCCCGTGGTCGTGCGCACCGATCCCGATCAGGCCGAACGGGCCTTCGACGCGATCGCCGACGCGGGCCGGGACGCGATGACGCAGTTGCGGCGCATGCTCGGCGTCCTCAAGGAGGAGCAAGACTTCGGGATACGCGCGCCGCAGCCGACCGTCCACGCCCTCCCCGGCCTCCTGGAACAGGTGAGGAGACGCACGCACCTCCACGTGGACCTGCTGGTCGACGGCAGTCCTCACGTCCTCCCCGCCGACGCCGACGTGGCGGCCTACCGGATCGTGCAGGAGGCGCTCACGAACACGGTCAAGCACGCCGGAGCATCTACCGCCACGGTACGGCTCCGCTGGAAGGACGATGAGTTGGAGATCACGGTGACCGACGACGGCCGAGGCCAGGACGCCACTGCGGAGCGACGACAGGAGGCAGCCCGATGGCGGCGCGGCGGCGACGGCCTGATCGGCATCCGCGAACGCGCCGTCGCCTGCGGCGGGCAGGCCGCGGCGGGCCCGGCGCCGGACGGCGGCTTCCAGGTCACGGCGCGACTCCCCTACGCCAGCGAGCCGTCGGCGGTGGCCTCATGATCCGCGTCGTGCTGGCCGACGACCAGGAGCTCGTCCGCAGCGGCTTCACGATGATCCTCGACGCGCAGCCCGACATCGAGGTGGTCGCCGAGGCGGGCGACGGTGCCGCCGCGATCGCCGCCGTCCGGGAGAACGCTCCGGACGTCGTCCTGCTCGACATCCGGATGCCCGGCATGGACGGCATCGAGGCGGCGAAGGTCGTCTGCGCCGAGACCCGTGCCCGCGCCATCATGCTGACGACGTTCGACCAGGACGACTACGTCTACGACGCGCTTTACGCAGGCGCCAGCGGGTTCCTGCTGAAGGACGTCCGCCGTGACGACCTCGTGCACGCGGTACGCGTCGTGGCGGCGGGGGAGTCGCTGCTCGCCCCGGCCGTCACGCGCCGGCTGATCTCGGACATCACCCGCAACCGCCCGCGCTCCGGGAACACGCCCTCCGACCGGCTGGCCGTCCTGACCGAGCGAGAGCGCGAGACCCTCCGCATGCTGGGCCGTGGCCTGTCGAACGCCGAGATCGCGGCCGCGATGGTCGTCAGCGAACACACCGTGAAGACCCACGTCAGCAACGTGCTGTCCAAACTGGGGCTGCGCGACCGGGTCCAGGCCGTCATCGCCGCCTACGAGACCCGCCTCATCGAACCCGCCTGACTCCATGTCGCTCGCGCGGGGGAGCCGAGGCGGCCGGCTCCCCCGCGTCACCGATGGCCGAAGACCGCCCGCGACGGTGATCACATCGGGCGGCGGTTCTCAGAGGATCGAGGACGTAAGCACGCAGGTCTCGAACCCTCTGGAGCGACTCACATGACGACGTCAAGCCATGACTCCCCCTCGGGGACATTCACCCGGATCGCCTTCCACCTCGCACCCGCGCTCATGTTCGCGTACGGGTTGGTCCGCCTGATCGACGGCCGCGATGGCCACCACGGACCGGGCACGGCCTGGACGGTGGGGCACCTGCTGTTCCTGGGCGCGCTAGTCCTCTACGGCCCGGTGGTCCTGGGGCTCCGGCGGCGGGTGCCCGCCGGTGGCACCGCCCGCAGGCTGACCGCCAACATCGTCACCGGGGTCGCGCTCATTGGGCTGGCGGCGTTCATCCGAGTCGCGATCATCGACATCGTCGTGGGTCTCCAAGCAGCGGATCCAGCCGAGAAGAGCAGGCTCGGGGGCCAGTACGCCGACGTCCCCGCCGTGCTCCCGCAGGTGTTCTACGAGATCGGCCCGATGTTCTTCATGCTCGGCCTGATCGCGTTGCTCGTTCAGCTCGCCGTAGTCGGCCCGCGTAGCCTCGCCGGATCCCTCAGCCCCGTGCTGGTCGTGCTCGGCTTCGTCACCATCTTCGTCAACCTGGACCTGCTCTCGGCCGGCGCCACGCTGATCTGGCTGGCACTCGCCCACCTCGCCCGCACACCCGCATCGGTGGCAGCCCCACGCCCCACCCCGGCCCAGCCGACCACGGCCTGAGAATCTCCAACCCACCACACATCACTCAGCCGACGCCAAGCCCGCGCTGCTGCGCAAGCTGCCGAGGGAGGCAGAGGCTTGGCTTAGGAGGTGGTGGCGCGGAAGGTGCGGCGGAGGCTTGGGGTCAGGAGGCCGTGGCGCGGAAGGTGCGGCGGTAGGCGGAGGGGGAGGTTTTCATGGCGCGGGTGAAGTGGTGGCGGAAGGTGACAGGGCTCTCGAAGCCGACCGCCATGCCGATCTCCTCGATGGGCATCGCGCCGCCTTCGAGGAGGGGCAGGCTGGCCATGACGCGCTGCGTGATGACCCAGCGCAGCGGGCTGGTACCGGTCTGGCGGTTGAAGTGGCGGATGAACGTGCGGGGCGCGAGGTGCGCTTGGCGGGCCAGGTCGGCGACCGTGATGGCCTCGGTGAGGTGGCCGAGGGCCCATGCCATGGCGCGCGCCACCGCGTCGTCCGCCGCGGGTTCGGTCACGGCGGCCTCCACGAACTGCGCCTGGCCGCCGTCCCGGTGCGGCGGGGTGACCAGGCGGCGGGCGACCGCGTTGGCCACCCGCGCGCCGTGGTCCTTGCGGACGAGATGAAGGCACAGGTCAAGGCCCGCCGCACTTCCGGCGCTGGTGAGGAGATCGTCGCCGTCCACGTACAGGACGTCTGGATTCACGTGAATCATTGGGTACCGCTGTTGGAGGAGCGCCGCGTACTGCCAATGGGTGGTCGCCTCGCGCCCGTCCAGCAGCCCTGCCGCCGCCAGGGCGAAGGCACCTGAACAGATTGAGACGACGCGGGCACCTCGTTCGTGCGCGGCGCGCAGAGCGGCCACGATCTCTGGGTGCACGTCGCCGCGGACATCCGGGACGGCAACGACCATGACGGTGTCCGCGGCGGCGAAGACGTCGAGGTCGTTCTCGGTGGTCATGGTGAAGCCGCCAACCGCGCGCATGGGCCCGCGTTCGAGCGAGCAGACCCGCAGGTCGTACCAGGGGGTTTTAAGCTCGGGCCGGGGTAGGCCGAACACCTCGACCACGGAGCCGAGTTCGAACGGCGCCATGCCGTCGAAGGCCAGCACGGAGACCGTGTGCCGCTTGGCGGGGGAAGCGAGCCGCATGGCGAAATCTTATCGGTAAGAGGCATTTGTGCCACTATCCGGAGCACCGGCCAGAACGCCACCATTGAGGTGTTCGCAGGGAGAAACACCAGGTCAAGGAGTCACATCAATGTCCGCAGTCGCTGCCGCGTCCGCCGTCACGAAGGTCCCCGCCGCCGCCAACGTCGAGGCGCTGGCCCACTTCGCGGCCCGCCTGGCCTTCGAGACCGACGTGTCCGATGTCGCCGCCGACCTGGCGGCCGGTGCGTCCGGCGTCGTGGTGGTCGACTCGCGCAGCGTCGAGAGCTGGAACCAGGGTCATGTGGACGGTGCGATCCACCTGCCCACGGCGGAGATCGCCGAGCGTGCGGCCGACCTGATCGACCGGAACGTGACGGTGGTCGTCTACTGCTGGGGTCCCGGCTGCAACGGAGCGCAGAAGGCCGCCCTGGAGTTCGCCAAGCTCGGTTACGCCGTCAAGGAGATGATCGGCGGTTTCGAGTACTGGGCGCGCGAGGGCTTCCCCGTCAAGACCGGTGCCGGCCTGGTGACGCGCCGCGCCGCCGATCCCCTGACCGCCCCGATCTCCGGCATTTCCTGCGCCTGCTGAGGGCTTCCCCCATGCCTCGTCGAGATGCGAGGCCGTCGGGTACGTGGATCCCCGGATTGTTCGCGGGTGCTTCAGGCCGCATCGTCAAGGGATCGGCTCCCAACGGGGCGAGCTGAAACCGCGGCGAGTCGCCGACCGAAGGGCCTCCACCCGGCGACTCGCCGCGGACCAGGAACAGCGCTCGGCTGGACGTGTCACGGCTGGGCCGGAAGCGTGATCCAGGACGGGTTCCTCGGGTCGTGTCACAGCTTGATATCGCCGCCGAGGCTGTCCTTCAGCTGCGGGAACGGCGGGAACAGGCGCGGGAAGTCGCCGGTCTGGACGGCGAGCCTCAGCTTGTGGCCGGGCTGGATCGACCACGACGCGGGAAAGATCTCGACATCGACGGAGACGGGTTCGTCACAGGGCATCCTTCTCAGCGAACCGGCAGGTCGAGGTTCGACGCGCCGGAGAAGGTGAGAGCGCTGCCGGGCTTGCCCGTACGACATGTGGCACCCGAAGATCGGCCCGTACTCCGCCACATGCGGTGGCGGCGGGTAACCGAACTCCAACCGGACGAGGAGCACCCGCTGGTCGATCGCCCAGCCGACCACGCGATGCCAGATCATCACCAGGCACTCCGTGACGAAATGATCAGGATCGGCCAGCGAGCCAAGATCGATCGTCAGCCGAAAGGTCTCCGCCACTCCCGGGCTCGACCCGGCCGTCTCGGCTGCCTTCCGGCTGCTGGTCTCGACCTCGGCCGCGACCCGACCCGGTGCGGTTGTGCTGCGGCCTGCTCCTGGTGTCTCGGGCGTGTGGTGGCCTGCCTTTCTCGGCTGCGCGGCGTCCGGACTCGTCCCCACCGGCCCGGCGTGGCCCGGCCCCGCAGTCTCCACGGGGCTCACCTCAGGCGCCTCGGCCACCCTCCGGCTCAGCCCAACTGCCTCCGCTGTGGCGAGGCTCACCTCAGCTGTCTCGTCCGGGTTGCGGCTGATTTCAGTCGTTTTCTGGCTCGTCTCAACTGCCTCCGCCGCGTTGTGAGTCAGCTCAGCCATCTCATCGGCGTCGCGGCCGGCCTCAGCTGTCTTGGCCGGGTTGTGGCTCAGTCCGGCTGGCTTGGCTGCGGGGTGGCTGGATCCCAGGGTGGCGCCGCCGGAGCTCACTTCTCGACGTCCGGCGCAGGCCTTCGGCGTCTCTAGGCGGAACCGCAAAGTGCTGGGGAACAGCCCGTAGAAGTCGGCGGCGCGCCGGAGGGCCGTCGCCAGGTCCGGACTGCTGATGACCAGCAGGAACATCATCGCGAACGTCCCCCGCCTGCAGGGGAAATCGCCCAGTCCGAGGAACTCGTCGTCCAGCACGTCCCAGAGCCCGCGGATCAGCTCCGCGTACTGCTCGCGGGTCACTCTGGCCCGCGAATCGTCCAGCAGCGCGGGCGGGATTCCCGCGCGGACGAGCACCGGCCACACGTCCACGCCGCGGCCTCGCGCACCCCGCAGAGCGCTGTGCACGAAGTGGATCCCGATGGTGCGGGATGGCGCCATGGGCATAAAAGTAGCTCTTGGGACGCTAGAGAAGGAGGTCCCGAACGGGACCAGGGCATAAAGAGGTCGCCCCGGAACGTTAGACTGAACAAATCACTCTTACGACGCCCAAGCGTCTGGCTCGTCCTTGCAGGCCACAGATCCGACTGTGGTGCCTCCCGAGACGTGCCCCCCTCTCGGAAGGTAATGCGTGACAACCCTGCCTGTTGGTAATGCCCTGCCCGAGTCCGGCCGCACGGCTGACGACTCTCCCGCGGTCCCCACGTTCGCCGAGCTCGGTCTGCCCGAGGCTCTGGTGAGCGGGCTGGCCCGCCAGGGCATCGAGGCACCGTTCCCCATCCAGGCCGCCGCCATCCCCGACGTGATGGCCGGCCGTGACGTACTCGGTCGTGGCAAGACCGGCTCCGGTAAGACCCTGGCCTTCGGGCTCCCGATGCTGGCCCGGCTGGCCGGCCAGAAGGCCGCGCCCAAGCGCCCGCTCGGCCTGATCCTCGTCCCCACCCGCGAGCTCGCTCAGCAGGTGCAGACCAACCTCGAGCCGCTGGGCCGCACGCTCGGCCTCCGGTTCAAGACGGTCATCGGCCAGACCTCGATGTTCAAGCAGATCGACGCGCTGCGGCGCGGCGTCGAGGTGCTCGTCGCGACCCCCGGCCGCCTCAAGGACCTCATGCGCCAGGGCGCGTGCGACCTCGGCGACGTCCAGATCGTCGTGCTGGACGAGGCCGACCACATGGCCGACATGGGCTTCCTGCCCGACGTCACCGACATCCTCGACCAGGCCAAGCGCGGTGGGCAGCGCATGCTGTTCTCGGCCACCCTCGACAAGGACGTCGACGTCCTGGTCAAGCGTTACCTGAACGACCCGGTGACGCACGCCATCGGCCAGGTCGACGAGTCGGTCGACACCATGGACCACCACCTCCTGCTGGTGGCGCCCAAGGAGAAGGCCGCGATCACCGCCGAGATCGCCAACCGCGAGGGCAAGACCATCATGTTCGCCCGTACCAAGCACGGCGTGGACCGGCTGGCCAAGCAGCTCGCCCAGGCGGGCGTGCGGGCCGCGGGCCTGCACGGCGGCAAGAGCCAGGGGCTGCGCACGCGGACGCTGGCCGAGTTCATGGAGGGCTCGTTCGACGTGCTCGTCGCCACCGACGTCGCCGCGCGCGGCATCCATGTCGACGACATCAGCCTGGTCCTGCACGTCGACCCGCCGGCCGACCACAAGGACTACATGCACCGCGCCGGCCGTACGGCCCGCGCCGGCGAGCGCGGCACCGTCGTGACGCTCGTGCTGCCCCACCAGGTCCGTTCCACCCAGGCCATGACCAAGCGGGCGGGCATCCACGCCCCCCGTACGCGCGTGGTCTCCGGTGGCGACGACCTGGTCAAGGTGACGGGCGCGCGGATCCCGTCCGGCATCCCGATCGAGGGCCCGATCATTCCCGAGCGTCCCAAGCGTGAGGGTGGCCGCGGCCGTCAGGGCGGCGGGCGTCGCGGTGGCCGTGGCTTCAACGGCCGTGGCGGATCTCGTCCGTATGACCGCGAGGGCGGCGGCGGCCAGCGCCGTGAGGGCTCCGGCTCCTACGGCGGCGACCGCCGCGGCTCGTACGGCGGCGACCGCCCCGCACGGGGCGAGCGCGGCTCGTACGGCGGTGGTGAGCGCGGCTCCTACGGCGGCGACCGCGGCTCGTACGGCGGCGACCGCGGCTCGTACGGCGGTGAGCGCGGTTCGTACGGCGGTGGCGAGCGTCGCGGAAGCGGCGCCACATCGCACGGCGGACGCCGCGGCGGCCCGCGCCGCGAGGGCGGCGACCGCCGCCCGGCGCGCACCAACTGACGAACGGCTCTGAGGCCCCGTCCAGATCACCTGGACGGGGCCTCACCCGTATCCCCTCGGGCGGAGTCTTTGCCGGAGCTATCAGGCCTCTTCGCGGGCGGAGCTATCCGGCCTCTTCGCGGGTGAAGCCATCCGGCTTCTTCGCAGGCGGGAGCTATCCGGCTTCTTCGCGAAGCTTGTCTTGGAGGATCTGGAGCCCCTCCAGGCCATCGACCGACAGGGCGGCCAGCTCGTCCAGGGAGATCAAGGGGCTCTTGCGCAGCGGTGGCTGCCAGCCCTGCTCCGGATCATGGCTTCGCAGGACCTTGGCGGGCACGCCGCCGATGACCGAGTGGTCAGGGAATTCGCCGCGCACCACCGCGCCGCCCGCGACGGCCACGTTCCTGCCCAGGCGCGTCCCCGGCAGGATGATCGCTCCGGTGCCGATCCAGCATCCGTCGCCGATCTCCACCGGATTGTTCTCGGGCCACTGCCGCCCGATCGGGGTGTCCAGATCGCCGTAGCTGTGGTTCTGGTCGGTGATGTAGACGTTCGGCCCGGTGAACACATCGTCGCCGATCGAGATCGACTGGTGCCCGACGATGTGGGTGCCGCGTCCGAGCGAGCAGCTCGCCCCGATCTTGACGATCACGTCGGGGCCGAGGTCCAGTCCCGGCACGAAGCCCGCGGAGATCGTCACATGCGTGCCGACCAGCGTGTGGTCGCCGATCGAGATCCAGGGCTCACCGTAGATCGCTCCCACCGGAAAGCCGATGCACGCGCCCTCGCCCAGATAGGCGAACTTCCGCCGGCCCGGAGTGTGCGGGGTGATCTCCCCTTGCCGCTGCACCCACGACCAGCCGCGATGCACGGCCGTGTGCACGCCCTGGCGGGCCTTGGCCGCCAGTAGCTGCCGGATCGAGCTGGCTCTCGGAGGCATGCGGAGTACCTTTGCTTTCTCTGCCGTGGGCCGTCAGCAACGGCGCGGATGTCAAGGTACCGGTTGGTAGCCGCGTCCTGGCAAAGCCCCCTCCGCTTTGCCTCCTTCTCCAGGACGCTGGCCGCCCACCACAGCGCCAGGTGTGGTTCGCGGGGGACGGGCAGCGACGGAGCGGGGAGTTCGTGCAGGCATAGGTGAACCTGCGGCCCACACAGAGCCGGATGTACCGCCGGGGAGTTGGACGTGCGGAAGGCCCGGCCTGTCAGGGCCGGGCCTTCCTTCGTCGTTGGAATTACGACGTGTGCGCGTGGCTGTTGGACTCGGCCTTCGCCGGCGTGTCGTGCTCCGGCCCGGTCTCGTCCTCCATCAGCGCCTGCATGGAGTTCCGCCTGGTCATGACGGCTCCGGCCACCCCCACCGCGGCCACGGCGGTCACCATCACCAAGGTGATGTTGCGTCCGCGATGGCTGGGCTTGGGCGGTTCGACCCTGTCGGCCACGCCGGACAGGAAGGAGCCCACCCGCGGGGCGAGCCCGCCTTCCACATACCGGGCGGCGGTCTCGATCCGGGGAGCACTCCAACCGCGAGCATCCATGATGCGGTCAGCGGCGACATCACGGGTGCGATGCGCCGCCGGGGCGATACGATCCGCCGCGTCGGTCGCGTTCTGCCGCCACGACTCGGCGCCGTGCCGACATGCTTCCCGAACACGCTCGAACCGCGAGAGCATTTCGTCCTGCGGCTTCCGGCGGATACTCATCATTAGGGACACGCTAACCTCCCTGTTTGCGAGGTCCTGTCATGCAGCCTTCCCCAAGCACGGAAGGTAAACCATGCGCGCGGGATCATTAGGTCGCGCATAGTAGTCACAAGTGCGTGTCCGAAACGGGATATGCCCATCTCACGAGGAGGCGGCCATCCGTGGCTGAAGAAATCTTTGCGACGCTCAACACCACCCTTGGCAAGATCGTCATCCAGCTCTACCCGGAGCAGGCGCCCATCACGGTCGACAGCTTCGTCGGCCTCGCCGAGGGCACCCGCGACTGGCGGCACCCCGAGACCGGCGAGCAGAAGAGCGGCACGTCGCTCTACAACGGCACGATCTTCCACCGGGTCATCCCGGGCTTCATGATCCAGGGCGGTGACCCGCTGGGCCGGGGCACCGGCGGCCCGGGCTACGAGTTCAAGGACGAGTTCCACCCGGACCTGAAGTTCAACAAGCCGTACCTGCTGGCCATGGCCAACGCCGGGCCCGGCACCAACGGCTCGCAGTTCTTCATCACCACCGACCAGATCGGCCAGGTCCAGCACCTGACCCACCGTCACACGATCTTCGGCAAGGTCATCGAGGGCACCGACGTCGTCGACGCGATCAGCAACGTGCCGACCGGCCGCCAGGACAAGCCGGTGACCGATGTCGTCATCGAGTCGGTGACGATCGACCGCCGCCAGTCGTAGTACCTAGAGAGACCCCCTGCGCCGGCCCTACGGAGCCTCGATGAGCACAGATCCCACCCCATCGTCCGGGGCGGACACCCCGGTGCCGACCTGCTACCGGCACCCCGGGCGTGAGACGTACGTCCGATGCACCCGGTGCGACCGCTACATCTGCCCGGAGTGCATGCGGGACGCCGCGGTCGGGCATCAGTGCGTCGAATGCGTGGCCGAGGGCAACAAGGGCGTGCGGCAGGCCCGGACGCGCCTCGGCGCCAGGAGCGCGGCGGACGCCACGCCCGTGGTGACCTACTCGCTGATCGGCCTGTGCGTGCTCGCCTACGTGGCCGAGCTGGTCTCGACGCGGGTGGTCGACGAGTTCGCGATGTTCGGCGGCCAGGACCGGTTCGGCCAGCTGATCCCCGGGCTGGGCGTCGCCGGCGGCGAGTGGTACCGGATGATCACCGCGATGTTCCTGCACCAGCCGCTGAGCGCGGGTGGGTTCGCGCTCACCCACATCCTGTTCAACATGTGGGCGCTGTGGGCCCTCGGGCCGGCGCTGGAACGGGAGCTGGGGCGCCTGCGGTTCTTCACGCTCTACATGGTCGCGGGCTTCGGCGGGTCGGTGCTGACCTACCTCGTCGACCCCGGACAGGTCGGCGTCGGGGCCTCCGGCGCCATCTTCGGCCTGTTCGCCGCGTTCTTCGTGATCGGCCGCAGGATGGGCGGCGACGTCAGGCCGATCGTGTTCCTGCTGGTCCTCAACCTGGTGATCACGTTCTCCGCGAGTTCCGCGATCTCCTGGGAGGCCCACATCGGCGGCATGGTCACCGGAGCGGTGATGGCCGTGGCCTACGCGTACGCACCCGCGGCGCGGCGCACGATCGTCAACGTGGCCGCTCCCGCGATCGTCCTGGCGGCGCTCATCGTGCTGGTCGCGGTGAAAACATCCCAACTAACCTCCGGCGCCGCATAACGCACGAACACGCAAAACCAACCGCGAGCAGCCCGCACGCTGCCCTGCCCAAGGCAGGCCAGCGTGCGGGCATGCCAGCGCGTGGGCGGGCCAAAGCAGGCAGGCCAGCGCGAGCAGGCCAGGGCAGGCGCTAGCAGGGACGCTCTGGCAGGCCAAGGCGGCAGGCCAGCGCGTGGATAGGGGGTGCTGGTTGGCGGGTGGGTTGCCTGGTTGGGTAGGACGGCAGAGCCCGGCGTCAGGGGGGTCCTGACGCCGGGCTCTTCTTGTCGCGCGATCTCCGCGTAGAGGCCCAAAGTCTCTGCGTGCGGAGTCCAAAAGTGGCCAGCGCGACGGCATGCTCGCGCGCCGCGGTGACAGTGTGTGCTGGCCTCTGTGGAAAACCTGTGGAAAATCGGCCCTGAAATCCCCAGGGTGTGGATAACTCTGGTGGATTACGTGGCCGGGATGTGGGTACCGGGACGGCCGATCAGCGCCAGCGGGTCGACAAGATCACGCCCATGATGATCGCGGTGAAGCCGATCCCGAGGTTCCAGTTCCTCAGGTCGCTCATGACGGGCACCTCGGTGTTCGTGCTCGCCGTCACGTAGAACACCGCGATCCAGGCCAGTCCGACCAGCCAGAGGGTGATCATCGTCGGGACCAGCCAACGGGGGCTGACCTCGGGAGCCTTCGACTTCTGCGGCGGCGTGTAGACGGCCTTCTTGCGCACTTTGGACTTGGCCACGGTGGGATCGATCTCCTCGGGCGGGCGACGGCCGGAGCGCCGGTCCGCGCATGGGTGTTTTGTCGGTTAGCGTAGTCGCTGGTGAGCAGCGTACGGCGTCGAGCGTGGGGAAGCATCATTCCAGGCTTCACGCTTGTGGCGGGAACTTCGTTGCGGCCGGCGCGAGCGCGCGAGGAGGGCCGGCCCCGGATCACGGCCGAGCAGCGCCGGACACGCCATGAGCGCGCCGACTACCAGCGGCTTCAACTCGATCTTCGGGCAGACCGGCCGGCGGGACGCCCGTCTCAAGGCCGCGCCGACGCCCTCGCGGGCCGGTCTGGATTCGCCTTGCTGTGGGCGCGTGTCCCTGGACGACGCGTCGCAACGCGATTATGGCCATGAGGTCAGGCCCCGACCTCGTCGTCCACCAGGTGGACGTGAACGCCCCGGCGGCGCGGCCGGAATGCAAATTATGGACCAACGCGTGACCTCCACCAGCGCGGTGCGGTGCGTGGGCAATACCCTGATCCTCCAGGGCGTCGTCTGCTCGCCGCCGTCAACGATCACCGCAGTGGGAATCCGCGACGGCTGCGGGCCGCGCTCGACGGCTCCCCGGAGACAACGACGTGCAAGCGCTACGTTCGCGAACACGGGCTCGGCTATTCGGCCAGGACGCCGATCGAGTCAGTGACGATGAACCACGTGATGGTGCCCTAGGAGGAGACGCGCAGTGCGGATTCTGATCCGTAGCCTGGGCGAGCTGTGCATCACCGCCGGCCTGGTCCTGCTTCTCTTCGTCACCTATTCGCTCTGGGGCACCGGCCGGTACACCCGCGAGCAGCAGGACCGGCTCGGCAAAGAGCTCATGAAGACCTGGCAGGCCCCCCAAGTCACCACGGAGAAGGTGCGGCTCGGCTCCGGCCTGGCCATGATCCGCATTCCCCGCTTCGGCGCGAAGTATCGCTACGTGGTCATCGAGGGCGTCGACCTGGCCGACCTCCGCAAGGGACCCGGCCACTACCCCGGGAGCGCCCTGCCTGGCGAGGTCGGCAACTTCGTGGTCTCCGGCCACCGGACGACCTACTCCGCCCCGTTCAACCGCGCGGGCGAGCTGCGTCCCGGCGACAAGATCCTCATCGATACCCGGCAGAAGCAGTACGTCTACCAGGTGACCGGCAAGAGGATCGTCAGCCCCGGCGCCGTCGAGGTCACCGCCCCCGTCCCGTTCAAGCCCAAGGACAAGCCCACCAAGCGGCTGATCACCCTCACCACCTGCAACCCCAAGTACTCCGCCGCGCAGCGACTGATCATCTTCGGTGAGCTGACCGGCGAACTGCCCCGCCGCGCCTAGGAGAGCCATGTACGCCTGGATCTGGCGTCACCTGCCCGGTCAGTGGCAGGCCAAGACCGCCCTCGCCGCAGCCCTGGTCCTCGCCGCGGCCGCCGTCTTCTGGTACGTGGTCTTCCCCTGGCTCGAACCCAAGGTCCAGTTCGACCGCGGCGTCATCAACACCCCGTCGTCCCCCGCCACCGACCGCCGCTGAAACACTGAGGGCGTGCGTCTCCTCGTCGTCGACAACCACGACAGCTTCGTCTTCAATATCGTGCAGTACCTCCTCGAACTGGGAGCCGACTGCACGGTGAAGGACCGCTCGGACGTGACGCTCGCCGACGCCTCCGTGGACGGCATTCTGGTGAGCCCCGGGCCCGGTCATCCCGCCGACGCCGAGATCTGCCTGGACCTCGTTCGGCACGCCCACGAACGCCGCACACCGCTCCTGGGCGTCTGTCTCGGCCACCAAGTGATCGCCCACGTCTACGGAGCGGTCGTCTCCCGGGCCCCCGAGATCGTGCACGGTTACACCAGCCAGATCCGCCATGACGGCCGCGGCGTCTTCCAGGGCCTCCCCGATCCCCTGGAAGCCACGCGCTACCACTCGCTCGCCGTGGAGCCCGCCACGATCCCCGCGGACCTCGATGTCACCGCTCGTACGTCCGACGGCGTCATCATGGGCCTCCGGCACCGCACCCGGCCGATCGAGGGCGTCCAGTTTCACCCGGAATCTGTGCTCTCCGCCCACGGCCACGACCTGCTCCGCAACTGGCTCGCGACCTGCGCATCTAGCGTATGAACGGCCCGCCCGCGAGCCGATCGACCACGCTGGGAGAAGTTTTTGGGAGAAATCTGTAACACCGGCTCCCCCTGATCCGAAGAACATGATGAGGGCTTCCGCCATTGCCCCCGAGTGGCGGAAGCCCTCCTCTATGCCCAGGCATCCCCCCGGCGCCTGCACCCACCGGAACCGCCCGGACAGCCTCGCACCCTTGGATGTTGCCGGACCTCAGTTCCTTGCTGCTCTCGGCGTCCCTCAGGAGCCTGGAGTCGGCTGCCCTGCGCTCAGCGTCCGCCAAGACGCGCCTAGCGGCCACCAAGATGCGCTTGGCGGCCGCCAGATGTCCTCGGCGTCCGACCACCGCGTTCGGCGTCACACCAAACCGCGTGTGGCGGCCGCAAAGACAAACGCCCGGCTCCTCAGCAGAGGAGCCGGGCGTTCAGTGCGTGGCGGGCTGTCAGCCGCCGCCTTCGTCGTCGCCGGACGGGGTCGGCGAGCCGGTCCCGGGGCCCGGCTGCTGCTTGGGAGCGACGACGATGGTCACCGTCTCACCCTGGGCGAGGGTCGAACCGGCCGGCGCGCTCTGCTGGTAGACGAACCCGGGCGTGACGGTGGTGCCCAGCGGCGGGGCCACGATGTCGATATTGCACCTCAGGTTCAGCTGCTTGAGCTGGCCGCAGGCCGCCTTGGCGCTCCGGTTGGACAGGTCCGGGACCTCGACGTTCTCGGCGCCGGACGACACGTACATCCGGATGATCGAGCCCTTCTTGACCTGCTCGCCGGCGGACGGGTCGGTCCGGGTGACGTTCCCCTGCTCGACGCTGTTGGAGGCCTCCGACTTGGTCACGACGCGGAAGCCCTTGGACGCGAGCTGCTGCTGTGCTTCGGTGACGGACATGCCCGCCACCTTCGGGACCTCGACGGTCGTGGCCGGCTTCTTGCCCTTGGAGACGACGAGGTTGACCGGGGTCTTGGCCGGAACCTCCTTGCCCGACTCGGGGTCGGAGCTGATGACCATGCCTTCGTCGACCGAGCTGCTGTACTGCTGCTTGACCTCGCCGACGGTCAGCCCGGCGCTCTCGATCGCCTTGGTCGCGGCGTTCTGCGTCTGGCCGACGATGCTGGCGGGAACGGCGATGTTCTTGGTCTTCTCGCCCCCGCCACCCCCGCCGCCGCCATCGGACAGCAGGAGGCCGACGAGAGCGGCGCCGCCGATGAAGAGGACGGCCACGGCGATCCAGATGGCGGCCTTCTTGCCGCCGCCGCCACGCTGGTCGAGGTCCTGGTCGTCGTAGTGGACGGGCGGCAGGTCGTAGCCGGTGCCGACCGGACGCTGCATCTGGGTGCGCGGGCCCCCCATGGCACCCATGACCTGGGTGCCCTGCGGGTGCTGCTGCTGCGCGCCCATGAGCATGGTCGAGGCAGCGGTGGACGCGACGGGCTGGCCGTGGAGGGCGCGCTGGATCTCCTGGCGGAACTCCGTGGCGTCCTGGTAACGGTGGTCGGCGTCCTTGGCCATCGCCTTCAGGACGATGGCGTCGGCCCACTGGGGGATCTCGGGGTCGACCTGGGACGGCGGGATCGGCTCCTCGCGGACGTGCTGGTAGGCGATCGCCACCGGGGAGTCGCCGGTGAACGGCGGCTTGCCGGTGAGGAGCTCGTAGAGCACGCAGCCCGTCGAGTAGATGTCGCTCCGGGCGTCGACGCGTTCGCCGCGGGCCTGCTCGGGCGAGAGGTACTGGGCGGTGCCGATCACCTGGGCCGTCTGGGTCATCGTGGACGCCGCGTCGTGCATGGCCCGGGCGATGCCGAAGTCCATGACCTTGACCTCGTGATTGCGGGTGAGCATCACGTTGGCCGGTTTGATGTCGCGGTGCACGATCTGGCCGCGGTGGCTGTAGTCGAGGGCGCGCAGGATGCCGTCGACGATCTCCAGTGCCTTCTCGGGCATGAGCGCGCGGTTCTCGCGGAGGAGGTCGCGCAGCGTGCTGCCGTCGACGTACTCCATGACGATGTACGGGATCGAGGTGTCGCCGATCATGTCCTCGCCGGTGTCGTACACGGCGATGACCGACGGGTGGTTCAGCGACGCGGCCGACTGGGCCTCGCGGCGGAACCGGGCCTGGAACGTGGGGTCGCGGGCCAGGTCGGACCGCAGGGTCTTGATGGCGACCACACGATCGAGGCGCAGGTCTCGAGCACGGTAGACCTCGGCCATGCCGCCGCGCCCGATGACGCCATCGAGCTCGTAGCGGCCGCCGAGCAGCCGAGGTTGACTCATATGTGCACTTTCCCTCGTACGTCTACACCTTGTCCTCCGAACCTAGCTCCCCGCTGTCGGTGGGTGAGGGAACCGGGCTCGGAGTTGACGGAGTCGTGGTGCTCCCCGTCGGTGTGGGTGTTGGGGTGATGGGAGATCTTCTGGTCGGTTTCCTGGCGGGCTTCTTCTGGGACGTCTGAGACGGCTTGATCGTTGACCGGGGGCCGGGAACGTTCGGCGGCCGCCGCCCGTTCGTTGAGCGTGGGCGTACGGCGGGTGCGACCGGCGTGGACTGGAACGCGGGGTCGCCGTCCGGTTGAACGGTCGGCAGGGGGCTCCGGTTCTCCACGAGGTCGGCCGAGCTGAATCCGCGCCACAGCGAGCCGAGCACGATGGCGCCGAGCAGGACGACGCCGGCGGCCACCGAGGTGTACATCAGCGCCGAGCGTCGTTGCCCAGACCCCTCCGTGAGGTTATCCGGCCTTACGCCGCCGTCAAACTCCGGTATGGCAGGGCCTTCGCCGAGCAGCGCGGCCGGGTCTTCGCCGAGCAGCAGGGCCTGACGGATCTTCGTGGCCCGGCGCGCCACGTCGCCCGCGCCCGCGGGGCGTTCGGCCGGGGTCTTGGCGAGCAGCTCGAAGATCAGCGCCCGGACGGCGGCCGGGACGTCCCCGGGGAGCTCCGGCGGCGCCTCGCGGACGTGCTTGAGCGCGATCATCACGGGGGTGTCGGCGTCGAACGGGGCGTTGCCGGTCAGGCACTCGTACGCCACGACGCCGAGCGAGTAGAGGTCCGAGGCCGGGGTGATCTCCTGGCCGGACGCCTGCTCGGGCGAGATGTAGTGGGCGGTGCCCATGACCATGCCGGTCTGGGTCTGCGAGCTGGCGGCCCGCAGCGCCCGGGCGATCCCGAAGTCGGTGATCTTGACGGTGCCGTCCGCGGTGATCATCAGGTTGGCGGGCTTGACGTCGCGGTGCACGATGTCGTGATCATGCGCGACGGCGAGCGCGCGGGCGGACTGGGCGACCAGGTCGAGGGTGGCCTCGGGGGTCAGCGCGCCGGTGCGGTCGAGGATGGCCGACAGGGGCTCGCCGGGCACCAGCTCCATCACGAGGTAGGCCCGGCCGTCCTGCTCGCCGTAGTCGTACACCTGTGCGATGCCGCCGTGCTGGAGCCCCGCCGCGAAGCGCGCCTCCGCGCCGAACCGGCCGCACGCGCGGACGTCGGAGATGAGTTCTTCGCGCAGCAGCTTGACCGCCACCTCGCGTGCCAGCGCCTCGTCCAGGGCCCGCCACACTTCGCCCATACCGCCGGTGGCCAGCAGTTCGAGCAGCCGATAACGGTCGCTGAGCAGAAGATCGCCACTCATGCGACCCCTCCCAACGCCCAAACGCCCCCCGCAACCCGCACGCCTCGCATCGCCCGCGTACCGCGCACGGCGCCTGTACCCCGCATCGCCCGCGTACTCCGCACCGCGGGCGCCTTGCCAGAACCCTGCGCCGTCCGTACTGCTGCGGAGGGCTGCATCGGTTGTGTGGTCTGGCTTGGTGCGGGCGGGCTTGTTGGTCGACTTGACCGGGCCGTGGCATACGGCACCGGCGCGGCCCCGTGGGACGCACCGGTGGGCGGGGTGGCGGGGCCGCTCAATCCTTGCGCACCGCCTGCATGATCTTGCCGGCGACCGGCCCGGCGAACTCGCCACCGGAGCCGTCGCCCACGGTGTAGACGGCGAAGGCGTAGCGCGGGTTCTCGATCGGCGCGAACCCCACGAACCAGCGGTTGTTGAACTCGACGCCGTCGATGTCGGCGGTGCCGGTCTTGCCGGCGATGTTGAACTGGGCCAGCGACTTGCCGGTGCCGGAGCGGACGACCTCGCGCATCATGTCGGCCAGCTGGTCGGCGTTGCCGGCGGACATGGCCTGGCCGAACTCCTTCGGGTCGGCCTCCTGGATGACGTTCTGGTTGTCGCCGGACACGACCTTCTCCACCAGGTACGGCTTCATGATCTTGCCGTTGTTGGCGGCCGCCGCGCCGATCATCGCCATGTGCAGCGGGGTCGCCGAGTTGCTCCCCTGCCCGATGGACGCCAGCGCCGTCTGGGCGCCGTCGGCGTCGGGGGCGGTGAAGGTGCTCTTGGCGGACGTCATGTTCGGCTCCACCTCGATGCGCTGGTCATACCCGAACTTCTTCGCCGTGGCGGTGACCTTGTCCTTGCCGAGTTGCTGCGAACCCAGGATGCCGTAGGTGGTGTTGCAGGACTCGGCGAACGTCAGGATCAGCGGAGCCTGGCCGGCGCCGCCGCAGGCGCCGCCCTCGTGGCTGTTGGGCAGCGAGGTGTTGGTGCCCGGCAGCAGGAACGTCGACGGGGCGGGGACGCTGCTGTCCTTGCTGAGCCCGTTCTCCAGGGCGCTGGCGGCGACCATCGACTTGAACGACGAGCCGGGGAAGTTGACCTCGCTCATCGCCTTGTCGACATTGGGCTTGGCCTTGTCCCTGTTCAGCTGGTCGAACCGCTTGACGCCGGCGTCGCCCGTCTGCGGGGCGACCGTCGTCGGGTCGTAGGACGGGAACGAGGCCAGCACCTTGAGCGCGCCGGTCTTGATGTCCATCACCACGGCGCCGCCCTCGCGGCTCGTGCTGGCCTTGAGCGCGTTGTAGGCGACGCGCTGGGCCTGCGGGTCGATCGTGGTCTGGAGGTTGGCGGCCTTGGCCTTCTTGCCGATGAACGTGTCGAACCACTCCTGGTTGACCAGGCGCTTGTCCTGGCCGCTCAGCAGCAGGTTGTAGGCCCGCTCCAGGCCGCCGGCCCCGGCCGCGCCGGTGAAGTAGCCGGTGATCGGGGCGAAGATCTCGCCGTCCTTGTAGGCGCGGCCCCACTTGGGGTTGTTCTTCTTGGTCTCGACCGAGGTCACCAGGATCTCCGGGCCGGCCATGATCGTGCCGCGCGGCTCGTTGAAGAGGTTGAGGAACTGGCGCGAGTTGTTGCGGTCGGTACGGAGCTTCTCGGCCTGGCTGCCCTGGACGTAGTTGACCTGTGCCATCAGCCCGAAGAACAGCAACATGCCGAAGATCGCCACTCGGCGAAGCGGCTTGTCCATGTTCATGAGTGATCGCTCCACATCCTGCGTTCGAGGGGCGTGCCGTTCATTGCGAGATCCCTACCTCGTGCTCACGATCTGGGTCATGCCCTCGTCCTGGATCGCCTGCGGGGCCGGCTTGCGAGCGTCATGGCTCATCCGGACCAGGATCGCGATGAGGATCCAGTTCGCCATCAGTGAGGATCCACCCTGGGAGAGGAACGGAGTCGTCAGGCCGGTGAGCGGAATGAGCTTCGTGACTCCGCCGACGATGACGAATACCTGCAATGCCAGTACGAACGACACTCCACCCGCGAAAAGTTTCAGGAACGGGTCGCGGGCGGCGACGGCGGTCTTCATACCGCGTTGCACGATCAGCGCGTAGAGCAGCAGCAACACCATCAGCCCCGTCAGGCCGAGCTCCTCACCGAGTGAGTCGAAGATGAAGTCGCTGAAGGACAGGGGGGTACGCCAGGGTTCGCCCTGGCCGAGGCCGGTGCCGAGCACGCCGCCCTCACCGAGCGCGAACAGGCCCTTCATCAGCTGGGCACTGTCGGAGTACTCGCCGCCGAGCTTGGTCTGGCAGGCGTAGAAACCAGGACCGATGAGGCGGGTGTTCTTCGCCTTCTGCTTCTCGCCGGCCCGCTCGTACTCGAGGGCCTTGGCCTCCAGTTCGGCCTTGACCTGCTTGTAGATGTCGGTGTCGGGGTTGACGGGGGTGACCTTGTCGTGGATCAGGCAGCCGCCGTCGAAGTAGGGCTTGGGATCCTGCCAGATGCTGATGCGCTGGTTGACGTGGCCCATGAACGGCAGGAGCGTGGCGATGAAGATGCCGACGGCCAGCAGGCCGACGCCGATCATGACCCAGGAGACCCGCTGGGTGGCGATGTAGAGCATCGACACGAACAGGCCGAAGTACAGCAGCGCGGTGCCGAGGTCTTTCTGGACGAACAGCACGCCCAGCGCGAAGAACCAGATCACCATGATCGGGCCCAGGTCGCGGGCCCGGGGCAGGCTGAACGGGCCGATCTTCTTGCCGATCAGCGACATCGCCTGCCGCTTGTTGACGAGATAGCCGGCGAAGAAGACGACCAGCATCAGCTTGGCGAACTCGCCGGGCTGCACCGAGAACGGGCCGATGAAGATCCAGACCCGGGCGCCGTTCACCGAGCCGCCGAGGCCCGGGACGATGGGCAGCAGCAGCAGGATCATGGCCGAGAGGCCGACGATGTAGGTGTAGCGCTGCATGGTCTTGGGGCTGATCGCGAGCGGGCCCTCGCCGTTCTTGGTGTCCCGCATGATCAGCACCGCGACCACGAACATGGCGATCCCGACGAACGTCCACATCAGCTGGCCGGGCGCGGACGCCTCGTCCTCGGCGAGCTTCTGGCCGGCCTCGACCGCCTGGATCTTGGTCTTGCTGGTGTCCAGGTCGAGCCGGTAGATCATCGCCAGGCCGATCCCGTTCAACCCCACGGCCAGCGGCAGCAGCAACGGGTCGGCGTACGGGGCGAACTTGGCCTGGACGAAGTAGGCCGCGAAGCCCAGGATCGCCAGGCCACCGCCGTACAGGGGAAGCCCGATCGGGAGCTGGCCGTCGCGCGCCACGCCGACCTCGGCGAAGGCGGACAGCGTCAGCACCATGGCGAAGATCAGCAGCGCCAGGGACGCCGCGTTCCGCTTGGTGTAGGGAAGCTGGGCGCGGATCTGCTCCCCGATCGAAGGCCGGCTCATGGCTTGGCCCCGTCCTGCGGGCAGTCCTTCACCTGCGGGTCCTTGGCCGCACACCTGTCCTTGAGGGTGTTGAGCTCGGTCAGCTTCTTGTCGGCGGCGGCCATCCCGATGAACGAGAGCATGCCCTTCTCGACGGCGTCGGAGTCGGCCTGCGGCAGATCAGCGATCTTCAGCTCGCTGCTCTTGACCTTGCTCTCCTTGCAGCTCTTCTGGTCACGGCCCTTGATGATGACGACCTTGCCGCCCTCCTGCTGGAGGGAGTACTTGCAGACGATCGCCTTGAGGTCGTTGATCGCGGCGGGGCCCTTGACCTCGTAGGTGTCCTTGACGGCCTGGGCCCGGTCGACGGGCAGGTCGGCGAGCAGGATCGGCGGGTTGGGCTGGTCCTTCTGGGCGGCCTTCTTGGACAAGGGCAGGCCCGGGACCTTCTGGGAGGTGCCCTTGAAGAGCACGACCTGCCCCTTCTCGGCGCCGATGTAGTAGCCGCCCTGGAGGTACCTCAAGGTCACGATACTGATCGCGACGAGCGCGATCACGACCACGCCCGCGGCCACGATCAGCCACGTCCAGCGGCGCGCGCCGCCCCCGGAGGCCCGGCGGGCATCGCGCCGCGACATCGGCTGCTGCTGCATCGCGCCGGGCGGCGCCGCGCCCATGGGCTCGTTCATCGGGCCGGACGCGGGCGGCGGCGGCCTCTCGTCGACCGCGACCGGCGGCTGGGGCATGGTGTCGCGCAGCTGCGCGGCGCGTCCGGCGGGCGTGTCGACCGCCGTGGGAGCCGCACCGCCCTGGCCGCCGCCGGGCAGGTCCGACGCGGGCGCGGAATTGGCCGCCGCGCCCACGGCCTGCCCGGGACCGACCGGTGGCTGCTGGCCCAGATCGACGACGTCGGCGACCACGCACGTGATGTTGTCGGGGCCGCCACCGCGGTTGGCCAGGTCGATCAGGTTGCGGACGGCCTGGTCGGCGTCGTCCACATCGGTGAGCACCTGGAAGATCGTCTCGGCCGTCACGACGCTGGACAGGCCGTCGGAGCACAGCAGGTAGCGGTCGCCGACCTTGGCCTCGCGCAGCGAAAGATCGGGATCGACCTCGCCCCGGCCGTCGAGCGCGCGCAGCAACAGCGACCGCTGCGGGTGCGACGCCGCCTCGTCCGGGCTGATCCGGCCCTCGTCCACCAGGGACTGGACCAGGGTGTGGTCGTGCGTGATCTGGAACAGGCTGCCGTCGCGCAGCAGGTAGGCGCGCGAGTCACCGATGTGCACCAGCGCGACCTGGTTGCCCGCCCACAACATCGCCGTCAGCGTGGTGCCCATGCCCTGCAGGGCGGGGTCGGACTCCACGATGCGATGCAGGTTGTCGTTGGCCGACTTGACCGTGTGCTCGAGCGCGGCCAGCAACTCGGTGGCGGGCAGCTCCTTGTCGAGCTTGCGCAGCGCCTCGATGGCGGCGGCACTGGCGATCTCGCCGCCGACGTGCCCGCCCATGCCGTCGGCCACCGCGAGCAGGTGCGAGCCCGCGTAGGCCGAGTCCTCGTTGCCCTCGCGCAGCATGCCGACGTCGGAGCGCGCGGCGTAGCGGATTCCCAGAGTCATTTGCGCAGCTCGATCACGGTCTTGCCGATACGGACCGGCACGCCCGGGGGCACCGGCATCGGCCGGCTCACCTTCGTGCGGCCGAGATAGGTGCCATTGGTCGACCCGAGATCTTCCACGATCCACTGACCGTCCTGCGCGTAAATTCGGGCATGCCGGGTCGAAGCGTAGTCGTCGGTCACCACGAGCGTGGCGTCATTCGCCCGACCGATGGTGATGGGCACGCCCGTGAGATCTATGACGGTTCCGGCCCGTTCGCCTTGGACGACGACCAGTTTCGTCGGGGCACTGCGCTGCTGCTGTTGCTGTGCCCGCGGCGGCTTGGGCTGCTTCGGCGCCTTGGCGGCCCGGGACGTGGCGGCTCGCGTCGCCGCCTTCGAGCCGAACAGGTCGGCCCGGATCACACCGACGGCCGCGATGACGAAGAGCCAGAGCACCGCGAGGAACGCCAGCTTGATCAGCGTGAGGGTGAATGGGGTCATCGGAGTCGGGGTTACTCCCTGTCGCGGCGGAACACAAGGGTCGTTCGGCCCATCGTGACGCGGGACCCGTCGACGAGCGTCACTCGCCGGATCGGTTGCCCGTTCACGAAGGAGCCGTTGGTCGACCCTAGATCCACGAGAACGATTTCGGGACCTTCTACGCGTATCTCGGCATGGTGCCGGGAGACGCCCGGGTCGACGAGTCGCAGGTCGCAGTCGGTGCCGCGACCCAGCAAGGTCACCGGAGTATTGATCTCATATGTGCGTTGCGTGGCGGGCGTGCCCTCCACGGCCGTGGTGACCAGCAGCCGCGGATGGCCGCCGAACGCCCCGGCAGGGCCTCGTGGCACGTCCGTCGGCGGCTGGCGGATCTCGCCGCCCTCCACCGTCGTGCCGCGGATGACGCCCGACCTGATCCGGAACATGCCCGTGGCCAGATCGCCCGCGTTCTCGAACCGGACGCGCACCGGCCCCACGAAGGAGTACCCCTGCTCCTTCGCGTACTCCCGGGCCAGATTGGCCAGCTCCTGGCTCAGGCTGTCGGCGTACACCTGCAGCCGCTGGCCGTCCTGCTCCGAAATCTCGACGACGAAGTCGTTCGGCACCAGCGTCCGGCCCTGAGCCACGATCGCGGCGCGATCGTCCATCTCGCGCTGAACAGCACTGGCCACTTCGACCGGCTGCAGCTCAGACTTGAAGGCCCGGGCGAAGGCTCCTTCGACCATGCCCTCGAGCCTTCGCTCGAAGCGCTGAATGACGCCCACGGGCACCTCCCTTCCCCACTGGTAGACGATCGTATCGGTGCGAAGGTTCGCTCGAAGTATCTGGATACCTAACCACTGCTCGGGCCGTGCTAGCCTTTTCGAGCACGCCCCAAGAGGGCCGATGCGACACCCCGGGCGGGTGGCGGAACGGCAGACGCGCACGGTTCAGGTCCGTGTGTCCGAAAGGATGTGAGGGTTCAAATCCCTCCTCGCCCACGAACGAGGTAGGGGCGGTGTGCTCGCGGAAAGCGCGAGCCGTCGCCTCTTTTCGTCGTGTTTGCCTGGGGAGCGACCCCCAGACCCCCGAAGAGGCGGGGGTGGTGTGCTCGCGGAAAGCGCGAGCCGTCGCCTCTTCGGTATGTGTCCACCTGGGGGGCGACCCCCAGACCCCCGAAGAGGCGGGGGTGGTGTGCTCGCGGAAAGCGCGAGCCGTCGCCTCTTCGGTATGTGTCCACCTGGGGAGCGACCCCCAGACCCCCGAAGAGGTGGGGGTGGTGTGCTCGCAGACAGCGCGAGCCGTCACCTCTTCGGTATGTGTCCACCTGGGGGGCGACCCCCAGACCCCCGATGTGGGGGCTCCGCCCCCACGCCCCCGCTGGGGCTCCGCCCCATACCCCGGCGCCTTCCGGGGGGCGATCCTTCCGTGCGTTCCGCCTTCGGGCCTTCCGTGGATTCCTCTTCTGGGCCCTTCGTGGCTTTTGTCGGTGGACCTTCCAGTGGGATGCACAAATCTTTCTGCGCGCGTCCACGTGCATCGTGCGCCGCCGGGGTTTGCGGGCGCGTTTGTTCGGGCGATGCACGAGGACATGCCTTTACTCTCCCCGTCGTGGAGCGCTCTGACCACCCATCTGTGTGATGGCTTCACAGGACGATGAGCCGGTGTGAACGCTGCCACGCCGTTCATGGCGTGTCTCCGGGGCCGTGCAGGTCGCGCGGGTGATCGAGGCCTCGTATCGGGCGTGTGCAGGGGGCCCGTTTGCCCTGGGCCGGAATGACATCCTGGGCGCGCGGGACGGGCCGGTGGGAGCCTGTCGCTCTCACCGGCCCGTTCGGTCAGTTCGACTGCCAGATCTTGCTGCGTGGGTCTGTGCCCCGGATTGCCTGGACGCGCCGGCGGGGCTCGTCCAGAACTGCCCAGCTCGTTCCTTCAGATCTGAGCCGGGACGGGGACGGGCGGGGTCCGGCGGGTCAGGCCGGTGGCGGTGATGGCGGCACCGGCGACGGCGGCGGCCACCGGGACGATCAGGGCGGTGCGGAAACCGTCGAACCCGGCGCCGGCGGCGACGTTGACGGCGCTGACCGTCGAGATGCCGAGCGCCATCCCGAACTGGATCGAGGTGTAGAGGAGCCCGCCGGCGAGGCCGCGTTCCTCTTCCGCGATGCCGTCGGTGGCCGCGATCGTGAGCGGCCCGTAGGTGATCGAGAAGGCCAGGCCGAGCAGGACCATGCTCGGGAGCATGAGGGTGTAGGCCCAGTCGAGACCGGCGGGCAGGAAGAGCGCGTACGCGGCGATCGAGGTGATCAGGCCCGCGAAGATGACGCGGACGTTCCCGAAGCGGGCCACGAGCTTGGGGGTCAGGGTGGGGGCGAGGATGGTGTCGATCCCGATCACCAGCATCGCCAGGCCGGTCTGCAACGCCGACCAGCCGCGGAGTTCCTGGAGGTAGAGCGTCACCAGGAACTGGAACCCGGCGAACGAGCCGACGAAGAGCAGCGCGCCGAGATTGGCGCGGACCAGCGGGCCCGAACGCAGGATTCCCAGCCGGACCAGGGGCGCGGCCGAGCGTCGCTCGATCGTCACGAACGCGGCCAGCAGGACGAGACCGGACGCGAACGAGGCGATCGTCCAGCCCAGGCCCTCGGCGGGGTGCTCCAGCCGCACGACGCCGTACGCCAGCAGGAGCATCGCGCCGGTCGCGGTGATCGATCCGGCGATGTCGAAGCGCCCCCGTTCACGCGCCGCGTCGTCCTTGATGAGCGGGATCGCGGCCAGCAGGATCACCGCCGAGAGGATCACCGGGGCGAAGAACACCCAGCGCCACCCGATCGCGGTCAGCAGGCCGCCGGCGACCAGGCCCAGCGAGAATCCGCCTGCCGCGGTACCCGCGTACACGAGCAGGGCCTTGTTGCGCTGCGGTCCCTCGGGGAAGTTCGAGGTGACCAGGGACAGTCCGGCGGGCGCCATGAACGCGGCGGCGATGCCGGTCACGAAGCGGGCGGTGAGCAGCTGCCAGCCCTCGGTCGCGAACCCGCCGAGACCCGAGAAGACCAGGAAGACGCCGAGCCAGAGAAGAAACATGCGGCGGCGGCCCAGCAGGTCGGCGGCGCGCCCGCCCAGCAGCATGAAGCCGCCGTAGCCGAGCACGTACGCGCTGACCACCCCGCTGAGCATGCCTGTGGACAGGCCCAGGTCCTCGCGGATCGCGGGCAACGCCACGTTCAGCATCGCCACGTCGATCCCCTCCAGGAAGATCGCGCCGCACAGGACGAACAACACGCTCCACGCTCGCGTGTCCCATCTATCGGACATGCCGACTCCTTGCTAGTTCCTTTTGGTAACCGGCAACAGCGTGGGTCGAGGGGGAGAGATCCGGAAGAACGCACTTTGCGGTGCACTCGGTTACCGCGGAGGAACCGTCAAGATTTGTATCGACCGCTATACAATGGGCGGATGAGCAGAACGCCGGGGCGTCCCCGCGCCTTCGACCGTGACGCGGCGCTGGAGAAGGCCCTCAGGGAGTTCTGGCGGCACGGCTACGAGGCGACGTCGATCGCCGGTCTGACCGCCGCCATGGGCATCCGCCCGCCGAGCCTGTACGCGGCGTTCGGCGACAAGCGGAAGCTCTTCAGCGAGGCAGTCGAGCGCTATCAGCAGACCCACGGCGCATTCAGCACCCGCGCCCTGGCCGAGGAGCCCACGGGCCGCCAGGCCATCGAACGCGTCCTGCGCGAGGCCGCCGTCAACTACTGCGACCCCGAGCACCCGCCCGGCTGCCTGATCATCACCGCCGCGATCAACCACGGCCCCGAGGCGGAAGACGTCGAAGAGGAACTGCGCGCCCACCGCATCGCGGCCAAGCGAGCGTTCGCCGAACGCATCGAGAGTGATGTTCGCCTGGGCCGCATCCCTGCCGACACCGATGTTGATGGCCTCGCCACGTTCTACGCGGCGACCGTCCAGGGAATGTCGCGTCAATCCCAGGACGGCGCCACCGCAGAAGAACTCGACCGCGTGGCCACCCTCGCCATGCAGGCCTATCCCGCCTAGAACTCCACCATCTCCCCAGGGGCTCTGTTCAGGAGGCTCCGTGGTGGCGGAGGAGGTTGAGCAACTCCTTGTTGCGGAGGACCGGGTCGGCGCCCGCTTCTAGGAGAACGCGGGATCGGACATCGTGACGCCGCAGGCGGTCGAGGGCTTCGTTCACGCGTGCCGAAGGGAGCAGCTCGATGTCGGCGGTGACTCCGTGTTCGGCGCAGAAGTCCGGCATGGCGGCGGTCGCGGACCTGCCGCCGCTGCCCGCGGAGCTGAGCTTCTTGCGTCCGACGAGCAGGATGGTCATCGCCATGTCGCTGGCCTGGTCACCGGTCAGCAACGTCTACGCCGCGACCGCCCAGGAGCCCTCGGAGTCGCACGAGCGGCGGCGCGCGCTTCTCCGCCAAAGCGTCCAGCGCGCAATGACGCCGTCCGCTGAACAACAGCCGTGAACCCATCGCCAGCGGCGATATCGACAAGCCCTGGAGGAAAGACGCACAAGGGCTGCAAGAACAGGGGATACAGGTCCTTCAAGAACCTCAAGCTGAAGACCGGAACCGCGTGCGTGCACCTCTACGTCAGCGCTCAACAGGTCACCAAGCAGTGCCACCACATCAGCAAGAAGTGCCCTGACTCGACGCTCCAGGGGCTGCGGCCCCTTCGTCGTTCAGGTGGTGAGGTCGCCTACGGCGTCGGCGTAGTAGGCGGATTCGGCCAGGTGGAAGGCGATCTGGCGGAACGTCCAGCCATCGCCGGGTGAGCGGTCGAGCTCGTCCGGGGAGAGGGCGTTCAGGCGGACGGTCCAGATCTGCGCCAGGCGCGTGAGGCGGCTGTGCGCCTCGTCCAGATCCTGCTGGGTGAACGGGGCGAGATCCGCCGAGTCGGTGAACGACGACGCGTGCCAATGATCGGGGATCGGGGCCACCCCGGCGAGCCGTGCCTCGAGTTCGGCGAGATGGTCCACGAGGTGATCGACCACGCGGCGGATCGCCTTGTGCGGAGTGTAGGTCCGGTCGTCGACGGGGCGCGGGCTGCCGTCCCAGGCGGTCCAGGTGGCCGCGAGGCCGAGGACGTGATCGACCATCTCGCGGACGACCTGGGACGGCGGGCGGTCGTCGGTGATCGGGATGTCGTCTGCCATGGTCAGACGCTAGATCGCCGAAAGCTCGACCTCCGTCGAAGTGTGGCGGGGGCGTGTCCGGTTTCGACAAGACGGGGGCTCGGCCGGGCTGGTCCGCTGGGGGCATGAGTGATGAACGAGTGGTCACGTTGGCGAATGTCGGACCGGCCATCGCGCGGAAGTTCGAACGGATCGGGATCACACGTGTCGGCCAGCTGGCGGGGCGGGACGCGTTCGAGGTGTTCGAGGAGATGTGCGCGGCGGACGGCGTGCGGCATGACCCGTGCCTGCTCGACACCGTGATGTCCGCCGTCGACCAGGCCGACGGGCTGCCCGGCCGGCCCTGGTGGGAGTACACCGGCGAGCGCAAGCGCCTCCTCGCGCGGAGCCGGTGACACCTAGCATGGCCGGGTGGACGATCTCTCCCTGCTGCGCGCGCGTTCCGCTGAGCCGCTGTCGGGCCGGTCGCATGGCCTGACGCGGGAAGAGGTCGCGGCCCGGCAGCGAAGCCGGCTGCTGGTGGCGATGGTCGAAGTGGCGGCGGAGAAGGGGTACGTCGCGACGTCGGTGGCTGATGTGCTCAGGCGTTCCCGGGTGTCGCGGCTGACGTTCTACGAGAACTTCGCCAACAAGGAAGCGTGCTTCATCGCCGCGTACGAGTTGGTCACCGACCTCCTGGTGGAGCAGGTCGAGGCGGCGCTGCGGCTCGGAGGCACCCCGCTGGAACGCCTCGACCGGGTGGTCGCCGCGTACCTCGCGGCGCTGGCGGCGGAGCCCGAGGTAGCGAGGGTCTTCCTGGTCGAGGTGTACGCGGCGGGCGTCGAGGTGCTCGGCCGCCGGCTGACCGTCCAGGCCACGCTGACCGAGTGGGTGGCCGAGGCGTTCGGCGCCACCACGCCCGAGCAGCGGCTGGCGTGCGAAACGGTCGTGGGCGCGCTGGTCTCGCTGGTCACGACGCGCGTTCTGACCGGCGACCAGGCGGGGCTGGTCGCGCTCCGGGAGCCGTTCGTCGCCCTGGTCGCGCGGCTGATGGGGTTCGGCGACGACCTGTAGACATGGGTGTCTATGGCTATAGACACGGATGTCTACAGCTGTTTAGGTTGTGCCCCGTGACGAGTTTGTCCGGTAAGAAATGCCTGGTCACCGGCGCGGGCAGCGGGTTGGGGCGGAGCATGGCCCGGCTGGCGGCGGCGCGCGGCGCCGACCTCGTGCTCACCGACATCGATGCCGGCGGCCTCGCGGAGACGGCGTCCGCTCTCCGCGACCGCGGCGCCACGGTCCTGCTCGCCGAGCCCGCCGACGTCGTCGATCAGGCCGCCGTGTCGCGCCTGGCCGAACGGGTGCACGCCGAGGTCGGGAGCCTGGACCTGGTCATGAACGTCGCCGGGGTGTCGGCCTGGGGCACGGTCGACCGGCTCGAACACCGGCACTGGCGGCGCATGGTGGACGTGAACCTCATGGGGCCCGTCCACGTCATCGAGGCGTTCGTGCCGTCCATGATCGAGGCGGGGCGCGGCGGTCACCTGGTCAACGTGTCCTCGGCGGCGGGCCTGTTCGGCCTGCCGTGGCACGCCGCGTACAGCGCGAGCAAGTTCGGCCTGCGCGGGGTGTCGGAGGTGCTCCGCTTCGACCTGCGCCGCCATCGGATCGTGGTGAGCCTGGTGTGCCCCGGCGGCATGGACACACCGCTGGTACGCAGTGTGGAGATCGTGGGCGTCGACAGGGACGCGCCTCGGACGCGGCGTGTCATCGAGCTTTTCCGCCGCCGCGCCATCTCGCCGGACAAGGCCGCGCAGGCGATCATTCGTGGGATCGAACGCGACAAGTATCTGATCTTCACTTCGAAAGACGTCCGGCTGCTGCATCTGGCCCAGCGCTACGTTCCCGTGGTGTACACCTTGATCATGCGGGGACTGAACGTGGCGATGACCCGCTACCTCGACCCGCCGAAAAAGGACGCCCGTGCCTGAACCCCACGTCCCGCCGAACGGACCCAGCGCCTCGCCGAGCGGGCCGGATACCCCACCCGGCGGGTCGGATCTTTCGCCTAGCGGGTTGGGTGCGTCGCTCGGCGAGTTGGGTGCCTCGCCCGGCGGGTTGGGTGAGTTGCCCAGTGCTCGTCTTGGCGGGTCGCGTGGTTCGTCTGGGGCGGCCCGTATTTCGCCTGGCGGACTGCGTGAGGTTGGGTTTGCCAACTGGACGGCTGCCCAGATCGCCGGGCTCGTTGGCGGGACGACTCCCCCGAACCTCTTCCTGACGCTCGGCAGGCATCGCAGGCTCTTCCGCGCCTGGGGCCGGTTCGGGGGCCGGTTGATGCCGCGAGGCATCCTCCCGCGCCGCGAGACCGAGCTGGTGATCCTGCGGGTCGCGCATCTCCGGGACTGCGCGTACGAGTACGAGCACCACGTCCGGCTCGGCCGCCGTGCGGGCGTGGACTCCGGCGATGTCGCGCGGATCGCCGAGGGCCCCGCCGCCTTCGGCTGGACGGCGCGCGAGCGGGCCGTCCTCACCGCCGTCGATCACATGCACGCGCACGGAGATCTCGACGATCCGGCGTGGGCGGGGCTCCGGCGGCACCTGTCCCCTCGCGAGTGCATCGAGCTGTGCATGCTCGCCGCGCACTACGAGATGCTCGCGACCGTGATCACGTCGCTGCGGATCCAGCCCGATCCGCCACGCCGGCGAGAAAGCCGGTGATCAGCTTGGCCCAGGCGTCCGGGCGTTCGGCGAACGGGAGATGACCCGTTTCGAGCTCGGCGAGGCGGGCGCCGCTGATCTGGGCGGCGACCTCGCGGTGCAGCGCCGGGGGGACGAGCCGGTCTTCGGTCGTTGAGATCACCAGGGTGGGGACGCTGATCCGGGCCAGGTCGGCGCGGACGTCGACCCGGGGGAGGATCTCGGTGTGCTCGGGAGTGCCGGGCGGCAGGGAGCCGGCGGTGGCGTTGACGACGTTCGCGAGGTCGGCCGCGGGGATCGAGGCCAGCGCGTCCGGGCCGGTGGCCTGAAGGAGAAGGAACTCGGCCAGCAGCGAATGATCGCCGGAGGCGTAGAGCCTGGACCAGATCGAGGTCAGGAGGCGGAAGTAGGTGTCCGGGTAGGCGAACGGGGCGGTCAGGACGAGGGCGGTCACGCGTTCCGGATGGCGGGTCGCGGCGCGGACGGCGACGGCCGCGCCCAGGGAGTAGCCGGAGATCGCAAAGGTCTCCAGGCCCTCGGCGACGGCGGCGCCCACGACCTCGTCCGCCAGGTCGTCGAGGTCGAATGGGCCGGTGCTGGGCGGCGTGGCCCCCGTCCCGGGGTAGTCGACGCCCACGACCGTGTGGCCGGCGGCGAGCGCGTCCATGATCGGGCCGTAGTTGGCGGCGATGCCGCCGCCCGCGCCGTGGGCGAGGGCCAGGCCGGGACCGGTGCCGTGGACGGTTCGGGCGAAGGACATGACAGCTCCCTAGATCTATAGCGTTCGCTACAGATTAGCGCGATTCTGTAGTGGTTGCTACATATCTAGGGCCTCACAGCTGGATATGACCCGTCAGCCACGCTTCGATGAAGTGCTCCAGGGAGGGCGCGATGCGGCGGCGGCTGTCGGTCCGGTGGTCCCAGACGAAGATGTCCGGCCTGCCTTCGGGTATGAGCGCGTAGGCGAACAGGTTGCCGTCGCCAGGAGCATCGGAGAAGAACAGCAGCTGGTCGAACGCCATGTAGAGCCGCTTCAGCGCGGGATAGGTGCGCATCTCCAGATTGCCCTGGAGAAGCTGTTCGGCGGAGAAGATCAGGTTGTAGCCGTTCGCGTCGACCACGCCGTCCGTCTCGCCGAGCAGTTTGATCAGGTCGTCGGGAAGCAGGTGCCCCAGAGTCTCCTCGGCCCGGTACAGCGCCTCCTCCGTGACCGGAGGGGCGAACCGGGCCTGGGAGGTGTGTTCTTCGATCAGCTCACGCCACATTGCCAAATCATGACGATTGCCATCGGTCAGGAGCAACCTTCGAACTCGGGAACGGATTCGGTGAGCTGGAGCCCGGCCGCGCCGAACCACTTGCGCAGCAGGTGGGAGGCCGTACCGTCCTGGTACATCTGCGTGATCGCCTTGTTGACGCGCTCGCAGCTCTCGATGTCGCCCTTGCGCAGGCCGACGCCATACCGTTCCTCGGTGAACGGGGAGTTGGTGATCCGCACCCGGTCGCGCGCACGGGCGGCGAACCCTGCCAGGACCAGATCACCCGTGGACACCGCGTCGACCTCACCGGCGAGCAGCTTCTTGAAGCACTCGCTGTAGGACGGCGACGGTACGGGTTTGGTCGCGATGCCCAGGCCACGGGTGACCCGCTGGGACGAGACCGAGCCGCTCGCCTGGCACATGCGGCGCCCCGCGAGGTCCCGGGCTGAGCGGATCCCCTGCTCGCCCTTGCGGACCATGATGTCCTGGTGGGCGACGTAGTACGGGCCGCCGAACGTGACCTTCGTCGCACGTTCGGCCGTGATGGAGTACGAGGCCAGCACGAGATCGACCGTGCCCGCGTCGAGCAGCCGCTCCCGGTCTTCCGAGGTCACGGTCTTGAACGTGACGCGCGTCGCCCCGAGGCGCTTGGCGACGTACGTGCCGACGTCGACCTCGAAGCCCTTGTGGCCGCCCCTTTCCAGGAGGCCGAGGCCGGGCTGGTCGGCCTTGACGCCGACCACGATGGTGTTCTTCTGCGAGGCCGTGGCGGCCGCGGTACAGCCCGCTAGCGCGAGGGTGAGGATCACCGCTCCGGTTGTGCGGGCGAGCCCAGAATGCACACCGTCCACGCTGCCGGGCGCGGACGACCCCCTAGCGGCCGTCAGATGAACGCCGGGTGACGGGAAGGGCTCGAAGGGCCGTGGCTGGGGCCTATGGAACGGTCCCTGCCGCAGGGAACGGTCCTGGGCGGGACGAGGGGGGGGTGGGCGGCTGGACGGGCGCCGGGCGGATTGGACGGTGGGGCCGCGGCCGATCAGGCGGGGATGCGGGAGGTGCTCGGCCGGACGCGGGCCTGATCTTGACCGCTTGACCCCCGCCCGCGACCAGCGACAGGTTCAACCGGGTGGACGATCTCGGTTGGACGGCGCTGGACGGCGCCGGGCGGGTTGGGCGGTGGGGTGGCTGGGCGGCGGCGAGCGGGTTGGGTGATTGGACAGCGGCGGGCCAGGTCGGGGTGTCTGAACGTCGCTGCGGGGGCATGGGAACAATCTCGGAGGGGGAGCGGTTACATCTCATGGCCGGTGTGCCTGGGTGTCCCCGGGCCCTACCTATTGCCTCTGCGGAATACCGTTCGGCTGGAGCCGCATTGTGCCTTTCGCCGAGAGGCGACCCCACACATCGGCCAAGACGTGGGACCCCGCCGGACGTACGTCCGGCGGGGTCTTCGTCATTCGGGCCGATGGGAGACTTCGGGCATGAGTCTCGCGGCGCATCTGGAAGAGCTCGGCCTGCCGTTGGTCGAGGAACAGTTGAAGCATCCGACAGTGGTGGGCATCGCCAGCGGAGACCTGGACGAGGCGGTGTTCCGCTCCTGGCTGGAGCAGGATTACCTTTTCCTCCTCGACTACGTACGGGTGTTCGCGCGGCTGGCCTGGCAGGCGCCCGCGTCCCATCTCGGGGACCTCGTCGACCTCGCGCACGCCACGTTTCACGAGGAACTGTCGCTGCACCGCTCGCTGGCCGCCGAGTTCGACGCCGACCTGGAGGGGGCCAGCAAGGGCCCGGCGTGCGCCGCGTACACCCGCTTCCTCCTGGACAGCGCCGTCTCGTACGGCGAAGGCCTCGCGGCGCTCTATCCCTGCATGTGGGGCTACTCGACGCTCGGCGCCCGCCTCGCCGCTCATCCCCCGGCCGAGCCGCGCTACAGGCGCTGGGTCGACACCTACGCCGACCCTGGCTTCGCCGAGCTGACCAGGCGCTGTGCCCAGATGATCGACGAGGCCGGGCCCGACCGGGAACGCGCCGAGAAGCTCTTCCTGGAGGGCATGCGGCATGAGATCGACTTCTGGAACGTCCGGCTTTAGACGCGCGACGCGGTGAGGGCGGGGTAGTCGACGTAACCCTCGGCGCCACCGCCGTAGACGGGTCCCCTATCCGGCGCGCTCAGGGCCGCGCCGGCGGCGATGCGGGCGGGCAGATCGGGATTGGCGATGAAGTGCCGCCCGAACGAGAAGAGATCGGCGAGCCCGGCGCCGAGGACGTTCTCGCCCGCGTCCACCGAGGTGGCCTCCGGGCCGTTGAAGTTTCCGATCAGGGTGCCCGACCAGCGGGGACGCAGATCGGCGAGGGCCCCGTACGCGCCGCGTTCGATCACGTGCAGGTAGGCGAGCCCCAGCGGATCGAGCGCGTCAACGAGCGTCCGGTAGGTGTCCTGCGCGTTCTCCTCCGCGATCTCGTTCTCCGGGTTGTCGGGCGAGATCCGCAGCCCCGTGCGCGCCGCCCCGACCTCGGCCGCGACGGCCTCCACGACCTCGATCGCGAAGCGCAGCCGCGCGTTGCGGGAGCCGCCGTAGCGGTCGGCGCGCAGGTTGGTGTTCTCGGCGAGGAACTGCTGGATCAGGTAGCCGTTCGCGCCATGGATCTCGACGCCGTCGAAGCCCGCCGCGATGGCGTTGCGCGCTTCCGCCGCGAAGTCCGCGACCGTGGCCTCGGCCTCGGCGGTCGTCAGCGGGCGCGGGGTGACGTGATCCACCAGGCCGTCGGCCGTGAAGATCTGCTCCCCTTCGATCCGGACGGCGGAAGGGGCAACGGGCGGTTGCCCGTCCGGCAGGACGAGCGGATGCGACATTCTCCCCACATGCCACAGCTGGGCATAGATCCGCCCGCCGGCGGCATGGACGGCCTCGGTCACCTCGCGCCAGCCCGCCACCTGCGCGTCCGTCACCAGGCCGGGAATCCCCGGGCCGCCCTTGCCCAGCGCGTTCGGATAGATCCCCTCGCTAACGATCAACCCGGCGCCGGCGCGCTGGGCGTAGTAGTCCTTGGTCAGCGGGCTCGGCACGCCGGTCAGATCGTCGGCCCTCCCCCTGGTCATGGGCGCCATAGCAATGCGATGAGGAAGCTCAAGCGCCCCGAGTCGATAAGGCCGCAACAACTCAGAACCGCGCGGTGACGCGAAGGCGCGCGCGGACTCGCGGCGTGCCTCGGAGGTGCGCGACGGCGCGGAGACGGGCGGTACTTCAGAGGCGCGTGGTGATTCGCGCGGTACCTCAGACGTGAGCGATGGCTCGGAGCTGTGCGGTGGGATGGAGGCGCGTGGGGTGGAGGGGTGGGGTGAGGGGGAGGTGGGCATGGGGCTTCCTCTGGGGATGAGTGATTTCAATGGGTGGGGTTAATTAGCGGGCTAGGGCGGTGACCTCGACTTCGATCTGCCAGTCGGGCTGGGCTAGCGAGGAGATCTCGAGCAGGGTGTCGGCCGGGTAGGGCTCGCTGAGGAACTCCTCGCGGAGCTGGATCACCTTGTCGAGGTTGGACGCCATGTCGGTGACGAAGATGCCGACCTTGACGACGTCGCTGAAACCGGCGCCTGCCTCGGCCAGAACGCGCTTGATGTTGGCGAAGGCCTGCCGTCCTTGCGCGAGGAAGTCGTCGGAGACGGTCTTGCCCTGCTCGTCGATGCCCGCCTGGCCCGAGACGTGGATGAGGCCGCCCGCCTTGATCGCCTGCGAGATGCGGTAGGGCGCGTACCAGTCGGGCATGGTGGCGATCTTCTCGATGGTCACGTCTCTCCTTGATCGAAATTTCCATGCATGTACATGGATTGCATGCACATGCAGATATTGGCTCTGCATGTACTCTGTTGTCAACAGGTGAAGGCGAGGGCGGTCATGGACGCGCAGGTCTGGGACCAGGTCGTGACGTTGCACGGCCGGGTCGAGAACGAGCTGGCGAAGGCGCTCCAGCGCCACCACGGCATCGGGCTCTCGGAGTTCCGGGCGCTGTGCCGCCTCTCCCGCGCCGACGACGGCGAGCTGCGCATGCAGGAACTGGCCGACCTCATCGGCCTCAACCAGAGCTCGGTCAGCCGCCTCGTCGCCCGGCTGGAGGCCGCCGGGTTCACCCGCCGCGACCTCTGCGCGAACGACCGTCGCGGCGTCTACACGGTCATCACCGACCAGGGGCGCACCGCTGTGGACGACGCGTCGCCCACCTACCACGAGACGCTCAGCCGGTCACTGGACGACGCGTCCACCGACCCGCGCGTGTCCGCACTCGTCGCCACCCTGCGGACCGAGGCCCCGGTCGCCTAGCAGGCGCCCGCGCATCGAGGGAGAGCCTCCTCGACGACGTCGTGCCCGTACAGGATCTGTCGGGCATCGCTTCGTCTATACGTTGGCGGTACGGCTCCGCCCTGTGGCGCGGTCGCGACCTGGCCGGGGGAGCCGGAGACGCGTGGGCTGCGCGGCTGGGTTCAGTTGTGGACTGGCCGGATGTGGGCGGCCATATGTGGCACGCAGGTGTCCAGTTCCGATGGTGGGCGTTACGTTCCAAGGCACGGAAGTTTCGGGGGGTTTACGTCGATCGTCCTAACAAAGGAGTTGGCGTGCGTATTCGCCGTCGGAGGCGGGCCGCAGGCGCCGTACTGGTCGCCGCGTCCGTGATCCTGTCCCTGTCCGTATCCGCGCCGGCCGAGGCCGGTTCCCTCGACGATGTGTTCGCCAAGGTGCTGGTGAAGAAGGTCAAGGGGGAGAACGTCAAGAAGCACCTGGACGCCCTCCAGGGGATCGCGAACGCGAACGGGGGCACCCGGGCCGCGGGGACTCCGGGCTACACCGCCTCGCGTGACTATGTCGCCGGCAAGCTGCGCAGAGCGGGCTACAAGGTGACGCTCAACCCGATCAACTTCGTGGAGAGCTGGAGCGAGAACAGCCCGGCCATCCTGGCGCAGCAGTCGCCGACGCCGAAGACCTACACGCCGGGCACGGACTTCGTCACCTTCGAGCCGTCGCCGGCCGGTGACGTCACGGCGCAGGTGCAGGGCGTGGACCTCGTGCTGCCGCCGACGCCGACGCCGACGTCCACCAGCGGCTGCGAGGCCTCGGACTTCACCGGGTTCGTCGCGGGCCGGATCGCGCTGATCCAGCGCGGCACCTGCCCGTTCGCGACCAAGATCCTCAACGCGGGACGGGCCGGCGCGTCCGGCATCATCATCTTCAACGAGGGCCAGCCCGGCCGGACGGACCCGTTCCCGCTCAACATCGGTGAGTGGCGCGCCGGGATCCCCATGGTGTTCTCCAGCTTCGCCGTCGGCAACGAGCTCGCGGCCAACCCGGGCACGACCGTCCGCCTGAAGGTGGACTCCAACCTGGTCCTGGGCACCAACCACAACGTCATCGCCGAGTCGCGGCACGGCCGGGCGAACAACGTGGTCATGATCGGCGCCCACCTCGACAGCGTCCACGAGGGTCCCGGCATCAACGACAACGGGTCGGGCACCGCGGCGATCCTCGAGACCGCGCTGCAGATGCGGAACTTCCCGGTCAAGAACAAGATGCGCTTCGCGTTCTGGGCCGCCGAGGAGATCGGTCTGCTCGGCTCCGACCAGTACGTGGCGAACCTGTCCAAGGCGGAGCAGGACAAGATCCGGCTCTACCTGAACTTCGACATGATCGCGTCGCCGAACTACGCCTACAAGCTGTACGACGGCGACGACTCCGACGCCACGGGCTCGCCCGCGGGCCCGCCGGGATCGGCGCAGATCGAGAAGCGGCTGGAGAAGTTCTTCGACTCCCGCGGCCTCGGCCACGTCGGCACCGACTTCGACGGACGCTCCGACTACGGGCCGTTCATCGCGGTCGGCATCCCGTCCGGTGGGATCTTCACCGGCGCGGAGGGCATCAAGACGCCCGCCGAGGCGGCCCTCTTCGGCGGCACCGCGGGCGTCGCGTACGACGTCTGCTACCACCAGGCCTGCGACACGATCGCCAACATCAACATGACGGCGCTGGACGTCGACTCCGACGCCATCGCCGATTCCGCGGCCAGGTACGCCTTCAACACCAGCGACATCCCCATCAACCCGCTCGCGCCCACCGCGCGGGTGGCTCCGAAGGGGATCCAGGGCTCCGGCGCCCGATGAGCTGATCCGCCAAAGGCCGTCCGGGATCTCGCTGAGGCCCGGGCGGCCTTTGCCGCGTTCAGCCGGACGTGGCCCGCGGTCGCCTTCAGCCGGTCAGAGCTGTGAGCCGCGATCACTAGTCAGTGATGGTCGGCGACGATGGTGAACGCGGCCGTGCGGACCACGTCCCCGTGCTTGAAGTCCAGGAAGGCGCGATACGTGCCCGGCCCGGGGACGTGCGCGTGGAACGTGATGGCGGGGCCGGGCTCGGTCACCCCGTCGCCGGGCTCGCCGTTCGGGTGGACGTGTACGTAGGCGAGATCCCCGGCCCGCAGGATCACGAGGTGGCCGTACGCGGCGAGATAGGGCTGCAGGTCGGTGACCGGCTTCCCGTCCTTGTGGACGGTCAGGGTGAGCTGGCGGCCTTCTCCGGGTGCGAGCCCGCCCTCTATCTCGACCTCGTAGCCGTCGACGGCGTAGGTCTGGGACGGCTCGGGTGTCGGCTCGGGCTCGTACGGCCCGGCCACGGCGAGATCGGCGCCGAGCGTGATCGTCCGGCCGAGGTCGCGCGGGGCGATGTCGGTGAAGACCCGGTAGGCGCCCGCCTCGGGCAGGTTCAGCCGGACCGACCAGGTGCCGTCGCCGGCGCGTTCGGGGTGGACGTGCCAGAAGCCGGTGAGCTCGCGCCGAGCGACGATCAGGTGGAGCTCGCGGTCGTGGATCGGGGTGAACGCGGTGACCGGATGCCCGTCCGGCCCGAGGATCCGGAACCGGAAGTCGACCTCGCCCCGCTGGATGATCGTGTCCAGCAGATCCAGCGTGTGGCCGTCCGCCGAGATCTGCAGGCCTCCGGGAGTGTCGCCCGCGTGGTGACCGGTGGCGTGTGTCGTGGTGGCCATTTGGCTCTCCCCTTCCGGAGTGGTTTCGATGTCCTGAACATATACCCCCTATGGGTATAAATCAAGCGAAAGGCCCGCCGAGATGAGGCCGTGCCTACCAGGCAGAAGTTACGTTCAGCAAAGATTGATATACACAGTGTTAGGTAAGGTTCCTGGTGTGGCAGGACGTCGATACCGGCGGGTATCGGTCGACCGCAGGATGAGGATGCTGTGGCCGGCCGTTCTGGCCGTGATCATCTTGCTGACGGCCCCTGCCTCGACGGGGGCGAGCGCCGGCCTGGCCACGCAGCCCGCGCCGTCCACCGCCACTGCCGTCACCGCTGAAAGGCTGGGCGAGCGCGACCGCGAGACGGGCACGGGGCAGTACGAGGCGGCCCGGCCCCGCTCGGCCGTCCGGCGCCTCACCCGCTGCAGCGACCTCGGTTCGAACCCCACCCACCACGCGGCGACCGATGAGGCCGCCCTGGGCAGGCCCGTGGGCCGGCCGCCGTCCCTGCCAGGACGGCCCGCCCGGCCTTCGAGCCGCACGCCAGGCGCCTGCCTGCTCATCGCACTGAACATCTTCCGCACGTAGATCGCATGGCGCGTGCCCTTCCGCGCCCTCCGAGATCCATTCGTCCGCAGCTGAGCAGGAGCGAATCTCGCATGCGAACTCGGGATGTTCACGTCATTACGGAGCGGTGGTACTTCTACTGCCTCGACTGTCTCCGGCCCTACGAGAAAATGTACGAGGCGCGCCACGCCGACGACGGTCACGGCGGCGACGCGGTCGCCTGGTTCCACGAGGGGATGGCGAGCCAGCCCCCGTGGACCGAGCCGACGTGCCGGCACTGCGGCGGCCTGCACGTCAAGGTGCTGCCCAAGGGCACCTTCGTGCCACAACAACGCTGACAAAGCCCCGGGCCGTGCCCTCCTGGGGAGGGCACGGCCCAGGGCCGGCCTGTGAGCGGGATCAGGCGGTGGGGACTGGCTGCTTGGTCGGGGTCTTGGTTCCGGTGGCCGGGGCCGGGGCGGTGTTCAGCGGCTTGAACCGGCGGAGGCGCAGGCTGTTGCTGACCACGAAGACCGAGGAGAAGGCCATCGCCCCGCCGGCGATCATCGGGTTGAGCAGGCCCGCCGCGGCGAGCGGGAGGGCGGCCACGTTGTAGGCGAAGGCCCAGAACAGGTTGCCCTTGATGGTGCCCAGCGTGCGGCGCGAGAGCCGGATGGCGTCGGCCGCGGCGCGCAGGTCGCCGCGGACCAGCGTCAGGTCGGAGGCCTCGATGGCCACGTCGGTTCCGGTGCCCATGGCCAGGCCCAGGTCGGCCTGGGCGAGCGCGGCGGCGTCGTTGACGCCGTCGCCGACCATCGCCACAGTGCGGCCCTCGGACTGGAGGCGCTTGATCACGTCCACCTTGTCCTGCGGCATGACCTCGGCGATGACCTCGTCGATGCCGACCGTCCCGGCCACCGTGCGGGCGACCGTCTCGTTGTCGCCGGTCAGGAGGACGGGCCGGAGCCCGAGCGCCGTCAGCTGTCCGATCGCCTCGGCGGAGGTCGGCTTGACCTGGTCCGCGACCGTGATCACGGCGCGGGCCGAGCCGTCCCAGCCGACCGCGACCGCGGTGTGGCCCAAGGCCTGCGCCTCGTCCATGGCCTTCATCAGGTCGGCGGTCAGGTGCTGCGACCATTCGGCCAGGAGTTGCGGACGGCCGACGAGGACGCCGTGACCGTCGACCATGCCCTGGACGCCCAGGCCCTCGATGTTGGCGAAGTCTTCAACCGTGCCGAGGGTGCCGGCCCGTTCGGTCGCGCCCTTGGCGATGGCCTGCGCGATCGGGTGCTCCGAGGCGTCCTCCAGCGCGCCGGCCAGCCGGAGCACCTCGCCCGCGTCCACGCCTTCGGCGGTGACGACGTCGACCAGGGCCATCTTGCCGGTGGTGACCGTGCCGGTCTTGTCGAGGACGACGGTGTCGATCGTCCGGGTGGACTCCAGGACCTCCGGGCCCTTGATCAGGATGCCCAGCTGGGCGCCGCGGCCCGTGCCGACCATGAGGGCGGTCGGGGTGGCCAGGCCCAGCGCGCACGGGCAGGCGATGATCAGAACGGCGACGGCGGCGGTGAAGGCCGCGGCGATCCCGCCGCCGGTGCCGAGCCAGAAGCCCAGGGTGGCCACGGCGAGCGCGATCACGATGGGGACGAAGATTCCGGAGATCGAGTCGGCCAGCCGCTGCACCTGGGCCTTGCCGGTCTGGGCCTCCTCGACCAGCTTGGCCATCTGGGCGAGCTGGGTGTCGGAGCCGATCCGGGTCGCCTTGACCAGCAGGCGGCCGCCGGCGTTGACGGTCGCGCCGACCACGGCGTCGCCCGGGCCGACCTCGACCGGGACGGACTCGCCGGTCAGCATCGACGCGTCCACCGCGGAGGAGCCTTCGGCCACCACGCCGTCGGTGGCGATCTTCTCGCCGGGACGGACCACGAACGTGTCGCCGACGCCGAGCCGGTCGACGGGGATGCGCTCCTCGCGCCCGTCCCGGACGACCGAGACCTCCTTGGCGCCGAGCTCCAGCAGGGCCTTGAGGGCGGCGCCGGCGTGGCGCTTGGAGCGGGCCTCGAAGTAGCGCCCGGCGGTGATGAACGCGATCACGCCGGCGGCGGCCTCGAGGTAGATGTTCATCGAGCCGTCGGAGCGGGTCATCGAGAACTCGAAGCCGTGCCGCATGCCGGGCTCGCCCGCCATGCCGAAGAACAGCGCCCACAGCGACCAGCCGAACGCTGCCAGCGTGCCGCCGGAGACCAGCGTGTCCATGGTCGCGGCGCCGTGCCGGAGGTTGGTCCAGGCGGCCTTGTGGAACGGCCATCCCGCGTAGACCACCACGGGGGAGGCCAGCGTCAGCGACAGCCACTGCCAGTTGTCGAACTGCAGAGCCGGGATCATCGCCATCGCGATGATCGGGATCGACAGCACGACGGAGGTGATCAGCCGCTGGCGGAGCGGCCGCAGCTCGTCCTCGCCCTCGACGGCCGGGCCGTCCGTGCTCTCCGCCTTCGGCGGCGCGGGCAGCTCGGCGGTGTAGCCCGCCTTCTCGACCGACGCGATCAGCTCGTCCGGGCTCACGCCCTCGGGAAACTCGACCTTGGCCTTCTCGGTGGCGTAGTTGACCGTCGCGGTCACGCCCTCGATCCTGTTGAGGCGCTTCTCGATGCGGGCCGCGCACGACGCGCAGGTCATGCCGCCGATCGCCAGCTCGATCTGCCCGGTTGCGGCTCCGGTAGTCATCGCTCCTCCTTCGTGATCGGTTTCGGCGGTCAGCCGTGGGTGTGGCCGTCGTCGTCGTGGCCGCCCTGCTCACCGGGCGGCTGGCTCGGGGCGGGGGTCTCGGCCGGGGTCGCGGGCTGGGGCGCCGGTGCGGTGCCGGCCACCGCGGTGAATTCGGCGGTACGGACCTTGCCTCCGTGCTGGAAGTCCAGGTAGAGACGGTACGCACCGGAGCTGGGCACCTCGGCGTAGAACGTGATTTCCGGTCCGGGCTTGGTCTTGCCGTCGCCGGGTTCGCCGTCCGGGTGGACGTGCAGGTAGGCGAGATCACCGTTGCGCAGCGCGACCAGGTGGCCATATGCCTCAAGGTACGGCTGCAGGTCGGTGACCGGCTCACCGGCCTTGCTCACCGAGAGGGTGAGCTTGCTGGTCTTGCCCGGGACGAGGGCGCCGTTCAGCTTCACCTCGTAGTCGTCGACCTTGGCGGCCTGCTCGACCTCGGGCAGCGCGGTGGGCGTGAAGTCGCCGGGTGCGGTGAGGTCGGCGCCGAGCGTCAGCTGCTTCTTGGCGCCGGCCGGCTTGATGTCGGTGAAGAAACGGTAGGCGCCGGCGTCGGGCACCTTCACCGGCACCGACCAGACGCCGCCTCCGGCCTCGGCCGGGTGCAGGTGCTGGAAGCCGGACAGGTCACGGCGGGCCAGGATGAAGTGGATCTTCTTGCCGTGGAGGGTCTCGTACCGGCTGACCGGCTTGCCGTCCGGGCCGGTCACCGTGAACCGGAAGTCGGTCTGCTCACCGGGCTTGATCGTGGTGGTCCGGGGGGCCAGCGTGTAGCCGTCCTGCGAGATCTGCAGCCCGCCCGGTACGGGGGCGGCCACCGTCTCGGCGGATGATCCGCCGCCGTGGGAAGCGTGCCCGCCGCTGCCATCCTGGCTGCCGGACTCCGCCGAGGCGCCGACGGGACCGACGATGTCGCCGACCCCGGCGGCTCCTCCGAAGACGACGGCCAGGCCCAGGGTGAACGCCCCCAGCTTGGTCGCGGTGTTCATGACGTCCTCACACCTTCACTTCGTATCCGGCCTCTTCGACGGCCTCCGCGATCAGGGAGTCGTCGACGGGGCCGTCGCTGGTGACCGTCACCTTGCCGGTCGCGAGGTCGACGTCGACGGCGGTGACACCGGCGACCTGGCCGACCTCCTCCTTGACCGATCCGACGCAGTGGCCGCAGGTCATCCCGGCAACGGTGTAGGTGGCGGTGCTCATCGTCGTCATCTCCTCGTTGGTCTGGATTTGTACCCCTGGGGGGTATCTCGTGGTCCTCATGCTGCCATAACCCCATGGCCGTTGCAACCCCTACCCCCTAGGGGTTGTTCCGAGACCCGCGTCACAACCTCGGTGCTCGGGCCAGGTGGTATGTGCCAAAGTGGCAGGCCCTCGGCCGGTGGCGCGGCTCGCGCGTTTCGAGACGGCGGTTATCCACAGGTCGATGGCGGCCCACGTTGAGATCTCTGGGCTGTTATGGGGGTGTTCATAGAGGTATTGCCCTCGGGATCCTCCTACGCCACAGGCGATCGAGCGTTTCTCACAGAGTTGTCCACAGGAATCCACAGGGCTGTGGACGCCGGATGTCGCGGATACTGGAGACATGCCTGAGCTACCTGAGGTGGAGGCGCTCGCCACCTTCCTGCGAGAGCGCGCGGTCGGCCACGCGGTCGCCCGTGTCGATGTTCTCGCCATCTCCGCGCTCAAGACGTACGACCCGCCGATCACCGCGCTCGGCGGGTTGACCGTCACCGGTGTCGCCCGGCACGGCAAGTTCCTCGACTTCGACATCGACGGCCTGCACCTGGTCGTCCACCTGGCCAGGGCCGGTTGGCTGCGGTGGCGGGACGAGATCCCTGCCAAACCGGTACGCCCCGGGGGTAAGAATCCGCTGGCCCTGCGCGTGCAGCTGGAGGACGGGTCCGGCTTCGACCTGACCGAGGCGGGGACGAAGAAGGGCTTGGCCGTCTATCTGGTACGGGATCCCGCCGACGTGCCCGGCGTGGCCTCCCTGGGCCCCGACCCCCTCAGCGAGACGTTCACCCCCGCCGCGCTGGGCGAGATCGTCAACGGCCGCCGCACCCAGATCAAGGGCCTGCTCCGCGACCAGAAGGTGATCGCCGGCATCGGCAACGCCTACTCGGACGAGGTCCTGCACGCCGCCAAGATGTCGCCGTTCAAGATCGCCTCTTCGCTGACCGACGAGGACATCGCGACCCTCCACGATACGATCGTCACGACCCTGCGGGACGCCGTGCAGCGCTCGCGCGGCCTGGAGGCGCAGGATCTGAAGGGCGAGAAGAAGACCGGCCTGCGCGTGCACGGCCGCACGGGACAGAAATGCCCGGTGTGCGGCGACACCGTCCGCGAGGTCTCGTTCGCCGACTCGTCGCTGCAGTACTGCCCCACCTGCCAGACAGGCGGCAAGCCTTTGGCGGACCGCCGCATGTCGCGCCTCCTCAAATAGCAGGCAAAGACACCAGAGCCAGAACCCCAAGCTCAGGCGTAGAGACGGCCCTGGCATAACAACGGCCCTGGCGTAGCGATGGCCCAGGCGCGGCGACGGGCCCCGGTCGCGCGCCGACCGGGGCCCGTCTCGTGCTGACCGAGTCCGAACGGGGTGGACTCGTCAGCCGACCTTGGGAACGCCGCCGAAGAGCGGTGCGAGCTTGTCCCAGCGGGAGAGCTCGCAGCCGTCTGTACGGCTGAACTTGGCGTTGACAGGCTTACCTTGCCACGTTCCCTTCACGGTGGCGATCTCGGGGCCACCGTAGATCTTCGTGCACATCTGGTCGGCGGGCGGGGGTTTGAAGGGATCCTTGGCCTGAGTGACGGCCGTACAGGCCTGGCTCGCCTTGGGATGATCACCCCCGGCCGGGTCGCAGGACAGGGTCCACGTCTTGGCGGGGGCCTTGGCGGAGGCCTTCACCTGGACTGTCAGCGTGGCGTTGGGGGAGCCCGAGGGCGCGACGGACGTCGTGGCCGAGGAGTTCCCTGGGCTGCTCGAGGCCTGTTCGGAGCCGCAGGCCGCCATCGACATGACCATGGCTAGGCCGGGCGTCATGAAAAGGAGCGTCCGATACCGCATGGGTGATTCGACGCGGGAGGGTTCCGCGCGGTTCCATGGAGGCGTGATGATTTTCGGGGATGACGTCCCGGCCGTGGACGCGGCCGACGTACCGGAGGGCGCATACCTTCTCGACGTCCGTGAGCAGTACGAGTGGGACGCCGGGCACGCGCCCGGGGCCGCCCACATCTCGATGGCCGAGCTGAGCGACCGCGCCGGGGAGATTCCGCGCGACCAGGACGTGTACGTGATCTGCCGGTCCGGGGTGCGTTCCGCGCAGGTGACGGTCGCGCTCAACCAGGCGGGCTGGCTGGCGAAGAACGTCGACGGGGGCATGAAGCGCTGGGCCGAGGCCGGCCGCCCGATGAAGGGCGGCACGGACGGGCCACCGCACGTGGCCTGAGGGCCGGCCGTCTTACATTGCCGCCTGGGCCGATGTACGATTCGTCCCGTTCAAAAGCAACCCCACCGCGGGAGCTCGGGCCGACCGGGCTGAGAGGGCGACACGTTCGCAGGCGTCGCCGACCGCATGAACCTGTCCGGGTAATGCCGGCGTAGGGAGCGTGTTCGATGACGTCTGCCGTAAAAGAACGCCCTCGTCACGAGGCGCCGTACACCCTTGACGAGCCCGCGCCCAAGGTTCTCAGCTTCTGGGACCAGGGCGCCTTCTGGGCCAACCTCGGGGTCAGTCTGTTCGCCTTCTCCGGCGCCTACACCGTGCTGGCCCCCGACGCCGACGGCAAGCCGACGCTGTCGATCGTGGCCGGCATCGTCGCGATGATCGTCGGCACCGCGATCGGCGGGCTGATGCTGGGGCTGGCCGCGGCGCCCGGCGCGATCACGGGCAAGCCCGCGATGGTGCTGCTGCGCGGGCTGTTCGGAGCGCGGCTGTCGTACGTGCCGACCGCGCTCAACATCGCCCAGCTCATCGGCTGGGGCACGTTCGAGCTGATCGTCATCGCGGACGCGGCGCGGTCGCTGTGGGACGGCGTGCCGCGCTGGACATACGTGATCGCGGCGGGCGTCCTCACCACGGTCCTGACGATCTGGCCGCTGGGCTCGGTGCGCATGTTGCGCCGGTATGTGACCGCCGCGGTGATGGTCGCCCTCGTCTACTTCTACGTTCAGCTGCTGCGGGAGCCGTTGCCTGATCTGAACGAGGGTTCGTGGGGCGGTTTCTGGATCGGGGCGGACGCGGCGCTGGCCGTCTCGATCTCGTGGGTGCCGGTGGCGGCCGACTACACCCGCCACGCCCGCAGTGCGCGCGGGGCGTTCGGCGCGGCCGCCGTCGGTTACTCGGCGACCCAGATCATCGCCTACATCCTCGGGCTGCTGGCCCTGGCCCTGGTGGCGGGTGACTCCACCAAGATCTTCGACCCGTTCCTGGGCGTGACGCTGGGCGTGCTCTTCTTCGCGGTATTCGTCCTGCGCGAGGCCGACCAATCGTTCGCCAACGTCTACTCCACCGCCGTCTCGATCCAGAACCTGGTGCCGCGCGCCGATCGGCGCGTCCTGTCGATCGCGCTCGGCACGCTGATCACCGGGCTGGCGCTGCTGCTCGACATCGGCGACTACGCCAGCTTCCTGTCTCTGATCGGCTCGGTGTTCGTCCCCATGCTGGGCGTGCTGGCGGCTGATTTCTTCCTGGGACGGGGACGGCGTTCCTGGGCGACGTCTTCTTCCTCTCCGGGCGAGGGGTCGTCTTCTCTGGGGGATCAGAGTCAGGAGCTTGAGGGGACGTCGCCTGTTGGCGGACGGCTTGGCGAGTGGGACACCTCGGGGTCGGCTCCGTCTCGCTGGGGGATGATCGTGGCCTGGGCGGTCGGGTTCGGCACATACCAGCTGATCAACCCGGGCACCGTGAGCTGGTGGGCGAGCTTCTGGCACGACGTCCAAGAGGCGATCGGGTTCAGCACTCAGAGCTGGATGAGCGCCTCGCTGTTCTCGTTCCTGATCGCCGGTCTGGCCGCGCTGCTCATCGGCCGGATCGGGCCGGGCGGGGGCGGCCGGGCGGCCGGGCGAACCGACGGCAAGATCGACTCACCGGCCGTCTGAACGGGTGGGGCACGCCCTGGACGGCGAAGGCTTGCGGGCGGACGAGCCGGTCGGTGGAAACATTTCGGCGGTGGTTGCCCGGCGCCGCCGCAAGATCCGGTGGCACGATACAGGCGTGCAACTTTCGGTCCACGATCCGATCCTCCGCGCGGTCATCGAGTGCGCGGCCGATGCGATCGTGGCCGTCGACCACTCGTTCCGCGTCACCGTGTGGAATCCGGCGGCCGAGCGCATGTTCGGCTGGCGCTCCGACGAGGTGCTGGGCCGGGTGCCGCCGATCGTGCCGGACGAGCTCAAGGCCGAGCACAACGCCGTCCAGGAACGGCTGCTGACGCGGCGGGCGGGCGAGGGCGACAGCGGGCAGATCTCTATCGCCACCCGCCGGTTCCGCCGCGACGGCAGCCTGATCGACGTCCGGATCGACACCAGCGCCCTGCAGGCCCGGGACGGCACGCTGCTCGGCTGGGTCGGCGTCTACCACCCGGTCGAGGAGGACGAGGTCGCGCAGCACCACATGGCCGAACGCGCGCGCCTCGTCCGGCGGCTGAACGACATCGTCGCCGACCTCAACGCCGAGCTCGACCTGGACGTGGTGCTCGACCGGATCACCGCCGCGCTGATCGAGCTGACCGGCGCGGACGCGGGCGGATTCGTCCGGATCGAGGACGAGCGGCTGCGCCTGGTGAGCATGTACGGGCTCCCCGACCACATGCGCGGTGCCTCGGCCGACCTGCGGTCCAGCCTGGTCGGCGAGCTGCTGCGGTCCGGCAAGACCGTGATGCTGGCCACGGGCGAGCGCCGGCTCGGCGATCTCGTCTGGTCCGAGCTGCCCGGCCTGCACACGATCGCACTGGGCCTGTCGTTCTTGCAGAACAAGCCGTACGGGGCCCTCTACGCGCTCTTCTCGGGCCGCAAGATCGGCCACACCGAGCTCGAACTGCTGGAGCTGCTCGCCGGGCACGCCGGGGTGGCGGTGGGCAACGCGGTCGCGTACGCGGAGGTCGTGCGGCAGCGCGCCCACGAACGCGCGGTGATCGACTCCAGCGCGGACGGGATCGCCGTGCTCGACCGCGACGGCACCGTACGCCAGTGGAATCCGGCCGCGCACGTCCTCACCGGGCTCGCCGCGCGGGATGTGATCGGCCGGCCGCTGCCGTTCGAGAAGCCCCGGCCCGGCGAGATGCTGACATTTCCGCTGGAGTCGGGCGTCTGGCTGAACGTGCTCTCCGCGGAGATCGAGGAGACCGGCGAGATCGTGGTCGACTTCCGCGACGTCAGCGAGGCCAAGGCGCTGGAGGAGGCCAAGGATCTCTTCCTGGCGACCACCAGCCATGAGCTCCGGACCCCGATCACCGTCGTCCAGGGTTTCGCGAGCACGCTGGTCAACCGGTGGGACGAGCTCGCCGACGCCGACCGCCGCTCCGCCGTGGCCACGATCGCCGAACGCGCCCAGTCGCTCGGGCGCCTGGTGGAGCATCTCCTGCTGGGGTCCCGGGCCGGCGCGGACGAGCTGGCCGTGACCATCGAGCCGTTCGACCTGGCGCGCGTGCTGACGGGGGTGGTGGCGGGGTTCCGGTCGTTGTCGAGCAAGCACCGGGTGGAGCTCGACATCGCCGAGGATCTTCCGCTGGCCGCCGGCGACACGATGGCCACCGACATCGTCCTCGGGCAGCTTCTGGAGAACGCCTTCAAGTACTCGCCCGACGGGGGCACGGTCACGGTCAGCGCGTGGGCGGCCGGATCCGAGGTGACGGTCACCGTTCAGGACGAGGGCATCGGCATCGCCCCAGGCGATCATGAGCGCATCTTCGACCGTTTTGTTCAGGGCGAGGCGGGCGACCGGCGACGTTTCGGCGGTATCGGACTCGGGCTTTATATCGTGCGGCGGCTGACCGAAGCCCAGGGCGGGGCGATCTCCGCCCATCCCGGGCCTGCTGGGGGCACCTGCATGCGCCTGGTTCTGAAGACCGCGTCCTGACGCCGTTTCTTTGTGGTCCAAATCACAACGTGACGTGGCCTGGGCCGATAATGGCCACAGGCGAGGGGAACGTCTGTTTTGACCGGATCTTGCCGTGAAGTTGATGGAGTGAGCCCGGTGCTCTTGCGGGAAAGTGCAGTGTGGCGGCAGTGTGACGGACGAAACGCGCGCGCGAGGAGTAATCCTCCGTGGGCTGGATAGATCCTTAGTTGGTGTTGCGTTGGGGGCGAGGTTCCGTTCGACGCCATGTACGGGGGGTGAGACCCGTGACCGGATGGTCAGTCGCTCGTTGTGGGAGTGATGGGCCGTTTCGCGCAGGTTTCCAGGCGTCCCCATCTGGGCATTTCGGTCATACCAAAAGAGCAGTCGACCGGCTGGAGAGGGTGACGGGGAGGTGAGGGCGTCGAGCGTCGTACTGCTGCCACACGCGCCGTCCAGCGTCGCGGTCGCGCGCAAGCGCCTCGGTTCCGACCTGATCGCCTCGGGGGTCTTCGACTCCGTCGTGGACGACGCCAGCGTCATCATCAGCGAACTGCTCAGCAACGCGCTGCGGCACGCACGCCCCTTGCCGTCCGGACAGGTGCGGGTCACCTGGTCCTACCAGGGCGAGATGCTCGAGGTCGCCGTCAGCGACGGCGGAGCCATGACCGAGCCGCGGCGAGGCCCCGGCACGCTGTCGTCCCTGGGAGGCCGCGGCCTCGGCATCGTCGAGGCGCTGTCCGAGGGATGGGGGGTCCGTCACGAGGACGGCGCCACCACGGTCTGGGCCCAGCTGCGCGCTCCGCACACCTCGGCCCTGAGCGGCTCGGCCCCCCGCCACGCGGCCCACGCGGCGCTGCCCGACTTCTGCGAGCACCCCGATATGCAGGAACGTCCGGCCCGCAAGGTCTACAACGAGTCGTGGTACGGGGCCGCAACAGGACGGGCCTACCCCGCCTGACCTGCAAGGACGTGCGTCCTCAACAAATCATGCATACCCCCGGGTAGCCGGACCTTTCCCCCACCTTGTATGGTCCTCCTCAAGCTCGGGCGCTGTCGTGCCCCCGTCGACACCGCCCGAGCCTCCAAACATCGAGAAAGCCCCAGGAGCCCAACGCTCCCGGGGCTTTCTACGTTCCAACCGCCTCCGCGTACCCGCACGGCGCTTTGCTGGGCGCGGGTTGTCGGGTGGGCTTTTGGGTCAGGGGGTCGGGGGCGGGTCGCGGAGGATGGGGCAGGACATGCAGCGCGGGCCGCCCCGGCCGCTGCCCAGCTCGCTGCCGCTGATCCGGATGACCTCGATGCCCGCCGTTTCCAGCTGGGCGTTGGTCTCGATGTTGCGCTCGTACGCCACGGCGAGGCGGGGGGCCACGGCGAGGGTGTTGTTGCCGTCGTCCCACTGCTCGCGTTCGGCGGTCACCGGGTCCAGCCCGGTGTCGATGACCTTGAGCCGGTCCAGTCCCATGGCCTCGGCGGCCGCTTCGAGGAAGGAGCGGGGTTCCGAGACGCGCAGGTCGCCGTTCGCGGCGGTGACCGTGAACGCGGTCAGCGAGTGGGCGATCGGCGGGTACATCACGACCGTGTCGACGTCCACCATGGTGCAGACCGTGTCCAGGTGCATGGTCGCCCGCTGCTGCTCGATCGGCACGGCGAGGACGGTGCGCGCCAGGCCGGCGGCGAAGACCTGGCGGGCGAGGCGTTCGACGCCCGCGGGCGTGGTGCGTTCACCGGTGCCCACGGCGACGACGCCGGGGGAGAGCAGGAGGATGTCGCCGCCCTCGACGTGTTCGAGCGTGGGGTTGTAGATCGGCTTCACCCCGGCGAAGCGCGGATGGTGGGCGTAGATCAGCCCGGTCAGGGCGGATTCGCGGCGGCGGGCGGGCATCGCCAGGCTCGTCACGGCGACCCGGTCACCGATCCACGCGCTGTTGTCGCGGGTGAACAACAGGCCGGGCAGCGGGTCGATGACGAAGTCCAGCCGGTCCATGAGGCGGTAGACGAGGCCGTGTCCGGTCTTGAGCTCCTCGTGGGCCAGCCCGTCGATCAGCGTGCGGGAGAGATCCTCGGTGTCGAGGTCACGCAGATAGCCCTCGACCACGCGGCGCAGCTGGTCGCCCAGGCGGTGGTCGCTGAGGACGTCGGCGATCGCCTCGTCCCGCGCCGCCTCGTACTCCAGGGCGTCCTGGAGCAGCTCCGTCACGTACAGCACTTCGACGTCCCGGTCCCGCAGGGCCTGGGCGAACGCGTCGTGCTCCTCCTGCGCGCGGCCCACCCACGGGATGGCGTCGAACAGGAGCTTGTCGCTGTTGCGCGGGGTGAGTCGCTTCAGTTCGGCGCCGGGGCGGTGCAGCAGTACGGTGCGGAGCCGCCCGACCTCGCTGGTGACTCGGTGCTCATGCGCTGTTGGTTGTGCCACGTTTCGCAGTCTAAGTCCGGTTGTCCCCGGCTTTCTGGGTACCTGACCGTATGTCACGATCCAATGGTGATCGGCAGACCGACCGCGCTCCCCCTCTACCTGTCCACGGCCACCCTGCTGCGCGTCTCCGCGGAGGGCGGAGCGACCGCCATCGTCCTCGCCGTCCACGCGCGCACCGCCCACGTCGCCACCGCGGGTTTCCTGCAGACCGCGATGACCCTGCCGTACATCCTGAGCGGGCCGATCATCGGGCATGCGATGGATCGGGTGACCCGGCCCAGGGCGGTCGCCTTCGCGCTGACCATCGGCTATGCGATCGCCATGAGCCTGCTGCTGATGATCGCGGGCGACTCGCCGCTCGGGTTCGCCCTCATGATCGCGGCGGTCATCGGGTGCACGGAGCCGATCGTGGTGGCGCTGACGAGCCTGCTCCCCCGCTTCGTCCCGGTCGAGCGGCTGACCCGGGCGTACGGGCTGGAGGCGTCGAGCTACAACCTCGCGGGCATCGCGGGACCCGGCCTGGCCGCCGGATTCGCCGCCTGGCTGGGCGGGGGCGGGGCCGGGATCCCGATCGTCGCCTGTGCCTTCCTCGGATTCCTCGCCTTGCCGCTCCTCCCGTTCCGCGGCCCTGGAGCCGACGGCAAGGGTGCCCGCGTCCACGAACCGTGTGATCACAAGCCGGACGCCGGCGGCCTGGGCGGCGCAGACGCAATTGCCGCAGGCGGGGGCGTAAGCGGCACGTGGGTAAGCGGCACGGGTGGGGGTGAGGGCGGGGCGGGCGAAGGTGGGGACGCCGACGGAGGCGTGGGTGGAGGCCCGCCCGGCGTGGACGTGGGTGGCGCCGGTGCGGGGCTCGTCAATGTGGTTGTTGGCGGGTTGTTTGTGTTGGCGGACAATCGGGTTCTGCGGGCGTTGACGGTGGCCACTACGTTGGCCTGGCTCGGATTCGGCGGGGTCGCCGTCACCTCGGTGCTCTTGGCGGAACGGATCGGCGCCGAGCCCAGTGCGGGCGGGCAGATGCTCGCGGCCATGGCGGTCGGGTCGCTCATCGGGTCGCTGGCGTCCGCGCGGTGGTTGTCGGTCCGGCACGCCGAGACGGTGATGCTGGCCGGGCTCGTCGCGTTCGGGACGGCGCTGGGGAGCCTCGCGCTGGCGCCCGCACTGCCGTGGGCCATGATCATCTTTCTGTTGGCGGGCGTGACTGAGGGGCCGGTGTTCGCTGCCACACTGATGTTGCGGCAGCGGGAGTCGCCGCCTGATCGGCTGGGGCAGGTCAACACGACTGGAGGTAGCCTGAAGATCGGTGCCTCGGCGGTTGGCGCCGCGCTGACCGGCACGTTCGCCGACCGGATCGGCCCGGTGGGGCTCGTGCTGGCGATCTCCGCCTGCCAGTTCGCGGGGGTCGTCCTCGGCTTCGTGATCCTTCGCACACAACGAACGGCGGCCCGCCCGCGTCCGTAAGAAGCGGGTGTGTTCCTATCTCTACCCGTCCATGTTGGTTTTGACAGGTATCGTCTTCATGATCCTGCGGTGCTTGTGGGCAGCTCGAGTCTTGAGAGGCAGCAAGGGTGAGTTCAGCGGTTGATCAGGGAAAGGATGGTGGCCGGCGCGGACGCCGGTCACGGCGGCCTGACCCCTCGTCCGGGCCCGTCGCCGGGCTCGCCGAACGGTTGTGGCGGCTGAAGCAGGAAGCCGGCGACCCTTCGTACGCGGAGATGGCCGCGCTGGGCGCCGCCGCGTCCAAATCGTCGCTGGCGGCGGCCGCCCAGGGCCGGAATCTGCCGACCTGGGGGACGACGTGGGAGTTCGTCCGGGTTCTCGCGGTCGACCGGCTGGGACACGACCCGGAGGCGACCGAGCGGGAGTGGCGCGCGCACTGGCAGAAGGCGCGCGACGCGGTCACGGCCGCTGAGGACGCCGAGGAGTTCGGTGAGTCCAACGGTGAGGCGGCGGCCGGTCCTTCACCGACGCGGACGACCGCCGAGATGGTCCTGCCGAACGTGGGAATGGACGAATACCGCAGGCCTGTGGACGATCTCACCGGGGCGCACGCCCGGATCGTCCACATGGGTTCGCCGCTCCCGAGCCCGAGACGGTTCCCGCTCGGCCTGATCGCCGCCGCCGCGGCTGCCGCACTGGTCGTCGCGGGCGGTGTGACGTACCTCGCCTGGCCGGAGGACAAGGTCGCCCCGAAGAACGTCACGGCGAGCGGCCCGGTAAAGAATTCGCCCGACACGACGACCCAGATAAACGAGATCCCTCAGGACGACTCGCAGTTCGTCGGCGACATCACCTACCCGGACGGAACGCGCGTCAAGGCGGGTGCCACTTTCGAGAAGGTGTGGCGCCTTCGTAATTCGGGAAAGGTGCACTGGAAGGGCCGCAAGATGGTCCGCCTCGGGTCGGGTCCCTGTGCGGCCCCCAAGAGCGTGCCCGTCCCGTCGACCCCGCCCGGCCAGCTCGTCGACATCCATGTCCGCGTCCGGGCCTCCCAGCGTCCGACCCGCTGCAAGATCTACTGGAAGATGCACGACGCGTCCGGACGGGTGACCATGCCCACCAAGCGTCCCATCTTCTTGGACGTCCAAGTCGTATCTGCCTGACCTGCGGCTTCTTTTGTCCAGTGACGGCTGTACGGCTCTTGGACGAAGTTCCCTTGGCGTGGGACGGCGGCGCGTGTCAACGTTGCCCTGCAGCAACCGGCCGGTCGCTCTCCCCCGCTCAGGGCCCCTTTCACTCCGCTCGGGCCCTATGCGTACTCATCGCACAGCGTTCAGCCACACAACGGAAGGAATCGCGGCCCTAATATGCCTGCCCCCGCCATATCTGATGACCACGGCGGTCGTGGTCAGGCGATGTCACCGAGCGGCTCGGTGACGTCATTGAATCGGTCATCGTTCACCGCCGGGTCGGCGTCAACAGACCCCCCGCATTCGCTCGCGGGAAATATATAGATGGCCTCTGGCCAATAAGCAGGACCACGATGTCCCCTCCCAGTGGGATGTGGGACCGCCGTTATCCCAGAGACGCGGCGTGCCCGGTCGTTCGGCGCGGACGACCATGGCACGCCGCGTCTCGACGGAAAACCGATCGACTCGTCCGAGGGGCGGACCGTACCCTCGGACCCATGTTCCTCGCAGCCGGCACCCGCATGCTCGCAGACCTCGGTCTGCTGAGCGCGGTGTCGGCTGCCTTCCTTTCGGCGGCATCGGCCGCCGTTCCGGCAGCAGCAGTCGTTCCGGCATCGGCAGCAGCGGCCGTCGACGGCGCGCGAAGCTGACCCCTCTCCGTCCCACCTCCGGAGAACCAGTGGAGGGGGGTGTCAGGTCTCACGGGCACAACCGCCACTAGACACGCGGTCACCGCGCGTCTCGTGGCACAGCGCCCGCCACGCGATGGCTGGCGGCGGTACGCCCTGAGGGTTCTCGCGTTCCTACTCCATACGTGAGGACGAAGTTCCATGGCCAAGCAGCTTTACGAGCGCAGCAAGCCGCATCTCAACATCGGCACGATGGGTCACGTCGACCACGGCAAGACCACCCTCACCGCCGCGATCACCAAGGTGCTCGCCGACCAGGGGCTGGCCTCCGCCGTGCCGTTCGACGGGATCGACCGAGCCCCGGAGGAGCGCGACCGCGGCATCACCATCAACATCGCGCACGTCCAGTACGAGACCGCCGACCGGCACTACGCCCACGTGGACATGCCGGGCCACGCCGACTACGTGAAGAACATGATCACGGGTGCGGCCCAGATCGACGGGGCCGTGCTGGTGGTCTCGGCGCAGGACGGCGCGATGCCGCAGACCCGGGAGCACATCGTGCTCGCCCACCAGGTGGGCGTCCGCCACATCGTGGTGGCGCTCAACAAGGCCGACATGGTCGAGGACACCGAGCTCCTCGACCTCGTCGAGCTGGAGCTCCGCGAGCTCCTGGGCGAGTACGGGTTCCCCGGCGACGAGGTGCCGGTGATCCGCGTGTCCGGCCTGCGGGCGCTGGAGGGAGACCCGTACTGGACCGCCCGGATCGGCGACCTGCTCGACGCGATCGACGCGTACGTGCCGGTGCCGCCGCGGATCCTCGACCGGCCGTTCCTGATGCCGGTGGAGAACGTGCTCACCATCACCGGGCGCGGCACCGTCGTGACCGGCGTCGTGGCCCAGGGCGCGATCCGCGTCGGCGACCCCGTCGAGGTGGTCGGGCTCGGTGACGGCTTCGGCTCGGTCGCGACCGGGCTGGAGACGTTCGGGCAGGCGATGGACCACGCCGAGGCCGGCGACAACACGGCGATGTTGCTGCGCGGCGTCCGGCGGGACCAGATCCGCCGCGGCCAGGTCATCGCCGCGCCCGGCTCGATCCGGCCGCACAGCCGGTTCCGTGCCCAGGTGCGGGTGCTCACCGCCGACGAGGGCGGCCGGAGCAAGCCGTTCTTCCACGGCTACCGGCCGCAGTTCCACTTCCGCACGACCGACGTGGTCGGCGGGGTGGACCTCGGTGGCGAGGGCGGCATGGCGCTGCCCGGCGACTCCGTCGAGATGACGGTCGAGCTGGGCAAGCCGGTCGCCATGGCCGAGGGCCTGGGCTTCGCCATCCGTGAAGGCGGCCGCACCGTCGGCGCCGGCACGGTGACGACCCTGCTCGACTAGGCGTCCCACCGGGCACTGCGCGCAGCGCCCGGTGGGACAGCGCGGGCAGGCCCCCGGCGGGGAAGCATCTTCGGGCCCCGCCGGGGACTGCGTACAGGACCCGGCGGGGTAGTGCGTGCAGGGGTTGGCGGAAGAGCGCGCCCGTTCTGGCGATGGACTGTCGGGACGGGCGTTCGGCTGCGGATCGCCCGGTTGGCCCGTTCCAGCAGGTCTGTCACGGGGTGTCGACAGAACGTGAAATTGTCTGGAGCGGGTAGTCTCGTTTTCCTAGCGCGGGCGCCGGTTGATGTGGTGAGATTCGTCGTGATCTTCCCCGCTTGATCCATTGATGGAGACCGTGTGCGAGCCCCCCGCGCCCTCATCCCTTTGCTTGCCGTCGCCGGAGCGGCCGTCGTGGTCGTCACCGCCGGAGCCGGAGCGGCCATCGAGCAAGGGGACGACTCCGGTCCGCCTCGCGCCGACGCGGCCCAGGCCACGCGGACGACGGCGGTCAACGTCCTCAACTGGAACGTCTGCGGCGACACCGATGCCCGATGCCCGCTCGGAACCAAGCCCGCCGAAGTGGTCAAGACGGTCGTCACCCAGATGAAGAACAACGTGGTCAGCGGCCGCAAGGTCAAGGCGGACGCGGTGTTCTTGCAGGAGGTGTGCAGCGGGCACGTCAAGGCGATCGCCGAACAGACCGGGACGAACGCCTGGAGCTGGAAGTTCGCGCCCGTCCTCCAGACGAACGGCAAGCCGGCGACCTGCAAGAACGGGCAGGGGCAGCTCGGGGTGGGCATGGGTACCGAACACGAGATCACGGGTGTCGAAAAGGTCTACCTGCCCTCGCCGCGCGCCCGGCGCCAGGTGGCTCTCTGCGGGAACGTCGCGAGCCTGGGCAACCTCCGGCTCTGCACCGCGCAGCTGAGCGACGAGCCGAACGGCGAGTGGCGCCGCAAGCAGACGCAGAAGATCGTCTCGTTGGCGGGCGCCGGCCGCGTGGTCTTCGGCGGCGACTTCAACGACCAGCCGAAGCAGCCCGCCCTCGACGTGCTCTACCGTTCGTTCGCCGAGTGCGACCAGGCCGCGGGCGGCGCCCGCGCGGGCGAACGCACTCACCAGAACGCCCAGGGGCTGGCCGTCGCGAAGACCGACTACGTCTTCGCCACGAAGACCGCGGGCATCGCCTGCGAAGTCCCCAACCTGCCCGTCCGCACGTCCGACCACCGTCCCATCGCGGCCGTGGTCCACTTCCGCTGATCACCGGCCACCGGCCACCGTGCACGCTGATCGTCCGCGAGCGCTGATCGGCGGTGGATGCTGATCGCCTGTGAGCGCTGACCGTCCGCGGGCGCTGACCGTTCGTGAACGCTGACGTCAGCGAACGCTGATCGGTGGTGGACGCTGAGGTCCGTGGATGCCGGCAGATGGTGGGCGGACGCCGATCGGTCTCGCTGAGCGCTACCCCAGGCGATTGATCGTCGCGGGTGATCGGTGATCGTCTGATCGGCGACCTGTCGCCGTTGATCGGTGCTGGGCGATTTATCGGGTTAGGCGCAACGGGCCGCGGGATGTGAGGTGAAGCGCTCACGATCCGGTGCGCCGGCTCGTCCGGGGGAGCATGAGGGCCGGGCGATCTTTGCTGAACGGATCGCCCGGCGTCCCATGGGTCAGTGCACCGCGCGGTCTTGGCCCTCCCAGTACGGGGCGCGGAGTTCGCGCTTGAGGATCTTGCCGGTCGGGTTGCGCGGGATCGCGTCGCGGCGTTCGATCGACGTCGGGCACTTGAAGTGGGCCAGGCGCTCGCGGCAGTACGCGATGAGGTCCTCCTCGGAGACGTCCTCCGACAGCACCACGATCGCCTTCGGCGTCTCGCCCCACTTGGTGTCCGGGATGCCGATGACCGCGCAGTCGGTGACGGCGGGATGGCTCATCACGGCGTTCTCGACCTCGGCCGGGTAGATGTTCTCCCCACCCGAGATGATCATGTCCTTCACGCGGTCGTGGATGAAGAGATAGCCGTCCTCGTCCAGATAACCGGCGTCACCCGTCCGGAACCAGTTGTCCTCAAGCAGCGCCGACGACGTGGCCTCGGGCATGCCCCAGTAGCCCTGCATGTTCTGCGGGGTCTGGCAGAGGATCTCGCCAACCTGGCCGAGTGGCACCTCCTCCAGCGTGGCGGGATCGACGATCTTCAGGTTGCAACCCGGGTTGGGGATCCCCGCGCTGCGCAGGCGCTGTGGGTTGGGGCCGCCTGGAACGTGGTCCTCGGGCGGCAGCGTGACGATCGCCCCGGTCGTCTCGGTCAAGCCGTACACCTGCATGAACTCCGTGCCCGGCAGCATCTTCATGGCGCCGCGCAGGACGTCCTCGCTGATCGGCGACGCGCCGTACAGCAGCAGCCTGAGGCTCGACATGTCCGCCTCCGCCACCTCGGGCATCAGCTGCATGAACTGCAGCAGTACCGGCACGAGGAAGACGTGCGTGACGCGGTCGCGTTCGATCGCCTTGGCGATGCCGACGGGATCGGGCTCGCGCATGATGACGCCGGTGATGCCGTCGAAGATCACGATCACGGCGAGCGCGCAGCCCGCCACGTGGTACATCGGCATCGCGACCATCATCACGTCGTCCCCGCCGACGCCCCAGATCTCGTTGGTCAGCGGCAACACCGCGGTGAAGTTGCCGTGGCTCAGCATCACGCCCTTGGGCAGCCCCGTGGTGCCCGACGAGTAGAGCTGGACGAACGTGTTGGTGGTCTCGATCGCGCCGTCGTCGATGGACGGAGCGTCCTCATGGGCGCCCACCCAGGCGGCGTAGTCGAGGTACGCGTGCCCCGAGCCGCCGGCGACCACCACGTGGGTGGTGTGCTGGAGCTTCTCGGCGATGGCGTCGAGCACCGGGAGGAAGTCCGGGCCGACGATGAAGACCTTCGCCTGGGCGTTGTTGACGATGTAGGCCACTTCGTCGGGCGCGAGGCGATAGTTCACCGGTACCTGGACGGCGCCGATCCGGGCGGCCCCGAAGAGCTGCTCGACGTACTCGATCGAGTTCTTGTCGAGGATGGCGACCCGGTCGCCCTGACCGACGCCGGCCGCGGCCAGCGCGGCGGCGGCCCGGTCGGCGCGGCGATCGAACTCCTGGTAAGTGATCTTTATGTCGTCCGCGACGAAGGCGACACGGTCGGGCTGCTGCCGCGCACGGTCGCGCAGCACTTCGGTAAGGCCTGGCACGAGGGCCCCTTTCACCGGAAACCACCTGCTTACGCTGCCTGTCCAGGCATCATGCGGTGACCGGTGGGCGGGGAGCAAGGGGCCCCGCGCGTTCGCTCAGCTTTCCCGCGTCCGGACGGTCGTCAATGGTTGCGGGACATCTTGGAGACGACCGTCACCGCCAGCACGACCAGTACGGCGACGAATCCGATGAAGAAGAAGAGCTTCAGCATCGAAATGATCGCGCCGATGACCGTCATGAGCAGCCATACGGCGAGCACTACACCAACGATTGTCAGGATTGTCCGACCCATGTCCCACACCGTACGCGCGGGTCGGATGAGCCGTCATCACCCTGCGGGACGATCCGCCCCTGAGATCAACCCTGGGGCCGCCCCGGGGCCGCGGGTGGCTGCTGCCCGTAGGGATAGCCGGATTCCGGCACCTGTCCGGGGCCAGAGTGCCCGAACACCGGATGCCCTGGGGCGGGCTGCCCCGGGATGGATTGCCCTGGGACGGGTTGCCCCGGGAGAGGCTGCCCGGGGACGGGCTGTCCAGGGACGGGGTAGCCGCCGGGGACGGGCTGGCCGTCAGGGACGGAGTGGCCGCCGGGGGCAGGCTGACCAGGGTAGGGCTGGCCTGCCGGGAAGGGGGCGACGCCAGGGTTGGGAGCGTTCCACGGGCCTGGCGCCGGTGCTGGACGTCCACCCCTCGAACCCCCCGCGCCGCTCGCCATCAGAACGCGCAGTCCCGTGATGGCGGCGGCGGCCACCGGGGCCACGAGGTCTTCGGCGTTGAAGGCCGGCTTGAAGAAGCTGAAGCCCGGATGACCCTGGACGCCCACGAGGTAGATCCAGAGCCCCAGCCGGACGCCGACGATCAATGCGACGTAGGCGGCCACGGCGGCGGCGATCGGGATCACGGGCAGCCGGGCGCGCGTGAAGAGCACACCGGCACCGGTCACCGACCCGACAAGGAGGGCCTGGAGCAGGTAGTAGGCCTGACCGTGCCGGAAGGCGCTGGCGACAGCGCTCTCGTAGACCCCGATGATGGTCATCACGATGGAGAGCCCCGTGGCGAGGGCGCCGCCGACCATCAGGGCGATGATGGGCACGGCGGGCGAAGGGGCAGGGCGGGAGCTGGACTGGGACATCTGGCCATTGAACCGACCATGGCAAACCCGCCGGTGATCGCCGCGCGACCCGCGAACCCTTACGGAGTGATGACGGGAACGACGAATCGCCCAGCTCAGACGTAACGTAAGAGCGTGATGCCACCGACCGTCCCCGGACGAAATCCCGCCGACACCACCGGCCGGATCCTGGTCGTCGACGACGATGTCACCGTCGCCGAGGTCGTCGCCCGCTACCTGCTCCGCGACGGGCACCAGGTCGAGTGCGTCGCCGATGGGCTGGAGGCGCTGCGCCGCGCGCAGGGCGACCCGTTCGACCTGATCGTCCTGGACCTCATGCTGCCCGGCATGGGCGGTCTGGAGGTCTGCCGCCGGCTCCGCGCGACCTCGCCCGTGCCGGTCGTCATGCTCACCGCGCTCGGCGAGGAGACCGACCGGCTGGTCGGGCTGGAGACCGGGGCCGACGACTACGTGACCAAGCCGTTCAGCCCGCGTGAGCTGGCGTTGCGCGTCCGGTCCGTGCTGCGGCGCGCCCGCCTCGTCCCCGCGGGTACGGAGGTGCTGCGGGACGGCGATCTCGTGGTGGACGTCAGCGCGCACGAGGCCCGCCGAGGGGACGACCACCTGTCCCTGACCGCCCGGGAATTCGACCTGCTCGCGTTCCTGCTGCGCCATCCACGGCAGGCGTTCGGCCGGGACCACCTGCTCCAGCAGGTGTGGGGCTGGTCGTTCGGCGACTCCTCCACCGTCACGGTGCACGTCCGGCGGCTGCGCGAGAAGATCGAGGACGACCCCACCGTGCCGCGGCGGATCGTCACCGTCTGGGGGGTCGGTTACCGCTACGAGCCGGAGGCCGAATGAGGATCCCGCTTGAGGATCTGCTCTGGATCGCCTGGTACGCGACGCTCCCCGCCGCGATCGTCGCCGCAGTCGGCCTGGGCGTCCTGCACCGCCTGCGCGGCCGTTCCGTCGCGACACAGCTGATCGTCGTCGGGGTGTCGACCGTGGTCGCGACGATCTCCGGCATCATCGTGATCGCCCTGATGATGCTGATCAACGAGCACGACCTCGCGGTGGTCCTGGCCGTCGTGACCGCCGCCGGGATCGTCTCCATCGGGGTCTCGGTCCTGCTCGGCCGCCGTCTCATCTCGGCCAACCGGCTGCTGGTCGAGGCCGTGCGGTCGGACCCCTATACCGTCCCCGCCGTCCGGCTTCCCGCCGAGCTGGCGGAGCTCTCCCGCGAACTGGACGCCGCGTACACCCGCCTGGCCGCCGCGCACGCACGCGAACAGGCCCTCGAAGCCAGCCGCCGCGAACTGGTCGCCTGGGTGAGCCACGACCTGCGCTCCCCCCTCGCCGGGCTGCGGGCGATGGCCGAGGCGCTGGAGGACGAGGTGGTGGACGACCCCGGGACCGTCAGCCGCTACCACCGCCGCATCCGCGTCGAGGCCGACCGGCTGGCCGAGATGGTCGACGACCTCTTCGAACTATCGCGGATCCACGCCGGCACACTCCGGCTGTCGCGGAGCCGGATCGGCCTGGCCGACCTGGTGGCCGAGGCGGTCGCCGGCACCGAGGCGCTAGCCCGGGCCAAGGGAGTGATCCTGCACGGCGACGTCCAAGCAGGCCTGCCCGTAGAAGCCGACGCGGGCGAACTGGGACGGGCCCTCCGCAACCTCGTCGTGAACGCCATCCGTCACACGCCGAGCGACGGCACCATCGTGGTCATCGGCGAAGTCCGCGACGGCGAGGCCCGCGTGACCGTGGCCGACGCATGCGGCGGCATCCCCGAAGAAGACCTGCCACGCGTCTTCGACGTCGCCTTCCGCGGCGAAACCGCCCGCACCCCAGGCGGCGGCGCCGGCCTGGGCCTGGCCATAGCCCGCGGCATCGTAGAAGCACACGCAGGCGAGATAGGCGTAGTAAACGCCGGCCCCGGCTGCCGCTTCGTAGTCCGCCTCCCCCTAACGACCTAACCCACCCGCCAAGTCCAACACCCCACCGCCTCACATGGCCCACCGCCCAACACGGTCCGCCACCCGAGACGGCCGGTAACCCGCGACCCGCCATCTGCCGCAGGCAGCATCGACATGACACGCGAGCCGACATGCCTCGGCACTCGACATGGTCGCAGCACTGAGGCGGCCCGCGCCTGACGTGGCCTGCCGTCTGGCGCGGACCAGCATCTGACGCGGTCGGCCATCCAAGGCGGTCCGCCGCCTGACGCGGCCGGTATGCCGCGTCATTTGCCGCGGGCAGCGCCCGACATGGCACGCCAGCCGACATGGCTCGGCACCCGACGCGCATAGCACTCGACCAGGAACAGGAGTGGCGTAGTCGCCAATGTCGAGCAGTGGCGCCAATCCGCTGGTCAGCGCGCTGAGCGTACGTGCGTGGCGTCTCAGCGTGCGTTGCACGCGAGCGCTGGCAGGTCGATTTGTCGACAAATCTACTTGTTGGTTTGTGGTCAGCGCCCCAGCGGTGGTCTGGAACATGTTTGCGGATGGGAAGGGGGAGGTCGGATGGGCTCGCGGTCCTTGGCGTGAACATTGGCATGGCTGTTGACGAGGGATTGCGTAGCTGGTGGGCAAGCGGGACATGGCGTGACGCATCGGAAGCACGGCTGTGCGTTCTCGGGTCGGTGTGAGGGTGACCTTGAGCGTTTCTTGGGTCGGTGCTGGTTTCGGGTGCGGCGGCGTGCCCATACGTCTTTGGTGGCGGCGGTCATCTGGCCGATCTGTGGGCCTAGCGGGGCGTCGGTTTCGTCCCGCGTCATCCACGGCTCGCGGTGTGAAGGGGCAGGTGTTGCCGGGGAACGGCCACTTGGGTGTTTCTGCTCGACCACACCAGGCACTGCGCGGCTGACCCGGTGGACGAGGGCAGGGCCTCACCGCCTGCGGGTTTGTGGTGGTCGGCTTGGGGCGTTTGCATGTGGGGCGAGAATGCTCAGCTGGTGGTTTCACCGGTCGGTGGGGAGTCAGGTGGGGATGTAAGAAAATCTCCGCGATGCGGTAAACCAGGAAAACGTGGCGTGCGTCTCTGTTGTGCGTCGCGCCAAACAGGCGCGTTCTCCCCCGGAGGTTCTCTTCTTGCGCACGCGTGTCTTCTCACGGGTTCTGGTTTCGGCCGCTGTCACGGGATCGGCCGGGCTTGGCCTCGCCGTTCTTGGTCCGGCCGCGTCGGCGGCGGCGCCTGCGAAGCCGTACGACTTCAATGGCGACGGCTACCGGGACCTCGCGATCGGCAGTCCGAACGGAAAGGTCGGGCGGGCCAAGGGAGCCGGATTCCTCACCGTGACGTACGGCTCGCGCGGTGGGTTGAACCTCAAGAAGCGGCAGATCCTCTCGCAGGACACGAGCGGGGTTCCTGGAGCGGCCGAGGCGGGCGACCACTTCGGGCACGCACTGGCCTCGGGTGACCTCAACCGTGACGGACGCGCGGACCTGGTGGTGAGCGCGCCGGACGAGGATGGCTCGGGCAAGAAGAACAACGGTCTTCTCGTGGTCTTCTGGGGTACGAAGTCTGGTCTCTCTACGCGAGCCTTCGTTCTCCCTGCGAACGACAGCGTCAGCAACGAACGGACCGGTCTTTCGGTTGCCGTGGGGGATTTCAACAGGGGCGGTTACGCAGACCTGGCCTACACGTCCTCCTACGGATTTGGTTGGTACGGCTTCGAACCGACTGCTGCTTCCGCTGCGGTTCACCACCGGATGTCGCTGCCTGGCCGTGCTCGTGCCGCCGCGCCGCGTGTCGTGACCGCCGCTGTCTACGCGGGCGACGTCCTAGGAAAGGGGCACCCGCAGCTTGTGCTGACCTGGCGGGACCCGGCATCGACGGAATTCCGTAACGACGTGAGTGTCTGGGCGCCCAAGACGAGCAACAGCCTCACAGTGCAGTCGAGCGTGCCGGTAGAGGTCGGACCCGCGGCCGTTGCGGACTTCGACGGTGACCGACACGCCGACATCGCGATTGGCCAGCGCTTCGACGCGGGCCACAGGGGCGGCCAGGTGACCGTGCTCAAGGGGTCGGCGGCCGGTATCGCACGTGGGGCCCAGTACTCGATCGGTCTGGACAGCGCCGGGGTTCCAGGCACGAGTGCCAACGGCAACCGGTTCGGAGCCGATGTGGCTGTGGGCGACGCCAATAAGGATGGGAAGGCCGACCTCGCTGTGGGTGCGCCTGGCGTCACGATCGGATCGGCGCGTGGTGCGGGCGCCGCGCTCGTCCTGTTCGGGCGTGCCACGGGCCTCGGCGGTGCGCAGTGGGTCTCGCAGTCGACCAGCGGGGTGCCCGGCGGATCCGAATCGAACGACGCGTTCGGCTCACAGGTCTCGCTGCTGGACCACAATCGTGACGGCTACGCGGACCTCACCGTTGGTGCGCCCACCGAGAACCGTGGCGAGGGGACGGTGACCCTCATCAAGGGCCGCGCGTCCGGAGTCGTGCCCATCTCTGGGGCGTTCGCGTTCGGTCCTGGCTCGTTCAAGCTGGCAGGCAAGACCGCCCAGCTCGGCCTCCGCCTCGGCGACTGACCACAGACCTCGGCCCCTCTCCACGTCAGCACACTGTACGCGCATGTGGAGAGGCGGCCGGATCGTGTGGTCGGGCCCGCTCCAGATCTGCGCGCCCGACCGGATCGCTGCCCAGCCCCGGGCCGCCGAGGTTGGCCAAGCACGCGCCTCTGCTGTGGCACGGCGGGCCAGGTTGAGACCCTCAGTCTGCTGCGCAGCTTCAAAGGCCGCTGCGCCGACCGACTGTTTGCCTGTATCTACGTGCCTGGTGCCCGATCGTCTGCGTGTCCGCTTGAGTGTGGGGCCTGCTCTGCTGTGTGCCTGACCGACTGTCTGCTCGTCCAAGTTGCGTGTCGTCGACGTCGTGACCGGCTGACCGTATGCCTGCTCCGTCGCAGTTGCTTTCGTGTGGTTCCGCTGGCCGGGGTTGTTCGCGGCTTGCCCTGCTGCGGGGCCGTTTGCGGCTTGCTCAGTTATTGCTGGCGGGGCTGCTCGGCGAGGTAGGCGCTTGTGTCGGGGCCTGCGCGGGATGGCGTTGGAGTGATCCCGGACGGGTCAGCGGTCTACGGCTTCGTCTATTGCGCGGAACGTGGGGCAGGGCCAGCGCCACATGCAGGCTCGGCAGCGGCGGATCGGGCTGTCGGGGTTGCTGGTGATGCCGCCGGCGTCCTGCGGCTGGTGCAGGTCGAGGAGGCGGACGCCCAGTTCGGCGAATGCGATCACTTCGTCGCGGGCGCCGGCCAGAAAAGTGAGGTCTTCACGGGAGAGCCTGGTACGGATCGGGACAAAGCCGGTCTTATTGATGAGGCGGGACAAATACTGCGTGGACGAGCGCCACGAATTCGACTTCTCCGAGCGGACCCTGATCGTCTCCAGGCGTTCCCGGAGCCGGATCTCGCGCGGATCGGTGCGTCGTTCGGTCTTCATGTGCGGCGCACCCCCCGGTGTGCGACGGTCGCCGCGTGCCCTTGCCGCTGTTTCACCTGTTCAGCCTCCCTTACTCCGCGTCATCATGAAGGCGGAATCTCGCACTAGGGCGCGCCGGTGACGGTCAGCTGTCCGGGCGGTCAGTCGTTCGGGCGGATCGTGACCCGGATGCGGGCGTCGGCGAACGATACGGATGTAGTCGGGACGAAAAGGCGTGTAATCCGCGAAATGGTGCGGTGTTTCTTGCCCGGACGGCATCGTGCGTTACGGGAGTTGGCAAACTCTCTGGCTCGGTGGCCGTCGGCCCGATAGTGTGCCGAGCGTGGAGCTAAACGTCTCGACTTCGTCGCAGGGAGGTCACGCCGTCGTCACAGCGACCGGCGAACTGGACCTGTACACCGCGCCTCGGCTGCAGACCGCGCTGGCGGGGTTGCTACGCGATCAAGCCGACCGCATCGTGGTCGATCTGAGCGGCGTCGAGTTCTGTGACTCGACCGGTATGAATGTGCTGCTCGCGGCCATGAAGCGGCTCAAGGAGCGGGGTGGCACGCTCGAGCTCGCCGCGCCGCGTCCCGCCGTCAAGCGGATCCTGCAGGTCACCGGTCTGGACACGGTCTTCTCCGTGACCGACGCGGTGCCCGCGCTGGACGCCGGCTGACCGTTCACCCATCGATCCACGACCCGCGGGGGGCCCATCCCCTGCGGGTCGTCGTATGCCGTCGCTACGATCGCCACCATGCAGGATGTAGCGGTGATCATCCCGGCCAAGGACGAGTCGGAACGGATCGCGGCCACCGTCAAGGCCGCGCTCGAACTCCCCGGTGCCGACCTGGTCGTGGTGGTCGACGACGGGTCGGCCGACGGCACCGGCCAGGTCGCCCGGGAGGCGGGGGCCCGGGTCGTGCGGCACAGCCGCAACCGCGGCAAGGGCGCGGCGATGGAGAGCGGCGCCGAGGCCGTACGGCTGCTGGACGAGGGCCGCGACCAGCCTCGCCACCTGCTTTTCCTGGACGCCGACCTGGCCGCGACCGCGCGTGACGCCGCGCCGCTCGTCGAGCCGGTACGGGCGGGCGAGGCGGACATGACCATCGCGGTGTTCTCCTCGACGGTCAAGCTGGGCGGGCACGGCTTCGTCATCCGGCTGTCGCGCGACGGCATCCGGCGGGCGACGGGCTGGGAGGCGACCGCGCCGCTGAACGGGCAGCGCTGCCTGACCCGGGCCGCGTTCGAGGCCGGCCGGCCGCTCGCCGCCGGGTTCGGCGTGGAGACCGCGCTCACGATCGATCTTTTGCGCCAGGGCTTCCGGGTGCAGGAGGTCGAGGTGCCGCTCGCGCACCGCGCCACCGGTACCGACTGGCGATCCCAGGTGCACCGCGCGCGGCAGTTCCGCGACGTGGCGCGCGCGCTGGCCGTCCGTGATCCCGCCGTGGTCGGACGGGTGGGCCGGCTCCTCGGCCGCCGCCCGTGACCCCTGCCGAACGGGATCCCCGCAGCCTGGGCACGGCCGGGCTGATCTCCATCGGGGTGAGCGTCGGCTGCTTCCTGCTCACCGCGCTGCTGGGCCCGTCGGCGATGGAGCCCGCGCTGCCCGGCGAGGCGGGGCAACCTCCGTACGCGCTCGACGTCCACCCTTCGCCCTACCTGGTGATCGGCCTGGTGGTGGCGGGCATCGCGGCGGGGGTCGCGGGGCCGGGGCTCTGCTTCGCCGCCGTCCGGGGTGGCTGGCGGCCCCGGCCGTTCCCGCTGCTCATCGCGGGGCTGCTGGTGACCGCGGCGTTCACCCTCACGCCGCCCATCGGCTCCGGTGATCACCTCAACTACGCCGCGTACGGGCGGATGGCGGCCACCGGGCACGATCCGTACACGACGCGGGCGGTCGACCTGCCCGGCGACCCGGTGATCGGGGCGGTGGAGGAGTGGCGGACGACCCCGTCGGTGTACGGGCCGATCGCCACCGCGCAGGAGGCGTTCGCGGCCTGGATCGGCGGCGGGTCGATGCGGCTGACCGTGTTCGTGTTGTCGGTGACCAACGCGCTGGCGTTCGTGATCACGACCTTGATCCTCTACCGGAGCGCCGCGGGGCCGCAGGGGCGGCTGCGCGGCGTCCTCCTGTGGACCTGCAACCCGCTGCTCCTCTTCCACCTGGTCGCGGGCGCGCACAACGACGTCCTGGCGATCGCGCCCATGGTGGCCGCGGTGGCTCTCTTCTCGGCCCGCCGTCGCCGCGGGGGTGCGGCAGGCGTGCTGCGCGTGCTCGCCACCGGTGCCCTCGTGGGAGCCGGGGCTGCGATCAAGCTCCCCGCCGCCCTGGTGGGCGGCGGACCTGCCTGGGTCCTGGCCCGCCGCGCCGCACCGACGCGCGGCGGTCTTCTGGGACGCGGCGGTCTTCTGGGACGTGGCGGTGCGGGGCGTCGTGGTGTGGCGGACGGCGACGTTGCGGACGGCGGTGCGGCGGGCGGTGGCGGGACAGACGGCAGTGCGTGGGACGGCGGTGCGGCACGCGGTGGTGCGGAGGGGCGTGCTGGTTTGCGGTGGCGTAGTGGTGCGGCAGGCGGTGATCTGGCGGACGCCAGTGCGGCGGACGGCGACGTGGTGGACGACGGTCCGGCGGGGGGCGGCGGTGCTGCGCGCGCGGGGGACAGTGGTGTGGCGCGTGGTGGGGGGAGTGGTGGCGATCTTGGGGCGTTGCTTCGGGTGGTGGCGTTGTTCGGGGCGGCTGGGGGTGTGGCGCTGGTCTCGTTCATGCTGGCCGGGTCGCACGCGTTCGACCAGCTTGAGAAGGCCAGCAACATGGTCTCCTTCGCCACCCCCTGGCACCTCGTGGACACGCTGCTGGGCAAGGGCGGCCAGCGCACGATCATCAAGATCGGCTTCTTCGTCCTGGCGGTCGTTCTGGTCTGGCTGCTGGCTCGTGCTCTTCCGCGGGACGGTGGGGCGGACGAGAGCAGGCGGATCGCGGCCGCGCTCGTGCTGGCGTGGTTGTTCGCCGCGCCCTACGAGCTGCCCTGGTACGACGGGTTCGGCTGGGCGGTGCTCGCGTTCCTGCCGTGGTCGCGGTTCGACTGGATCCTGCTGGCGCACACCGGCGCGCTCAGCCTGGCCTATCTTCCCGCCCGCGACCCCAAGCTGATCGGGTTGCCGGACGGGCTGTCGTGGCTGTTCAGCGTGGTGCGGCCGGTGGTCATCCCGCTGGTGCTGACCGGGGTTCTGATCGTTCTGATTCGGGAGTGCCGGCGGTCTGGGAGTCCAGTTCGAGCGCCCGGACGGTCGCCGCGAGCATCAGCGGAATCGCGAGGCTGAACGCGACCGAGATGATCACCACGCCGGAGTCGTTCACCAGCGTGCCGATCACGCCGACGGTCAGCGAGCAGATCAGCGCCGGGCGCATGGTCCGGCTGCGCGCGTACGCCCGTTCCATCAGCGAGGCCTGGCGGCTCGTCGGCCGGATGAGCACGAAGAAGAGGAAGCCGACCGCGATCGCCACGGCGATCGTGTAGGGCAGGCGTTCGAGGCTGCCGAGCATGGACGTGAACTTGCGGGCGACGATGTCCCAGGCGTCCCCGTTTGCAAGGTCCTGCCAGAACCGCCCGAGATGCGTCGGGTTGGCGCTCTGCGCGTTCACGTACGAGATCAGCAGCACCAGCGCCGCCCCGGCCAGGCCGAACAGCCCCACCTTGAGCGCCGACACCCGGCGGCCCGAGATCATCAGGCCGAGGATCGCGAACGCGGGAACCATCGCCAGCACGCCGCCGAAGTCGGCGCCCCAGGCGGGCAGGCCGTCGACCGCGATCGCCGCCGCGCCGATCACCGCGACGAGGGCGACCGCGGCGAGCCTGCGTCCGGCGCGCAGCGGGCACTCCGCCAGCCAGGCCGCCGACAGGACGGACGCCACCGCGAACAGCGAGAACGCCTGGTTGCCGAAGCCGTAGAAGCGTCCCGCGACGGTGGCGGTGTAGCCCATCAGAGTGTCCATCTGCAGCCGCGACCCGGTCATCACGTCCAGCATCAGGACCAGCGCGGTCACCCCGGCGATCACCAGGCTGGGGGCCGTCACCGACCGCCGCCACGGCCCGGCCAGCGCGAGCGCCGTCAGCAGGCCGCTGAACGCGAGCACGGTCAGGACGAGGACGGGGGATGGATGGCTCACCTTCCACCACGGGACGAGCCCGGCGAGGAACGAGGCGCACGGCACCGACCCGCCGAACAGCGCCATGATTCTGGTGCCGCCCAGGATCTTGAGCCGGGTGCCGGGCGTCTGCCGTTGCCGCTGACGCCGCAGCGCCAGCGCCGCGAGCCCGAACACGACGAGTTGTGTGCCGCCCAGCACCGAGAAGTAGGAGCCCTGCACGTTGCGGATCGCCTGCGCCGCGACGTCCTGCTCGGTGAGCGCATCGATCTTCTCGGCGGCGGTGTCCTTGCTGGGCTTGTTCTTCCAGACCGACCCGACGGCGTCCTGGGGCTCGGGGAGCGCGAGGAGATCCAGCGTGGTCGTGGTGAGGTCGGTCAGCGTGACCAGGGCGGTCTGGCGGGTGGAGGGCGAGGTGAGGACGCCCGGGCCGTACGCGGGGCCGCTGGCGATGGCGACCCGCAGATGCGCCTTGACCCCCACGTCGGCGAGCCCGGCGACCAGCACCGTGGCGTTCGCCGGGAGCGCGGCGAGGACCTTGGCGATCTGCCGGTCGGCGGAGGCGGCGGCCGCGTTGCGCTTGCCGGCCGGCACCGGAACCTGGACGCCCTGGGAGTCGACCCCCGCCGACATGAAGACGCGGAAGACGTCGTCCACGTCCACGGCGGTGAGGGTGCATTTCGTCCAGTCGGCGGCGGCGGCCTTGTCGACGGAGGCCACGTAGTGATCGACCTTGCCGGAGCCGTCGGCCAGCCCGAACACCGCGCCCGGGCCGATCGCGGTGGTGCACTGGCCGCCCTGGTGGACGGCGTCGCCGAGGAGCCCGACCTTGGCGTGGTACGTGCTGTTCGCGTTGTCGTCCTTGATCGACGGCCAGCCGGGCGCGAGGGCCCCGCCCGCGGGCGGCGCCACGCCGCCGGAGGTCTGGGGGGCGACGACGGGAACGGAGGGGAGGGCGCAGTCGGCGTTCGCCAGCCTGGCCCGCTGCCCCGCGGACAGCGTCAGCCAACCGTCCATCGGGCACGTGTTGGGACGGGTCGTGCGGACACTGAGCGCGCCCGCGCCGCCCTTGCCGGTCAAGCCCCAGAGCGCCGGAGTGCCGCTCTCGGTGACGTCGTTCCACCGCAGCCCCGGAACCCCGATGATCACGGTGGGCGCCGGCGCCTTAGAACCGCCCGCCGCCCCTGAGGCGGCGGCTGGTGCGGCGGAGGTAGCGGCAGCAGGTATGGAGGTGGCGGCGCTGCCAGCGGCAGGTGCAACGAAGGCGGCAGCAACAGGTGGGGAGGCGCTGGTGGTGCCAGCGGCGGCGCCAGCCGGTGTGGTGGTGCCAGCGGTGGCGGAGGCGGCGGCAGGTGCGGCAGCGGCAGCAGGTGCGGCAGCTAGCAGCGCGGCCAGTGCGATCATGCACCTGACCACGGAGGCTCTGTACATGCCGATTTCCGCCCCCCGTTTCGCCATGCGTCAAGGGTAGTGGGCTGCTGTCTCAGGGAGTTGGCAAGTTGCGCCAGGATGGGAACATGCGTGCAGGCATCGGTGTCCGCGGGGAGGCCCCACCGCCCCGGGCATCTCGACGGCGGGGCGGCCCGGCGGATCTCGCGATCCTGCTGATCGGGGTCGCCGTCGCGGTGGCGGCGATCACCCCGATCGCCGTGCACTGGCTGACCAATCCGCCCGACCAGCGCATGGTCGACCTGGAGGTCTACCGGGACGGAGGGGCCGCGGTCCTGCGCGGCGCGCCGCTCTACGATGTGCTCACGCAGCCGCCGCAGTTGCTGCCGTTCACGTACCCGCCGTTCGCGGCCCTGCTGGCCGTGCCGTTCACGCTGCTGCCCTGGCGAGCCGCCCAGGGGTTGTGGACGGTCCTCATGTACGCGGCGTTGACGATCGTCATCTGTTACGCGTTCCGCGACCTGATCCGGCGCGCCGGCCGCTGGACGCCGGTCGCGGTGGGCGCGCTCGTTGGGGCGGCCGCGTGGATGTGGCCCTCGTACGACCAGATGCGGTTCGGGCAGGTCGGCTTCTTCCTGCTGGCGCTGTGCCTGGCCGACTGCGCCGCGCGTTCCGCCCGCTGGCCGCGCGGCATGCTCGTCGGCCTCGCCATCGCGATCAAGCTCGTGCCCGGCGTCTTCCTGATCTACTTCCTGATCACCGGTCGCTGGGAGGCGCTGCGCAACGCGGTGCTGACGGCCGTCGTCGCCACCGTCGGCGCGTTCGCGCTGCTGCCGGCCGACTCGGTCGACTACTGGTTCGGGGCGCTGCTGGAGGGCGGGGAACGGACCGGTTCGATCACCGCCACCACCAACCAGGCGCTCAACGGGATGATCGCGCGGATCGTCCCGGAGGGGCCCGTCCGGTCGCTGCTCTGGCTCGTCCTCCTGCTGGGCACGGCGTACGTGGGGTTCAAGTTCGCCCGGCGCGCCGCTCTCGCCGCCGACGACCTCGCCGCCGCCGGCGGTCTCGGCACGGCCGGGGCCTTGCGGCCGTTCAAGGGCACGGATCTGACGCGGGCCGCCGACCCGGCCGCAGGTCCCGCGGCCTACAGCCTGCTGCTCACGGGCATCGGGATCACCGGCCTGCTGTCGGTCCTGCTGTCCCCTGTCGGCTGGATGCACCATCTCGTCTGGATGATCGTGGTACTCGCGGCTTTGCTCGGGGACGGGCGGGACGCGCGAAGATGTCTGGTCACCGCGGCCGTCTGGATCTTCTTCCTCTTCCCGCTCCCCTGGTACGGCGCCGCGATGTCGGGCAGGGAGCATCGTCTGATCACACGTTTCTTCGGCCGGATCGTCCAGGACGCCTTCGGTCTGGCGGCCGTGGCAATGATCATGATTCTCGGGATCTGGCTGGTGAATCGGCTGGTTGCGGCCAAGGATCGGCCGGATCCTTCGCGTTCGGAGCCTCCTGTCGGTACGCTCGCCCCGTGATGCTTGTCGCGGTGGCCGTCGCCGGTTTGGTTGCCGGGGTGGCCGGTCTGTCCATCGCGGTGGTGGCCCATAACAGGGTGAACCAGGTCGTCGAGGAGTGCGCCGAAGCGCTCCGGCGGCAGTTGAAGGTCGCGAGCGGCGCGGTGGACAACCAGGCGCTGCGCGATCTCGCCATCGTGCACTACGACGCCCTCAAGGAGATGTCGGGGCACCGGTCGTTCTCGCTCGCCCTGATCAACGCCGCCGGTGACGGCATCGTGGTCAGCTCGATCAACGGCCGGACCGAGACGCGCACCTACGCCAAGGTCGTCCGGGACGGCCACGCGATCGAGACGCTCTCCCCCGAGGAGGACCAGGCCCTGCGCGCCGCCCGGCTCGGCAAGGGCCCGGTGGTCACGATGGACGACCCGTTGCCCGACTTCGGCGGCAATCGCACGACGTCCGCGCAGACCTGACGCGTACACTCGTTCATCTCGACTCGTTCCCCGCCTCAGACCCGCCGTGCGGCCGCACGGGCGGAGGAGTAGACGTTCATGCGATACGCGTACCTCGGACCCCAGGGCACCTTCACGGAGGCGGCGCTGCGGTCCCTCCCGGACGCCGCGGGCGCCGAGCACCTCCCCTACTCCACCGTGCCCGCCGCTCTGGACGCGCTCCGCCGCGACGACGTCGACGCGGCGGTCGTGGCCTTGGAGAACTCCGTCGAGGGCTCGGTCCCGACCACCCTCGACGAGCTGGCCATGGGCGACCCCCTGCAGATCGTCTCCGAGATCCACCTGCCGGTCTCGTTCGCCCTCCTCGTCCGGCCAGGCACGGGCTTCGGCGACGTCAAGACGGTCGCCTCCCACCCGCACGCCCAGCCGCAGTGCCGCCGCTGGCTGGCCGAGCACATCCCCGACGCCGAGTGGCGCGCCGCCACGTCCAACGCCGAGGCCGCCCAGCACGTCGCCGACGGCCACTACGACGCCGCCCTCGCCGGCTCGTTCGCCGCCGCCCGCTACGGCCTGGAGATCCTCGCCGAAGACATCCACGATGTCGCCGACGCCGTCACCCGCTTCGTCGAGCTCCGCCGCCCGTGCGCGCCGCCCGCCCCCACCGGCACCGACCGCACCACCGTCGCCGCCTTCATCGGCGAAGACCACCCCGGCGCCCTGCTGGAGATCCTCAACGAGTTCGCGATGCGCGGCATCAACCTGACCCTCATCCAGTCCCGCCCCACCGGCGCCGGCCTGGGCTCCTACCTGTTCTGGATGGACTTCGAGGGCCACGTCCAGGACGCCCGCGTGGGCGAGGCCCTGATGGGCCTCCGCCGCGTCGTCGCCGACGTCCGCTTCCTCGGCTCCTACTCCCGCGCCGACCAGGTCCGCCCCGAGATCCGCCGCGGCACCCACGACACCGACTTCACCGAAGCCGCCGCCTGGCTCACCGCCGTCCGCCAAGGCCACCCCGAACCCTAAGCGATCACCTCGTGATCATTTGGACGGTAAACCGGGCATAGCGTCCCAACGTCATCTTCGTGCCGCTCACGAGCATGGAGGTCCCGTTGCGGAGGCTCTTCGCCGTTCTCATCGCCCTGATCACGGCGACCGTAGCCGTCGCCGCCCCGCCGGCGTCCGCCTCCGCTGAGGACCTGGCCATTCACGCGGTGATCCGGGACCACAGCGGCGCCAACTGGTCCGACCACCTCCTTGTCCATGTCACTTCCGGTCATGACGTGACCCAGGTCAAGGTCTGGATGACGCCGGCCGGGGCCACCGAGCCCGTCACCTCCATCGATACCTTCCCCTTGTCCTCGGGCACCCCGCGTGACAGGTGGTGGAAGAGCAAAGAGAGGGTGGAACTGCTCAAGGCATCCCGGGACGGCACGTGGCTGGCCACCTACAAGGGCAACTCCGCCTACCTCGGCGCCTGGAGCCCCACCGACCACGTCGACGTCCGCTGACCAGTGATCATTTCGTGATCATTTCGACCATCCGGAACGTAAACCTGTGATCGGGCCTAACCGTCTTCTCCGTGCTGACCTGCATCGGAGGAGTCACATGCGTCGTCGTCTGGCTTGGATGTTGCCACCCATCGTGGCGGCGGCCTTGCTTTCCGCGGCTCCGGCGGTAGCTGACAGCGGCGTTCCCTACGTTCACTCCGAAGCGTTCTTCTACCGGCTCGATCCCGCACACCCGTTGAAGATCAGAGTCACGGCCCGGGCGGCGGCGGGGATCGACCGCGTCGAGGCCAAGTTGCGCCGCCAGAGCGAGGAACCGTACGCCACGGTCACCGGCTTCACCCTCGTCTCGGGCGACAACCGGGATGGGGTCTGGGAAGCCACCTACTCCGTGGACATCGACGCCCATACCGGCACCAACTACGTGCAGACGGTCGCGACCAGCGGCGACGCGTCAGGGACCTCCACCGCGGGCTTCACCGCCTGCTATCAGGCGACCTACGCGGACCTGACCATGACGCCCGAGACGGTCGACACCGACCACAGGGACGTCACGGTACGCGGACGCCTGCTGATCCAGAAGAGCCGGGACGCAGCCCCCGAACCCGCGCGCGGCACCGAGCTCAGCGACGGCGTCAACGAGCCGAGCGCCGTCACCGCCGCCGACGGCACCTTCGCGATGCCCACGAAGGCCAAGCCGCAGGTCGTGATCCAGAGCCGGTCCTCGCCGGTCGCCGCGTGCCGGGTCGGCCAGGGGCTGACCCCGAAGATCACGGTGCAGAACTCCGAGCTGACCGAGGCACGCCTGGTCGGTGCTGCACAGCCGGTCGAGGTCGGTACGGAGGTGACCGTCGAAGGGCACGCCACCCGCCAGGCGCCTTCCGGATGGGTGTCCGCGGGCGGCTCCCACGTCACCGTCTCCCTGGACTCCGGGGAGGGCGCTTCCGAGCTGGCCTCCGGGCAGGCCGACGCCGACGGAACGTTCCGGATCACGTTCCAGCCCCCGAGAAGCGGCCGGATCGTGGTGGGAGTGCAGGACGAGGGCTGGCTGACGCCGAGTTCCCGTGAAGCGGGCGGCCTCACGCTCTTTCACCCCAGCCAGATCGACGACTTCGCCCTGGAGCCCTCCGGCAGGTACTACATCAACCTGATCGGCGCGCTGCGGCGGAGCGAGCTCAACGGCACGACTCCGATTGCGAACGCACCGATCGAGTTGGAATGGTCCCCCGACGGCAAGAAATGGACGCGGAGCGCGACGACGACCACGTGGGGAGACGGCAGGTTCAGCGGGTCCGTGGAGCTCGAGCAGAACGGCTACTGGCGAGCGCGTTACCGGGACGACGGCACCCAGCCGGGCACCGTGAGCGAGGCTCGCTGGTATCGCGCCATCACCCCGACCCGCCTGGTCGAGTTCGACGCGTCCCCCGAACCCGTGGGCCGCGGCAGGCCGGTCACTGCCAAGGGACGCCTGCTGTACCAGCGCGCCGACGGCACATGGGCTCCCCTCGCCAATGAGTACGTTTCGCTGGAGAGCCGCATCGGCAAACGCGTCTCCGGTGCGGCCTCCGGGTGGACGCGCGCTGATGGGCGCGTGACGATCAGCGCCCCGGCGCACGCCGACGGCCACTGGCGGCTCACGTTCGGTCCCGGCAGGGGATACGGCGCGGCGAGCACCGCCGAAGACTTCGTGGACACGAAGTACAAGACCAACATCAACTCGTTCGACGCCTCCCCGGAGCCGGTCAAGAAGGGCCGCACGCTCACGGTCAGGGGCAGGCTCAACCGCGATCTCGGCAAGTGGCAGGGCGCTCCCCGCACGACGGTCCACATCTACTTCAAGCCCAAGGGCTCCTCGAAATGGGCCCGCATCGGCGCAGTGAAGACCGATGGCTACGGCTGGTTCCGGAAGGCGTTCAAGGCCTCTCGCGACGGCACGTGGCTGGCCACCTACAAGGGCAACTCGGCCTATCTCGGCACCTGGGGCCCCACCGACTACGTCGACGTTCGCTGACGCTTGATCATTGGTTAAAGGACGTGTTGAACCTCCGACTTTCACTGCCCGGTGTGGTGGGCGTCGTGGCGTCGACCTTGGTCGCCACGGTCCTCGGGCTGACGTCTCCGGCCGCGGCCGACGCCGCGGTGAACATCTCTGTGGTCGGCATCGCACAGCCCGACGCGCAGGGCATGGCCAAGGTCGGCCTCAGGGCCGCCTCCGCCGACGGCATCGATGAGATCACGATCAAGTTGCGCGGTCGTGACGACGCCGAGCCCTATGCGGTGCTGCGCGACTTCGTTCGAACCGGAGGCACCGACGAGGCGGGGACGTGGACGTCCCGCCAAGCGGTTCAACTGCGCCGGGGGCGGACGTACGCCGACGCCGAGGTCGTGGATCGCGCCGGTGACCGCACGAGCAAGGTTTCCGCGGCCTACGAGGACAACCCTCGTCTCCCGCCCTATGAGGTTCAGGTCGCCGGGGTGGATGCGGACAACGTGCCCCGCGAGATCGTGGGCGGCGGTTTCCGGCTCCGGCTACGCCTGTGGAGCGACTGGACGGTCGCGCGGGTGGTGGCGCGGCTCCGGCCCGCCGGACGTGACGAGGTCGTGGCCACGGTCGACGAGTTCGCCGAGGAGCAGACCGGATCGACCTGGCGGGCGTTCAGATCCGTCTCGGAACTCGACCTGCCGGTCGGCGACTACGAGGTGGACGTCAGCGCGTTCAACGGCGCCGGTGACGAGGCGGAACGGGCAGGGGCGGGCACGATCCGCCAGCGGCTGAGGACCGCGTTCGCCGATGTCAAGGTGAGTCCGAGCGTCAGCGACATCGAAAACCCCGCCATCGTGACCGGACGGATCGACTACTTCGATCGTGCAGGGACGCGCCATCCGTTGCCCAACGCCAAGGTGGACCTGGGCAGCCGGAGTGTGGTGGCGGGCCCGGACGGCGTGTTCACCGCGCGGTTCGAGGGCGACGTCCAGGGAACCTACGCCGCGGTACCTGCCGATGAGACCTACGCCCGTTCGGAGGCCTTCGTCAGGATCGCGTTCGCGTACCTCAAGACCCGGGTGTCGATCGGCGTCCCGGCTCGCACCATCGTCGGCGATCGGTTGACGGTGGCCGGACGGCTCGAACGTGCGGACCTCGCCGGACGCTGGGCGGGCCTCGCGGGCAAGCCGGTCGTCGTCGAGCATCTGCGGCCCTATCTCGGTGATCACATCGTCGACCTGACCTGGCAGGCACGGACGGGAGTCGACGGCTCGTACTCGATCACCACCGCGGCTCCGGTCTCCGGTGTCTGGCGCGTCCGGTTCGGCACCGAAGGAACCGCGAGTGCCACGGGCGGCTATCAGCCCGCACAGGCTGAGAGCACAAGCGTCGCTCGCCACCTCACCAGGATCAGCGATTTCGACGCCGGTCCCGAACCCGTCGGCAACGGATCGTTCGTGACCCTCAAGGGACGAGCCGCGCGACGCTTGGTGATGGGGGCCTGGGCCCCGGCGGAGTACAGGGTCGTCAAGTTCGAGTTCTCGCCGGACGGCAGGCGTTGGTCGGTGATGGCCAGGATCGACACGGATCGGCAGGGCACCTTCTCGAAGCAGGTGCGTGCGACGCGCGACGGTTTCTGGCGGGCCCGGCTCGTCGCGGCGGCGGCCGACCTCGACTCCGCCCCGTCGTCCAGCGATCATGTGGATGTCCGCCACCGGACGGCCTTCGCCTCGTTCAATGCGTCTCCGGAGCCGGTGAGGAAGGGCCGCACGCTGACGGTCTCCGGCAAGTTCAATCGCCACATCGGCTCCTGGAAACCCGGCGCCGGGGTCACGGTCTCCATCTACTTCAAGGCCAAGGGCTCGGGGACGTGGCGCCGGATGGCCGCGGTGCGGACGGGTCCTCAGGGCTCGTTCCGGCGCGTGTTCAAGGCGTCGATGGACGGGACGTGGAAAGCGTCCTATCGAGGTGGCACGACCTACTTGGGCGCGTCGAGTCCTGGTGACTATGTGGACGTTCGCTGAATGACCGTGGCCCGGGGAAGTCCCGGGCCACGGTCATTCTCCGGGGCACCGCAGGCTTAGCCTGCTGATGTGGTGGACTTTGATGCTTACGAGCGGGAGTTGTGGGACGGGCGGGCGTCGGCTTACGAGCGGGGGTTCGCGCGGCTGACCTCGTACACGGTCGGGCCGTTGCTGGACGCGGCGGGCGTCCGGGCCGGGGCTCGGGTGCTGGACGTGGGGACCGGGCCCGGGGTCGTGGCCGCGGAGGCCGTGCGGAGGGGCGCCGAGGTCTCGGCGATCGACGCGGAACCGGGGATGGTCGAGACGGCCGGACGGAACGTGCCGGGCGCGGACGTGCGGCTCGCGGTGCTGCCCGAGGTGCCGTTCGGGGACGAGAGGTTCGACGGGGTCGTGGGCAACTTCGTGATCAACCATGTGGGGGAGCCCGGGGCGGCGTTGAAGGAGTTGCGGCGGGTGGTGCGGCCGGGTGGGCGGCTGGCGCTGACCTGCTGGCGGATGCCGGGGAGCGGGGCGCTGGCGGTGGTCCGGGACGCCATGGAGGTTGTGGGCGTGCCTTGGCCCGACGACATTCCGGTCACGCCGTTCATGGAGTACGGCGAGCCGGAGGCGTTCAAGGAGCTGGTCGCGGGGGCCGGGTTCGGGGATGCCGGGGTTGAGGAGGTCGACTGGGAGCACGTCGTCGATCCCGAGGAGTGGTGGGAGACCGGCGCGCTGGCCAGGGTGGGGTCGAACGGGGTCATCCTCAGCCGGCAGAGTCCGGATGTGGTCGCGGCGGTGAAGGCGGCGTACGACCAGATCATGGCGCGGTACGCGGTGGGCGACGGCATGGTGTCCTTGCCCGCGTTCGCGTTGCTGGCGCACGGGACGCGCTGAATCGGGCCGGGGTGGCATGCTCCGATCATGGATAACGAAGCCCCCCTCGGCGGCGCCGACCTGTCGACGGTGTTGCCGATCATCACGACCGAGCATTTCAACCTGCAGACCGTCCGGTCCTCCACGACCTCGGAGGCGGTCGGGCGGGCCAGCATGTTCCTGGCGACGGTGTCGACGGCCCTGGTGGCGTTGAGCTTCGCCGGGCAGGTGACGGACTTCGGCGGATCGTTCGCCGTCTTCGGCGCCGTCACGTTCCTGTCGTTGTTCTTCCTGGGCGTGGTGACCTTCGACCGGACGTTGCAGGTCTCCATTGAGGACATTCAGGCCGCGCAGCGCATGAACCGGCTCCGGCGGCTGTACTTCGAGGTGGCGCCGGGCCTCGCGGACTATCTGGCGCCGCCGGCGGCCAGCGATGAGGTCGGAGAGGTACTGCGGAGCGGCGGTATGCGCGTGGTGCGGGGGCAGATGCTGCTCACCGTCGCCGGCATGGTCAGCGTGGTCAACAGCGTGATTCTGGGTGTGCTGGTGGGCACGCTCGTGGCCCGGCTGGATTCTGACCTGATGTGGCTGGCGGTGGCTTCCGGCGGGGTGGTCTTCGCCGGGAGCGTGGCGATCCACCAGCGCATCCAGCGCGTACGGCGTTCGCGCGCCGAACAGCTCGTGCCATAGCGGGCCGGACAGCTCGTGCCGTAGGGCGATACTCGCGCGCGGAGGGGGTGTCCGGGCCGGTAGCCTCGGGTCTGTGATTGACCTGCGAGCTCTTCGAGAGGATCCCGAGCGGTTGCGCGCGTCCCAGCGCGCCCGCGGCGAGGATGAGGCCGTCGTCGACACGCTGCTCGACCTGGACGAGCGGCGGCGTTCCGCGCTGAGCGGTTTCGAGTCACTGCGCGCCGAGCAGAAGAGTTTCGGCAAGTCGGTGTCCAAGGCGCAGGGCGACGAGCGGCAGGCGTTGCTGACGCGCGCCAAGGAGCTGGCGCAGCAGGTCAAGGAGGCCGAGGCCGGCGCCGACCGGCTGGCGGCCGAGCTCGACGCCGTGCTCAGGACGGTGCCCAACCTCATCGAGGAAGGCGCCCCGGCGGGCGGCGAGCAGGACTTCGTCACGCTGGAGTACGTGGGCGAGATCCCCACGTTCGACTTCGAGCCCAAGGACCACCTGGAGCTCGGCGAGAACCTCGGCGCCATCGACATGGAACGCGGCGCCAAGGTGTCGGGGGCACGTTTCTACTACCTGACCGGCGTGGGCGCGCGGCTCCAGCTGGCGCTGCTCAATCTGGCGATGGAGCAGGCGATCGAGGCCGGCTTTGTGCCGATGTACCCGCCGGTGCTGGTCAAGCCGGAGGCGATGGAGGGCACCGGGTTCCTGGGGGCCCACGCGTCCGAGGTCTACCAGCTGCCGCAGGACGACCTCTATCTCGTGGGCACCTCCGAGGTGCCGCTGGCGGCGTACCACATGAACGAGATCATCGACGCGCTGCCGCGACGGTACGTGGGCTGGTCGTCGTGCTTCCGGCGCGAGGCCGGGTCGTACGGCAAGGACACCCGGGGCGTCATCCGGGTGCACCAGTTCGACAAGGTCGAGATGTTCTCCTACTGCGACCCGGCGGACGCGCACGAAGAGCATCTGCGTCTCCTCAACTGGGAGAAGGAGATGCTCGCCAAGGTCGAGCTGCCGTACCGCGTGATCGACGTCGCGGCCGGTGACCTGGGGTCGAGCGCGGCGCGCAAGTTCGACTGCGAGGCGTGGGTGCCGACGCAGGACGCCTTCCGCGAGCTGACCTCGACGTCCAACTGCACCGAGTTCCAGGCGCGGCGCCTGGCGGTCCGGCACCGCGATGACAAGGGCAAGACCCAGCCGGTCGCCACGCTGAACGGCACGCTGGCCACGACGCGGTGGATCGTCGCCATCCTGGAGAACCACCAGCAGGCCGACGGGTCGGTGCGGGTGCCGAAGGCCCTGCAGAAGTACCTGGGCCTGGAGGTCCTGGAGCCCGTCAAGCGCTGACAGACGGACGACGGGCCCCGCCGAGCTGATCGGCGGGGCCCGTCGTCCGTTCCGGGACCGCGCACCGGGACCGCGCACCGGGACCGCGCACTGGGACCGTCCACGGTGGGAGCGCCCGAAAAGGCCTAGATGTGGCCTATGGGGCGATGGGGTCGCCTAGGGTGGGTTTTCGCTGCGGCGGAGTGCCGCGGGCGCGGCTTTGTCGGTCGAAGGTGGTTGGCTGGGGGATGGCTTTCCGCCGAGGGGATGCGGGGAAGATCAGTATGCGGCGAGACTGGTAGGTGTCATGTCCGACCTCACGCCGCGCTTGATCGCCACCGATCTCGACGGGACGATCGTGCGTTCCGACGGGACGATCTCCGCCCGTACCGTCGACGCCCTCGCCCGCGTCGAACGCGCCGGCGCGACCCTCGTCATGGTCACCGGCCGACCGCCGCGCTGGATGCACGAGATCGCGAACGCGGTCGACCACCACGGCATCGCCATCTGCGCCAACGGGGCCGTGGTCTACGACCTGCACACCGAGACCGTCGTCCGGGCCCGCATGATCGAGCCCGACGTGATCGCCAAGGCGGTGGAACGGCTGCGCGCCGCTGTCCCCGAGCTGCGGTTCGCGGTCGAATACCCCACCGGCTTCGTCTTCGAGGCCCGCTACAACCTGGGCCGCTGGGACGCCGAGGCCCTCGGCGGCCGCCCGGTCGACGGCGAGACCCTGGTCAGCCGCGGCGGCACCAAGCTGCTCGCCTTCCACCCGAACGCTGACCCCGACTCACTCGCCGAGAAGGCGGAGAAGGCCGTCGGCGAGCTCGTCACCGTCACCCACTCGTCCGGCCGCGGCCTGCTGGAGATGAGCGCCCAGGGCGTCACCAAGGCCAGCGCGCTCGCCGAGCTGTGCGCCGAGTACCAGATCGCCGCGGCCGAGGTCGTCGCGTTCGGTGACATGCCCAACGACCTGCCGATGCTGACCTGGGCCGGCACGTCCTACGGCGTCGCCAACGCCCACCCGCTCGTTCTGTCGACGGTCACCGGCACCACCGCCCGCAACGACGACGACGGCGTAGCCCAAGTCCTGGAACGCCTCTTCCCCGAAGCCTGACCCCGAACGGCAGACAGCGCAGACCCCAGCCCGCGGACGGCTGAGGCAGCGTGGCCTGGCCCTCGGACGGCTGACGCCGGGCACGCTCTGGTCTTGGCGGCTGGCCTGTGGCTTGGATCCTGGCTCTCAGTTGGCGGAGGCCGCGGGCGGCTTGGTCTTTGGACGGCTACGGCGTAGGTCCTGGTCCTGGACGGCCGAGGTTGCGCAAGCCCCGTCTACGGACGGCAGGGTTCTGCGGGGCGTGGTCGTCGAACGACCATGCCGTGATCATGGAGCGGAGGGCTCCATGATCACGGCGGTAGGGCCTTTTACAGGTAGGGGCCTGAGTGGCGGGGGTTCTCTTCGGCGGCTTCGGGCGGGAGCATGCCGGCGGGCAGGGCGCGGCGCATCTGCTCAAGTTGGGCGCGGGCCGCCATCTGCTGGGCGAACAACGTGGTCTGGATGCCGTGGAAGAGGCCCTCCAGCCAGCCGACGAGCTGGGCCTGGGCGATGCGCAGCTCCGACTCGCTCGGCACCGTGCCCTCGGTGAACGGCAGCGAGAGACGTTCGAGCTCCTCGACCAGCTCCGGGGCCAGGCCGTCCTCGAGTTCCTTTATCGACGACTTGTGGATCTCGCGCAGGCGGGCGCGGCTCGCCTCGTCCAGCGGAGCCGACTTCACCTCTTCGAGGAGCTGCCGGATCATGCCGCCGATCCGCATCACCTTGGCGGGCTGCTCGACCATGCTGGTGATCGACTTCTCGTCGCCCTCGCCCTCTCCGGGGCCCTCCAGCGCGATGCCGTTCGGGCCGATCACGAGAACCTGAGGCTCCTGCTCGGACTGGTTGTTCGAAGGCTCGTTCATGATGTCTCCAGTTTCACACGGTCAGCAGAATCTTGCCGATGTGGCCGCTGCCCTCGAGGATCCGATGGGCCTCGGCGGCCGCCGGCATGGGCAGCGTGCGGTCCACCACCGGCTGTACCTTCCCCGACTCGATCAAAGGCCACACGTGCTCGCGCACCGCGGCCACGATCGTGCGCTTCTGGTCCAACGGACGGGACCGCAGTCCCGTGCCGTGCACCTTGGCCCGCTTGGTCAGCAGGGCGCCCATGTCCAGCTCGGCCTTGGTGCCGCCCTGCAGCCCGATGACCATCAGCCGGCCGCCGGTGGCGAGGGCGGAGACGTTGCGGGCCAGGTACTTGGCGCCCATGTTGTCGAGGATCACGTCGTACGGGCCGGACGGCACGAAGTCGTCCTCCCGGTAGTTGATCACTGTGTCGGCGCCCAGCTCCCGGCAGCGGGCGGCCTTCGCCGCGGTGCCGACCGTGCAGGCGACCGTGGCCCCGTTCGCCCGTGCGAGCTGGATGGCCATGGTGCCGATGCCGCTGCTGCCGCCATGCACGAGGAAGGTCTCCCCAGCCCGCAGCTCGCCAAGCATGAAGACGTTGGACCAGACGGTGCACACGACCTCGGGCAACGCGGCGGCCTGAACGAGGTCGACCCCCTTGGGGACGGGCAGCACCTGACCGGCCGGGACGGCGACCCGTTCGGCATAACCGCCGCCCGCCAGCAACGCGCAGGCCTCGTCGCCGACCTGCCACCCCGTGACGCCTTCGCCGAGCGCCGCGATGCGTCCGGAAGCCTCAAGCCCCGGATACTCGGACGCGCCAGGCGGCGGCGGATAGAAGCCGAGCCGCTGCATGACGTCGGCCCGGTTGACGGCGCTCGCCACCACGTCGAGGAGGACTTCCCCAGGTCCGGGCTCCGGATCGGGCACCCGCGTCCACTCCAGAACGTCGGGATCTCCAGGCTCGCGGATCACGATCGCATGCATACGGAGCACGCTACCGGGGAGGGCGGGGACGGTGGTGACCGCGGCGGGCCGGGAAGCTCGACGAACAGGGGGGAAGTGGCCGCACGTCTGTGGATGCGTGGTATTGGCGCACAGGTATCCTGCCGTGAGGCTATTGCCGACCAAACTCCGGAATTGATCTACGTAGGCATGGCCGAGGGGAGAAATTCGGTGGCAAAGAACGAGCACGACGGGCGTTCGCTGGAGGAGCGCCTGGCCTCCCTCGACGCGATGAACAGCGAGGCCACAGGTCCTGCCGCCGCCGTGCCGCCGTCCCCCGCACCCGCGTCCGCGCCCGAGGAGGACGAGGCGACGCCGACGACGGTGGTCAAGCGTTCCGGCACCGCGCCCGCCCCCGCTGAGCCGGCCCAGTCCGACGCCGAACCCGCGCCCGGGCTCGAGACCACGCAGCCGCCACCGCCGCAAGGTGGGCAGGCGCCGCCGTCCGAGGCGGAGCTCAACCCGTGGCTGGCCGCGCCGCCGCCCTTCCAGGGGCCGAACGACCAGGCCCCGGCGCCCGGATCCGAGCCCGGTGCGGTGCCGCCGCCGCCCGGATTCCCGCCCTACGGCGAGTTGCCGGCGCCGCCTCCGTACGGCGCGACTCCTCCGCCGTTCGAGGGCCCGCAGCAGCCGTACGACGGCAGCCCCATGCCGCAGCCCTTCGACGGAGGCATGCTTCCCCCTCCGTACGGTGGCTTCCCCTCGTACGACCCCACGCAGATGCCGCCGTACGAGGGCGGCCAGCCCCCGCGGGCACCGCACCCGCAGCAGCAGCCGTATGAGAACGACAACCAGGCACCCCAGCCTCCTTACGAGGGCAACAGCCACGCCCCCCAGCCTGTGCAGCAGCCTCCGTACGAAGGCGCGCCGCAGCCGCCGTACGAGGGTGGCCCGCAGCCGCCCTATGAAGGAGGTCAGCCGTCGCCGCAACCTCCGTACGACGGTCCGGGGGCGCTGAAGCAGGACGGTTTCAGCCAGCCCGCGCCGCAGCCTGAGCCGCAACCCGGGCCTCTTCCGGCCTATCCGCCGGAGCAGTTCGGCGCGCCCGGTCCTCAGCCGCAGCCGTACCCCTACCCGCCCGCCGACCAGCCTCAGCCGCCGGTCGGCGAGCCCCAGTACGGACCGTCCGGCAATCAGGCGCCAGCACCGGGATATGGCGGTCCGGGCTACCCCGGCACTCCCGAGGGCTATCCGCCTGGCCCGCCGAGCCCGCCCGAGGGATTCGACGGTTACGCGCCTGCTCCACAGGAGGGTTACGCGCCCGGCCCGCCTGAGGGATATGCCCATGGCCCGCAGGAAGGTTACGCCTCCGGCCCTCAGGAGGGCTACGCACCCGGCCCGCCCGAGGGTTACGCGCCTGGTCCGCAGGAGGGCTACGCGCCCAGGCCCCAAGAGGGTTACGCGCCCGGTCCGCAGGAAGGTTACGCGCCTGGCCCGCCCGAGGATTACGCTCCCGGCCCCCAAGAGGGTTATGGGCCGGGTCCGGCTGAGGGGTATGTCCAGGGGCCGCCTCCGCCGCAGGGGCCGCCCGCCGCTTACCCGCCGCCTCCCGGGCAGCCGTACGGCCCGCCGCAGGGGCCTCAGCAGGGGCCACCGCCCGGATACGGGCAGGGCCACCCGCAGCAGCAATATCCCCAGCAGCCGCAGAACCCCGAGAGCCTCAGCTCCGAGAACCTCCTCGGCGAGCGTCGCATCGCGCCGTCGGCGGGCTGGCGTCGGGCGGTCTACAAGGCCACCGCGGGCAACATCCACCCGGGTGAGTCGCAGGCCGAGACGCGCCGCAAGGACCTGATCACGCGGGCCCGCACGAACGTGGCCGGGGGCCATCACCGGGTCGCGGTCATGTCGCTCAAGGGCGGCGTGGGCAAGACCACCACCACGACCGGCCTGGGCTCGATGTTGTCGTCGATGCGCGGTGACCGGGTGATCGCGGTGGACGCCAACCCGGACCGCGGCACCCTGTCGGACAAGGTCAAGCTGGAGACCGCGGCGACGGTCCGTGACCTGCTCAACAACCGCGACAAGATCAGCCGCTACGCCGACGTCCGCGCGTTCACCTCGCAGAACGAGGCGCGCCTCGAGGTGCTCGCCTCCGACCGTGACCCCGCGGTCAGCGAGGCGTTCAGCGCGGAGGACTATTCCGCGGTCGCGGTCGTGCTGGAGCAGTACTACTCCGTCTGCATCACCGACTGCGGCACCGGTCTGCTGCATTCGGCGATGGCCGGTGTGCTCGCGCTGGCCGACCAGCTGGTGCTGGTCAGCTCGCCTTCGGTGGACGGCGCCCGGTCGGCGAGCGCCACCCTCGACTGGCTGGAGGCGCACGACCACGGCCATCTCGTCCGCAACGGCGTGGTCGTGCTGTCCATGGTCCGCAACCGCACGCGCAGCCAGGTGGACCTCGACAAGCTGCAGTCCCACTTCGAGAGCCGCTGCCGCGCGGTCGTCCGGATTCCTTACGACGACCACCTTGAGGAGGGCGCCGAGGTGTCGCTGGAGCAGCTCGCTCCGGCCACCCGCGAGGCCTACCTCACGCTGGCCGCCGTTGTCGGCGACGGTTTCGCCTACCAGCGCCCGACCGAGTGATTTAAGGGCCCTCACCTGAGTATCCGTACTCAGGTGAGGGTCGCCGGGTCACCGGATCATGGGAAGCATGTTCAAACGTCTCTCGCGTGCCGCCGCCGCCCGTTCCACCGGATGGCTCGGGATCATCGTCCCGGCCGCCTACGCCGCGCTCGTGATCGTGGTGACCTTGGTGGTCATCGCCGACCGGGTGTTCGTCGACCATGAGGACGCGAGCCTCATCGGCGTCTGGCTTATCGCGGTGACGTTGCCGTTGTCAGGGGCAGGCCTGCTGGCTCTCGCGGGCCTCGAAGGGATCTTCGGCGAGATGCCCGGGCCGCTCGGCTTCGCGCTCTTCATCGTGGCCACGACCGGCCCCGGCCTCGCGCAGGTCTGGCTGCTCCGACTCGTCACCCGTGGCCGCCTCCGCGAGCCCACCGACCACCACGCGCCCGCGCCGTGACTCCACCCAGCCGCACGGCCCGTCCAGCGGAGTAACCCGCCCTGCGGTGCGGCGCGTCCGGCGTTGCGGTCCGTCTGGCGGCGCGGGCCCTGCCCAGCGGCGCGGCCTCGCGGAGTGGTGTGGCTCGTCTAGTGGCGCGGCCGCGCCCGGCGGTCCGGTCCGCCCGGCGGCGCGCCCCGTCCGGCGGTGTGGCTCGGACGGCGGTGGTGCGGTCCGTCTGGCAGCGCGGCCTGTCCAGTGGCGCGGGCCTGCCCAGCGGTGTGGCTCGTCTAGCGGTGCGGCCTGTCTGGCGGTGCGGCCTGTCCTGTGGTCCGGTCCGTCCTGTGGCGTTACTTCGGGCTGTGTTGCGGGGGCGGGGCGATTTACGAGGCGTTAGGTGGGTGGGCTAGCGTCACCGATCGTGATGGATGGGGTGTACGTGGGGAAGGCCGCCGTCGATGCCGGCGGTGACAGCGGGTGGTTGCTGGGCCATTTCAAGCCCGAGGGCGACATGCGGCACAGCGACGAGGTCGAGATCAAATGGGGTGTGCACCCTCAGGGGGAACGGCGCGCGCGATGGGCCACGGGTGAGAAGCGCACGGCCCTGCTGGTTCTGATCAGCGGCCGTTTCCGGATGGAGTTCCCCGACGGCGACGTTGTTCTGGCGAACCAGGGCGACTACGTAGTCTGGGCTCGCGGCGTTGACCACTCCTGGTGCGCCGAGGAGGAGTCGGTCGTGATGACGGTCCGCTGGCCGTCCATCCCCGGCTACAAGGTCCCCGAGATCTGAGGGGAGTTCGCGGTGACCACGGCGGCGCTCGAGGGCGAGTGGGAGCAGCACAGGTCGGCGGTCTTCGGCGTCGCGTACCGGCTGCTCGGCGGGGTGGCCGACGCCGAGGACGTGGTCCAGGACGTGTGGCTGCGCGCGTCGGCGGCCGATCTCTCCGCCGTCCGGGATCTGCGCGCGTGGCTGGTGACGATCGCCGCGCGCACCTCGTACAACATTCTCAAGTCCGCCCGGGTGCGGCGGGAGAGCTATGTCGGCCCGTGGTTGCCCGAGCCGCTGCTGACCGGGCCCGACGCGGCCGAGTCCGTGCTGGTGGACGAGTCGGTGAGCACCGCGATGCTCATCGTGATGGAGGAGCTGACGCCGCCCGAGCGGGTCGCGTTCGTGCTGCACGACGTCTTCGAGGTCCCGTTCGAGCTGATCGCCGAGGTCGTGGATCGGTCTCCTGCGGCGACCCGCAAGCTCGCCTCGCGGGCGCGGCAGCGGGTGGCGGAGGCCCGGGAGCGCCCGCCGGTGCCGCGGGCCCAGCGCGATCGGGTGCTCGCCGCGTTCCGGGCCGCGACCGAGGCCGGTGACCTGGACGCGCTCATCGGCGTGCTGCATCCCGAGGCCGTCTACATCGCCGATGGCGGCGGCAAGGTCCTCGCGGCCCGCAAGCTCGTGCGCGGCGCCGCCCGCGTCGCGGCCCTGCTCGCCAACGTGGGACGCCGCCGGATCGGCCGGGCGGACGAGGGCGACGTCGGCCGGGTGGAGATCGTCGAGGTGAACGGGGAGCCGGGGCTGGTGAGCTACGACCCCTCCGGCGAGCTCCTGTGGATCGACACGTTCGAGATCGTGGACGGCCGGGTGCTGACGATGTGGCGGCAGTCCAATCCAGAAAAGTTGCGGCACATCGGTCACACCTGACGCCTTCGTCCTGTCTCCCTGGCGAATTCCGAGCAGAGGGAGATGGGAATGTCCCACATCGTTGTCGTCGGGGGCGGTTTCGCCGGGATGTGGAGCGCCGCGGCGGCGGCCGGCGTGCGTGCCGACGCAGCCGCTGCCGCCGGTGAGCCCGCGGCTGCCAGTCCGAGCCTGGGCACGGACGGCGGGCTTCGGATCACGTTGATCGCGCCCAATGAGGATCTCGTGCTGCGCCCGTGGTTGCACCAGGCGGACCCGGATCGGGCGCGGGTCGCCCTCAAGCGCGTCCTGGAGCCGATCGGCGTCGAGCAGCTGCGCGCGGCCGTCACAGAGATCGACGCGGAACGGCGGCTGGTGACGCTCGACGACGGCCGGACGGTCGGCTACGACCGGCTGATCCTGGCGACGGGCAGCCGCCTTGTCCGCCCCGATTTCCCTGGCGCGGACCGGGTGTTCGATGTCGACACCCTGGCGGCGGCCGACCGGCTCGACGCCCATCTGCGTGCGCGAACGCCGTTCCGGGCGGTCGTGGTGGGCGCGGGTTTCACCGGCTTGGAGGTGGCGACCGAGCTCGCCGAACGCGGCGAGGTGGTGCTGGTCGATCTCAGTGAGGTCGTCGGTTCCGAGCTCGGGCCGGGCCCGCGCCCGCACATCGAGGCGGCGCTGGACGAGCTCGGCGTCGAGCGGCGGCTCGGCGTCACCGTGACCGAGGTCGGTGACGGATACGCGCGGCTCTCCGACGGCACCCGGGTGGACGCGGACGCCGTGGTGTGGACGGCCGGGATGCGGGCCGACTCGCTGACAGCGCAGGTCGGCGGCGCCCGGGACGGCCTGGGACGGCTGGAGGTGGACGCGGAGCTGCGCGTGTCCGGCGAGATCTTCGCCGCGGGGGACACCGCGGCGGCGCGTGTGGAGTCCGGCCAGGTGGCGGTCCAGAGCTGCCAGTACGCGATCCCCCTCGGCAAGACGGCCGGTCACAACGCGGCCGCCGACCTTCTCGGGCTGCCGCTCAAGGAGTTCGCCCCGTCTCCGTACGTCACGTGCCTCGACCTCGGAGCGGCCGGTGCGGTCTACACGCAGGGTCGGGACCGAGAAGTCCAGGTCGCGGGCGCCGAGGGAAAGGAGATCAAGAAGCTGATCCTGGAGGTGATCCGGCCGCCGCTGGACGACGCGGAGGCGATCTTCGCGGCCGCCGCCCAGGTGAGGACGCGGTAGCCCCGGACGGCCGACGGCCCTGGGCGTCACCTCATATGAGGTCGATGCCAGTCGCGTACGACCGCTATCGTGGTCTCCGGCCAGGAGGGTTCGCATAGTGGACTAGTGCAGTCGCCTTGAAAGCGACCACGGCTGGGGACAGTCGTCGTGGGTTCGAATCCCACACTCTCCGCAGGGCAGCGCGCCCCCGGCAGGCTCCGTGCCCGCCGGGGGCGTTCCGCGTTTCGGCTGGTAGCGTCGATGGACGTGGGGGAAATCGGGGGATCGACTCACGTGACCTTCCCGGCCGGGGCCGTGTCAGGGCACTCCACGGTGCTCGTGGTGGTGCCGCTGGACGGCGGCGGCTTCGGCGTGGTGACGGAGCAGACACCGTTCCACCCGCTCGATCACTCCTGGCCCGACCAGCCCGGCGACACCGGCCTCATCCAGGTGGACGACATCGAGCAGCGGGTCGTCGACTGCGTAACCGGCGGAATGCCTGCCGGGAGCGACAGGATGTCTGCCGGGGGCGAGGGAGTGCCCGCCGGGGATTATGGCGAACTGCTGCTTGGGGCCGATATTCCGGCTCGGCGGGGGGACCCGGCGTGGCACTGGCTGGTCGTTCATGTGGTCGAACGGGGGGTGCCGGTCCCGTCCGAGGTCGAGTTGATCGTGAACGCCGAACGGCGGCGGGCCTTCTCGGCGGGGCACACGGCCTGCCACCTGACGGCGCTGGCTTTGAACGCGGCGCTGGCCCCGCGCTGGTGCCTGGCTCCGTCCCGGATCGACGGCCTCGGGCACCCCGACTTCGACGCGCTGGCGATCGCGACGTCGCGGATCGTCCCCCACGGCAGCCGGGACGTCTACCGGATCGGCACGCCGCTGCGGGAGAAGGGGTTCACGGCCGGCGGCCTGGCGGGCGCGCTGCCCGAGATCACCGCTGAGGTGAACGGCCTGCTGGCCGAATGGATCGCCGCGGACGTTCCCGTCCGGATCGAGGTGCCGTCGCCGGAGCTGACCGCACGCCGGACATGGCATTGCGAGCTTCCCGGCGGAACGGCCGAGATCCCCTGCGCGGGAACGCATCTGAGCCGGGTGGGAAACCTGTCGTCGATCACCGCGGCACTCGAACCGTCGTCCGGAGGAGACGAGCTCGTGGTGGAAACGAAGGTCGTCGAGATGGAGCGATCGGGTTATCCAGCATGAAAATCGCCTAAATCATCCGTTACCCTCTGGGCCATGTCTCAGAATCCGCAAGATCCAGCCGGCACGACGCAGCAGTTCCAGCGCTTTCAGCAGCAGAGTCAGACCGAGAAGTCCGGCCCCAACATCGGCATGATCATCGGCGTCGTCGCCGTGGTGGCCATCGTCGCCGTCCTCGTGGTGGCCCTGCTCGCCCTCGGATGAGGGCAGGTCACCGCCCGGAGCGCACCGCCAGCCCGCCGCCCGCGTTCACGCGGGACCCCGTCGGCGGGGCGGCTCAGCGTCCGCTGCTGGAGAAGTGCTGGTAATCCTTCGTACCACTCCATTCGCCGCCCCAGCCCCAGTCGATCGCCGCGAAAGCCCGCACGACCTTGTCTCCCTTGTGGACGACCCCGGGATCGCGGTTGCCGCGGTTCTTGTATTTCACGCAGTCCTTGTGCGCGACCTCGCCGCTCGCCGTGACGTAGGGGTTCTCGCAGGGATTGATGTCGATCGCCAGGCCGTACGCGTGTTGTGACCAGTTGCCCGATCCGGTCGCGTTCCGGCAGTTGAACGCCGAGGTGTTGTCGGCCTCGATCGAGTCGAAGTCGCTGCCCTTGTAGACGTCCACCGGCTCCATGCGCCGGATCGGGTAGCGCTTGTCGAACAACGTCCGGAAGACTCCGACCAGGTCCTTGGCGGCCTTGGCGTTGACGACCAGCTTTCCGCCCTCGTGCGGCTTGCCGTCCATGCCCCAGTACGTCATCTCGATCATCCGCAGGCCGGACGGGCTCACCGGGCAGCCCTTGCGCCAGGAGTGCTTCAGATCCCCGGCCGTGACGGTCTTGATCTCGGAGCGGAATCGTTGCGAGGTCTCACTCGGCGAGGGTGCCGCGGGCGTGGCCGAGGTGGCGGATGGGGCGCCGGTGGCGGTGGGAGGCGTCGCGGAGGCGGACGAGCCGGATCCGGAGTCGGAGCCGTTGCCGCACCCCGTCGTCGCGGCCGTCACGGAAATGAATGCGGTCATGAACGCTACGGAGTGCAACAGCCGTCTGCCTGCCATTTCAGCAGGATCGCACGTCGGGCCGTCTTCGTGTTGGACCTTGGATTCGCTACGGTGCGTCTATGGGCATGTCCGTCGAAAAGGGACGGGGAGCGGACGTGCCACGCCGTTTGGCTGATCCCCCACCGGGCATCGTCCCGGCGTCCCCGGCCGAGGGAGTCGGCATGGCGGAGCCTGAAAACCTCCCGAGTCTCGAAGACGAGATCTTCTCGGTGGCCTCCAGGGTCGAGAGCGCGCAGGACTTGTCGCCGCGTATCCGACTGCCCCGGGACAAAGTTCCCCAGGTGCCCGGCGGCCGCTTCCTGGTCTTCGTCGGGGCCGGCTTCGGCACGTTCACGTTCGTCGACGCCATCATGATGTGGGCCCCGCTCATGATGGCGCGCCGCCCGAGCCTGTTGCCGCAGATGGTGACGCTGCTCCTGCTGGCCTTCGGCCTGGGCAGCCTGCTGATCTGGAAGGTCGGCGGCTCGTGGCGCCCCTTCGGGATCGGCATGATGCTCGCCTGGATCTTCCTGACCCTGGTCTCCGTCGGCTTCCTCACCGGTCTCCCCCTGGCCGGCTGAGGCCGGAGGCGCGGCTAGCCGGCTTCGCCGATGCGCTTGTTGACGGCGGTGAACGCGCGTCCGATGCTGGCCAGATCGGACGGGTCGATGATGTCGATGAAGAAGTCCCGGACCGTCTCGACGTGGTCGCGCGCCGCGCGGTCGAGGGCGTCGAAGCCCTCGTCGGTCAGGTGCGCGTAGACGCCGCGTTTGTCGTTGGGGCAGCCGCCGCGGAAGACGAGCCCCTTGGACTCCAGCCGGCTGCAGGTGTGGGACAGGCGGCTGCGTGACTGGCTCGCGTGTTCGGCCAGTTCAGCCATGCGCAGACGGCGTTCGGGGGCCTCGGACAGCCGTACCAGGATCTCGTACTCCGACACCGACAGACCATGCTTGGCCTTGAGGTCACGGTCGAGGAGTTCGGTGAGCCGGACGCTGCCGTCCACGAACGCCCGCCAGTCGCGCTGTTGGTCGGCATCGAGCCAGCGTGGTTCGCTCATGTCCGGCAGTATAGGGCACCTGTTGAAGATTCAACTAATTCTGCTACCGTGGGATCTACCAGGCATGGAGCGGCATCCCGGGCATCCGGAATAGTTTATCTTTCAACTACGTTCCCCCTGGCACACAGATCGGTCGGTCCCCTGAGGAGGAGACGAGATGCCTGCCGTGATGGCGGATCCGCTGACACTGCCACGCCTGCCGCGCCTGCCCGAGGAGACGACCGGCTGGCGCCGCGTCGCCAAGGTCGTCACCGCCCAGCGCCACCTCGAGGGCGAGGGATTCCAGGTGCGGCGCCCGTTCCCGAGCGTCGACCTGTCGCTCGCCGACCCGTTCCTGCTCCTCGACCAGATGGGCGAGGTCGAGTACGCGCCCGGCGAGGCCAAGGGCACGCCCTGGCACCCGCACCGCGGGTTCGAGACCGTGACGTACATGATCGACGGCACCTTCGCCCACCAGGACACCACCGGTGGCGGCGGTGTGATCACCGACGGCGCCACGCAGTGGATGACCGCCGGTGCCGGGATCCAGCACATCGAGCAGCCGCCACCCGAGCTGGTCACCAAGGGCGGGCTCTTCCACGGCGTGCAGCTCTGGGTGAACCTGCCGCGCGCCCAGAAGTGGGTCAAGCCGCGCTATCAGGACATCGAGGCGCGCGATGTGAAGCTGCTGGCCGCCGAGGACGGCGCCTCGCTCGTCCGCGTGATCGCCGGTTCGGTGGCGGGCTACCAGGGGCCGGGTTCGACGTACACGCCGATTACGTACCTGCACGCCACCATCGCTCCCGGCGCACAGCTCACGCTGCCCTGGCCGAGGGAGTTCAACGCGATGGCCTACTCCCTGTCTGGCCGCGGCACGGCCGGCGTGGAAGAGGTCGCCGTCGGCGACGGGCAGCTCGCCGTCTTCGGTGGCTCGCACCACAAGGGCGAGACCGACGGCCTGGTGCTGCGCGCGGCCGAGAGCCAGCCGCTCGCGAGCAAGAACGGCTGGGAGGTCCTCATCCTGGGCGGCCTGCCGATCCGGGAGCCGATTGCCCGGTACGGGCCGTTCGTGATGAACACCCGCGAGGAGATCGTCCAGGCGTTCGAGGACTTCCAGGCGGGACGGATGGGGACGATCCCGGCGGAGAGGGTCCCGCACCTCTCCACGGCGGACGAGTCGCTGGCCTGACGACCGTCCTTCGGCGAATCGGTGGTGCGTGAGGCTCCGTCCACCGGTTCGCCCAGCTCCAGGCCCACGCGCGGCCGAGTCTCGGGCACCCGCCGGTCCAGCCCGAGCGTGACCGTCATGTCCAGACCGTGCGCGACGTCGTGGATGAGGGCGGTATGTCAGGAGAGGTGATGGCGGGGCGTCTTTCTCTTCGAACGTATTGGCGAGAACCGCGTGACCGGAGTGATGCCGTGCGCTAGTGTGTTCGAATAGTCGAACAGAGATTCGACTTGTTCGTTCGAGCGCGCTCGCCCATGAGCCCAAGCGAAGCTTCTTCCTTGCCGGGCGGCGGGCCCGGGGTCGTGGGGAGGCGGCATGGTGGCGACGGTTTCCGCAGGCCGTCCGGTGGCCGGGGGCGGCCATGGCGACCTCGAAACGCGCGGTGCGCCCGCGTCCGCCCGGTGCGGGCCGGGACGCCCGAGCGCGACACGCCGCATGAGTTTCTACGCAAATCTACGGCCACAGCTATATCGCCTCATAGAGTCCGAGACCGTGGACCCCGTGCGCAATCCCTATGCCCCAGGCGCCGGGCAGCGTCCCCCCGAGCTGGCCGGCCGCGACCGCGAACTCCAGCAGTTCGAGGTGGTACTCGAACGGGTGGCCCGCGGCCGTCCGGAGCGCAGCATGATCATCACGGGGCTGCGCGGGGTCGGCAAGACCGTGCTGCTCAACGCGTTCCGCTCGATGGCGATCCAGCGGCTGTGGGGCACCGGCAAGATCGAGGCGCGTCCGGACCAGTCGATCCGGCGCCCGGTCGCGTCCGCGCTCCACATGGCCATCCGCGAGCTGGCCCCCCGGCATCGCGCCCCCGACCGGATCGAGGAGTTCCTCGGCGTCCTCAAGGCGTTCGCCCAGGCGGGCGAGGAGCCGGCCGGCAAGGGCAAGGCGCGGGTGCACCGCTGGCAGCCCGGCATCGACGTGCCCGCCGCGCGCGGCCGGGCCGACTCCGGCGATCTGGAGATCGACCTCACCGAGCTGTTCGTGGACGCCGCGTCCGTCGCCACCGATGTCGGCGTCGGCATCTCGTTGTTCGTGGACGAGATGCAGGACATCCCCGCCGACGACGTCTCCGCGCTCTGCGCCGCCTGCCACGAGCTGTCGCAGAACGGCGGGCCGCTGATCGTCGTGGGCGCCGGGCTGCCGCACCTGCCGGCCGTGCTGTCGGCGAGCAAGTCTTATTCGGAGCGGCTCTTCCGCTACGCCCGCATCGACCGGCTCGATCGCGAGTCCGCCGACTTCGCGCTGCTGGCCCCGGCGCAGCGCGAGGACGTCACGTTCACCGAGGAGGCCCTGGACGCGCTCTACGGGGCGGCCGACGGTTATCCCTATTTCGTCCAGGCCTACGCCAAGGTCGTCTGGGACGTCGCCCCCGACACCCCGATCACCGCCGACGACATCAAGGTCGCGGCGCCCGAGGCGGAGAGCGAGCTGGCGGTCGGGTTCTTCGGCAGCCGCTACGACCGCGCGACTCCGGCCGAACGCGACTACATGCGGGCGATGGCGACCCTCGGCGACGAGCCGGTGCCCACGTCCGCGGTCGCCGACGAGCTGGGCCGCAAGCCCTCCAGCCTGTCGCCTGCCCGCGACGGCCTCATCAAGAAGGGCCTGATCTACAGCGCCGAGCGTGGCCTTGTCGCGTTCACCGTCCCGCACTTCGGCAAGTTCCTGAGGGCCCAGCCCGCCTGAGCCCAGTTCACCCAGTCCCCACTCGTCCTCGACCGCCACTACCCGGATATACCGCTCTCTAGCGTCAGCGCTAGAGGCTCATATAAGGCTGCATCGAAGCGGCTTGTCACAGAAATCTACGGTTCTCTAGCGCTGTCACTAGAGACTCGTAGATTCGGCAAGCGTTGGTTCTCTCTTATTCTCTAGGGCTCTATGAGGCTGGAGCTAGAGAAGGCAATAGAGCTTCAGAGAGTGCCTCAACGTGACGCTGGCCACACGCGGACACTGCCGGAATCGGACAAACAGGCGATCTTCCGGCTTGCTTGAAACATCCTCGGAGAGCCGTCGCGCACGATCTCCCTGGAGGTCTCATGGTCAGGAACCTCTCGTTCGCCGCCGGCGCCGTGACCGTGGCACTCCTCGCCACCGCATGTGGTTCCAAGGGGGAGTCGGGGGGCTCTTCCGGGGACACGCTGGTGCTCGGCGCCCCCTACTCCAACACCGGCGCGCTCGCCCGGGAGGGCCAGCTGACCAAGCAGGGCTACGACCTCTGCAAGGAGACGATCAACGCCAAGGGCGGCGTGCCGGTCGGCGGCCGCAAGCTCAAGATCGACATCCGGTACTCCGACGACACGTCCAAGGCCGACGTGGCCGCCCGCATCGTCGACCGCCTCAACGACGACGGCGTCAAGCTCGTCCTCGGCCCGTACGGCTCGGCGAGCACGGCGGCCGCCGCACCCGTGGTCGAACGCAACAAGCAGGTCATGGCGGACGCGGCCGGCGCCGACGACAAGATCTTCCAGCAGGGCTACAAACGTTCGTTCGCCGTGCTCTCCCCCGCCACCGAGTACGCGGCGTCGATGGTCAAGGCGATCGACGAGCTCGCCGTCCCCAAGCCGAAGACCATCGCGTTCCTGTCCGCCGACGATGGCTTCTCCAAGACGGTGGCCGAGGGCGGCGTCGCCGAGGCCCGCACGCGCGGCTACACCGTCTTCCCCACCGAGTACTTCCCCGCCCAGGCGACGGACGTCAGCGCCGTGCTCACCAAGATCAAGGGCAAGAAGCCCGACGTCATCGTCGGCTCGGTGCACCTGGTCGAGGGCATCGCGATCATCAAGCAGGCCAACGAGCTCGGCGTGAAGCCCAAGATGTTCGCCGAGTCGGTCGCGCCGCCCACGCCCGACTTCCGCAACACGCTGCGCGGCCTGGCGAACGGCGTGATCGGCTCCAGCCAGTGGACCGCCGAGGTCAAGGGCTCCGAACCGTTCTTCGGCACCGCCAAGGACTACGCGGCGGCGATCCAGACCAAGTACGGGCATCCCGCGCAGTACCACAACGCCGAGGCGACGGCGGCCTGCCTGGCCCTCGCGACGGCGGCGCAGAAGGCCGGTTCCACCGAGCCCGACAAGGTCCGCGACGCGATGGCGGCGCTCGACACCGCGTCGTTCTTCGGCCGGATCAAGTTCGACGCGACGGGCCAGAACAAGTTCAAGCCCATGTCGGTGATCCAGGTGCAGGCGGGCAAGGTCGTGACCGTGTGGCCCAAGGACGCAGCGGCCGCGAAGCTCAGCTGGCCCGGCCGGTGAGTTCGTTCCTGCAGGCCACCCTGAACGGGCTGCTCCAGGGCGGCCTGTTCGCCCTGATCGCGGTCGGCTTCTCGCTCGTGTGGGGCGTCGTGAACGTGATCAACCTGGCCCACGGCGCGTTCGTGGTGCTCGGTGCGTACATCGCCCTGGGGCTGTCGAACGCGCTCGGCCTCGACCCGTTCGTCGGCATGTTCGGCTCCGCCGCCTGCCTCTTCGTGCTCGGGTACGCGATCCAGCGCGGGCTGATCAACCTCGTCGTGAACGCGCCCATCTTCATCACGCTCCTGCTCACGTTCGGGCTGGAACTCGTGCTCGTCCAGGGCATGAACATCGCCTTCACCGGAGACTTCCGGTCCATCCCCACCTCGTACGCCTCGCGCGGCATCGGGCTGCCTGGCAGCGTGCAGGTGCCTCTCGGCCGCCTTCTCACGTTCGCCGTCGCGGTGGTCGTGGCGATCCTCCTGGTCGCCTTCATGAACCGCACCCGCACCGGCCTGGCGATCATGGCCACCGGCATGGACCGCGGCGCCGCGCGGCTGATGGGCATCAAGGCCCGGCACGTCTACGCGCTCACGTTCGGCCTCGCCGCCGCGCTGGCGGGCGGGGCGGGCGCGATGGCAGGCACGATCGGCACCTTCCACCCCGCCGACGCCGGCCGCTTCACACTGTTCAGCTTCGTGATCGCGGTGCTCGGCGGGCTCGGCAACATGTACGGCGCGCTGGCGGGCGGGCTCGTCCTGGGGCTGGCCGAGTCGTGGGCGGGCCAGTATCTGTCCGGCACGTGGGCCAACGCGGTCGCCTTCGCCGTCCTCGTCCTGGTCCTGGCGACCCGCCCCTCCGGGCTCCTCGGCAGGGCGTTCTATGAGGCCAGGCAGGAGGTGTGATGGCCCGGGTGGCGCCTTGGGGCGCGGGCGGAGTAGCTGTGCTTGGGTGCGTTTTCCTGCAGACGCAGCTTTATACGGGGCAGGTACGGGTCGTCACTGCGGTGTTCATGTTCATCGTCCTGGCGCAGTCATGGAACCTCATCGGCGGCTTCACCGGGTACGCCTCGTTCGGCCAGGTCGTCTTCTTTGGGCTTGGCGGTTATACGACCGCGGTGCTGATGTCCCATGCCAAGTGGTCGTTCTGGCCCTCGATGGTGGTCGCGGGGCTCGTCGCGGCCGGTTTCGGGGCGCTCATCGGGTTGCCCTTGCTGCGGCTAAGGGGGCACTACTTCGCCATCGCGACGTTGGGCGTGGCAGAGGGAATGCGTGAGCTGGTCATCAATGCGCCCGACCTCACCGGCGGCGGCGCGGGCATCACCATTCCGACGTTCGGTGCAGACGTCCCGACGCCCTACCCAGGGGTGGACGGGTTCTACGTCATCTTCCTTGTGCTGGCCACGGTGACCGTGGTTGTCGCGGCGCTGGTCACGCGCGGCCGGTTCGGGATGGCGATGCGGGCGATCCACCAGGATGAGGAGGCGGCGGCCTCGATGGGGATCAACACCACCCGGACCAAGGTCGCCGCGTTCGCGCTCTCGGGGCTCTTCGCCGGGCTGGCCGGGTCGGCCTACACGTTCCAGCTGGTCACGGTCTATCCGGACCGGATGTTCGACGTGGAGATCACCGTCCTCATGGTGATCATGGTGGTGATCGGCGGTGCGGGAACCATCCTCGGGCCGCTGCTGGGCGCGGTGGGCCTGCAGTTCCTGTCGGAGTGGCTGCGGCAGTCCTTCACCGAGTACCACACGTTCATCCTCGGCACGATCATCATCCTCGTCGTCGTCCTCATGCCAGAAGGAGTGGTGACGTACGCACGGGACGCCTGGCGCACCCGCGACTTCTCCCCGCTGGCCAACGTCCGGAGGTACCGGCTATGACCCCGCCCATGCTGGAGGTGCGCGGGCTCACCCGGCGGTTCGGCGGCCTGGCGGCGCTGTCGGAGGTGAACGTGAGCGTGCCCGCCGGACGCACGCTCGGCGTCATCGGGCCGAACGGCTCCGGCAAGAGCACGTTCATCAACGTCGTCACCGGCCACCTGAAACCGTCGGCCGGGACCGTGGTCATCGGCGGCCGTGATCTCACCGGCGCCCGGCCGTGGACCGTCGCCAAGGCGGGCGTCGGGCGGACCTTCCAGGTGGTGAAGCCGTTCCGCGGCATGTCCGTCCGCGAGAACGTGTCGGTCGCCGCCACGTACGGAGCGCGCGGCCGGACCGCCGCCGGGGCCGCGAAGCTCACCGCCGACGTGCTCGAACGCGTCGGGCTCGCCGGCCAGGCAGAACGGGCGCCGGCCGAGCTCTCGGTCGCCGATGCCCGCCGGCTGGAGCTCGCCAAGGCGCTTGCCCTCGAACCCCGGCTGCTGTTCTTGGACGAGGTGCTCGCCGGGCTGCGTCCCGTCGAGATCGACCCCGCCCTGGCCCTCATCCGCGAACTGGCCGCCGAGGGCGTGACGGTCGTGGTCGTCGAGCATGTCGTACGCGCGATCGTCGAGGTCAGTGACGAGGTGCTCGTCCTGCACGAAGGCAAGGTCCTGACATCGGGGCCGCCCGATCGTGTCATGGCCGACCCGCAGGTGATCGAGGCCTACCTGGGTCATCGCTACGCGCGGCGCGGGGGCGAGGGCTGATGTTGGAGGTGCGGGGCCTCACGGCCGGCTACGGCCGTGTCCTGGTGGTGTGGGACGTCGACCTGAACGTGGGCGAACGTGAGATCGTCGCGCTGATCGGGCCCAACGGGGCGGGCAAGACGACATTGCTGCGGGCCTTGTCAGGTGTGATTCCGCTGGCATCCGGCTCGGCCGTGCTGGCGGACCGGCCGTTGGGCGGACGGTCGATCGAGGCGATCGCGGGCCTGGGGATCGCCCACGTGCCAGAGGGGCGGCGGCTCTTCCCGGGGCTCACCGTCCGGCAGAACCTCCTCCTCGGCGGCTGGCGTCACCGCAAGGGGGGCGCGACCGAGATCGGCCGCGTCCTGGAGCTGTTCCCGCAGCTCGCGTCGCGGCTGAACCAGGTCGCGGGCAGCATGTCCGGCGGCGAGCAGCAGATGTGCGCGATCGCCCGCGGTCTCATGAGCCGGCCCCGGCTCATGATGATCGACGAGCTGTCGCTCGGGCTCGCGCCGATCGTCGTGGACGAGATCGTCGCGCGGCTGCCCGCCATCGCCGCCGACGGCACCGCGGTGCTGCTGGTCGAGCAGGACGTCGACACCGCCCTGTCACTGGCGTCGCGTGCGTACGTCCTGGAGACCGGACGGATCGCGCTGGACGGCCCGGCCGCCGACCTGCTGGCCGACAGCCGGGTCCAGGAGAGCTACCTCGGCATCACCCCGCCGCCGCGGGCGTGACGCCGGCGGCCGACACCGCGGGCGCACCGCCCGCGACCGGCGTCTCGCCCACGGCGGAAGCCATGCCCGCCGCGGGAGGCGAGATGGCGGAGCGCACGGCCCTGTCGCGGGCGGCCGTGGAGACCGCGAACACGACCTCCACGTCCTGCCCGTCCACCCGCGCGAGGAAGACCAGGAATCGCCAGCAGCCCTCGCGCCAGACGTCCAGCGGCGCCGCGCTGGACACCGACTCCTCGTACCGCAGCCACTCGGCGCTGTCGTAGAGCGTCGCGTACGTCTCCGCGAGCGGGCTGCGGCGCCGCTCGCACGGCTCCGGGGACTTACGCAACCCGTGCCGTTCCAACAAAACGGACAGCTCGGGCGACAGTGCGGCGAACAGCGCCAGCTCCAAAGCAAGGATCAGCACGACCTGGGCCTGGCCGCTGCGCAGCACGTCCACTCCCGCGTGCGGCGCACCGAACGCGGCCACCGCGGCCGCGGTGAACAACACCGCGCGGATGACGCTGCGGCGCCCCACACGCTTGGCGCTCAGCCCGCCGAAACAACCACATCCCGCGTCCGGACGGCGGACGCGCAGCTCCCCGACCACCCACGTGGCCGCGGCGAACGTCACCGTCGTGGCGAGCCGCACGGAGAAATGCGAGCTCACCAGCAGGCCCAACCCGAGGACGCCCTCGGTGAGGCCGAGGCCGACGTTCACGGGCCTGCTCTGGCGCAGCGCCGTCGCCCGCCCGAGACCCGCGGGCACCGGAACGCCGTGCACATGCTCGGGCGCCGCCCCCACCGGCTCGCGGATCATCAACTTGGCCAGGCACGCCGCCAGGAGCACCGCGGCAAGAAGGAGAACCTGCGTGTTCTGGACGACGGTGACCACCGATCAACCCCCCATGCCCGGGCGCACGACCGCGTTGAAACATCCGGCCTCCAGGTCGCCGCCCAGGCTGACGAACGCGGCCGGCGTCAGCTCGACCACCCGTCCGCGCGGCGACGTGCCGCACTCCACGCACCGGTCGCAGTAGAGCGCCGCCGCGCACCCGCACTCGATGACCGGGACGGCCGCCGTACGCCCCGTGCACTCGCTGAGGACCGACAAGCCGCTGCCCAACGACAGATAGGGGAGAGCGACACAACCGGCAGGCGCCCCAGGACACCCGCCCGAATCCCCCTCAGAGTCCACCGCCGGATAAGCCGCCCCCACCACCCCGTAAGCGCCCCAACCCCCGCCAAACCCGCCACGACCCCCGCCGTAAGCGCCACCTGCCCCATACGCGCCGCTGCCTGCCCCATACGCGCGTCTACCAGCGCCGTACGCGCCACTACCCCCGCCATGCCAGTCGCTGCCCGCGCTGCCTGCGCCGTATGCGCAACTGTCCGCGCCGTATACGCCACTGCCTGCCCCATACGCGCCGCTGCCCCCGCCGTACGCGCCTCTACCAGCGGCGTGTGCGCTGCTGCCTGCGCCGTGCGCGCCGCTATGCGCGCCGCTGCCTCCGCCACATGCGGCCCTGCACGCGCTGCTGGCTTTGGTGTGCGCGCCGCCGAACCAGGTGGCGGTGCCGCGGATCGGGTCGGGGACGCGGGCGCCCGGTTCCGGGGCAGCCAGGTCGTCGGCGCGGTAGCCGGGCTGGGAGGTGCCCGGACGGACCCCGTGCTGGCCGTCGGCCGAACGGACGCAGATGACGTCGATGAGATAGCCGGGTTCGAGCCGGGGGTGGCGGACGAGGACGCGTCCGAGGGCGTGCGGGGGGAGCACCACATGGGCACGTCCGCGGTGAGGGCCCATGTCCACCTCCACGGTGTCCCGCCCGCACGCCAAGATGACGCCGCTCACCCTGCCGATGTCCACCCAGACGCGGTCGGCGCGCAGGCCGTCGGCGGCCGGTCGTACGATCGCCTCGCGGCCGGGCCGGAGGGCGGCGAAGGTCCCCCGGCCGCCGTGCCAGACGGCGGTGGCGTCGGTCATCGGCAGCCGTACCTCGCCGCCGGCCGTGTGCAGCACCAGGAGGTGCGGGCTGGCGTCGAGGATCGTCCCGGAGACGGGACGGATCGGGGCATGGCTCGCGTCAGCGGGAGCGGCGCGCCGGGTCGACGGCACCCCGAGCACGGCCTCCTGCTGGCGGAGGCGCCTGGCTCCAAGCGGCATGGCGGAACTCCGGCATCGAATCTTGACTCGTGGCCACGGCTGTTAGGGCAGTGAGTCAAGAGTCACGCGCGGTGACACCGCTGTCGACGGATTTATCCGATAAGTCATCCAGCGGGTTGAGATTTACGCACCGCGTTGGTGCATTCATCTCCTGGTTGACCCGAATATGCCTTTTTTGTTGGCCCGGAATTACGATCTCCGTGCCATCGTCGAGAGCGTCAGGATCTCGGGTCCGCAAGATCACAACATCGGCGGCCCGACGCGATCCCCGCCAACCCCTGGCTCGGTGGTGACTTGAACAAGACGCGGCACGAGGAGTTCCGTGAGTATGTCGCGGCTCGGGGCCCGGCGCTGCTGCGCCACGCGACGCAGCTGACCAGCGATCGCGCCGAGGCCGAGGACCTCCTCCAGGCCGCGCTCGCCAAGACCTTTCTCGCCTGGGAGCGCATCAGCGACCGCGCCGCCGTGGACGGTTACGTGCGGCGGGCCATGGCCAACACGCAGATCTCCTGGTGGCGGCGGCGCAAACTGGAGATCTATCCGACGGACGAGCTGCCCGACCAGCCCGTCGACGACCACACGCGGCGCAGTGAACTGCGCGACGCCCTGGGCCGCGCGCTCGATCGACTTCCGGCCCGGCAACGGCTCGCTGTCATGCTCCGCTATTACGAGGACATGCCCGAGTCGGAAATCGCAGAAGTGCTCGGGGTGAGCGTCGGCACAGTCAAGAGCACTGTTTCGAGGGCGATGGCCAAGCTCCGCGACGATGCCGGTCTGGGCACCGACTTCCCCGACGTCCCCCCGCAGCGCCCCTGATCTCGCCGGCGGCGGGCCCGCGAAAAGAGGGGCCACAAGTGCTGACAATTCGGGGCGATTGCGGCAAGAATCCCATTCTGGAATCCGCAGAGCTGCTGCTGGAGGCGCGCCGTGTGGAGCACGATGCAGGACTTCCCGCTGACCATCACCTCGATCATGCGCTACGGCACCGAGGTGTTCGGCGCGAGCGAGATCGCCACCTGGACCGGGGACGGCACCCGGCGCCGCACGTACGCCGAGGTCGGTGAACGCGCCGCCCGGCTGGCGGGAGCACTGCGATCCCTGGGCATCGACGGGGACCAGCGCGTCGCCACGTTCATGTGGAACAACACCGAGCACCTTGAGGCCTACCTCGCCATCCCCTCGATGGGCGCCGTGCTCCACACGCTCAACCTGCGGCTCTTCCCCGACCAGCTCGTCTACATCGCCAACCACGCCGAGGACGAGGTCGTCCTCCTCGACGGCACGCTGATCCCGCTCATCGCCCCGATGCTGCCGCAGTTGAAGACCGTCAAGCACGTCATCGTCGTCGGTCCCGGCGACACCGCCCCGCTCGCGGACGCGGGCAAGGAGCTCCACTCGTACGAGGACCTGCTCGCCGCCGCGCCCGCCTCGTTCGACTGGCCGGAGATCCGCGAACGCCAGGCCGCCGCCATGTGCTACACCAGCGGCACCACGGGCAACCCGAAGGGCGTCGTCTACTCCCACCGGTCCGCCTACCTGCACTCGATGGCGATCTGCGCCGGCAACGCGATCGGGCTGACCGCCGCCGACCGGGTGCTGCCGGTCGTGCCGATGTTCCACGCGAACGCCTGGGGCCTCCCGTACGCCGCGGTGATGGCCGGCGCCGATCTCGTCATGCCGGACCGGTTCCTGCAGGGCGAACCCCTCGTCCGCCTCATCGAGACCGAGCGGCCGACGGTCGCCGGCGCGGTGCCGACCATCTGGGCCGACGTCCTGCGCCACACGCGCGAGCACGGCTCGGACCTCAGCTCGCTGCGCCTGGTGCCCTGCGGGGGCTCCGCGGTGCCCGAGGCGCTGATGCGCGGCTTCGACGAGATCGGCGTCCAGATCGTGCAGGCGTGGGGCATGACCGAGACGTCGCCGGTGGCGACCGTCGCCCACGCGCCGGTCGGTGCCGAGGGCGAGGAGATGTGGCGGCGCAGGGTCACCCAGGGCCGGCTGCTGGCCGGGCTGGAGATGCGCATCGTCGGCGACGACGACACCGTGCTGCCGAACGACGGCGAGGCGGTCGGCGAGGTCGAGATCCGCGGGCCCTGGATCACCGGTGCGTACTACCTGGACGAGGACCCGGCCAAGTTCCACGACGGCTGGCTGCGGACCGGCGACGTCGGGACGATCTCACCCGACGGCTATCTCGTCCTCACCGACCGGGCCAAGGACGTCATCAAGTCGGGCGGTGAGTGGATCTCCTCGGTCGAGCTGGAGAACCACCTCATGGCCCACCCCGACATCATCGAGGCCGCCGTCGTCGGCGTCCCGGACGACCGCTGGCAGGAGCGGCCGCTCGCCTCGGTCGTCGTCCGCGAGGGCGCGACGGTGACCGCCGACCAGCTCAAGGAGTTCATGTCAGACCGGATCGCCAAGTGGCAACTGCCCGAACGCTGGACGTTCATCGCGGAGGTCCCGAAGACCTCTGTAGGAAAGTTCGACAAGAAGGTCTTGCGCCGGCGGTACGCGGACGGCGAGCTCGACGTGACCCGCGTGGACTGAGGGTTCGCGCGCGTGGACTCGGCGGCGGGAGACTTTTTCGGCGTGCGGTTGACCCATTGCCGTGCCGGAGTTGACTGATCACGTTGGGCATCGGCATCATCACATTTCGTCTTCGTCATGTCGTATTCCGTCATTGGCCACTGAAACAACGCGGGCAACACAGTGCTCACCACCTAGTCACCCTTCGTCGCCATTTCAGGGGATCATGTGGTGCACATGGGGCAAGTGGGTGTATGCAAGGTGGGCCGATTGTCCAGATAGCCCGTGACGGGGCAGACTCGCCCGTCAGTGCCGGGAGCTGAAATGCCGAGGTGGTCCTCCTTCGACGTCGCCGCCGACCGCACGCTGGTCCAGCGACTGAACGAAGGTGACGAGGGTGCGCTGGGCGCGCTGTACGACGCGTACGCAGAGCGTCTCTATGACTACTGCCTGACCATGACCGGCGAGCACAAGACCGCCGCCGACATCGTTCACGACACGTTCATCGACGCTTTTCGCCGGGCGCCGCGAATGCGCGATCAACTGCGCCTGCGACCCTGGTTGTACGCGGCGGCCCGGCGGCGTTGCCTGCAGCGTGGCCGGGCCCGGGGATTGACCTGGGAGAAGGACGGCGAATTTCCTGAGACGTCCCATCTCGAACTGCGCGAGTTGCTTGAGGCCTCACTGGCGCGTCTGGGCTTTTCCGACCAGGAGGCGCTGCTGCTCGCCATGCGGCACGGTTTGCGTTCGATCGAGCTCGGTGCCGCGCTGGGGTTGTCCCCCCGGCGCGCCACCGCCCGGCTGGCCCGTGCTCAGGCGCGGCTCCAGACCGCGGTCGAGGCGGAGCTCCTCGTCCTCGAACGTCGCTGCGCCCACGGCGAGCAGCCGATCCGCGCGCACGGCGAGCCGGCCAGCGCCCGCGAGCCGGTCGATGCCCGCGAGCTGACTGGAGCCCGTGAGCTGGCCGACGCCGAAGCGGAGCTCGAAGAGCACGCCGAGGCCCTCGAATCCCCGTCGGAAGAAGACGCGGCCGAGAGCGATGCGCCGTCCGGGGTAGAAGTGGTCCTGGCCGCGGCGCACCCTCAGGTGCGCCCGCAGGCCCGTCGCGCGCTCCCTGGAACGCTACGCCGGACGATCCGCCCGCGCGCCATGGTCCGGTTGGACGATTCCCCTGCAAGCCGCGTGGTCGAAGCTGAGCCGCTGGCGCGCACCGGCGAGGCGTCGTCGCGACGGCCCGCCGCCGACTGCCCGAGCTGCCTGGAGCGCGGCGAGCAGGCCCCGGTCGCGCTGCTCGTGATGGCGCCCGCTCCGGTACTGCCCGCGGCGTTGCGCCATCGCGTCATCCACACCGGCTCCGACCCGGAACTCGCCGGCTACCGCACCGACATCGTCGCCCGCGGCGGAACGCTGACGCCGGACGGGCTGCCCAGCCAGCCGGACGTGCCGTCGCCGGTGACCCGCCGCTGGCTGTTCGCCGGGGGAGGGATGGCGGGGGCGCTGGCCACCGCCCTGATCGCCGCGGTGCTGATGGGCCCGGGCAAGTCGATCATCCACTGGTCGCCGTTGGAGATGCGCCCGCAACCCGGGCTCACCGAGCAGCGGCCGCCCTCGGGAGGCGTGGCGCAGGGGCAACAGCCCGGGCAGGGTCAGGGTCCCGGCGACGGACGGGGCGGCGGAGGCGGATCGTCCGATTCGCCGCAGCTCGGCGGCCAGCGCAAGACCGTGCCCTCGCCCACCCCGCATGATCCCGGGACGCCGCCGCCGTCCCCGTCGCCGCCCGTCCAGCCGAAGATCCCCGGCCAGCTGACGGCCGCGCCCGGCAAGGTCGAGCTCTACGGCACCAAGACCGCCCGGGTGGTGCTGACCGCCCACCGCGGCCCGGTCACCTGGAGCTCGGCGACCTCCTCCGGACAAGTCACCGTCATTCCCTCCCAGGGCAGCCTCCCCAAGGGGAGCACGACCGAGCTGACCATCAAGCTGAGCACCGGCCTGGTCAACCTGCCCGGCCAGAGCACGCTCACCTTCACCGACACCGAGGGCCGCCGCCAGGAGGTCACCGTGGTCTGGGGCATCTCCCTGCTCTGACCGGGCTCCGGCCAGCGGCCGCCCGGAGCGCCTGACCGGAGCGGCCGCCCGGAGCGCCCGCCGGGTCAGCCTTCGGCGGCGGAGGGGTGGTTCTCGGCGGTCAGGTGGTCCCGGATGAGTTCGAGCTGGGTGCCGAGGGCGGCCTGGACGCGGGTCTCCATGGCACGGGCGATGAACGGGTCGACGACCATCTTGACCAGGGGGCGCATCCGGCGGACGACCGCGGCGATCTCGGAGACCTCGTCGGTGGTCGGGTTCGCCTCGTCGTGCAGGGGCGTGAAGACGTGGTCGTACACCAGGTTCACGAAGCGGCCCGCGATGACGTCGCAGTCGTCGCGGATCTGGGCGGCGATCTCCAGGACCGAGTCGATGGGGATCCCGGCCGCGACGAGCTCGGCGCCGACGTGCAGGAGCCGCGGGCTCGGGACGCGGTAGTGGTCGCCCTCGGGCTCGATCAGGCCGAGCTCGACGGTGCGCTGGAGCGTGCGCTCGACGGTCTCGTCGTCCGCCCCCGGGGTGAAGGTCGCGACCAGTTCCTCGACCCGGGCGGTGCCGGGGATCTCGTCCGACCAGGGGTCGGTGAGGACCTTCTCCAGCCCGAGGACCTCGCCCACGTCCTTGCCGGTCTCCCACGCCGAGATGAGGTCCTTGATGATCGCGAACGTGTAGCCCCGGCCGAGCAGCTTGCCGATGAGCCGCAGCCGCGCCAGGTGGGAGTCGTCGTAGATCCCGACCCGGCCTTCGAGCCGGGGCGGTGGCAGCAGCCCGCGGTCCTGGTATGCCCGGATGTTGCGCACCGTGCTGCCCGCCGTGTGCGCCAGCTCGTCGATTCGGTACTCGGCCATGCCCCCGCCCGCGGACTCGTCCACCTTGACCGGCACGATCTTACGCGCCACGATTGTGACATCAATCAATGTCACATAGAAGGCGGTTCCATGGCGGATCCCAGGCTCCCCGCGGATCTCGAGGTCACCCTGCTCGGCGGGCCCCTCCGGTACACGCGCGGGCAGGTCGAGGAGCTTTCCGGGATCGATGACGACCATGCCCGCCGCATCTGGCAGGCCCTGGGCTTCCCCACTCCCCCTGACGAAGAGATCGCTTTCACCGATGGCGACGTCGACTCGCTGCGCGAGATCAAGGAACTGCTCGACCACGACCTCGTCGACGAGGACCTGGTGCTGCAGCTTTCGCGGGCGGTCGGCCAGACCATGGGACGCCTGGCGAGCTGGCTGGGCGACGTCTGGCTGCGGCGCCTCAGCGAGCAGCTCCCCGCGGACGAGCCGATCACCCCGGACGCCGTCGTCGCCGCCCTCGCCGCCACCGAGGAACTGCGCGCCCCGTTCGAACGCCTCATGCTGCACGGCTGGCGCCGCCAGCTCACCGCGGCGGGCCTGCGCGCCGCCGCGAGCACCGCGGCCGCGAGCGCCGACCCGGTCGCCGGCGTCGCGCACCTCGCCGTGGGCTTCGCCGACGTCGTCTCGTTCACGCGCATGAGCAGGCGCATGGACGGTGACGCGCTCGCCGCGTTCGTGGAACGTTTCGAGTCGGTCGCCAGCGAGATCGTCGCCGAACTCGGCGGACGCATGGTCAAGACGCTGGGCGACGAGGTTCTCTTCACCGCCTCCGACGCCGTCGCCGCGGCCGAGATCGGCCTCCGGATCGCCGAACGTTGCGAGGAAGACCCCGACTTTCCGCGTGTACGAGTCGGACTGGCGTACGGCGAGGTGCTCCCGCGTCTCGGCGACGTCTTCGGGACGCCCGTCAACCTGGCGGCTCGTCTGACCGCCACCGCATACCCGGGCTCCGTCCTCATCGACGGTGCCCTCGCCGCCGAACTGGACGCTTCCGAAGTGGACGCCTCCGGCGCGTTCGACATCACTCCTCTGCGCCCGCGTCCGCTCCAAGGCCTGGGTCGCGTCCGGCCCCGCCTGCTTGCCAGGGCGTCCAGCGAGCAGTCGCCACGTCGCGGCAACTCGCGCGACCCGCGCTCACGCCGCGCCAACACCGTCCGCTCACGAAACCTCCCCCCGACCCACTGATCCATTTGGAAATGCGAAGGGGCCGCCTGGTCTCCGGAAGGGAGAGCAGACGGCCCCAGGTGTCTTGCTGAGGGGTCAGCCGATGCGGGTCGTGCCGCCGGCGTTGCCGGTGCCGCTAGGGGCGGGCACCGGGAGGGTGAACGGCGTCAGGAACGACTGGACGCCCGCCTGGCGCTGCGTGCCGGGAAGACCGTAGGTGTCCACGTACTTGTCGTTCGGCGTGCTGGTGGCCCAGTGGTACTGCGAGCCGTGGAAGAGCGCGGCGTAGTAGCCGTCGCCGTACGCGCGGACCTTCTTGCTGAAGCGGCCCTTGCGGTCGGTCTTGGCCCAGGCCAGGTGGTACCAGGTCTTCTTGCCCTTGTAGCGGAAGATGATCCGGACGTTCTGGCCGCTGTACCCCACGTACTTCTTGGACGTGGGCGAGTAGCGGACGAGAGAACCCTTGGCCGTCACGTACTTGAGCTTGCGGACCTTGCCGGGCGACACCGAGATCTTCGACATCTTGGTGGTCCAGCGCCAGGTCTTGACCGACTTGCCGGTGGCCGGCATCGCGTCCGCGGTCCCGGCGAAGCGGAACCGCCAGTAGCTCGACTGGTTGACGGTGAACTGCGCGTTGACCCAGCCGTCCACGCCTGCGCGCAGCGTCTTGTGCGTCCACCAGCTACGGCCGTTCCAAGAACGCTCGAGCAGGATCTGCTTGCCGCGGAAGTCGCGGTAGACACGATCGGTCTGGGCCGCGCCGGAGGCCTTCACGAGCCCGTACGGGTCCATGCTGACCTTGACGTCGTGGAAGAACGTGCGCGGCCGGACGATGACACCGTTCACCAGCTGGGCGGTGGTCGGGTCGAACCACGGCTCGGTGATGGTGGCCTCGGCGTTGACCGCGCTGCCGCAGGTCAGCGAGGTGCTCTTCGCGTAGCGGCCGTCCTTGTCCGTGGTGGCCGTGGCCGCGGGGACGTTCGCTCCGCACTCGCTGTCGTTGAACTCGATGCGGACGTCGGCACCGGCCAGCGGCTTCCAGCCGCCCGTCGTCTCGGCCGACTCGTACTCGACCACACCGCTCAGGGTGAACGGGGCGCCCACGTCCGGCCTGGGCTTGTCCGTGGCGAGGGTCATCCGGGTCTTGGACTTCACGGCCTTGATCGCCAGCGGCCCGGCCTGCCCGGCCTCCAGCTCCTCGGTCGCGGCGGTCTGGGCCGTGACCTGGCCGTCGACGCCGGTCGAGCTGTACTTGGCGGTGAACTTGCCCTCGGCGTCGGTCACCGGGTCGTCGATGGCCGGCTGGCCGGTCGCGGTGAGATCGACCTTCAGGCCCGCCACCGGCTTGTTCTCCGCGCCCGCGGTCACCAGACCGGTGATCGTCGCGTCGCGGTGGTCGGCGTCGACGGTGGTCCGGTCGGCGCTCAGCGTGATGGTCACCTTTTCGGCGGCCAGGGCGGGAGGCGCGGCGATCGCGGCGGACGCGAGGGTGAACGCGCCGGCGATGGCCAGGGTGGTACGTCTCAAGGAGTGTCACCTCAGGAAGATGTCGCATCGCGAAGAGATCATTCGCGTGAAGGGGAGACGCGCGGTTCGCCCGGCAGGTTGACCGCTATGAGATGCGATATCCAGGTTGAGACTGTTCTGTGATCTATCAGGCCTCGGCCAGGAGGGCGGCGGCCTGGTCGCGCGCCTCCTGGAGCCAGGCGGCCCGTTCGGCGCCGGTCGAGTCGGTGACCGTGCGGAAGACCACGCGCCTGACGTCGGTGACGCCCACGTACGGCAGCACGCAGGCCGCCCAGATCCGCTGCAGCGGATCGCCGAACTCATCGCGCTCGCGGTCGGCGGGCGTGTCGGAGGTGTTGAGCACGAGGGCACGGCCGGCGCGCAGCAGCCCGGCGGGCTCGCCGTCGGCGGTGCCGAGCTTGTACGCGACGCCCGGGGCGAGCACGCGCTGCACCCAGCCGGTGAGGATCGCGGGCGGCATGCCCCACCAGTTCGGGTGGACGAAGACGAGCGCGTCCAGGTCGGCGAGCTCCGCCTGGTAGCGAGTCACGAGGTCGTCGGCGGAAGGGGCGGCCGCGCCGACCGTGCCGGTCTCCACCCCGGTGAGCGCCGGGTCGAAGCCCTCGGCGTACAGGTCATGCGCGATGACCCCCGCCCCGCGCGTGCGCAGCTCGTCGATCACGGCGTCGGCCAGCGCGCCGTTGAAGCTGTCCGGCCGGGGATGGGCCAGGTAGACGGCGATGCGCATCGGCGAGCTCCGGGTTCGGTGGGAAATGTCGAGCTTGATCACGCTAGCGCGCGACCCCGGGGACCAGCGCCCAGCCTCATGCCGCCGTCGGCGGGCTTGGGCGTGGCGGCGGGCGGCAGAAGCAGCCTGCCGATCAGCACTCCGCGCAGCGTTCGCGTCGCGGTCACCGCCCAGGCGACCAGCAGGAGGACGTAGAGGCCGGCCGCGATCGCCGTCATCGCACCCAGATCCAGGCGCCGGGCGAGGGCGGAGGCGCCAGTGACACACGTGCCGAGCGGAAAGGTGTACGCCCACCAGGTCATCGCGAACGGCATTCCGCTGCGGAGAGCCCGTATGGACGTGGCCACGGCGATGGCCAGCCACAGAAGCGCGAAGCCGATCACAGGGACTCCGTAGAGGACGGCGAACGCGGCCATGGCGTCCGCGTACTGGGGCGCGGCGGCCGGTGCGGCGTCGGCGAGCTGGTTGACCGCGGTGACCGACTGCCCGAGCGGCCCGAGGACCAGGAACAGCGTGGGCACGAGAGTGATCGGGAACGAGCGGTCGTACACCAGCCGCGCCCAGACCCCCGGCAAGAGGATCAGCGTCGCCAGCAGGCTCCCGCCGAACATCGCGTAGCACGCGAACACCATCAGCGAACGCGGCTCGCCCGCCGGCAGGTGGGGGATCAGCGCCGGACCGAGCGCGGCGGCCACCATCGGCGCCACCACCGGCAGCAGCCAGGTGGGAGCCGCGCCGTCCCGGCCGACCGCATGCCTGGTGATCATCAGATAGGGGATGCCGAACGCGACGGCCAGGGCGTAGAGCGTCCCCGCCGTCCACAAGACCGCGTCCGTCCACACCGCGGCCGTGGTCCCGATGACATCGCGTCCGAGCACGAGCGTGCCGTATCCGACCGCGAGCAGCGCCATCGGCGGACACCCGTAGAAGACGGCGGTGGCCGGGTCGTCGAGAAGCTGGGCCCGAGCCTCGTCACGGTGCCGGACGAGGTGCGCGGTGCGGGCGGCCGCGACGACGACCAGGAGGCTGAACGACATCATCCAAACGACGACCGCGAACGCGTGGAGGCCGGGCACCCGGACCGGCAGCGCGTTGGCCCCACTGGCGACGATCGCCGTCCCCATCACGCACGCGTACCAGTTCGGCCCGAGATGCCGGAACGCCTCCAACGAAACCCATGCTGAGGCAGACCTCTCGCCGTCCGCAGTCAAGGACGCGGACGCCGTGAAAGACACATCAGCGACGGAAACCGCAGCCGGGGCCACCACTCCCTTGGACGCGGCAGTGCTGGACGCGGCGGTGCTGGACGCGGCATCCCTGGATGCTGCAGCCGCAGACGTTCCACCCACGGATGTTGTGGCACTGGGTGGGACGGGCGTGCGGGGCGGGGGAGCGGGGACCGTCGAGGGCATACCTCGACTCTCCCGGCGCCGCAGCGGCATCAGTAGAGGTCATTGCCCTATGGGTGCATAAGCTCAACTTATGGCTCTGCCTAGACTGCCAACATGACCCTGTCGCGTCGCGTTCCGGAGCTGAGCGCTCTGGAGCTGCTGCTGGCCGTCGTGCGGCTGGGCAGCCTGGGGCGTGCGGCGGACGAGCTGGGCATCACCCAGCCGGCGGCCAGCGGCCGGATCAAGTCGATGGAACGGCAGCTCGGCGTGAGCCTGCTGGAGCGTTCACCGCGCGGCTCGCGGCCCACCAAAGCGGGCTCTCTGGTGGCCGAGTGGGCCCAGCAGGTGATGGACGCCGCGCACGCCCTCGACGCCGGGGTCGAGGCTCTCCGAGAGCATCGCGACAGCCGCCTGCGGGTGGCCGCGAGCATGACGATCGCCGAGTACCTGGTGCCGGGCTGGTTGCTGGCCCTGCGCCAGGCGCTCCCGGAGACCGCCGTCACGCTTCGCGCCGCCAACTCCGCGGCCGTGGCGGAGCAGGTCCTGGCCGGTGAGGCCGATCTGGGCTTCGTCGAGGGCGCGAACATCCCCGAGGGGCTCGGCGGCTCCGTTCTGACCACGGATCGGCTCCTCGTCGTGGTCTCCCCCGCCCATCCGTGGGCCCGTCGCCGTCGAGGTGTCGCCGCCACCGAACTCGCCGCCACTCCGCTGCTGCTGCGCGAGGAAGGTTCCGGAACGCGCGAGGTGATCGATCGCGCGCTCGGCCCGTACGGCGGCACCGCCCCGCCGCTCCTCCAGCTCGGCTCGACCACCGCGCTCAAGGCGGCCGCCGTCTCCGGCGCGGGCCCGGCGGCCGTCAGCGAACTCGCCGTCGCGGAGGAACTGAGCGACGGTCGTTTGATCGCCGTGCCGGTACCGGAGCTCGACCTGAGCCGTCCCCTGCGCGCCGTCTGGCCGTCCGGGCAGCGCCCCACCGGCCCCGCGCGCGACCTGCTCGCATTGTCGCGCCGCCCACGCCGCTGAATCCCGCCCGCGGTCCAGATATCCAGATGGCACGCTCAGTTAAGCCCGGACGTACCGCCGGCCACCCGCTGTATTCGCCGGTTGGCCGTTGGTTTATTTCGTCTTGTGGCAACTCGGGTTATTACTCGACGCAAAGTCGGTGCCGTCTTACAATGCGAGACGTGAGCGCCGATCGTGCGAGGATCTGCAATGGTCGCCACGCGGGTCTCTGAGGCAGACGGCTTCGGAAACAATCGCCGGTTCGTTCACCAGGCGTTCCTGTACGACTCAGACGAATTGTTCGCCGAACGGGCGAGTGCCTTCCTGCGTGACGGTCTGGCCTGCAGTGAGCCGGGGTTCGTCGTCGTCACCCCGTACAACATCGCACTGCTCAAACATGCCCTGCGCGATTCACGCGACATCGTCTACGTGAACTCGGCGGACTGGTACATCTCGCCTGGCCGAACGCTCAGCGCCTACCTTCGCCGCGTTCGCGAACACACCGGTCCTGGCCGGATCCGAGTCATCGGTGAGCCGATGTGGGCGGGCCGTACGCCATCTCAGATCCTCGCCTGGCAGCGCTACGAGTCGGTCATCAATCTGACGCTGGCAGAGAGCCCCGCCTGGATCCTGTGTCCGTACGACACCCGCGTCCTCCCCCGTGAAGTCGTCGAGGGCGCCCGGCGCACCCATCCCGAGGTCATCGATGCTCAGCGCACCATCCCAAGCAGCGCCTACATCGAGCCCGCCGCGTTCTCCGCCGAGTGCGACCAGCGGCCCCTGCCGCCGGCCCGCCCGCCGGTCATGACCTACCGCATCAGCCGTCCCGAGCTGCGGCGAACGCGTCGGCTGGTGACGCTGGCCGCGCTCGACCACGGCCTGATCGGTGATCGGCTCGACGATCTCGTCGCCGCCGTCCAGGAGATCGCGACGAACGTGGTCGAACACGGCGGCGGCCACGGGTCGGCGAACGTCTGGCTCGACGGGAACGACGTCGTCTGCGACGTGATCGACAGCGGATCGGCGTGGAACTACCACCTCATCGGCCACCGTCCACCCCCTCCCGACTCGACCAGCGGCCTCGGAGTGTGGATCGCGCGCCGCCTCTGCGATCAGGTGGAGATCCGCAGCGGCCCGCACGGCTCCATGGTCCGCCTCCGCATGGGCCTTCCAGATCGGTGATCCGCCCTGGGCGCGTGGTGATACCTCTGGTCCGCATGGACCCCGACCCCGCTGATCTGACCGCCCTCCAGGCAGCCTTCGACATGGACTCCCGCCAAGCGCCGCTGGGGTGGAAAGCCGTGCGCGCCTTCGAGGCGGAGCACGGAATCGTCCTGCCCGAGCCGTATCGAACCTTCGTTGCGGAAATCTGCGACGGCTATGCCCCAGGACCGCCGTTCTACGGACTTCTGCCTTTGGCGGAGGAGCCTGATTACTGGGGAGATGACCGCCCCGAGCGGACGCTGGCCGAACCGTTCCCGCTGACCACGGCGTGGCTGTGGGAGGGAGACGAAGACGACCCGCGGTCAGCGGAGGAACTCGACGCGGCGCTCGGCCAGGTCTTCGATCATGGTTCGATCGTTCTGGGTACCGACGGCTGCGGCATGGACTGGCATCTCATCGTCACCGGGCGGCACCGCGGACATGTCTGGAACATCAGCGGCGAGGGCGCCGCGCCCTTCGGTACCGAGTTCGGATACACGACGGGCTCCCCCGGATTCGCCGGATGGGTAGCGCACTGGGCCGCCGGCAAGCCCTGGTTCGACGTCACATGAAGCCGGCCAGAGGCCTTCAGCGCTCCACAGTGCGCAACGGCTGTCGTGGCCGTTCAGCTGAAGACGTCGGCGGTGGCTTCCGCCGTGACCGCGCGTTTAATCCAGTCCCGAAGCTGCGCGACGTCGGAGCACGAGGTGATGCGCTCGCGCTCCGCAGCACTCACTTCCATGCCGCGGGCGTTCAGAACGGTCAACAGGGATTGCTGCGCTTCCGACACCTTGCCGCGGCTTTGTTGTTCTTTAGCCCACGGGCTGGTCGCAGGCCAGGGAGTGGATTTCATGATCTTCTCCAGGAGGTGTCGGACCGGTGGCGTGGCCAGGCTGTAAGTGTAATCGTAGTATCGCTGAGCGTCATGATTCTTCTCTAGCCCGCTGACGAACGCCTCAGCGGCTTTCTCGTCGGGGTCATGCGCCATGATGCCCAGAACTGCCAGCTCCGGATGTGCGGCCACCTCGCTGGGGTCCGTGATCACCGGGATCTGATGTGGACCCAGGACGTGCGGCCTGCATACATAGCCGGGCAGATCGGTCTCGATCGGTTCGGTGTAGCGGGTGGCGACGGCGGCCTTGGGGCAGATCACCAGAAGGGTGACCGGGCGCTGCAGTCTCAGCCACAGCGCCGCGGCGTATCGAGGTAGCTGATCACGCTTGCGCGCGTCCCATTCCTGCTGGAATTCGATGATGATCGCGTGAACTGGGTCCTGCGGGGGGCCGAGCGCGACGACCTTGTCGGCTTGCAGGTCGGACGAGGGGCGGGTGTTGAACGTCCGATCCACCACGTGAGCCGAGACGTCGGCGGGGAGCTCGACTCCCAAGAGGTCGGTGAGGATTTCGGCGGCGAAGGCGGGGTGGTCGTCGAACAACGTTCCCAGCGCATCATGACGATTGGAGGGCATGTCGCGGAAAGTTATCATTTGTGTACGCATAGTGGTGAATCTATTGAACGGTCGGCCAGGCGACGAGCTCGAACCACACGACCTTGCCCGCCCCCTCGGTCAGGTGGACGCCGTGGTCGTGCGCCACCGTCGCGACCATGAGGAGTCCCCACCCGGATTCTCGGAGCTCACCGATCTCGTCCTGCGCGCACGGCATCTCGCGGCTCGGATCGTGCACTTCCGCCAGCAGGCGATCGCCGTCACGGATGAGCGACAGTCCAAGCTCTGTCCCGGGACGTTCGCGGCCGACGTGCACGACTCCGTTCGTCACGAGCTCCGACGTGAGCAGCTCGGCGTTGTCCATCGCCGTCGCGTCCGCCTCGTACAGTGCCAAGACGCTCCGCACCTGATGCCGCGCCACCTCGACCGCCGCCGGGCGTGCGGGCAACCGCACGCTGAGCAGGACGGATAGTTTTTCGCTGTGGCAGCGCCTTCGCTGCCCCGCACCATTCACGTCGTACACCGCCGGGCTCCCTTCGGATGATTTCCGAGGCTTCCCAGCCTGACCGCCACCGATTACCGTGGGTGCTCGGATCATTACACGACCAACAACCTTGAAGAACACCGCGCGCTCTTGAAGGTCGTTGAACTCCACCCCCGGGAGCTGACAATGACCGACCCCTACAGCCCGAAAGCCATCTGGGGCCGCGAGCTCCGCCACCTCCGCGAGGCCGCCGGTCTCACCCAGACCCAGCTTGCCGCACTGATCAACTTCGCCCCGTCGCTCATCAGCGGTATCGAGAACGGCCACGTCCCCGCCGTGCCCGAGTTCGCCGAGGCCTGCGACCAGGCCCTCAACACCGGCGGCACGCTGATTCGCGGGCTCGACTATCGCAAGTCCAAGGCGGAGCGCTACCCACCCTGGTTCGGCGAGTGGCCCATCATCGAGACGAAGGCCACGGTCCTCCGCAGCTTCCAACTGGCAGTAATCGACGGTCTGCTCCAGACCGTGGCATACGCGAGCAACTTGCTCGGGCACAACGAGGACGCTGTGGCTGGTCGAATAGAGCGGCAACATGTACTCACTCGCGAAGAGCCGCCCCCACCCAAGCTACGTTTTGTCATGGACGAAGGCGTCCTCCACCGACCAGTCGGAGACGCAAAGGTCATGTATGAGCAGCTCATCCATGTCGCCGAAGCCGTAGAGACCTCACCACGGGTCAGCGTTCAGGTCCTGCCGTACGGAGTGCATACCGGTCTCCCAGGATCTTTCGTCATCGCCTCACTTGGGGCCGGGAACGGGGAGGTAGCGTACGTGGAGACGGCCCTACGAGGCGAGATCAGCAGAAGCCCCGAAGCCCTCGAGGACCTCACCGACGTCTGGGAGTCAATTCGGACGGACGCACTCTCCGAGCGCGATTCCCTTGAGCTGATACGAAGAACGGCGGAAGAACGATGGACCTGACCGGCGCCATCTGGCGCAAGAGCAGCCGCAGCAGCTCCAACGGCGGTCAATGCATCGAAGTGGCCGCGTGGCGCAAGAGCAGTCACAGCGGGCCGAACGGCGGTGACTGCGTCGAGGTGGGCGTGTGGCAGACGAGCAGCCACAGCAGCTCCAACGGCGGTAACTGTGTTGAGGTGGCGCCGTTGGCTGGGGTTGTCGCTGTGCGCGACTCGAAGGACCCCGACGGGCCGGCGCTTGCGTTCAGCCATGAGGCTTGGCGCGCGTTCACCAGTCGGCTCAAGGACGCGGGCTAGATCAGGCCGAGTCGCCGGAGCGTCTCCTTGTCCCAGGGGAGGCCCGGCGAGTCGGTGAAGAGGGCGTGGAAGACCTTGGTGGAGCCCCATTCCACGTTGAAGAGCCGGAGATCGATCGGGCGTTCCAGTTCGTCCTGCGTGAGCGGCTTGAGACCCGCCTGCGAGACCTTGTGCACGAGCCAGCGTTCCTCGTCCGACAGGTCGGGGGTCGCCTGGGTGAGGATCGTGTCCCAGGCGTTGGAGACGCGGGCGAACGCGGCGTACGGGCCGACCAGGGAGAGCCACAGCACCCAGCGGCGGCCGCCGCGCTCTAGGCCGTACATGAAGCCGTGGTCGTCGTCGGGGTCGACGTCCTCCGCGACCTTGAAGACCGTGCCGATCTCCTCGGCGAGACGGTCGTAGGGCCGCGACTCCAGCCCGGCGGCGACCGAGCTGAAGTTCGGCTCGGTCAAGGAACCGTAGGTGTCCTCGATGCGCCGCAAGATCTCATCCACTGGTCTGACGCTTCCTACTTCGGATGCCCATGGATCGTCCCGTCGTCGTCCATGTGCACTCTGACTTTGCGCTGCGGCTGTCCCTGCGGGCTGTAGCCGGTGGTGTGGCCCGGCCCGAAGTCGTAGTCGCGCACGCGCGGCCGGTTGGGGTCCGGTGTCCCCTTGTACCACGCCTCATAGGTGTGGGAGTTGGCGAAGCTTTCGTCGCCCGCCCATGTGGACGTGGGTTTGTTCGCTCTCCTGCGGTTGTCGTACTGAGGGGTGCCACGGACGTGCCCCCTCTGCTTCTGCTGGTTGATGCCGGTCGGATGTTCTTTGGGCGCGCCGCGGGCTCCCGGCGGCGTGCTGGGCCGCGCGCCGCCTCCCGGGGCTCCCTTGCCCGGTTTGAACATGCCCATCCGGAGCGGCCGTGCGATCGGTCCCCGGCCGCCCTTCTTCCCGCCGTGGCCACCGCCGCGCCGTCCACCGCCGCGCCGTCCGGCTGTCTGGGCGGTCGGTGCGGTTGGTGCGGTGGGGGGAGTGGCGGCGTGGACCGCGCCCGGCAGGAGGAGGACGGCGGTCAGGAACGCGGCCGGGATCCGCCGTTTGAGGTCAGTCATTGAGCAGCGCATTGATGGCCTGGTCGATCAGGAGGTCGATGATGGCGCCGACGATGGTCTTGAAGATGGGGATCTCGGCGAGCGAGGCGCCGAAGGTGACCGGGGCGGTCGCGATGGCCTGGGCTATCTGGATCGCCAGCATGATCAGCTGCACGATCACCTGGATCTTGAGGGCGAGGACGATGGCGGCGGCGACCATCAGGCCCGCCGCGACCATCAGGCAGCCGTCCGCGGCTCCGGCGAGGTTCTGGGCGGCGGAGTCCTCGCCGGTCCACTCGGTGCGGAACGCGTCGAAGTCCTCGCCCTTGTTGTCGGTCCAGACCCGTTGCGCCACGGCGTCGGCCTCGGCGACCCCGGACCGCAGCGTCGAGGAGAGGCCCATCCACGTGTTGCCGAGCTCGAAGAGCTTCATCTCGTCGGCCTCGGGCCAGGTGTAGCCCAGCATGCCGAGGAGGCCGATCAGCTCGCCCGGCAGTTGCAGCCCCATCAGAGGACCTCGTTGATCTTGTTGACGTACAGCGTGTTGGTGTCTTCCATCTGCACGTAGTTGTCGGCGACCTGCCCCAGCACGTCGGCGCGGTCGGTGATCTCCGCGACGTTCGTGCTGAAGCACTCCATGGCGCCCTCGAACACCGCGGCGTGCGCCTCGCCGATGATCATCCCGATGTCGTCCCCGCCGAACGCGTCGCCGACGCCGCTCACCTCGGACTGGAACGACTGCACGGCCTCCGCCAGCCGGTCCGCTATCGCCCGGAGCGCGGAGGCCGACGAACGGACACCGTCGGCCGCGACCTCAAAGCCGCTCCCGGTCACCGGACACCTCCATCGCCGCCCTGCTGGCCCACCTGTCTCAGACGCCGCGTGCGCCGCCGGGGTTCACACAAGATCAGGGAATTGTGTCGGACACGAGCCCTACGGTGTGGCGGCATGGACGAGGACACATTGGTCGTCCCGCCGGCGTGGCGGCGGCGGTTGCATCCGCGGCGCGGCGGGACGCCGGTGGCGGTCACTCTCGACGCGGGGGCCGGGGCGGCGCTGCGGTCCAGGATCGGTGACCAGGCGAGCGAGATCGAGGAGCTGCTCGCGAACGCGCGGAGCGACCCCGGGCTGGTGGCGGCGGGGCGCCGCTATCTGGCCGGGGAGGACGACCCGCTCGGGGCCGCGGTGATCGGGCAGATCGTGATCCGGCGGGACGACTGGCGGGACGACCCGTACCCCTGGCTGGTGGACGCTTGGTGCGCGGAGCGCGGGCCTGCCTTCGCGGCGGCGGCGGTCGCAGGGATCAGCAAATGCGAACCCACCTGGCATTGGATCGAGATGGGCAAGGTGATGGAGGCGTGGGTGCGTCTCCGCGATCCCGAGGAGGTGCACGGCCATTGGTGGTCGACGCGCAGTGCCCTCCGCCGGATCAGGGCCGTGCTCGCAGGTGTGGACGACGCTGAGTACGAACGGGCCGTCGACCGTCTGGCGGAGTGCCGGGACGACTTCCGGCTGCGAAGGGTCACCGCCTACATCGTCCCCACCCGGCAGGACTGGGTGAACGAGTCGCTCGCAGAGCCGGGCCCCTTCACGTACATGTACGACTGGATGTTGTGGTGCTCTGTTCAGTCCGCTGAACAGTTGCCGGCCCTGGGGCCACTGGAGGGGACGGCCATGCAGGCCGACCTGCTGACGACGGCCGTGGAGGGTGTCGGTGTCGCCATGGCGCCTTTGCTGGCCCAGGCCTATGACTCCTTTTACAGGGCCGCCGGGAGACGGCACGCCGCTGAGCTTCTCGCGATCCTTCCCAGCGATGAGGCCTTTCAGGCGCTCATCGATCGCGCCGACAAGGATCGGGTGCGCCCGGCGCTGGCCGCCGCGATGAAACGTTTCCCTGACCGTGCGGCTCGATTGCTGCCGCCCGCCGCGGCGGGGCAGGGGAAGGCGGCCGCAGTCGTCGCCGAGTTGGTGACTCCGCGAGCCGCCTCAGCCGGGGTCGCGGAGGCTTCGGCGGCCGAGATCCCCCGGCTGCTCGTCGATCCACCGTGGACGCGCGAGGTGCGCGCACGCGAGCCGGTCGTGATCAAAGGCCTGGTGGCACCGGACTTCAGCGCCGTCAACTGGGCGTCGGGTGAACGCCATGCCGGGTCGTCGGACGCTCCGGGGGAGTACTGGGCCGAGCAGATCGCCGAGTTCGAGGCGGGCAGGCTGTCGGATTGGGAAGCCGCCATCCTGCTCACGGACGGGCCCGAGGCGCTGGTCCGGCCGCTTTTCGCTCACTGGCGGCCGAACAACCTTCGCACTGTCGAATGGCGGGCCAGGCAGCTCGGGGCCCGTTACGAGCTCGACGCCGTCCCACTGCTGATCGATATCGCCGTCAGCAACCCCGGCGGCAACGGCGAGGTGCTGCTTCCGTTCCTGACCCCCGAGATCGTGACCCTGATGGCGGACTGGGCGCTCCGGCTGAAGTCGGCGCGGCACATCGCGTTCCGCTGGTTCGATCGCCACCGGCTCGCCGCCGCACCGGCGCTGATACCGGCCGCGCTCGGCCAGGCCGGGCGGCAGCGGCAGGCCGCGGAGGGGGCCCTGCTGCGCATCGCCGGCGGTGCGGGCGCCGAGCCGGTCGTGGAGGCCGCCCGTCTCCACGGCGAACGGGCCGCCGCCGCGATCGCCGATCTCATGAAGGCCGATCCGGCCGACCTTGCCCCCGTCCGGGTACCGAAGATCGCGGACTGGGCCGACCCGAAACTCCTCCCACAGGTGCTTCTGAGCAGCCGCGACCGGGCCCTGCCTGAGGCGGCGACGCGTCACCTGTTGACGATGCTGGCGCTGTCGGAGCCCGGCATGCCGTACGCGGGCGTCTCCGAGGTCCGCGCGGCCTGCGATCCGGCGTCGCTGGCGGAGTTTTCCTGGGCGGTCTTCGAGGGCTGGCAGGCGGCCGGGGCTCCGGCCAAGGACGGCTGGGCGCTCACCCAGCTCGGCGTGATCGGCGGCGACCTGGCCGTCCGGCGGCTCACGCCGTTGATCAAGGTGTGGCCGGGGCAGAGCCGCCACAAGAACGCCTCGGCCGGGCTCGACGTGCTCGCCGAGATCGGCACCGACCTCGCACTGACCCACCTGCACGGCATCGCCCAGAAGTTGAAGTTCAGGGGCCTCAGGCGGCAGGCCCAGGAGAAGATCGACCAGATCGCCGAGGAGCTCGGCCTCTCGCCGGAGGAGCTCGCCGACCGGCTCGTGCCGGATTTCGGTCTCGGCCCCGACGGCGGTCTCGTCCTGGATTACGGGCCGCGAAGCTTCACGGTCGGCTTCGACGGGTTGCTGAAGCCGTACGTCCGTGACGAGCGGGGCAAGCCGCGCCAGACGTTGCCCAAGCCCGGCACGAAGGACGATCCCGTGCTGGCACCCGCCGCGTACAAGGCGTTCGCGACGCTCAAGAAGGATGTCCGCACGGTGGCGGCCGTCCAGATCCAGCGGCTGGAGACCGCGATGATCGAACGCAGGCGGTGGACGCTCCCGGACTTCCAGCGCCTTCTCGCGTCCCATCCCCTGCTCCGCCACATCGTCCGGCGGCTGGTCTGGCTCGCCGATGACGGCACCTCGTTCCGCGTCGCCGAGGACGGCACGTTCGCCGACTCCGCCGACGACGCCTGCACGCTGCCCGCCGCCGCGTCCGTCCGCGTCGCCCATCCCCTCGACCTGCCCGACTCCCTGACCGCCTGGGCGGAGGTGTTCGCCGACTACGAGATCGCCCAGCCGTTCCCGCAACTCGGCCGCCCCGTCCTCGCCCTCACCCCGGCCGAACGCGAGAGCGGCCGCCTTGAGCGATTCGAGAACGCTCCGGTCCCACTGGGGCGGCTTCTGGAACTCGAACGGCGCGGCTGGAAGCACGGCGACCCGGCCGACGCGGGCATCGTCGTCGGCATGTCCCGGCAGTTGCCCGGTGGCGCTCTCGTCGAGATCGGCTTCGACCCCGCCGTCGCCATCGGCGGCCGCGACCCGGCCCAGAAGGTCACCCTCGCCGTATGGGTCACGGGCGAACTCGATCCGATCATCGCCTCCGAGCTCCTCGCCGAGCTCACCGCTGTGACGGGCTGACGGCGGTAACGTTCATGCCATGTCCGTGCCCCGCCTCGCCGTAGTCGTCGACCTCGTCGTCCTCACCGTGCGGGAGCAGCGGCTCTGCGCGCTGATGTGGCGGCGTGACCGGGCGCCCTACGACGGCTGCTGGTCGCTGCCGGGCGGGTTCATCCAGTTGGACGAGGACCTGCCGGTGGCCGCGGCCCGGCTGATGGCGGAGCGGGCGGGCCTGGCGGACGTCCGGATCCATCTGGAGCAGCTGGCCACCTACGGCTATCCGGACCGCGACCCGCGGCAGCGCGTGGTGAGCGTCGCCTATCTGGGCCTGGCGCCCGACCTGCCCGCGTCGAGCCGGGCGCAGGTGCTGTGGTCGGCCGTGAGCGAGCTGATCAACCACGATCGGGCGGCGTTCGACCATCGCCGGATCCTGTGCGACGGGGTGGAGCGCGCGCGGGCCAAGCTGGAGTACACCTCGCTCGCCGCCGCGTTCTGCCCACCGGAGTTCACCGTGGCCGAACTCCGCAGGGTGTACGAGATCGTCTGGGGCACGCCGCTCGACCCTCGGAACTTCCATCGCAAGGTCACGGGCGCCGACGGCTTCCTGGTGCCGACGGGCCGGACGACCACTCGCGACGGGGGCCGCCCCGCGCGCCTCTATACGCGTGGCGACGCGGAACAACTACGCCCGCCGATGCTCCGCCCCTCCCCTCACGCCGTCGCAACGATCTGAACCCCCTCAAACGATCTTCCGACGCCGAGGTGGCGGCCGGACGTTAAAGAAATGGGCCCGGCGGACGGGGCATTCCGGGGGCGTTGCTAGTTTTTTGTCCTATGGATGGCGATATGTCCGAGGAGCTGACCCTCCTCGTCCGCGACATCGGGGACGCCGGGGTGGCCGAAATGGCCGGTGCGCCAGGGCTCGCGGCGGCGGTCGACCAGCACGTGGCCGCCGTCCGGGACCACATCGGGGCACGCCGGCCGCCGCAGGACGCGCTGATGGACTACCTGCACGGCTTCGCCGAGGACGCGTTCCGGCGGGGCTGGTGGCCGGGCAGCACCCGCGACTGGGAATTCGTGCGCATCGTCGCGATCTGCTGGATGATGCGCGAGAACTAGGCTGGGGCCCACCCACCCTGTACGACTTGGAGGACAACGGTGTCCGAGGCAACCACTCCGCGCTTCCGCTCCGTCCTCGACCGGTTCGTGGCCTACAAGCCCGGCAAGGTCGTGGTGTCGCCCGAGGGCCGCTCCTACAAGCTCTCGTCGAACGAGTCGCCGGACGGACCGCTGCCCTCGGTCGTGAACGCCATCACCGAGGCCGCCCGCACCGTCAACCGCTACCCCGACAACAACTGCACCGCCTTGATCGGGGTCATCGGCGCGAAGTTCGGGGTGCCGGACGATCACATCGCGGTGGGCTGCGGTTCGGTCGGGGTCACCCAGATGCTGCTGGAGGCGGTGGCCGAGCCCGGCGCCGAAGTGATCTACGCCTGGCGCTCGTTCGAGGCCTACCCGCTGCTGGTCTCGCTGTCCGGCGCCACGTCCGTCCAGGTGCCGCTGCGCGACGAGACCCACGACCTCGAAGCGATCGCCGCCGCCATCACCGAGCGCACCCGGCTGATCTTCATCTGCAACCCCAACAACCCGACCGGCACGATCGTCCGGCGCGCCGAGCTGGAGGCGTTCCTGGACCGTGTCCCGGCCGACTGCCTGGTGGTGCTGGACGAGGCCTACCGCGAGTACGTGCGGGACAAGGACGTGCCCGACGGCCTGGAGCTGTACGGCGACCGTCCGAATCTGGCGATCCTGCGTACGTTCTCCAAGGCCTACGGGCTGGCCGGGCTCCGGGTCGGCTTCATGGTCGCGCACCCGGTCGTCGCCGAGGCCGTCCGCAAGACCTACCTCCCGTTCAGCGTGAACGCCATCGTCCAGGCCGCCGCGATCGCGTCGCTCGCCGCCACCGACGAGCTCATGACGCGGGTCGACAACGCCGTCAAGGAGCGCGACCGCGTTCGCGACGCCCTCCTCGCCGACGGCTGGTCCGTCCCGCCGACCGAGGCCAACTTCGTGTGGCTCCGGCTGAACGAGCGGACCATGGAGTTCTCCGCCGCGTGCGACGCCCAGGGCATCAGCGTGCGTCCCTTCCTCGACGAGGGCGCCCGCGTCTCGCTGGGCACCCCCGAAGAAAACGACGCGTTCCTAGCCGTCGCCAGGGCCTTCCCCCACCGCAACTAGCCCATTCACGCCCCACACGGCGAGGCCGTAGGGGATTCCGCTCAGAGCCATGGTCATGAAGGTGCCGTCGGTCGTACCGGGGCCGAGCCAAGCGGTGATCAGGGCGGCGCTGAGGCCGTACACGCCGAGCATCCAGCCGGCGAATCCGGCCGCGAACACCATGGCGCCCCATGCCGTCCAGCCGCATGGCGTATGGCCCGACGCCCGGGAGCCGGTGAGACAGCCCGCGAGTGAGAACGCGAGGGTCACCACAGCCAAGGCTCCCAGGACGACGGCGGCCGACCGGATTTCGCCGCCCAGCGCCGTCCCCGCACCCATCAGCAGCGCGTGCGGAACATACGGCCCGACCAAGCCGCCGAGGACGTAGCCGGCGATGGTCTGGGCGATCCTGTGCCGGCATCGTGTGGCCGCGTCGCTCATCCGGACCTCCTGAACGCGTTCAAAACGCTACCTCAGGTTCGGGTGCCGCGGGAGAGGTCAGCTTCCGCCGGTCGGGTCTGCGGCGGGATCGCCGACGATGGGAAGGCCGGGCGGGATGATCACCGGTGGAGTCGTCGGAGCCGGGGCCGTCGTCTCGGGCGGATCCGGTGTCGTGGCCGGAGGTGTCGCCGGTGGCTTGGTGGTCGCCGGTGGCTTCGTGGTCGCTGGGGGCTTGGGCGTCGGGGTGGCTGAGGCTGAGGGGCGTTTGGTCTTCGGGACCGTACGGAGGCGGCTCGGCTTGGGGGTGGGCGCGACCGTGCGATAGGTGCGTGGTGCCACGGCGGGCGGGGGCGGCTCGACGTCGGGGGCGGTGCCGCCGACCTGGGTCTTGCGCGGGGGCTTGGGCTTGTCCTTCGCGGCGGGCGCGGGGCTCGGGGAGAGCTGGAGCAGGGTCGGGAGGCCGTTACGGATGGGCTGGTAACCGACCATCGCGGAGACGACCGCGCCGGAGCCGAGCACAAGGACCGCGACCCCTGCGGCGGCGACGATGCGCGCGCGTTCCGTCGTGAAGCCGTCCTTCGGATGCCAGGCGAAGATCTGGCCAGGCCGGTGAGAGTCGAGCTGCTCGCGTCGCGCGGACGCGGCGAACGACGTTCGTGTCGCTTCGGTCGTGAAGGGTTTCGGGGTCTTCGATCCGCCGCACCTCATCGGGTGCCCGCCGAATCACATGTCTCCATGCACTGTCCGACGCGGGATCAAGCGGCCGGGTTTGCCCCGGCCGCCCGATACCCAGCGGAATGTGCCTCAGGTGCTCGCTTTCGGCCCCAGCTTCTCCACGATGAGGCGGTAGAGCTGGCGCGGCCGGCCGGGCTGCGGCGTGCGGTTGGGCGGGAGGGGCCAGGCGAGGCCCTCCTCGACCAGCGTGCGCAGCAGGCGCCGGGCCGTGCGGGGCGTGACACCGAGCATCTTGCCGGCGTTCTCCGCGTCCACGATGAGGGGCTGGTCCTGGTCGCCGAGCTTGTCGGCCAGGCGGGCGAGGATCTCCAGGCCCTTCGGCTTGGCCTGCGGCTGTGCCCGGGGCGGCGTGCGCGGCGCGGGCACCAGGGCCCGGCCGTCGCGGTCGAGGGCGAAGCCCTGGGCGCGCTGCGAGCTCTGCGAGCGGGCCAGCGCGGCCCGGGCGTGGGTCTCGGCCTCGTGCGCCGTCCGGCCCATGCCGATGCCGACCTCGATCGCCAGCCCGAGCTCCTCCCGGACGCGCTCCACGAACGGCGGCGTACGGAAGCCCTCGGTGGACGCGGTGACCGACCCGCGCGTGGCGATCACCAGGTAGCTGTGGTCGTCCAGCGGCCACACCGACGCGTTCATCCGGTGCGCCTCCTGGAGGAGCACGCGGTGCAGCGCCAGCTTGAGCTCGTCGCGCCAGTAACGCGGCGTGACCCGGCGCGGCGTCTCGCGAAGCGTGGGCACGTCGACCAGGACGGTGACGAGCTGCGACTCTTCGAGACGGTGGTGTGCGCCCAGGAGCGCGGCGGTCTGCAGCGAGCTGCGGATCGCGGCACCGGTCGGCCGTACCCGGATGGTGGGCACGCCGGCCATCTCCATGCGCTCGGCGGTGGCGTGGACGCAGGTCATCGCGACCGTGGTCGCCCCGCGCCGCCACAGCCGCTCGTGGAACGCGGCCAGGGTGCCGGGCCCCGCCGCCTCCTCGCGCAGATGGACCTGTTCGGTGGCCAGATTGATCTCGGCGTACGCCTCCTCGACCTCGGCGCGGCCGAGCACGTCGATGCTCACCCGGGCCGGATCGAAACGTTCGTCGAGTGAGGCGCGCAGCAGCGCGCCCTGGAGTGCCGCCCCGTTCAGGGGCACGTAGGTGGCGGGCATCGTGAGCACGCCCGCCTTACGCGCGAAGTCGTACGGAACGGGGCTCGCGAACAGGCACACGTCCACGCCCGAGCCCAGCCGTACGACCTTGTCGGCCGCTTCCTGCTCATCGCGATACGCGGCGGCCACGAGCCGGCTCGGCACCGGCGTCGGGCCGTGGCCCATCAACATGACCCGTTCCACCAGGTCATGGGGACCCACGACGCCGATCGTCAGGTCGGGGGTCACCGACCCCGTCCTCGCTGCCGTCATCAGCGCCCGCTCGCTTCCCGGTCTGCCCTGTGTCGGGGGCCCGGCCCCGGCCATGCGTTCGCGCACGCTCCGCCCAACGGTTGACTCATGGCTTGTCGCCCCTGCCTTCTGACCCAGCACCGCAGTTCCCGTGCGATCGCCTTCCCGCAGCCCCGCCCAGCCATCCCTTTCGCTGGACGAGCTTCGCTCGGCGTCCTCCTATTGGACAGATCGGGTCAGGGCGACGATGTGTGACGCCCAGACGCGAAATCGAATCAAGAGTGCGGCGAAAAAGTAACCTACGCGACCCCTTGGTCAGTAATTTGTCACCATTCGGTCAGTCTTGATTCTGCATCTTCGGACGTCCGAAGCCTAAAAACAAGACCCGAAAACACCGCAGGGGTCTCCTCATGGCGCTGATGCGCATTGAGGAGACCCCTGCGGCGTCCGTTTGGTTTACGCGCGGCCCGAAAATCGACCGTCCCGGTAGCCACTGCACGGGAGCTGACCGTATCGGCTATGGGTTAGACGTTTGTCCGTGATTCGGGCCGGGTGTCCGGATGAAGATTGACCGTTTACGGTCAGATCGGCGACTCGGCCTGTCAGCCCGGCTTGTCAAGGCGGGCTGTCAGGCCACTCGGCTCCGGCGGCCGGCTCCGTTACCCGGACCGTTACTCGGCTTCGCGGACGATGTCGGCGCCCAGTTGCGAGAGCCGCTCGGCCGTGTGGGCGTGGCCGCGGTCGAGGTAGTAGGCCGAGGTGATGGTGGTCTCGCCCTCGGCGGCCAGCCCGGCGAGCACCAGGGCGCTGCCGCAGCGCAGGTCGTGCGCCTCCACCTCGGCGCCGCGCAGCGCGTTGGGGCCGTTGACCTTGGCCCGGTTGCCGTTGACCTCGATGTCGGCGCCCATCTTGGTGAGCTCCTCGGCCAGCTTGAACCGGCCGTCGAAGATGCGCTCGTAGATGTAGGACGGGCCGTCGGCGAGGCAGGACAGCGCCATGATCGGCGACTGGAGGTCGGTGGCGAAGCCGGGGTACTCGTCGGTGATGACGTTGATCGGCCGCAGCGGGCGCTCGCGGCGCACCTGCAGCACCGCGCCCTGCTGGTGGAACTCCACGCCCATCTGCTCCAGCTTGTCGGCCGCGACGCCCAGGTGCTCCAGGGACGCGCCGACCAGGCTGAGCTCGCCGCCGGTGATGGCGGCGGCCATGACGAACACGCCCGCGTCGATCCGGTCCGGCATCACGGTGTGCTCGATGCCGTTGAGCTCGTCGACGCCCTCGACGGTGATGAAGCCGGTGCCGCCACCGCTGATCCGCGCGCCCATGCGCTGCAGGATCTCGATGTTGTCGAGCACCTCGGGCTCCAGGGCCGCGTTCTTGATGAGCGTGGTGCCCTGCGCGAGCGCGGCGGCCATGATCAGGTTCTCGGTGCCGGTGTGCGACGGGGTGTCACAGTAGAGCGTGCCGCCGCGCAGCTCGCCGGCCTTGATGTGGATGATGCCGTCGCCGTTGTCGGCGATCTGCTCGGTGACCGTGGCACCCATCCGCTTGAAGCCGTTGTAGTGGAAATCGAGGTTGCGGCTGCCCAGATTGCAGCCGCCGACGCCCTCGATCACGGCCTCGCCCAGCCGGTGCAGCAGCGCCGGCACGAACAGGAACGAGCCCCGGAACCGGGAGGCGATGTCGGCCGGCAGCACCGGGCTGCTGAGCGTCGACGCGTCGATGACGAGCGTGCGCTCGGCCTCGTGGAGCTCGGCCTTGGCGCCGATGGCCCGGGCCAGCTCGACCGCGCGGCGCACGTCCTCGATGATCGGGACATTGCGCAGGACCGTCCGGCCCTTGGCCGCCATCAGCGAGGCGCCGATCATCGGCAGGACCGCGTTCTTCGCGCCCTGGATGAAGACGGTGCCCTGCAGAGGCCGGCCCCCGCGCACGCGGTAACGAACGTCTTGGCCCATGCTCATGCCGACTGACTCCTTAACTGCGGAAAGGGTGCTACCGGTTCAAATTGGGACTACCGACCCGACCGTTCACTTCCGGTCCAGCGGGTCACAAGGGCCGAGCACGCCGAACGGGTCCCTCCATCCGAAACGCGACCCCCAGTAAACCATCGCGCCGGGGGTGAGATGTTCGCCGCTCTCCCCTCCTGGCGGCGGTTTGGTCCCTCTTCCCGACACGTTCACTTGGACTGCGGCAAAGGCGGGAAAGTTCACGATTTGCCGCACTCGGAGTGCGGGTCCCGCCGCACGCGTCGTCCGCGTTCGGCCGGACGTGTCCGAACGTAACCCCTGTGACCAGGGTGGATCGTCACGCCACGCCCCATGGCAGGGTCCGAATCTCATTTACGTCTTGTGCGGTTACGGGTGCCTCTAGGGTGATCGTCCATGGGGATCGACGAGACGGACGAGTCGCCTGGCTGGGCGGCGATCGATGGGGCGCTGGCGGGCCTCTACGGCGACACCGAGCCGTACCACTGGGGCACCCTCCACAAGTGGGTGCTCGGCGGCCCCGACCCGCTCGACGGGATCAGTGTCTACGCGCGCGACGAGCCCGTCCCGCACTGGCACTTCGTCTCGTACGGCATGACCGAGCTGTACGAGAAGCAGTCCGAGAATCCGGAGGAGTCCGGCTGGGGGTTCGAGTTCACGTTCCGCCTGGCCCGGGATCCGGGCGAGACCGAGCCGCCGGTGTGGGCCGCGAACCTGCTGCAGAACCTGGGCCGGTACGTCTTCAACAGCGGCAACTGGTTCGCGTCCGGGCATCACATGAACGTCAACGGCCCGATCGCCGCCGACCGCGACGACTCGGCGATCCGCGCGATCGCGTTCGTCCTCGATCCCGAGCTCGGCGAGATCGCGACGCCGCACGGGAGCGTGCAGTTCTTGCAGGTCGTCGGGCTCGCTTCCGAGGAGTACGAGGCCGCCCAGCGATGGCGGACCGAGTCGCTCCTGGAGGTGCTCTCGCCGCGGATGCCGCTCTACGTCACCGACATCGACCGCGGCTCGCTGCTCGATGATCCGGAACTGGCGGCGACCGTGGCGGCGGGCGTCGAACGCGACGGTTCGAGCGTGGGCGTGCTGTACGTGACGACGGCGCACTGGGAGGTCGACTCCGGCACGACCACCCTCCGCGTCGGGGCGCTGCAGGCCCCGTCGATCGCCGAGGCCCTGCGCGGTCGGCTGGCGCACGGCAACGATCTGATCCTCAAGGCCGACGACACGATGTTGCGGTTCGCGCCGGGCGACACGTTCTCGGTGGAGGAGGACGGGCCGGAGTCGCTCGTCGTCGAGGTCCCCCTCACGGCCCTCGACGATCTCACCGCCGCCCTCCGCCCCGAGGCGGGCAGCAGGCCGGTCGCCGCCCTGCCCGGCCTGGTCGTGGAGGTCGTGCCCACCGCGATGCGCGACGAGTACGGCAACGAGACCGGCGAAGTGATCGGCTGAGCCTCCGGCCGCTCAGGCCCTTTCCAAGATCTCTACCGGGTCTCCGACGGAGAGCGTTCCGGTCGTCCGGGGGACGCCGTTCACCCCGAACCGGATGCCGCGGTCGATGGTCCGGTAGCGCGCCAGCGTCCGCAGCGGCTCGCGGCCGCGTTCGCCGCTCTCCTGGTCGGTGGTGGTGATCACGCACCGCGCGCAGGCCTTGACCAGCTCGATCTCGGTCGCGCCGATCCGCAGCCGCCGGACGGCGTCCTCGCCGAACGCGCCGAGCCCCGACACGACGAGGTTGGGGCGGAAGCGGTTCATCGGCAGCGGGTCGTCCAGCCGTCCGTTCAGGTCGGCCAGTGACTCCGCCGAGATCAGCAACAGGGGATAGCCGTCCGCGAAGGCGACCTCACCGCCGCCCCGGCTCGTGGCGCGGTGGCCGGTGAAGCGCACGAGGCGCACCTCGGTGTCGAGCAGCGCGCCGAACCAGCCGGCCGCCTCGTCGCCCTGGTCGATGCCCTGGCACTCCTTGCGGTGCACGGTCACGTCCAGCACCGGCCCGTCGTCCACAGGCTTGTGGAAAAGTGGCGTGAGCGCGAACGCCGGATCCGCCACCTCGACGTTCAGCTCGCTCCCGTCGTACGACGGCCGCAGCAGCGCCATCCGCGCGTGGTCACGCTGCGACAGGAACCGCCCCTCCGGCGTCGCCAGCATGAACTCACGGTCGTACAGCAGGCCCTTGGGCGTCAGCCGGGCGGTGCGAAGCGGCGTGCCGCCGCCGCTCTTGAGGGGAAAGACGTTCAGCTCGGTGAGGACCGCGCCCAAAGAGATCTCCCGTGGGATTCCGGCTCAGGTGAGCGCCGAGAGCTTGTCGAACATCGGGCGGAGGCGCTCCACGAACCGCTCCGGGCGGCACACCCCGTCGAGCCGCGTCTCGTCCAGCGTCAGCCCGGCCTCGGCCGCGTGCTCGCGGAGGGTCTCGCGGAACGTGACGCCGGTCTGCCAGGTCTCCATCGCGGCCTTCTGGACGAGCGGGTACGCCTCGTCGTCACGCGACATCCCGGCCTCGACCAGCTCCAGCAGCACCGTCGAGGTGTAGATCAGGCCGCCGGTCGACTCCAGGTTGGCCCTCATCCGGTCGGCGTCCACCACCAGACCGGACATCAGCCGGTTGGTGAGGTTGAGCATGTAGTCGAGCGCGATCGAGGCGTCCGGCAGCGCGATCCGCTCGGTGGACGAGTGCGAGATGTCGCGCTCGTGCCAGAGCGGGATGCCCTCCATGACAGGGACGATCTGCGCGCGGACGACGCGGGCCATCCCGGCCAGCCGCTCGGAGATGATCGGGTTCTTCTTGTGCGGCATCGCCGACGAACCCTTCTGGCCCTTGCCGAAGGGCTCCCAGAGCTCGCGGACCTCGGTGCGCTGGCCGTGCCGCACCTCCAGCGCGATGGCCTCCAGGACCGTCGCCATGATCCCCAGGCTGGACACCCACTCGCTGATGCCGTCGCGGAGGACCACCTGCGTCGACACGTCGGCCGACTTGAGCCCCAGCTTGCGCGCGACGTGCCGTTCGACCTCGGGGTCGATGTTGGAGTACGTGCCGACGGCGCCGGAGATGGCCATCACGCCGACCGCCTCGCGGGCCTTCTTGAGCCGGTCGCGGGAGCGCGCCGTCGCGAACGCGAAGTCGGCCACCCGGTGGCCCCAGACGTCGGGCTCGCCGTGGATGCCGTGCGTGCGGCCGACGCGGAGGGTGGCGCAGTGCTCCAGCGCGTGGTCGCGCAGGGTGGCGACGAGCGTGTCGGCCTTGGCGAGCAGGATGTCGGTCGCCTCGACCAGTTGCAGCGCCAGTGCCGTGTCGAGCAGGTCGGACGAGGTCATGCCGAAGTGCACGTAGCGCGCGGCCTCGCGGGGCTCGGTGTTGTCGGCCCAGGCGGAGAGGAACGCGATCACGTCGTGCTGGGTGACCGCCTCGATCTCGTGCACCGCCTCCGGGGTGGGCGGCGGGGCCTTGCGAACAGGCTCGACCACCTCCGCCGGGATCGTGCCGGCCTCGGCGTGAGCCTCGACCACCAGGGTCTCGACCTGGCACCAAAGCTCGTACTTGTGCGCGTCACTCCAGACGCGGCCCATCTCCGGAAGGGTGTACCGCTCAATCACAACCCGATTGTCCCAGGTGGCCCCGCGTACTCCCGCCGCCGGGGCCGAGTGTGACGAGAAAAACAGAAAGGTTTGTTATCAGTTACGCCTGGCGTGCCGTAGTGTTCTCCTGCCCAGGTGACCGTGAACTGCGGAAACAGGCCGTCGGCACGAGCGGGGGCCGTGCCGGCCAGGGCGGCTTTGGCTAGGACGACGCAGGCTTGGGTCCTTCGATTCGCGCGCGGGTGCGGTATTCGAGCAACAGTGCCGCCGTGATGACGAGGATCAGCGCGGCGAGCTCGGCGGCGGCCAGCCAGAGCCCCAGCGGGATGGCCGCCAGGGAGACGACGGCGGCGGCCAAGCGGATGCGGGACGGGCCGATGCGGACGATCCGGCGGTAGAGGACGTCGCCGGCCAGGTAGAGCGCGACGCCGCCCGCCAGAGCGACGGCGGGGCCGGTGGCAAGGCCTTCCCACGCGTGACCGACCGCCTTCTTCAGGCCCGCCGCCATCACGATCACGCCGACGATGACCGGCATGTGCGCGTAGAAGTATCCGAACATCGTCATCTGGGCGCGGCTGGGATCGTCCGCCGCGGCCAGGGACTCCTCCGCGCGCTCGTCGTCGCCGACGAAGTACGTCCACCAGATCGCCGCCGCCAGCGCCAGCCCGAGCAGCACGGCCACGACCAGGTCGGCGTCCAGCTCGACCCCCTCGGCGCCGATGCCGATCGCGATGATCGACTCCCCCAGCGTGACGATGACCAGCAGGCCGTGCCGTTCGACGATGTGCGCGGCCTGGATGATGAAACGGCCGCCCGGCGCGACGATGTAGGGCTGCACGATGGGCACGATCAGCGCGATCGTCCACAGCACGTACACCGTGACGCCGTCGAGCAGCCCGGCGACGATGATCAGCGCGGCCGCGAGCAGGTTGGCGGGCAGCACGCGCAGGATGTTGGGGTTGCCCTGGGCGAAGAGCGCGACATGGGCGAGGACGAGCACGAGATAGCCGAGCCCCCACACCACCCCGCCGTCCTTGAACGCGGTCGGCGTGGCCAGCGCGACCATGAAGAAACCGCCCATGCCGGTCAGGATCAGCAGCCGGCGCCGGGCGGAGGACGGGGCCAGCATGTTCGTCAGCCAGGCGTACCCGCTGTACATCCACCACAGGACGCCGAACATGAGGACCACCTGGAACAGCCCGAGCAGGCTGAGCTCCTTGACGAAGACGCCGGTGAGCTGCGTGACCGCGAAGACGAAGACCAGGTCGAAGAAGAGCTCCAGGGTCGTGACGCGGTAGATCTCCTCGCCCGGGGACGGCGGAACGGATGCTGGAGTGGTCGGCGAAGAGGAGGAAGACATGTCAGCCTCTCAAGAACCCGGACGCGAGGGGGGTAAGGCGTCCAAGGGTGTAATCAAGTAATCATACGCCCCCGCACGCTGCGCTAGCCCTGGGCGGCCTTGAGGGCGATGTCGGTGCGGTGGTGTGAGCCGCGGAGCTCGATCCTGGCGGCCGCCTCGTAGGCGGCGGCGCGGGCCGCGGCGAGATCGTCGCCTGTGCCCACCACGTTCAGGACGCGGCCGCCGGCGGCGACCAGGTCGCCGGCCTCGCGCTTGGTGCCCGCGTGCAGCACGTACGCGCCGGGTACCTCGGCGGCCGCCTCAAGGCCGGTGATCACATCGCCCTTGACCGGTGCGGCCGGGTAGTTCTCGGCGGCGATCACGACGGTCACGGCGGCACCGGGGTGCCAGGCGAGGCGGGTGTCCTTGGCCAGCCCGCCGATGGCGCACGCCTGCAGCAGGCCGCCGAGCGGGGTCGCCAGGCGGTCGAGGACGACCTGGGTCTCCGGGTCGCCGAAGCGCGCGTTGAACTCGACCACCCGCACGCCCTTCGATGTGAGCGCGAGCCCCACATAGAGGACACCCACGTACGGCGTCTCGCGGCGGCGCAGCTCGTCGACCGTCGGCTGGACGACGGTGGTCATCACCTCGTCGACCAGGCCCGCCGGGATCCACGGCAGCGGGGTGTAGGCGCCCATGCCGCCGGTGTTGGGTCCGGCGTCGCCGTCGTAGGCGCGCTTGAAGTCCTGGGCGGGCATCAGGGGCACCGCGTCCTGCCCGTCGCAGAGGGCGAAGAGCGAGACCTCGGGGCCGTCGAGGTAGTCCTCGATCACGACCCGTTCGCAGGCGCCGGCGTGGTCGAGCGCGGCCGTCCGGTCGTCCGTCACGACGACGCCCTTGCCCGCGGCCAGGCCGTCGTCCTTCACCACGTACGGTGGTCCGAACTCGTCGAGGGCCGAGGCCGCCTGCGCGGTCGTCTCGCAGACCCGGGCGTCGGCGGTCGGCACACCGGCGGCGGCCATGACCTCCTTGGCGAACGCCTTGGAGCCCTCGATCCGGGCCGCTTCCTTGTCCGGGCCGAAGCAGGGGAACCCCGCCGCGCGCAGCGCGTCGCCGACCCCGGCCACCAGGGGCGCCTCGGGGCCGATCACCACGAGCCCGGCGCGCAGCCGGCCGGCGAGCTCGACCACCGCCGTCGGGTCGGCCGGGTCGAGCGTGTGGTTGTCGGCGATCTCGGCCGTTCCGGGGTTTCCGGGCGCGCAGTGGAGCGCGGTGACGGACGGGTCGCGATGCAGGGCGCGGGCGATCGCATGCTCACGGCCGCCGGATCCAAGGACGAGTACTCGCACGTCGGAGGAGCCTAGTCGGCCGGGCGCCGGGACGGGCGGCCCGGGCGGGCTTTCCGGGGACGGCCGTGTGATCGGCGCCACCCGCCCCGGACGTGAACTTGGACGATGTCCACAACGTCATATATGTCGGCTGGTAAGCTCAACAGGCTTGCCGGCCTTGACGCCTAGGGGTGAAGGGAGGTGGTCGGGATGAGTCCTGGTGATCCTTGCAGTTCTGCGGAGCCCCCTCACAGTCCGAGCGGGACTGTTCATCCGACCGCCTCTACACGGCGTCCGGCCGCCGCCCTCGCGCGTTCCCCACGCTGACCGCATGGGTTGAGCGCGCTGCGCGCGTGTGGCCGGGGCAGAGGAGCACCTCATGGCCATGACACGAGTCCGCCCTGGCCGGGCGACCAAGTCGTTGTTCAAGACGCGCGGGCGTCCCGCCTCCATGACCGCCGCCGTCGCCCAGCGCGATTCCGCGGTCATCGACTGGGCCGCCTACATCGACGGCCATCGTGTGTCGACCGACACCATCGAGGACGCGGTACGCCTGATCCGTGACGGCCGCCTCCAGCCCGCCGCCGAGGCCGGCCGCCGGGGCGCGGAGGCGAGCGCCGGCTTCGTGTGGGTCGGCCTGCACGAGCCGTCGGAGACCGAACTCGCCGAGCTCGCCGAGGTCTTCGGGCTGCACGAGCTCGCCGTCGAGGACGCCATCAACGCCCATCAGCGCCCCAAGCTGGAGCGCTACGACGACGTGAACTTCTTCGTCATGAAGACGGTCGGCTACGTGCGGCGCGGGCCCGACGGCGCCGAGGTCGTCGAGACCGGCGAAGTGATGATCTTCTGTGGGCCGGACTTCGTGGTGACGGTGCGGCACGGCACGCACTGTGAGCTCGGCTGCGTCCGCAACGATCTCGAAGAGGACCCGGCCCGGCTGAGCCTGGGCCCGAGCGCGGTGCTGCACGCCGTCGCCGACCGCGTGGTGGACGGCTACGTGAACGTGGCGGACGCCGTGCAGGAGGACATCGACGAGGTCGAGGAGGCGGTGTTCTCGCCCGAGCGCACCGACGAGTCGCGGCGGATCTACCGGCTCAAGCGCGAGGTGATCCAGCTCAAGCGCGCCGTCGGGCCGCTGTCGGGGCCGCTGCGCAACTTGTCGGGCCGCCGGTTCGTGCCGACCGAGATCAAGGAGTACCTGCGCGACGTCGAGGACCACCTGACCCGCGTCCGCGATCAGGTCGAGGCCTACGACGAGCTCCTCAACCCGATCCTCCAGGCGCACATGACCCAGGTGACGGTCGCCGACAACCAGGACATGCGCAAGATCTCCGCCTGGGGCGCGATCTTCATGGTCCCCACCGCGATCGCCGGCATCTACGGGATGAACTTCGACTTCATGCCCGAGACCCAGTGGGAGTTCGGCTACCCGATGATCCTGGGCGTCATCGCGACCGCCTGTTTCTCCCTCTACCGTGGCTTCCGCCGCAACGGCTGGCTCTGAGCCACCCTCTGCCGTCCCTGGCCGTGCCAGCATGCCTGGGCTCGCGCCAGCCTGCTGCCTCTTGCCCGGCTGACCTTTGCGTGGGCTGGGTTTGAGGGCTGGGACGGGTTGTCAGTGAAGGATCGGGGTGGTGAGGGGTTGCGGCAGGGGGAGGCCGTGCTGCCGGAGGACGGTCCGCAGACGGTCGGGGTAGTCGGTCACGATCGCGTCCACGCCGTAGGAGACGAAGCGCGCCATGTCGGCGGGCTCGTTCACCGTCCACACCACCAACGGCAACGCCAGCGAGTGCGCGGCGGTGACCAGCTCGGGCGTGGTGAGGGTGCGCTCGGGCGAGAGGACCGTCGCGCCGACGTCGAGGGCCGCTCGCGCCGGGTCGTCCGGGGACTGCCCCGCGAGCCAGCGGGTGCCGAGGCCGAGCGTCTTGGCCTCGATCAGGGCCACCCGGCCCGCCTCCGGCGCGTACCGGCGCGCCTCGACGAGCACCCGCCAGTCGAACGCGAGCAGCCGGCTGCGGCCGAGCAGGTCGAACGCGCCCAGCACCTGCGCCACGGCCGCGGCGAAGAGCGCCACGTCGGAGTCGGGCCAGCCGGGATCGGTCTTGAGCTCGACCGCGAGTTCGACGTCCGGCACGCGTGACATCAGCGCGCACATCTCGGCCAGCGTCGGCAGCGGCGTCCGGCCGAGCGGCAGCTGGGTGAGCACGAACGGGTCGTCGTCGGTCGCGGGCCGCCGCACCCCGGCGTCCAGGGTCTTGATCTGGTCGAGCGTCAGATCGCGGATCGCCTTGCCCACGTACGGGTACATGGGGTCACCGGGACGGGCGGGGCCGGTGTCGGCGAGATTGACCGGGGAGAGCACCTGATCGTGGTTGAGCACGACGACGCCGTCCGCCGTCAGCCCCACGTCCAGCTCGATCGCGTCGACGCCGATCTCGAGCGCGTGCACGAAACCGGGCAGCGTGTTCTCCGGCCGCAACCCCCGGGCACCACGATGACCGTGGAGCTCAACGGGCCCCCCGTTGGACATCACGCCCTGGAGGCTACAGGCAGTCACCGATGTCCCGGTGGCCGATCGGTGAGAACCGGTTGAACGTTGGACGAGCCGAGCGCCGGTGAACCGGCGTTCACCGAGCCGACCTCAGCCGAGCCGAGCGTCCGGCGAGCCGAGCGTCCAGCGAGTGGACCGTCAGACCAGCGGCCGGAGCTGGAGGGTCTGGTCGCGGCCCGGTCCGACGCCGATGGCCGAGATCTGCGCCCCGGACATCTCCTCCAGCGCGCGGACGTAGGCCTGCGCGTTCTTGGGGAGGTCGTCGAACGTCTTGGCCCCGGTGATGTCCTCCTGCCAGCCGTCGAGGTGCTCCAGGATCGGCTTGGCGTGGTGGAACTCGGTCTGGGACGCGGGCATCTCGTCGTGCCGGACACCGTCGATCTCGTACCCGACGCAGACCGGCACCCGCTCCAGCCCGGACAGGACGTCGAGCTTGGTGAGGAAGTAGTCGGTGATGCCGTTGACCCGGGTGGCGTAGCGGGCGATCACCGCGTCGAACCAGCCGCAGCGGCGGTCACGGCCGGTGGTCACGCCGTACTCGCCGCCGGTCTTGCGCAGGAACTCGCCCTGCTCGTCGAGGAGCTCGGTGGGGAACGGTCCAGAGCCGACGCGGGTGGTGTAGGCCTTGAGGATGCCGATGACCCGGGTGATCTTCGTGGGCCCGACGCCCGAACCGGCGCAGGCGCCGCCGGCCGTGGGGCTGGAGGACGTCACGAACGGGTAGGTGCCGTGGTCGATGTCGAGCAGGGTGCCCTGGGCGCCCTCCAGCAGCACGACCTTGTCGTCGTCCAGCGCCTTGTTGAGCACGAGCGTCGTGTCGGCCACGAACGGCTTGAGGCGCTCGCCGTACTCCAGGTACTCCTGCACGATCGGCCCGGTGTCGATGCGGCGCCGGTTGTAGACCTTCGTGAGGACCTGGTTCTTCTCGCGGAGGGAGAGGTCGAGCTTCTGGGTGAGGATGTTGGGGTCGAACAGGTCCTGGACCCGGATCCCCATCCGGTTGATCTTGTCGGCGTACGCCGGGCCGATGCCGCGGCCGGTGGTGCCGATGCGCGCCTTGCCCAGATAGCGCTCGGTGACCTTGTCGAGGGCCCGGTGGTGGGGCATGATCAGGTGCGCGTTCGCCGAGATCAGCAGGCGTTCGCAGGAGATGCCGCGCTCCTTGAGCCCGTCGATCTCCGTCAGCAGCACGGCCGGGTCGATCACGACGCCGTTGCCGATCACCGGGATGACGTCGTCGGAGAGCACCCCGGACGGCAGCAGGTGCAGGGCGTAGCTCTTGTCGCCGATGACCACCGTGTGGCCGGCGTTGTTGCCGCCCTGGTAGCGGACGACGTAGTCGACATCTCCGCCGAGCAGGTCCGTCGCCTTGCCCTTGCCTTCATCTCCCCATTGGGCTCCGACAAGAACGATGGCCGGCATGCCACTTTCCTTCCCACGACGAAGGCCCCTGATCGCAAGCGCGAAGGGGCCTCTTGCGATCAAATCGTACCCATAGCCGGGGACTGAAGAAACCGCGCGCCGGTGTCACCAGCACATAAGTGACGAGTAAGCCCATATGGGTCAGGCGTTCAAAGCTCCCATGGTCAGGCGTTCAGGCCTTCAGGGTCAGGCGTTCAGGACGTCCGCCGCGGTGGCGCTGCTGTCGCGCAGGAAGGTCTTGCAGCGCTCGGCCTCGGCGTCCTCCCCGATGGCCGCCGCCGCCCGTCCCAGGGCGTGCAGGGCGCGCAGGAAGCCCCGGTTGGCCTCGTGCTCCCAGGGAACCGGGCCCTGTCCCCGCCAGCCCGCCCGCCGCAGCATGTCGAGCCCGCGGTGGTAGCCGGTGCGCGCGTAGGCGTAGGAGTCGATGACGCCGCCCCGGGCGAACGCGCGGTCGGCCAACTCGGCCCACACCCCCGGGTAGTCGGGATGGCGGGCCGCCACCTCGAACGGGTCGACGCCCTTTTCCAGGGCCTCGCGGGCCTCCGCGTTGTCCGGCAGTTCGGTCGGAGGCGGGCCGCCGAGCAGGTTCTGGGTCATGCCGGTCATCGTAAGTGTGCGGCCCCGGTGCGCATCAACCCGGGACCGCCGACCCGTCTCTCGAAGGGGCCGGAGCGGGCACGGCGAAGGCCGGTGGGAGCGGCAGCCGGTAGTGGACGGATCCGCCGTCGGCGGCGGGCTTCGCGGCTGGCCAGGCCGCGCGGATGGCGGACATGGCCGTCCGGTTGGCGAGCACGACGTCGGCGCCGAACTCGGTGATGCCGCGCCGTTCGGCGAGCCGGGACAGGAAGGCGACCATCCTGCTGCCCAGCCCGTGCCGCTGCCAGGGGTCGGTGATCATGACGGCGATCTCGGCCCGCCGGGGCTCCTCGCGGTCGCGCACGTACTCGGCGATGCCGAGCATCCGGCCGTCCAGAAGCGCCACCAGCGCCTCGCGGTCCCAGTGGTCGAGCCGATGCAGCGCGCGCACGTACGCCTCGGGGATGGCCGGCGTGCCCGAGAAGAACCGGGTGTACAGGCTCTCCCTGGACAGGCGGTCCGACATCTGCCGCAGAGCCTGCTCGTCGCCGATCCCGTACGGGCGAATGCGCACGTCGTGGACGGTCGCCGGAAGGTCAACGCGAGCGACGCCGCCCACATCGAGTTGTTTCATAAAACCCATTGGACCGTACTCGGTTGTGTGAAGCAACCCTGTAGCCGGCCCTAGGGCCGGGCCAAGCCTCACCTTGGAGGGGGTTCGTTGTGTGACACTACTCAGGTACTGTCGAGGACGTGTTGCCCCGCACGTACGAATCCCAGAACTGCTCGATCGCCCGGGCCCTGGAGGTGATCGGCGATCGCTGGACGATGCTGGTGATCCGCAGCGCCTTCGAGGGCGTCCGGCGCTTCGACGACTACCAGGACGGGCTCGGCATCGCCCGCAACGTCCTCACCGACCGGCTCACCCGGCTCTGCGACGAGGGCCTGATGCGCCGCGTCCGCTACCAGGAGCGGCCCGAGCGCTACGAGTACCGCCTCACCCGCAAGGGCGTCGAACTCTGGCCGGCCATGATGACCCTGATGCTCTGGGGCGATCGGCACTACGCGCCCGACGGCCCGCCCCTGGTGGTCGCCCACCGCGGCTGCGAGGGCGTGCTCACCGACCACCTCACCTGCGACTCCTGCGGCGCCCAGCTGGGCCCCAAGGACGTGGAGCCCCGCCCCGGCCCCGGCGCCCACATCGAGGCGGAACGCGCCGAGGCCGCCACCCAACGCACCTGACCACCCAGCGCACCTGACCACCCAGCGCGCCCCGCAAAGCGGCGCGCGGCCGCCGAGGGGTCGGCGGCCGCGCGGATGAACTTCGGCTGGGGTGTTACTTGAGCTTCTTGCCGGCGGAGAGCAGGTTCTCGCAGGCGGTGACGATGCGGGTGGCCATCGCCTCTTCGGCGGCCTTGCCCCACGAGCGCGGGTCGTACTTCTTCTTGTTGCCGACCTCGCCGTCCACCTTGAGGACGCCGTCGTAGTTGGCGAACATGTGCGCGGCGACCGGGCGGGTGAAGGCGTACTGGGTGTCGGTGTCGATGTTCATCTTGACGACGCCGTACGAGAGCGCCTCGCGGATCTCCTCCAGCGTCGAGCCGGAGCCGCCGTGGAAGACCAGGTCGAACGGCTTGGTCTTGTTGTACTTGGCGCCCACCGCGTCCTGGAGCTCCTTGAGCACTTCGGGGCGGAGCTTGACCGCGCCCGGCTTGTAGACGCCGTGCACGTTGCCGAACGTCGCCGCCAGGATGTAGCGGCCCTTCTCGCCCAGGCCGACGGCCTCGACGGTGGCCAGGGCGTCGCCGGTGGTCGTGTAGAGCTTCTCGTTGATCTCGTTCGCGACGCCGTCCTCCTCGCCGCCGACGACGCCGATCTCCATCTCCATGATCACGCGGGCCTTGGCGCACTCCTCGATCAGCTCGGCGGCGATCTCGAGGTTCTCCTCCAGCGGTACGGCGGAGCCGTCCCACATGTGCGACTGGAACAGCGGCTCCTCGCCGCGGGCGACGCGGTCCTGGGAGATCTTGACGAGCGGCCGCATGAAGCCGTCCAGCTTGTCCTTCGGACAGTGGTCGGTGTGCAGCGCGATGTTGACCGGGTAGCGCTCGGCCACCACGCGGGCGAACTCGGCCAGGGCGACCGATCCCACGACCATGTCCTTGACGGGGGCGCCCGACAGGTACTCGGCGCCGCCGGTCGACACCTGGATGATCCCGTCGCTCTCCGCCTCGGCGAAGCCGCGCAGCGCCGCGTTCAGCGTCTGGCTCGACGTCACGTTGATGGCGGGGTAGGCGAAACCGTCCTGCTTCGCACGGTCGAGCATCTCCGCGTAGACCTCGGGGGTCGCGATGGGCATTTGATCAACGTCCTTTCGTACGCGTGGTGCCGCCGGCATCCGGCCGGGCGGTGTGCTCCCGGCCGCCTGCCCGCACGGACATGCTTCCGGACCAGGTCAGGGCGCCGAGGAGCGCGAGGGCCAGGGATGGGATGTCGCCCAGGCCAGTATCTCGAATTTTTCCCGGCGGGCCAGCCGGGGACGGAACCCAGCGCGTCCGTGCCGGCCGATCATTTGGGGTGGATTCGGTGGAGAGTGACTGAGGAGCGCAGAGGAGCCCGCGAGGAGTCACTTCTCACGGAAACGTGACGCTGAGACAGGTACGCTCACGGTGTGGATCTCGCGCTCATTTCTCTCAACGTCACCGAGTGGCTGCACCCGACCGCATGGCTGCAGTTGTTCGGCACCTTCGCAACGATCGGCGTCATCGCGATCATCTTTGCGGAGACCGGACTGCTGTTCGGCTGCATCCTGCCCGGCGACTCCCTGCTGTTCACGGCGGGGATCCTCACCGCGGTCAGCACGGTCAACGGCCAGGAGTTCCAGCCGCTGTCGCTGCCCTGGCTGCTGATCGGCGGCCCGATCGCCGCGATCATCGGCGCGCAGCTCGGCCACTGGCTCGGCGCCCGGTACGGCCGCAAGCTCTTCGACCGCCCGGACTCCAAGATCTTCCGTCAGGAGTGGGTGGAGAAGGCCGAGTACTACTTCAACCGCTTCGGCCCGGCCAAGGCGGTCGTCCTGGCCCGCTTCATCCCGATCGTGCGGACGTTCCTCAACCCGCTCGCCGGGATGCTCGGCATGGACAGCCGCAAGTTCTTCATCTGGAACACCGTCGGCGCCGTGCTCTGGACCGACTCGCTGTTCCTGCTGGGGCACTTCCTCGGCGCCAAGGTGCCCGACATCGAGCGCTACATCCTCCCCGGCGTGGCCGTGATCCTCATCCTGTCGGTCATCCCAATCGTCCGGGAGGTCCTGAAGGGCCGCGGTGGTCAAGGCAACGGTCCGAATAAGAATGACTCTGAAGCGTCACGTCCGTCGCTCAGCGGTGACAGTTATCGCTAACCTCCCCATGTGGGACGTCATCGGTCGGACCCTAGGGGTCTCGCGCGCATATTGATCGCGGCCATTGCCGTGGTGCTCGCTTTAGCGTTGCTCATCGTGGGCGCCATCTCGTTGGTCAACGCTCTGACGTCCGACTCCTCCCAGCCCGGCCCCACCGGAACCGCCACCGAGAGCACCCGTGGCACCCGGTCCGGAAGCGCTCCGTCGAGTCAGGCACCGAAGTCGGCGACCGCGACCGCGGCGACCCCCCTGGTGATCCGTGTGGTCGGTTCCCCGACCACCGTGACGGTCACCGTCGCCGGTACGGGCGAGGTACTGCAGAACGGCGTGCTCGACACCAACGAGGCCCGGCAGTACGAGCAGGCGCCGCTGAGCGTCGTCGCCGCCGACGCCGGCTCGGTGGAGGTCACGATCTATGGGCAGCTGCAGCCGCGCGGGCAGGTCGGGCAGCGGGGCGAGTGGCGCGTGCCAGAACGCTGACGCGGACATGGAGAGGGCGGGGGCGCCCGATGACCCTGAGGGGTGCATCGGGCGCCCCCGCCCCTTGCCGCGCCGTCTCAGTCGAGGCCGAGGTCGGTGACGCTGTAGGGGTGCCGGTACTCCAGGCCCTCGGCGGCGATGCGCTCGGCGGCGCCCCGTTCCAGGATGGTGGCCACGGCGACGACCTCCGCTCCGGCGGCGCGCAGCGCCTCCACGGCGGTGAGCACGGAGCCGCCCGTGGTCGAGGTGTCCTCGACGGCCAGGACGCGGCGTCCGGCCACGTCGGGGCCCTCGACGCGGCGCTGCAGCCCGTGCTGCTTGTCGGCCTTGCGGACGACGAACGCGTCGAGCCGGCGGCCGCGCGCCGCCGCCGCGTGCAACATCGCGGTCGCGACCGGGTCGGCGCCGAGGGTGAGCCCGCCGACGGCCTCGTAGTCGAGCTCGGCGGTCTCGTCCAGCATCACCCGCCCGACCAGCGGCGCGACCGCGCCGTCCAGGGTCACCCGGCGCAGGTCGACGTACCAGGACGCCCGCTTGCCCGACGACAGCACGAAGTCGCCGTGCACGACGGCCTTCTCTTTGATCTCTCTCAGCAGGTCATCACGATCGCTCACATCGAGAACCCTATTCACCGCCGGTCCGTGCCCGCGTACGGCATCCCCGGTACGGTAACGGGGCGGATCCGACCGGCAGGAGGGCAGTGACGTGACGCCCGGCACGCTCGTCCTGCTGCACGCGCCGCAGGCCTCGTCCGTCGCGTGGGGCGACCTCCCGGAGATGTTGCGCTCGTACGGGATGGACGTGATCGCGCCGGACGTCCCCGACGGCGGCACGCGGTACGTGGCGCGGGCGTCTCTGATCATCGCCGCGACGGCGCCGTCCTCGCCGCTGGTCCTCGTCGCGTACGGCGCCGCGGGGCCGCTCCTGCCCGCGGTGGCGCTCGCCCAGCGGGCCGCTCACCGCAAGGTCGGCGGCTATGTCTTCGTCGACGCGGAGCTGCCGCGGCTGCGCCGCCAGCACGATCACGATGAGGCCGAACCGCCCGCGCCCGTCCCCACGGACTGGCCTGACGCCCCCTGCGGCTATCTGCTCACCCACGGCACCCGCAAGGACGGCAGCATCGCGCAGCCGGACGAACGTGAGCAGGCCATGCGAGAAGCGACGCTCCGCGGCTGGCCGGTGGTCGAGCATCGCCCGCCCTCGGCCGCGGCCCAATCCCTCAGCGAGCTGATAGCCACCCTCTGAGCCCCACCCCAGGCATCCTCGACACCCTCGGACGGAGCCTCAGGGAAATCACAATCCCCGAGGGTGTGCCTTCCTGGCCTGTCCCACGGCGCCTTGCGGACGGTGCGTCAGGCGTTCTTGTGCGGGGTGGTCTGGCCGCTCTCTGGGCGGTGCTCCGGACGTTTTCAAGGGCGGTGTCGTGTGCGGCGCCCTGGGGCGCCTCGGGCGTGCTGAGGCGGGGCCTCAGGCGTTCTTGAGGAGATCGTCCAGGAGGGCGTCGTAGTCGTCTTCGGCTTGGCCCAGGTCGATACGGGCGCGGTAGCGCAGCCTTAGGAGGGCCTCCAGGCTGTCTTCGGCCAGGGCCACGTCGTCCGGGCCAGGCGTGAAGGAGCCCGGCGCGTCATCGGCGGCCTCGCCGGAGACGATGCCGGTGCCCACGGCACGGTCGCGCAGGGCCAGGACCACATCGGCGCCCGTGGTGGCCCATTCGTGGGCCCCGGTGGCGTCACCCTGGGCGTACAGGACCTCGGCCACGGCCCGGTAGACCTCCGGGTCGCGGGGCGCGTCGGCGCGGATCGCCTCCACCAGCCGGCGGGCCTCGTCGGCGTCGCCCAGCTCGAAGAGCGCGTCCGCGAGGTAGGCGCGGGCGTCACCGTAGGTCTCGCCGCCGTCCTCGATGGCCTGGCGGTACAGCTTCGCGGCCCGGTCGTGATCGCCCGCGTGCTGCCACTGCTCACCGGCGCGCAACAGCACATTGGCACGTGACACCCCTCCGGACACCGACTCGGCCAGCTCGGAGAGCCGCCGGGCAGCCGAAGTGTGATCGCCCGTGCGCAGGGTGTCGAACTCCAGATCGTCGAGATCGTCTTCCGTCACATGCGTCACGCTTCAACGCTACCCGCCGCTCGACGGCCGAAGCGGGTGAATCGAGGATGATCGTGAATTACCTACACGTACGCGCTATCGGCGTGAGCGTTCGAGGGCGTCCCAGAAGCCGCGGCGCAGGGCGTGCCGGACCTCGTCGTGGAGCAGGAAGTCGATCGGCAGCGACGACCCCTGGAGGAGGCGTGCCTCCAGGTCAGAGGGCATCCGCGGCTTGCGGGCCAGGACCGCCTCCAGCCAGAGCGCCGGGGCGTCCCGCGCCACGGACTCGCCGAAATCCTGCCCCTCCTGGTGGGCCGCCTTGACCGCGTCCGACAGCGACGGCGCCGTCTGCTGCTGGACGGGCAGCGGCGAGATCTGCTGGGGCCCGGTGTACGGGCCGTGCGGCTGGCCGGGCGGCGCGGCGGACGGCGAGCCGTATTGCGGGCCCCCGCTCGGCATCGGGGGCGACGGGGTAGGCGTCGGCGCGGCCTGCAACGGGCTCGGCAACGGCGACTGTGGCGGTGTGGGCGGCGCCTGCGGCGGCACGCTCGCGCCGGCCCCGGTGTTGCCGCCGAGGCCGGGCGGCATGCCCGAGCCCAGCCCGTTCGAGCCCAGCCCATTGGAGCCGAGGCCGTTGGAGCCCAGCCCGTTCGACGCCAGACCGCTCGATCCCAGCCCGTTCGATCCGAGGCTGCCCGAACCCACGCCGCCGGCGCCGAGGCCGCTCGAGTTCAGACCGGACGAGCCCAAGCCGCCCGAGCCCACGCCGCTTGAGCCGAGACCGTTCGATCCCGCGCCCCCACCGGTGAGCCCGGCGGGCGAAGGGGCTCCGGTCGACTGCGCGCCCGTGGACGAGCCGGCCGACAGCTGCGGCTGACCGGTGATCGGGGACGAGGACGGCGGGCCGTTGTGCTGGCCGGACGTCAGGGCGCCGATCGACGCGCTGGTGTGCGTGCCGTGCCCGTTGGACAGCGGGCTCGTCGAGTACGAGCCGCCGACGGTGCTGTCGAGGCCGGAGAGCAGGTTGACGAACGGGCGCAGGTGGCCGGTGCCGATCTCGATGAGGTCGTCGCACTCCTGGCGCAGCACGCGCGAGATGGTCCAGTTGCCGTCGACGGCGACGTGCACGACGGTCACCCGGACCCCCAGGTCCTGGGCGTCCGCGACGACCTGGGCGAGGTCCTCGTCACCGCTCACCACGACCGCGTCCGCCAGCGCGCCGTTGCGGGCCAGCGCCATCAGGTCGCGGTGGATCTCGGTGTCGACGCCCTCGCGGCGGCCGGGCCGGATCCGGCCGAGCCGCAGCTTGAGGCCGGGCAGGTCGGCCAGCGCCTCGTGCTCGGGGGATCGGCGTCCCTCGACGGTCGCCTCGTACCAGTAGCACCGCAGAAGCGGGAGCCCGGTGCGCTCCCGCGCGAGGTTGCTCAGCAACTGGAGCAGCCCGCCGAAGTCCCAGGAGACGGTCTCGCGATGGCGGGTGCCGTGCACCGCCATGGCGCCGTCCGCCAGCAGGTAGCCGGCGTCTACGAACAGCGCGCAGCGATCCATGCGACACCGCCTTTCCTCAACACGGGACCTCTCCGGGTGCCCACTCCACGATCAGGGTGGTGAGGGGGACCATTTGCTGGGTGGCCTGCCCTTCATGCTCTCGGGGACGCGGTCCGTCAAATTGACCCCGGGCCTCTATAGCGTAGTGAAGCCCGTTAGTCCCGTAGGCCAATACGGCGATTCGCCACTCTTTCACGAGAGTAAGCCACGTGTAACCCTCGTCCTCGCGCTTCGCCGTCACGTCCGGTTCGGTGGTGTCCCATGCCGAAGGCCGACAGACGACAGCGCGGACGCTACCAGTCGTTCCGGTCTGTCCATAATGCTTCCTCATGATCTTTACGAGAAGAATCGGTGACCCGGTTCAGCCGTGGAGAGTGCCGAGGGGCCGGGCAGCACTTCGCGACCTGCGCTTCAGCTCCGCTTGGGCGCGGTGACCGTGACGACCCCGGCCAGGTAAGCGTCCCGGCGCGTCGTCAGGCTGAGTGTCCCGCCGCTGTGGAGTGGCGCCGCGAAGTTATCGACATCTATCCCGAAGGTGAGTTCCGTATCGATGGCGCCGTTCGCCGAGCCGTCGGCGATGTTGCGGGCCGACCGGTCGCCGCCCGCCGGAGCCAGCGGCCGGCCGTCGAGCAGCAGCCGGTCCCCGGTGAGATCGGCGTCGCCCTCCCAGAGCACGAGGCCGATCTTGGCCAGTTCCGTCGTGGTGAGCAGGCCGTTCACCGGGACGTCCACCCGGCTGGACGTGTGCGGCCCGAGCGACCGTGCGCCGTCGAGCACCATCGCCTGCTGGTAGGGCGCCTTCGGATCCGACACGACGACCACCAGGCTCCAGCCCGCGTAGCGCGACGCGCCCGGACTGGTGGGAACGTCGGCGCCCCACCATCGTCCACCGCCGTTGCGGCGCACGATCGCGGTCACGTCGGCGAACGCCTGGTAGACACCGAAGTGCGGAAGCCGTCCCCGCTGGATCGCCGCGGGCCGGACCTGCTGGTACGCACCGCCCGGCGGCCGGAGCCTCGCCGGGCCGCCGAGGCCCACACCCGACCAGTAGAGCCCGGCCCATCGCACCGTGCCGCCGGCGGGCAACTCCAGCCTGGCCGCGCTCGACGTCCTGGTCGAACGATCCTGGTCCAGATCGGACGGAGCCATCTCCCAGAGGTCGTTGTCGCGGCGGTCGCCCTGCCTGTGCAGCGCCCCGGCGCAACGTTCCTGGCCCTCATCGCAGCTGAGCAAGGCATTCCCCACCTGCACGACCCGCAGGTTGCCGTCGGCCGCGAACCTCGCGGGCATGCCACCGGCGACGACCCCGCCCGCCGCCCGGGCGCTCGCGCCGACACCCCCCGCCCGCAACGTGACCTGCGGCGCCGCGTTGAACGGAGCGTTCCCCGCGACGACGACGCGCAGATACGCCGAACTGGAAACCCCAGCCGACAACGGCCCATGCGTACACCGCACCTGGTTGCTCAATGCTCGCTGCGCGGCAGGCGCGACCGCCTGCCCAGCCGACCCGACGCCGGCGGGCCGGCAGCTCCAGTTGTTGCCGGGTGGCCGCCGGGGCTTGAACACCGCGTTGGGACCGGTGACAGCACCCGCGTAGGTCACCCCAGGAGGCAGGTCCACATTGGCGATCACGCTTTGGGACGTGCCGATGCCGTAGTTGGCGACCGACATCGCGACGATGCCGGACTGCTGCCGCACGAGGGCGCCGACCGTGGCTATGCGGGCCGTAAGCCGAGCGGGCAGGGGCAGAGGCACTAGTGGCTGGCGAGCAGGAGAAGCAGGCTTGAGCGAACGTGCGGCGGGCTTCGGCGGTAGGGGAAGAGGTGGCTTCTGCTTGGGCGCCACGGAGGCAGATGCTTGTGCCACAGGTGACGGCTGGCGTACCGGCTCAGGCGGTGGCTTGTCGGAGACGAGGACGAACCCGCTCACCACGGCGACTCCCAAGGCCGCCATGCCGCTTCCCAGTACTTGCTGCTGCCGCTTGGGCAGATGGTGGAACCAGTCGAGGACCTCGGCCGCGATGCCGCCCTTGGCCGCCATCCCCAGGTAACCGGTGACGGCGGCGCCGAGGATCAGCGGGCCGAGGGCCTCGCGCAGTGTGGTGTTGACGTCGGCGAGTTCGAAGTAGATGCCCTGGCAGCGTTCACACTCGTCGAGGTGGTGCTCGACGGCGCGCGTATCGCGTCTGGCCAGGCCGCCCCGTACATAGGAGCCGAGCTTGCCGAGGGCGGGACGGCACTGGTCATCGGCGGCCTCCGTTCCGACCAGCGCCAGACCGGCGTCGGATGGCTCCGCCAGGTGCATCTGGAGGTAAGCCTGGCGCAGGCCTTCGCGGGCGCGGTAGGCGAGCGCGGCGACCCCGTTCGCCGTGAGGCCGAGGAGCGGCGCGATGTCGGCGGGCTTGGCGCCCTCGACCTCGGTGTGCCAGAGAACGGCGCGCCAGCGTTCGGGGAGGGACCGGTAGGCACGGACGATCATCGTTCGTTCGAGGCGCTCCAGGGCGGGATCGGTGACCGGCATGCCCGGGTCGTACAGCTCGATCCGGCCGGTCGGCCGCAGCCGCTTCTCGGCGCGATGGCGGTCGTAGACCGTGCGGCGCACGGCGGTGAGGAGGTACGGCCGGAAGTCCGACCGCGGGCCGCCGCCCCGGCTCAGCACGTCCAGGATCTTGGTGAACGTGTCCTGGACCGCGTCCTCGGCGCGATCACCCTCGACGAGGCTGCCGGCGAGCTTGCGGGCCGCTTCCCGGTGCCGTTCGTACAACGTGCCGTACGCCGAGGCGTCGCCCGCACGGATGCGTGCGATGAGTACCGCGTCGCTGGACTCCTCCAGAGCCATGTCGGACGCGGCCTCGCCCACGGGACCCCCTGTTTTGCCTGCACATTGTGATCACATGACCACTGATTGTCACGGATGATGATTCCGCAACGCGCGGCATGGCTAAACCGGCTCGTCCGTCAAAGATCTGGGAGGACGCGTCGTCCGGGACAGGTCATCCATGCTTCCCCGGACGGCGAATAGTCACGGGAGTCGACGGATCATCCCCGATCAGCCGTCAGCCCAGCCGTCCGCCGGATCCCGGCCGCTTCACAGGGGCGTGGCCGAGAGCGGCGGCGGCCGACGGCTCAGCTCGGGTATGCCGTCCGTTCCGCCGAGAGGGCGGAACGGACGGCATCCCGCAACGGCATCCCCACGGCATCCCTCAGCTGATGTCGGCGCGGCCCATTTCGGTGAGGGAGGTCTCGCTCTCCGGGCTCTCCCAGCGGACGCGGCAGTCACGGTCCTTGAGCTCGACCGTGCAGATGGCGTTGTCGAACCACGGGCCTTCGGTGCGCTTCCACGACAGCGGCGGCTTGGGCACCTTCGAGAGCTTGGCCAGCAGCCGGAACGGGGCGCCGGTGGCCCGCACGGAGGCGAACCTGTTGGCCATGCGGAACTTCCCGACCAGCGGGTTGCGGAGCGGCGAGCACACGATCTGGGAGATCACCGACTGGGTGTGCGGGGCGGTGACCCGGGCCCGGTAGGAGTAGTGGATGTCGCCGGACAGGAACGAGATCGTCGCCGGCGCCGTGCCGCGCTGCCCGTTGCCGACGGCGACCACGTCCCGCGCCACCTCGCGGAACGACGTGTCGAACGCGGCCCAGTGCTCCAGGTCGGCGCCCTGCCGCAGCTTCTCGCCGAGCCGGGCGGCGCGCGGCCCCCAGGCGCCCTCCGCCATCGCCTCGTTCCACGCCTCGGCGTGGTGGATGGCGCGGGGCAGCAGGTACGGCAGCGAACTGGCGATCAGCAGGTGGTCCACGTCCCCCTGGACCTGCTCGTCCAGCCACTGGAACTCGCCGTCGTCGAGCATCCCCCGCCGCTCCTTGGTCAGCAGCCGCGAGCAGCGGCTGTCGACGACGATCAGCCGGGTGTTGTTGAGGTCGTGCGAGTAGCTCCAGCGGGCGGTCGCGGGCTCCTTGTCGGCCCGTTCGGCGAACTCGTCGAGGATCTTGCCCGCGTCCCCGCCCTCGGCGGACGCGGCCCGTACCGCCTCGTAGATCGGGTCGCTCGCCCGTTCCTCGGGCGACAGGTTGCCCAGGTGCTGGTAGACCCAGTACGCGCCGATGCCGCCGGTGATGCGGGCGCGCCACCACGGCTCGGCCCACATCTGCTGCCGCCAGGTGTAGGAGGTGTTCCAGTCGTCCCGGATGTCGTGGTCATCGAAGATCGCGAGCGTCGGCACCGTGGACAGCAGCCACCGCACCGCCGGGTCCTCGTGCCAGGCCAGCTTGTAGAGGTAGGTGTAGTCCTCGAAGTCGGCGAGCTCCCCGACCGGCGGCTCCGCCGGGTCCCGCCGGCTCCGGATGAACGCGCGCATCTCCTCGCTGAGCTCGTCGGCGTACACCTGGTCGCCGACCATCAGCAGCACGTTCGGCCAGTTCCCGGCCGAGTCGTCCTCGGCGAGCCGGTGCGCGTACGCCGCGAGCGCGTCGAGCCCGTGCTCGTTCACCTTGTCGGGCGAGCGGCGGCACGAGCCGAACGAGATCCGCAGTTTCCCGGCGGGATCCAGCGTCCGGATCCGGCTCCGCGGGAACCGCGTCACCTCCTCCGGCCACACCGTCTCACCGTCGATCGCCACCGAGTACGGCGTGTCCGAGCCGGGTTCGAGCCCGTCGATCTCGACGAGCGCGTAGTGGTGGCCGTGCACCGTGAACGTGCGGGCGGAGGCGTCGAGGCCGCGTTCCTCGTCGAAGACGCGGACCTCGCTGGGCCGGTCGGCCTCCACCCACACCGTCGCCGTCCGATCGCCGACGTGACGCAGCAGGGGGCCGAGAACCAAAGCGGTCATACTCCGCATCATTAGCGGAACGGGAGCCTTCCCGTCCATCGTTTCAACGGTTCGGCCCCCGTATGTCACCCCGCTCAGCCCCCGCGAACCGACGTCGGCGCTCGCTACAGGGATTTGTGATCTGCGGCTTTACGGATGCGGTGCAGGATCTCCTCCAGAACGGGGGCGGAGGTGGCGAAGTTGAGGCGGGCGAAGCCTTCGCCGCCCGGGCCGAAGCTCGGTCCTGGGCTGAGCAGGACGTCGGCGTGGTCGAGGAAGAACGTGCTCGGGTCGGCGCCGACGTCGAGCTTGCGGCAGTCCAGCCAGGCCAGGTAGGTCGCTTCCGGCACGTGAAGCCCGATGCCGTTCGGGAGGCCGTCGGCGACGAGTTGGCGGTTGCGGGTCAGGGTCTGGCGTGTCCTGGACAGCCAGTCGTCGCCGCGTTCCCACGCGGCGAGCGCGGCGAACACGCTGAGGAAGCTCACTTCTCCGAAGAGCGCGGGCGGCTGGGCGTCCAGGGCCTGGCGTACGCGGGCGTCGCCGATGTGGGCCACCGAGCAGCGGAGTCCGGCGAGGTTGAAGCTCTTGCTGGCCGAGGAGAGGGTCACTGTGCGGTCCGGAGCCAGGGAGGCCATCGGGATGTGCTGATGTGGCGCGTAGGTGAGCTCGGCGTGGATCTCGTCGGAGATGATCAGGAGGTCGTGGCGTTCGGCGAGCTCCGCGATCGCGGTCAGCTCGTCGCGGGTCAGTACGCGGCCGGTGGGGTTGTGGGGGTTGACCAGCACGAGGGCGCGGCAGCCCGAACGGGCGACGTCCGCCGCGAGGCGCTCGGTGTCGAAGATCCAGCCGTCCGGGTCATCGAGCATGGGGATGGGCACGAGCCGGCGTCGCATGTCGGTGAGCGTGCGCAGGAACGGCGGGTAGTTGGGGGTGTGCATCGCCACGGCGTCGCCCGGCCGGGTCGCGACGTGGAGCATGACCTGCAGCGATTGGATCAGCTCGGTGTGGACGCGGACGTGGGCCGGCTCGAACGTGAGGCCGTGGAGGCGGCGCATCCGTTCGGCGAAGGCCGCCTTCAACGGATGCGCCTCCGGTTCCTCGATCCAGGTCGGGTAACCGAGCGTGCCTCTGACGCTCTCTTCCAGCACTTCCCTGATCGGGGCGGCTACAGGGAAGTCCATGTCGGCGACCCAGGCGGGCAGCACGTCGGGCCCCGCCTTGGCCCATTTCACTCCGGGGCGGCTACGGAGGGCTTCGATGTCGAGATCGTCGAACATGGTGCTGAGTGTTTCCCTGGGCGCCGCCCGCTAGTCCCTGGCTCAGGCCTCGGGTTTGCGGGCCAGGAGGAAGGCTTGCGGCGTGGTTTCGACTTCGGTGATCGGCTCTCGTCGCGTGCGGGCGACCATGCCGAATCCTGCTTGTCGCAGAAGGTCGGTGATCTGGTCTGGCAGCAGGCGGTTGAAGTCGAGCGACACCTGGCGTCCGAACGGCTCCGCGAGGTGCATCGGCTCCTCGCCGACCTGGAAGGCGACCAGTAGATGGCCGCCGGGGGCCAGGACCCGATGGAACTCCGTGAACAACCCCGGCAGCCGTTCGGCCGGTGTGTGGATGATCGAGTACCAGGAGACGGCACCGGCGAGAGAGCCGTCCGCCGCGTCCAGCTCGGCCATGGAGCCCTGGACGAACCGCAGCCCCGGGTTCTCCCGCCGCGCGACGCCGAGCATCTCCGCCGACAGATCGACGCCGAAGACGTCCAGGCCGAGGGCGCGCAGATGCGCCGTGACGCGGCCAGGGCCGCAGCCGAGGTCGGCGACGGGCCCGGCGGTGTCTCCGACCATCTCGGCGAACGCGTTGAGGACGGCCACGTCCAGCGGGGAGTGGGCGATCTTGCCCTTGAAGTGCTCGGCGTAGTCGGCGGCGATGGCGTCATAGAACATGCGGGTGGTGCTCACGAAGATCGGCTCGGTCATGGGCGACGACCCTAGCGACCGGAAGAAGTGTGCGCAGTTGCGAACAGTGTGCGCTATGGTGGTGGAACCAGGAACGTCGAGGAGGTCACCGTGCCAGCTCCCGGGAAGCCGATCCCGTCCGTGTGGACGCGTCCGCGCAAGCAGAAGGAGCAACCGGCGCTGAGCCGGGAACGGATCGTCGCCGAGGCCGTCGCGCTGCTCGACGCCGAGGGCATCGACAACCTCAGCATGCGGAGCCTCGGCACCCGGCTCGGCGCCGGAGCCACCTCGCTCTACCGGCATGTCGCCAACAAGGACGAGCTGATCGAGCTGGTCGTGGACGAGGTCTACGGCGAACTGGAGGTGCCGGCCGCCGGCGGCCCCGAAGAGTGGCGCGCGGCGGCGGCCCGGACCGCTCACAGCGTGCGGGCGATGGCGCTCCGGCACCCATGGGTCGTCTCTCTCCTCGGCCAGGCCGGGCTGGCCTACCTGGGCCCGAACATGATGAGGCTGAGCGAGCGGATGCTGGCCGTCTTCGAGGCGGCGGGCTTCGACCTGGCCGAGGCCGACCAGGCGATGAGCACGATGTTGTCGTACGTCATCGGCCTGGTGACGAGCGAGGCCGCCTACCTGTCGGTGCTCGCCCGCAGCGGCCAGAGCGAGAAGGAGTGGCTGGAGAGCCTCCGGCCCGCCGCCGAAGAGGCCACCAAGGACTACACCCGCGTGAGCGAGGGGTACGACGCCCACCGCGACAGGGATCCCGCCGAGATCCGCGAGGAGACCTTCGTCTACGGCCTCGACCGCGTCCTCGACGGACTGGAGGTCCGACTGAGGTCCACGAACACCTGACGGGTCGGTGGAGGGTTTCGGGCGACCGAAACTAGTGCGCCTAGACGGGCGGGCATGCCGAGGGCCGTGGGCTACATGCCCACGGCCCTCGCGCGATCAGTCTCCGGACTTCCCGTCAGCCTCTGGCTTTCCGTCAGCCCTGGCCTCCCGTCAGCCTCGGGCTTCCCTCAGCCTCGGCTTTCCCTAGCCTCGGGCTTCCGGTCAGCCTCGGGCTTCCGTCAGCCTCGGGCTTCCGGTCAGTCTTCGGGCTTCTTGGGCGTCGGAATGACCACGGCCTCCTCGATGGGCTTGGGCGTGGCGCCGTTCGCTCCGTTCGCCCCGTTCGAGCCGTTCATGTTGTTGAGGAGCGTGCGGGCGACGCCCAGGCCGGTGCCACCCAGGGTGAGCGCCTTGGCGAGCATGTCCTCGATGCCCTCGGCGCCGTTGAGGACGACCATGTTGTCGACGTTGCCGAACACCTGCGCGCCGGCCTCGACGATCTGCGGCCACTGCTCGGCGAGCTGCTGGGCGATGACCGCCTCCTGGTTCACGGCCAGGGCCTCGGCGCGGGCCTTGATCGCCTCGGCCTCGGCGAGACCCTTGCGCTGGATCGCGTCGGCCTGCGCCTCACCGAGCAGGCGGGTGGCCTCGGCCTCCCGCTGCGCCTTGAGCTGGACCTCGGTCGCGGCGGCCTGCGCGTGCGCGATGCGCTCCTCACGCTCGGCCTCGGCCAGCTTCACCTGCTCGTACGCGCGGGCGTCGGCGGGCTTGCGGACCTCGCTCTCCAGGCGCTTCTCGGTGCGCTCGGCCTCCAGCTCGGCGTTGCGGGTCTCCTTGAGGATGACGTCCTGGCGGGCCTGCTGGGCCGCCTGCTGGACCTGCCCCTCGTACTCGGCCTTCTTCATCTCGGTGTCGCGGATCACGGCCGCGTTCTCCCGCATGGCCTCCTGCTCGCGCTTGGTGGCCTCCTGGTCCCGCTCGGCCTCGGCGATACGGGCGGCTGCGGCGATCTTGGCGGCGTGCGGCCGGCCCAGGTTGGTGATGTAGCCGGTCTCGTCGTCGATCTCCTGGATCTGCAGCGAGTCGACCACCAGGCCGAGCTTGTTCATCTCCTCGGCGGCCGAGCTGCGCGTCTCGCCGGTGAGGCGCTCGCGGTTGAGGATCAGGTCCTCGACGGTCAGGTTGCCGATGATCGAGCGCAGGTGGCCGGTGAACAGCTCGTGGATCGCGCCGTCCATCGAGCCCTGCTGCTCCAGGAAGCGGCGGGCGGCGTTGGCGATCGAGACGAAGTCGTCGCCCACCTTGTAGATGACCACGCCGCGCACCTTGACCGGGATGCCCTGCTGGGTGACGCAGCTGACCTCGAGGTTGGCGGCCCGGCTGTCGAGGCGCAGGCGGCGGGCGACCTGGAAACCGGGCAGCACCGAGGTGCCCTTGCCCGTCACGATCTTGAAACCGAGACTGTCCACCCCGTCGATCGGCTTGGACTTGGCCCCGAGCCCGGAGATGATCAGCGCCTCGTTCGGCTCGGCCACGCGCCAGACCATCTTGAACAAGATGATGAGGATGACGATCGCGGCGACGGCGGCGATCGCCACGACGAAGATCAAGGGCATAGAGGCCTCCTACATGACCGGGCTGGTGCGATGAGCGACCGGGTGCGCAAATCGACGTCGCACAATAGACGCAGAAGCGGTCTCACCGGTTCGCATCGTCGCAGGACGAACGATGTGGCCACCTGAGGCCGCCCGGAGCAGGCAACCGCCCAGAGGGGGCGACCGCCCGGGGGCGTCAGCCGCCGAGGGCCTGCGCCACGTAGACGGTGCGCGGCGGGTGGTATTCGACAACCACGACGATGGTGCCGACCGTGATCTCGTCCCGGGGGTCGACCGGATGGGCGTAGAACGCCTCGACCCCGCCGCGGACCGGGATCATGACCTCCCCGACCAGGCCGGGGCCGATCCTGCCGGTGACCCGGCCCTCCTTGCCGATCAAGGCCTCTCCCGTCCCCTCCATGGACCGCCCGCGGGCCGTGCGCGCCGCGGTGCGCGACGCCGGCGAAGCCCGCAGCTGAACGGTATCCGCTGGACGCGCCCGCCCGCGACCACGATCGTCAGGGCAGGATCCGCTGCGCCTGGTCGTACGCCTGGCGGGCCAGCAGTTCGGCGTCGGAACGGGTGGCGTTCGGGCCGTACAGGCTGACGGTGGCGAGGTAACGGCGGCCGTACAGCACCACGTACCACGCCCTGGTGTGCGAACTGCCCGACACGGTCGTCACCCCGACGGTGCGCGATCCCTCGCCGATCGTGCCGGGCGGCACCTCGACGACCTGATGGTCGGACCACTGCGCGCCGACCCGCGTACGGAACGTCGTGCACCCGACGGGCACGCGGTTGCGCACCAGGCGCTCGGCGGCCTCGGTGGGCATCGCCACCAGCGTCTGCGTCGCGATCTGACCGCTGCCGCGCGAGAACGCCGCGACGGCGGCCGGAAGGCCCGGGTCGACGGCGCGCATCGCCCCGCCCACGGCGTTCGCGCAGCGCGGCTTGTCGAGCCTGACCTGGCGCTGGAGCTGCGCGGAGTTCTGGACGGCCTTGAGCGCCCCGTACTCGCCGGAGTCGGGCTCGCCGGTGCGCTGGTAGCCGGCCACGTCGAGCAGCAACGCCTGCTCCAGCTGGTCGGAGGTGTAGCCGGTGCCCGCCAGCGCGGCCCGCCCTGTCGCCCGCACCGGCTCGAAACGTTCGTCCCCGCCGCCGCTGCACGCGGACACCGCCGCAGCCGCCGTCAGGATTACCGCGATCGGAAGAACCCTCTGCGCCGCCATGCGGGTGACCTTAGGCGCAGTCGGTGCAAGCTGGTGCAGACGACACGCCCTTGGTCCAAGTCGCCCCAGACACTCACGAACGGACCGCGGACATGGACCATCCAGGAAGATCATCTCGACGGGGACGGTCAGACCCCCGCAGGCGCGCCGCAGTCTGATGCGAGCGCTGCCAGCCACCCGGGTCGGTGGCCCGGGCCAGTCGGCGGCCGAGCCAGCGGCCGGGGCGGCCGGGCGGTGGCCGGGGCGGCCGGGCGGCGGTCGGGGCGGCCGGGCGGCGGTCGGGCTGGAGTCAGCCGTTGGTGGGGTTGGTCGAAGCGTTGGCGCGGTCGTTGTAGACGCCGGTGTACTCCTGGCCGGAGAGCTTCTGGATCGTCTCGACGACCTCGTCGGTGATGGCCCGCCGGGCCTTGGCCGGAGCCATGTCGCGATAGTCCGTGAAGTCCATCGGGGGACCGATCCGCACGGTGGGGCGCGGGCCGAAGAATCGCGGCAGCGAGGCCCCGATCGGCTGGATCTTCTCGGTGCCCTCGAGCCCGACGGGCAGCACGCGCGCGCCGGAGGCCAGCACCAGCCAGCCGAGGCCGGTGCGGCCGCGATAGAGCCGCCCGTCCGGGGACCGGGTGCCCTCCGGGTAGACGGCGAACGCGCCGCTGTTGTCGAGGATCTCGACCGCCTGCTCCAGCGCGCCCATCGCGGCGCGCTGGGCGCCGCGCCGCACCGGCACGTGCCCGAGATTGGTCATGAACCAGCGGACGAAGCGGCCCTTGACGCCCTTGCCGGCGAAGTAGTCGGCCTTGGCGATGTAGGTCACCGGGCGCGGGATGGCCAGCGGGATGATGAAGCTGTCGATGAACGACAGGTGATTGCTGGCCACGATGATCGGACCGTAGTCCGGAACGTTCTCGCCTCCGATGACCCGGGGCCGGAAAAGCACCCACAGGATCGGACGGACCACGCGGGTCATGAACGTGTAGAACACCCAGCCTCCTGAATTCGGCACCGACACTGTAACGCCCGCGCCGATCCGGGCCCGCTCCGCCTTCCTCCCTTTCCGCGTGACCGGACCACCAGGAATGGACCAGTCGCAGGTCAGGAGCGTTCCTCGAAAGATATCTCACACCAAGAACCGGTCATGAAACTTGTTCAATATTGGACCTCAGATCCAATCCGGCCCGCCATTTCCTACCCTTGAGTAAGTTTCTGGCGCGTAGGTTTTCGAGAGCGCCCCGGCGCCGTCCGTCCTCTCACGACCGTTGCCCAGAGGACCCGGACCTATTCCCTGGAAGCGCTTGGAAAGCGCCGGGGGGTGCGCAATCCTGAGGAGTCACGGGGCAGGGTCGCAGGTCCACTCCTGGCTAAGGGTGTGAGGTAGACCCCATGGACTTCGACGTAAATCTGATGCATCACGACCGTTGCACGCTCGTCCGGGTGCAGGGCGAGATCGACGTGGTCTCCCGCCAGCAGTTCGAGAAGGCCATGTTCGACGTGATCGACACGGGCGGGCCGATGGTCGTCGACATGCGCCAGGTCACCTTCTGCGACTCGACGGGGCTGAACGCGATCGTCGCGGCCAACCGCCGGGCGGGAGAACGCGGCACGGTCATCGCGCTGATCGCCCTGCCCGAACGCGTGCAAAGGGTGTTCCGCATCACCGGCATCGACAAGTTCGTCTCCGTCTACGAGACGCTCGGCGACGCCCTCAACGCGCTCCCCTCCAACGCCACGCCCTGACGACCGGCGGGTCCGGTCAGGTGCAGCCCTCGAACTGGGGGACGCTGGCCGAGATCCGCAGGCCGGACTTGCTGAACCACTTCTCGAGGAACTCCTTGGCCTTGCCCTCCTGGTACATCTGGATGACGGCCCGGTTGACGGCCTCGCAGGCGGCCAGGTCCCCCTTCTTGAGGCCGATGCCGTACTTCTCGTCGGTGAACGGCGAGTTGATGATCTTGAGGGGGCGGCCGACCGCGAAGCCCGCCAAAATAAGATCATCCGTCGAGATGGCGTCGACCTGCTTGGCGAGCAGCTTGGTCAGGCATTCGCCGTAGTTGGCGGCCTCGACCGACGTGGCGGCGATCTTCCGCTCCTCGGTGACGCGCTTCCAGGAGTTGGACCCCTTCACCGCGCACAGCCGCTTGCTCTTGAGGTCCCGCACGTTCTTGATCGAGGAGTCGTCGGCGCGGACCAGGGTGTCCTGGTGCGGCACGTAGTACGGCCCGGCGAACGTGACCTTGGTCTTGCGCTGGGCGGTGATGGAGTAGGTGGCGAAGATGACGTCGACCTTGCCCGAGGCGAGCGCGGTCTCCCGTACCGACGACGGCGTCGTCCGGAAGGTGATCCGGCTCGCGGGGAAACCGAGCTTGCCCGCGACGTACCTCGCCACGTCCACGTCGAAGCCCTCGTACGTGCCGTCGCTCCGTTTGAGGCCGAGGCTCGGCTGGTCCTCCTTGACGCCGATCACCAGCGACCGCTTGTGGAGGATCGAACCCTCGTCGGCCTCGCCGCTCAGCCCGCAGCCGGCCAGGCCGGTCGCGGCGATCAGGGTCGCGGCGGCGGCGACGCGTGACGTGCGCATGATTCTCGTCTCCTCGTCGCGTCAGCGGAACTCGGCGAGCCGGGGCCGGACCCCGGCGAAGATCAGCCCGGCGATGACGACGGCCGCGCCCGCCGGGATCACGTTCCAGCCGGCGAGCCCGCCGTCGCCGTCCTTGATGGCCTGGTCGAACGCGGTGCGGTGGGTCTCCGACAGCCGGTCCAGCGCCTTGTCGTAGTCGTCGAAGTCCTTGATCGCACCCGACTGCCGGCCCATCCGGAGCGAGATCGCCCCGTTCCGGTCGTCACCGGTGGCGAGCCGCCGCATCTTCTGGTCGTTCTCGATGACCTTCTGGTACGCGCGGAGCGTGTCGTTCAGCGCCGCCGTCTGCGGCCCGGGACGGACACGGTCGGTCTCGTCCCCGAAGAACCCGAGGAACGCGTCGCGGTCGCGGGCCGGGTCGAACGTGCGCAGCACCTGCGGCAGGCGCGTGTAGTACGTCTCCAGGTTGACCGGCTTGCCCATCGGGTCGACGAACAGCACGGCGAGCGACTTGTCGAGATAGGTCTGCTCGTAGGTGTCGGCCCGGCCGGGGTCGAGGAGGTACCGGCTCTCGTCGGCGAACGCGCTGTGGCTGATCGCCCGTGCCCGCGACAGCGCGAGGATCGAGTCGAACCCGTCCTCCTTGGCCTTGCGGAGATGGTCGGCCTGCGCCGACAGCAGGCCGACGCCCACCGCGACGAGCGCGAACGCGACGACCGTCGCCAGCGCGAGCGCCGGGTTGACCAGCCGCCGGAACCGCCCGGCGAGGTAGACCTGGACGACGATGAGCGCCGCCAGCAGCAGGGCGCCCGTGACCGCGACCCACGTGCGGCCGGACTCGATGGCCGTGCGCTTGCTCTCGTACGACTGCCGCACGGTCGCGCCGCTGTCCAGCGTGAGGTTGTACGCCTTGGGCAGCAGCTCCATCTTCATGAGATCCGTCGCGCGCCGGTAAGTGTCGACGACCTGCTGCGGAAGCTGCCCGGCGGCGTGATTGGCCTGCCTGTCGAGGAGCATGGCCTCGCCGACGAGCCGCTCGTACTGGCCGAGCCCGTCGAGCACCTCGCGCACGGTGCGCTGCATGTTGACGTTGTCGCCGGCGAGCTGCGCCGCCTGCACCGCCGCCTGCCCGGCCTCGACGCGGCGCACCTCGTACCGCCGCAACGCCTCGTCATGCCCGATGCCGAGATCGTGCTGCCGTCCGATCAGCAGGATGTTCGCCACCTGGGCGTCCATGTCGCTGAGCGCGAAGTAGAGCGAGCCGGTGGCCACGACCCGCGGCCCGGCGTCGTGCCCGATCGTCTGCACGCCGTCCCGCGCGTTCCCGATGGCGACGCTCAGCACCGCGAGCAGGAGGGCGACGGCCAGCAGCGCCAGGGCGGCGTACGCGCGGATCCGGCCCGGAATGGTGCCGAGCCATCGGGCGCGCAGGAACGTCTTCAGCCGCCCGGTGATCCCCGTCGGTCGCCGCAGATCAGGGAGTTGCTCGCCTGAGCCCGCACCCCCACCCGCCCCCGCGCTCGCACGGCCGCGGCGGCGCGCGGCGTGGCGGCCGGTGGGCGCGGAGGGCGGCGTCGCCGGGACGGTCGCGGACTCCGGCCGGACCCGGCTCTCGGGCTTCAGCTGGCTCTCGGGCTTCGTGGTCATGGGCGGTGCTCTGTCATCGGCGGTTCTCTCCTTCGAGGAACAGCGTGATGGTGGTCCAGGCGCCGACGTGGATCCGGTCGCCGTCGCCGACCGGGACGGGCACGTTGAGGGGGATCGGGTCCGTGGCGCCGTTCACCGACGTGCCGTTGGTCGAGCCCGGATCGACCAGCACCCACGTCCCGTCCGGCTGGGCGAGCAGGACCGCGTGGATGTGCGAGACCCCGGGATCCTCGGGCGGCGCCGACAGATCGATCTCGGGGAAGAGCGCCCGCGACGTGCTCCGCCGGCCGATGCGGATGTGCTCGCCGATCAGCGGGACCCAACGTTCGGGACAGTACGGGGGGAAGGTGAGAGCCGCCGCCTCAGGCCCGCCCAACGCCATCATCGCCTCGTAGTAGTCCCGGTCTGCGGCGACCAACGCCAACCAGCCCGTCGGCGACGAGATACCGATCGCAGGCCGCTGCCCACCAGAACCAGCCTCTTCCCTGAGCGCGGCCTGTGCCGCGGGCTCACGCTGGGCGGCTTCCTGCGGTGTGGGTGGTTTTTGTGGTGTCGGTGAGGGGGTCGGGGGAGCCGGAGGAGTTGGGGCGAAGGATGCCAATGGGTCCTGCAAGAGTTGAGTGGTCTGGCCAGTTCCTCCGGGCTCCGGGAAGGCAGGACGTGGAAGCGCCTTGTGTTCGAAGTCGTATCCGTCCTCCTCGCAGAACCGTCCGTTGCGAGGCGTACCGCAGTGCGGGCACGCTTCGGCGGCACCGGACGCGGCGGGTGGCGCCGCCGACATCAGGTCGCCGCAGACGTCGCAGTAGTCGTCGGCGTCCGAATTGTGTCCGCGTGGACAGACCGGCATGGTGGTCAGCCTCCGCCCTGCTGCTCGCCCGTCGCGGACTCGCCGCCCTGGCGGGTCCGCACCGTTCTGACCGAACGCGTGTCGAGGGACATCTCGTCGGCCTTCGACACGTCCTTCTTCAGGCGCACCGTCCCGGCCTCCGGATCGAGGACGTCGACCACGCGGTCGAGCAGCCCGGCGATCTGGTCGTTCCCGATCCGGTTGGCCAGCACCACCGCGCGCCCGAGCCGGGCGGTCGCCGTCTCCTCGTCGCCCGTGCGGCGGGCTTCGAGGCCTTCCTGGATCGCGTCGGCGAGCTCCGACTGGCCGGTGTGGATCGCGACGCGGCCGTTGATGCGGGTGGACTTGGCCTCGTCGTCGGTCCATTCGGCGAGCACGTTGCCAGACGCGAGCACCTGTTCCGCCGGCGCTCCCCCTCCGCCGCCGGTCGCGGTGCCGCCGCCTGGCACGACGAGCTTCACCCAGGCCGCGCGCATCTGGCGCCCCACGTCCCCTGGCTCCACCTCGACGCACAGGTGATATTCGCGGTCCTCGGCGCCCCAGGCCCCGAGCGGGTAGTCCGCCGTCTGCGTGCCGGACCGCCGCTGCCGTTCGGTCAGGTCCTCGACGGTCGGCGTCATCTGCTTGAGGAACTTCAGCTGGGCGAACTGCGGCGTCCACACCCGCAACATGACGTCGGCGACCTCCTTGCCCATCGCCGCCTCGGTCATCTCCAGGAAGTCGCGTTCCAGGTCACGCGGGTCGGGCACGTCCAGGAAGGTCCCCAGCAACGCCGACGCGATCTTGCGCAGCTCGGCGACCTCCCAGTCCGTTCCCACGCCGCGCGCGTCGCAGACGAAGCTCCCGGTGCACTGCGCCAGCGCCGCGTCGAGTTCCTCCGCCGGCTCGTGCTGGTTCTTGCCGTCGGTGAGGAGGATCGCGTGCCGGATCGCGGAACGGTGCTCGGCGAACAGCCGGTCCGCCATCCTGAGCCAGGTCCCGATCGCCGTGCCGCCGGCGGCGTCCAACTTGGCCACGGCGGTCTGCGCGTCCTGCCGGGTCTTGTCGGTCACTTTCACGAGTCGTTCGCCCAAGGGATAGACCATGCGCGGCTGGTTGGCTCCTGCGACGACGGCGAAATGCACGCCGTCGCGAAGCACGTTCAGCGCCGCCTTGGCCGCCCGCTTGGCGGCGGCCATCTTCCCGGAGTACGACATGGACCCCGAGGTGTCGATGATGATGATCTCCGCGGCCTCGGCGGCGGACGGCCGGGGGGAGCCGGGCGACCCGCCGATGGCCTCGACGGTCACGACGGCGTGCATCTCCCGGCCGCCGTCGGGGAGGAAGGGATTCTGGTCGACTTTGATCGTGAACTCGGGAAGGTCGCTCATGAGAGGGGCTCCCTGGCAGGTTCGGTCGGCGTCCTCTGTGATCGGTGGCCGGTGGCCGGCGGGTACGGGATGAGCGCCACCGTGACGTTGTCGTGCCCGCCGGCGTCCAGTGCGGCCTGGACGAGGCGCCGCGCGGTTCCGAGCGGATCGCCGCCCGCCTCACCCGACGCGGTGGCGGCGAGGGCGGCCGGCTCGGGAAGGTGGTTCCACAGGCCGTCGCTGCACGCCACGATCAGCCCCGGGCCGGCCGGCTCGAACGTGGTGAGGTGCGGCTGGACCGACGCCACGTCCGCCCCCAGCCAGCCGGTCAGCAGATGCGCCCGGGGATCGGCGAACGCGGCGTCCTCGGTCAGCTCACCGCGGGCCACCATCTGCACGGCCCACGAGTCGTCCAGCGTGAGCAGCGAAGGCAAGCGCGCGGGATCCGATCCGTTCGACGTGGCCGGAGGGTTCGGTTCGTCCGCCTCGCTTGCCGCCTTCGGTAGCCAGTAGGCGCGGCTGTCGCCGACCCAGCCGACGGTGACGGCGTCCTGCCCGACGACGAGCGAGACGTACGTGCAGGCAGGGGAGTTGTGGTCGGAGCCCGGGAGCCCCGCGACCGCTCGGGCGGATCGGGTCACCGCCGCGCGCGTGGCGTTCTCCGGGTCCGCGCCGAGCGACAGCCGGCGTACGAGCGTGGCGATGCCGGTGTCCGCCGCGATCTGCGCGGCCTCCTCGGATCCCGGCGCGGACGCCACGCCGTCGCAGACGACCGCGCAGACGAACCGCTCGGTGGGCGCCTTGTCCCGGGGCATCGAACCTCGCGCCGCCAGTTGCCCGCCGGGCGCCGGAACGGGCTGGGGGAGGACGAGGCAGGCGAGGGCGAGGGCGTCCTCGTTCCGGCTCCGCCGCAGGCCGCGGTCGCTGATCCCCGCCGCCGATCCGCCGGGCGCGGGATGCGCCGAGACCGTGCCGTCCCGGGACACCGTGAGCTCGATGCGCTCGCGGCCGCTGGGCTGGCGCAGCCCGCAGCCGCCGCAGTAGCCGTCCGCGTCGACCGTCGCGGCACCGCAGTCGGCGCAGGTCCGCCGTGGGGCACCGGCCGGCCTCCGGCGCGCGGCACCGGCGACCACGAGATCGCTCGGCCGGCCGCAGGCCTCGCAGAAACGGTCGCGGGCGTTCAACGGCTCGCCGCACTCCTGGCAGGCGGAACCGGCCGCGCTCGCCCGTCCTGCGCGGCCGTCCTCGTCGCCCCCGGCTCGCCCGGTGCCCGCCGCCATGTCAGAACAGCGTCCTCGGCCGTACGGAGTTGGCCCGTTTGACCAGCTCGTGGCGGTCGCCCGGCCCCTCGGCGAGCTTGGCCAGCATGCGGTACGTCGCCTCCAGCTTCTGACGCAGCGTGATCTCGGCGAGCGGGGCCCCGAGCAGCTCCGGATGCGCGGCGGCCGCTCGGGTCCGGTTGGCCCGCACCCAGGCGAGGCCCGCCTCCAGGACCTCGGCGGCGAACCTCGCGTAACGCTCGGTGTCGAGCCGCAGCGTCTCCAGCCGCCGTCCGGCCTCCACGAGTTCGTCGCCGCCGAGCTCGCCCGCTCCCCTGCCGCGCACGGCGGTCGCGACCGCGGCGAGCTGGGCGTTCAGGTAGTTGCTGGAGATCGGCGGAACGGAGTCGAGCACCTGCTCGGCGCCGGTCCGGTCACCGGCGGCAAGGCGTACGCGGGCCAGCCCGAACGCGGCGCTCACGTAGGTGGGATCGGTGCGCCAGACGAGTTCGTAGTAGTAACCGGCGGCCTCGGCTTCGGCCTTGCACTCGTTGGCGAACGCGAGGGCGAGTTTGGGTGCCGTCTCCCCCGGCATCAGGTCGTACAGCCGGTTGAACGTCCTGATCGCCTCGTCGAACCGCCGTCCGGCCAGGGCCCCGACGCCCCGGTACCAGTCCACTCGCCAGTCGTCGGGATTGTCGTCGGCGATGCCGTCGAGCATGCGGGCGGCCTCGTCGAGCTCGCCGAGCTCGATCCGGACGCGGGCCAGCGCCAGCGTGACCTCCAGCGATGGAACGGACGGAGTGGCCAGCGCCGCCGCCAGCTCAGCGGGATCACGTGCCGTCAGGCCCGTCAGGAAGCCCGCCGCCGGGTCGGCGCTGTTGACGAGCGGCACGGGCAACGCCGCTGCCGCCGCTCTCGGATCCAGGGCCGCCAATACTCGGCCTGATCCGTTGGGGCTCTGCGGCCCCTGGGCGGTCACACCGCTCTGCGGTGCCGTCCCGGTCGCAGTGCGGGGGGTCGCGATCGCGGCTACCTGAGCGGTGCCGGGGAGTTCAAGGGAGAACGCGGCGGCGGTGAACGCGTCGACGATCTCCGTACCGGCGACGGATTGCTCGGGGCCGAAGAGCGTCGAGGGCGCGGGACGCGGCCGGTCGTCCTCGGTGGCCAGAACCTCGCGGAGGACGCCGGTCAGCTGCTCGGCCATCTCCGGGGCGCTCTGGAACCGGCCGTCGGGATCGGGGTGGGTGGCCCGGCGCAGAAGACGGTGGAACGACTCGTGCCGCTGGAAGATCGGCACGTCGTGCCGGGGCGGCAGGCTGCGCAGATGGCGGCCGGTGTAGCCGCGGAAGGGGAAGCTGAGGACCGCCAGCGTGCGCCCGACCGTGTAGAGGTCGGACGTGATGGACGGGCCCCGGTCGGCGATCTCCGGAGCCTGGTACCCGGGCGTGCCGAAGATCGGGCTGTTGACGTCGAACGCGCGGCGGACCCCGCCCAGGTCGATGAGCTTGAGCTGCTCCTCGGACTGGATGGCGTTGTCGGGCTTGAAGTCGCAGTACAGCAGCCCCACGCCGTGCAGGTAACCGAGCGCCCGCAGCACTTCCAGGCCGTACGCGATGACCTGGCCGAGGGGGAGCGCCGCGTCCTCGCCCTCCCCGTGACGGCGGCGGACCAGGATGTCCTTGAGGGACTCGCCGCCGACGTACTCCATGACGATGTAGCCCGTGCCGCCGTGCTGCACGAAGTTGTAGATCTTGACGATGTTGGGGTGCTCGACCTCGGCGAGGAACGCGCGTTCGGCGGTGGCGGCGGCCAGCGAATCGGCGTCGCCGGTGTCGAGCAGGCCCTTGAGCACCACCCAGCGGGCGCTGACGTTGTGGTCGCGGGCCAGGTAGATCCAGCCGAGGCCGCCGTGCGCGAGGCAGCCGAGCACCTCGTACTGGCCGCCGATCAGCTCGCCCTTCCGCAGCTTGGGCGCGAACGAGAACGGATGGCCACAACTCCGGCAGAAGCCCTCCGTACGGCCGGGACGCCCGTCGCGGCCACGGCCGACCGGCTCGTCGCAGCGGCTGCAGAAGCGGCGGCTCTCCGGCACCTCGGCCTTGTCCATGACCGCCGAGGCCGGGTCGCGGTACGGGACCGGCGGCACCTCGACCAGTCCGGCGCCGAGCATGCCGCGTCTGGCGGAGCCGCTGGATCCCGTTCCCCGCGTCGCCCAGGAGGCTCCCGTACGTCCGGAGGGGCCCGAGCCGGTGCTGCCCGAGGCCCCGGAGCCTGCGCCGCCGGAGCTTGCGTCGCCCGCGGAACCTCCGGAATCCGGCGACGCCCAGCCAGGGATCACCGAGCCAGCGGCCACCGAATACGGCTTGGGGGCGCTCGCCGCCGCCATCGTGGGCGCATGGCCCACCGACGACGAGGAGATCTCGGCGGGGTTCGCGGGCGGCGGCTCCGGAAGGGGCGCCATCCCGCAGGAGGTGCAGAAGCCGTCCTCGTCTACCGTCCCGCCACAACCGGGCGAGGTGCACGACGTCGTGGTCATCGGGCCCTCCGCGTCTCGCTTTCACACGCCTTGATCGCACGCTGGTACTCCGCCACCGCGGCGGTCGCCCGCCGCAGGTCGCAGGGTGCCGTCCAGAGAAGTTCGCGGGCCTCCCCGTACAGTCGCGTGAGCAGTTCGTCCTCGGCGAATCCGAGCCGCGCGGCCTTGGCCCGGTAGGCCATCAGCCGCCCCCTCAGCTCGCCTCGCCGATCGAGCAGTCCGGTACTCAGACGCAGGGCGGCCCGAGCCTGTTCCAACGCCGCCGCGGCGGCCCGGTCGAGCTCGCCGGCGCGTTCGGCCAGCTCGGTCCAGCGGCAGGATTCGCGGAGCGCGTCGAGGCCCGCCAGCCGGTCGCGCAGCGCGGCGCCGGACTCCGGCGGCGCCGGCAGGGCCGTGCCGTCGATCTTGAGGAAGGCGGTCTCCCGCGCCTCGCGCGCGTCCCGTTCGGCCGCCTCGACCTGCGTGATCGACTCCGCCAGCCGGGCCGCGTGCTCGGCGTACCCGTCGCGGATCCGCGCCGCGTTCGCCAGCCCGGCTCGCAGCGCGTCGAGCCCCTCGCGCACGCGGTCGAGGCGCCCGGCGTCGGCCTGCCCGCCCCGGACCAGCGACAGCGGATCGGTGCGGACGAGGCGGCCGAGAGCGGTCAGCTCCCGCCCTAGGCGATCGAGCTCGACGTGCCGGACGTCCTCCAGCGTCTGGACGAGGCGCGCGGTGTCGCGCCAGCTCTCCTCCGCCTCCTCCAGGGGGACGAGCAGCGCCGTCCACGCCGCGTCCGCAGCCGCGATGACGCTGGCGGCCTTGTCGTAGGCGTCGGCCATCAGAGTGACCGTCTCGTCCAGCGTGAGTTTTTCCTTGGCGGGGCCGAGGAGCGTGCGCTTCTCCAGGGGAATCTCGCCAGGGAGCTCTACCGAGGGGCCGGACAGTAGCCGTGTCAGTTCGGCGAGGGAATCGTGGTCGGGACGGCGGCCGAGCCCGGCATGGAGCGCCGCCGCGGATTCGAGGACCCGGCTGTACTCGTCGAAGAGCCGCCAGAGCAACGTGAGCCGCTCCTGAGTCTCGCTCCACCGGTGCCAGGTCTCCCCGGCCAGCCGGGCACCCGCGAGCAGCCGGTACCCGTGATGGTCGTCGACGGCGAGCAACGCGGCCAAGATCCGGTCCTTCTCCTCGCGCAGGCCGTCCAGGGCGTGCTCGATCCCCTCCCGACTCATGGGCGCGGCCGCCCCGGCCCCGCTCTCACTCACCTTGGCCCCGCGTTCGCTCTTGCCATGTCCCCGCAGCCGTCACCCCGTCTTCGTCGCGGTGCGCCCCGGCCGCTGTGCCGTGATCGTCAGCGCCGGCGACCGGGCGGCGCGGACCTTTCCAGAATCAGACGTATGCCCTGTGAACAGTGTGATCGGTGACACTTTCCCCGACAAGACCACCGCACGACCGCTTGCCGGCCCCGCCGCAGGCGATCATCCGCCGCTGATCGCTCCGGACGGCCACCATCGGCCAGTTTCGTGGGGACGCCGGAAAGGGAACCGGTACGGGGCGTCCACATCCGCACGCCCCGAGGAGGACCTACCGCGCCGTTCAGCTCTGACCAGGCACTTCTAGGGCAGGATGAGGCGATCATCACCCGGGGGACCCTTGTGTCACGGGAACGTCCTGGTGTGAGGTGACGTTGCTCAGATAAGTCGTCGATCGAGAGGAGTTGAGAGTCCGCAGTGCCGGACCCTAGTCATAGACCCGGTGCCCCGTGCTGACCGCGGCATTCGGCGTCCTCGCCGTCGTCCTTCTCACGGCGGCGACCGGATACTTCGTAGCCCAGGAATTCGCCTATGTCGCCGCCGATCGCGCGCGGCTGACCCAGGCCGCCGACCAGGGCGACACCGGTGCGCACCGGGCGCTCAAGGTGATCGGCCGGCTGTCGTTCATGCTGTCCGGAGCCCAGCTCGGCATCACGATGACCACGCTCGTCGTCGGCTTCATCGCCAAGCCCGCGCTGGCCGAGCTGATCGAGCCCCTTCTGGACGTCGCGGGCGTCCCCGCCGGCGCGACGGGCGCGATCGCGCTCGCCACCGGCTTCGTGCTCGCGACCTTGATCCAGATGGTCCTCGGCGAGCTGTTCCCCAAGAACCTGGCGCTGGCCCGGGCCGAATGGCTCGCCCGCGTCCTCGCCCCGTCCACCCTGCTCTACCTGACGGTCGCCGGCCCGCTGATCCGGCTGTTCGACCGCACGGCCGAACGGCTGCTGCGCGCGGTCGGCGTCGAGCCGGTCGAGGAGCTCCAGGGCGGCGCCACCCTGGAGGACCTGGGCGAGATCATCGGCCGGTCGCACAACGCCGGGCACCTGCCCGCCGACCTGTCGGGCCTGCTCGAACGCGCCTTGTCGTTCGGCGACCTGACCGCCGACGAGGTGATGGTGCCGCGGCCCCAGGTCAGCACCCTCCACGCCGACGCCACCGTGGCCGAGTTGGTGGCGTTGATCCGCGAGACCGGCCACACCACGTACCCGGTGTACGGCCAGGAGGTCGACGACGTCATCGGCTTCGCCGGGGTCCGCGAGGTCGCCGACGACACCCTCGACCAGGACGCCCCGATCCGCCGGTTCGCGCGGCCCGCGCTGCTGGTGCCCGGCAGCCAGCCGCTGTACGGGGTGATCGAGCAGATGCGCGACTCCGGCGAGGAGTTCGCGTGCGTGGTCGACGAGTACGGCGGCCTGGCGGGGATCCTCACGTTCGAGGACATCGCCGAGGAGCTCGTCGGCGAGATCACCGACGAGGTCGACGCCCGCGACGCCGTGCCCTGCACCGAGGCCGACGGCTCCTGGCTGCTGGACGCGAGCCTGCGCATCGACGAGGTCGGCCGCATGACCCGCCTGCCGCTGCCCGAGAGCGACGCCTACGACACCCTCGCGGGACTCGTCATGGCCGAACTCCGACGCCTTCCCGCACGGGGCGACCGGCTCATCGTCGGCTTCGACCCGGAGTCCGGCGATACGGGCCAGGTAGAGCTGGAAGTGGTGAGCCTCGCGCGCCGCGTGGCGAGCCAGGTAAGGCTGCGCACACTGCCGGCCGGCGAGTCACCGGAGCTGCCGGCCTGCGATCCCCCCGCCGCGAGCCCAGTGCCCGAGCAGGCCCCCGCCATGACGTCCGACCAGACGCCAAAGCAGGCCGCGCAGGCGCTCAAGCACCTCGCTGAGCAGACATCGGAGCATGCCGGTCAGCAGGCGTCCGGGCAGGCGCCAGAGCACGCGGTTGAGCATGCCGCTGAGCGGGTCGCTGAACATGCCGCTGAGCGGCCGCCAAGGCAGGCGCCGCCGGACCAAGGGGCTGAGCGGGCGGGCGAGGAGTCGCCGGAGCAGGCGGCCGCCGTCGTATCCGCCGCCGCGGGCCAGGAGGTCTCATGGACCCGATGACCTCGTTCCTGGTGACAGTGCTGCTGCTCGTCGGCAACGGCTTCTTCGTCGCCGCCGAGTTCGCCCTGGTGGCGGCCAACCGTCCGCAACTCGAACGGGCCGCCGCTCGCGGCAGCAGGACCGCGGGGGCCGCGGTCGCCGGTGTCAAGGAACTGTCGCTCATGCTGGCGGGCGCCCAGTTCGGCATCACCATGTGCTCGCTCGGCCTCGCCATCGTCACCGAACCGGCGTTCGAGCACCTCCTCGAACCGCCCCTGCACGCCATCGGCATGCCGGAGGCGGGCACCAAGGCCGTCGCGCTGGCCACCGCGCTCGCGGTGATCACGTTCCTGCACATGGTCGTCGGCGAGATGGCGCCCAAGTCCTGGGCCATCGCGCATCCCGAACGCGCGGCGTTGATCCTCGCCCTGCCGTTCCGGGCGTTCGCGAAGGTCTCCCGGCCGGTGCTGTCCGCGCTCAACACCACGACCAACGGCCTGCTCCACCTGATCCGGGTCACGCCCCGGGACGAGCTGGACAGCCACGCCGACGCCCAGGGGCTCAACCACCTCCTCGGCGAGTCCCGCCGGCTGGGCCTGATCGGACGGCACGACCACGAGCTGCTCCGCCGGGCCATCTCGGCGCGCGAGGTCACGGTCGACCATCTGATCATCCCGGCGGGCTCGGTGACGACGATCGACGCCGACGCCACCGCGGCCCAGGTCCGCCGCACGGCCACCGCGCGCGGGCACAGCCGCCTGGTGGTCCGCGACGGCACCGGCGTCGTGGGCATCGTGCACGTACGCGCCGCCATCACCAGTGACCGCCCCGCGCGGGAGCTCGCCACCCCGGCACCGGCCCTGACCGCGGGCACCACGGTGCTGGACGCGGTCAGCCGCCTCCGCCGGGCCCGCGCGCAACTCGGGGTGGTCACCGACGTGAACGGCGACCTCGCCGGCATCGTCACCCTCGACGATCTGCTCGCCGAGCTCCTCGCCACCAACCCGCACTGATCGCGCATCGGTGTCCCGCCCTCGCGCGGGACACCGATGATCGACGACCTGTGAGACGTTATTCCTGGGCAGGAATGGAGACGACGGCCACGAGCCGACAAAGAACGGGGATGGCCGCGGTGCAGCATCCGGGAGACACCAACGAGACGGGCGACGAGCCGGCGACCGACGAGCCCCGCCCGAGACTGACCGCCCGGTCAGGCCGAGCGGACACCGCTGACCTGGTCCTCCCGCCCGACCCCACAAAGCCGCTCCCCACCCTGGAAGAGCCGGCCTCGGCCCGAACAATGGCCCTCCCCACCCTGGACGACCCAAGCGCAAGCGAACTCGACACATCTGAGCCCGCTCCCGCCACGTCAAACGACGACGAGCCCAGCACGAACGTCCCCGATGCCAGCGAGTCGAGCGCAGCAGTCTTGCCACAGCAAGACACGAGCGACCCAGCCCCGGCCGAGCCGGACGCGAGTGGTTCTATCTCGGACGAGGCAGACGCAGGCGGACCTGCCCTCGGCGAGCCCAGCATGGACGAGCTCAGCGAAGCCTTGCCCGAGGCAGGGGTGAGTGAGTCAAGTCCTGATCAGCCCAGCGAAGTCGATGGGGTTGGTGCGGATGAGCTTGCGCCTGGCTCTGACGGGAGTGACGTCGGAGAGGGCGACGCGGTCGCGGAGGGGCCGGAGCGGCTGAGGGAGCTGGTCGATGGGGCGTACGGGCCCCTGATCGGGATTTATGAGGAGCTGGAGGGCCGGCTTCGGGAGAGGTCGGTGCGCGGGGGCAGGCCGGTCGGGTGGGCGGCCCACCTTGAGGCGATGCGTTCGTTCCGGGAGGGGCGGGTCAGCGGGGATTGGGACGAGCTTGCCCGGTTCCTGGTGGAAGGCCTGGTGGGCCCGCAGATGCGGCTGGTCGAGGTCGATGACGACGAAGCTGCGGTGGTGGCGGCGGCCGAGGCCGTTGCTGACGGGCCGGTGCTGCTTCTCGCGCCGACCGCCGAGTTGGTCGAACGGGTCGTGCGGGCCGTCGGGAATGAGCGGTTCGTTGTGACGGTCGAGGCGGCCGAGCCCGTTCAGGCGGACGTCGGAACGGTCGTCGACCTCGAGTCGCCGACCAGGCCCGAGGCCGAGCCCGCGCCGGTGGGCATCGTCCAGGGCGCCGTGGTCAAGCCGGGCGGCGAGGCCTGGCGCAAGACGTGGCGGGCCGAGGCCAAGCAGCTCCAGCGCGAACTCCTCTGGCTCGAACAGTGGCCGCGCGACACCGAGGTCCTCGACAAGGTCAAGGCGGAGCGCGAGCGGCTGGACGAGCAGGCGCGGGCCGATCTCGAACGGCTGGAGCAGCAGCTCACGGACCTGCGTACGGAGGCCGCTCTCGCGGAGCACGCCATCGCCGAGATCCACGAGGAACGGGAGCGGCTCGCGGCCGAGGAGGAACGCCTCGCCGGGGAGACGGCCGAGCCGCGCGCCGAGGCCGGACGGCTTCAAGCATTGGCCGATGGGGCGGCGGCGGAGGCCGGAGAGCACACCCGCACCGCCGACGAGGCTTACGCACGCTGTGTCGCGCTCGACCAGGAGGCCGCCCGTTGCCAGGCAGAGCTTCAGGAGGCGCGCCAGGCGGAGGCGTCGCTCGTCCAGGAGCTCGCCAAGGCACGGGAGGATCTGCCCCGCGCGACAGAGGAGGCGGAACGCCTCAATGGCGCCGCCACAGACGCGGAGGCGGAGTGGCACACCCGCTACTACCGTCTCAAGTCCGCGGAGTCCGCCCTCGCCGCGCAGCGCCGCAAGCTGACCCTCGGCCAGCGCCTTCACGTCTCGGCCCCGCCGGCCAGAGTCGAGGAGCTGCGCATCGAGATCAAGGCCCAGACCCGTGAGGCCGAGGACGCGTCCATGCGCGCCCGGCAGGCGCACGAGGCGGCGGAACGGGCCGTGGTGCAGCACGCGGGGCTGGTCAGGTTCATCTCGGAGGGCGGCTCAGGGCTCGCGGCGGCTCAGGCCGCGCAGGAGCGGCTGACCGCCGATCTCACGCGGCTCGCCGCGGAACGAGAGACCGCCACCGCCGCGCACCGCGAACAGGCGCAGCAAGCGGCGGAGGCCGTCGACGTCGCCACACAGGCCGGCATGGCGGCACGCCAGGCCCAGCAGGTGGCCCGGGAGGCCGAGGAGAAACTGGCCGTCGCGTACCGCGCGCACCGGGACGCCGTGGCGGCAGCCGAACACGCTGAGCAGCGGGCCGAGACCGCGGCACACCAGGCCGCCGCGGCCGCGACAGAGCTTGAACGCCGCCGCGCCGAAACCGAGAGCGAGCTGGCCGCCCTCAGCACGGAGATCGACACCGCCGCCGAGGCCGAGGCCCGTTCCCGCGAGAACGTGCGGCAGATCTGCGGCTCAGAGTCGACCGAGGCTCACCAGACCAAGGCGATGGCGCGAATCGAGGAGCTCTCCGGCTTCCTCGAAGCCACCGAGTTCCCACTCCGCCTCCTCGACAAGGCGGAGCTGGTCTGCGGCACCCCCGAAACGATCGGCGCCTCCCCGGTGGTCACCACGGCCTACGACACCCTGGTGGTCGTCGGGGCCGGTCGCCTGAACGACGCGGACCTCCTCATCGGCGCCGTCCACGCACGCAACTGGATCCTGATGGGCGTCTCAGACCAGGCACCGCCCAAGTACGCGGAGTACGCCGACGTCGAAGCCAACGAGCGCCTGACGCAGAGCCCATTCGAACGAGCCATCACCTGAAGCGCCGCGGCCCCCTCTCGTCGCTGTCGGGGCCGCGGAGCTGCGGGGCCGCGGGCGGCGGGTGGCGGGTGGCGAGACGGGTGGCGGGCTTTAGTCGTCGTTCAGCAGAAGGTTGAGGATCCAGCCGACGACGCCCACCACGATCGCGCCCCAGAACGCGGGCCAGAAGCCGGCGACGTGGAAGGGGAGTTCGAGGCGTTCGGCCAGGTTGCTCGCGAGCAGCAGCAGGAGGGCGTTCACCACGAGCCCGATCAGGCCCAGCGTGAGCACGTAGAACGCGCAGCCCAGGGTCTTGACGACCGGCTTGATGATGACGTTGATCAGACCGAAGATCACCGCGACGCCGACCAGGGTGGCCGCGCGCCGCAGATCGGTGTCGCCGGCGACCGAGATGCCGTCGATCAGGACGGTGGCCACCCAGAGCGCCGCCGCGGTGATCGCTGTCTTGACGAGTATCCGCACACAACGATCATGCGTCGGGGCCGGCTGCCGTCCCATCGCACTGTGTGGCGATATCTCCCCGGCCGGTCTCATCTCCAGGGACCAGCGGGCGTCGTAGAGATCAGTCCGTGCGGTCGAAGAACGAGGAGTTGGCGGTGACCTGCGAACGGCTGGCGCGGGCGACGGGAGCGGGAGTCCCGGAGGTGGGGGTGGGGGGCAAGGCGGGGGCGGCCGGGGCGGCTGGCGCGACCGGCGCGTCCGCGTGCGGCTCGCGGCGGGCGGCGGCGCCTCGGCGTTGGCCCGAGGCGTCCGAGCGTTGCGCACGAGTCGCGCCGCCGGCCTGGCGGATGCGGGCGAGCTCACGCTGGAGTTCGCGCTTCTCCATCTCCAGGGTGGTCAGCGACTCCTCGTGCTCCTCGCGCAGGTAGCGGAGGTCGCGGCGGGTGCGGATCATCCTGCCCATCCCGACGAACGTGAACGTCAGCCCGAGGACGAAGACGACGGCCACCACCACGCCCGCGAAGAACACCTGCCAAACGTTCGTCACACCCGGCACCGTTTCGCCGAAGACGACCAGTTCGGCGGGGCCGGAGTTCTCCAATGCGATGCCGACACCGAAAACGGCGGCGGCGACGGCCAGGACCAGTCCAAGGAACACCATGGGCAGTCTCCTCTGCGGTACTCCGGAGGCGGGGGTCGGAGCGTCACCACCATGCCAGACCCATGGACCGTTCCGCCTTATTTGGCAAATATCTGCAGGTAGGCAGGGGTTCATCCGGAAGTGGGGTGGAGGTTCCGCCCGGTTTCGCCGGGGTAGTGATCGTGGCCAGGGGCACCCCGCCGTCCACCAGGAGGAACCATGTCCGTACAGGCCGTCGTGTTCGACCTGGATGGCGTCCTGATCGACACCGAACCGGTCTGGGAGGAGGTCCGCCGCGCCTTCGTCGCCGACCACGGCGGCCGCTGGCTGCCCGACACCCAGGACCGCCTCATGGGCATGAGCACTGAGGAGTGGGCGGACTACCTCGCCACCGACCTCATCGGGGGCCTCACCGCCGACGAGGTCGCGTACGGGGTGATCGACCGGATGAGCCGGCGATACGCCGAGGAACTGCCGTTGATGCCGGGCGCGGTCGAGACCATCCGCCGGACGGCTGAGCGGTACCCGCTGGGCCTGAACAGCTCGTCCCCGCGTGCCCTGATCGACCTCGTCCTCGGACGGCTCGGTGTGGACGGCCTGTTTCGCGCGACCGTCTCGACCGAGGAGGTCGACCGAGGCAAGCCGGCGCCCGACGGCTATCTGGCCGCCGCCGCGCGCCTGGACGTCCTGGCGGCGGAATGCGTGGCGATCGAGGACTCCAGCAACGGCCTGCGCTCGGCGTACGCGGCGGGCATGCGGGTGATCGCCGTTCCCCACCCGCGCTACCCGCCCGCCGACGACGCGCTGGCCCTGGCCTCGTACGTGGCCCCGGATCTCGACGCCGTGACCGCCGATCTCATCGCCAAGGTCGGCGCCGCGGAACGCCCTCAGCCGAGCGCGTGACCACCGTCGATGGTCAGCGCCGTGCCGGTGACGTAGTTGTTGGCCATCAAGAACAGCGCTGCCGAGGCCGCCTCTTCCGGCGTACCGAAGCGTCCTAGCGGCAGCGTTGCGCCTGCCTTCCGTACGGCCTCGTCGCCTTCCGCGCCCGCACCCTGACCGATCGCGCCGCGCGACAGCGGAGTGTCGAAGATCCCGTACCGCACCGTGTTGACGCGGAGGCGGCGCGGTGCGAACTCCACGGCCAGCGCGCGAGTGAGCCCCTCGACCGCGCCGATGCTCGCGATGCCGGCCGCCGCGCCGGGCACCGGACGCGTGAGGTAGGCGCCGGAGCTCAAGGTCAGCGAGCCCCCGGGGGGAAGGTGCTCGGCCGCCACCCGGGCCGCGGCGTACGCGCCCCAGAGCCTGGCGTTCACCGCGTCCTCCACGGCCGACCGCGGCGTCTCGCCCAGCGGCCCGCCGCCATAAGAGCCCGCCGTCACGAGAACGTGGTCCACCGAGCCGACCTGATCAAAGATCGACCCAAGCCGCCCCTCATCCCCGCCATCCGCAGCCACGCCGATAACGCGCTCAAGAGCAGCCACGCCGACACCCCCCTGATCAGCGCCCGCGCCGACACCACGTCCACGAGCGGCCGTGTTGTCAGCGGGTTCATAGGCTGGCACGCCGATAGTGCGTTCGTTGGAGAGCTGCGCTGCCGTTGATGAACTCTCGCCTGCGTTGCTGAAGGCAAGTGTCTCGGTGGCGGCGCGAACCTTCTCGGTGGCGGCGGCAAGGCGGTCGGGGTTGCGGCCTACGAGAACGACTCGGGCGCCGATGGCGTGGAGCAGTTGCCCGGCGGCGAGGCCGATGCCGGAGCTGCCGCCGATGATGACGACCGTCCCGCCGGCGAGCGCCTGCGGGAGGGGAAGACGGGTCGGAACGGGGGACGTGCTGCTCATCGTTGTGCCCTTCAGTGAATAAACCATCTGGTTGTTTTAGATCCTGGGCCCGTTCACGCCAAAAGTCAACTGGCTGGTTTAATTGGTGGCATGACGTACGACGCGGAGGCCACCAGGCGGCGGATCTTCGAGGCCGCCACGGCCGAGTTCGCCGAGCACGGCCTGGCGGGCGCGCGGGTCGAGCGCATCGCCGCGTCCGCCAAGGCCAACAAGCAGGCGATCTACCTCTACTACGGCGGCAAGGACAAGCTCTTCGGCACCGTCGTCCGCGCGAAGCTCGAAGAGATCTGCCACGCGGTCCGGCTCGACCAGGCCTCGCTGCCCGAGAGCGTCGGCCTGCTCTTCGACTGGTACCAGGAGCACCCGGAGCTGATCCGGCTCCTCCTGTGGGAGGCGCTCGAGACCGGCGGCGGACCGGTGGCCGGCGAGGACGAACGTCGCGAGGCCTACCGGGAGAACGTGCGGGAGATCCGCGACGGCGGCTTCGGTGCGGGGCTCGACGAGCCTCGCCGCACCCAGGAGGCCCAGGACTGGATGTTCACCATCCTCGGCCTCGTGGCCTGGAACTTCACGGTCCCGCAGTTGCGCCGCCTCGTCCTCGACGAGCCCGACGACGCGGTCGCGATCGCCCGCCGCCGCGCCGCCGTGATCGAAGCCGTCCGCCGCCTCACCCGCACCCCGTAACCCCGGCCCGCGCCAGATGGAGAGTCACTAGGATGAACCGGTGGCTTCCCCCGAGAGCGGACCCGACGTGAACGAGGCGTACGCACTGCCCGAGGAGCCGCCGCCGGACCCCTGGTTCGAAGAGGATCTTCCTCCGGACGACTACGACTACCAGGTGCCGGAGCAGGCGGGCGGGCAGGCCTCGGGCGAGCTTCCGCCGCTGGCCGCGCAGGCGCCCGGCTCGCCGCTCGAGGCGTTGCAGCGGATCTTCGGGTACGACGCGTTCCGCGATGGCCAGCAGGAGATCATCGATCACGTCGTCGACGGCAACGACGCGCTCGTCCTGATGCCCACCGGCGGCGGAAAGTCGCTGTGCTACCAGATTCCCGCGCTCGTGCGTAAGGGCGTCGGGGTCGTCATCTCGCCGCTCATCGCCCTCATGCAGGACCAGGTGGACGCGTTGCAGGCGCTCGGCGTCCGCGCCGGGTTCCTCAACTCCACCCAGGATCTCGACGAGCGGCGGGTGGTGGAGGCGCAGTTCGCTTCGGGCGATCTCGACCTGCTCTATCTGGCCCCCGAACGGCTGCGCGTCGAGTCGACCGTTCGCCTGCTCGAACGCGGCACGATCGCGCTCTTCGCGATCGACGAGGCGCACTGCGTCTCGCAGTGGGGCCACGACTTCCGTCCCGACTATCTGATGCTGTCCGAGCTGCACAAGCGCTGGCCGGACATTCCGCGCATCGCGCTGACGGCGACGGCGACGCAGGAGACGCGCACCGACATCGCGCGGCGGCTCGATCTGGAGGACGCGCGGCATTTCGTCGCGAGCTTCGATCGCCCCAACATCCAGTACCGCATCGAGCCGAAGACCGACCCCAAGCGCCAGCTCCTGCACCTGATCCGCAACGAGCACGACGGGGAAGCGGGCATCGTCTACTGCCTGTCGCGCAACTCGGTCGAGAAGACCGCGGAATGGCTCGTGCAGAACGGCGTCGAGGCCGTCCCCTATCACGCCGGCCTCGAAGCGCGGGTGCGTGCCACGAACCAGTCGCGGTTCCTGCGTGAGGACGGTCTGGTGGTCGTGGCCACCATCGCGTTCGGCATGGGCATCGACAAACCGGACGTACGCTTCGTGGCGCATCTCGACCTGCCGAAGTCGGTCGAGGGCTACTACCAGGAGACCGGTCGTGCCGGACGTGACGGGCTTCCGTCTACGGCCTGGCTCGCGTACGGGCTGCAGGATGTCGTCAACCTGCGCAAACTCATCGACGGGTCGGAGGGCGATGACGCCCACCGGCGCCGGCTGAGCACGCACCTCGACGCCATGCTCGCGCTTTGCGAGACCGTCGAATGCCGCCGCGTCCAGCTGCTCAACTACTTCGGCCAGTCCGGCGAGGCCTGCGGCAACTGCGACACCTGCCTGTCGCCGCCCGAGGCATGGGACGGAACGGTCGCCGCACAGAAGGTGCTCTCGGCGGTCGTACGGTTGGACCGGGAGCGGCGCCAGAAGTTCGGTGCCGGACACATCATCGACATTCTGGTCGGCAAGAAGACCCCCAAGGTGATCCAGTTCGACCATGACGCGCTGAGCGTCTTCGGGGTGGGCGCCGACCTGCGCGACACCGAGTGGCGGGGTGTCATCAGGCAGTTGCTGGCGCAAGGTTTGCTGGCCGTCGAGCCGAACTACGGGGCGCTCGTCCTCACCGATGACAGCAACTCGGTCCTGCGCAAGGAACGCCAGGTCAGGCTGCGTCGCGAGCCCGAACGCGCCGCGGCGACGGCCAAGACCGCGAAGGCGGCCAAGTCCCGCAAGGCACCGGTGGACCTCCCTGCCGAAGCCAAGCCGATCTTCGAACGGCTCCGGGCCTGGCGCGCCGCCACCGCCAAGGAGCAGGGCGTCCCCGCGTATGTGATCTTCCACGACGCGACGCTGCGTGAGATCGCGACCCTCGGCCCGTCCTCCCTGTCCGAGCTCGGCAAGGTCAGCGGCGTGGGCGAGAACAAACTGGCCAAATACGGCGAACAAGTCCTGGAGACCCTCGCCGCCGACTCCTAACCGCCACCGGCATCCGTCTGGCGGCGGGGCGTCTCGGGTTGCGTCTCTGGACGTCGGTAAAAGGCGTGAAGCTGGCGATCAATCGAGGGTCACGGCGGTGCCGGGATCGAGGACGTGGACGGCGATGTCCGGCGCGACGGCCTTGGTTCGCCGTTCGAACTCGCGTTCAGGCCCCAGGAAGAGCTGGGGCCGGACGCGGTTGAGCCCGACGGGCCAGAACGTTCCGTAGTGAATGGGGATCACGACCCCGGGCGTGGTCCGCCGCACCGCCTCGGCGGCGCGTTCGGGATCCAGGTGCCCAGGGCCCAGCGACGGCCCCCAGCCACCGATCGGCAGGAGCGCCAGGTCGAGACGTCCAAGGTCCGCCATGCCTTCGAACAGGTCCGTGTCTCCCGCGAACCACGCGACATGGCGCGGTCCCGTGACCACATACCCGAGCGCAGGGGCGCGATGTGACGACCACGGGTGCCGACGGCCGCTGTGCTTGGCCGGCACCGCCCGTACACCCGCACCCGCCGCCTCGATCTCCTTCCCCGCCACCATCTCCACGCACCGATCAGCGAGATCGTCGTGGTGCGCCGCCGCCAGCATCGCCCGGGTGCCCTGCGGCACCACCAGCATGGTGCTCTCCGGCAGGAGACGCAGAGACGGTATGTGCAGGTGATCGGCGTGAAGGTGAGAGATCAGAACAGCGTCGGCGTTCCGCGCGTCCGCTGCGGGAGTGGGCCCACGCCGCCGGTGCAGGTGGCCGACCCGGTTGGTGAGCAAGGGATCGGTGAGCAGCCGCACGCCGCCGTCCTCCAAGGTCACCGTGCTGTGCCCCCACCAGGTGACCCGGAACGAGCCGTCGCCGCTCATGCTCCTCCAGACTTCTCTGGCAGGTCGGTGCGGTGGCCGAGATGTTCCAGCCAGCGGACGAGCTGACGATGCACCGCCTCGGCTCCGACGAGGGGCTCCGGAGTGAGCGGCCAGTCCGCGGGATGGACGATCATCGCCTCCGTCTGCCAGCCGCCGAGACCGCCATGGCAGCCGACGAGCTCCTCGAACGCCGCGACCTCCGAGGTGACGGGATCGATCATGCTGTTCACATAGATGTCGGGCGCCTGCTCAAGGCAGGCGACCCGCAGCAGGTCGTCGGCGGCATTGGCGGCGAGCGCGGCGAGGGGATCGTCACCGTCGATACGGCCGTCCTGGAGGTGATGGATGCCCTGCCGGCCGATCGCGATCGGCCCCCACTCCTCGGAGGTGACGACGGCGAACGCGATGCCTGGATGGTTCGCCAGTGCTCCGACGAGGTCGGGCCAGTGTTGTTCGATCTCCTCGTAGGTGAGCCTGCCGGGATGGCGCGGGAAGTAGACGAGCCCCAGGTTTCCTGAAGCCGCGACCAGAAGCTCTGGCCGTTCCTCCGTTGGGACGGGAGCGTCATTACGTCGTCGCTTACGTTCGGCAGGCCCGTCCACGCCACTGGCAGTGGAACGAGCTTCAACGGCGCGTTCACTGGGCGCGCCTCCGTCGAGCTCAAGTTCGCCCGCCTCCGCCTCTGCATCGCCGCCCGAGTGAAGGCCGACCGCCTGCGCCTCGCCGTCCGAGCGGTCGTCTTGGCGGCCTGCCGCCTCGCCGTCTGAGCGGCCTGTCGCCTCGCCGTCTGAGCCGCGGCCTTCCGCCGGACGGCCTTCCGCTTGGCGGCCCTCGCGTTCGGAGGGGCCGAGGCCGGTCGCCGCGCGCTCGCGAAGAACGCGCCGGGCGAGGCCGGCGCTGACACTCTCCTGCTGGGTGAGCTGGCTGAGGAACGTGTTGACCGGCCCCCATTCTTCGAGGGGGCTGGTCACGGCCGCCACCTGCGCGGTTCCGCCCATGAGCTCACGGACGAGATCTTCCAGGCGCAGCCCGTACCGCTGGGAGAATGTGGCCCCCTGGCTCTGCCCATGATCGGACAACACCACGAACTCGTAGGGCCGGGGCGCCTGCGCGGCAACACGTTCGAGCTGCCCGACGACCTCGTCCAGCCCTTCCAGCGCGCGCAACGACTCCGGCCGGACGGGTCCCGCGTGGTGGGCGATCTCGTCGTAGTCCACGAAGTCGACGTAGATCGACTTGGCGCCGCGCATGAGCTGCTCGATGACCAGCGCCACGTTCAGGTCGCGGAGCATCACGTTCGTCACGCCGCGCAGCAGCACGTACGACCCGAGCCGCCGAATCCGCGGCTCCACCCCCCGGACGCGCTGCCGCCGAGCCTGGTACAGCTCTTTGATCATCTCGCCCACGGTGAGGATCAGTGCCCGGCTGAAGCCGAAGGGATGCGTGAAGAACGAGGCGTACGAGGACGACGGCCCGATCCCGCCGCTGCTCCTCGCGCCGCTCATCGACAGCAGCCGGACGGCGGCGTCGCCCGAGAACAGGTTGGCGATGCTCACCCCGTCGTCGGCGAGAAGCCCTCGGCCGTCGGACATCCGGGACTCGATCTCGGCGGCGTCGGCGGGACGGTTGGCGACGAGCATCCGCCCGGAGTCCTTCTCGTACCACCGGAACGCCGGGATGCCCTCGGTGGAGCCGTGCAACAGCCCCGCCTGCGAGACCGGCGTCGTCGACGGCACGCGCGCCGTCCAGCCTCGAACGGTGTGCCGCCCCGACCGGACCCACCGCGACAGCGTGGGAAGGTTGCCCGCGTTCAAGGCCCACTCCAGGACGGGGCGCGGCACCCCGTCGAGCTGGACGAACACCACTCCGGGCACAAGGTCGTCGCCGGCACGTCCGCCACCGCCGCGCGTCGCCTGCCGGACGCAATGGCCGATGAACGCGTCGTCGGTGTCGACCGCGAGGAGCCAGCCCAGAACGGTGGCGACCAGGGCGTACAGCCACGAGGCGACGAACGCGTCCAGGAATCTGTCGACGGTGATGCCCGGCGCGATCGCCAGTCCGATATAGGTGACGATCGCCTGCGCCAGCAATCCGATCACGAAGACGCCGAACCACGACAGCGCGATCGCCAGGGCCGTCAGCAACGGCCGCAGCACGGCATCGACCACGGCCACCACCAGCACCGCGACCGCCACACTGCCGAGGCCGTGCGCCTCGATCCCCCCGTGGACCGCGATGATCAGGCTGAGCGCCAGGATGCCGAGCAGCCAGGCCCACAGCAGGTTGAGGGCCTGCCGCCACCGCGGCCGCCAGCCACGCAGAAGCCAGCGGACGAGCCGATGCCTCCTGCCCTGCGCGGACGCCGGGACCATAAATTCGATCAGAACAGATCGGCCGAACGAAGTAAACCCATCGGGCACATGAGCGGCCTCCACCGCGGACCTGGCAGGAATCCGGCGAAGATTGGCAGCCCTCCGGCGGTTCGGGCCATTCCACATATGCGAGGATCGCTCACGCCCTGACACAGCCGCCGTTGTCACGATCATGGAACCGGCCGGCCCACACGTACGTCTAGGGTGCGACGAGGCCCAATGAGCCCGTCTCTGATTCATCCACAGTGGAGGACTCTTCAATGGTCAACCGAGTCCGCGTAATCGGCGCGGTGTCCGCGCTCACAGTCGCGGGAATCACCCTTACCGCTTGCGGAAGCGCCGAGCCGCAGGCAAAGAAGGTGTCCGCGAGCGACAACGCGGGCACCGTCGCGGCGGCCGCGAGCACTCGCGCGAAGATCTACGAATTCACCACCAAGAAGAAGCAGGGCTACTTCTATACGACCAACCGCAACGAAGCGGAGCAGGCGAAGAAGAAGTACAAGTTCACGCCGACCAACCGCAACCTCGGGTACGTCTCCACGAAACGCTTCAAGGGCGCGCTCACCCTGTACCGGCTGCGCTACAAGACCCGCTCGGCCTACCTCGTGACACTGTCCGCAAAGGAACGCGACAAGCTCGTCGCGTCGAAGCGCTTCGTCTACGAGGGCGTCCTGGGTTATACGTCCAAGGGCAAGGGCGCGGGCAAGTTCCAGATCTGGCGGGTGTCGAAGAACGGCTGGCGCGCCGTCAACACCGCCCAGGCGAAGGCACTGATGAAGCAGGGCTGGAAGCTGGACGGACCACTCGGCTACGTCTGGAAGAAGGCCTAACGATGGTGGGGAGGACACGTCCTCCCCGCCATTCCGCTCCTCTTCAGGAGCGAGCGCGTGCATGACTCAAACGACGGATGTACCGGTATGCCGCTACCTATCGTGACGATCCATAATCACCAAAAGCGTGCTGGCATCGATGGCGCTGACCCCAACGAGCCCCAGCAAGCTAAGTGTGACGAAATCCTTTTGTCGCCACCGTCGTGCTCCAGTTCGTCGACGAAAGACGGATCAAACTCGACGCTCCGGTGGAGCGATACGTCTCCAAGGTAGTGCGCGGTGACAACGACGGGCGGCAGATCACCATCCGCCAGCTGCTCCAGCGGTCTGCCGGACATCCTGAAGCATCAGCCCCCAACGGAGATCCTCAAAGACCCGCTCCGGCACTGGGAAGCACATGACCTAATAGGCATCGCCCTGCAGCGCCCGCGCGAATTCGACCCGACCGACTCACCCGACATCCCCAAGCCGCATCCCCAGGGATACGTACGGCCGGAGTCCGACCTTCTGGACATCACCCGCCTCAACCCGACCGTCGCCGGAGCCGGAGGCGGCATGATCTCCAGCACCTCGGACCTCAACCGCTTCCTGGAGGCGCTCCTGCGCGGACGTCTCCTAAACCAGCGCAACCGCGGGAAATGATGAGGACCCGTCCCACCGAAGGTCGTCCTGCCACAGCACGGCCGCCCACAGCTGCTGGCGATCGTCCACGCCGCGCAGTACACCGGGTCGGCACAGCCGCGAGCCAACGCAAAGACCCCCTCGCGATGATCGCAAGAGGGTCTTGACCTGTGCGCACCCGAAGGGATTCGAACCCCTAACCTTCTGATCCGTAGTCAGATGCTCTATCCGTTGAGCTACGGGTGCCTGCCGGGGATTACTGTACCGGCTGATCGGACCTAACCGCGAATCGGTTACCCGAAGTCGCGTCTGCGGGCTCCTGACGACTTGATCGAAGCTGTGACGCGGGTCATGGAACCGTTCGCTCGGCCAGAACGCCAAAGGGGTAACTGAGACGCCAGTGACCCCTGAGGTCTACTCTCGTCCGGATCAAACCCCCCTCAAAGGAGAACTCCCATGCGCATGTCTGCCACCAAGCTGGTCGGCGTCCTTGCCATCGGTGGCGCGATGCTCACCTCCACCGCCTGCGGCCCCCTGGACGCGGTGACCGGCGGCGGCGACAAGAAGGCCGCCTGCGACAACATCAAGTCGGCCGCCGAGCAGTTCGCCAGCTCGGGGATGGCGCAGCCGGACATGAACAACCCGACCGCCAGCATCTCGGCGAACGCGCAGAAGCTCAGCGACTTCGCGTCCAAGGTCCGCAGCGAGGGCCAGAACGCCGGTGGGGACGTCGAGTCGGCCGCCACCAAGTTCGCGGCCGACGTCGACGGTGCCGCCAGCGCCATGCGCCAGATGGCCTCGAACCCCAGCAGCGCCTCCAGCAGCATGTCCAGCATCAGCTCGATGCAGCAGAGTGGCCAGGCCCTCTCCAAGGCCTGCGGCATCGCCGGTTTCCGTCTCGGCTGACGCCTCGGCCGGCCGTCTTCCGTCGTGCGAGGACGGCCGGCCGTCGCTATGCTGGGCTCGCTTTGCCGGGTGATGCGAACACCCGGTAACCTGTTCTCGGCCTGTTGGCCTCCTGGAGGATTCGCCTAGTCCGGTCTATGGCGCCGCACTGCTAATGCGGTTTGGGTTCACGCCCATCCGGGGTTCAAATCCCCGATCCTCCGCCACCTGACCAGCCGGGTTGCGCCTCGTTGCGCAGCCCGGCTGATCTTGTTCTGACACCCCTAGTTGCTGTTGATTGCCCAGAGGGTCGTACACGAGGGGCGAAGTGAGCAGGGTGTAGCGTTCGGGCCCAGTTACCCAAGGTCCGGATCACCTGCATGTGCGCGGCCGCGAGAGTCGGCGGTGTGCCGAGCCTCATACAGCCGTCGGTCGTGGACACGGCCCGGCTCAGCCTGCTGCTGGGCGTTCTTGCGCAGCTGCGGCAGCCTGCTCATCAGGGTCGGCTTGTGCGGTCGGAAGACCGGTTCGCCACCAGAACGCTTCGGGAAGCGGTGGGCGGGGCCGGTGCATTCTTTCGCGCGCGGCCGTTATGGCAGGTGTCCAGGGCTGTTCATTGAGGTCTAGGCAGACCCGTTCTCGCAGGAACTAGCGCGCCCTGATCGTGTTTGGTTTGAGGTCACGCCCATCCGGAGCCGCTCCTGCTGCCGACGCGTGAGCGCTGCTGGGAACGTCAACCGGTCAGGACCTCTGCCGACCGGTACGCGCGGCCTGGCAGCCGGGTGGTTGTCACGCTCAGTTCTGCTGATCCTCACCAGGATCAGCTCGCTGGTCTCCCTCGGAATCTGCCGGCTCGTTCTCATCGGAATCGATCTGCGCAGGTCTGCTGGTCACGGCATACAGGGCTGCGAGGACTGTTGCGCCGACGTTGAGCGAGAAGCCGATCGCAGGGTGGGTGGCGGCGATGGCGGCTGCCCCGCCGGCACCGACGACGACCAGGACCGTCTCGAGGGGCCGGCCTCGGTGCCTGGACGGTTCAGGGTCGCCGTTTCGGAGGCGTAGTCTCAGCATGGTGGATACTCCAGATCCTTCATTCGCATGTGGTGGGCTGGGTGTCCCGGGCGGCTCACCTGTTGGCGCAGGTGGGCCGCCACCTTCTTCGTCTGGGCCTAGCGCCTCCTTCATCGGTTACGTGTAGGCAGCGGCTTGGGTTGGTCAGATTCTGTAGACCTGGTGGTACTTCTCCAGAATCTCTGGCGTTTGGCCCTGCATTCGCTCGGCAGCACGGGACCGTGCGATGTCGCTGATCTCGGCCGGGGTGTATTCGAGCCATCGCAAGAGGTTCAATGCGATGCTGATGACGTCGGTCGCCTCCCTGGCCGCCGCGGCGCGGTCGTCCATCCCCAGATGCTCCTCCAGCTCGTCGAACTGGATCTCGGTCGCCCGCCGATAATGGGAGAGCGGCTTGTTGAGGAGTTCCCCTCGTACTTCCTCCCAGGCATCCCACATATCCTGGAATGGGCCGAGTTCGGGAGTCGCGATCGCCTTCTCCATGCCATCTCCGTTCATGCCGCTACTTCAGAGGAGCGAGATCTGTCGCAGTGCTTCAAGGTCATGGATAACGATTTTCCTCCGACCTGTGGAGACCAGCTTCTGATCGCGGAACCGGCGCAACTCGATGGCCACAGCATCGCGGGAGGCCCCGATCCGCCCGGCGAAGTCCTGCTGGGAAAGCGCAGCGCCGATCGCCCAGCCGTCCTGGACTTTTTCACCGAGCTCTGCTTCGTCCGCCAAGGCCACGAGCCAGCGGGCCAGTCTGCTTCTGACATCCAACCGCGCGAGCATGGCGTAATGATCTGACTGGCGCCGTCGGCGAACAGCCGCGCGATACATCACCACCCACAGGTCGTAACGCTTGACGAACTCGATCAGGTCAGCGGCGCGGATGTCCAGAGCCGTCACAGGCGTGATCGTCGTGACGGTGGCCGACCGAGGTTCATCCATCAGGACGCCTTCCTCGCCGATGAGCTCGTCCTCACCGCGGATGGCGAGTATGACCTCACGGTCGGTGTCGCGTTGCGTCACCTTGAGATGGCCCTCCTGGATGAAGAGCACGGAGTGGGACGGTTCCCCTTCCAAGAAGATCGTGTGCTCGGCGGGGTACCGGACTTCGCTGCCCAGAGCCCTCAAGGCCTCTCGCTGCTCGTCATCGAGGACGTCCATGCGGATCGAGGCTTCATCAGCGTCTGCCATGATCGTGATTGTAATTTTCTACATATGAGTATGGATAGGTCCGTGTAGAAATAGGTATGAGTCCGCCAAGCTAGATCTTAGAAAACGCGTTCAGCTGCGTAGTCGGTTCGCTGCACGGTGTTGGACGGCTGGGAAAGCACGCAGGAAGAGATCTGCAAGGGGCGAGGACGCAAGATCGCCGCGTCCTCGTTGAGGTTGATCACTTCGGCGGGGTGTTCTGGCTTTGAGTGGCTCTGCCTTACGAGGCCTACGCCCCAGGCGTGCCTGGTGTTGGTGTTCACTCCATGGTGCGACTGGAGTGGTTCTTTCGGTTGAATGCTCGGTGTGGGGAGGGCGAAGCTGGCTCGTTCGGCAGACCGATCGCCTTCTTGGCGCCGAGTTCTCCGAGGGGGCTGTGGAAAGGCTTAGGGCCGTCGGACTGGGAGTCCGACGGCCCTGTCGGGGCGGTTCATGGTTATGCCTTGTTGAAGGTGTTCTTGGCCCAGAGGTAGGAGGCGGCGGTGATGCCGGCGCACCAGGCGGTGGCGATGGCGGCGCTGTTGCCGATCGGGGCGCCGAGCAGGAGGCCGCGGATGGTCTCCATGATCGGGGTGAAGGGCTGGTATTCGGCGAACCAGCGGATGGCGGTGGGCATGGAGTCGGTGGGGACGAAGCCGCTGCCGAGGAAGGGCAGCAGGATGAGGGGCATGGGCGCGTTGCTGGCCGCTTCGGGGGTGGGGGACTTCAGGCCGAGGGCGACTGACAGCCAGGTGATGGCGATCGCGAACAGGGTGAGTAGTGCGACGGTGGCCAGCCATTCGACGGCGGAGGCGTTGGGGCGGAATCCGATCGCCAGGGCGATGCCGATCAGGACGGCCATGCCGAGGAGTTGCTGGATGACGCTGGCGACGACGTGGCCGGTCAGGACGGCGGGCCGCCAGATGTGCATGGTGCGGAAGCGGGCGATGATGCCTTCGGTCATGTCGGTGGCGACCATCACGGCGGTTCCGGTGGCGGCGGTGGCGGCCGCCATGAGCAGGATCCCGGGGACGACGTAGTTGACGTAGGCCTGGCGGCCACCGGATCCGCCGAGGCCGTTGCCCAGGGTGCCGCCGAAGACATAGACGAACAGCAGCAGCAGGATGACCGGTGTGATGACCAGCTGGATGGTCATGGACGGGTAGCGGATCAGGCGTTTGAGCTGCCGGCGGATCATGGTGGAGGAGTCGCGGGCGGCGAGGGTGAGGGTGCTCATCAGGCTGCGTCCTGGGTGTTCTTGTGGCCGGTGAGGGTGAGGAAGACGTCGTCGAGGTCGGGGGTGTGGATGCTGAGGTGGGCGGGTTCGATGCCTGCGGTGTCCAGGTGGCTGAGCAGTTCGCGTAGTGAGGTGACGCTGCCGTCGGAGGGGGTCTGCAGGGTGAGGCGGTCGTCGTCGGCGGGGTCGACGAAGCCTTGGCCGAGCACGGTGAGCGCGTGGGTGAGGACGTCTTCGTCGGTGAACTTCAGTGACACGTGGCCGCCGGGGATGAGTTGTTTGAGTTCGTCGGAGGTGCCTTCGGCGATCAGCCGTCCGTGGTCGAGGAGGGCGATGCGGTCGGCGAGCTGGTCGGCTTCCTCCAGGTATTGGGTGGTGAGGAAGATGGTGACGCCGTCGGCGACCAGCTCGCGGACGATGCCCCACATGGAGCGGCGGCTGCGTGGGTCGAGGCCGGTGGTGGGTTCGTCCAGGAAGATCAGGCGGGGGTCGCCGACCAGGGTCATCGCCAGGTCCAGGCGGCGGGCCATGCCGCCGGAGTAGGTGGACGCGGGTTTGCGGGCCGCGTCCACCAGGTCGAAGCGTTCGAGGAGTTCGGTGGCCTTGCGCTTGCCGTCGCGGCGGGGCAGGTGCTTGAGGTCGGCCATGAGCAGCAGGTTCTCTTCGCCGGTGAGGAGCTTGTCGACGGCTGAGTATTGGCCGGTGACGCCGATGGCGCCGCGGACGTCGTCGGGCTGGCGGGCCAGGTCGAACCCGGCGACCTGGACCTGGCCGTCGTCGGCGTTGATCAGGGTCGACAGGATCTGGACGGTGGTGGTCTTGCCGGCGCCGTTGGGGCCGAGCAGGGAGAAGATCGTTCCTTCGGGGACTGCCAGGTCGATGCCGTCCAGGACGACCTTCTCGCCGGTCTTGTCGCGGTAGGACTTGCGCAGTCCCGTCGCCGCGATGGCCAGGTTGGTCATGGTGGTGCTCCTTGCGAGGGCTGCGAGGTCAGAGGCTGCGGGCGGCGATGTCGCCGTGGGAGGTGGTGGCGTGGATGGCCAGCTCGGCGGCACCGTCGTTCTTGAGGGTGTTGGTGATGCGGCCGTAGCCGGTGCCCGCGTCCAGGGTGGCCGAGAGGCCGGTGGCGGCGGTGACGGAGATGTCGCCGGACTGGGTGGACAGCACGACCTTGCCGCCGCCGGTGGCCTCGGCGATCTGGATGTCGCCGCGCTGGGTGCTGATCTCGGCGGGGCCGGTCAGGCGGCCGACCTGCACGTCGCCGTCGGTGGCGGTGAGGTGGACGCTGGTGGCCTCGTCCAGCTTGATCTGCCGGTAGGCGCCGTCGAAGGCGACCTCGCCGAGGCGGCCCACGCCGCGCAGCTCGGTGGCGGCCGCGGTGCCCTCCACCCTGGAACCGGCCGGCAGCTTGACCGTCACCTCGACCGAGCCCGACGAGCCCAGGTACTGGTTCTTGCCTGCCGGGGCCTGGACGCGCAGGACGCCGTCGGCGTACTCGACGCTGGTCTGCTCGGCGGCCTTCACATCGCGGCTCTTGCCGGCGTTGGCCGGCAGGACCTCGACCGCGGTGTCGGCCCGGTCGGCGGCGATGACCTGCACCCGCCCGGCGGGGATGTCCAGGACGGCGGTGATCGGGGCGGGGGTGTCGAACTTCTGCATCGTGCTCTCCCTTGCGGTTCGCCTTGCGGCTCGTCGTTTCGAACAACGCAAAAGCTACGTTGCATTCCGGAATCACGCAACAAGATCTTTGCTTAGGAAGCACATATATGCAGGTAGAGGTGCAATAATCATTGCAACGTCCTCCCACCTAACGCAACACAATGAGCGCTGGTCGTTGCAATACAGTGAAGGTGAACGCTAGGGTGAAGGCGTCGAGGAAGACCGAGCAGCACCCATGGAGCACATCCGCGGGGGCGTGAAAAGGGGATCGCAGTGCCCGGAGGCAGACTCACCCAGCAAGAGCGTCAGCAGATCGCGGTGGGGCTGGCCGACGGGCTGGCCTACGCCGAGATCGCCCGGCGGCTGGAACGGCCGACCTCGACGATCACGCGGGAGGTGATGCGCAACGGCGGCCCCACCGGCTACCGCGCCGACCTGGCCCACCGCGCCACCCAGCAACGCACTCACCAGCGCCGCCAGACCGCCTCACCAGGAGCGCGGGCGGAACCGCAGCCGTACGGGCGTGACGCCCAAGCCGTCAGTGACTACCAGGAAGCCCTCACCACCGTCTTCATGACCTCGGGCCTGCCCAAGATGATGGCCCGCGTGCTGGGCTGCCTGTACACCACCGATTCGGGCAGCCTCACCGCGTCCGAGCTGGCCCAGCGTCTCCAGGTCAGCCCGGCCACCATCTCCAAGGCCATCACCTTCCTGGAAAGCATCGAACTCGTCCGCCGCGAACGCGACCCCCACCGCCGCCGTGACCGCTACGTCGTCGACGACGACCTGTGGTACCAATCCATGCTCCGCAGCGCCCGCGACAACGCCCAGCTCGTCGACGCCGCGCGGCAAGGGGTCAACGTCCTGGGGGCCGGTACCCCCGCCGCCACCCGCCTGGAGAACATCGCCCGCTTCCTGGACTACGTCACCGAAAGCCTCACCCGCGCCGCCGAACAAGCCCGCGAGATCCTCTACAGCAAACCCCAGCCAGACACAGACAACACCGCCGCCGCCAAGCCGAGTTCAGACCGCGAGTAGCTGACCGCCTCGACGGCCAGAGCCATGAATTGAAGCCGCCCCGCCCATGTTGTCGGACCGGTGCCCACAACGGATCTGTAGGCGACGACGACTTGCATGGTGGTGACGGCCTGCGTGGCGACGCGCGGCCTGCGGACGTGACGACGGCCTGTATGGCGACGACGGCGTGCGTGGTGACGGCGACTTGCGTGGCCACGACGGCGTGCGTGGTGGTGACGGCCTGCCGGTGACGATGGCCTCTTGGGGGTCGTCGCCGTCCAGCAGCCCGCCTGGAGTTTCGATGAGCATTCCGTCGGGGTGCTCGTTGACGTAGGCGGGGAGACGGAATTGGCGCGTCAGCAACACGGTCTGCTGGTCGGTGTTGTAGAGCAGGATCGTCGCGCCGTCGCGGCGTCGCAACGAGCCAGCAGTCGTTCGGCGATGGGGTGGAAGATCTCCTGGAAGGCGGTGTCTCCGGGATGCGTGCTTCCTGCCGTCTCCAGCAACGGAAGGGCCAGAGCTTCCCCGGTGACCGGCAGGTGCCCGGCGCGGAACAGTTCGAGGGCCACCTGGTTCATGGCCTGGACGTTCGCCTGGAGCTTGCGGGGGTCGTCGCCGGTACCCGATCGGTAGGGGCCGGCGACCAGGATCATCAGTGAGCGCGGAACGGTGGTCATGGCAGGGCACTCCTTGGTGGTCGGTTCAGGCGAGGAGGACCTCTACGCCCGCGTCTCGCAGGGCGTCCAGGGTTTGCGGGCCGCTGGGGTGGGTGGCGGCGTCCTCGGCGGTGGTGTCGGTGACGAAACCGTTCACCGCGCTGAGGGGGGCGACGTGGCTGAACGCGCGCACGCCCAATTTGGTGGCGTCGGCGACCGTGATGGTGCGGGCGGCCTGGGCGAGTCCGGCTTGCTTGACGGCTGCGTCGTCCAAGGAGAATTCTGACCAGCCGTGTTCGGCGTGCACGCCGCCGATGGACATCACGAAGCAGTCGAAGACCAGCGATTCCAGCATGCGCAGGGCCAGCGGGCCGACCAGGGACCGCTCGCCCGGCCGGGAACGGCCTCCCACGACCAGGAGCTCGATCCCGGGCCGGTCGGCCAGGCGCGCCGCCGTCTGCAGGCTGAGCACCGCGATCGTCAGGGGCGCCCGAGCGGCCAGGTGATCCGCGACGTGCACCGTCGTGGTCCCCGCGTCCAGCAGGACGCGCGAACCAGGCTCGATCAAGTCGGCCACGGCCGCACCCAGACGGGTTTTGGTGGCGGCTTGCCATGGCTCCCGTGCGGAGAAGCCCGCGTCCTCCTCCCGTGCTCGGGCCGGGACGGCGCCGCCATGGACCCTGCGGATCAGGCCCTGGCGCTCCAGGGCGTCCAGATCTCTGCGGACGGTCATTTCCGACACGCCGAGACGCTGCGACAGCTCCGATACGGAGACCCGGCCGGAGCCCTGTACCAGGCGCAGGGTCAAGTCCAAACGGTTGGCGATGCCCACTCGCACTTTCTAGCACATTGTGATGTTCGTTCGAACTTTCCCAGTGTGCGAATAAGTGATCACGGGGCGTTTTCTCGGCGTAGAGTGCCCGGTCGATGGCCATGAACGGCCTGCTCGCACTGTTGGGCCGCGGTACGCGAGGTCGCTGATTGCCGCGCGAGAGGGCCTTTCTGGGTGCGGAAACACCACGAAGGCGCCGACATCGTTGTCGGCGCCTCTATGGTCGTCGCTACCCGGGTCCTTGCGGCTCCCGGCTCGTCCGGTCTACTTGCCGGGCCAGTGGCCGGTCGCCTTCCGTACTCCGTGGGCTCCGGCGCGCTGCGTGGCCGCCTTCACCAGGGCGAAGATGGCGCCCTGGAGGGCGGCGGCGGTGAGCACCTCGGCCCAGCTGCGGTCCGGGTCGTCGGCGTCCGGAGCGTCGTCCTCTCCGGCGGCCACCTTCCAGACCTGCTTGAACAACACTCCGGCCAGCAGGCCGCCCAGCACGCTGAAGAGCAGCGAGAGGACCTTATAGGTGATCTTCACGTCGCTCACCTCCAGCGTCGTCGTGCTCGGCCCGCCACCATCATGAGCGCCGCGGCCGCGGCGGCGCCCTGAAGGCGCGGCTTGGTGTCCGGAGCGGCGGCCGCCTGCCGTACGCCGGAGGCGACCTGCGATGCCGCCGCCTGCCCACGCTCCGTCGCCTGGGCGGCGAAGTCACTGTCCTTGAACTCGGTCGCCTTGGCGCGGAAACGGTCCGGCATGTCACTCGTCTTGGCGCGAAGCAGATCCGGCATGTCGCTCGCCCTCGCGCGGAGGCGTTCGGACACGGTGGGCGGGACCTGGCGCTTGCGGCGCGCCCGCCACACCAGCAGCCCGGCAGCGGCCAGGGCGGCTCCGGCGATCACGATCGCGCCGCCGCGCCGGGCCTTCTGGTTGTCCTCGGCGGTGGCGGCCTCGCGGGCCTTGGCGCCGAGCCGTCCGGCCTTCTCGCGGGCCTGCCGTCCGGCCGGAGCGGCCTTCTCTCGGACGGTCTGCAGCTTCTCGTGCGCCAGCGTCGTCGTGTCCTGCTTGATCTGTCCGGCCTTGTCCTTGACGCGGGACTTGACGTCGGCCTTGGCGGCCAGCGCCTCGACCGTGTCGCCCAGCTCGGCCCGGGTGCGTTCGATGTCGGACTGCAGCGCCTCTTCCTCGCCCCGGGCCTGGCCGGTCTGAACGCCTGAGCGGTCCTCGGTGGTCATCGGTGCGCCCTCTCTTTGATCGTGTTGACGTCTTCCTTGATGCCCTCGGCGGCCTCCTGCGGGACGGGAGGTGTGGCCTGCGACGTCTCCTGGCGGCCCAGCAGCGCCAGGACGGCCGCCACCGCGAACAGCACCCCGGCGACGATGAGCGCTGAGGCCCACACCGGAAGGACGAGTGCCAGCGCCGCGATCACCGCCGCGATCAGCGCGCCCGCCCCGTACAGCGCCACCATCCCGGCGCCGCCGAACAGCCCGGCGCCCTTTCCGGCGTGCCTGCCCTTGTCCTTGATCTCGGTGACCGCGAGCCGCAACTCGGCCCGCACGAGCTCGGACACCTGCTGGGCGGCCTGCTTGACCAGCTCAGCGGTGCCCTGCTCGGTGGCCTGCGCGTCCCGCTCCGCCGTAATGCGACCGTCTGCGGACGGACTCATCGTGGTTCACCTCCCACCCTCCATGGCTCGCGTCGATGATCGATCGCACTCGCCGGTATGGACATCGGAAACCAGTCCGTGCCCTGCGGTGGCGGAGTAAACCTCACCCGGAGGATCGGCGCGGGAAGCGTCGCCCGGCGGTCAGCCGCTGGTCTGATCGACCAGCTCGGCCTCGGCGGCGTTCTTGCGGACGGACTCGATGCCCTTCAACGCCGCGGCCTTGCTCTCGTAGCTCTCGCTGGTGGCGATCACCTGCCCGTTGGTGGCCACCAGGTTGAAGTGGTACTTGCCCGTGCTGCCCTTCTTGAGCATGAACTTGCCGGCCATCGTCGCTCCTCTCGAACGTCGCGTACGGCCCATCCGCACGCTCTGTGGCTGCGCAAGTAGTGCCCCTGAGCGAATGCCTTATTCGAGGAACAATCACCCCAAATAGCACTCTTTTGCTCTCGAGAGCAGGTTTCACCTCCGGCACAGGGGTAGGGCCGAGCAGGCACCCGCACGGGACGCCAACGACCGTGCCAGACACCACCGTCTTGGCTGGAGGCGAGACCGATCGTCGCAGCACTCTTCACCCCGGCAGCCGGCCTGCTCTTGCTGCTCCTGATGCAGCGCCTGGAATCGACCATGCTCCCCACCTCGAACGACACCAGATCCGACGGTGCCGACCCGCCGGCAGACGATCGGCCGGCCGCGACCAAGCCAGCGCACCAAGCCACCGCTCGTTCGCATCCCCGTATCGCCCGGCCACAGCAGCGGGCACGCCGGTATCGGCTCGAATCCGCGCCCATTGAACTGCGGACCATTCCGCATTGCCCCGTCGCGAACGCCCCTGCGCGTCCTCCAGCTGGTTGCGCCGCAAGCACGAAAACGGCTGCCCCCTCAACCCCAACCGAATCAGCGCCTACCGAGACAACGCCCGCAGAAGCAGGACATGCGGAGACCGCACCCGCAAAGGCCGCGCCTGTGGAAGCCGCGCCGGGTTGAGACCGCCCGCGAGGGCAGTGCGCGGAGAGATGGCGCCTTGGGAATCGATGCCTGCGCGGTCGATTGCGCAGGCATCGATTCCTGCGGCCTCGAAGAGCGTCAGCGGCTGTTGTCTCGCCTACTCGTATTCGGTGCCGCCCTTGCGGGTGAGGTAGGCGGGTGAGACGAACTTGCCGATCGCCCGGCCGCCGGTGATGGGGCTGTAGCGATCGCTTGCCGTCCGGACGACCAGACCTTCGCGCAGGTGCGCGTCCTTGCCCGAGACGGTTTCGCGGCCGTTGGCGAGGGCCATCAGCGCGTCGGCTTCGTACAGGCCGGTGTAGAGGACGGGGACGGACGGGAGTCCGACGGTGGCGAGGATCTCGGTGAGCTCGGTCGGCTCCAGCCAACGGACACGACCGCCGTCGGTGGAGACCGCGACGTCGAACACCGCGTAGCCGGGGCGCTCTCCCTTGCCGTTCGCTCCGTACGCCAAGTCCTGCACGCCCTGCCCGAAGACCTCGCCGAAGATGGCTACGCGGGTCACGCTGAGGAGGTCCGCGATGCGGGCCGCGGCCTCGGGGACGCCATGCCCTTCGACCGCCCTCCAGTAGAGATTGGACGGGTCGTGCTTGATGGCCAGGCGCTTGGAGCTGAAGCCCTTGGACGAGACGTAGGCGTCGGTGGAGGTCAGGGTGAACGCGCAGGCGGTGCCGTGGATCTTCTCGGTGGCGACCACGGGCTCGCCGGGCTCGAAGAGTGCCGGGTAGCGCTTGATGTCCTCGATGTCGATCCACGGGACGAGATCGGGGGCCGCCACCATCTCGCCCGCCATGTGGACGGGGATCGGCGGCACCCACTTGGTGACGCCCAGGTCGGCGGCGAAGTCACGGTCTTCGGCGTGGGCCGCGGCGAGGTCGGCCCCGTTCACGAGGGTGGGTGAGCAGACGATGCCCTGCGACAGCTCGCCGCGCAGGCGCACGGCCTTGACGCGGTTCTTCGCGGATCCCGCGAGCTTGCCGGTGAGGCCCAGCTCCTCGATCAGCGCGTCGGGGAGCAGGGAGCCCTCGGGGATGTAGAGCGCCCAATCGCCCGTCTTGTACTGGCCCTTGGCGACGACGGCGCGGTAGAGCCCGACCTGGGCCAGCTCCAGCGCGTCGGCGTTGTCGTGGGGATGGATGGTCAGCCGCTCGGCGGTGACCCGCAGCGTGGACATCGCAGCCCTTCCTCGTGAACGTGATCGTTGTTCAGAGTCCCAGCGCCGCGGCGGCGCGGGCAAAGCCTTTTCTGCGGGTGGAGCTTCTACGTGGGCAGAGCTTCCGTGGCGGAGCTCTTGCGCGGGTGGAGGTCTTGTGTGGGCGGAGCTGTTTGCGCGGCTAGAGGCTTGCGTGGGTTGGGGGCTTGCGCGGTAGACGTCTTGTGTGGGGGTGGCAGCATTCGGGGATGGACTTGCGTGAGGTTGCTGAGCGGTTTGCGAGGGTTTGGGAGATGGCTTGGGGGCGGGCCGACGTTGATGCGATCGCTCAGTTGTACGCGGAGGACTGCGTTCATCGGTCGATGCCGTTCCGGCCGTTGCATGTGGGGCGGGCTGAGCTGATCGCGTACCTGCGGGAGAGCTTCGCGGAGGAGCCCGCGTTGGAGGTGCGGTTCGGGACGCCGATCGTTGACGGTGATCGGGCCGTGGTCGAGTTCTGGGTGCTGGCTGAAGGGCCGGTCACTCTGGCGGGATGCGCGTTCGTTCGGTTCGGGCCGGACGGGCTGGTGGCCGAGGTGCGCGATTACTGGCATGCGGTCGAGGGGCATCGCGAGCCGGCGGGCACGCTCTTCTTCGGGTGACAACCGGCGGTTGTCGAGGCCGCTCAACGGCTGTTGGACGGTGGGGACGGCCTGCGGGTTTGCTGGGGGGCATGCTTCAGAACAAGACCGTTCTCATCACCGGTGCGACGCAAGGGCTGGGCAGGCAGATCGCGCTGGATCTGGCGGCGCTGGACGTCGGCACGCTGTTGTTGCACGGGCGGGATCAGGCTCGGCTCGATCGTGTCGCTGGTGAGGTGGGTGGTGCCGTTCGTACCTATGTCGCCGACCTGGCCGACCTTGATGCGGTGCGGGACATGGCGGGCCGGGTGCGGGAGGCGGAGGGGCGGCTCGACGTCCTGATCAACAATGCGGCGGTGGGGGGTGGGCCGGACGCGTCCCGGCGGGAGGTGAGCCGGCAGGGGCATGAGTTGCGGTTCGCGGTCAACGCGCTGGCCGCGGACGTGCTGGCGCGTGAGCTGGTGCCTCTGCTGGCGGCGTCGGCCCCGGCCCGGGTGGTGAACGTGGCGTCGATGGGTCAGGAGGCCGTCGACTTCGACGATCCGATGATGGAACGCCGGTACGACGGCCTCTCGGCGTACTGCCGCAGCAAGCTCGCGATGATCATGATGACGTTCGAGCTGGCCGCCGAGCTGGCGGATCGGAAGGTCACGGTGAACGCCGTGCATCCGGCGCATCTGATGGACACCCGTGCCGTGCGCGAGTACGGACTGACTCCGGAGGCCGGGGTCGAGGAGGGTTCGCGGCCGGTGGTGCGGCTCGTCACGGATCCTGAGCTGGAGACGACCACCGGCCGCTACTTCGATCGGTTCACTGAGGCGCGAGCCCATGATCAGGCGTACGACCCGGTTGCTCGTGGCCGTCTCGCGGCGCTCCTCTCGTGAGCTCGGCCAGGGCGTTGTCTGCGGCCGCTAGGGCGGCGCTTCCGTTTTCTACGGTTCCGTAGATGAATCGCACTGAGACGTCTTCGATCCCGCAGTAGTTGGAAATTCCTATTTGGAGTTGGCGGCTGAGCATGTCGTTCAGGCCGTGTTCGGCGTACGACTCTTGCGACTCACCGGCCAGGCCGAGCCAGAGCATGCGCTTTTCGCCTAGGCGCGCCTTGCTGCGGCCGTACGCGAAGCCGTAGTTCCAGACGCGGTCGATCCAGCCCTTGAGGATGGCCGGGAGGCCGTACCACCAGACCGGGAAGACCACCACGATGAGGTCGGCCGCGTCGATCCGCCGCATGTGCTCGCGGACCTCGGCGGAGTAGACCTTGTCGCGGTCGGTCCAGTCGGGCTCGTCCGGCGGGGTCAGGCGCGGGTCGAAGCCCTCGGCGTAGAGGTCGAGCACGTCGACGTCGTAGCCGGTCAGGCGTTGACTGGTTCGTCCGGCCACCTCGGCGGTGAGGGAGTCGCGGCGGGGATGGGCGACCACCAGGAGTGCGTTCTCCATCAGAGGCGCACCAGCATCTTTCCGGTGTTGGCGCCGCGGAGCACGCCGAAGAAGGCTTCGGGGGCGTTCTCCAAGCCCTCGACGACGGTCTCCTCGGTGTGCAGGGTGCCGTCGGCCAGCCAGCCCGCGGCCTTGCCGATGTACTCCGGGAAACGGTCGAGGTGGTCGCTCACCAGGACGCCGCGCAGGGTGAGGCGCTTGGTGACGGCGCTGTAGATGTTGCGCGGGCCGGGCACGGGGGCGTTGTATCCGCTGATCATGCCGACCAGCGCCGCGTGGCCGTGGACTTTGAGCGCGTCGATGGCGGCTTCGAGGTGGTCGCCGCCGACGTTGTCCACATAGACGTCGACGCCCTCGGGGGCGTGCTCGGCGAGTTGTTCGGCGAGGGCCCCGGTGCGGTAGTCGATCGCGACGTCGAAACCGAAGTCCTCGACCAGGCTCCTGGTCTTTTCTGGGCCACCTGCCGAGCCGATCACCTTGGCGGCGCCGAACCTGCGGGCGAGTTGCCCGGCGACGCTGCCCACGGCGCCGGCCGCGCCGGAGACGAAGACGATGTTTCCTTCCTTGACCGGAGCGATCTCGGTGACGGCGAGGTAGGCGGTCAGCCCGGTCGTCCCGAGCGCCCCGAGGTAGTCCTGCGGGCGGGCGATGGCGGTGTCGATCACGACGGCGTCCGCCGCGTCCATGAGCACGTGCTCGCGCCAGCCGAGGAAGTGCGTCACCGTCGCGCCGGCCGGAATGCCCGGGTCGTTTGAGGCGATCACCTCGCCGACGGCGCTGCCTTCCAGCGGAGCACCGATCTGGAACGGCGGGATGTACGACTCGGCGTCGTCCATGCGGCCCCTCATGTAGGGATCCACGGACATCCAGGTGTTGCGGACCAAAATCTGGCCCTCGGCTGGCTCCGGCAGATTCACCTTGGCGAGTTCGAAATTCTCCTGGCTCGGCTCGCCGGTGGGCCGGGACGCAAGGCGGATCTCACGGGAAATCATCTTCGGTGCCCTTCGCAGTGTTTTCGCTGGTGACTTCACTGTGCTGATGGGCGCTTCAGGTCTTCTTCAGGTGTGCTGTAGGTCGATCCACAGGGGCGGTTAACCTGCGTCCATGCGATTCGGGGTGCTCGGTCCGCTCGCCGCCTGGACCGACGAGGGGCGGCCCGTCCGTCTCCCTGAACTCAAGGTCCGTGCGTTGCTCGCGGATCTCCTCACGCACGAGGGACGGCCGGTGTCGGTCGACCGGTTGATCGACGACCTGTGGCCCACGGGCGACCGGCTGCCGCGCAACCCGATCAACACGCTCCAGACGCGGGTGTCGCAGCTGCGGCGCGCCCTGGAGGAAGCCGAACCGGGTGGACGGGAGCTTGTCGTCTCGCAGCCTCCCGGCTACCTGCTGGCGCTTCATCCACAGGCTGTGGACAGTGGACGCTTCCGCACGCTCGTCGAGCAGGCCGGGGCGACGGACGATCTCAGCGGTAAAGCGGGTCTGCTGGCCGACGCGCTGGAACTGTGGCGAGGTACCGCGTACGCCGATTTCGCGGACGAGGCGTTCGCCCGGCCTGCGGCGATCCGCCTGGAGGAAGAACGGCTCGCAGTGCTGGAAGAGCACGCGGAGGTCCGGCTGGAGCTTGGCGACCACAGCCTGCTGGTCGGCGAACTGGGTGATCTGGTGGCACGGCACCCGCTCCGGGAACGGCTGCGGGGCCTCCACCTGCGGGCCCTCTACCTGGCCGGACGGCAGAACGAGGCGCTCGCGAGCTACACCGACCTGCGCGAACGGCTGGCCGACGAACTCGGTCTGGATCCGAGTCCAGACCTCGCCGCCCTGCACGAGGCGATCCTCCGACAGGATCCGGCCCTCGGAGCAAACCGCTCAGCCGCCGCACCCTGGTCACCCGCCGCGTCCCACCCAGTCACCCCATCTCACGCGGCCGGCTCACCCGCCGCACCCCGCAAGTCCCCCGCATCTCGCTCAAGCCCCACGTCGGACTCGGTCACGCCGCCGCGTTCGGCTGCCGCGTCTAGTTCGGCTGGCGCCTCTCGCCTGGCCGCCGCGTCCGGTTCGGGCGCTCTGCCTCGCTCGGCTGGCACGTCTGGCTTGGCTGCCTCACCTGGCTTGACTGGCGCGGGTGGCGCTTCTCGCCCGTCCGCTGCGTCTGGCTTGTCTGGGCGGGGCGGGGGCAACTTGCCTGCGGCGTTGACCGAGCTCGTCGGACGTGACGAGGCGTTGGCGCGGGTGCGCGGGCTGGTGGATCGGGCGCGGCTGGTGACGCTTACCGGGCCCGGTGGCGTTGGGAAGACCCGCCTTGCTGTGGAGACGGGGAGGGCGGCGGCCGGGGCGTTCACCGATGGTGTGTGGCTCGTCGAGCTGGCCGCGCTCGAACCCGCGTCCGGTGCGACGCCGGCCGATGTCGTCGCGACCGCGCTCGGGATCCGCGATGACGAGGCCGGGGACCTGGCCGGTCAGCTGGCGAACGCCCTGCGCGGACGCCGGTTGCTGCTGGTGCTCGACAACTGCGAGCACGTGATCGAGCCCGTCGCGGCACTGGTCGAATCGTTGCTCAAGGCCGTGCCGGAGCTGCACGTCCTCGCCACGAGCCAGGAGCCGCTCGGGATGGGCGGCGAGACGTTGTGGACCGTGCCGCCGCTCGCGGAGCCCAGCGCTGTCGAGCTTTTCGTGGCGAGGGCGACGGCGGCCGCGCCCGGGTTCGCGCTGACGTCCGGCAACGCGGAGGTCGTGGCGGCGATCTGCCGGCGGCTGGACGGGATTCCGCTGGCCTTGGAGCTGGCCGCCACCCGCGTGCGGGGGCTGGGCGTTCAGGAGCTGGCCGAGCGCCTGGACGACCGCTTCCGGGTGCTCACGTCCGGGCAGCGGGGCGCGCCGCCGCGCCAGCAGACGTTGCGCGCCATGATCGACTGGAGCTGGGAGCTCCTGACCGAGCCCGAGCGGGCCGTGCTGCGGCGCCTGGCGGTGTACGCCGGTGGATTCACGCTGGCGTCGGCGGAGCGGGTGACCGGCCTGGACGTGCTCGACGTCCTGCCGCGCCTGGTCGATCGGTCGCTCGTCCTCATGACCGACGGGCCGCGTTACCGGCTGCTCGAATCGGTCAAGGCGTACTGCGTCGAGCGGCTGCGCGAAGCGGGGGAGTACGAAGAGGTCCGGCGCGGGCATCTCGCCTTCTACACCGAGCTGGCCGAACGAGCCGAGCCGCATCTTCGCGGCCCGGGCCAGCGGGAATGGCTCGAACGGCTCGACCGCGAGACCGCCGAGCTGCGCGCCGCGTTCGAGGGCGCGACGACAGCCGAGAGCGCGTTGCGGCTGGTCAACGCGCTCGCCTGGTACTGGTACCTGCGCGGCCGGTGGACGGAGGCCCAGCGGTCGCTGGAATGGGCGCTCGGGCTCGACGGCGGGTCGGCGCCGGCGCGGGCGCAGGCCCTCGTCTGGCAGGCAGGGCTCGCGCTGCTCGGCAGCGACGGTGCCGAGCGGAGCGACGCGGCGTACGAGCGCATCGACGATCCGGTGGCGCGTGCGCGGGCCCGATGGTTTCTCGGATTCGCACAGCGCGGTTTCAACGACCTCTCCCGGACGACCGAGCTGGTCGGCGGGGCGCTCGACGAGTTCCGCGCGCTGGACGACCGCTGGGGTGTCGCGGCGGCGCTGAGCGTGCGGGCCACGGTCGGCAGGGCGCGCGGAAATCTCGCGCAGGCGCGGCTGGACGCCGCCGAGAGCGAGGCGGGGTTCCGTGAGCTCGGCGACAGCTGGGGGCGGTTGAAGGCGACCAACACCCTCGGCGAGCTGGCCGAGATCGCCGGCGACTACGACCTCGCGGCCCGGCTGCACCGCGAGGGCCTGCGCATGGCCGAGGAGCTCGAACTCTGGACCGACGCCTCGTTCCGCCTCTCCGGGCTGGGCCGGATCGCGCTGCTCACCGGCGACTTCGCGGCGGCCGACGAGTTCCATCGACGGGCGCTGCGGCTGGCCGCCGGGCAGTCCAACAAGGTGGCCGAGCATTTCGCCGAGGTCGGCCTCGCGCTGAGTGCCCGGCGGCAGGGCAGGTTCGACCTGGTCGAGGAGCATCTGACCAAGTGGGTCGGCTGGATCCGCGGAGTGGACGGCGAGCCCGGCCTGGCGCTCGTCCTGGCCGAGCTCGGCTTCGCGGCGGAGCGACGCGGGGACGCCGAAGCCGCTCTCGCCTTCCACCTGGACGGTCTCACGGCCGCCCGCAAGATCGGTGACCCGCGTGCGGTCGCGCTCGCGTACGAGGGGCTCGCCGGTGCGCGTTCGCTGGCCGGGGAGCCGGGACGGGCCGCCCGGCTGCTGGGCGCGGCGGCCGCTCTCCGCGAGTCGGTCGGCGCTCCCCTGCCCGAGGCCGAACGAGGGGACGTCGATCGCATCTCCGCCGCCGTCCGCAAAGCCTTGGGGGACGAGGCCTCCACCGCCGAGTTCGAACGCGGAGTCAGCGACGGCCTATAGCGCCAGGAGCTCGTCGGAGCCGCAAGCTCGCCGCTGACCTCTCGCGACGATCAGTTCCGTCCGGCCGGCCCGCGACCAGGCCCGGTGGTCGAGTTCGCGGCGCCGGGGGCCTGTCCCGGCCCGGGGGCGTGCGGCCGGCCGATGCGACCGGGCCGCCGGCCCTCCGGGCCAGTGACAGGCTCTTCCAGCTCCCCGCGTACGGGGAGGCACGGGCTTGATTGTGCCCGCCCGAATGCCAAGACGAATCGTTCAGGCGCGCAAAGAGGTCGTCAGAGCTCCTTGAGGAACCCGCCGTCCACGACCAGGTCCACACCGGTCGTGCTGCCCGAACGCGGAGAGACGAGCAGCGCGACCGCGTCGGCCACCTCCTGCGGGTCGACCAGCCGGCCCGTGGTGAGGCTCATCATCTCGGGGGCGACCTTCTCCAGCACGGCGTCGCGGTCGGCACCGGTCGCACCCGCCAGGATGTCGGCCGCGCCGCCCTCCTTGGTCCACCAGTCCGTGAGCACCGGGCCGGGGGAGACGGTGTTCACGCGGATCCCCTGCGGGCCGAACTCCTCCGACAGCCCCTGGGCGAGGTTGTTCAGGCCGGCCTTGGCGGCGTTGTAGTCGAAGTTCATCGGGGCGGGCCGCCGGGCGTTGGTCGAGGAGATGTTCACGATCGAGCCGCCGCCGCGCTCCAGCATCGCCGGAATGGCGGCCCGGGTCGCCCGGACGGCCGAGAAGAGGTTGAACTCGAACATCTGGCGCCAGTCGTCGTCGTCCGGCGTCAGGAAGCCGAAGCGCGGCAGGGACGCCCCGGGCGGCGGGCCGCCCGCGTTGTTCACCAGAATGTCGAGGCCGCCGAACTCCTCGACCGCCCGCTCGACCACCCGGCCCGGTGCCTCCGGGTCCATGAGGTCGACCGCGACGTGGACCAGGTTGGGCCCGGCCAGCGCGTCAAGCTCGGGGCTGCTCTTGCGGGACGCGGCGACCACGCGGGCGCCCTCCTCCAGCAGAGTGCGGGTAATGGCCAGGCCCGTCCCCTTCGACGCACCTGTGACGACGGCGACGCGGCCGGAAAGTTGCAGATCCATGGTTTCCACCTAGCGAGTTACGATCCCGCCTCAGCAAACGGGAGAGAGCACTTCGGTGAGCTCTCACTAGGTCGAACCCCGCCGGACCTACGGTGGTTGCAGTTTCAACCAGACGGCTTCGTCAGGAGCGGTGACGCAGGGCTTGGAGCAGGACGCGCCACTCATCGTCCGCGAGGGAGAGGGCCGGTCCGCCGGGATCGTTCTTGGAGTCCCGGAGCGCCACCAGACCGGGCAGCCGCGCGACTTCCACGCAGTTACCGCCGTTGGGGCCGCTGTAGCTGCTCTTGCGCCAGACAGCGCCGGTCAGGTCCATCGAATCCCACCGTTGGTCGCTCGCGCCATGAACAATGTACGACGTACGTTACATGCCCTTCAGGCCGGAAACATGCCACGGGACCGCCGATCTGATCAAGCGCTGGTAGACGGCCCGCGGCGGTTCCGGTCCGGGGCGTGCCGCCAGGAACGGCGGCTGCGGGTGCGGAGCATCACCAGGCCCGCGATGGCGGCGAGCACGAGCACGCCCGTCGTGATGTTCACGGCGATCTTGACCGCACCGTCGTCGGTGAGGCTGAAGAAGACGTTGGTGGCGAGGCCGGCGGCGAGCACGAGCCAGAGCAGGGCTTTCACGGATTTCCTCCACGGTCATGGTGATCTCTCGGGGTGTGCTCCCACTCTGCTGAACGGAGATCGCCGGAACGAGCGAGCAGGCTCCCGAAACCGGGGTGTAGCCAGCTACACCCCCAAGATGTCCCTGTGCCTGGACGCACGCCGCGTGGCCGGGCGCAGCTGATCGCGCATGAGTGCTCGTACCTAGATCGGGGTGGGGGTAGCCCCACCCCGATTTGGGGAGTCTGGCCGATAGTGGTGCCCTGTGCCCGTTCCGTAGTTTCGATGGGAGAGAACGACCATCTGGAGGAACAGGCGATGAGCCGACATGACGTGCAAGCCCTCGGGACCGCAGGGGGAGGCCGGCACAAGCTGCGCCGGCGCATCACCGTGGCCGCGCTCCTGGTCGGGCTGGGCGCGGCCTCGTCGGTGATCCAACCTCCGGCGAACGCCTTCGAGAAGCTCGCCGGCTCCGAGAGCGGACAGCACGTGACGCCGTAACGGCACGACAAGCGGAGCGGGCCTGGCCTTCGGGGGCCAGGCCCGCTCGTCGTGTCAGCGGCCTCGATCGAGTGTCAGCGGCCCCGGTTGAGCTGCCGGGTGGGCATCTGCCGGGCGTTCCGGCGCCCCGCTCCGCCGCGCGCGAAGGCCGCGGCGGCCTTGGGGTCGACGTTGCGCCGCTGCTGCTTCTTGTTCTTCTTCTTGCCGTTCTCGCCCAGGTTCTTGGCGGCGAGGATATTGGCGAGGTCCTGATTTTCGGTACGCATAAGATAAACCTCCGAGCAGGCTCATGAAACGGTCGCCGAAAAGGGGTCATGGCGGACCGGTGAATGGATGAGGAATGCTCGCCGGAGCGTGCAGAAGGACGTCACGTCCGCTACGGGCACGGGAACGTGCCGACGTGTGGACGTGGAACACCAGAGCTGACAGGCCGGGAGCTATGCGCTGGGAGCGGGCCGCGCGAGGCGACGACTGTGCTCAACCGTGAGGATCAGGACTCCATGCGTGAGACTTTATAAAGGAGTCGCGCACCCGTCAACCCCTAATTTCAGACAGTTGGCGGGCATACGAAAAGACCGCCGCCCAGAGCTCTGGACGGCGGCCTTCGCCGAATTCAGCCAACCGGCGTATTCACCCGGCCGGTCTATCACCCGGCCGGTCTATTCGCCTGGCTCGTGTGTCACTTGGCTCGTGTGTCACTTGGCCTGGGTGTCACTTGGCCAGGGACAGGCCCTTGGCCGGGGTGACGGTGAGGGCGTCGGCGGCCTCGTCGAGATCCACGACCACCCGGTCGCCGTCGCGGACCTCGCCCGCCAGCAGCTCGCGGGCGAGCTGGTCGCCGATCGCGGTCTGGACGAGCCGGCGCAGCGGCCGCGCCCCGTACAGCGGGTCGTAGCCGGTCAGCGCCAGCCACTCGCGGGCCGCGTCGGTGACCTCCAGCCCGAGCTGCCGGTCGGCCAGGCGCGCGGCCAGGTTGTCGACCTGCAGGTCGACGATCCGGGTCAGCTCGTCGGTGGTCAGCGCGTCGAACAGGATCACGTCGTCGAGCCGGTTGAGGAACTCCGGCTTGAAGGAGCTCCGGACGGCGTTCATGACCGCGTCGCGCTTGGCCCCGTTCTCCAGCGTCGGGTCGACCAGGAACTGCGACCCGATGTTGGACGTCAGGATCAGGATCGTGTTGCGGAAGTCGACCGTGCGGCCCTGCCCGTCGGTGAGCCGCCCGTCGTCCAGCACCTGGAGCAGGATGTCGAAGACCTCGGGGTGCGCCTTCTCCACCTCGTCCAGCAGCACCACCGAGTAGGGACGGCGCCGGACGGCCTCGGTGAGCTGGCCGCCCTCCTCGTAGCCGACATAGCCGGGAGGGGCGCCGACGAGGCGGGCCACCGAGTGCTTCTCGGAGTACTCGCTCATGTCGATGCGCGTGATGGCCCGTTCGTCGTCGAAGAGGAACTCCGCGAGCGCCTTGGCCAGCTCGGTCTTGCCGACGCCGGTCGGCCCCAGGAAGAGGAACGAGCCGGTGGGGCGGTCGGGGTCGGAGATGCCCGCGCGGGCGCGGCGCACCGCGTCCGAGACCGTCTTCACGGCGGCGCGCTGCCCGATGAGCCGCTTGCCGAGCTCGTCCTCCATGCGGAGCAGCTTGGCGGTCTCGCCCTCCATCAGGCGTCCCGCCGGGATGCCGGTCCAGGAGGCGACCACGTCGGCGATGTCGTCGGGGCCGACCTCCTCCTTGACCATCGCGTCGGCGTTCTCGGTCTCGGCCTGCTCGGACGCCTCGGCGAGCTGCTTCTCCAGCGCCGGGATCTCCCCGTACGACAGGCGCGCGGAGGTCTCCAGGTCGCCGTCGCGCTGGGCGCGCTCGGCCTCGCCGCGCAGCTGGTCGATGCGCTCCTTGATCTCGCCGACCCGGTTGAGCCCGGCCTTCTCGTGCTCCCACCGGGCGTTGAGCGAGTCGAGGTGCTCCTGGCGGTCGGCGAGGTCCTTGCGGAGCCGGACGAGGCGCTGCTTGGACGCCTCGTCGGTCTCCTTGGCGAGCGTCAGCTCCTCCATCTTGAGCCGGTCGACGGCGCGCTGCAGCTCGTCGATCTCCACCGGCCGCGAGTCGATCTCCATGCGGAGCCGGGACGCCGACTCGTCCACGAGGTCGATCGCCTTGTCCGGCAGGAACCGCGCGGTGATGTAGCGGTCGGAGAGGGTCGCGGCGGCGACGAGCGCGGCGTCGGAGATCACCACCTTGTGGTGCGCCTCGTACCGGCCCTTCAGCCCGCGCAGGATCGCGATGGTGTCCTCGACGGACGGCTCGCCGACGAAGACCTGCTGGAAGCGGCGCTCCAGCGCCGGGTCCTTCTCGATGCGCTCGCGGTACTCGTCGAGCGTGGTCGCGCCGATCATGCGCAGCTCGCCGCGCGCCAGCATCGGCTTGAGCATGTTGCCCGCGTCCATCGCGCCCTCGGCCGCGCCCGCGCCGACGACCGTGTGCAGCTCGTCGATGAACGTGACGACCTGGCCGTCGCTCTCCTTGATCTCGGTGAGCACCGCCTTGAGGCGTTCCTCGAACTCGCCGCGGTACTTGGCGCCCGCGACCATCGAGCCCAGGTCGAGCGAGATCAGCCGCTTGTTGCGCAGCGACTCGGGCACGTCCCCGGCGATGATGCGCTGGGCGAGTCCCTCGACGACGGCGGTCTTGCCGACGCCGGGCTCGCCGATGAGGACGGGGTTGTTCTTCGTGCGGCGGGAGAGCACCTGCACGACGCGGCGGATCTCGGTGTCGCGGCCGATGACCGGGTCGAGCTTGCCCTCGCGGGCCGCCGCCGTCAGGTCGACGCCGTACTTCTCCAGCGCCTTGTAGGTGTCTTCAGGGCTCTCACTCGTCACTTTGGCGCTGCCGCGCACGTCCTTGAACGCGTCGAGCAGCGCCTGCGGGGTCGCGCCGAACTCCTTCAGCAGCGCGGCCGTCGGGCCCCCGTCGGCGGCCAGGCCGACCAGCAGGTGCTCGGTCGAGACGTACTCGTCCTCAAGCTCCTCGGCGCGGTGCTGCGCGGTGTTGATGACGCGCTGGAGCTGGCCGGAGAGGCGCGGCTCGGGAACGGTGGAACCGGAGGCCTTGGGCAGCTGGGCGATCTGCTCGTCCACCCGGCGGCGCACCGCCTGCGGGTCGGCGCCGACCGTCTTCAGCAGCGGCACCGTGGTGCCCTCCGGGACGGTCAGCAGCGCCGCGAGCAGATGCAGGGGCTCGACCTGCGGGTTGCCCTCGCCCGCGGCCTGGCGGAGCGCCACCGTCAGCGCTTCGCGGCTCTTCAGTGTCAGCTTGTTTTCCATAGGTCTTCGTTCGCCCCGTGATCTGTGGTGGTCAGTCAGATCTGTGGTGTCAGTCCAGTCGGTGGTGGTGACGAGGTCGGTGGTGGTGACCCGGTCAGTCGGAACGGCGTTCGTGCCAGATCACGACGCCGGTGTGGCGGATCGGCACGAGATCGGTGCCCGGCGAGTCCGGGACGTCGCCGCGCCGGCGCTGCTGCGCCAGCCGCGCCGCCACGGCCCGGGTCGACTCGAGTTCGTTGGCGAGGTCCTCGATGGCCGCGTGCGCCTTGGCCAGCTCTTCGCGGAGGTGGATGTTGTCGCGCTGCAGTTCGAGGATGTGCTTGATGCCGGAGAGGTTGATGCCCTCTTCCTGGGAGAGCCGCTGGATCTCGCGCAACAGCACGATGTCGCGCATGGAGTAGCGGCGGCCGCGGCCCGCGGTGCGGCCGGGTGAGACCAGTCCCATCCGGTCGTAGGTCCGCAGCGTCTGCGGATGGAGGCCGGACAGTTGCGCCGCCACCGAGATCACATAGACCGGGGTGTCGTCGCCGAACGGGTCCATGATCACTCCTCTCGGGCCTGCTGGAGCAGCTCGCTGCGCAGGTCGTCGCCGTCGCCGGCGGCGCGCAGGCGCTCCAGCGCCTCGCGGGTCGTGTCGTCGATCTTCTGCGGCACCTGCACGTCGATCGTGACGAGCAGATCGCCCTTGCTGCCGTCGCGGCGGGGGGCGCCGCGGCCCTTCACGCGCAGGGTGCGGCCGTTGGGCGTGCCCTCCGGCAGGCGCAGCGTCACCGGCTGGCCCTGGAACGTGGGCACCTTGATCTCGGCGCCCAGCGCGGCCTCGGGGAACGTCACCGGGACCGTCAGGGTCAGGTTGTCGCCGCTGCGGCCGAACGCCTTGTGCGGCAGCACCTTGATGTTGACGTAGAGGTCGCCGGCCGGGCCGCCGTTCTCGCCGGGCGCGCCCTTGCCCTTCAGCCGGATCTTCTGCCCGTCGGCGACGCCCGCCGGGATGCGGGCCTGGATCGTGCGGGTGCCGGTCGCGCGGCCGCTGCCGTGGCAGGTGGTGCACGGGTCGTCGACGACGAGCCCGCGGCCGCGGCACTCCTTGCACGGCTCCTGGAAGCCGAAGTTGCCCAGGTTGCGCGTCTCGTGGCCGGTGCCCTCGCAGGACGGGCAGACCCGCGGCACGGTGCCGGCCTTGGCGCCGGTGCCGCGGCAGGTCGGGCAGGCGGCCTCGCTGGTCAGCTTGATGGGGACGGTCACGCCGTTCATCGAGCGGCCGAACGACAGCGTCACCTCGGTCTCGACGTCCGAGCCGCGCCGTGCGCGCCGCGTGCCGGTCGTCCGGCCGCCGGCCCCGCCGCCGCGGTTGAACAGGCCGCCGAAGATGTCTCCTATACGCTCGCCCGCCCCGCCCGCGGCGCCCCCGGCGCCCGGCTGGCCGAAGAGGTCGCCCAGGTCGAACCCGAAGCCGCCGCCCTGCTGGCCGCGGAAGCCGCCGGGCATGGCCCGCATGGAGTCGTACTCCTTGCGGCGCTTCTCGTCGGAGAGGACGTCGTAGGCCTCGGAGACCTCCTTGAACTTCTCCTCGGAGTCGGTGTCGCCCTTGTTGGCGTCCGGGTGGTACTTGCGCGCCAGCTTGCGGTAGGACTTCTTGATCTCGTCCTGCGAGGCGGACTTCGAGACACCCAGGACCTTGTAGTAGTCCTTCTCCAGGTAGTCCTTGGTGCTCACGGCGCCCCGCTTTCTGCTAGTGCCACTACGTCTTCGTCTACTGCGTCCCGGCCCGGGTGGTCCCCTTCCCCGCAGGAGGGAAAGGGACCACCCGGACGCGGGTCACTCGCCTTCGCCGCCGGTCTCGGCGTCGCCGCCGCCCGGGTCGGGCTCGGCCACCGCGACGCGCGCGGCCCGCAGGACCCGCTCGCCGATGCGGTAACCGGGCTGGAGCACGTCCGCCACGCTCGTCTCGGTCACGTCGGCCGAGTACGCGTGCATGAGCGCCTCGTGCACCACCGGGTCGAAGGGCTCGCCCTTCTCGCCGAAACGTTCCAGCCCGAGCTTGCCGGTGACCGCCTCCAGCGCCTCGCCCACCGACTTGAAGCCGCCGGTGAGCTCGTCGTGGTCACGGGCCCGGCCGATGTCGTCGAGCACCGGAAGGAGCTCGCTGAGCACGTTGGCCAGGGCCTGCTCGCGAACCGCCACCCGGTCGCGCTCGACCCGCTTGCGGTAGTTGTCGTACTCCGCCTTGAGCCGCTTGAGGTCCGCGGTGCGCTCGTCGAGCTGCGTCTTGAGGGCCTGTGTCTGAGGGGCCTGAGACTCGTCGCTGGTCGTGGTGCCCGCGGCGGCCGCGGCGGCCTCGCCCCCCGGCGATCCGGGGGCCGGCTGCTCCGCCGGCTCCCGGACCTGGCCGGTCTTGGGATCGATGCGCCGCTTGTCGCGGATCACCGGACCTTCGCGCTCCTCGCCCTCGGCAGGAGGCTTGGTCACGCGGCACCGCCCTTCGGCTTGTCGTCGTCCACGATCTCGGCGTCGACGACCTCGTCGTCCTGCGGCTGCTCGCCCCCCTGGGCGTCGGCGGTCGGCCCGGCGTCATCGGCGGCCGCGGCGCCCTCGGGGTTCTGCGCGTACATCGCGGCGCCCATCTTCTGGCTGACCTGGGCCAGCTTCTCGGCGCTGGTGCGGATCGCGTCGACGTCGGTGCCCTCGAGGTTCTTCTTGACCTCGGCGACCGCGTCCCCGACCTCCTTCTTGAGCTCGTCCGGGACCTTCTCGTCGTTCTCCCGGATGAACTTCTCGGTCGAGTAGGCGAGGGTGTCGGCCTGGTTGCGGACCTCGGCCTCCTCCTTGCGCTTGCGGTCCTCCTCGGCGTACTCCTCGGCCTCGCGCATCATCTTCTCGATGTCGTCCTTGGGCAGCGCCGAGCCGCCCGTGATGACCATCGACTGCTCGCGGCCGGTGCCCTGGTCCTTGGCGGAGACGTTGACGATGCCGTTGGCGTCGATGTCGAAGGTGACCTCGATCTGCGGGACGCCGCGCGGCGCCGGCGGCAGGCCGGTCAGCTGGAAGGTGCCGAGCTTCTTGTTGTACGCGGCGATCTCGCGCTCGCCCTGGAAGACCTGGATCTCCACGGACGGCTGGTTGTCGTCGGCGGTGGTGAACGTCTCCGAGCGCTTGGTCGGGATCGTGGTGTTCCGCTCGATGATCTTGGTGAAGATGCCGCCCTTGGTCTCGATGCCCAGCGACAGCGGGGTCACGTCCAGCAGGAGGACGTCCTTGACCTCGCCCTTGAGCACGCCCGCCTGGAGGCTGGCGCCGATGGCGACGACCTCGTCGGGGTTGACGCCCTTGTTGGGCTCCTTGCCGCCGGTCAGCTCCTTGACCAGCTCGGAGACGGCGGGCATGCGGGTCGAGCCGCCGACCAGGACGACCTGGTCGATGCCCTCGACGGTGATGCCGGCGTCCTTGAGCACGTTCTTGAACGGCGCCTTGGTGCGCTCGAGCAGGTCGGCGGTGAGCCGCTGGAACTCGGCGCGGCTGAGCTTCTCGTCCAGGTGCAGCGGACCCTCGGACGACGCCGTGATGTAGGGCAGGTTGATCTGCGTCTCGGTCGAGCTGGACAGCTCGATCTTGGCCTTCTCGCCGGCCTCGCGGAGGCGCTGGAGGGCCATCTTGTCCTTGGACAGGTCGACGCCGTTGGCGTTCTTGAACTTCTCGACCAGCCAGTCGACGACCTTCTGGTCCCAGTCGTCGCCGCCCAGGTGGTTGTCGCCGGAGGTCGCCTTGACCTCGACCACGCCGTCGCCCACCTCGAGCAGGGAGACGTCGAAGGTGCCGCCACCGAGGTCGAAGACGAGGATCGTGGCCTCGTTCTCCTTCTCCAGGTGGTAGGCCAGCGCCGCGGACGTCGGCTCGTTGATGATGCGCAGGACGTTGAGGCCCGCGATCTGGCCGGCCTCCTTGGTGGCCTGGCGCTGGTGGTCGGAGAAGTACGCCGGGACGGTGATGACCGCGTCGGTGACGGTCTCACCGAGGTAGGCCTCGGCGTCCCGCTTCAGCTTCTGCAGCACGAACGCGCTGATCTGCTGCGGGGTGAAGTCCTTGCCGTCGAGGGTGGTCTTCCAGTCCGTGCCCATCTCGCGCTTGACCGACCGGATGGTGCGGTCAACGTTGGTCACGGCCTGGCGCTTGGCCACCTCGCCTACCAGGACCTCGCCGTTCTTGGCGAAGGCGACGACGGACGGCGTGGTCCGCGACCCCTCCGCGTTGGCGATGACGGTGGGCTCGCCACCCTCAAGGATCGCGACGACCGAGTTGGTCGTCCCGAGGTCGATGCCGACCGCACGTGCCATGTCTCTCGTCCTCCGTCGTGATGCTGCTGCGTCGGTGTTCGTGTGCCGTTGGTGTTCGTGTGCCGCTCGGTATGTGACCCGGCCGCCGTCGCCCCCGGAGGGCGGCCGGCTGAGTCTCTGGTTCGCAAGGTTGCCTGGTACGGATCAAGTTGTCAAATGACTTGAGTCGACCAGACTCAACTTTGCTGCTGTCCTCTCCAACAGGACGAATGAGCGGGGTATTCCCGTTCCCTCCTGAGCCCTTCCCAGGGCCGTTTTCCTCACGCAGGACGACCTCCGCCCCCGCCGGCTCCGCCTCAAGCAGGAGTCGCTCCCGCCTCCTGCGAGAGGCCCGCCGCAGAAGCCCGCCCGTAAGAAGTCCGCCCGGGGCGGGACTTCTTCTTGATCAATGCCCGCGAAAGCGAGACGGGGCTTCGGGTGATCAAGAGAGATGCGAATGATCAAGAGGAGGTTCGGGTGAGACGAACGCACAGGGTGCTGCTCTGCGCGGCGCTGGCGGGCGGCGGCATGGCGGTGCTGCCCGCGATGACCGCGCACGCCGGCCCCGGCACGCCACCGAGCGTGCTGCCGGCCGGCAAGTCGTGGACGGTCACGCTGGTGACGGGTGACGTGGTGAAGGTCAGCACCGTCAAGGGACGACTGCCCTTGGTGTCGGTGAAGCCAGGCAAGGACCGGGCCGGCAAGCTGTTCCACACCTCGATCCGGCCGGACGGGCATGTGGTCGTGACGCCGGTCGATGTCGCGTCGCGGGTCGGACGGGTCCTTGATCCGAAGCTGTTCGACGTGACGACGCTGATCCGGCAGGGATACGACGACGCGCGGAGCAAGGAGCTGCCGCTGATCGTGGCCGGGAACGGGGGCGTACGGACGCTCGGTGCCCGGCAGGATCGCGAGCTGTCCAGCATCGGAGCGGTCGCGGTACGCCAGCCCAAGGGACAGGCGGTGAAGCTCGGCACGGCGCTCAAGGCCGCCCGGTCGAGCGGCATCCGCCACATCTGGCTGGACCAGAAGATCAAGACCTCGTCCTCGCCTTCGTCCGCCGTCCGGGCGCCCAAGCAGGACCGGAACCTCACCCAGGTCGGGGCCCCGGCGGCCTGGAAGGCCGGGTTCACCGGGCGCGGAGTCAAGGTCGCCGTGCTCGACACCGGAGTGGACGCCACGCACCCGGACCTCGCCGGGCGCATCGCCGAGACCCAGAACTTCAGCCAGTCGGCGGACGTCGTCGACCGTGTCGGTCACGGCACGCACGTCGCCGCCACGGTGGCGGGCACCGGCGAGGCGGCGGAGGGCGAGCGCAAGGGCGTCGCGCCGGACGCGTCGCTGCTGATCGGCAAGGTCCTGAACGACGAGGGCGAGGGAGAGCTGTCCGACCTCATCGCCGGGGCGGAGTGGGCCGCTCCGCGCGCCAAGGTCGTCAACATGAGCCTGGGCGCCTCCGAGCCCTCCGACGGCACCGACCCGGTGTCGCAGGCCCTGGACAAGCTGACCGCCGCGCACGGCTCGCTCTTCGTGGTCGCGGCCGGCAACACCGGGGGCCTGGCCGACATCTCGACTCCGGCGGCAGCCGACTCGGCGCTGACCGTGGGCGCCGTCGACGGCGGCGACACGCTGGCGGACTTCTCCTCGCGGGGACCGCGTCCCGGCCGGTACGCGGCCAAGCCCGAGATCGTCGCACCCGGCGTGGACATCGTCGCCGCCCGCGCGGCGGGCACCACGATGGGCGAGCCTGTGGACGCCCGCTACACCGCGTCCTCCGGCACGTCCATGGCGACACCGCACGTCGCGGGAGCCGCGGCCCTCATCGCCCAGCGGCATCCGGACTGGAAGCCCGCGCAGATCAAGGCCGCGCTGACCGGCTCCGCCGACCCCGCCAAGGGCGGCGACGCGTTCGAACGCGGCACCGGCCGCCTCAACGCCGCGACCGCCGTCACCGCGCCCGTGGTGTCATCGACGGGCGTGATCCACCTGGGCACCGCCGCGTACCCGCAGACCGGGACGCTGACCGCCGAGCTGAGCTGGACGGGCCGCGAGGCCGCGGCCTTGCCCCTGTCGGTGCGGCTCGTCCGCCGCAACGGCGCGGGCGTCGTCGACGGCGCCGCGAAGCTGTCGGCCACCAAGGTCGACGTCCCCGGCAACGGCACCGCCACGGCGACCCTGGACATCGACGTCGCCAAGCTCAAGAGCAAGCCGGGACTGTACGCGGCGGAGGTAGACGCCAAGGGCGGGCCTCGCACGCTCGTCACGTTCTTCGTCGAGCCGCCCACGCACACGCTGACGGTCAAGGCGACCGCGTTGCCGGGCACCCCGGAGGGCGCGTTCTCCTCGTACACCGGCGTCATCAACCTGGACGACGCCGTGCAGTACACCGGTGTCACCGAGACCGACGCGGACGGGAACGCGAAAGTGCGCGTCCCGGCCGGCCGGTACAGCGTCATGGGCACGGTGACCGACGGCACCGAGGGCAAGCAGCGCGCCGCGCTCGTCGGCGACCCCGAGGTCGTGGTGGACCGCGACGTCACCGTCACCCTCGACGGCGCCGGGGCCAAGGAGGTCAAGGCGAGCGTCCAGGGCCGGGAGACCGACATGCCCGTGTCCGCCGTTCAGTACATCCGTGGCACCGGGCAGGGCCTGTGGGGCGATGCCGTCTACTCGTTCAGCTCCACGGACAAGGTGTACGCGCAGCCGACCGAGCCGGTCACCACGGGCACGTTCAAGGCCTACGGCGCGTTCCGGCTCACGGCGCCGGGCAACGTGTGGGACCTGGTCGAGCCCATGGAGGGCCGGATCCCCGCCGACCCCACGTTCGTCGTCACCCCCGCCGTCCAGGCGCGGCTCGCCCGGATCGACCAGCGTTTCGCCGCCCTCGACGGAGACACGACCAAGCCGGTCGGGCAGAAGCGCTACGGCATGATTTCCGAGGGCGTCCTGCTTCTGGAGGCCGGCGGCGACGCCCCCGCGGGCAGCACCCGCACGGACTACCTCTCCACCGAAGGCGGGGTCCTGTGGAACGACGAGGCGTTCCCCGGGAGCATGGACGGCTGGGTGGACCAGGAACCGTTCTCCACGCTGGAGCCCGGCAGCCGGGTCACCAAGACCTGGGGCCGTCAGCCGATGCGTCCGGGCCCCTACTCGGCGACCACTGTGGGAGGGAGCTTCTGCGCGCCGCCCCCGTCGGCCCGGTCGCGCGGCGTCATGACCGTCGTCCTGGTCGACCTGCAGACCCGGCCGGACGGCTTCGACTGCGACCTCCCGCAGGAGCCGGACCCCACCAAGCGGAAGATGACCCTGTACGCGGGTGACACCAAGATCCGCGAGGTGGCCGCCCGGGGCGCCCGCTTCACGGTGCCGAAGGAGGCCGCGACCTACCGCCTCGAATACGAGAACGACAGCTCGGCCGTCCTGCCCGTCTCCACCCGGACGTCCACGACATGGACGTTCAAGTCGAAGGCCCCGGCAGGGACCGGCACCGAGCGGCTGCCGCTGTTGACCGTGGACTACGACCTCGGCCTCGATCTGCGCAACCAGCCGGTGGGCAAGCCCGCCGTCTTCACGGTGGCGCGGGTCAAGGGCAGCGGCACCGCCAAGGTGACCGGCTTGAAGTTCTGGACGTCGATCGACGACGGCACGACCTGGACGCCGGTGAGCGTCAAGGCGCTCGGCGGCGGTCGTTTCTCGGCTCCGCTTCCGGCGGCGGTCAAGGGCCGGTCGGTCTCGCTGCGCGTCGCCGCCCGTGACGCGGGAGGCAGCGCCATCGACCAGCGGATCATCAAGACCTACAACGTTCGCTGACCCCCAGAAAACATCCGGAAAAATGGAAGGGACGGGCGGGCTTCGGATGAGAAGGGGTGAAATCTGTCCACGCCGATGGACGAGGCCTCATCTTGAAGGAGCCACGCATGACCGCTCCCCCCGATGTCGCCACCCCCTCACCCGAGGGGGTGGACGACGCGTCGGTCATCGAACGGTCCTGGCATGAGCCCGAGCGGTTCGGCGCGATCTTCGACGCGTACTTCACGGAGATCCACCGGTATGTGGCGCGCCGTCTCGACGCGCATGTCGCCGACGACATCGCCGCCGAGACGTTCCACGCCGCGTTCCGCAAACGCCGGAGATACGACCTGACCCGCGGTGACGCCCGGCCCTGGCTGTACGGCATCGCCACCAACCTGATCGGCCGGCACCGGCGCGACGAGCGGCGCAAGTTCCGCGCTCTCGCGCGGTTGCCGATCGACGGTGGCGCGACCGCGCACGAGGATCGGATCGCGGCCCGGGTGAGCGCGGAACAGCAGGTCAGGGGCCCGCTGGCCGACGCGGTCGCGGGCCTGCCCGCCAAGCAGCGGGACGTGCTGCTGCTGGTGGTACTGGCCGAGCTGTCGTACGAGGAGGTCGCCCAGGCGCTGGGCGTTCCGCTCGGCACGGTCTGCTCACGGTTCAACAGGGCTCGGAAGAAGATGCGCGAGGCACTTGGCGGGACCAATCCACTGCGCGACGAGGAGAGGACCCGATGACCGACCTGAACGAGCTCACCCACGTGCGGGCGCTGTTCGACGACCCGCCCGAGCCGAGCGCGCACACCGTGGCGACCGCTCGGCGGCGCATGACCGAGGACGACCGGCCGCGGCGGCCCTGGCGGTCGCAGGCCGGGCTCGCCGGGCTCGTGGCCGCCGGCGCGGCGGTCACGGTGGCCGTCGCGACGATGAGCGGAGGCGGGTCGAAAACGCCTGAAACGGCCCCGACCACGGGCAACAAGGTGGGCGGCAACAACATTCTGCTCGCCGCCGCGGCCCAGGCGGAACGCGAGAAGGTGGGCCGCTACTGGCGGACGCGGACGGTCGCAGAGCCGGTCGTGTACGCGGCATCCGGCGGCTATGTCGTCGCCCGCAAATCGGAGGGCGACGAGTGGGTTCCGCGTTCCCTCGCCGACCCGCTGGTCTCGTACAACCGCCCGCTGGGCATCGGCCCGGCGACCGACGCCGACCAGGCGGCCTGGCGCGAGGCGGGGTCACCGCGGACGTGGCGGGTGCGGACGGCCGACGACCCGCGCACGATCACGCTGACGGCGTCCGGGCCGGGCCGATGGGACACCTACCGGACGTCCGGCGCCGAACGGAAGCGGATGTGCAAGTGCGAGGTCGAGCCGTGGCTGGAGCGCGAGAAGCTCGCGTCCCGGCCCGGCGGGCTGGAGCGGCTGCTCTTCCCGGAACGGGAGCAGCGGGCGAAGGTCGGCGGCCGCACGGTGCGGATCGACCCGGCCAACCGGTTGCTCGCCAGCTATGACCTGCTGACGCAGGCGGCCTCGCCCAAGGTGCGGGCGGCGGTGTTCCGGCTGTTGGCCGGGCAGCCGGGGATCCGGCTGGTCGAGGGCGTGCGCGACATGCGCGGCCGCGCCGGGATCGCCCTGGTGGGGCGCGGGACGACGATCGGCGGGGCGAGCGGCGTCTTCGACGTCCAGGTGATCCTCGATCCGGGGACGCACCAGGTCCTGGGCAGGCAGTATGTCGTCGTCACCAAGGGTGGCCGCTTCCCGGGCGTGCGCCCGGGCGCGGTCGTCGAGCGCCGGGCGGTGCTGTCCGCGGGCTGGACGAACGAGAGCCCGCACCGCTGAGGTGAAAGTGATTCCGGGCATCGGGTGATACGTCCTGTGACCGCCACCCGTGCCACGGAAAGGCATCAGATGACGACAGGGAAACCCCTCGCCGCCGCGCCGCCACGCGCGGCGGCGTCCCTGCGCGACCCCGCCCGGTTCGGCGAGGTCTTCGACGCGTACTTCGAGGAGATCCACGGGTACGCGGCGAAGCGCCTCGGCCGGGACGCGGCGTACGACGTGGCCTCCCAGACGTTCCTGGAGGCGTTCAAGAAGCGCCACCGCTACGACAGCGCGCGGGCGGGCGTCCGCACCTGGCTGTACGGCATCGCGACCAACCTCATCGGCAAGCACCAGCGCAGCGAGGTACGCGGCCTCCGCGCGCGGGCGCGGCTCGGCTCGGCGGCCGACCGCGCCGAAGGGCATGCCGACCGCGTCGACGACCAGGTGAGCGCCGAGGGCCTGCGCGGCGCGCTGGCCGCCGCCATCGCGAGGCTGTCGCCGGGCGACCGGGACGTGCTGCTGCTCGTCGCGCTCGCCGAGCTCAGCCACGAGGAGGTCGCGGCGGCGCTGGGCATCCCGTACGGGACGGTCGGGTCGCGGCTGAGCAGGGCCAGGAAGAAGGTGCGGGCGGCGCTGGGCGGGACCAACCCGATGCTCGATCTGGAGGACGACCATGGATGAGACGCGGATCGTCCGCGAGGCGTACGGGAAGCCCGCGCCGCCCACACCGGACGAGATCGCCCGGGCCCGCGCCCTGCTGCTCGACGGACCGGACCGCCTCGACTTCGCGGGACCCTCAGGCGATGCCGGCGACGACGTACCGCTGATCACCGTGGGCCCGGCGGCACCGGTGCCGGCAGCCACCCGCCGCCGGTTCGGATGGTGGCCGCAGATCGGGCTGGGCGCGGTCGCGGCGGCAGCGGCGGTGGTCACCGGCATCACGCTCCTGAGCGGCGCGCCCGCCGAGACGGAGCGCCGCCCGGCGGCGGGGCCGAGCCCGAAGGCGGCGCGCGATCTGCTGCTCGCGGTGGCCGAACGGGTGGAACGGCTGCCCGCGACCGAGGGCCGGTACTGGTACACCGACCAGATCTCCGGGCAGTCGTACATCATGCGCCCGAAGACCGGCGCCTACGCGATCGTCGGCGCGCACATCGAGACCTTCACATGGTCGGGTGCCAGGGCCGGTGACGGTACGGCGTTCCACGGCCGCGATCTCCCGGCCAGGCCGCTGACCCCGGCGGACGAGATGGCCTGGCGGCGCGCGGGCGCGCCGGAGAAGTTCCGGGTCTGGTCCAATGACCATTTCTGGACCTACGTCCGGCGGTCCACGCCATGGAAGGCCGATGACGTGGACCCGCGCGCCGGCGGATCGTTCTTCGTGCGGGGCTTCGGCAAGAAGGTCACCACCGAGCAATTGCGCGAACTTCCCACGGATCCGGCCAAGCTGACCCACATGTTCCTCCGAACCGAGACACTGCGTCCTCCGAAAAGTGCGGAGCGGGAGGAAAAAGCGGAGCTGGCCCGGAGGTTGAAGGGGGGCTTCGGGTCGCTGACCACCGCCGGGAAGCTCGGCAGCATGGGCGGCATGCTGAAGAACGTGCCGGTTCCGCCCAAGGTGCGGGCGGGGCTGATCCGGGCGCTGATCCAGCAGCCGGATATGCGGGTCGTCGGCGAGGTGACCGATCCGCTCGGGCGGCGGGGCGTCGCGGTGACCGCGGACGAACCGCGGCCGTCCACCGATGACGCGGACTCGGTCTACCCGGGCGAGCCTGAGGAGGAGAAGGGGACCTTCGGCTCCCGGCGCGAGATCATCATCGATCCCCGGACGGGTGCGCTGCTCGCGGACCAGACCGTGCTGACGGAGCCGGGCGGTCCGTACCGCGCGCAGCGGCCCGGGTTCGTGATCAACTACTGGGTCACCCGGGAGTCCGGGTGGGCCGACAGCCGTCCCGAGCCTCCGGCGAAGCTGCCCTTCTGATCGCGGTCGGCGGCGTGCCTTCAGATGGCGCGCTCAGGCCGCGCCCCCGGAGTCAGCCGGCTCCGGGGGCGCGGTCTTTCGCCCCGTCGCCCGCCAGGCCCTCCGCGCGGTCTCCCGCCAGGCCCTTCGAGCGGGCTTCGAGGCCGTCGAGGAGGCAGCCGAGCCCGAAGGTGAACCGGCCCTCCATGACGTCGCGGCTCTCCTTCGCCCACACCTCCCGCAGGTGGGTGGCCAGGCGCGGATGCCGCTCGGCGGTCGTCTCCAGGTAGGGCCCCATGGCGGCCATCCAGTCGCCGGTGCTGAACTCCGGCTGCGCGGCTCGCCAGCTCGCCTCGCTGCCCGCGGCGCCGATGACGTAGTCGTTGACGACCGACTGCGCGTACTCCAGGTCGTAGGCGGTGAACCCGGCCTGGCCGCAGGCGCCGAGGAGCTCGTCCATCGCGCGCGCGGCGTTCGGGCCCAGCATGGGGCGGCTGCCGAACAGCGGCACCGTCCACGGGTGCCGGTGGATCATCGTGCGCAGGCTGGCCGCGTACCCGGTGACGGCCATCCGCCAGCCGTGCTCGGCGGCGTCCGGGGTGCGGACCTCGGCCATGACGTGGTCGAGGGCCAGTTCGAGCAGCTCGTCCTTGTTCGTCACGTGCCAGTAGACGGTCGTGGCTCCCGCGTTCAGCTTGGTGCCGAGGCGGCGCATGCTCAGCCGGTCGAGCCCTTCGGCGTCGAGCAGTTCGAGTGCCGCCGCCACGATCTGGTCGCGGGTGAGGGTGGGCTGCTCGCGCCGCGCCTTCTGTGGCCGTGTCCAGACCGACGTCGGTCGCTCCGCCATGCGTCGTCCTCTCTCGCGATCTCGTACAGGGTACCGGGACTTGAACGTCGTGCGATTCGAGTCGTACAGTGTGCGAGCCAACTCGAACGTTGTACGAGAACGGAAATCGGATGACCTCCCCGGAAACCTTCGTCCCGCATCCGCGCCGCTGGCAGATCCTCGGCGTGCTGTGCCTCAGCCTCTTCGTGGTCGTGGTGGACAACACGATCCTGAACGTCGCGATCCCGTCGCTGCTCGCCGACCTGGACGCGACCACCGCCGACGTGCAGTGGGTGATCGACGCCTACTCGCTCGTCTTCGCGGGCCTGCTGCTCACCGCCGGAAGCCTCGGCGACCGGTACGGCCGGCGGCGGGCGATGCTCGCCGGTTTCGCCCTGTTCGGCACGGGCTCGCTCCTGGCGGCGTTCGCCGAGGGGCCCGGGACGCTCGTCGCCATGCGCGCGCTGATGGGCGTGGGCAGCGCGTTCCTCATGCCCGGAACGCTGTCGATCATGGCCCAGGTCTTCGGGCCGGACGAGCGCGCCAAGGCGTTCGCGATCTGGGGTGCCACCTCGATGGTCGGCGTCGCGGCGGGTCCGGCGCTGGGCGGCCTGCTCCTCGAACACTTCTGGTGGGGCTCGGTCTTCCTGGTCAACGTGCCCGTCGCCGTGGCGGCCGTGATCGGGCTCCTCGTCCTCGTGCCGGAGTCGCGCGGGCCGCGCCGCCGCCCCGACGTGCCGGGCGCCCTGCTGTCGACGCTCGGCATGTCCGCCCTCGTGTGGGCGATCATCTCCGGCCCCGAGCACGGCTGGACCGGCGCCCGGACGGCGGGCGGCCTGATCGTCGCCGCCGTCGCGCTCGCTGGTTTCGTGGCCTGGCAGGCGCGCAACCCCGAGCCCATGCTCGACCTGCGGCTGCTGCGGCAGCGCGAGTTCAGCGGCGCCGCGACGATGATCGCGCTGTTCTCGTTCTCGATCGCCGGGACGCTCTTCGCGCTGACACAGTTCTTGCAACTCGTCCTCGGATACGGGCCGCTCAAGGCAGGTCTCGCACTGCTGCCGGTCGCCCTGGCAGCCGGGACGGGCAACGGCCTGGGCGCCGCGCTGGACGCCCGGATCGGCAGCCGCGGCGCCCTCAGCCTCGGCTTCTTCGCGCTGGCGGCCGGCTTCGGGCTCGTCGGGCTGGTCGGGCCGGGTGACGGCTACCTCACGATCGTCGGCGGGCTCGTCGTGCTCGGCTTCGGCGCGGGCATGGGCTCGCCGCCTGCCTACGGCACGCTCATGGCCGCCCTTCCGCGCGAAGAGGCCGGGATCGGGTCAGCCGTGAACGACGCGGGCCAGGAGCTCGGCAACGCGCTCGGCGTCGCGGTGCTCGGCAGCGTCATCTCCGCCGCGTACGCCCGCGAACTCCCCGGCGACGCTCCCGCCGCCGCACGCCACTCGCTGGGCGAGGCCCTGAGCATCGGCGACGCCGGGCTCGCGGACGCGGCGCGCGACGCGTTCGTGCACGGGCTGTCGGTCGGTACCCTGTCGGCCGCCGGCGTCACGTTCGCCGCCGCGATCTTCTCCCTCGTCGTCTTCCGTCCCCGCTCTGGAGATCCGGCGAAAATTGAGGGGCTCAAGGAGCGAAAGGGACCGGTGGCCGCGACGGAGTAAGGGGGACAGCCGGACAAATGATCCCGGAGGGTTCCCCATGACCTATCCCGTGGATGCGCCGCCCGACGACGATCGAACGTCGGATTCCGGAGCGGCGCATCACGCGCGTCGAGCACCGCACGCGCGGAACGCGGACGACGCGGACGACGCGCGGCTCATCAGCGAGTCGTTGCGCGACCCCGAACGTTTCACCGCCGTCTACGACCGTCACTACACGGTCATCTATCGCTATGTCGCGGGCCGCCTCGGCCCGCAGCCCGCCGACGACATCGCCGCCGAGACCTTCCTGGTCGCGTTCCGGCGGCGGAAGACCTTCGACGCGAGCAAGGGCACGTTGCGGTCCTGGATCTTCGGCATCGCGACGAGGCTGGTGTCCCAGCACCGCCGCGCCGAGACCCGCCGCTACCAGGCCCTCGCCAAGGTCGGCACCGATCGCGCGGCCGGCAGCCATGAGGACCGGGTCGTCACGTGGGTGACCGCCGAGGGCCTCCAGCCGCAGCTCGCCCGCGCGCTCGCCGCGCTGTCGGCGAAGGAGCGCGACGTCGTGCTCCTCGTGGCGCTGAGCGGGCTCGGCCACGACGAGGTCGCGGCCGCGCTCGGCATCCCGTACGGCACGGTCGGCTCCCGTCTCAACCGAGCGCGCCGCAAGCTGCGCGCCGCCCTCGATCTGGAAGGTCTGTAGCGATGGACGAGATGCGCATGATCAGCACGCTGCTCGACGAGCAGCCGTCCGAACGATCGATCGAGGAGGGGCGCGCGCGGCTGGAGCGTGAGGTCCGCTCGCCCGGGCGGGCACCGCGCTTCTCGATGCCGCGCTGGAAGCTCGCGGTCCCGGCGCTGGCGGCGGGCGCGATCGCCGCGGTGACCGCCGTCGCGGTCGGGGTGTCCTCCGGCACGACGCCGCGCGCACCCGACACGACCGTTTCGGCGGTGCCGATGTCGGCCCGCACGGTCCTGCTCTCGGCGGCGACGAAGATCGAGGGGACGCCGCTCGCCCACGGCAGGTACTGGCACGTGGTGGCGCAGGAACGGTTCACCATGACCTCGGGGAAGAGCACGTACGACACGAGCCTGCAGAACGGATGGTGGGATGCCGGTCCCGGCCGCGAGGCCTGGTCCGCCGAGCGCAGTCTCGGCAGCCGCTATCTCGGTCCCGCGAAGCACGGCCCGAGGACCTTCGGGAAGGGCGGGAAGCCGCAGCCCGAGCGCACCACCGACAGCGGCCCGACCGGCTGGACGAAGGTCAAGGTGCCCGGCGGGCACGCGTTCCGGCTGCAGGAGTGGGGCGGCCTCACACCGCCGGACGTGCGGAAGCTGCCCGAGAACCCGCAGGCGCTCAAGGCCTTCCTCGCACGGGCGCTCAAGCGGCTGGAGAAGGCCGAGGGCGGCCCGATCGATCCGGCGGAATGGCTGTTCGGCAACGCCCAGAAGATCGGCATGACGCCCGCGTCGCCGAAGGCCATGGGCGCGACGTACCGGCTGCTCGCCGCCGATCCCGGCCTCCGCGTCGTCGGCCAGGTCACCGACCCGCTCGGCCGGAAGGGCACGGCGATCGCCCGTCCGGTGGTCAAGGGCGGCCGGCACGAGGAGTGGCTCGTGCTCGACCCGGCGACGGGGCGGGTGCTCGCGCATGAGGACGTGCAGAAGCCCGCGAAGGTGACCGGCTACCGAGCGATCGTCTCGTACGGCTGGACGAACACGGTGCCGGACTACCCGCTCGGCAAGCTGGGCTAGACCGTCCTGTCGGTGTAGCCCTAGCCGCCGAAGACCTGCAGCGCGTTGTCGGACACCTTCACCGCCGTCTCGCCGGCGTGGTACTTCGCCATCGAGGCGGCGGTGGCCAGCTCCTCGCGCGCGGCGTCCATGTCGTCCGTCCTTAGCGGTAGAGGTCGGCGGGGGTCGTGCCGGTGGAGGTCAGTGGCAGTCCCGCCTCCGCGCGTTCGCGCAGCCACTGGCTCGGCCGGTAGCGCGGATCGCCGGTGCCTTCGTAGAGCCTGGCCAGGATGCGCCGCACGGTCTCCGCGCCGACGTGGTCGCCCCACTCCAGCGGCCCGCGCGGGTAGCCGAGCCCGAGCCGTACGGCGGTGTCGATGTCGCGGGGATCGGCCAGGCGCTGCCCGGCGATGTCGCACGCGACGTTCACGATCGAGGCGAGGAGCCGCTGGGCCACCGAGCCGGGAGCGTCGCGGACCACGGTGACCGGGCGTCCCGTCGAGGCGAGGGCGGCGAGGGCGGCGCGGCCGGCGGCGGGGTCGGCGCCGGGATGGACGGCCAGCGTGAGGCGGGACGCGAAGCCGCCCAGCGGGTCGACGCCGAAGGTGCGTTCCAGCGGCAGGCCCCAGGTGCCGCCGTGCTCCGTGACGCTCGAACCGTAGGGAGCGGTGAGGACGATCGCCTCGTCGGACGGCTCCTGGCCGAGCTCGACCGTGACGTCGGTCTCCAGCAGCAGGGAGGTGAGCTGGTCGCGCACCCGCTTGTCGGTCTCGACGTCCACCCAGATCGGACGGGGCTCGGCGGACGGCGGGGTGGGCTCCGGGGGCTGCTGCTTGGCGCGGTCCACGTAGGTGTAGAAGCCTTCGCCGGTCTTGCGGCCGAGGAGTCCGGCCTGCATTCGAGTGCGGGTGATGTGGGACGGGCGGAGGCGCGGCTCGTTGTGGAAGCCCGACCAGACGGTCTCCAGGACGGGATGGGAGACGTCGAGGCCGGTCAGGTCCATGAGCTCGAACGGGCCCATCCTGAGGCCGAGGACGTCGCGGGCGATGCGGTCGATGTCCGCGGGCTCGGCGATGCCCTCGGAGAGGATCTGCAGCGCTTCGGTGGGGAGACCGCGTCCGGCGTGGTTGACGAGGAAGCCCGGGGTGTCGGGAGCGCGCACGGGCTCGTGTCCCATACGCCGTACGAGGTCGGTCAGGGCCTCGGTGATCCAGCCGGCCGTCCGGGCGCCCCCGATGACCTCGACCAGGCGCATCAGCGGGACCGGGTTGAAGAAGTGCAGCCCGGCCAGGCGGGACGGGTCGGTCAACGCGGTGGCGATCGCGGTGACCGAGAGGGAGCTGGTGTTGGTGGCGAGGACGGTCTGCTCGCCGACGACCTTCTCCAGCGAGGCGAAGAGCTCCCGCTTGGTCTCCAGGTCCTCGCGTACGGCCTCGATGACCAGGTCACAGCCGGTGGCGGGCGCGAGCGGATCGCCGAGGGGACGCAGCCGGGCTTTGGCAGCGGTCGCCTCCGCCTCGTCCATGCGGCCCTTGGCGGAGAGCTTGCCGTACATCCCGCCGATGTAGGAGATGGCCTCGTCAACGGCCTCGGCGCGGGCGTCGGCGAGCTCGACGGTGATCCCGGCGGCCGCCGCGAGCTGGGCGATCCCGCGGCCCATCACCCCGGTACCGATCACCCGGATCGCCGACACCTGGCGCGCCCACTGCTCCATGCCCGTCCCCTCGCCACGCTAGAAAATCATTCTAGAAATATATTCATCCCGGGCGCGACGCGCCCCCGGACTCCTGCCACTCAACCACTCAGCGGAAGGCCGCGGGGAGCGCGGGCGCCCGGACGCGTAGCCTGCGACTGGACCACGGCGTGAGGAGCGGAACGATGCGGGATGCGGTGATCTGCGAGCCGGTGCGGACCCCGATCGGCCGGTTCGGTGGGGTGTTCGCCACCGTGTCGCCGGTCGAGCTGGCCGCGACCGTGATCAAGGCGGTGCTGGCGCGGACCGGACTGCCCGGCGAGGCGGTCGACGAGGTGATCCTCGGCCAGTGCAACCCCAACTCCGACGCCCCCGCGATCGGCCGGGTCGCCGCCCTGGACGCCGGGCTGCCGGTCGAGGTCGGCGGCAGCCAGGTCGACCGGCGTTGCGGATCCGGGCTCCAGGCCGTGCTGAACGCCGCCATGCAGGTGCAGGCCGGGGTCAGCGAGCTCATCCTCGCCGGCGGCACCGAGAGCATGAGCACCGCGCCGTTCTACACGACCGAGGCGCGCTGGGGCATCCGCGGCGCCGGGCTGGAGCTGCACGACGCCCTGGCGCGTGGCCGGGTGACGGCGGGCGGGGTCAACCACCCCGTGCCCGGCGGGATGCTGGAGACGGCCGAGAACCTCCGCCGCGAGTACGGCATCGGGCGGGAGGAACAGGACGAGCTGGCCGTACGGTCGCATCAGCGGGCGGTCGCCGCGCAGAATGAGGGCCGTTTCGCCGACGAGATCGTGCCGGTGACCGTGCGTTCGCGGAGGGGCGGCACGGTCGTCGACACCGACGAGCACCCGCGTCCTGACACGTCGCTGGCGGGGCTGGCCAAGTTGAGGCCGGTGCTGGGCAAGGCCGACCCCGAGGCGACGGTCACCGCGGGGAACGCCAGCGGCCAGAACGACGCCGCCGCCGTGGCCGTGGTGACGACCCCCGAACGGGCCGCCGACCTCGGGCTGCGTCCGCTCGTCCGGCTGGTGTCGTGGGCACATGCCGGGGTGCCGCCGCGCACGATGGGCATCGGGCCGGTGCCCGCCACGGCCAAGGCGCTGGAGCGGGCCGGGCTGACGCTGGCCGACCTGGACCTCATCGAGCTCAACGAGGCGTTCGCCGCGCAGGTCCTCGCCGTCACCCGCGAATGGGGCTTCAAGGACGCCGACTGGGACCGCACCAACGTCAACGGCTCCGGCATCTCGCTCGGCCATCCGGTCGGCGCGACCGGCGGCCGCATCCTCGCCACGCTGGCCCGGGAGATGGACCGGCGCGGGGCCCGCTATGGCCTGGAGACCATGTGCATCGGCGGCGGCCAGGGACTGGCCGCCGTCTTCGAACGCGTGGACTCCTGAGACGCATGGACCGCTAGAACGCGTGGCCAAGCAGAACGCGTGGACTCGCAGCCACTCGGCAGGAGCCCACGCGTTCGAGGAGCCGCCCCGCCGATCGGATCGGCGGGGCGGTCTCCCGGAGGAGGGGCCGGGCGGTCAGACGGTCAGGGCCGGCGCGGGCTTCTCGCTCGTGGCCGTCTCCTCCACCGGGGCCGGGGCCGTTTCGCCGGAGGCCGCCTTCTTGTCGCGCATCACCACGAAGGCCAGGATCGCGGCGGCGATGACACCGGCGGCACTGATCATGAAGGCGCTGGACATCGCCGTGGTGAAGGCCTCGCGGGCGGTGTGGGCGAGCCCGGCGTCGCCGAGGGCGAGCGCCTCGCTGATGTCGCGGCGGGCGCCCTCCGGGGCGTCCGCGGGCATGGCGCCGGTGTAGGCGCCGGCGACCACGCTGCCGAGGATGGCGATGCCGAGGGCGGCGCCGGCCTGCTGGATGGTGTCGTTGAGCGCGGAGCCGACACCGGCCTGCTCGGCCGGGACGGCGCCCATCAGCGCGGCGACGATCGCGGGCTGGGCCAGTCCGGCACCGGCGCCGAAGACGAAGAGCGCGAGGGCGACCTTGGTGAAGCCGTCGCCGGGCGACAGCGTGGCGAGCATCCCGAAGCCGGCGGCGACCCCGAGCATGCCGAGCGCGGCGGGCGCCCGGTTGCCGATCTTGTTGCCGAGCGCGGCGCCCAGGCCGTTGAAGAACAGGGACGAGACGGCCATCGGGATGAACGCGAGCCCGGCCTTGGTGGCGGAGAAGCCGAGGACGAACTGCAGGTACTGGGTGAGGACGAGCAGCAGGCCGCCGTTGCCCACCTGGACCAGGGTCAGCGAGAGGCTGCCGCCGGAGAAGTTGCGGTCGCGGAACAGCTTGAGCGGGACCATCGGGGCGTCGGTGCGCATCTCCCAGATGACGAACGCGGCCAGGGAGGCCACGGCGATGCCGGCGGCGGCGAGGGTGAGGGGCGCGGTGAGGCCGTGCTTGGGGTACTCGATGATGGCCCAGACGAGCGAGGTCATGCCGACGACCGACAGGATGGTGCCGACCGGGTCGGGCTTCTGCCACGGACCCTTGGACTCGGGCATGAGGACGACGGCGGCGACGATGGCGGCGGCGGCGATCGGCACGTTGATGAGGAAGACCGCGCCCCACCAGAAGGCGGAGATGAGCGCGCCGCCCAGGATCGGGCCGCCGACCAGGCCGAGCATCGCGACCGCCGACCAGACCGCCATCGCCTTGCGGCGCTCCTCGTCGTCGAACACGGTGATCAGAATCGACAGCGTGCTCGGCATGATCAGCGCACCGCCGACGCCCATCGCGAACCGTGCCGCGATCAGCTGCTCCGGATTCGTCGCGAAGGTGGCCGCCAGCGAGGCGATCCCGAAGAGCGCCAAGCCGATGATCATTATCTTCCGGCGGCCGAACCGGTCGGACAGGCTGCCCGTGGTGAGCAGCAGCCCGGCGAACACCAGGATGTAGGACTCCAGGATCCACTGCGCGTCCTGCGCGGTCGCGCCGATGTCCTCGGCCAGCGGCGGGATCGCCACCGTCAGGACCATGTTGTCGATGACCAGCACCAGCGTGCTGAGGCACAGCACGACGAGGATCCACCAGCGCCGCGGGTGGCGCGCCTTGATCGCTTCCATCTGGAACACCCCTCACTCCTTGGGAACGACGTTCCCGTCATGCGAACACTGTACGCAGGAGGATTGGTGTTTGCAAGTGCGCACAGTGTTCGCACACACCGGACGGCTTGCAGGGGTGGATAGATCACCGTTTGGAGGCTGTCTCGCCGAAATCCTTTCTGCGATGATGCGAATCTCCAGCGGATGAGACGGCAAATGACCATCGGGCTCGGGCTCTCCATCGCCTCCCACAGCGGGCTGCCGCCCGCCCGCATCGGCGAGATCGCCGGTCTCGCCGAACAGGCCGGCTTCACGTCCGTCTTCGTGGCCGAGGGGAACGGCGACGCGCTCGCGCTCTGCCACCCGGTCATCGCCGCGACCCGGCACGTCCAGGTCGGGACGGCGATCGTGAACGCCGCGCTGCGGCCGCCGGTGCTCGCCGCCAAGACCGCCGCGGCCTGGACGACGCCTCCGCCGGCCGGTTCGTGCTCGGGCTGGGCAACGGCGACGAGGTCGGCGGCCTTTCGCCCGCCGAGCCTCCGTCGCGCCCCGATCAGAAGTCGAGCTCGCTGATCTCGATGACCGAGGAGTACGTGGAGGTCGTCCGGGCCGTGCTCGCCGGCGAGGAGCACGAAGGCGAGCTCTTCCGCACCGGCCGGATCGCGCTGGACCGGCCGCCCCGCGCCGGCATGCCGATCTACCTGGGCGCGCTGGGCCCGCGCATGCTCTCGCTCGCCGGCCGGATCGCGGACGGCGTGATCCTCGACCTGATGTCGCCCGAGCAGGCGGGCGAGGCCGCCACCGCCGTCCGCGCCGCCGCCCACGACGCGGGCCGGGACCCCGGATCGGTCCAGGTCCTCGCGGTGATCCACTGCTGTCTCTCCGACGACGCGGCGCTCGCCGCCGAGGCGGCCCGGGCGGTCGTCCCCCGGTACGCGCTGCGTCCCGGCGCCGACCGGCTCTTCGGCGCCCGGCTGGACGAGGCCCGCGGGCACGCCCGCGCCGGCGATCACGAGGCCGCCGCCCGGCACGTGCCGCAGCGGGTCGCCGACCGGTTCGTCGCGCACGGCGACGCGGTCGCCTGCTCGGCGCGGGTCGCGGAGTACCGGGCCGCCGGGATCGACCTGCCCGTGCTGTTCCCGATGCCGGTCGCCGGCATCTGGGACCTTCCCCTGCTGATCAACGCCTTCGCCTGACCCCGCGCTCGCTTCGCGCGGATTGATCGGTAACGATGGGCGCCCCCGTTCCACTTCCTGGTGATGGAGAACACGGGACGGATGGACGGAGGTGCGGGCGATGGCCGACGAGGCCGGTGATCCCGAGAGCGCGCGGCGCTTCACGGCGATGTACGACGCCTGTCGTCAGAACGTGTGGGCCTATGCGGTCAGCCGTGCCGGGCACCACGCCGCCGACGAGGTGGTGAGCGAGACGTTCGCGGTGGCGTGGCGGCGGCGGGGCGAGGTGCCCGAGCCCGCCCTGCCCTGGCTGCTCGGGGTCGCCCGCAACGTGCTGCGCGACAACTACCGGGCGCAGGCCCGGCGTGAGGCGTTCAACGCCGAGCTCCGGCGATGGAGCGACGCGGCCGAACGCGACGTCGCCGAGGGGGTGGCCGAGCGGCTCGCGGTGCTGCGGGCCATGGGCACGCTCTCGGAGGACGACCGGGAGATCCTGCTCCTGGTCGCCTGGGAGGGATTGTCGCCGCGTGACGCGGCGCGCGTCGTGGGATGTTCGGCCGCGGCGCTGCGCGTACGGCTGCACCGGGCGCGCAAGCGGCTGCTGCGCGCGGTCGAGGAGCCGGGGTTCGGCGCCCCCGCCCCCGCCGTCCGTGCCCGTGTCGGGATCACCAGTAAGGAGTTGTCATGACGCGAGACGTGCTGCGCGTGCTGGCGGACGCCCGGCCGCGGGAGCTCGACCCGGAGGCGAGGGTCGACGAGACCACGCGAAGCGCCGAACTGGCACGGGCGATGACGGTGCCGCCCCGTTCGGCGGGGCGTTCGGCGGAGCCCGCCGTGCGGCGCCGCGTCCGGCCGATGTGGGGGCTCGGCCTGGTGGGGGCCGCGGCGGCCGCCGCCCTGGTCGTCGCCACGACGGCCACCGGTCCAGGGGACCCGGGGAAGCCGGGGCCCAAGGCCGGCGGAGCGCCGAGCGCGGAGACCGAGGCCCCGGTCACCATGAACGCCCAGACCGTGCTGCTGTCCGCCGCGGCGGGCGCCGACCGTGAGGCCTTCGCGTCGGGCGCCTACTGGCACGTCGCGAGGACCAGCCGCGGGCATCTCCAGGTGGGCAAGGGCGCGAACCGCTATCTGATCGTCACCACGGAGAGGGACGAGGCCTGGACGCCGGCCAAGCCCGGCGGCAAGGCCTGGGGGCGGCAGCAGCGCCTGGGCGCCAAGCCGCTGACCGCGAAGGACGACGCCGCCTGGCGGCGTGCGGGTTCGCCGGCCAGGTTCAATGTCGAGATCCCCGTCTCCCCCAAGGGCGGGATGCTGAAGCCGATGCCCGTCGACGTCGCGCCGGGCAGGCCTCACACCAGCAGCTCGAAGCTGGTGAACGGCGACAAGGTCTTCTGGCTGGGGCGCAACGTCACCATGAAGGACCTGCAGGGGCTGCCCGCCGACCCCAAGCGGCTGAAGGCCTCGCTGCTGCGGTGGTACGACGGGCACAGCACCGAGTCGTTGAGCGAGCCGATGAAGGCCGACGACTGGCTCTGGCAGGTGACCAAGGGCCTGATCACCGACATGCCGGTGACGCCGAAGGTCCGGGCGGGCGCCTTCCGGATGCTCGCCCAGCTCAAGACGATCAAGGCGGTCGGGCCGGTGCGGGACGGCGCGGGACGGATCGGGACCGCCCTGATCCTGACCGAGCGCACGCCGTCGAACGGGACGCTGGAGCACCGGCTGATCATTGATGAGAAGCGCGGCCGGGCGCTGGGCTACGACATCGTGATCGTGAAGCCGGCGGGCGTCAACGCGAACCTGCCCGCCGGGGCGCTGCTGTCCGGGTCGACCATCGACGAGGCCGGGTGGACGGACACGGCACCGACCAAGGCCGACACGCAACGAGGCTGATCACGGATCGTCCGGGATCGTCCGGGATCGTCGGGTCGTCGGGATCGCCTGCGGGGCGTCCTCCTTGCCTTCGGGTGAGGAGGGCGCCCCGTTCGCCGTCTGAGGTTCGCGTCGGCGCGCGTCCGTCATACGCGTTCGCCGTCCGCGGCCGGTGAGTTCGGCGTCGGAGCGTTCACCGAGGTTGCGAGGGCATTGCGGCGGGCATCGGTAGGCGTATATATAGCGGTCGGAAGATCGTGGACGCGCCTGAAGCCGCTGAGCGGAGCGAAGCCATGAGACACCGCCGGGCGGGGACGGCTATGAGGCATAAGCTACTGCCGAGTAGTATTCGGGGCCCGGATGAAGTGCAGTCTGTCGCGAGCCCTACGCTGACAGCCAACGCCCGTACCTCAGGAGGACGGAACAGTGTTCTGGCTCACATTGATCATTGGGCTCGCCGGAACGGCGGTCGCGTTGGCGCTCGCCGGCCGGCGGGTGCTGTTCCTGTGGAAGTGGTTCCAGACCGGCCAGCCCGACCCCGAGCGCGTCCTGCAGGTCAAGCGTGACCCCAAGGGCGACGTCGAGAGCCAGGTCGTCGAGGTCATGGGGCAGCGCAAACTGCTCAAATGGACCGTCGCGGGCCTGGCGCACGCCGCCGTCATGTGGGCCTTCATCCTGCTCGCCACCGTCTACCTGGAGGCGGGCGTCGCCCTGCTCTTCGGGCTCGACAAGCACATTCCGGGCCTCCAGACGTGGGGGCCGATCGGGTTCGTCCAGGACACGATCGCGCTGCTGTGCACGCTCGGCCTGATCGTCTTCGCGATCATCCGCTTCAAGAACTCGCCCAAGAAGCTGGACCGCAAGTCGCGGTTCAAGGGCTCGCACCTCGGTGGCGCGTGGCTCATCCTCTTCATGATCTTCAACGTCATCTGGACGATGTTCTTCTTCCGGGGCGCCGAGTGGGCCAGCGGCAACCTCGCGTACGGCAAGGGCGCGTACTTCTCCTACGCGGTCGGCCAGCTCTTCAAGGGCATCGGCCACGACACCCTCGAGGTGATCGAGTCGATCGGCCTGCTGCTGCACATCGGCGTGGCGCTGGTCTTCCTCGTCATCGTCGTCAACTCCAAGCACCTGCACATCTTCATCGCGCCGCTCAACGTCATGTTCAAGCGCCGTCCCGACGGCCTGGGCGCCGCGCAGCCGATGATGAGCAACGGCAAGCCCCTCGACTTCGAGGAGGCCGACCCGGACGAGGACACCTTCGGCCGCGGCAAGATCGAGGACTTCACCTGGAAGGGCCTCCTCGACATGGCCACCTGCACCGAGTGCGGGCGTTGCCAGTCGCAGTGCCCCGCCTGGAACACCGGCAAGCCGCTGTCGCCGAAGATGGTGATCCTGGAGCTGCGCGACCACGCGTTCCACAAGGCGCCGTACATGATCGCCTCCTCCGAGGAGCGGGAGAAGTTCACCGACGAGCAGAAGCTCGCCATGGAGGTCGACAAGGAGCTCGTCGGCGAGGACGGCGTCATCCATCCGGACGTCCTCTGGTCCTGCACCAACTGCGGCGCGTGCGTCGAGCAGTGCCCGGTCGACATCGAGCACATCGACCACATCCTCGACATGCGCCGCTTCCAGGTGATGATCGAGTCCTCGTTCCCGAGCGAGGCCGGCGTCATGCTGAAGAACCTCGAGAACAAGGGCAACCCGTGGGGCATGTCCGAGATGAAGCGCCTCGAGTGGATCGAGGAGCTCGACTTCGAGGTCGAGGTCATCGACGAGAAGATGCCCGAGGACGTCGAGTACCTCTTCTGGGTCGGCTGCGCCGGCGCCCTGGAGGACCGCGCCAAGAAGACCACCAAGGCGGTCGCCGAGCTGCTGCACATCGCCGGCGTCAAGTTCGGCGTGCTCGGCCCGATGGAGGCCTGCACCGGTGACCCGGCGCGGCGCCTGGGCATGGAGTTCGTCTTCCAGATGCTCGGCCAGCAGAACGTCGAGACGCTGAACGAGGCGGGCGTCAAGAAGATCGTCGCCACCTGCCCGCACTGCTTCAACACCCTGGCCAACGAGTACCCGCAGATCGGCGGCCAGTACGAGGTCGTCCACCACACCCAGCTGCTCGCGCACCTGGTCGACGAGGGCAAGCTCACCCCGGTCACCCCGATCGAGGAGAACATCACCTACCACGACCCCTGCTTCCTGGGCCGGCACAACAAGGTCTACAAGCAGCCGCGCGACATCATGGCCAAGGTGCCGGGCGTCAAGACCCAGGAGATGCACCGCCACAAGGACCGCGGCTTCTGCTGTGGCGCCGGCGGCGCGCGGATGTGGATGGAAGAGCGCATCGGCAAGCGCATCAACACCGAGCGGGTGGACGAGGCGCTGGAGACCAATCCGGACACCGTCTCCACGGCCTGCCCGTTCTGCCTGGTGATGCTGGGCGACGCCATCAACGAGAAGAAGAACGAGGGCGCAGCCAAGGAGACGCTGGAAGTCGTCGACGTCTCCCAGCTGCTGATCCGTTCCATCAAGGGCGAGGGCGCCGCCGGCGCGGCTCCGGGCAAGGAGCCCGTCGCGGCCGAGTAGGGCTTCTCGGCTTGAGGAGCTGAGCCTGAATGGTGACGCCCCGGCGATCCTGGACGGATCGCCGGGGCGTTGTCGTGCGGGCTACTTGACCCAGGCGGCCCAGGGCTTCCAGCTGTCGTTCGCGTTGATCATGCTGAACGCGCCGCTGCCGTCCTGGTACTCCCACCAGGAGTAGCCGATGCCCTTGGACTTGTAGAGGGCGACCTTGTCCTTGATGAACTGGTCGTGGCCGGTCGCCTTGGCGCCGATGCCGAACTCGCCGATCCAGACCGGCAGCTTGACCGACTTGGCCAGCGCGAGCTGGACGTTGAGGTGCTTGGCGAGGTTGGCCTTGTTGGCGGGCTTGTAACCGGTCTTGCCGTCCGAGGCGTTCGGTGAGACGCCGATGCCGTCGCGGTTGTAGCCGGCGCCCGCGTTGCCCACGTAGTAGTCGTGGATCGACCAGACGAGGTTGTTTCGCTTGGCGGGCTTGAACGAGGCGAACGCCGAGGCCGGGACCTTCGCGTCGCCGTAGGTGGGCTCCAGGACGATGTTGGTCTTGGCGTCCTTGGCCCGGATGGCGTTGACGATCTTGGCGTAGTCGGCGAGGACGCTCTTGTGGTTGACCGGCCAGCGGTACGGCTCGTTCACCGGGTCGTACGCGGCGAGCGCCGGGTTCTTGCCGTAGCGGGTCGCGAGCTGCTGGAGGAAACGGAGGCCGTTGGCGGCCACCGCGCCCATGCCGTCGCTCTTGCGCGCCCAGGCGGGGACCCGGGACTGGCCCTCGGGCTGGCCGTACAGGTGGACGCTGTCGAGGACGACGTAGAGCCCGGCGGCCTTGGCGCGGGCGAGGGCCGTGGAGAGCGTCTTGAAGGCCTTCTCGTTCCAGGCGCCCTTGCGCGGCTCGAAGTCGTCCCAGAAGAGGACCATCCGGACGCCCTTGAAGCCCTTGGCCTTGATGGCGTTGTAGGTGGCCTGCCCCCAGGTGTTGCTGGAATTCGGGTCCCAGATGGGCTGGAGGTTCGGGCCGTTCAGGCGGACCGCTTTGCCGTTGGGGAGGACGAAGGCCTCCTTGGCGGTGGCGTGCAGTTTGCTGAGCGTCGGAGCGGCTTGGGCGGCGGCGTTGGCGTCGGCGTCGGCCGCGGTGAGGCCGGTGGGACGTTCGGCGCCGGAGCAGGCGGTCGCCGTGACCGCGAGGGCCGCGGCGCCGGCGAGGGATATGGCTATGCGGTGCATGAGCATCCGTTCATTGATTATCAGAAGAGAAGACCGACCCAGGGTCGCCAGGAGTCGTCCTCGTGATCGATCATGCTGAAGGCGCCCGAGCCGTCCTTGTACTCCCACCAGGAGTAACCGAGACCCTTGGACTTGTAGAGGGCGACCTTGTCCTTGATGAACTGGTCATGGCCGGTCGCGTCGGCGCCGATGCCGAACTCTCCGACCCACACGGGCATGCCGGCCTTGGCCGCCGTGTTGAGCTGCACCTGGAGGTGCTTGGCGAGGTCGGCCTTGTTGGCGGCGTTGTAACCGGTGGTGCCGTCAGAGGCATTGGGGCTGACGCCGATGCCGTTGGCGTCGTAGCCCTCGCCCTTGCCGCCGACGTAGTAGTCGTGGAACGACCAGATCAGGTTGGTGCGGTTGGACGGGGTGAGCGCGGCGAGGTCGGCGTCCGGCACCTTGGCCGCGCCGTAGGTCGGCTCGATCATGATGCTGGTCGTGGTGTCCTTGGCGCGGAGGGCGTTGACGATCTTGGTGTAGTCGGCGAGGACGGTCCGGTGGTTGACCGGCCAGCGGTACGGCTCGTTCACCGGGTCGTAGGCGGCGAGCGCCTCGTTGCCGCCGTAGCGGGTCGCGAGCTGCTGGAGGAAGCCGAGGCCGTTGGCCGCGACCGCGCCCATGCCGTCGGTCGTCCGGGCCCATTCGGGGACGCGGGACTGGCCCTCGGGCTGGCCGAAGAGGTGCACGCAGTCGAAGATCACGTAGAGTCCGGCGTTCTTCGCGTGGTCGAGGGCCGTGGAGAGGGTGCCGAAGGCGGTCTCGTTCCACTGGCCCTTGCTCGGCTCGAAGTCGTCCCAGAACAGGACCATCCGGACCGCGGTGAAGCCCTTCGCCCTGATCTGGTCGTAGGTGTCCTGGCCCCAGGTGTCGGGGTCGTTCGCGTCCCAGATGGGCTGCAGGTTGGGGCCGTTCAGCTGCTCGGGGCCGCGGGTGCCGACGAAGGCCTGCTTGGCGGTGGTGCGCAGCTTGCCCGCGAGGGCCTTGGACGTGGCGCTCGTCTTGGCGCGCGTGAGCGCCGTGCTCTTGGCACCCGCGAGCGAGCCCTCCTGGCTTGGGGCGGTCGCTGAACAGCCGGTGACGGCGGCGATCGCGAGGGCGGCGGTGAAGGTGATGGTCAGCCGGCGCATGGGCGGGGGTTCCCTTCGGGGCGGCATGAGAGAGCGGCGTCGAAGATCAAGATCGTTCGCGGGAGGGGACGCTACCCTCATGATCACGTCGCGCGGGGGGCGGGCCGGGGAGATCGTTACCGTTCCGTTGTTCGTGATCGGCGGGCTTTCTTGGCCCCCGCCTGGACGTCGGGTGGGGCGGCGGTTGATAGGACCTGATCATGGTTGTGGTCCTGGCGGTGGTGTCGTGCCTGATGACGCTGGTCGGCGGCGTGGCCGCGATGCGCGTCCACGAGCACCGGCATCTGGTGCTCGGGCTCGTCGGCGGGCTGATCCTCGGCGTCGCCGCGTTCGACCTCGTCCCGGAGTCGCTGGAGCTGTCGGATCTGACGGTGCTGGGTGTGCCCGCGCCGATGGCCGGCTTCGCCTGCGGGTTCCTGCTGCTGCACGTCATCGAGCAGGCGACGGCGATCCACCAGGAGCACGAGGACGCTTACGCGCCCCACCAGCACCGTCACTGCGCGGAGCCTGGGCAGGGCAAGGTCGGGCTGGCGGCCGCGAGCGCGCTGGTCGGGCACAGCTTCATCGACGGGCTGAGCATCGGGCTGGGCTTCCAGTCCGGCTCCTCGGTGGGGATCTTCGTGGCGATGGCCGTGATCGCGCATGACTTCGCGGACGGCTTCAACACGTTCACGGCGGCGTCCCTGGACCGGACGGACCGCCGCCCGGCGCTCGTGCTGCTCGTCGCGGACGCGCTCGCGCCGGTGGCAGGGGCCGCGGTCACGTTGCTGGTGGACGTGCCCAAGGCGGCGCTTGGCCCGTACCTCGGCTTCTTTGCCGGAGTTCTGTTGTATCTGGCGGCGGCAGAGATCCTGCCGGAGGCGCACAGCCGGAATCCGCGCGTGCTGACCCTGTGCGCGACGGGCCTCGGGGTCCTGGCGGTGATGTTCATCGTCGGCGCAGGAGGGTGAGAACGGCCGAAGGCCGCTCGGACGCGGTGGTCCAAGCGGCCCTCGTCACGTCCACCCGGCACGGTGGCCGGAGCGGCGTTCGTCACGTTCGCCCGGCGGGGGTGCGCCGGGCGGCGGCGTCAGATTCGTCCGGGGGCGATCAGCCGGTGATCTTCTTCATGAAGCCGGGGTTGGCCTTGGTCCACTCCTCCACGGCCTTGGCCTCCTGACCCTTGTACTTGTTCATGATCAGGTCTTCCAGCGGGAACAGCTGCTGGTCGGCCATCCTGAACTTCTTCAGCCAGCCCGTCAGCTCCGGGAAGTCCTTGCCGAAGCCGTCCCGGGCGAGCATGTGGAGCTTCTCGGCGGAGCCGAAACTGCCCTTCGGGTCGGCCAGCGGCTTGATCGGGAACTTGGAGTACGCCCAGTGCGGCTTCCACAGCGTGACCACGATCGGCTGCTTGGCGCTCGTCGCGCGCGTCAGCTCGGCCAGCATCGCGGGGGTGCTGCCCTGGATGAGCTCGTACTTGCCCTTCAGTCCGTAGCCGGGCATGACCTTGTCCTTGACGATCTTCATCTCGCCCGCGCTGGGCTCGATGCCGATGATCCGGCCCTTGTACCGTCCGGGGTTCGCGGCCAGGTCGGCGACGCTGTTGGCCGGGTCGTCCTTGGGCACGGCGAGCTGCATGCTGGCGTTGTCGTACCAGGCGCCCAGGTCCTCGATCTTGTTCTTGTACCTGGCGTAGTAGTCGGCGTGCGTGGCCGGGAGCCAGGCGTCGAGGAACAGGTCGATCTGGCCGCCGGCGAGGCCCGAGTAGAGCGGGCCCGCGTCCACCTGCTGGAGCTTGACGGCGTAGCCGCGCTTCTCCAGTTCGCTCTTCCAGAGGTGGCTGACGGCGATGTCCTCGTCCCAGGGGATGTAGCCGATGGTCAGCTGCTTCTTGCCGCCGTCCTGCCCCCCGTCGTCGCCGGCCAGGCCGATCCCGGCCGAGACGAGCGCGAGGACGAGCACACCGGCCAGCGCGAACACGGGCCGTGGCCGGTAGTGCAGCGCTCCCCGCCAGCCATGGGTGGCGGGGGCCGCCGCGGCCCGGGCGCGCGTCACCGGGCTCAGCCGGACGCCGAGCGCGCCGGTCAGCCGGTCCAGCGTGATGGCGAGGATGACCACCGAGAGCCCCGCCTCGAAGCCACGGCCGACGTCCAGCTGCGTGATCGCGCCGAACACCTCGCCGCCGAGACCGCCCGCGCCGACCATGCCGGCGATGACGACCATGGACAGCGACAGCATGATCACCTGGTTGACGCCGGTCATGATGGTGCCCAGCGCCAGGGGGAGCTGCACCCGCGTCAGGGTCCGGCCGGGCGGCGTGCCGAACGCGTCGGCGGCCTCGACCATCTCCTTGTCGACCTGGCTGATGCCCAGCTGGGTGAGGCGCACCCCGGGCGGCAGCGCGAAGATCACGGTGGCGATGACGCCGGGCACCTCGCCGACCCCGAAGAAGAAGATCGCCGGGATCAGGTAGACGAAGGCGGGCATCGTCTGCATGAAGTCCAGGACCGGCTGGACGACCGCCGCCACCCCTGCCTTCCGGGCCGCCAGAATGCCGAGCGGCACTCCCACGACGAGCGCCGCGATGCTCGCCACCAGCACCAACGCCAGCGTCGACATCGCCGACTCCCACTCACCGAGATTGTCGATGAGCGCGAGACCGAGGAAGCTCAGCACCGCGAACAACGGGCCGCGCAGCCACCAGCCCAGCACCGCGACGATGCCGGCCAGGGCCAGCGCGGGCGGGCCGCCGAGCACCGACTCCAGCCCGTTGACCAGGGCGCTCACCGCGTCGGTGATCGCATCGAAGACCGGCCTGCCGTGGTCGGTCAGATAGTCGACGGCGTCGTTCACCCAGTCGCCGATGGGGATCTTACGCACTGGTCATCACCGCCTCGTCGGCCGAACCGTTCAGGCTGCCGAGCGCGGCCAGCAGCGTGACGCGCGGGATGACGCCGAGCAGCCGCCCGGCCCCGTCCACGACCGGCACGGGCAGCGCGCTCTCGGCACTCCGGCTGAACAGCTCGGCCAGCGGGGTGTCGGGGCTGACCACGTCCAGCTCACTGATCAGCCCGCTGAGAGAGTCGACGCCCTCCCGGACGGCCTGCGCGGCCTGCTCGGCGTAGACGCCGCCGATCAGCCTGCGGTCCCGGCCGACCACGAACGCGCCGGCGGTCTGGTTCTCCCTCATCGCCCGCACCGCGGCGCGTGGACCGTTCCCGGGATCGACGACCGACAGCGGCTTCTCCATCACAGAGCTCGCCGTCAGCACCCGCGTGCGGTCCACATCCGCGACGAACTGGGCGACATAGTCGTTAGCCGGATCAGTCAGAATTTCTTCCGCCGTCCCGATCTGCATGACACGCCCGTCCCGGAGCATCGCGATCCGGTCGCCCAGCCGCATCGCCTCGTTCAGGTCGTGCGTGATGAAGACGATCGTCTTGCCGAGCTCGTTCTGCAGCTCCAGCAGCAGCTCCTGCATCTCCCGCCGGATCAGCGGGTCGAGCGCGCTGAACGCCTCGTCCATGAGCAGGACGTCGGTGCCGGCGGTCAACGCCCGCGCGATCCCGACCCGCTGCTTCATGCCGCCGGACAGCTCGTCCGGGAACTTGTCGCCCCACTCTTCGAGCCCGACCAGACGCAGAAACTCCTTGGCACGCTCCAACCGCTCCCGCTTAGGAACGTTCTGTACTTCCAAGGCGTACGCCGCGTTCTCCAGCACCGTCCTGTGCGGGAACAGGGCGAAGTGCTGGAAGACCATGCTGACCTTCTTCTGCCGGAGCTCCCGCACCGCCTTGGGCCCGAGCTCCGTGAGATTGGTACCACCGATCAAAATGCTGCCCGACGTGGGCTCCAGCAGGCCGTTGAGCATCCGGATCAGCGTGGACTTCCCGGACCCCGACAGGCCCATGACCACGAAGATCTCGCCCTGCCGGACCTCGAACGACACATCCACGACAGCGGCCGTGACGCCCAGATCACTGATATCGGTCCCCGAGGCGAGCCTCCGGGTGGCCTCGGCCGTCCTGCGGCCGAACAACTTGGTGACGTTTTCCGCGCGGAGTATGGACACGGTCTCCTTTCGGGTCTCCGCGAACACACCTCCGCGGAAACTACTTCGTGAGCGTGTTTCCCTGGCGCGGCATCCGGCAAAGTAAAGGGAGCGTCACCGAACGCCAACGCTCCGGGGCAAACTACCTGTACTCACCAGATGTTTCATCTTTTGGTGACCCGGGTCATACCTTCGTGCGGTGGAAGTTGAGGAAGCTCCGCGACGGCGTGGGCCCCCGCTGGTCCTGGTACCGCGACCCGTACCGCTCCGACCCGTACGGAAACTCGGCAGGCGAGCTGGTCCTGAACAGACACATCTGCCCGATCTTCATCCCGGGCCACAACTTGATCGGCAACGTGGCCACATTGGAGAGCTCCAAAGTCACATGCCCGTTGAACCCAGGATCGATCCACCCCGCCGTCGAGTGCGTGAGCAGCCCGAGCCGCCCCAGACTCGACTTGCCCTCCAACCGTGCCGCCAGGTCCTCCGGCAACCCAAAGACCTCATACGTAGAGGCGAGCACGAACTCCCCGGGATGCAGCACGAACGCCTCGTCCGACTCGACCTCCACCAGCCGAGTCAGGTCACCCTGCTCGATCGCCGGATCGATATGCGGATACTTGTGGTTCTCGAAGACCCGGAAGTACCGGTCCAGCCTGACATCCACACTGGACGGCTGAACCATGCCCGGCTCGTACGGGTCGATCTTGACCCGCCCGGACTCGAGCTCGGACCTGATATCGCGATCGGAGAGCAGCACGCCAGAAAAGCTACCGTGCCGAGCCCCCGCCCGCGCCCGCCACACACCCGTCTCCCCAACCCCCGGGATTCCGGTACGATGACCGAACGGCCGTCCCTCCAGACGGCCCGCGCGAGTGTAGTTCAATGGCAGAACTCCAGCTTCCCAAGCTGGTAGCGCGGGTTCGATTCCCGTCACTCGCTCCACCACAAAGGCCCAGGCCAGGGACAAGATCCCCAGCCTGGGCCTTCATCGTTCCTGGCGCCCGTGGCACCGCGTGCAATTAGCGTGCAACTACGCCACGGGGACGAGGGCGCCCGCCGTGCCGTCGTCATCGTCGTCAGGCTTCCGGTCGGCCTCCACCAGGGCGTTGAGACCGTCCGCGATCTGCCGATCAGCCCTGTTGGATCGCTGCTGGTAACGCAGCGCGGCCCGCTCATTGTCGTGGCCCATGCGCGCCATCAGGTTCTTGAGCGAGACGCCCATGTCAGCGGCAAGGGTGTTGCCCGTGTGCCGGAGGTCATGGAAGTGCAGGCCCGGCACGCCGAGCAGCTCAACCGCGTACTTCCATCGGGTGATCTTGTTGAAGCCACTGCGCCGGAGCGGCCCGCCCTTGATCCCCGTGAAGACGAGAGCATCAGGCCCCCGCTTCGTGTACTTGGTCAGGTGCGCGATCAGGTCCGGGACGATCGCATCGGGGATTGCCACCGTACGCAGGCCAGCGCGGGACTTTGGCGGCCCGAGGACCATCTCTCCGTTGTCACGCTCGACGAACGCGACCCGGACCCGGACCGTGCGGTTCTCGACGTCGATGTCACGGCGTCGAAGGGCAGTCACCTCACCCCAGCGCAGGCTTGCGAACGCAGCGAGGAGGACCAGCGCACGCAAGCGGTCGTCTTGGGTCACATCCGCGTGACCGTCCTCAGCCAGCCGGTACAACACCCGCTCGGCCTGCTCACGTGTCGCGAAGGTCTGCGGGAAGCGCCGCATCACTCCGTCCTTGACGCGATAGCGGAGCCGGTATTCCCCCGAGTCCAGCTTGCGGAAGTTGCCGACAGGTCGGACTCCCACGCGTTCGGCCAGCTCGAAGACCTGCGCCACCGTGAGAACGGGTCGTTCGGCCTCCGGCTCGGTTCCGGCTCCGCGTACCTTGCACGGGTTGCGGGTGAGGATCTTGTCTTCATCGACCGCCGTCATGAGCACCGCGCGCAGCAGCCGGTACGCCTTGGCCGCCATGGTTGCCGAAACCCCGGAGTCGAGGAGGGTCGTACGCCACTCACGGATCATGGACGTGCTGAGCTTGCCGAGCGGAACGCCGCCAAGATGCGGATCGATGTACCGCTTGAGCAGCCAGGCATAGAGCTCGACCGTGCGGGGTCGAAGGCCGGGACGTTGTTCGATCCACTTCGCGGCATAGTCGCCGAGCTTGATCTTGCCCCGCTCTGGGTCGGTCCACTCACCGTTGATGATCTGAGCCTCAGTGAGCGTCAGCCACCGCTCAGCATCGGTCTTGCGCTCGAACGTCCGAGGGGCATACCGGCGTCGTCCATCTGGCCCCAGGTAGCTCGCCTGATAGCGACCTGAGGGCAGTTTGCGAATGTTGCCGAAACGGCGGTGTCCGTCCTTATTCCCCTTTGCCATTAGGCAGCCCTCCAGACGTCGGATGTGGTCATGGGCTCGACGAGCCCAGCGGCGATGAACTCGCGAAGTGCGGATTCCGGGATACGGACAAGACCGCGCTTGCCGGGTTCGCCCAGGCGGACGAAGCGGATACGCCGTTCGGCGATGAGCCGTCGAGGGAACCGCTCAGAGGTGCTGAGCAACTCGGCCGCTTGCTCGACGGTCAACAGACGCTCGCCAGCAGGGAGAGGCGAGGAGTCCTTACGTTCGCTGGTCACGCTGCCTCCGCAGTTGCCGAGGTGTCGTCGAGGGCTTGGGCGAGCTGTGCGCGTCGCCGGGTGCGTTCCTCGATCAGGAGAAGCAGCCGATGTGTGATCGGCTTGACGTCCGGGTCACCGGGCCCGGCGCGTTCCCATAGGAACCGTCGATCACCCGCCGCAGGTCCGGTTGCCGAGATACCGGCCTCTGCCAGCCGGGCGAGCACCCAGGCGGTTCGGTCGGCTTTGTGATCGGCCATGGTCTTGCCCGACCACTTGCGCGACACCAGCACGCGACGGCCGCCGTAGCCGAGGTGTTCGCGTCGGTGTGCCTTGCCCTTGCAGAACCCCGGCACCAGGCCCTTGCGGGGGTTCTTGGGCTGGATGCCGTAGCGCAGCCAGTTGGCACAGGTAGGCGAGCACGGCTCGTACCGCAGCGCTTCGGCCATCCGCTCCACATGGGCCTGTTGGCGGTCGGTCTCGGTTTCGTGGCAGTCAGCCACGCTCTTGACCAGGTACTTAGTCAGGTAGCGGATACAGCGCTTGCTATCCGCGCCGCCCGCCATGACGCCCTGTGCGTCGACCTGACGGCCGAAGCTGACCACGTGCAGCGGTTCGGCCTCCTCGTCCTGGCCGAGCTGGTCGAGCGCGTCATCCCACGTCGGCAGCACCGCACCGGACTCAGGATCGAGGTAGCCGCCCTGCCCATCGTCTCCGGCCGAGTCGTCCCAGACCGGCAGCCGGTCACCGCCGTAGACGACGCGATCGGTCGAGGGCCACCACACTTGGTGATAGGTCGCCGCCACCACCTGTCGCAGCTCAGCGCGTGAGATGGTCCCGCGGATTGCCATGTGCAGATGCGGCGCCAGCCGCCGTTGCGGTTCGACGGCCGCGAAGTACTGCACCTCATAGCCGACGAACCGGCGCAGGTTCTGCACGAACCGATCGATCAGCTTGCCGAAGTGCAGCGCGTCCCGAGCGGCCCGCCGATAGTCGTAGGTGGACGGGTCAACCGGGGTGCCATCCGAGCGGACCCGACCGTAGGAGTCCAGCGTGAGCGTGAGGAACAGCGAGGGCCGGAAGGTCTTGCCGTCCGCGCTGGTGTAAGTCTTGCCGATGGTGCGTTTCTCGACGGTCCGCCGAGGCAGGTCCGGGACGTCTTGGCGCCGTCGTGTGGACCGGGTTCGCCGTCCGGGACCGTCTTGTCCGTCCGCCGTCTTCAAGGTGCCCGCCACGCCGGACCGCTCGATCTCGTTGTCCAGGTCCCGCAGCAGCCGATCCCAGAACTCGACGTCTTCCCCGTCCGCGTCTCCGTGCTGCGCCGCAGCGTCGCGGCGTTCCTGGGCTTGTGCACGCAGCTCGACCAGGTGCCGTTGCGTCTCGTCGGGCTCAGCGCGTTGGATGACCGGCTCGGTTTCCAGGTGCCAGCCTTCCCGGCACTGCTGCGCACGGATGCGACGCTTGTTCTCCGCACACGGCGGGCACACCGACGCGAGGGTGTGCCCGCACGGCACCGAGATGACCTCAGACTCGCCGGTCTCCAGGTTGACGCGCCGCATGGGCACGGGGCGGATGCAGACGCCGTGATCGATGGCGACCGCTTCCACCACGCCTTGCGCGAGCGGCGGGAGGGTCTTGACGACCGGCGCGGCCGGTTGGGTCTCGGTCATGCCTCCTCCGTGACGTCGAAGGCCAGTTGTACGGCGCGCACGGTCACCGACCGCAGCGGATATGGCCGTGCTTTCTTCTGCTTGGGCGGACGGACTTGGACCACGGTCCGGCCGTCGGTCTTGTCGATGGCGGTGACCTGTCCGTGGGTGCCCTTGTCTGGTCCGCTGGTGACCTCGACCCAGTTGCCGACCTCAGGGCGGAGCTTGCGCGCGGTCATGCGATCACCTGACCGTCGATCGATTCGGCCGTCACATCGCTTGGAGTTGACGGGCGCAGGCCGCCGGCCAACTCGCATTGCTCGCCCTTCGGGTGCCTACGGCATTGGACGGCAGCCCGCTCACGTCGCTGACTCTTGGGGGCGTTCACGCTGCCTCCCCGAAGTTGGCCGTGCCGAGCGCGACCATCTCGTCAATGTCGGCATCGCAGACATAGGCCGCCCGGACGCGGACCGGATCGGGAGTGGTTTCGAGCTTGATGTAGCCGACCCCGGCGCCGATCTCGGGGATGGAGGAGATCTGATCGGCCAGCGCACCCCGATCCCGCGCCCCGTCGCCCAGGACCATGTCGACTTGCTCGGACTCATCCAGCCGCAGCGCGATGCGGTCGGGGAACAGGTTGCGCAGGTTGTTGACCTCTTTGCGGGCATCCTGCTGAGCGCCAACCAGGCAGTACCCGACCGACCGGCCCTGCGTGGCCAGCACCGCCAAGGCTTGCTCGGCCCGCTTGCGCAGATCCCGGCTCGGGCAGTAGGCGGTCAGGAACGCCAGCTCATCGACGATGATGACGCGGAACGGGTGCTCCAGCGAGGGCAGGAACGAGCGCCGCTTTCCGGCGAACATGGCGGCCCGCTGGTTGAGGTCTTCGGCCGCCTCCTCCAGCAGCTCGACCATGCCGCCGTTGGGGTCATCGGAGTACCGGCCGTAGCGTTCGAACAGCCGCCGTCCATACGACAGCTCCATGCGCTTGGGATCAACCGCCCAGACCTCGACCAGGCCCAGGAACATCCAAGGCAGCAGCGCACGGACGATCGACCACAGCACCGACCCCTTACCCGACCCCGTCGCCCCCGCGATCAGGACATGCGTCCCCAGCAGCCGCAGCAGCCACGGCTTACCGTCTTCACGGGCACCGACCGGGACCGCCTCCAGGTCAACGTCATCAGCCAGCGGCAGCGCGGCCAGCGGAGTCTTCAGCGCGTCCTTGCGGACGAACTCCAGCCACACCGAGCCCGGACGCGGTACCGTCCGCCGGACCGGCCGACCACCAGCCCACGACCACCGGGACCGGGTGCCTTGCCGGACGCGGACCAGCTCTGAGCCGAAGCCGTGCGCGAGGTTGACCGCCACGCGTTCCCAGGCGTCGGGCGCCTGTCCTTTGAGCATGCGGACCAGGACGCGATCGGCGGTCGGACCGCAGCGGACGCGGACGATCGAGGGCAGGTATTCGCGGCCCTTGTGCATCTTGGTCAGCCCGGCGGTGACCAGGACCGGTTGCCAGTCCCGCCGGTAGACCGCCAGATACCGCCACTTGGCGCGGGCCGGACGAGCCACCCCCAAGACGAAGGTGTCCCAGTCGGCCAGCGCCCACACCCCCAGGGCGAATAGTGCCGCAGCGACGACCAGCGCCGGAGCAGGCCAGCCGAAGCGATAGCCGAGCCAGCCCAGGCCGGACAGGACCGAGAGGGGGACGATGTTGCGGACGGTGAAGCCGACCAGGACGACCAGGCCCCGGACCAGGTTGACCAGCAGAACGAGAATCTCCGGCATGTGCCACACCGGAGGCGCCCACTTGGGCATCGAGAACGGATCTTTCTGGGCCTCGACCGCGACGTTCTCGCCCGGCCCGACCTTGCGGAACTCCCATGCCATGATGAAGACACCTCTTCGCTTGAGGGATTTCGAGGGGAGAGACAGCGGGGCGGCCGGAGGTACCAGCTCCAGCCGCCCCACCCAGGTCAGGCAGCCCGCCGCTTGCCCGAGGGACGACGGCCCGAGCGGAACAGCCGCTCAACCTCGGTCGCGTACGCCGCCGCCCGCTCAGCCAGGCCACGCGCGAACTCCACGTCTTCGGCCCGCAGCCGCTCGGGAAGCGTCAGGGTGACCAGCACCCCGCCCGCCGACACCGAGAACAACGGCGTCCGAGCCGCGAACGAACGGAACTCGCTGGTCGCGGTGTGGTCCAGCGGCAGCGACAGCGCCGACATGCGCGCCGACGTTCGGACCGTGTTCCGCGCCGCCATCAGGCAGCGTCCTTAGCCGGACGAGCAGCCGGAGCGCCCTTGCCCGCACCACCGGCCGCGCGGACACCCGTCGCACGGAACGAGTAGGCCACCCGCGTTCGGGGGATGCCGTTGTCGTCGCGGCCCATCTCCTCCACATAGGGAGTGACCGACAGGCCGGAGAACTCGACCGGACGGAACGGGCCCCACGCCGGTTCCGGCAGGACCGGGCAGACCTGCGCCATGACCTTGATGCGGATGGCCGCCTGCTTGCCTCCCGCGTCCGGGTCAGCGTCGTAGACGTCGACCACCCACACCGGCAGGCCGGTCACCAGGTCCTTGTCCTGCCGCTTGGTCTCGTAGTTGGTCGACGGCTCAGCCGGACCCGTCGCGAACACGCCGTGCGGGAACACCGCCCCGAACTCCACCGGGATGCGTCCTCGAATCGCCATGCACGATCACCTTCTTCCGTTCGACTTCTCGATAAGTCGTCTTATCGAGTAGTTCGAATGTAAGCGATCGCCCGTAACTCGACAAGTCGAGTTTCCGAGATTGGCGTGTGACTTAGGTCACGTCACAGAGGGTAGCTATCGGTCAGCTCATGCAGTGTCCCCGGCAGCAGCACCTCAACCACCAGCACCACACGCCCGGACGCATCCACCACCGAGGACGTGACGGCCAAGACCGGCTCACCAGCATCCAGCTCCAGTGCTTCGGCCTCTTGGCGAGTCGTCTGCCGGGCGGACAGCCGCTCATCCACGCGCGCCAACCGCTGCTCCGCCGCCGCCGTGATCAGACGTCTCACCGGCACCGTGAGCGGCCCCGGCTGATCCAGGCCAGCAGCGCCCACGAGACCCAACGGCGTCCACAGCGACACCAGCTCACTAGCAATCGAGTCATAGAGCCCCACATACCGGCGCAGATGCACCGGGGCTGACTCCGCCACCATCAGCAGCGCCGCAACAGCCGGGGGAGCGCCCTGGCGGCCAACATGCAAGATCTTGACCGTCTCGCTGGTCTCCTGGCGATCCAGCACGGCCAGGCCAGGGCGCTCGCGTTCCACCGTGGACGCGGGTTGTTCTCTCACGAACGTGCCCTTGCCGTGCTCGCGGACGACCTCCCCGAGCGTCTCTAGCTCGTTCAAGGCGCGGACGACCGTGGGGCGCGAGGTGCCGAACTCTTTGATCAGCGCGCTTTCTGAGGGCAGCTTGCCACCGGTCTGGGTGTACTGGCCCGCCGCGATCCGCTCGCGAAGCGCCTCCATGATCTGGACGTACATCGGGGGGGCGTACGCATCGCGACCGGACATCATGACCTGCCAACAGCTCGACAACACAAGTTGTCCAAGCCTAACCAGCGCCCTAGGCCCGTGTCACACCTACGACCTACTCAGACTCTGCGTTCGGCTGCTCTCGCCTCTCGCCGTCCTTGATCGCACCGCGCTTGAACATGCGGTCCACCATGCGCAGCTCACGCCACAGCCGCTCAGAGGGGACATCCCGCGCCACGGGCGACCTCCGCAGCCGCCACCACCCCGGCTGCCCAGCCCCGACGATCTCCCACTCCGGGTATAGCAACCACAGGGCCCACACCTTCGGCCACGTGATCCACCTACGCAGCATCGCCATCACTCCCGCCCTTGGTCTTCGTGCCTTGCCGCTCACGCTCTTGTTGCCGGGCGTCGGCGCACTCGATGATCGACCCGTACGCCGCGATCCGGTTCAGCGTCCCCTCGTCCGGCGGAACCCCCGAGTACTGCGACGCCGGAACGATCTCGTCCAACAGCCGCAGATACGCCCACACCGCCTTACCGATGTCCTCCCGCCGCTCCGGGCACATCGGGTCGTCAGTCCCCCCGGTCATCGCCCATCTCCTCATCACCGCGACCCACGTCACCGCGACCCACGACGGCATCGGCGCGCGCAGACGCGCAGATCAAATCCCAGAACGCGACCGCGTCATCAACGACACGTTGCGCGTCCCGCTCGCTCATGCCCTCGGGGAAGTACGAGCCGCTGCTACTCACCACGCCCCCTCACGGGCAACCAGCGCCCCCATGAGCCGCGATCCGACACCGCGCGGCGCCCGGTGTGCGTGCCGTCCCGACCGACGCGGCGGGTTGGAAGGCACGGAGACGCAGGACTGCGGGGAAGGCATCGACCACGCCCCCGTGCCGGTCTGTACGGCCGCCGGAATCCACTCCGGCACCCCCTGCTCGATCGCGGCGGGAGTCGGGAGAGAGGGCGCGCTGAGCTCGGCCAGCCGCCGCCCCAACGCCGCCGGGGACCTGGCCTCGATCAGCCGCGTACGGTCCCGCGTGACCGCCCACCACCGGCCCGTGAACTCCCCGAACCACGCCCACACCCCAGGGAACCGCCGCCGCAACTCCTGCGCGAACACCTCGGGATCGACGTCCGTGCCCGCCCACGGCGATTCCCCCACCGCCATCACGCCGCCACCGATCGACGTGTACCGGCACACAGACCACAGGGGTCTTTCTTCCGTTCGGGGCCCGGCTCCAGACCCGGCCGCCTGAACAACAGGTCACGCCGAGCAGAGACCCACTTCCAACCGCGCCCGTTGCACGACACGCAACCGTTAGTGTCGTTCCCCTTGCGCACTGCGCCTCCAAAGCACTCCGACCCCGACCCAACGAACGGGCTCAACTGTGCGCGAGAGACATGCCGAAGCCGATATACAGCGGATATACACAGGCGATATCGTCAAGCCGTGAGTGATCACGGACCCTGGGCAGATCAACGCCTACGAGCGGCGTGGGCACGGCAAGACTGGGCAGCGATCTTTCGCGAGTACCGGCGCGCAGCAGGCGGATTGTCACAGCGGGACCTTGAACCCCTGACTGGATTTGCGCAGCCGTACATTTCCCTCATTGAGAACGGGAAAAGGCAGATCACCAGTGCCGAAGTAGTGGATCGGATCACTCGGGGGCTGAAGGTGCCTGAAGAACTGGGCGGAGTGCCCGAACATCGACATGAGCTGTCCGACTGGCAACCGCCCTCAGAGCTCCGGGACCGCATCGCGCACGCGCACTCCACCGGCCGGGCAGACCTCGGGGTCGCCAACTGGATCAAAGATGTGCTCAGCCAGCACCGGCGAGCAGAGGACGAGGTAGGAGGACGCGAGCTTTGGCCCGTTGTCCGCAGCCAGCTCGATGCCGTGACTCGACTCCTGCCCAATGCATCGGGACAGGCAGCAGATCAACTACTCATTCTCGCCGCCGAGCACGCGCATTGGCTGTCGTGGGTCGCGGCCCAAGAGGACCAGCAGGGGGCGGCGCTCTCCTGGCTCGACCTGGCCCACGGATGGGCGATCGAAGCAGGATCGGCCGACCTCACGTCATGGGTCACACGGGTCCGATCTCACTACACACTCAGACGCCAGGACCCGATTCGGGCTCTACGTACTGCCGAGAGCGCAAGAGACGTGCCCGGACTCTCGCCAGCCGCCGCAGCGATCGCAGCCCACGCGGAAGGAATGGCAGCGGCCGCAGTTGGTGAACGAGAGCGAGCCCGTCGCCTCAGCGACGAAGCGTTTAATCTGGTCCTGCAAGTCCCCGACGAGGGAGACCGGCCGGGATGGCTCTACTGGCTTGACCCCGTGCGCGCCAGGCTTCAACGAGCCGACATGGCGTACTCGGTTCGCGACTGGAGCGACGCCGCCGCCCTCTACGCCGAGAGTCTCGACCAGCTCAGAGGCTTCCCACGCGACCACGCGTACTACACGGCCCGCTACGACGACGCGCGCAGCCGCATCTAACTCGCGATCTCTTCAGCGTCCGTAAGGATGGCTGCCTCGCCCGCCTTCTCACGGACCGCCGCCCGCATCATCTCTAGGATGCGTTGCTCGTCCTCGCCTGTCCTGGCCAGATCCTCCGTGGGTAGCTCGACCTCTACCGTGTGCGGCTTGGCAGGTTCCAGGCCGAACATGCCGCTTCCATCGTTGACCGCGTAGGTCAGCCTCCAGGTCTGCACATGCGCTCCTTGGTTCCAGGACTACCGGCCGCGAGCATACCTATCAGGTGCGACGGCGCAGCCAGCGATCATTGCCGAATTGAGCTTTTAGGTATCAAGGGCGGCGGCGCTCGCGCCGTTGGCGCGGCCCGCCGCCAGCGCCGCCGGAGCGTGCGGCGTGGGCGCCGGTCTCCAGCGGCGCGCGCCCGGCCGCGCATCGGCGACGCCCCGACTTGCCGCCCGGCTCAACGGCAGTCACGGGGTCGCGCCACCGCTCAGAGTTGACGGGCGCAGGCCGCCGGCCAACTCGCGTTGCTCGCCCTACGGGTGCCTACGGCATTGGACGGCAGCCCGCTCACATGGCCACAGGGCACAGGTTCGAACAGTGCCTCCGGCGGGGGCCTCTGACTCTGGGAAGCTCAGCCCGCACACAGCGGTTGTCAGGGGGTTGGGCTGGAAGCCTGATCGTCCCGTCTGCCGTCGTCCCGATCAGAGATCTACCAGACCTGGGGAGGGGCTGTCTCGGTCGTTCGTCCAGTGGGGCGCTCCACCGAGACAGCCCCTCCCCAGGCCCGGAAGCGCGGAGCGCGGGACGACGGCAGACGGGAAGATCAGGCGGGGGGTTGATGTGCGTTGCACGGACGAGGAGCCGCAGGCCAGCGACCCGGCCGCGTGCAATTAGCGTGCAATTAGAGGCGGTGATCAAGGGGCAATGGCGGTCACTCGCGGATCACCCGCCGAGCAGGTCAGGGCCCGTACGGGGGTAGATCGGTCTGATTCCCAAGCTGGTAGCGCGGGTTCGATTCCCGTCACTCGCTCCAAGATTTCCCGGCTCGGAGTGCTGCTGTGACCAGCATCAGATAGCCAGATCGAGCGTCGCGGGGCGCCAGTCGATCGCGGTCGCCAAACATAAGGACTGGCTGCCCTCGATTACCAGGTAGGCGAAGTCCGGCCACGTACCTGTGGCCGGCGCATCACGTGAGTCAAGCCTTGGTGCGCTGGTGTTTTAGGCGGAGCTCTTCTTTGCGGACTTCGGTTTGGGTGGCTTGCTCGCGTTCTAGCCAGTCCGGGTTTTCGGCCTTCAGGTTCTCGATCTCGGCTGTGGTGAGGGGGCCCGTGATGCCGGCGCGGGCCAGGCCTGAGATGGAGACGCGGAGCTTCGCGGCGACGACCTGGCGGGGGTGGGGGCCCTCGCGGCGCAGGTCGGTGAGCCACGAGGGCGGGTCGGCTTGGAGCGCGTTCAATTCGTCCCGGGAGACGGGGCCTTCCTGGAACTCGGCGGGCGCTGCCGAGAGGAGGATCCCCAGCTTCTTGGCCGCGGTCGCGGGCTTCATGGTCTGCGGGGTCTTTGCCTTGGACGCGCTCATGACCTCAAGGCTAGCGGCAGGGGTGACTAGGCTGAGGAGGTGACCGATGGTGAGTTCCGGCTGGCCTACGTGCCGGGGGTGACGCCCGGGAAGTGGGCCGGGGTGTGGGCCGAGCGGGTGCGGGACGTGCCGCTTCGGCTGGTGCAGATGCCCGCCGCCGAGATTGTGCCTGTGCTGCGGGACGGTGGTGTGGACGCGGCGTTCGTACGTCTGCCCGTCGACCGCGAGGGCCTCCATGTGATCCCGCTGTACGTGGAGACGACCGTGGTGGTCGTGCCGAAGGATCACGCGGTGGCCGCGGTGGAGGAGGTCGAACTTGCCGATCTCGCCGACGAGGACGTGTTCGAGCCGCTCGACGAGGTCTTGGTCTGGGACGACCGTCCCGGGCAGCCTGCCTTCACTCGTCCCGAAAGCACGGCCGGCGCGATCGAGTTGGTGGCGTCGGGGGCCGGCGTCCTGCTGCTCCCGCAGTCTTTGGCCCGGCTTCACCACCGCAAGGACCTCACCTACCGCGCCGTGACCGATGCTCCTCAATCCCAGATCGGCCTGGCCTGGCTCGATGCCGTGACGACCGACCTCATGGAGGAACTGATCGGCATCGTCCGCGGCCGCACCCCCAACAGCTCTCGTGGCCGGAACGCCCAACAACAGCCCGCCCGTAAGAAGGCATCGCAACAGCGCTCCGCTCCCAAGCGTCGCCGCCAACCGCGTCGCCGGACGTGAAGTACCGACATCGCGTTCCAGTAGTCCGAACGTCCATGCGGTGCACAGGTCGCCGTTTTGGGACGAGGGCCTGGGCACGTTCTTACTGTTTGGTGCCGTAGGCGCGGGTGATTGTTTGGTCGATTGTGTTGCCTTCGGTGTCGCGGGCCTGGGCGCGTAGGCCGACTTTGGTTCCGGGGGTGGGGTGGGTGATTGAGGCGGTGAAGCCCGATTTTGATTTGGTGGTTCTGATTTGTTGCCAGTGGGCTCCGTCGTCGAAGGTCGTCCAGAGCTTGAGGCTGGTGAGCCTGGCGGTGGAGGAGTCTGTTGAGCCGTGGTAGCCGCTGATCGTCACCTTGTGCGTGCCGGATGCTGGGACCCGGTTGTCCAGGTCGAGGCCTAGGTCGTAGCGGAGGTGCAGCATTCGGATCGGGGCGCAGGGTTTGACGGTTTGATTCTCGACTAGCCAGCCGTAGCACAAGCCGTCTTTCAGTGAGGTCATGCCGTTTTGAGGGCGAGTCGAGTTGAAGGCCCACTCGGTGCTCACGTCAGTGGCGAACTGCTGATTCGGGATCGGCGAGTGGTACTTGTCCGTGAGGCGGTAGCGGGCCTTATGGTCTGGCAGCGTGAAGGTCGGGACGGGGATCTGGAAGATGAAGATGATGGCGTTCCGGACCACTAGCGGCACCTCTGTGTTGTTGCGGTAGAGGTGCATCTCGTCCTTGCCCTTGGAACCGACGTTCGCGCTCCACGTGAACTGGCTGGTGCCTCCCGGGGAGGCACCAGAGCCGACGACCGGGATCGCTCCGGTGAACAGATCGCCGTTCCGGCAGGGGAGGCAGTCCCTGGCCACGGCGAATTCTCCGGAAAGCTCGGGTGAGGGGACTCCGTCGCCGGGGACCATGGGCTGCGCGCCCCACTGCCTGGACATGCGGGTGGGTTTGCTGTGCACCTCGACCAGAGAGAAGGTCCGCCCCGCCCGCTCGAACTGGTCTCCGTCGCCGTTGTAGGACGACTGGACCCTCTTCTGCCACAGCGTCTCGGACGAGGTGGGGCCCACGTACTGGGTGAGCCGACTGGGGGCTGGGCGGACGAGGCCGGTGTCGATGGAGCCAGGGTCTCCGTGGGACTTCGCGGCCCAGGTCTCCGCCACCTTGCCAGGTTGGTCGAGGTGGAACTGGTCGTCGATCTGGACGAGGTTTTTGGCGTTCACGGAATAGGTCAGGCGAGCAGGAATCCTGTCGTACTCGTAGAACTTCAGCGAATAGACGTAGGGGGTGTCCGGGGTGCCGTTGACGTCCAGGTCAATTTGCCCCTTGCGAAGCGCGGCGGCCAGCGCCCGTCCCTCTTCGCCCGTCAGGCTCATCGTCGGGACGGGATAGCGCGGCCACGAACGCGCGGGATCGAAGAACGACCGTCCGGTGGTGCCGAAGGCGAGTACGGCCGAGGCGCCGCCCTGCGCGGCGCTCTTCATCCGGTCGAGTGCGTCCTCCGTGCAGGTGGACGTGCAGATGTCGTCCAGGGAGAGCAGGACGAGTTTGCCGCGCATGTCGATGTTCTTGAGATCCGCGGACGTGCCGCGTCCTCCGTAGACGAGGGGGAGCCGGCGCCGGCCGGTCAGTTTCGCGAGGCCTGGGTCCTCGTTGATGTCGGTCTGACGCCAACCCGGCTGGTACTGCGGGTGCAGGGACGGCAGGCCGGGCCCCCGCATGGTGACTGGCGAGGCGCCTAGCAGGTGTTGGCTGAACGCCAGGAAGGAACCCTGGGTGACCTTCTTGGTGGGCAGCATCCACATGTTCAGAGCGCCGTACGGCAGGTCGCTCGTCAGGTCCAGGTAGCCGTCCTTGGTCGCCGGGATCCGGCGATATCCGAAGTTCCCGGCGAAACCCTCGGCCTGCTTGGGCGTCCGCACGCTGACCTTCGTGGCCTTGCGCAGGTCGAGGGTGACGGTGGTGTCGCCGTCCGCCTTGACCTCGGGGGAGGTGACCAGCGCCGAGTTGAGCGTTCCGCCGGCGTCCCGCCAGGAAACGTAGGTGTTCAGGCTGAAGGTGCCCGGATAGACCTGCGCGGAGGCGTCCTGGCCGACGTCGGTGGAGACCCCGTAGTCGAGGTCGTCACGGTCGTCGACGCGCAGGAATCCCCAGCCGCTGTACCAGATCTCCGTGGCCCCGCTAGGCGGGATCACATGCCCGCTCAGCGAGACCTTCTTGGCCTCCTTGTACGCGCCGACCGCCGTGGCGACGCTCACGTTCGGGGCGGAGGCGCGCACCGCCCCCTCGTACCAGGTCGCCGGGCCCTTCGCCGGGTCGAGCGTCACCTTGACGGGAGTGGTCCCGCCGGCGGGCACGGTGATCTTGTCACGGTCGAGCGTGAGCATGCCGTCCGCGGCGCTGCCGCCAGCGTGCGGCTTGAGGGTGGGGGTCAGGCTCAGCGTGACGGGCGCTTTGGTGTCGTTGACGTAGGTGATGGTCCTGGTCACCGGCTCGTCCTGCGGGAAGGACAGGAATCCGAAGTCGAGGTCGCCCTCCGCGTGCACCCGCTGGCTCACGGCGCGGCCAACGTCCACCCGGCCCGCGCCCTGCTCGTAAGAGCCATAGCCGCCGTCACGGCTGGTGGAGGTCAGCACCGACTTGAGCCAGGCCGCCTTCCGCCCGGGATTCTGCTGGACCAGGATGGCGGCCGCCCCCGCGACGTGCGGGGTGGCCATCGAGGTTCCGTCGAGGGTGGTGTAGCTGTCGTTCACCGGCGTACCGAGGCTCGTGCCGCCCGCGCGGGCGGCCACGATGCTCACCCTGGGGGCCGTGATGTCGGGCTTCAGGCCATAATCGCCAGGACGGGGACCGCGGCTGGAGAAACCGGCGAGCTTGTCCTTCTTGTCGACGGCGCCGACGGTGATGGCCGCGCGGGCGGTACCCGGTGTGCCGACCGTCTGGGGGCCCGGGCCCTCGTTCCCGGCGCCGATGACGAACAGCGCGCCGTACTGCTCGGTGAGGGCGTCGACCGCTTCGCTCGCGGGGTCGGGCCCGTCCTCCACCTCTCCGCTGAGGCTCATGCTGACCACGTCGGCGCCCCGCGCGGCCGCCCACTGCATCCCCTCGATGACCTGGGACGTGGCGCCGGAGCCCCGATTGTCGAGCACCTTGCCGATCATCAGCGTGGCCCCCGGGGCGACGCCCTTGTCACGGCCGCCGGACGCCGCGCCGCTGCCCGCGATGGTGGACGCGACGTGGGTGCCGTGCCCGTTGCCGTCCTGAACGGCCGGGTCGGTGCTGAAGTTGGCCGTCGTGCCGATCTTGCCGGACAGGTCCGGGTGGCCGAGGTCGGCGCCGGTGTCCAGGACCGCGACCTTGACGCCCTTGCCGTCCAGGCCCGCCTTCCACGCGTCCGGCGCGCCGATCTGCGGCACGCTCTCGGCCAGGCTCGCTCGCAGCTTCCGGTCGAGCCAGATCTTGCTCAGGCCGCCGGTCAGCTCGTTCGCGCGGGCCGCCTTGCTCGCGCGAGCTCCGCCGGGCGCATGGGCTCCGCCGGGCGTGCGAGTTTCGCCGGGGGCCGGGCCGACCGCGTTCCAGAACGATCCCGTCGCGGACTTGGTCACGCCGAACGCGGCCCCGTGGATCGCCGCGAGGGGGCGCGCGGCGGTGTTGCCGGGCAGCGCATCGGCTTGCCGGGACAGCGTCTTGGCGTCCCGCGTCGCGGCGCCGTACTGCACGATCAGCGGAATGCGCGGGGACGCGTCGTCGGCGTAACCGTTGCGGGCGAGGTAGGCGACGTCGAACAGGCCCTTGTCCAGCCGGCCCGTGCCGACCAGGCCCAGTACGTCCGAGGGAATGACGTAGCGGGCGTCGCCCTGCTTGCGCTGGTGGAACGCGACCGGCCGGCCGCCGGGCCGCCGCGCGGCGGTGATCTTCACGTCCGAGCCGTCTGACGCGCCGCCCGAGCCACCGCTGGCCGAGCCGCCGCCGTAGGTGACGATGTCGCCGGTGATCAGGGTGATCCGCTTGGCCGGCGGGGCGCCGCCCGCGGGAGATGGCGGGGAGCCGGACGGCGGCGTGGGCTGGGACGAGGCGACCGGGGCGCCCAACGGGCTGATCGCCATGGCCAGCGCTCCGGCCGCGAGAGTCAGGCGGACGTACCAGCGGTGTGGGGTCATTCGGTTCTCGTTCCTTCGCACCCGGGGCCTCGGCAATTGGAATGATCAACTGCGGCGCGGGCGCGGGGTAAGGGCCGGGCGTGGCGCGTTCGCGACATTGACGTACTTTGGCCACCGCCGCGCGCCTTCTGAGGCAAGATCGTTTCTGTGCTGGATGCCCTCGGTCTCGACGCCGCCGATCAGGCCGTCTACCGCGGACTGATCGACGGGCCCGGCGCGTCCGCCGACGAGCTCGCCGCCCGGGTCCGGCTGGCGCCGCGGCAGATCGGGCGCTCGCTGCGCGTCCTGGAGTCCGCCGGGCTGGTCAGCCGGAAGCCGGGCCCGCGGGAGGTCTACCTCGCCGCGGCCCCCGATATCGCGCTCGAGGCGCTGATCTTGGAGAAGGAGGCGGAGCTGAGCCGGGCGCGGGCGACCGCGCGGCAGTACGCCGAGAGCTACCAGCGGGCGCTGGGCTCACGGCATCCGACCGAGCTGGTCGAGATCGTGGTCGGCCGGGACGCCGTCGCGCAACGGTCCGACCAGCTGCAGCGCGGTGCCCGGCGCGAGGTGCGCGTCTTCGACCGGCCCCCGTACGTCCACGATCCGAGTGTCCCCAACGACGTCGAGCTGGAGGCGCTCGCCAGGGGAGTGGCGTACCGGGCGGTCTACGACCGCGCCAGCCTTGAGATGGACGGCTGGTGGCAGGGCCACTACGAGCCCATCAGCGCTGCCGGAGAACAGTCCCGGGTCATGTCCGGCGTGCCGATGAAGATGGTCGTCGCGGACGACCGGCTCGCCATCGTCCCGCTGCGCATCACGCACTCGGTCATCGAGAGCTGCGCGATCGTCCACCCCTCGGAGCTGCTGGACGCCCTGAGCGCGCTGTTCGAGACGCTCTGGAGACTCGGGATGCCCCTGCCGCCGGCCGGTCAGGACATCGTCCCGGCGGAGCACGCGCCGACGCCCTTCGAGGCGCAGCTGGTCGCGCTGCTCACCGCCGGGCTCGGCGACGAGGCGATCAGCCGCCAGGTCGGGCTGAGCCATCGCACGCTTCAACGCCGCGTACGCGAGCTGATGACGCGGCTCGGCGCGCAGACCCGGTTCCAGGCGGGCCTGCAGGCGGCCTTCCTCGGCTGGGTCAGCCCGCCCGCGGAATCGTCCGGCCAGAAGGAAGCCCGCCCGTAACGGCCAGCGACGGCCGCGAGGGAGCCCGGTCCGATGCTCCACATCGACCGCTACGCCGGCATGCGACTGGCCACCTGTGCCGCCGACGGCACACTGGCCTGAATGAGCGGTTTGGACAAGTTTTCGGCGTGGATCGGTCGGTAACGTGGCCTTCATGCGCACCACGATTACGCACTTACAGATTTGCATGCACCGGGCTGAAGCGGACCCGCCTCCGCGGCGACAAGGGGGCTGGTGGTCATGAACGTGATGAGCACGGCCGAAATCCCGACGGGCGAGCGGTTCGCTTTCTGGCGCGAGGTGACCTCGAAGGTCTGGGTGCCTCTCGATGCGCGCTGCGAGCCCGACTTGGAAACTGGATTTCAGGCTCAGGTGGGCGTCGGCGGGCTCGGCCCTGTGCAAGTGACCTTGATGACCGCGACGCCGCACTCGGTCAGCCGCACCCCCAAGCTGATCCGCCAGACCGATCCCGAGACGTTCTTGCTGACCTGCGCGGTGCGCGGGCGCGGCATAAGGGGCGAGCAGGACGGTCGGCGCACGGATTTCCATGTCGGAGACCTGGGCCTGTATGACAGCTCGCGCCCCTACGTCGCCGGACATATACCGGGGGTTCCAGTGAGCCAGCACCTGGGGCTCCAGTTCCCGCGCTCGTTACTGCCGTTGCCTCCACGAGACCTGCGGCGTCTGACCGCCGTTCGCATCCCGGGCGACCGGGGGATCGGTGCGCTGTCTTCATCGTTTCTTCTTCAGCTGGCCCGGCACATGGACGAGTTCAGCCCGGCCGACGTCGCCCGGCTGTCCACCCTGACGCTGGACGTGTTGACCGCGGCGCTGGCCGGCGCACTGGAGGCCGACAGCCAGGTACCGCCCAACACCAGGCGGCGAGCGTTGATGGCCCAAATCCACGCCTTCATCCGGGACAACCTGGGCGACGCGTCCCTGACCCCGGACGCGATAGCCGCGGCGCACCATATCTCCGTGCGTTACCTGCAGAAGCTGTTCCAGCAGGACGGGCACACCGTCTCCGGCTGGATCCGCGAGCGTCGTCTGGAACAGTGCCGGCGTGACCTGGCCGATCCCCGGCTTGCCGCCCAACCCATCGGCGCGATCGCGGCCCGGTGGGGCTTCCCCAGTCCCCCGCATTTCAGCCAGGCCTTCCGCGCCGCCTACGGCCTCTCGCCCAGCCAGTTCCGCCAGCAGCAGGCGACAGCGCAGGCAGGCTAAACACGCGCACGGCGTAGCGGCGGCCCGCTCAACGTTGGCGCGGCCCCCGCCCGCGCTGCTGGGACGTGCGGCCCGGGGCCTCCTGGTGAACCGGCCGCCGGAGGCCTAACGCCGTCCTCACCACTGAACGTCAAGTCGGGCGAGGAGTGCCCTGAACCTTCGTGCGTCACGGGGAGGGAGGGTGTGCGCCACGGCTTGCAGGATTAGACGGACTTCCGCCGGGTCTGGGCAGCAGCGCATGACCCCGCATCCATACGCTGGATCGAACAACCGGTGATATGGATCCCGCAGGAACCACGTCCAAGAGATCAACGCCTCGGCGGCGGCGCCTGGCCAGAAACGCGCACGCTCCAAGCGCGCGACCACGAGCCGGCCATGCGGCGAAAGGCCGGGAATCGTTGAGACAGAGCACTCGTCGCCAGCTTCTAGCCAGTTGCGGGGAAGCCGTTCGGCGCGGAGCTGAGCTGGCCGTCTACGCGGCATAGCCCTTTCGTGTGAGCTGCATGAGCGCATTCTTCCACGCGTCAGGTGGTGAAGCGAGGGAAGTGTTTGTCGGGGAGCGGGCTGCCTACGGGCAGGGCGAGTGGGTCGGTTACCGGGTGCGAGGGCTCGGCTGCCAGGGTCAGGTCGGCGTCCACGTAGATGATGACGTGGGCGATGCGGGGGTCGTCAGTGAAGTTGGGTGTGGCGCTGTGCGCGAGGCGGGAGTTGTGGAACGTGCAGTCGCCTGCGCGGAGGGGGACGGTGACGCGGTGTTGCCATTCGAGGTCGGGTGCCACGGAGAACATGTCGGCGTGGTCGGCCAGGTCTTGTGGCCGTAGTCCGTCCAGGTGCTGGGAGCCCGGGATGAACGTCATGCAGCCGCGGTCGACCGGGACGTCCACCAGCGCCACCCAGGCCGACAGCGCGTGTCGGGAGCCGGCGTGCGGCCAGTACGGCTGGTCCTGGTGAAACTCGGTCGCGGCCCCGTTGTGCGGGTCCTTGATCAGCAGTTGGTCGTGCCAGAGGCGTAGCGGGATCCCCGCGAGGCGGGTCGCGATGGCCGCTAGGTTCGGGTGCAGGGTCAGCTCGCGCAGCGTTTCGTCCTGCTGCCACAGCTGGAGCAGCTGGGTGAAGATCATTCCCTCGTGGTTGTCGGCGAGGGTGTGCCGCACTGACTGTGCGGCTTCGGCGAACCTGGCGGCGTCCGTGCGGGAGATGACTCCGGGAACGTGGACGAAACCATCACGGCGGTAGGCGGAGATGGTGGCTGTGGAGAGGGTCTCTGGCGTGGTCGCGGCGACAGTCATTCTTGATCTTCCTTGTCGTGCGGGGTCTTGTTTCAACAACTGTCGCGATCGCGCAGGTGCCCGGGCTAGCACAGGAGCTCGGCAGGTGTAGCACAATATTGACATCGAGGAGGTCGGGTGCATCGCGTGCGGAGAGCGGAGGTCTTCCCGCCGGGCGGGCCGCCCATCGTCGCCGAGCGGTACGAGTTGCGGAGCGGCACCTCGGCCCACAGCCATGACTTCATCGAGCTGGCGGTGGTGACCGGCGGCGCGGGGACGCACGTCTCCGCGGCGGGCGAGCGGGAACTGGACCGCGGTTCGGTGACGATGCTGCGGCCGGGAGACTGGCATGGTTACCGGGATTGCCGGCGGCTGATCGTCCACAACCTCTATGTCGGCCCTGAGGTCTTCCAGCGCGAACTGGCCTGGCTACGCGCTCACCCGCAGCTTGGACGGGTCCTGCACAGCGCCGGCCACCTGCTGCGGCTCGACCCCGCCACGCTGCGCGTCGTCGAAACCGGTCTCACGGCGATCGCTGATCAACCGGAACCGGCTCACGCCGTGCGGGTAGGGATGCTGCTCTGCCTGCTGGGCGGCGCGCTGGCATCCGTTCCCGCTGACCTGCCCGCGCAGACCCATCCTGCGGTAATGGCTGCGGCGCAGCTGTTGGAGACCGACATTCAGCGCGCCTGGAGCCTGGACGAACTCGCTGCGGCCGTGAACATGTCGCCGGCATATCTGGCGCGTCTGTTCACCGCCCAACTCGGCGTCCCGCCCATGACCTATCTCGGCAGGCTGCGTGCCGAGCGCGCCGCGGCACTCCTCATCGAGACCGACCTGTCCGTCGCGGCGGTCGGACGGCTGGTGGGCTGGACCGACCCCAATTACGCCAGCCGCCGTTTCCGGCACTTCTTCACCCTCAGCCCGGCCGTCTACCGCACCCGATACCGCCCCGCCGAGCCGGACTAGACGCGTCCCAGATCCAGATCGTCCACTCGCGCACTCTAGACCTCGCCGGAGCTCAGGAGGTGGCCTGGCAGGGGCGGCTGGCGAGAGCATTGAGCCATGACAATGTCTGTTGTGGCGGTGACGGTCGATTGCGCGGAGCCGCGGAGGCTCGCGGAGTGGTGGGCGACGGCGACGGGCGGTGAGATCACCGTTGACTATGAGTTCTACGTCGCGGTGGGCACGCCGGGCGGGCCGGTCCTGGGCTTTCAGCGCGTGACCGAGCCGACTCCCGGCAAGAACCGTTGGCACCTCGACTTCAAGGTCTCCGACCGCGCGACCGAGATCGACCGGCTGACCGGCTTGGGCGCCACGGTGGTCGACACCCACACGGTTCCCGGTCTGACCTGGACGGTGCTCACCGATCCGGACGGCAACCAGTTCTGCATCTCCGCGGACCATTGAGTCCGGTCAGGGTGCCGGGCATAGGGCGACCGTGTATTTGGACTGTCCAATTTCTCGGTGCGCTTTGAGAACGCCATGGCCGGTGCCTTGACACGATCGACCTGACTGACCGAAATGAGCCGCTGTGCTGGGGGTCACCGGGAGCGGAGGGGCGCTCCCGGCCCGTCAATCTTCGCGGGGGATCGGATCAGGATTGGGTCAGCTCACAGGATCCCGTGAATTCGGAGATCCGGAGCGGTTGCCGCAGCCGACGCATGCGGTTCGGGTGCACCAGGACCACGGTGACGCGACCGCGGAGCACGACGACGACCTCGTCTTCCATCAGATCGAGGCTGGCTCTGTAGCGCACGGCTCGGCAATGTTGTAAGCGCAGGACTTCCTCTTTCTTACCCAAGGTTACCTTGGGATCGCATTGTGTTCATTTAACCCCGCTCTTCCTCGATCAACTCTGCGACCGTTTGATTGACTAGACGCCTAAGGATCTCCAGTCGTTCCACTGTAGGTCGCCCTCTGAGCTTGACGAGAAAAGCCTCGACATCCGCGTCTTCGGTTTTGATTTCCGTGACGTCGGAGCCGTCCCAGGGGCGGCCGAGTTCGGCGAAGAGGCGTTCGGGGTCGAGGCCGATCGCGTGGGCGATGGCCGCCCACGTCTCGTCACTGGCGGGGTCCGGCCGGCGGCCTTGCACACCCAAGGTGACCCTGCGGTACCAGATCTCGGAGATGCCCGCCTGGCGGGCCACTTCCCGCTTGGTGAGCCGTGGACGACGTTCGCGGCGGATCCGTTCTACCAACTGGCCGGTCCGAAGCCGTGTTTCAGGTGTCTCCATGCTCCTCTGGTCCTACGCGTAGATCAGCACTCTGAATCTGGTTGCTACGCGTTACTACGCAGCGCCACCCCCGCTGCGCCCATAACATACCCGCTCAGCGCGCTGACGCCAGTGTTTCCCGTGCGTACCCCCGCGGTTGTCGCCCCGGGGCAAGGCTTGTGTGGCTGCGTAGGAGTGCGTAGCCTGCGTACGTGATCAACGTTGCGGCATTGACCGCCATCCGAAGTAAGGACGGGCAGTCCAAGAAGGAACTCGCCCACCGCGCCGGCATTTCCCTGCAGTACCTGTGCGATATCGAGGCGGGCCGCCGCGGCTGCCGCCCGGCCGTCATCGCGCGCCTGGCCGAGGCACTGAACGTGCCGAAATCGGCGATCGAGATTCCCTGCAACAACATCCACGCCGCATGAGACGAGGGGGACCGTGCGATGCCGTCGACGAGCACGCGCCGAATGATCAGAGATCATGCCCAAAACGTCGTGACCAGGCTTTATCCAGCACGAGTCGTGGCACTCGACCTGTCGCTGACCCGGGTCGGCGTGGCGGGCACGGGAGCTGACCCGAAAGAGATCTGGGTCGGTTCGATCGTGGTGCGGGAGACGGCCTACGCACGGCTGCGCGCCATCCGCACGGAAATTCTGGACCACTGCTCGGGGGCCGAGCTGGTCGTCGTGGAGGGTCCCTCGTACGGCTCCGGTACCGGCCGGCGGGAACGAGGGCACCACGAACGGGCGGGCCTGTGGTGGCTCGTCACCTACGGCCTCTGGGCGCGTGACGTGCCGTTCGCGGTGGTGCCGCCCGCCGCGGTCAAGCGCTACGCCACCGGCCGGGGGCAGGCGACCAAGGACGCGGTCCTGCTCGCCGCCGCCCGCCGCTATCCCCGGGTGCCGATCGAGAGCAACGACGAGGCCGACGCCCTGATCCTGCTGGCCATGGGACTCGATCACCTCGGCCGGCCGCTCGCCGAGGTGCCCAAGAGCCACCGGGCCGCCGTGGCCTCGGTGGCCTGGCCCGAAGCCGCCGAGTCCGCCTGACTTCATCCCGTGGAGGACCAACGATGACAACTCCGCCAGAGCGTCCCAGCGTCGACCTCGGTGAGCAGCGGGCGTGGATCGACGCGCTCCGCAAGGTCGACCTCGAGCTGGCCCGGCTGACCGAGGTCCGCGGCTGGATCGTGCACCGGCTCCAGGAGAGCATGGGCGACGCCGAGGAGGCACGGGTGGACGGCCGGGCCGTGATCACCTGGGCCTGGACGAAACCGGCGACGTACCTGGACCGCAAGGCCCTGGAGGACGCCCATCCCGAGATCGCCGCCCGGTTCGTCAGGACGAAACGTCCGGCCCGTCCCTTCCGGCTCGCCGCCGACGAACGGAAGGCGGCATGACCGCGCCGCCGGAGGTCGGGTTGAACGCGGCGGCGGAGGCCCCGATGACCGCGGCGGAGGTCGCGGCGTTCTCGCAGCCGGGCGGACCAGGCGGGCCGGGGGCGCAGGGCGGGCCGGGCTCGCCCGGCCCGCTCACCGACACGCTCGTCCAGGGCATCCGGCGGGCGGCCGCGAACGCCCCGCGCAGCGGCCAGACCGCGATCGGGCCGTCGGAGGTCGGACAGCCGTGCGTCCGCCGTCTGGCCTATCGCTGCCTGGATTGGCCGAAGACGAACACCACCGGCGATCCATGGGCGGCGGTGGTCGGCACCGCCGTCCACGCGTGGCTGGCCGCGGCGTTCGCGGCGCCCGAAGAGGGCGGCCGATGGCTGGTCGAACGGCGCGTCGAGGTCGCCCCGGGCCTGTCCGGATCCTGCGATCTCTACGACACCGAGACCGACACGGTCATCGACTGGAAGGTCGTCGGCGCCACGACGATGCGGACGTACCGCTCGCAGGGGCCGCGGCGCCAGTACGTCGACCAGGCGCAGCTGTACGGCCGGGGCTTCGAGCGGGCCGGGTTCTCCCCGAAGACGGTCGCGCTGGCCTTTCTGCCGCGCGCGGGCAACCTCGGCGGTCTCTGGGTCTGGTCGGCCCCTTATGACCCGGAACGTGCCAAAGCCGCCGTCGGACGGCTGGACGTCGTCCGCGATCTCGTCGCGAGGGTCGATCCGGAACGGCATCCGCGGAACTGGTCGATCATCCCCGCGAGCCGGGGCCACGAATGCACGTACTGCCCCTGGTTCTCGCCGGGCTCGACCGACCTGAGCCGCGGCTGCCCGGGCCACCTCGACTGACCCGCACCACACCGAAGCCCGCACCACACCGAAGCCCGCACCACACCGAAGCCCGCACCACACCGAGATCCGCACCACACCGAGATCCGCACCACGCCGAAGACCCGCACTCACGCCGAGACCCGCACTCACGCCGAAGACCAATCGCCCACAGGGGCACAAGGAGAGGGGACGACCATGTTCCAGTTCAACCAGCCGAGCAGCGGCGCCTGGCTCAAGCCCGCCGAGCACTCCGGCCATCTGCTGCTGATCCTCAAGGTCCACGAGGTCGGCGAGCGGTTCGACCAGCTCAAGGGCCGCGACGTGCCGGTAGCGCGGTTCGACTTCGTCGACCTGGACGAGGCCGACCCGGCGCCGCGCCGGCATGTGTCCGACAGCCACCCCGGGATCGTCAACAAGCTCCTCGCCGTCGCCCATAGCGGCGGGATGGTGCTGGGCCGGTGCGGCCAGGTCGCGACCGACAAGGGAAACCCGGCCTGGGTGCTCGGGCCGTACGCCGAAGGCACCGACGACCAGCGCGCGGCGACCTGGCTGACGGCGAACCAGCCCGTGGCGCCCGCCCCCGCGGCTGCGCCTCCGGCTCCGGCGGCCCCGGCCGCCGCTCCGGTGCCCCAGCCGGCCGCGGCTCAGTCGGCCGCGGTTGCGGCTCCGGCCGGCCAGGCCGCCGCGGCTCCGGTGACGCGGCTCGACCCGGAGGCGTTGCCCGCCGAGGTGAAGGCTCTGCTGGCTCAGTTGAACGGCTGACCCAGCAGCACCCCCGGACCAGCGGCATCCGCGGTGCGAGCCCGCGGCGGGGGACGTGACCACCGGTTTTCAACTCGATATGGAGGGACTGCGCGTGTCCGATAACAGCGGGCCCGATGGGGTACTCGATGATCAGCCCTCCTCACTGGACGCCGCGCTCGCCCTGCACGCCGCCGGGCTGTGCGTCGTGCGCGCCGCGACCGACGGCAGCAAGGCACCGCTGGGGACGTGGAAGACCCATCAGAACCAGCGTCCCGGCGAACAGGACATCCGAACGTGGTTCGGTTCCGGGCATCCGGGCGTCGGAGTCGTCACCGGCGCCGTCTCGGGCGGGCTGGAGATGCTGGAGCTGGAGGGCCGCGCCGTCACCGCCGGGCTCCTGCGCGAACTGCGCGAGGCGGCCGACGCGAGCGGATTAGGCCCGCTGTTCGCCCGGCTGATCTCCGGCTATGCCGAGATGACTCCGAGCGGCGGCCTGCATCTGCTCTACCGGGTCGCCGGTACGGCCAAGCCGAGCGTGCGGCTGGCCCGCGACGCCGCGAGCGCCGTGCTCATCGAGACGAGAGGCGAAGGCGGCTTCGTCGTCGTCGCCCCGTCCCACGGACCGGTGCATCCGACCGGACGGCCCTGGGCGCTGCTGCGCGGCGGCCCGGACACCATCCCCGTCATCACCGAACCGGAGCGGGACGCCTTCCACCAGCTCGCCGCCACCTTCGACCGCACACCACGACCGGCGGCGGCCGGGCCCGGCGCCGGTCGTCCGGCTGGGGCGCCTGGGTCTGGTGCCGTCCATCCGATCGCGGCGGCCGGGGCCATGCGGCCGGAACGGGGCGGCGGTGGCGTCTCGCCCGGGGACGCCTTCAACGAGATCGCGACCTGGGACGAGATCCTCCAGCCGCACGGCTGGACCAAGGTCCACACGCGCGGCACGGAGACCTTCTGGCGGCGCCCGGACAAGACGTTCGGCATCTCGGCCACCACCGGGTACGGCGACGGCGACTGGTTGTACGTCTTCTCCACGAGCACCCCCTTCGAGCCGGAGCGCACCTACACCAAGTTCGCCGCGCACACGATGCTGGAGCACGGCGGCGACTACTCGCGTGCCGCCCGCTTCCTGTCCGGCCGCGGGCTCGGCCAACCGGCCCCGGAACAGCCCAGGCCCGTCCCGCACGCGGTGCTGTCGGTCGTGGGCGAGCCGCAGACCTACTCGCTGTCCGACGACGGCAACGCGCTCCGGCTCGTGGACGCCAACACGAGCACCCTGCGATACGTCCCGCAGCGCGGCCAATGGCTCACGTTCGAGGGCCATCGCTGGCGCTGGGACCACGCCGAGCACGTCCGGGAGCTGGCCCGCACCATCGCGCGCGGCCTGCCGGACGGCGAACGGGCCGAGCAGCGGCACCGGCGGCGCAGCCTCTCGGCCAACGGCATCGCGGCCATGGTCCGGCTCGCCCAGTCCGACCCGCGGGTCGTGGTGGATCTGGGGTCCCTCGACGCGCGGCCGTTCGAGCTCAACACGCCGGCCGGCACCATCGACCTGCGGACCGGGACGCTGCGCGCGGCCGACCCGGCCGGGCTGCACACCCGCTCGACGAGCGTCGCCCCCGTCGACGCCGAGCCGCGGCGCTGGCTGGAGTTCCTCGCCACGACCTTCGCCGGGGACCCGGAGCTGACCACGTTCGTGCACCGGCTGCTCGGCCTCTCCCTGGTCGGCCGGGTGATGGAGCAGGTCCTGCCGTTCTGCCACGGTGCCGGCGCCAACGGCAAGACCACGCTGCTGAGCGTCGTACAGCGGGTGATCGGCATCGGTGACACCGGATACTCCATCTCCGCGCCGGCCGAACTCCTGCTGTCCACGACCATGGCCGGCCACCCCACCGAGATCGCGCGACTGGCCGGGGCCCGGCTGGTGGTCACCAGCGAGCTCGACGAGGGACAGCGGTTCGGCGAGGCGAAGGTGAAGCTGCTGACCGGCGGCGACACGCTGAGCGGCCGGTTCATGCGCCAGGACTTCTTCAGCTTCACGCCCAGCCACACGCTGTGGCTGCTGGCCAACCACCAGCCGCAGGTGCGCGTGGGCGGCCCGGCCTTCTGGCGGCGGCTCAAGCTGCTGCCGTTCCTGCACGTCGTCCCGCCCGAGGAGCGGGACGCGGGGCTGGAGGACCGGCTGGTCGAGGACGAGGGCCCGGCGATCCTCAACTGGCTGATCCAGGGCGCGGCCGGCTACTTCGCCGAAGGGCTCCCCGAGCCCACGTCCGTCCAGTCCGCCACCCACGCCTACGCCAGCGACCAGGACTCGATCGCGCGCTTCGTCGAGGAGCGCTGCGAGACGGGCGAGCACACCGGGCAGCACATGCGCGTGAGGGTCGCCGAGCTGCGCGCCGCGTACGAGACGTTCTGCCGTCAGGAGGGCGAGGCCCCGGCCTCGGCGAAGGCGTTGACGCTGGCGCTGCGCAGCCGTTACGGGGTGGCCTCCGAACGTTCGCCCAGCGCCCGCTACTACGTCGGCGTCCGGCTCACCGACGCCGTCGACGCCGGATCCGGCCCCGAAGCGCTCGGATGGGCCTCATGAGTGCCCGTTCTGCGGCTCGAAGTGGCCGTCCGCACGTCATGCGTGACCGTTGCGCGGCCCGAAGCGCCCCGACGCGCGTCATGCGTGACCGGTCCCCGGCCTGGCCCGTCATCAGCGACACCCCGCGCACGGCACCTGTCACACCTGTCAGACCGCACGTTCCAGCCCGCCACCTGTACATCCCTGGAGCACGCCATGACACCTCGGACGGATATGACGGATTCCTGTCTCGAACCAAGCCCAACGCGCACACCCAAGGGACGTCCTTACCGGGGCCCGTCATGTGTCACGACCGTCATCGAGAGCCGCGCGTGACCCGGCCTCGCTGGCTGCCCGACGTTCCCGGCCTCGCGATCCGGCTCGAACGGTGCCGGTCCTGCGACGCGCTGGTGATGCGCGCCCTGGACGCCCCGGTCGCCGGGATCGACACCCGATGCGATCCCGTCCCGCTCGACACGCTCGGCGAACTCTCCGCGCTCGTCCAACGCCGCCGCACCTTCGACGCCGTACCGATGGGCCGCCATTGCGAACTCGTCCACCGCGACCTCTGGCGCATCGAGCATCGCCGCCATCCCGTGGTGGCCGAGCACCGTTGCCCCGGGCCGGTCCCCGGCTCCGCCCTGCGCTTCCGGCCGCGACGGCCGGCCCCCGCGACCGATGACACGCCGCCCTTCTAGGAGTTTCGATGCCCGTCTTCACGCACCGCGTCGCCGAGCAGCTCAACGAGGTCCGCGAACGCTGGGGCGATGTCCTGACCGCCCGCCATCCGGGCACTCCCCGTCCCTGGGCCGAGCTCGCCATGACCGCCGAGGAACGCGAACGCAGAGACGCACTGGCCCGAGCCGAACGAGCCGAGCGCCTGATGCTGACCCGGCAGGGCATCGACCCGCCCGGCTACACCAGGTCGGCGGCCCGCGACGACGTCCTTGATGTCATCGAGGAGGTCGAGCGCGGAATGTTGCTGCTGGAGGACGCCGTCCGGGACCGCCTGGGCTATTCCCGGCTCTGCGAGCGCTGCCGCCACGAGGCCGACGCGCACCTCGACCACTGCGCCATTCCCGGCTGCGATTGCCCGGACTACCGCCTGACCCGCCGGCCGACCGCGGAACCGAGCGTTCGCTACCTCACCATCACAGGACCTGAACGAGCCCAGGGAGAATTCCGGCCCGCCGAACGCCATCGCATCGAGTACGTTCCTGAAGGCTCGCTGCACTGGGCCAGCGTTTGGCTGGAGGACCAGCTCCCCGCTATTACGACGGACGAGACGCTCGCCGAACACTTCGCCGCCGAGGTGGCGCGCCTGCACCGCCTTGTCGTCCGCGTTCTCGGTCTGGTCGAGGACGGCACTCTCATCAAGGCTCCCTGCATCGGCTGCGATGGGGCGACGCCCGAGCAACCGGAGGGCGGCGCGCTCACCCTGCGCCTCTACGCGGACGGCTACGTCCTCTGCCACAACCCCCTCTGTGACCCGCCCACCGACCTGTGCGGTTCTCGACTACGCGGAAAGCCGATGTGGCCGTACGAAGAATTGGAATGGCTAGCGGCACGCCTGGACGACCGCGCCGCAACCGCACGCAAACGCGCCGGATAAACACCTCGGGCGACCGGTCCCCGAATCCGCCACGCGCGTGGGGGCCGCCCGCCGGTCCGGACATGCCGGTACCCCCGGCTCCAAGACTCGGAGCCGGGGGTACCGGGTTACGACAACGGCCCCTGAGAGGGAGAACCTCTCAGGGGCCGTTGCCTCAGAAATCAGCTTGGATCGGACCTGTCAGCGGCCGGGTGGCCTGGTGGGGTCCTTGTGCGGGTCCGGCTTGTTCGGTGGCCGCTCGGTGGGGCCCGGTGGCTTCGGGTAGGGAGGGCCGCTCGGCTTCGGTTCCTTCGGCTTATCAGGCATTGCAGACTCCTCGGTTAGTTGGCCTTGCATTTCTCACTTTGTCGGTTCCGGGCTTCCCCTGAACCCGACAACCACAAATTTACGGATCAACCTCTCTCCCTCATACCGCCAAACGGGTGAATTGTTCGCACCACTTTCCGGCCTGTGTCGCCGACCGCCGAGAGTGCGCCCCGCCGAAAAGCGCGTATTCATGTGGCGGCGACGCATTTAGGTGGTCGCGCGCGCGGCAGGGGACAGAGGCACCGTTCCAACGACGCGTGCACGCCGCCGCCAGCATTCCGCCCATGGCTCCACCAGTTCCGGCCGTGGCCGGATGCACACATGCGACAACGGTCCTTGAGAGGGGGAGCCTCTCAAGGACCGTCGCCTTATCCGCTATTTCGCGTTACGGACGAATCCGATCACTCGTCGTCCTGGGGCTTGCGCGGCTCCGGGATCACCGGGATCGGCGTGGTGGGCGTCTCGTCCGGCGGAGGGTTGTCGTCGGGCTGCTGCCCGTTCTTCTTGGGGTCACCCATTTTCTATCTCTCCTCACATAGTTTCCAATTCGGTCGAGTCCCTTTGTTTCCTCCGAAACCCGACACCAATGAATCTACGGATGAGAAAGCGCCTGTCATACCGCCAAACGAGTGAATCCGGCACACGCTTTTCCTTGCCGAATCACCAGCCGCACCTGCCGGAAAGCGCGGTCGTTGGTGGCGGGTGCGCACTTACGGGCTCGCGCGCGCGTCAGGTGGCGAGAGGAGCGGATATACAAAAAGGGCGATGCCCCCGAGGTGCATCCCGTCGGGGGCATCGCATCATGCTGTCGGCTTGTCGGTCAGCCTTTCCTCTCCTCCGCCCAGCACTTGGTGCAGGAGCGAACGAAGCGGACCTGGTCCTCGCTGACGTACTCCTCCGTCCAGTTGGACCAGTCGTGGTCGCACTTTTCCTGCTGTGAGTCCTTCTTGCCCATCTCATCTATCCCTTCAAGCGGACTGTTGTTAGTTCCTGCCGTTCCGCCGTGGCGGCCCGACAACAAGAAAGTTACTCGCGCCATTTCTGCCGGACAATCCGCCGAACGGGTGAAAGGTGCATCGCCTTTTCCGTTGCGGCTGGCAGTGCGGGAAAGGCTTAACTGATGCGATGGCCAGGGCGGCATGGCGGAGCGCCGGACGGGCCTTCGCCCCCGGGTCAGGCGTACGCGTGCGGGCGGTAGGGGCCGGGGCCGGGGTTGACAGGACGTTATCCACAGGCGATCATTGAGGTGTCTGGCTTCGCATGCCCGAAAACGGGTGGGTGCGGGGCCTTTTTGCTTTCCCGGAGGTGACGATGCCCAAGCCGGTCACCCAGCGGGACTATCAGCGCGTCCTGGAGCTGCACGGCCGGGGCATGTCCCGGAACGAGATCGCCCGGGAGGTCGGCCGCTCCGGCTCGACCGTGTCCCGGATGGCCCGCGAGCTCGGACTCTCGTTCGAGCACGGCGGCAAGGTACAGGCGGCGACGCAGGCGGCGCAGGCGTACAACGCCGCGCGCCGGGCCGAGCTCGCGAGGACGTTGCTCGATGACGCGCTGCGGTTGCGGCGCCGGCTGTGGGAGCCCAGCACGGTGCACGCCTTCGGCGGGCGCGACAACACCTTCACCGAGGCGCGGCTCGCGGAGCCGCCCTACCGGGACAAACGCGAGATCATGGCGGCGGTCGGCATCGCGGTCGACAAGAGCCTGCGCCTGGACGAGTACGACGCCGATGGCGGGGTCGAGGAAGCCCGGAGCATGCTCACGGCCATCGCCGAGGGGCTGCGGCACATGGCCCGGGCCACCCCGGCCGGATCCCCCACCACCTCGTCCGCAGCGCGCACCACCCCGTCCCAAGCGCGCACCAGTCCGGCCGAAGCGCGCACCGCTCCGTCCGATGCCGGGGACTGAGCCGCTCACGGCGCTGTCGCCGGCGCAGTTGCGTTCGGTGGCCGGCGCCGGGTCCAGGATCAACGTCTGGCACGGCGCCATCCGCTCGGGCAAGACCGTGGCGAGCCTGCTGCGCTGGCTGATCTACCTGAGCGCGCCACCCCCGGGCGGGCTGTACGTCATCGCCGGCCGGACGATCACCACGGTCGAGCGCAACGTGCTGGAGCCGCTGCGCGACGAGCGGCTGTTCGGCCCGGTGGCCCGGACCGTGCGGCACTCGCCCGGCGCGGCCACCGCGACCATCCTCGGTCACAAGATCCATCTGATCGGGGCGGGCGACGCCCGGGCCGAGGAACGGCTGCGCGGGATGACCTGCGCCGGGGCCTACCTCGACGAGGCGACCCTGCTGCCCGAGGCGTTCTGGACGCAGCTGCTCGGCCGGATGTCGGTGCCCGGCGCGCAGCTCTTCGCCACCACCAACCCCGACAGCCCGGGCCACTGGCTGAAGCGGCGCTGGCTCGACCAGGCCCGCGAGCTCAACGTGGCCGCCTTCCCGTTCACCATCGACGACAACCCGAGCCTTTCCGCGTCCTACGTCGAGACCCTCGGCCGGGAGTACACCGGCCTGTGGCATCGGCGGTTCATCCGCGGGGAATGGTGCCAGGCCGAGGGCGCCGTCTACGAGGCGTGGGATCCCGGTCGGCACGTCGTGACCGAGCTGCCGCGGATCGTCCGCTGGCTGGCGGTCGGCTGCGACTACGGCACCGCCAACCCGTTCTCCGCGCTACTGCTCGGGCTCGGCGAGGACGGCCGTCTCTACTTCGTGTCGGAGTACCGGCACGAGGCCGGCCGGGCCCGCCGGCAGCGCACCGACGAGGAGTACTCGGCGGACCTGCGGGCCTGGCTCGGCGGCGTGCGGCGCCCGCATGAGAGCGGCAACGTCCTCGGCGTGGAGCCCGAGTGGGTGTACGTCGATCCCTCGGCCGCCTCGCTCAAGGTGCAGCTCTGGCGGGACGGGCTGACCAACGTGACCGACGCCGACAACCGCGTCCGCGAGGGCATCCGGCTGGTGTCGTCGCTGCTGGCGACCGACCGGCTGCGGGTGCACGCCGACTGCGCCGGATGGATCGGCGAGGTGGGCGGCTACTCGTGGGACGGCGGCGCCGCGGCCAAGGGTCAGGACGCTCCAGTCAAGGTCGATGACCACTCGTTGGACGCCGGACGATACGCCATCAAGTCAGCGGAGTGGGCCTGGCGGCCCCTCATGATGTCTACGGAGTGAGCGTGCCACTGCCCGAGGAGAACACGCCGTGGCCGCCCCCGCAGCTGACCCGGCCGTACGCGGTGATGCGGGCGCACGACGCCTGGTACGCCGGTGACCGCGCCGAGCTGATCGAGTCCGGCCGGCGGCTGGCCGAGGCGAGCCGCCATCCGGCGCACGGCCGCCGCAGGCGGTTCTGGACCCGCGATCTCCCCGCCGGGCAGCGCGACACCCGCGTCCACGTGCCGCTGGCCGCCGACATGGCCACCACCAGCGCGGACCTGCTGTTCAGCGAGCCGCCCGCGCTCACCGTCGACCATCCGGCGGGTCAGCGCCGCCTCGAGCAGATCATCGAGGACGGCGGCATCCACAACGTGCTGCTGGAGGCGGCCGAGATCTGCGCCGCCCTGGGCGGCGTCTACCTGAAGGCCGACTGGGATCTGTCGGTGGCACAACGTCCCGTGCTGGCCGTGGTGCACCCCGATTCGGCGGTGCCGGAGTGGCGCTGGGGCGAGCTGGTCGCGGTCACCTTCTGGCGAGTCGTCGCCGACGACACAGGCGAGATACTCCGCTACCTGGAACGGCACGAGCCGGGCCGCATCGAGGCCGCGCTCTACCAGGGCACGCACGACGACCTGGGCGAACGCGTGCCGCTGACCGAGCACCCGGCCACCGCGCCCCTGGCCGACGGCGATCCGGCGACGGCCGTGGTCAAGGCGACCGGCATCGACCAGCTCACCGCCGTCTACGTGCCCAACATGCGGCCCAACCGCCGCCTGCGCGGCGAGCCGCACGGCCGCAGCGACTACGACGGCGTCGAGGACCTGTTCGACGCGCTCGACGAGACGTGGACGAGCTGGCTGCGCGATCTGCGGCTGGCCCGGTCGCGGATCATCGTCCCACAGGGCTATCTCCAGTCCCGGGGGCGCGGCGAGGGCGCCTTCTTCGACCTCGACCGCGAGGTGTTCGAGGAGCTCAACATGCCGCCGACCGGATCTCCGGGCACCGGCGGCATCACCGTCAACCAGTTCGCCATCCGGGTGACCGAACACGCGGCCACCGCCGAGCAGCTCGTCCGGCAGGCCGTCGCCGCCGCGGGTTACTCCGCGCAGACCTACGGCCTGCTCGGCAATGTGCAGGCGACCGCGACCGAGGTGATCGCCCGTGAGCGCCGCACGTTCCTCACCCGCGATCGCAAGGCCCGCTACTGGCGCCCCCAGCTCGGCCGTGTAGGCGAGGTCCTGCTGGCCCTGGATCGCGCGCTCGGCTTCAGCACCGTCGTCCCGGCCCGGCCGAGGGTCGAGTTCGGCGACTCGGTGTCGGAGGACCCCAAGACCGTCGCGCAGACCATCGACCTGCTGCATCGAGCCGAGGCGGCGTCCACCGAGACCAAGGTGCTGCTGCTGCACCCCGACTGGCCCCGCGAGCGGATCAAGGACGAGGTCCGGCGGATCCTCGCCGAGGCCGGCCGCCAGGTCCCCGACCTGGACGACGCGTTCCGCGTCCCCCCAGACGCCCCCCGCGCCGCATGACCCCGCATCGAAATGCGCACCGCATAACGCCGCGCCGGACCGCGCGCTGTGTGACGCCGCATCTCGTGTCGTCGCATCGTGTGATGCCCCACTGCGCCGCGCGCCGCGTGATGCCGCGCCGGACCGCGCGCTGTGTGACGCCGCATCTTGTGTCGTCGCATTGTGTGGCGTTGCGTTGGGGCGTGTGACGTTTCCATGGCGCTGGATCCTGATGTCGTCGAGCAGCTTGCTGCGGAGCCGATCGAGCTGTACGCGCAGGCCGAGCTGGATCTCATCGCCGACCTCGCGCGCAGGCTCGGCGCCGACGCCGAACTGCCCGACTGGGCCGAGCGCAAGCTCGCCGCGCTCGGCGCGCTGCGCCGCCAGGCTGAGCAGACCCTCGAACGGCTGAGCCGGGAGGGCGAAGAGGCCGCCCGCCGCGCGCTGGCCAGGGCGTACGAGCGGGGCGGCCAGGCCGCACTCTCGGAGATCGCCCGCCTGTCGAGCCCCCGCTCGCCGCGCGGCCGCCGGGACTTGGCCGTCAACGCACCGGACGTGCCCGGCGCGGCCGCCGTGCTCCGGCTGATCGCCGAACTCGTGGCCAAGCTCGGTTCCCTCCAGGCGCCGATCCTGCGGACCGTCGAAGACGTCTACCGCGAGATCGTCGCGCGGGCCACCACACCGGTATTGCTAGGCGTGGCCAACCGCCGGCAGGCGATCGAGAAGGCTCTTGCGGACTTCGCCGGTCAAGGAGTCACCGGATTCCGGGACAGCCAGGGCCGCGACTGGGATCTGGCCTCGTACACGGAGATGGCCATCCGGACGGCGACCGCGCGGGCCGCGGTGCAAGGTCACCTCGATCGGCTCACCGAGTCCGGCGAGGACCTGGTCATCGTGTCCGACGCGCCCGGCGAATGCGTCCGGTGCCGTCCCTGGGAAGGCAAAGTCCTCTCGGTCTCGGGCGACACCCGGGGCGAGGTCGAGGCGGCCGGCCCGCTCGGCGGCACCGCCTCGATCCGGGTCGAGGCCACCGTCGCCGAGGCCACGGCGGCCGGGCTGCTGCACCCCAACTGCCGACATGCCCTGTCGCTCTTCATCCCCGGCGTGACCCGGCCGATGGAGTCGACGGAAGATCCCGAGGGCGAGGCCGCCCGCCGCGAGCTCAGACATCTCGAACGCAAGGTCCGGGAGTTCAAGCGCCGCGCCGCGGCGGCCCAGACCGACACCGAACGCCGGCGCGCCGAGCAGCGGGTGCGCGACTACCAGGCACGCATCCGCGAGCACGTCGACGCCACGGGTCTGCTGCGCCAGCGGCAACGCGAACGACTTCCCGCCGGTTAGAGCGGGGCCGACTCGCTCCCCCGCCCGCGACGCACGTACCTGGCCGCCGCTCGCCATGGGCGCCGATTTCGAGTCACGCCCTCACCGGCGTTCATCCTTCAGCAACGGAGCCGCAGAATGCCCAGAGTCTCCCTCCCCGTCACGAAGCTCACCCGCGACGGCGTGCCCCCGGCCGCCGAGCAGAGCGGCGACCCGGCCAACGGGCACGCCTGCGTCAACAGCGGCGAGACCATCATCGAGGTGCGCAACGCGCACGCCTCCGCCCTGCAGTCGGTCACGTTCGTCACGCCGGGCACGGTGGACGGCCTGGCCATCGCCGACCGCAAGGTCGACGTGCCCGCCGGGCAGGCCCGCAGGTTCGGCGGCTTCCCGCCGGCGGTGTACGGGTCGGTGCTCAACATCGACGTCACGACCGCGGATCTCAAGCTGACCGCCTACGAGCCCTGATCGTCCGTTGTCCATCACGACCGGGCCCCGGGAGGGCGACGTCATGACCGACCAAGCCGAAGACCAGCCGAGCGCGGCCGGGTCGCTTGAAGGCCCCGAGGCCGTCCAGGCTCCCGAGCCGGAGCCCGGCACGGCCCTGCCCGAGCCGAGTCCCGGCGCCACCATGCCCGAGCTGCGTCCCGGCGACGCCGCGTCCGAGCCGGTGGCAGGGGAGGAGGCGGCGAGAAGCTACGACGTCGCCTACGTCGAGCAGTTGCGGCGGGAGAACGCCTCCTGGCGTCTCAAGGTCCGGGACCTGGAGTCCCGGGGACGTGAGACCGAGGTGCTGATCGTCGCGCTGGGCCGGGACTTCGGCATCGTCGACGCCCCGGAAGAGACGGGCGAGGAGGGCGAACCGCCCGCGCCGGACGTGGCCCGCGTGCTGTCCGAACTCCGGGCGCGGTTGACGGCGCGGGACGCCGAACTGCGCACCCTGAAGATCGAGCAGGCGCTCGAACGCGCCGCCGAACGGCACGACGCCGATCCCGAGCTGGTCGTGCCGGTGCTCGCCCACTCCGGCGGCCTGGCCGGGCTCGACCCGGACGCCGACGGATTCCAGGCGCTGCTGGACGACCTCGTCGAGCGCGCCGTCGAGAACAACCCCAAGCTCCGCGCGACCCAGGTGGCGCAGCGGGGCGGCGCCGAGTTCCCCGGCCGGTCCGGGACCGCCGGATCCGCCGTGGCGCCGGGCATGGACCGGCTCCGGCACGCCTACGCCAACCTCTCCACCTGACAAGAACGGAGCACGCCGCCATGGCGGTCACCCTTCCCGAGTCCGCGAAACTGTCCCAGGACGAGCTGCAGCGCAGCGTCGTCGAGATGTTCGTCCTCGAGTCCAGCGTGCTGGACCGCATCCCGCTGCTGAGCGTGGAGGGCAACAACTACGCCTACAACGAGGAGGCCACCCTCCCGGGCGTGAAGTTCCGTGACGCCAACGAGGCGTTCGGCGACGAGACCGGCACCGTCAACCAGCGCACCGAGAAGCTGGTGATCCTCGGCGGCGACGCCGACGTCGACCGGTTCATCGTCCAGACCCGCGGCAACCTGATGGACCAGCGCGCCATCCAGACCCGGCTGAAGGTCAAGGCCGCGACGCTGGCGTTCCAGGACGCGTTCATCAACGGCGACACCGCGGTCAACGCCAAGAGCTTCGACGGGCTGAAGAAGCGGCTCACCGGCCCGCAGGTGATCACCGCCGCGCCCAACGGCATGCCGATCATCGGTGGCTCCGCGAACGAGCAGCACGCCTTCTTCGACAAGCTGGACGAGGTCGTCAACGCGGTCGTCGGGGACGTCGGCGCGCTCTACATGAACAAGGCCATCCGCGCCAAGATCATGAGCGCCGGGCGGCGCACCGGCGGCACCGACTGGATCACCGTCCTGTTCGGCGACAACCCGACGATGTCCAAGCGCATCCCGACCTACAACGGCATTCCGATGCTCGACATCGGCACCAGGGCGGACGGCTCGTCCATCATCGGGCTCAACGAGACCCAGGGCACGGCCTCCAACGCCTCCAGCATCTACGCCGTCTCGTGGGCGGGCGACGAGTCCAACCCGGGCGTCGCGGGCCTCACCAACGGCGGCGTGCAGGTGCGCGACCTGGGCGAGATCGCCGAGAAGCCCGTCTACCGGACGCGCATCGAGTTCTACTGCGGGCTCGGCGTCTTCGGCAAGGGCGCGGCCCGGCTGGCCGGCGTCCTCAACAACTGACGGGGGACGCGACGTGCCGAAACGTACGGCGCCGAACGCGCCGAAGCATCCACGGGGCTGCCCCGCGGACCGGGTGGAGAGCTATCCCGCCACGCGGGAGGACGGGGCGCGGATCACCGTGACCCGCTGCGTCGACTGCGGCGCCTCCACCACCACCGGCTCCTCCACCGCCTCTGCCTCCACCACCACCTCCGCGGCGAAAGGCTGACGATGGCCCGGTACGCGACGGTCCAGCAGTTGCAGGCATTCAGCGGGAACACGCCGCCCGCCGACGCGGAGCGGCTGCTGGACCGCGCGGCCGAGTTCGTCGACGACCTGCTGCTGACCGCCCGGTACGCGACCGACGCGGCGGGGCTGCCTGCCGACCCGAAGATCGCCGAGGTGCTGTCCCGGGCCACCTGCGCCCAGGCTGCGTACTGGCTGGAGACCGGTGACGCCGAGGGCGCCGGCGCGCACTACCAGTCGGTCCACATCGGATCGATCACTCTGACCCGGGGCGCGGGCGGCTCCAACGGCCGGGTGGCCCCGCAGGCCGCGACCATCCTGCGGACGGCGCGGCTGCTCCGAGGGGCGATCTACACGTGAGGCTGCCGCGCTGGCTGCTGCCGCACCAGGTGACGGTGCGCGCCTACCGCGGCGAGGGTTCGTCCGGGCCCATCTACGCCGCGCCGGTCACCACCGCCGCCCTGATCGACGACAAGCAGCGGCTGATCCGCGGCCCGAACGGCGACGTGCTGGTCAGCGCCACCACCCTCTTCCTGCCGATCGACGTCGAGGTGGCGCCCGAGTCGCTCGTCGAGGTCAAGGGCCGTACGGCCACGGTCATGACGGTGGCCCGCCGGTCCGGCGATGGGCTGCCCACCCCTGACCACATCGAGGTCGCACTCACCTAGCACTCGTCCAGCACTCGTCCAGCACTCATCTAGGAGGGTCGCATGGGAACGGTCAGGACCGACCTGCGCTGGCACGGCGCCAAGGTCAAGGGCGCCGAGCGCGCGGCCGCCGTCCGCGGCCTGCGCCTGGCGGCCGAGCATCTCCTGGAGGAGTCGCGCCGCCTGGTGCCGATCCAGTCCGGCGACCTCGCCCGTTCCGGCGTGGCGTCCGTGGACGCGGCCCGGCTCACCGCGGCCGTCTCCTACGACACCCCGTATGCCGTGCGCCAGCACGAGGAGCTGAACTTCCGGCACGACCCCGGCAGATCGGCGAAGTACCTGGAGATCCCGGCGACGACCGAGGCCGGGGAGATCGCCCGCCGGTTGCAAGAAGAGCTGCGCAGGGCGCTGTGAGCCTGCTCAGCGGCCTGGCCCAGCAGCTGTCCGAACGAGGGCTCGGGGTCTACCGCTCCGACGGCTCGCCCTATCAGCCCGGCGAGGTCGCCATCCTGCTGGAGCACGTGCCGCAGACGCCCGACCACGTCGTGGTGCTCACGCTGTACGGCGGTGCCGAGCCGGACAGCAGGCTCGGCTATGACGAGCCGTCCTTGCAGGTCCGCACCCGCGCCTCCGACACGGTGACCTCCCGCGCCCGTTGCGAGGCGATCCGCGACCATCTGCACGGCCTCGGCCCGGTGACGCTCCTGGACGGGACGCTGCTGCTGTCCTCGGTCTCGATCCAGGCCGTCCCGGTCTCGATGGGCCAGGACGCGCGCGGGCGCCACGAGCACTCCTGCAACTTCCGCCTCACCGTCCGATCGGTCACCGAACACCGCGTCTGACCGGTCCCCGCGCTTGATCACCACGTCCTTCCGTCCCGCATCGTCGTGCCCGGCCGCCGAGCCGGGTCGTTCGCACGCCCACTCGTACCGCACCGCAAGGAGCACGCATGGCACCCGTTCAGGTCAACGCCCGCGACTGGACCTTCCTGATCAGGGATCCCGCCGTCCAGGACCCGGCCAGCGCGAGCTACTGGGTGGAGATCGGCGGCATCACGTCGATGGAGATCTCCCCGGACGCCGAGGACGTCGACACGACCACCTTCGCCAGCAAGGGCGCCGCCGAGCACCAGATCATGCAGCGCAGCCTGGAGATCACGCTGGAGGGCCGGTACCTGGAGGACGCCACCGGCAAGCGCGACAAGGGCCAGGAGCTGGTGGAGAAGCTCGCCGACCAGCTCGGTGAGGCGTCGCTGGGCCAGCTCCGCGTGGTGCGTCCGTCCGGCCGCAAGCGCGACCACATCGTCTCGGCCAAGCTCGGTGAGGTCAGCGGCGAGAACAACGACAAGACCGCCTGGTCGGTCACCCTCACCCGTTCCGGCGCCTCCGTCGAGGTCGCCTGATGAACGAGCGCGACCGTTTCGCCGAGCCCGACGAGGTGCCCCGCGAGGACTTCGGCCGGGACGTCGAGGACGAGCGGTACGACGACTTCGACGCGTTCTGGGCCGAGCAGCGGCGGCACACCGGCGGTCACCAGATCAAGGTGTTCGGCGAGCTGGTCACCCTGCCCTCCGAGTTGCCGATGGACGTGGAGTGGCGCCTGGAGGCCATCCGTGACCTCCCCGCCGGCGAGGTGCGGGCCGAGATCGAAGACCTCGTGGGCCTCCTGTACGGCGACGGCGTCCTGGACCGCTGGCGCGCGCACGGCATCACCGGGCAGCAGTTCCAGGTGCTGCTGGTGTACGGCATGGCCCGCGCCTCGGGCCGCGAGGTCTCGTTCGAGGAGACCCTCGCCGAGGTGGCCCGCGCCGATCAGGGCGGCAACGTCCCTTTTCGGACCGGGCGGGGTCGCCCGGACGGGCCGGATCGTCGGTCGTCGGCCACCTCGTCAAGAAGCACTGGTGGGCGATCGAGGCCGACTTCCAGCGGGAGTACGGGCTCGACGCGGCACGGTTCGCCGCGCTGAGCGCCCGCCGTTTCTACGTGCTGCTGCGCGGCCTGTCCCCCGAGTCCGCCTGGGCCCGGCTGAGCCAGGACCAGCTGCGCATGGTCCACGACCCCGATGAGGCCGAACGCGTGGCCGAACGCTATGGCGTCTGAGATCCCGGATCGGAGCTGATCGGCGATGGCGTTGACGGTCGGGGAGCTCATCGCCGTCGTCCGGCTGGACGATGACGACCTGCACCGCAGCCTGGCGTCGGCGCACGCCGCTCTCGACCGCCTCGGCGGCGGGATGCGCGGAATGGGCGACAACGCCAGTTCCGGGCTGTCGAAGGTCGGCTCGGCGGTCGGCACCGTGGAGAAGGGGCTGAACGGCCTGTCGCTGGCCGGTGCGGCGGCGTTCGCCGGCGCGGGTGCCGCGGTGGCCGGTCTCGGCGTGGCGGTGGCCGGTGCCGGCGTCGCGCTCGCCGCGATGAGCCCGCAGGTCAAGAGCGCGTTCTCCGAGCTCGGCAGCGATGTCCTCGCCCAGTTGCAGGGGCTCGCCGCGCCGATCGTGCCGGTGCTGACCGAGCTGGCCGGGGTGTTCCGGCAGACGTTCGCGCAGATCGCACCGGCCATCGGACAGATCTTCACCGCGCTGGCGCCGGTCGTGGGCTCGCTCGGCCAGGGCCTCGCCTCGGCCGTCGGTGGCTTCGTCACCTCGCTGGCGCCGATCATCCAGTCGCTCGTGCCGGCGCTGAACGCGCTGGCGGGCGGGCTGGCCCCGCTGTTCCAGGGGCTGGCGGCGGGTCTCGCGCCGATCGCGGCGACCGTCGGACGGCTCGCCCCCGCGTTCGGCGAGATGTTCGCGGCGGTGGGCGCCGCGCTCGGTCCCGTCGGCCAGCTCATCGCCGCGTTCATGGAGCTCGGCGCCGCGGTCATCGGGCCGCTGCTGCGCGGCTTCGCCGAGCTGGCCGGGACGCTCGCGAGCGCACTGGCACCCGTGTTCGCCGAGCTGGGCCCGATCCTCGGGCAGACGGTGAGCGCCTTCGGACCGCTGCTGGGCGTGCTCGGCCAGGTGGCCGGAGCGATCGCCCCGCTGCTGCCCCCGATCGCCCGGCTCATCGCCCAGCTCAGCAGCGAGCTCGTCCCGATCCTCACCCCCGTCATCTCATTGCTCGCCGAGGTGGCCGCGGAGGCCGGCGGCTCGCTGATCCAGGCGCTGAGCTCGCTGGTCCCGCTCGTCGCCGCGATCGTCGGCGCCTTCGGCCAGGTCATCACGGCGATCGCGCCGCTGCTGCCGCCGCTGGCCCAGCTCATCGCCCAGCTCGTGGCCGGGCTGGTGCCCGCGCTCACCCCGATCATCCAGCTCATCGGCCAGCTCGTGGCGCAGATCGCCGGGTCGCTGGTCGCGGTCATCCAGCAGTGGATCGCCGCGATGGTGCCGCTGCTGCCGCCGCTGACCCAGCTCATCACCACGCTGGTGACAGGGCTGCTGCCGGTGCTGACGCCCATCATCTCGCTGCTCGCCCAGGTGGTCGCGCAGGTCGGCACCGCGCTGCTCGGGGCGTTCACCACGCTGATGCCCGCGTTGCTGCAGATCGTCACGGCCCTGCAGCAGCTCTTCACCGCGATCATGCCGCTGCTGCCCCCGATCGTGGAGCTGATCGGGCAGCTGATCTCCGGGCTGCTGCCCGCGCTGACCCCCGTGATCACGCTGGTGGCCCAGCTCGCGGCCACCATCATCGGCGTCCTGGTGCCGGTGATCACTCCGCTGATCCAGCTCATCACGCAGGTCGCCCAGGTCATCGTCGGCGCGCTGTCGGGCGCCGTGAACTGGGTGATGTCGGCGGTCCCGGCCGCCTGGAACACCATCAAGAGCATCACCGAGACGGTGTGGAACGCCATCGTCGGGGTGATCCGCGGGGTGATCAACGGCATCACCACCGCGATCGGCTGGCTCGCCGACCTGCCCGGCAAGGTGATCGGCTGGTTCGGCAGCCTCAAGGACGGCGCGATCTCGGCGGTGCAGGGCCTGCTGTCGTGGCTCGGCGAGCTGCCCGGCAAGATCCTCAACGCGCTCGGCGACCTCGGCAGCCTGCTGCTGGACGCCGGAAAGGCGATCATCCGCGGTCTGCTGGACGGCCTCAAGTCCATGTTCAACGCGGTCAAGGACGCCTTCAACTGGCTGACGAGCTGGATCCCCGACTGGAAGGGCCCGCTCAGCACCGACAAACGGCTGCTCACCCCGGCCGGCCGCGCGATCATGGGCGGGCTGATGGCGGGCATCGGCGCGGAGGTGCCCGCGTTGCGCCGCCAACTCGGCGACGTCACCGACACCATCGGGGCGACCACCGGGCTGCGCGGCTCCTGGGCGGTGCGCGGCGCGGGCGGGCTCGCCGCTGGAACCGGCGGCGCCGCGGTGCACATCGAGAACTTCCACGCCGCACCGCTTCAGGACGAGAACGTGATCGCCGAACGACTCTGGATGCTCACCAAGGCGAGGGGCTGATGGCGGCCGGAGATCTCATCACCGACGACGGCCAGCTCGAATGGAACGGGCTGCTGCTGGGCGGCGGGACCCCGTACGGCTGGCGCGAGCTGGCCGGCTGGGACGACCTGCCCGGCCTGGACGGCGGCTCGGTGTCCCGGCCCAGCAGGCACGGCCGCTGGCCGGGCCGAAGGCTGGCCGGGGAGCGCACCGTCACCTACAGCTGTCTGGTCCGGGCGCCCCGCGAGGCGATGAGCGCCACGGTGCGGACGTTGCGCGCGGCGACGGCCGTCCCCCCGGACGAGTCCGAGCAGCCGCTGGTCATCCGTACGCTCGACGAGACGCTGCTCGCCTACGCCCAGGTCGCGGGCCGGATCCTCACCAATGATCTGAGCTACGGAACGGGGCTCGGCCGCGCGGTCGTCCAGTGGGCCTGCAGCGATCCGCGCCGCTACTCCCTCACCGAGTACACGGTGTCGATCCAGCCGCCCACGCCCGGCTCCGGCTTCCAGTACCCGCTGACCTATCCGCTGGACTACGGGACGGCCGGATCCTCGGGCGGCGCGAGCGTCGTCAACGCCGGCGACATCGCGACCAACCCCACCCTGGTCATCACCGGCCCGTGCGCCAACCCGGTCGTCATCAACCAGACCGCGCAGCGCCAGCTCCAGTTCGGCGTCACCCTGGCCGCCGAGGACACCCTGACGATCGACACCAAGCGGGGCACGGTCCTGCTGGGCTCGGCCGACCGGATGTACACCCTCACCGCGGCCTCGGTGCCCGTCGAGGACTTCGAGTTCGCGCCGGGCGCCAACGCGATCGCGTTCCGCACGGCGAGCTCCTCGCCCGGCGCGGGCCTCACCGTGTCGTGGCGCGACGCCTACCTCTAGGACCCGCCGATGACCTCTCCAGGGGGCCGCCCATGAGCGTTCGGGTGCTGGGATTGACGTCGGGCGTCACGCCGGAGGACCACCGGCTGGGCCTGGCGGCCTTCCTCCCGCCGCAGAGCGGGGCGCTGGAGCGCCGGTCGGGCGTGGTCTACCACCCGGGCGCCTGCGATCTGGTGAGGACCGGGCCGATGACGGCGACGCTGAGTCCCTTCCTGGTCCTGGTCGACGGGACGTCCGCCCGGACGCAGGGCGCCTACCCGGTGGTGTCGGACGCCGCCGTGACGATCTCCTTCGATCCCGGCGAGGCGATCACGGACCGGGTGGACCGGGTGATCGTGCGGGTCCGTGACGATCCCTACGACGCGTCCGGCGTGCAGGCCGGCGGCGTGGAATATCTGCGGGGACGGCCCACGGGCATGCCCGCCGAACTGCCGCCGTCGGCGCTCCTGCTCTGGGAGGTCACGGTCAAGGCCGGCGCGTCCCGTGCCGTCACCGTCGGGGGCACCCTGACCGACCTCGTGCGCAGGCATCCGTACACCACGGGTCTCGGCGCGCCGATCCCCGTCGCGGGCCGGGCGGAACGCGACGCGCTGCCCGCTCTCGACACGCTCAGCGTGCTGCGGCTCGACACCGGCGACATCGAATGGCGGTGGCGAGGCGCGTGGCGCCGCCTGGACTGGCGGCTGGACACGGGCTGGGTGGACATCCCGGCCGTCCTGACCGACTGGCAGATCCAGACGACGCCCCGGGTGCGCCGCATCGGGCCGCTGGTGGAGCTGCGCGGAAGGGTCCTGAGAACCCGATCCAACTACCAGACCCGCGACATCCTGCAATTGCCCGCGGGATTCCGGGCGGACGGTTTCCACTGGGTGGCGCCCTACTACCCGCCCAAGAACGGTCTCGTGCACCTGGGCAGCTATGACAACGGCAGCGTCGGAGTGGCCCGGGAGGACGTCGACTCCAACACCGCGATCCCGCTCGACACCCGATGGATGGCGCTCTGACCATGGCCGTCCGAGTCCTGGGATTGACGTCGGGCACCACGCCGGAGGATCACCGGCTGGGCTTGGCGGCGTTCTCGTCACCGCTCGGCGGTGTCCTCGACCGGGCCTCCGGCGTGGTCTTCCATCCCGGCGCCTGTGAATTGCGGGCGGCCGGGCGCCTGGAGGCGCGGATCACGCCGTTCACGGCGCTGGTGGACGGCACGTCCCATCCGCTGCAAGGCGCCTATCCCGTGGTGTCGGACGCCGAGGCGAGCATCGCGTTCGATCCGGGCGAGCCGTCCGTCGAACGCGTGGACCAGGTGATCGTGCGAGTCCGCGACGGCGCCTACGACGGCTCGGGCGCCCAGTACGGCAGCGTCGACTACCTCAAGGGCCAGGCGTCGGGAGCCGCCGCGCCGCTGCCCTCCGGCGCGCTGGCGCTGTGGCAGGTCAGGGTCCCGCGCGGAGCTCTCGCCATCGACTTCGCGGCCTCGTCCGTCCGCGCGCACGGCTACACGACCGGACCGGGCACGCCCTTGCCGGTGGAGAGCCAGGCGGCCAGGGACGGGCTGCCGGCGCATCCCGGCCTCGCGGTGATCCGGCTGGACACCGGCGAGTGGGAACAGTACTGGCAGGGGGCCTGGCGCCGGCTCGGCTGGAGCACCGACACCGAATGGACGCCGATCACCGAGTTCAACCCCGTCTGGAGCTCGTCCTGGAATCCCAAGGTCCGCCGGATCGGTCCGTACATCGAACTCACCGGATACACGGCACCGGCTTCCCGCGCGCCCGCGTCAGGCAGCCGTCCGGCTGACCCGCTGGTCCTGCGGCTGCCCTCCGAATTCACCCCGCAGACGCCGGTCCGCTGGCCGGCGCCCTTCTCTTACACCTCGTCGGGACGGATCAACCTGTCCGTGGAGCCCAGCGGCTGGCTCCAGATCGCCACGGACTACGCCGACGTGCCCGTCGGCAGCACGATCACTCTCGACACCTTCTGGCTGGCCGGCTGAACGGGCCGGACGAGGAGCGACCTTGACCGTCCGCGTGCTGGGCCTGACCTCGGGGACGACGGCCGAGGACCATCGGCTGGGGCTCGCCCTGCTGAGCCAGCCGATGGGCGGGACACTGCGGCGAGCGTCGGGGGTGCTCTACCAGCCGGGCTCGTGCGATCTGGTCGCCGTAGCGGCCCGGCAGGCCGAGATCACCCCCTTCACGGCGCTGGTCGGCGGCACCTCGCATGCCCTGCAGAGCGCCTATCCGGTGGTGTCGGACGCCCGGGTGCCCCTCACGTTCGATCCGGGCGAACCGTCCGTCGAACGCGTGGACCAGGTGATCGTGCGAGTCCGCGACGGCGCCTACGACGGCTCGGGCGCCCAGTACGGCAGCGTCGACTACCTCAAAGGCCAGGCTTCGGGAGCACCCGCGCCCCTTCCCGCCACGTCGCTGCCGTTGTGGGAGGTTAAGGTGCCGCCCGGGAGCGCCGCGATCGATTTCACGAAGGCCGTCCGCAAGCACTCCTACACCGCCGCTCTCGGGGCACCCGTCCCCGTGGACGCGGCGGCCGCCCGCGACCGGCTGCCCGCCCACGACACGCTGACGGTGCTCCGGCTCGACAACGGAGACATCGAGCAGCGCCGGCAGGGCGCCTGGCGGAGCGCGGACTGGCGCGCCGACACCGGCTGGACGACCATCCCCGCCGTTCTGACCGGATGGCAGATCCAGACGACGCCGCGCGTGCGCCGGGTCGGCTCCCTAGCCGAACTGCGCGGCACGGTCCTGCGAAAGCAGACCGGCACCGCGAACCCCGCCATCGTCAATCTGCCCGCGGCGTTCCGGCCGTCGAGCTACACCCCGTGGCTCGCGGCCCTGCCCCGCGTTCTGGACCGGAGCGTGCTCATGAAGACCGACTCGGGAGGTGCCGTGGCCGTCGAGCTGAACCTCGCCGACCTCGCTTTGGACACCGTGCTCGACCTCACCGCGCGCTGGACGGTGGGCTGATGACCGTCAGAGTGCTGGGCCTGAAATCGGGCGTGACGGCGGAGGACCACCGGCTGGGCATGTCGTTGTTCAGCCCGGCGCTCGGCGGCGTTCTGGAACGGCGCTCGGGTGTGGTCTACCACCCCGGAAGCTGTGAGCTCGTCACCGCCGGACTGCCCCGGATGCAGGCCCGGCTGTCGCCCTTCCTGGCGCTGGTCGACGGCACTTCCGCACCGCTCCAGGGCGCGTATCCGGTGGTGTCCGACACCGACCTGACGATCACCTTCGACGCCGGCGAGGCGTCGGTGAGCAGAGTGGACCGAATCATCGTGCGCGTTCGCGACGACCTGTACGACGCGTCCGGAGAGCAGTCGGGGAAGGTGGAGTACCTCAAGGGACGCCCGACGGGGGCGGCCTCGGCGGTGCCGTCCTCCTCCCTGCTGCTCTGGGAGGTCACCGTCGCCGCCGGCGCCTCGGCGGGATCCTCGGGGCCGACCTTCATCAAGGTCGAGCCGAAGTTCCCTTACACCGCGGCCCCCGGCGCTCCGATCCCGGTCACCGGCCAAGCCGAACGCGACGCGCTGCCCGCGCAGCCCCTGCTGTCGGTGCAACGGCTCGACACCGGGGACGTGCAGCAGTACTGGAACGGCTGGCGGTCGGCCGACTGGCTGTACGACACCGGCTGGGTGCCGATCACCACCTTCAGCACCGGCTGGCAGCCCTCCGCCACGGCGCCGCCGCGGGTACGGCGCGTGGGCTCGCTCGTCGAGATGCGCGGCGTCGTCGTCAAGAAGGCCGGTGCCTTCGCGCCGATCCTGGCGCTCCCGTCGGAGTTCCGGTCACCGGAGTACCTGCTGTGGCCGGCGCCCTACGTGAACGACTACCGGCAGGCACACCTCACCACCGGGCCGGGCAATTCCGTCGCGATCGATGTCGGCCATACCGACATCCCGGCGGAGAGCAGCCTGCAGCTCGACAACATCTGGCTCATCGGCTGAGGGGAGCGGACACGATGACGGTACGGGTGCTGGGCTTGAAGTCGGGCACGACCGCCGAGGACCACCGGCTGGGTATGTCGATCTTCACTCCGCCACTGGGCGGGGTGCTGCAACGCCGATCCGGGCTGATCTACCACCCGGACGCGTGCGTTCTGACCGGTGTCTCGGCCATGCAGGCCAAGGTGTCGCCGTTCATCGCCCTGGTGGACGGCACCGCGCACCCTTTGCAGAGCGCCTACCCGGTGGTCTCGGACGCGGACGTGACCATCACCTTCGACGCCGCCGAGGCGAGCGTCGACCGCGTCGACCGGATCATCGTCCGCGTGAAAGACGGTGCCTACGACGGCTCCGGCGCTCAGGAAGGCACCGTCGAGTACCTCAAGGGCCAGCCGTCGGGCGCGGCCGCCGACCCGCCCCCCTCCTCCCTGGTCCTGTGGGAGGTCAAGGTCGTCAAGGCGGTCACGACGATCGACTTCGCGACGGCCGCGACCCGCGCGTTCGTCCACACGACGGGGCTGGGCTCGCCGCTGCCCGTGCGGGACGTCGCCGAACGCGACCGGCTTCCCGCCTACGACACGCTCACCGTCCTGCGCCTGGACACCGGCGCCCTCCAGCAGCGCTGGCAAGGCGCCTGGCGGACCATCACCCTCAACCCTCCCGATCCCAACCAAGGGAACTGGATGAACCTCCCCAACCAGCCCGGAATGACCTACCCGATCACGCCGAGGGTGCGGCGGCGGGGCAAGATCGTGGAACTGCGCGGCAGCGCCGACCCGGTGGACACCGCGACGGTCATCAGCCGGCTGCCGTTGACGGTCGCGCCCGCCCACGAGCTCCGCTGGGCCGCCCCGGCCGCGGGCGCGACCGTGGCCCACCTCGTGCTGGCCACCGACGGCACGCTGTCGGTGCCCCGGGGGCAGCGCAACGAGGTCCGGATCGACGCGACCTGGACGGTGGGCTGATGACGGTACGGGTGCTGGGCCTGAAGTCGGGCACGACCGCCGAGGACCACCGGCTGGGCCTCTCGATCTTCACTCCGCCGCTGGGCGGCGTGCTGCAACGCCAGTCCGGGGTGCTCTATCACCCCGATGCATGCGTGCTGACCGGCGTCTCGGCGATGCAGGCCAAGCTGTCGCCGTTCGTGGCGCTCGTGGACGGCACCGCGCATCCGTTGCAGAGCGCCTACCCGGTCGTCTCCGACACCGATGTGATCATCACCTTCGACGCGGGGGAGGCGGGCGTCGACCGCGTCGACCGTGTCATCGTCCGCGTCAAGGACGGTGCCTACGACGGCTCCGGCGTCCAGGAAGGCACCGTCGAGTACCTCAAGGGCCAGCCGTCGGGCGCGGCCACCGACCCGCCTCCCTCGTCGATGATCCTCTGGGAGGTCCGGGTGCCCGCCGGCGTCTCCGCCGCCAACGGAAAGATCAATTTCCCGACCGCGCAGGTCCGCCGGTTCACCTACACCTCCGGCGTGGGCACGCCCATCCCGGTGTGGAACCAGGCCGACCGGGACGCCCTGCCCGCCTACCCCGGAGTGACCGTCGCCCGGCGCGACACCGGCGACCTCGAGCAGTTCTGGGCCGGGGGCTGGCGGACGACCGCCTGGTTCTCGGACACGGGCTGGCTCCCGATCACCGACCTCTACAACCGCTGGGAGACCTACGTGGGCCTGGCCCCCCGCGTCCGCAGATACGGCTCGGTGGTGGAGCTGCGCGGTACCGTCCGCAAATCGGTCGTCGCCCTCGCACGCGAGCAGCTGGAGCTGGAGACGGCCGATGCCGCGGCGGCCGATGCCGCCATGAGCGAGGCGACCGCGAGCGAGGCCGCCGCGAAGGCCGCGGCGAAGGCCGCGGCGACGGCGGCGATCGACACGGCCGTGGCGGCGACGGCGCCCAACGCCTGGGAGGTGGCGGCCGCGAAGAGGATCACGGCGGTGCCCTTCAGGAGAACGGTGGCGTCCGTGCCGAGTCCCGAGATCCTCCGGCTTCCCTCCGGGTTCGCGCCGACCGCGCCGATCCAGTGGCTGTCGGCGGACTACATGACCGTCCGGCAGGCGGCGCTCCTGGTCGACGAATTCGGGTGGGTGGAGACGGTCGACGCGAGCAGCGTGGCCTCCAACGCCGTGCTGCAGCTCGACGCCATCTGGCAGGTGGGCTGACGGTGACGCGGTACCGCTACGTCTTCGCCGACCTGCTCACCGATCGGACGATCACCGAGCTGGATCTGAGCGGCGTGTCGTACGACCGCCGGATCATCCAGCCCGGCAGCTTCCGGGGCTCGGTGGGCGTTCCCAACGGCGAGATCGCCGAACGGGCGCGCAAGATCCAGGCCGGCCGTACCGTCTGCCACGTCTACCGCGACGCCGACATCTGGGGCACGTACCTCATCTGGCAGGTCGTGCCCCGTTCCGATGAGCGGGGCCGGATCACCCTGGAGCTGCGCGGCGCCACGCTGGAGAGCTACTTCTACCGGCGCGAGATCCGGACCAATCTGAGCTTCCAGCGGCAGGGCCAGCTCGCGGTCGCCCGCGGCCTGATCGCCGACATGCAGTCCCGGCTCGCCGGGCACATCGGCCTCACCACCCCGGCCGCGCAGGGCGGTGACGGCGTCCTCATCAGCCGCGCCTACCGCCGCTCCGAGGCCGCCACGTTCGGCAAGCGGCTGGAGGAGCTGGCCTCGGCGGACGGCGGCTTCGAATACATGATCCGGACCTATCTCGATCCCGACACCGGCCGGCGCGTCCGGGCCTGGACCGCCGCGCGGCCCCGCCTCGGCCAGGCCAGCAGCGATCACGTGTTCACCCAGCCCGGGGACGTGATCACCTGGTCCTATCCGGCCGACGCCACCCAGGGCGCCACGAGCTGGCAGACCCGCGGCGACAAGGTCCAGGGCTCCACCGGCGAGGGCGAGCCGCTGATGTCGGACATCGTCGAGTCGTCCACCTTGCTGTCGCAGGGCTGGCCGCTGCTCGACGCGACGCGCGACTACACCTCCGAGCGCGACCGCGAGTCGCTGAACGGCTATGCCCGCTGGTGGGCGGCGTCCCGCTCCGGAGTGATCGGCATCCCGCAGGTGACGGTGCGGCTCGGCGAGCAGGTCAGCTTCAGCCCGAACGCGCTCGGCGACCGGGCCCGGCTGGTGCTGGTGAATCCCTGGTTCCCGCTGCTGGACCGCGCGCCCACGTTCAGCAAGTCCTGGCGGGTGGTCGGCATCGAGGTCACGCCCGTCTCCCGGCAGGACGGCCAGGAACGGGCCACGTTGATCTTCGAGGAGGCGAGCTGAATGGGCATGCCGCCCTACCCGCATGACATCGCGGCCGAGCTGCGCGAGCTGCGGGCCATGGTCACCGACGCCTGGACCGCGGCGCAGTCGAGCGCCCGCCGGATGCCGTACGTGCCGATGACGTTCGCGGCCGCCGACATCTCCAAATGGCCGAGCACGGCCTCCGCCGACTTCACCGGCCTCTGGGTCGCCGTCCCGTACCGGCAGCATCCCCTGATCCGGGTGGCCGTCTGGGCCTACGGCAGCACTGCTTCGGGAAGCCTCCGGATCAAGGTGGGCGATACCTACAGCGACAGCGAGTCCATCACCGACGGTGCTCTGGTGCTGCGCGAGTTCTCCATTCCCGCGCCGGGCGAGGACCTGTCGAGGGCGAACGTCACGGTGGAGGCCTGCCGCACCTCCGGCAACGGCACCGTCTCATGCGCGCCCGTCTGGGCGTACGGCGTGGAGTCCTGACCGCCGGTGAACGCGTCCGACGATCCCAGCCTCGGCGAACTCGCGCGCACCCTGGCGCGCGTCGAGTCGTTCATGCGTGAACGTTTCGCCGAGCTGGGCAACCGGCTCGACCGCATGGTGACCGCCGAGCTGTACGCCGCCACCCAGCAGACCGTGCAGCAGCAGATGGACGCGCTGCGCGAGGACGTGGAAGAGCTGAAGGCCGCCCGCCGCCGCGATGAGGACCGCCGCTCGGCCGACCGGCGGCTCGCGCTCTATTCGGCCGTGGTCCCTGCCCTGCTGCTCACGGTCAACCTCGTCGTCGTCCTCGTCAGCCGCTGAGTACCGCCGCCCCGCGCCGCTGACGCGCGCCTGCCTCGCCAAGCCCTTCCACGCTGCTGACGCGCCTGCCTTTGCCGCGCCTGCCTTGCCGCGCCCGCCCCGCGCCGCTGACGCCTGCCCCGCATCGTTTCCGATCTCTGGAGGGATCTCCATGCCCACCCATGACCCGATGCCGCCGCGCCCGCTGAACGGTGCGGCCGCCAGGCCGGAGGACGGCCCGCAAGACGTGCCGCAAGAGCCCGGCAGCGTCGTCGAATCCGAGGAGGCCACTGATGGCGACGACCGCTGATCTGCTGCGGGTCGCGCGCGGCCAGCTCGGTTACCGCGAGCGCGGCGACGGCTGGACGAAGTTCGGCGCCTGGTACGCCGAGCGCCATCACGACGGCGGTTTCGCCCGTGCCGCCTGGTGCGACATGTTCGTCGGCTGGTGCGCCGCCCAGGCCGGGGCGCTGAAGGAGGTCGGCGACTTCGCCTACACCCCCTCGCACGCCGGATGGTTCAAGGCCAACGGCCGGTTCGACCGGACCCCCAAGGTCGGCGCGATCGTGTTCTTCGACTGGGGCGGTTCGCACTCCATCGGCGCGATCGACCACGTCGGCATCGTCGAGGCGGTCCGCGGCGGCGGCGAGGTGGTGACGATCGAGGGCAACACCAGCAACGCCGTCATGCGGCGCGTTCGTCGCGGCGGTATCGCGGGCTACGGCCATCCCGTCCTCACCGGTGGCGGCTCGGCTCCGGCGCCGGGCGCCGGCGCGCCCGCGTGGCCCGGTCGCTACTTCCGGTATCCGCCGATCACGAGCGGCGCGGACGTGCGCCGGTGGCAGGGGCGGATGCGCCAGCGCGGCTGGCGGCTCGACGCCGACGGTCAGTACGGCCCGAGGTCGGCGCAGGTGTGCCGTGATTTCCAGGCCGAGAAGGGCCTGGAGGTGGACGGCGTCGTCGGACGCGACACCTGGGCGGCCGCCTGGACCGCGCCCATCGGTTAGGAGACCGTTCATGATCGAGACCAAGGTCAAGGCGGCCGCCTCCGCGTCCGCGCTGGTCACCATCATCGTCTGGCTGATTCAGACGGCCACCGACATCACCGTCCCCGCCGAGGTCGCCGCCGCCGGCGCCACGGTGGTCATCTTTCTCGTCGGCTACCTGACTCCCACCCGTGGGGCCACGTCCGGCGGAGACACCGCGGAAGATCCAGGGAGTGAGTAGGGGGCGCTCCCCGCTGATTCTGGTATTCGCTCTTCTGAACTCCAGCCCAGAGCACTGGTCGCTTCGTTGCGGTCAGGGCTCTGGGCTGGGGTTCGTTCTCGTTCAGCGGCCGAGTTGACGGCATCGGCCGGTGGGTTGAGGCGGTACTAGCACTTCTGGAAGGTCAGGCGCTTGGACACGCTGAAGTCGTAGTCCTTCTCCGGCAGGCTCGGCTTGATGAATCCGACGCGGAACAGGTACGTGTAGGTGCCCTTCTTGCAGCCCGTCAGGGTGACTTTCTTGGCGCCCTTCCAGCACGCGGTGGCGATCGAACGCGGGCCGCTCCACGAGGAACGGTTCAGCCCGACGCAGAACTCACGGCTCTTCTTGCAGCCCTTCGACGCGGTCGCCACGGCGACGACTTTGGTCTTGGCCTTGTTCTTCTTCAGGGGAGCGAGGCGCAGCGTGCACTTGGCCGCCGCCTCGGCGGTCGGAGCCGCCTGGACGGCGGACACGGGCGCGGTGCTCGTGGTCTCGGCAATGGCCGGGGCGCCCGCGCTCAGAGCCACGACGGTCGCTCCGGCGACGGCGAGACCCATGAGTTTCATTCTCATGGCATTTCCGTTCTGTGGGGGGAGGCGAATGCGGGCATCGTAGAAAACCGGGTCGGCCGGCGAATAGGTCCCGTGGAGCCAATCGGCCGCGCGGATCCGTAGGCCCTTGGCGCTAATCGGCGAGGGCGGGGCCGGGTGTCGGTGCTTGATCATAAGATGCTTTGGATGGACATTGCGGCTCTTGAACAGAGGCTGCGGGATCGTCCCGGCGATCTGGCCTCGTGGCGTACATATGCCGACTGGCTCAGCGAGCAGGGCGACGCGCGGGGCGCGCTGATCCGCCTTGAGCAGCGTCGCGAGCGGGTCGCTCCTTCTCGGCGTGATGCTCTGGAGCGCGAGTTCGCCGAGCTTGTGGGGGCGCATCAGGACGGCTGGGACGCGGCGCTGCCGGAGGGGGCGACCGTGCTGGAGCGCCGGTACGGGTTCGCCACGAAGGTCGCCGTCGAATGGTCAGATGACGCGCCCGTGGTGATCGAGCGAGCTCTGCGGGAGCCTTTCGTGACCGCGCTGCACGTCGCGTCGCCCGAGAAGGAGTACTACTGGGAGGGCGAAGACGTCGTCGACGCCGACGGCGAACCGCTCCCGGACTCCGGCGTCGACGCCGGCGCTCTCGCGACGCTCAACCTCGGCCGGCTCGTCGAACTCGACCTCTCGTACCTGCGCATCGGTGCGCTCGGCGCCAAGGCCCTCGCCGTGTCGATGTTCCTCCGCGGCGACGAGGCCTCGGCTGAGGGAATCGCGACGCTCGACCTGCGGTACAGCGGGGTTGGCAACTCCGGCCTGGCGGCTCTCGCGGCGTCCCCGAGCTTCGGCGGTGTTCGCCGTCTGCACCTTCAGAAGAATGCGATCACCGCGCAGGGCATGCCCGCGCTGCACCGTTTCGCAGAGTTGACCGAGCTCGACCTGCGTTACAACGAGATCGGCGCGGAGGGGGTGCGGGCTCTGCTCGACGCACCGTTCATCGGTTCGCTCAAGCGGCTGCTTCTGTACCGCGCGGATGTCGGAGACGACGGCGCGAAGATGCTCGCGCACGCCCCCCAGCTCCCACCCGCACTGCGCAGCTACTGGAGAAGTGTATGAGCACCGAGCTCCGTGACCGTTTCTTCGCCCTGTCGACCAGCGAGGCTCTTGCTGAGGAGGTCGAGCGGTATCGCGCGGAGGTCGACGCCACCGAGGGCGAGCCTGTCGCGACGGTCGACGGGCTCCTTGTCTCCTGGCATCCGACGGCGCGGTTCAAGGTGGTGCGCTTCGTCGATGCCGAACGTATCGACGCGGACGTGCGTGAACTGTTCGCCAGGCCGATCGAGGACGCGCCGTACCTCGCGGCCGTTTTCGCCGATCCGCAAGAGCTGTCGTTCCGTACGTTCGAGAACATCCTCCCGCTCGACCGTCTTTTCGCGGACGTTCCGCTGGAGGTCGAGCTCACCGCGGGCGACGAGTTCGCCAAGGACGCGTACTCCTTCTCGCTGCGGCTCCCGGCCGCCGCGCGGGCGCGCATCGAGGGCCTCGACTCGCTGGATCTTTACGTCCCGCCGCTCAACGCCGCCTCGCGGGGCGGCGACCGGTTCATCTTCCACTCGGCGACGCTCGCCGAGGCGCTCACCATGGCGGTGCGCGAGGCGATGCCGCAGCTCGACGGCTTTTCGCACGTCAACCCCGTGTTCCGCTGCAATCGCTTCGAGCCCGGTGACGCCAACTTCCACCGTCACCGCGACACGCCGTACTACGATCGCGCGCGCCGCCTCGTCTCCCGCTACACGGTCCTGCTCTACGTCACCGGCGGCTCGGCGGCGCCCGCGCCCGTCCTCGACCTCAGCGACGGTGCCTCGCTCACGGAGATCGGGCCCTTCACCTGTGTGATCTTCGATCAGCGGTACGAGCATGAGGGCGCGCCCTACCACGATGGCCGCAAGGTCTTTCTGCGCACCGAGCTGGTCTTCACCGATCCCGACGTCACGCACGATCCCGAGATCGGCGCGATGTTCAGCAAGGCCTGCTATTGGACGGGCGAGAGCGTCTTCGCGCCCGAGCTCTCCCGCCATGCCGACGCCTACTACAACCAGGTGAACGCGGCGCACTGGAACGGGCTCGTCCCGGGTGCCGCCCGCGAGCCGTTCGTCCACAAGCAGTTCCGCGGCGTGCACTTCGTCGCCAACGGTTACGACTTCTGGTTCGCCAAGAACGACGACCTCTCGCTTGCCGAATGCGCCGCGATCACACTTCTGGACTACTTCAACTGCAAGCTCGGCGACACCGCGTTCCGCACCCTGTGCGAGTCAGAGGTGATCGAGGCCGACGGCACCGACTGGATCCGCGACTTTCTCCAGGACAAGCGCGGCGGATCGGTGGTCCTGCCTTTCGACAAGTCGATGCTGTTTCCGGAGCCGGAGAAACCCGCCACCCACAATTTGCCCGATTGCGCATGCGGTATCTGCGGTGGGGAAGTGTTCAGCCCGCTTTTCGACACCACCCGCAACGCCGACGTCATCGAGCACTACACGCGCGCACAGGACTCCGCGAAGGCGGACATCATGCCGGCGCCGATTCTGATGCTCGGCGAGGACGTGGTCCTCGACCCGGACATGTTCGTCGTCGAGGGCGACCGCATCCACGTGCTCGGCAAGGAGTCGCTGACGCCGGTGAACTTCGCCGCCTGCCAGGGCGGCCCCCCGCTTCCCTCGGCCGAGAGCCTCATCACCACCGCGACCACCGTCGACGTGGCGCACTTCCTCGTCCCGCCGATCCTGTTCGCCGAGACCGCCGACTGCTACCACCTGAAGTTCGACTTCTTCCGGAACACCTGGATGGTGAAGCACGAGCGGTCCACCGTGCCGGTCCCGAAGATCCGCTTCTTCGGGTTCGACGATATCGACGAGAACTGGGAGGACCACCTCTGCGGTTGTTATTGCGACTGCGATTGTGACTGCGATGAGGACGACTGTCTCTGTGGCGGCGCCGACGCCGATGCCGACTGTGAGTGCGATTGCGATTGCGCCGAGGAGGAGGACGAGGAGGACTAGCGCCTAGAGGAGGCCGCCCGCTGCCGGCGGCGTGCGGACGAGTGGGCGGACGACTCGGCGGACAACTCGGCCATCCGGGTCAGTGCGGCCACCCAGAAGCGTTGCCGTTCCGGCGTCTGCCCGACCATATAGGTGGCTCTCAGCTTGGGCGGCAGGTGCGGCAGCAGCCGGGCCACCACGTCGAGATGCTTCTCCAGCTGGGAGACCTCGGCGTTGGAGAACACCTGGTGGATCATGTCGGTGTCGTCGGTGCCCTCCGTGCTCGTCTCGGCCGCGGCCGACAGCCGGGTCTCCCAGCTGTCGCAGTTGCCGGCGATCTCGGCCAGGCCGACGCTCGGCCGGCCGGTCAGCCGGGCCTCCAGCCCGGACAGCGGCACCGGGGCGTACTCGCCGTCGCCGAGATAGATCAGGCCCGACTGCAACGGCAGGTCCGCCCGGTGCAGCTTGATCAGCCGTTCCAGCGTGCGCTTGGTGATCCAGTCGCGGCCCTCGTCGTCGATGTCGTTCTTCCACCAGTCCAGGACCGTCTCGGCCGTCTCACCGTAGGTCGAGATCAGCCATTCGTTGGCCGGGATGTCGTCCGGATGCACCTCGTAGCTGATCGTGAACCGGCTGGCCTGGGCCACGTTGTTGCTGGAGACGAGCATCTTGCGGCCCAGGTGGTACGACGGATTCTGCAACGCGACCTGCGCCCGCAGGCCGGGGATCGGGCGCCCGGCGAGCGTCCACTCCTGGGTGATCTCCATCAGCTTGGCGAAGGTCGCCTTGTCCTTGGGCCGGTTGTACTCGTCCCAGACCAGCACCTTGGGCTCCGGGGCGAGCAGCGACCGGGCGAGCATGGCGTCCAGTGACCCGTCGGGAGTGGGCACCGGGACGCACAGGTCTTCGACGTTGGTCACCGGCAGCGAGAAGTAGACCGGTTCGCGGCCGGTCTCCTCCCGGGCGATCTGCTTGGTGATCTCCGTCTTGCCGCATCCGGGCGGCCCCTGCAGCAGGACGGCCCAGCGGTGGGTCATCGCGGCCCGGAGGATGCGGCGGACCGGGTCGGTGACGGCGGCGGGATTCCGCGCCCCGACCGCCGCGGCGATGCCGTCGAGCACCTCGGCCGTCCGGTCGCGGCCCGTTTTGCCGTCCTTGCCCTCCTCGGCCAGTGCCAACCGGCCGCCGTTCAGCAGCGGCAGCCCCCAGGCCAGCGGGAACCCGGCGCGGGCGCAGTCGAGCACGTGCTGCAGGGTGCGCGGGGAGAGCAGGTGGCGCAGCTGCGGGCTGAGCGAGGCCCACTGCCGGAACACCTCGCGCAGATCCCAGTCGGGGAACCGCTCGGCCAGGGCCAGCCGCCACGCGGTGTCGTTCGCGGTCAGCCGCAGGGTGACCATGCGGTCGAGGATCGCCAGGTCGGACCGGCGGACGCTCGTCTCGGCCAGCGACTCGTTGTCGGTGAGGAAGACCCCGACGCAGCCCAGCTCGCGCAGGTCGTATTCACCGAGGGTCCAGTCGCAGGCGATCTGCATGAGCTGCGACTGCACCGTGGGGCCGGCCTGCAACGAGTCGTCGATGAGCAGGACGAACGGCCTGCCCGGGACGAGCTGCCGCATGACGAGCTGGCGGAGCACCAGCTCCCCGCTGCGCTCGTCGCGGACCGGCGCGTTGACCAGCAGGTCGTCCGGGGTGAGGTTGGCCGAGGGGACGACCACCAGGGCCGTGCCGGGAAACCGTTTCGGGACGTACGACACGAACGTGGACGTCTTGCCGATGCCGTGCTCACCGAAGATCTGCCCGGTCTGGCCCATGGAGATCATCGCGTCGATGAACTTCTCGAGCTTCGCGGCAGGGCCTCCGTCCGGCGGGTCCGGATAGGTGGCGGTGGCTTTCCACAGTTCCGCAGGGGGCACTGGTGACTTCTCCTGGGTCATCGTCCGGACGTGACGCGGTGGCAGGCCATCGGGGGATGATGCCGGTCCGGCCAGTCGTCGCCGTCATCGGTGATCAGCCAGATCCATCGGCCGGGATCGGCGGGCGTGACGTGGGGCGCGTACCCGTCGGTCACCATGATGACCGCGTCGGGCTCCTCCTCGAAGCGCTTGCCGTCGACCTCGAGCCCGCCCTCGGCGTAGTCGACGACGTTCTGGAAGTCGGTGCCGCCGCCGCCCGTCACCCGCTCGCCGGGGACGAACGGCATCACGACGCCGTCGAAGCTGAGCCAGTGGCTCTCGACCCCGTCGGTCCGCCCGACGAGGGTGGTCAGCCACTCGACCACGGAGTCGGGCATCGATCCCGAGGTGTCGAAGGCGATGAGGACGACCTTCTTCCGCTCCGGGCCGCGCCGGGTCAGCATCGGGTCGTGGCCCAGCGCCAGCAGGATCGCGCCGTGCTTCTTCGGGTAGACCAGGCGTTCGCTCTCGTCCAGCTTCGAGGCGAGCACGTCGATCAGCCAGCGCTGCCACCAATCGACGCGGCGCGTCTTGGGGGTGGTGCCGCGCAGCATGTCCAGCCCCAGATCGCCCCACAGCCGGTCGAGCCGTTCTCCGCCGTCAACCGTGCGACCGGCGAGATCGAGCACCTCGTCGCGCGCCGCCGGATTGCCCCGCAGCGCGGCCTGGACCACCTGGCGCAGCACCTCATCGCCCAGCCCCTCCACGGCCTCGGCGTCGAGCGGTATCTCCCCGTCTAGCGGAACGCGGTCGTCCGCCTCGCCGCCCGCGTCACCACGCAGGTGGACGCAGTATCCGACCATGGGCTGGTCGAGCGTCTTCATCCGTCGCAACTCGCCGTACACCGTGAGGTCGGTGTAGATGAAGTCGTCGTATGACAGCGGCGTGAGCTTCTGCTGCCGCAGATCGTCCTGATATGCCTGGTAGACCAGCCTGGGATCGACGCCGACCGGCTCGCGCGATTCGGCGACCGTAGGCAGGCCGGACCGTCGCAGCCGTTGCAGGGCGACGTGGTTGATGGCCACCTCGGCGGCGAGCGTGAACGCGGGATCGGTACGCAGCTCCTCTTCCACGTACAGATGCCGATGCATCAGATGCCGCGCCTCGTGGAAAAGGACGAACTTGACCCCTTCGAGGTCCAGCTCCAAGAAGAAATACGGGTTGTAAAGCAAGGCACAGCTACCGTCGCCGGTGGCCACGACCGCGGCGGTGGGGATCGCGGTCGTCGGAATGTGGTGATGGCACTTGGCGTAGAGCCAGGACGCCACCGCGCTCTGCCCGACCCCGAAGTCGAGCAGCGCGGCCTCCTTGCGCCGCCGCGCCTCGTCCACGACCGCGGGCTCGGCGGGCTCGTCCGCCAGCAGCCGGCGCAGATCCGACAGAACAGGCCCACCCCACCGCCGCCCACCCGCCCAGGCGCGCCCACCCACCCGCACGTGCCCACCCGACTGGACGGGCTCATCGCGATGGACGCGCTCATCGGGGCGGACGTGCCCGCCGCCGATCGGATGATGACCGGCGGAACCGAGGCCCGCAGTGGTGCCATGGCTCATCGGAGCGACGACACCTCCCCACTCCACCTTGCGTCATGCGACGCCCACGGACCGTACCGACCGCAGGCACGCTATCGCGCCGCTACGACAAAGCAGGCCGAAACGATCAAGAAGAGATGCCGCAGGCCAGGCGCCGTACGACTCAGGTGGTGGTCACGGCTTGCCGGAACGGCTCCAGCTCTTGAGCCACCTTGCCGGCACTGTCTTCCCAGATTTCAAGCCATTCGTTGTTCTCGGCTTCCAAAGCGTGTGTGAACGCCTTCGACGCCAATGTTCGCATTTCGTCGTCCCACGCGAACGGGTGGGACTCCAGGAAGTCTTGGACGGTGCCTGAGACCGAGGCGGCGGCTCCCGCCCGCATGGCTATCAGGGCCGCTGCGGTGATCGCTTGGTCTGCGCTCTTGGCCTCGACCGTCTGAGAGGCCAAGAACGCCGTGAGGGTTCGTCGCAGCGCATCGGGGACGGCTGTCGTTCCGCCGTCTCTGAGATCGGCCAGATAGTCGTATGCGGCATCGTTCTCAAAGGGTCCGTGGCCCCATGCGCCCATCTACATTCCTCGATTCATGCCCGGAATGCGAACACGATAGCGGTGCGCTCGCGGTCGCCGTCAGTAATGCGGGTTGTTGGTCTGCGGGATCTCGATGCTGATCGGCACCTTTCCTTCGGACAGGAAGAGCAGGGCCCCGATGCGCAGGATCTCGTCGAAGGCCCAGTAGGCCTTCTGGAGGGCGCCGGGCGCCTTCTCCAGCGAGAGCAGCCCTTCGCGGACGGCCACGAAGGGCTCCCAGGCCGTCTGGAAGAGCGAGTCCCACAGCGGGTCCTTGCGGATCTTCAGCCAGCCGGCGATCTCGTCCCCGAGCACGTAGCGGGTGAGCGAGCCGAGGATGGGCTTGGTGAGAAGGCCGCCGTCGATCGTGGAGCCGAGGTTGAGGAGGATGTCGGCCAGCTTCACGCCCTCGGGCGTCGGGGCCAGCACCGGTGTCAGGACCTGCTCGGCCTGGGCGTTGGCCTCGCTCCACGATGCCGGGATGTACTCGTCCTTGATGCCGAGCATGTGCGCGGCCACCTGCCACGAGTGCAGGAAGGCGCCGGACTCGGCGGCCGGGATGGGCACCTTCCACTTGACCAGGTTCTGCATGACGGTCGTGGGCAGGCTGTGCCACGTGACCATCATGTCCCGCTGGCTGATGGGGATCTCCTCGTCGGCGACCTTCGTCCAGTACGGGGATTTCGGCAGCAGGTGGCGTACTCCCGCGTGCGCCAGCCGGGTCTTGACGCAGGTGACGATCATTTCGCCGTCGGCCTTGTAGGCGTTCGACGTCCCGATGTCGTATCCGAGCTTGGCGGTCTTGGTGATGCGGTCCTTCATGTCCGCGCCGCCCTTGGAGTAGTAGACCGCGCGAGCCTCCCGGGGGATGACCGTGCTCATCATCCCGCTGGCGAAGCCGTAGGTCACACCGAGGTACAGCCCGCGCTTCTCGTTGAAGTCGACGGCGGTGGCGAGCTTGCCCTGGTCGGCCCACGCAGGCAGTTGACGCGCGCGTTCCATGAAGTCCCGCAGGTCCGCTGGCAGCCCGGCCGGCAGCGGCTGACCGTTCTTGGTCCACGTCCGCAGCAGCTTGTTGACCTTGGGCACGTCGCCGCGGTCGAGCAGCGAGGCGACCAGCGGGTCGGCCTCCTCGTCCCATACCCAGCGCGGGTCGGCGCCCTCACCCGCGCCCGCCACCGAGCCCTGCGGCGACCACGTCCACGCCCGCGCGGGCGTCGCGGCGCTCAGCGCACCGAACGCGCCCAGCGTCCCCCCCGCCGTCAACACGTTGCGCCTGCTTGGAGTCTCCATGCGTTCGCTCCTCCTCGGGGTCGAGAGCGCCGTCCTGATACGATGAAACGCAATCTGCATCTGCGTATCATCGACGGTGAGTCCAATGAGAGCACACTGTGTCGGGCATCACAAGACCTCTTCCGCCCGGCTGCCGGGGCAGAATGAATCCTCTTAGGAGGAGAACGTGGAACAGCCCTTCCTCAGGACGTCCCCGGGCGAGGAATCACTGCTCGACCGCGCGTACATCGACGCCGTCGAGCAGGTCGACGACCGGGACGAGAGCCGGGCCCGGATACTCGACGCGGCCTATGAGCAGTTCTGCCGGATGGGCATCCAGCGATCGACCATGGACGACGTGGCCCGCCGCGCCGGCGTCTCGCGGATCACGGTCTACCGGCGCTTCGCCACGAAGGACGCGCTGGTCGAACAGGTCGTCCGCCGGGAGTTCCGCCGCTACTTCGACCAGTTCCTCATCGACATCGAGCGGGCCGCCACCGCCGCGGACCGGGTGGTGCTGGGCTTCGTGAGCTCGTTGCGCGCCATCCGGCGCAACCCGCTGATCGGCGGCCTGATCACCACGGAGCCGGACCTGCTGGTGACGTCCCTGATCAGCGACGGCGGCCGGACCGTCGCCACCGTGCGCCAGTTCGTCGCGGGCCAGCTGCGGCACGAGCAGCGCGCGGGCAACGTGCCGGCCGACCTGGACATCGACCACGTCGCCGAGCTGATGGTCAGGGTCTCCGCCTCCTTCCTGGCCATCCCCAGCCATCTCATCGACCTCGACGACGACGAGCAGCTGGCCGCCGTGGCCCGGCGGTTTCTCGTTCCCATGCTGGAGCCGCCGGCCCCGGGGATCTGGCCAGGCTAGGCACGTCCGCACGCGTTGAGCATGGCGTGTGTCGGTCACGGAGATCGCGAAACGGTGATCGGCTTCGATAATCGGCGCATGGCACGGATCGCGCGGGGGAGCGCTGGTCGTCGCGTTGAGCGGATCGCTCGTCACCGCCTGAGGCGGTGACGATGCCGGGAAGGCCACTCCCACGACGGCACCGCAGGCCGCGCCCACGTCGCCCGGAACCGCTCCCCCTTCGGCGACCGCCGCGATGCGACGTGCAAGGACAGGCGCCTCACCGCGCCGCTGGCCAAACTGATCAAGGGCAAGCGACCGGGTGCTCCGGGGACCGGCAAGGATCAGCTGACCTGTACGTGGGGCAAGGGCATTCCGCTGGTCGCCATGACGGTCGGCCAGCCCACGGCGGCCGCGCAAACGCAGGATTCCTCCTGGCCCGTGGTGAGCGAGCCGAAGCTCGCGAGGTTCGGTGGCGTGGCGCGGGGACGGGTGGGAGTGTGGACGCGGGTTTGGGAACGGCGGGGTGAGCAGGGTCGACGGCGGCGTCCCCGCGTCCCTGGTCCATGATCCGGTAGACCACGTCCTGCGCTGTCGGACGGCGCGCCGGGTCCTTGCTCAGGCATGACTTCACGAGTTCCCGGAGCGGCCCGTCGAGAAGATGGGCCGGGCCGAGGCGCTCGGGATCGCCTGGGATCAACGGTTCGGCACCGGATCTGGCCACGCCCAAAGTGGAGCGATCTCACTTGATTTAGCCGATAGGTGAGTTTTCGATGAAAATGATCATTGGCGGTGAGAATTGCTCTCCGCAGGGAGTTTTTGTATTTGGGCAGGTCAGAGCCAGAGATGGAGGAGAGGGGATTCAAAGTAGTACGGGATGAGTGGCGTGCGGCGTTCAGGAAATTTGCTGTGATTCAGCTCTCTTTCGGCAGCTTGAACGGGGGTGTACGAAGGGCCGTGTATGGCCTGACGGGTCCGGTGCAGGGGGCACCGGCCTTCGAGGAGAGGGTTCTCCATGAATCGCATGATCACGATCGCGGCCGTGGCGGCCGCCGGGCTGGTGTGCATGGCGGCGCCGGCGGCCGGTGCCACGGCGGACGGCGAGCCGGCGGCGTTCTTCGCCACCAGCCTCAACGGGGCCAACGTCGTGTCGGGAGGCGACGCGGACGGGAGCGCGGTCGCGTATCTGGGAGTCAAGGGCGATCAGGTGTCGTTCGCCATCCAGTTCCGTGGCATCGGCATTCCGGCGAGCGGTGATCTCCACCAGGGCGCGAAGGGCGCCAACGGGGACGCGAAGATCTCGTTCTTCACGACGACGAGCGGGCTCGACTCGGTGCGCGGGACCGTCCGGGTCACCGACCGGAAACTCCTGGACCAGCTGCGGAACGATCCCGGGAGTTTCTACATCGATCTGCACAACCGGCAGTTCGCCGGGGGAGCCGTCCGCGGGCAGGTCCACAAGCTGACGAGCGTCATCGACATGCGGCGCGCGCTCCAGCAGAACTTCAAGGCGTCCGTGCTCCAGGGCGTCCAGATCTACGCCTGCACGCAGCAGGCGGACGGCACGTTCGCGTTCACCCAGGACAACGTGCGCGCGTCACTGCAGCGGGGCATCTCGCACTTCTTCGTCAACCCCGGACCGGCCGGACCGCCGAAGTGGCAGGCCCCGGACGGGTCCGCCGTGACCGGCAGCGTGATCTCCCGGACGCCGAACGGGGCCGGCAACATCGCGGAGCTCGACCTGGCCGCGACGCAGGCGGGCGAGCCCAAGGGGCTGCTGTCCCGGATGAACGAGATCCTGCGGCTCAACACGGTGGGCGGGGTCGCTCCGGCCGGAACCTGTGAGCCGGGCAGCAAGGCCGAGGTTCCGTATCGCGCCGACTATCTCTTCATCGACGCCGTGTAAGTGAAGCGGGGGCCCAGGCGGTGCGTCCTTGTCGGGCGCACCGCCTGTTCTTGTCCAAAGGCGGCGATTCAACTCCCCGGCTGCCGTGTCTCTCTCGGGCGGCTACTCCAGGGACTTGTCTCCCAGTGATTCGAGGACCTTTCGGAGAGTGCCCTCCAGTTGGCTGCGTTCGTCGGGATCGAGGCCGCCCAGCAGGCGCGCCTCGTTCTCCACATGGGGGCCGACGATCTCGTCGACCGTGGCATGGCCATGGTCGGTGAGGCGGACGCGGACGGACCGGCGGTCCTGGGGGTCGGGGACGCGTTCGACCAGGCCCTTGGCGGCGAGGCGGTCGATGCGGTTGGTGATGGCGCCGGAGGTCACCATCGCGGCCTTGTTGAGGTCGCCCGCCGTGAGGCCCTCCGCCGCGCCGGCGCGGCGGAGGGTGGCGAGCACGTCGAACTCCCAGAACTCCAGGCCGTGGCCGGCGAAGAACTCCTTGAGCTCGCGGTCCAGCAGGCGCGACAGCCGGGAGATCCGGCCGACGATGCCCATCGGCCAGGTGTCCAGGTCGGGACGCTCCCGGCCCCACTGCGCGCGGATCTCGTCCACGGCGTCGGTCATCGCCCACTCCTCTCAACGGAAATAATCTCAACGTTCATCTACTTGACGTTGAGGCGACGTCCATGATGTTATCTCAACGTTGAGATTATCAATGAGGAGTGATCGACATGGCCAGCATCGCCGTCTCCCGCCCCGCGTCCTTCCCCCACGTCCGGGACCTCGCGCTCACCGCCTACGCGCCCGCCACCTGGGGGACCACATACGTGGTCACGACCACGATGCTGCCTCCCGATCGGCCGCTCCTGGCCGCGACGCTGAGAGCCCTTCCCGCCGGGCTGATCCTGCTGGCGGTGACCCGGCGCCTCCCGTTCGGCTCCTGGTGGTGGAAGTCGGCGGTCCTGGGCCTGCTCAACTTCGGCGCGTTCTTCCCGCTGCTCTTCTTCGCGGCCTACCGCCTGCCCGGCGGGGTCGCCGCCACCATCGGCTCGGTGCAGCCGTTGATCGTCGCGTTGCTCTCGCTGGGTATCCTGCGGCTGCGTCCCACGCGGAGGGTGCTGGTCTCGGCGCTCGTCGGGACGGGCGGCGTCGCGCTGCTGACCTTGACCTCTGAGGCCCGGATCGATCCGCTCGGCATCGGGGTCATGCTCGTCGCCACGTCCCTGATGGGCCTGGCCGTCGTGCTCACCAAGCGCTGGGGACGGCCCGACGTCCCGCTCCTGGCCGTCACCGGCTGGCAGCTGACCTTCGGCGGCCTGATGATCGCGCCGTTCACCCTCCTGAACGAAGGACTGCCGAGCACGCTCACCGCCGAGAACATCGCCGGCTTCACCTACCTCGGCGTCATCGGCACGGCCATCGCCTACGTCCTCTGGAACCGCGGCATCGGCAACCTGACCCCCACCTCGGTCTCTCTCCTCGGCCTGGTCAACCCCCTCGTCGCCACCCTCGCCGGGATCGTCTTCCTCAGCCAGACCCTCACCCCGTGGCAGACGCTCGGCCTCATGATCGCCCTCGGCGCCCTCGTCGCCGGCCAGGCCCGCCGCCAGGCCCCGTCATCAGCGCAGACCTTCACCGCCGACGCTGACTCCACCGCCGGCGCCAACCCTGCCGTCACCGCTGACCTTCACCGTCAACACTGACCGAACACCGCACAGCCCACTCGCGACCAAGGCCGGGACCGATCCCGGCCTTCGTTGTGTTATTCGAAGGATGTCCAAAAGGTCCGTCCACCCCTTACGGTGGACCCCGGTTGATCAACGTCGGTTCTCGCCGCAGGGGGCGATGGCATGCGGATCCAGGGCAGGGAAACGCCCGACGCGGACGCGCCGTGGGACGAGATCGTCCCCGGCCTGTGGATGGGCGGGCACGTGTACCGCGACGCCGCCGGCGTGCGGGCGCGCGCGGTGGTCGCGGCCGAGTTCGACCTCGTACTGAGCCTCTACCGGCGGGACGGGCACGGCCCCGACGTCGGGGTCGTGCAGCACTGCGTCGAGGTCCCGGACGGGCCGCTGGTGCCCGAACAGATCGAGGCGGTCTGCGGGCTGGCCGACACGGCGGCGGAGGCCGTGCGGGACGGACGCCGGGTGCTGGTGCGCTGCCACTCGGGATACAACCGCTCCGGACTCGTCATCGTGCAGACCCTCGTCAACCTCGGCTACTCGACCGAAGACGCGATCTTCCTCGTCCGCTACCGGCGCTCCAAGTGGGCGCTGAACAACCCGCTCTTCGTCGACTACCTCACCTCCGGGCTCGACGTCGCGCGGCTCCTCACCGGGCTCGGCGCACTGGACGGCTGATCCGCGCGCTGGACGGCTGATCCGCCCGGCTGAGCTCAGCCCCCTGGCCCGGCCCCTGTCAGCCCTGGCCTGGCGCCTCGGGAGACAGGCGCAGCTCGACCTGGGTGTCGTCGGCCCGCACTGTCACGGTGGTTCGGGCCGCCTGGCCGTCGTCCGCCTGACTCTGCACCGTGTAGTCGCCGGGCGACGGCGCGGTGAGGACGAACCGTCCGTCGCCGTCGGTGACCGCCGCCACGTCCGGGAAGGAGCCGGGACCGGCGGTGAAGAAGACACGCGCACCCGGCGCCGGGTGCCCGGCGCGGTCCCGGACCACTCCCTCGATCAGCAACGTCCCGACCCGTCCTCGCTACGCCTTCCAGGCCACGAAATTATCGTAGACGGGCTGGATGATTCTCGTTCCGGAATTCGTCGTCGCACCGCCGTAGGCGTGCACACCGAATCCATAACGGCCGCCATTGTAGAAGTGATAGACCGAGCTTCCGCTCTGGCCGCCCGCCGTGTCGATGTCATAAAACACCTTGCGGGCGTTGACCGAGGCCACGCCGCGGGCGTCGTACCACAGTGTGGCGCCCGGCTTGTCGCCCGGATATCCGGCGATGTTGCCGGTGGTCTTGAGCAGGTCGCTGTCGGACCAGATCCCGATGCCGAACCACCCGGTGGTGGAGCCGAGGTCGGTCGGCAGGATGATCGCCCCGTAGTCGAAGTTCTCGTCGCCGGAGTTCGTCCAGCCCGTCACCGAGCGGAAGCTGGTGGACGTGACGGACCCGTACGGGAGGCTGGTGCCGTTGCGGCCGGGCATCACGCTGATGGACTTGACCCATCCGTCGCGGCCGGGGACGCCGCTGTTCTTGATGTGGACCACGTGGCCCGCGGTCGCCACGGTGTGCGGGCCGATGAACCAGCCCGTCCCGCGCCACTGGCTGTTGTCCGCGGCGGTGATCTGCAGGTAGCAGTGGACGCGCCACGGGTAGATCGACGTGTTGGTGATCTGCACGCGGTCGTCCGGGCCGTGCACGATCTCGGTCAGCGGCGGCGGCCGGCCGAAGGACGCCTCGCCGATCTCGGGCGGCTCGACGGGCGGCGTCACCCATGTCATGGCGGACGCGCCGTCAGGACGCTGGTAGCCCTCGACCTGCTCGATGTCGCTCGTCGCGGGCCCCGCGGCGGCCTGCCCCGTGCCCTCTGACGGCTCCTGGACGACGGGAGACTCCTCGGCTTGCGGTGCGCGCGGCTCCTCCTCGGGCACGTTGGATACGGGAGTGTGCATGTCTTGCGGCATGTCGTGCCTCTTTCTCGTTCGCCGACGAATGATGGAATGGCTGACGCAGGGCAGGTGGGCGCCTATAGCAGCGAAAAGCCGTGCGGCGCTTAAGTGTTTTCCGCCGGGAATTCCCGCGGCGGTGCGGGTGCCGAAATCCGTTGCAGTCCGGCACTTCCGGTCTACACCCGCCGTCTCGCCGATGTCCACCACGTCAATTGTCCGGATCGGGACGCGCGGTGAATGGCCGATCTCTGTGAGTGGGCGGGGATTCGCGGTGCCGGTGAGGCCGGACGGACTCGGGAAAGATCGAGCCGGTTCCCAGGGATTTCCCAGGCGGCTCCATGGGGATTGGCAGCAGCCCCCGCTTGGCTGGAGCCATGAAAATCAACAGGAAGACCGGCGTGGCGGCGGCCGGCGCGGCGGGACTGCTCGCCCTGGGCCTCTCCTTCGCCGTTCCGGCGGCCGCGGCCAAGCCGTCGCCCTCGCCCTCGACGTCGTCCTCGGCGGCACCGGACCGCCAGAAGCACAGGCATCCGCGGCTCCACGCCGCACGCGCCGCGCGCGGCGTGCACGGTGAGATGACGGTGCGCCGGGACGGCAAGTTCGTGGAGATGGCCTGGCAGCGGGGCCAGGTCACGGCGCGTACCGGCACGAGCCTGACCGTGCGCAGCGCCGACGGGGTGAGCTGGACGTGGAACACGAACGGCGACACCAAGGTGCGCAAGAACCGGGCCAAGGCCGCGCTGGACAAGGTGGCCAACGGAGACCAGGTGATGGTGTGGGGCGATCAGAACGGCACGACGCGCACCGCCAAGATCGTCCGCGTGCCGGGCGCGAAGGACAGGCCGCGGGCGACCCCGAGCTGACCGGCGGCAGGGCCGGGCGGCCGCGCGGTTCTCCTCACCGCCAGGCTGCAGTAACGTCGGTTTCCCGAGGGTGGACGGACGTGGCGGGGAGCCCATGAGCGAGGACCGGCAGCGCGTTCTCGTCGTGGACGACGAGGCCAACATCCGTGACCTCATCGAGGTGGCGCTGCGCTTCCACGGGTTCCGCCCCGCGACGGCCGGCACCGGCGCCGCCGCGCTGCGCGAGGCCCGCGACCGGCCGCCCGACCTGATCCTGCTGGACGTGATGCTGCCGGACCTCGACGGGTTCGAGGTCTGCCGGCGCCTCCGGGCGGGCGGCGACCAGGTGCCGGTGATCTTCCTGACCGCCCGGGACACCCCGTCGGACACCGTCACCGGCCTCACGCTGGGCGGCGACGACTACGTGACCAAGCCGTTCTCCATCGACGCCCTGGTGGCCCGTGTGCGCGCCGTCCTGCGCCGCGCGGCGCCCGGGCCGGCCGCCGAGGGCGCGCCGGCCGCGGACGGGGTGCTGCGCGTCGGTGACCTGGAGCTCGACGAGGTGCGCTGGACCGTCCGCCGGGCGGGCGTGGAGGTCGATCTCTCGCCCACGGAGTTCCGCCTGCTCGCGCACCTGATGCACAACGTCGGCCGCGTGCTCACCCGCGCCCAGCTCCTGGAGGCCGTCTGGGGCTGGGAGCACCACGGCAACGGGCAGGTCGTGGAGACCTACATCAGCTATCTGCGGCGCAAGCTCGATCCGCTCGGCCCGCCGCTCATCCACACCCGCCGCGGTGTGGGTTACGCGCTCCGGCCATGACGCTGAACGCGCGGCTCACGGCCGGGTTGCTCGCGGTGACGCTCGCCGGGCTGCTGATCACGGGCCTGGCCAGCGCATTCTTCCTGCACAGCTACCTCATGGGCCGGGTGGACGACCAGCTGCGTTCCGCGCGTGACAGGGCGGTGGCGCGGCTGATCCGGCCCGGGCTCCCCGGCGAGGGGGCCGCGCCGGCGCCGTTCATCGTGCTGTCGGTGACGCCGGAAGACAAGATCCGCGTGCTCAGCGACGACGAACCGGATCCCGCCCCGGCCATCGCCGAGGTCCGGCGCCTGGGGTTCGCCGGGCTCCACGACCACTCGTCCACCCTCGAACCGTTCTCGCTCGCCGACATGCGCGCCGTCGCCCGGCCCGCCCCCCGCAACGGCAATCTGATCGTGGTCGCGACGCCGCTGGACGAGATCAACTCGGAGGTGCGCAACCTCGTGATCGCCGAGCTGGCCAGCGCCGCGGCACTGATCGCGCTGCTGGCGCTGCTGGGGCGGAGCCTGATCGCGCGCGGGCTCCTGCCGCTGGGGCGGATGGCCGAGACCGCGCACGGGATCGCGACCGGCGGCGACCTGCGCGCCCGCATGCCGGACGTGGACGCGCGCACCGAGGTCGGCCGGCTGGCCGCGGCGATCAACGTGATGCTGGAACGCATCGAGCAGGCGTTCTGGGCGCGCGGCCGCTCCGAGGCCCGCGTCCGCGAGTTCGCCGCCGACGCCTCGCACGAACTCCGCACGCCGCTCACGACGATCCAGGGGTACGCCGAGCTCTACCGGCACGGCGCGCTCGGCCCCGAGGAACTGCCGGACGCGATGCGCCGCATCGAGGAGGAGGCACAGCGGATGAGCCGCATCGTCGGCGATCTGCTGGAACTGGCCCGTCTCGACCGCGGGCAGTCGTTGCAGCCGGCCGAGACCGATCTGGCCGCCCTGGTGCGGGACGCGGTCGCGGACGCCTCCGCCGTCGCGCCGGATCGTTCGTTCGAGGTGGACGTGCCGGGCACGCTGGCCGCGATCGTGGACGAGGCCCGCATGCGCCAGGTGCTCGCGAACCTCCTGGCCAACGTCCGTGTGCACACCCCTGACGACACGCCCGTGACCGTCCGCGCGGCCCGTGCGCCCCACGGCGTGCTGCTGGAGGTCGCCGACCGTGGCCCGGGCATGAGCGCCGAGGACGCGGCCCGCGCGTTCGAACGTTTCCACAGCGCGGAGAAACACGGCGGCGGCGCGGGTCTCGGTCTTCCGATCGTCGCCGCGATCGCCGCCGCCCACGGCGGGCGCGCGGACCTGTTCTCCAAGCCCGGGGCGGGCACCACCGTCCGCGTGACGATCCCGGACGGCCGCGCGCCGCATTCGCCCGGCACCGGGAATTCACCGGCCCTCGAATCTCCGCGCTGACGAGCCGGCCCCGGCAAGCGACATCACGCGGCCGCGCATGGACCCGCGGACCCATTTACCTGCGGACCCATCTACCTGCGGACCCATCTACTTGCGGGCACGTTTACGTGCGAGCACGTTTACCCGCGGCCGCGTTTACCTGCGGCCGCGAGTATCTGCGTATCCGCGGATTCGCGTCGGCGATCTGACGCAGCGGGCTCGGGTCAGGCGCTGCGGAAGGTTTGGCGGGCCGCCTTTTGCGCTGAGCGCCGCTGCGATCCGGCTTGCCGGGCACGGTCGAGGCTGGCCCGGACCTTCGCGGCGCCGCGCAAGGCGGTGGTGGAGTCTTTGACCCGGCCCGCATAAGGGGCCAGGACCTCGGCGATGGGCGGCGGTGACTCTTCGCGGACGAGCACGAAAGGCGTGCCGGACGGGACGGTCGTCGCCGGATGGCTCCCCGCGGCGGGGACGAGCGTGAGAGCCGTTTGGCAATGCGGGCACCGCAACCCCGGATGGGAGTCTCTGCTCATACCACGGATCATTACCCGAAGGTCTGACATTTGAGCCCGCGAGAGGTCTGAACGGCGTCTTAACTGCGGGAAGAGTGCCCAGTGTCGAAAAGATGATCAAAAGGCTCGACCCGGACCGGGGTCTGTGGAACCTTCGGGATGATCGTGGTTCCGAGGGAGGGACATCCTTGTGATCTTGGTGTCGGGTGCGACCGGGAACGTCGGCGGGGAGTTGGTGCGGCGGCTGGCCGAGACGGGCGTGGCGGTCAGGGCGCTCGTGCGGGATCCGGGGAGCGAGCTGCCGGCCGGTGCCGAGCCGGCCGGCGGGGACCTCAACCATCCGTCGACGCTCGCGGGCGCGCTCAAGGGGGTCGAGGGCGTCTTCCTGCTGAGCGGATACGCGGACATGCCGGGACTGCTGGCGGAGATCGACCGCGCCGGGGTGGGACGGGTCGTGCTGCTCTCGGGCGGCGCGGTGCTGGCCTCCGACACCAAGAACGTCATCTCCCGCTACATGGCCGAGTCCGAACGGGCCGTGCGGGAGTCCGGTGTGCCGTGGACGTTCCTGCGTCCCAGCGGCTTCATGTCCAACACCCTGCAATGGGCCCCGCAGCTCCGCGCGGGCGGTGACGTGGTGCGGGCGCCCTTCCCGAACGTACGGGTCGCGATGGTCGACCCGTACGACATCGCGGCGGTGGCGGCCGAGGCGCTCGTCGGCGACGGCCACGAGGGCAACGTCTACAACCCGACCGGCCCGGCCCCGCTGCTGCCCGCCGAGCGCGTCCGCGTCCTCGGCGAGGTGCTGGGCCGGGAGCTGCGCTTCGAGGGGCAGCCGGACGCGGAGGCGCGGGAGGACATGCTCGGGGCCATGCCGGTCGAGTACGTGGACGCCTTCTTCGGCTTCTACGCCGACGGCAAGCTCGACGAGTCGCACGTCCTGCCGACCGTCCGCGAGGTCACGGGCAACGAGCCGCGCACCTTCCGGCAGTGGGCGACCGCCCACGCCGACGCCTTCCGCTGACCGCCGGTCATCAGGCGGACTCGGCCGGCGCGGCGGCCGCCTCCTGGGGCGAGTGGACCCGGATCCAGGTGTGGAGCAGGAGGAGGAGTTCGACCCTGCGGTCAGGGTCGTAGAGCGCGTCGCCGAACATCTCCTCCAGGCGCCGGATCCGGTAGCGGACGGTCTGCTCGTGCACCAGGAGCCGTTCGGCCGCCGCGACCGCGTTGTCGTGGCACTCCATGTAGGTCAGCAACGTCCGGGCGAGCGGCTCGCGCCGGTGCCGCGGGAGCTCCATCAGGGGCGCGAGGCGGGTCCGGAGCGCGACGTCGATCAGCTCCTGGCTCATCGCCGTGACCAGGGTGGGAACGTGGTCCAGGCAGCGGACCGGCTCGCCCGCCGGCACCACTCCGCGTTCGATGAGCCGCAGCGCCTGGCTCGCCCAGCGAAACGACAGGGCGCCACGCGTGATCGGGACGGTCGGCCCCACGGCCGCCTGGCAGCCGCGGACGAGGGAGGCGATCAGCCGGTCCTGGCCGGGGCCGTCGGGGTCGGGCACGATCAGGTACGGGCTCGGACCGTGCCAATCGGCGAGGACCGCCGGCGGCAGGACGGGGGCGGTGTGCGTCTCCGGCGGCCGGACGGCGATGACGGCCAGCGTCCGCGGGGGATCCCAGCGCGCCGGACGGGCCAGGTCGATGATGGCTTCGCGGCTGGCGGGCGGGTCGACGACGAGCAGGTCGCGCAGCCGCCAGCGGAAGCGTTCGCGCTCGGTGGCCAGCAGTTCCTGCGCCTCCGCGTAGCCACGGGCGGCCGCCCCGGCGATCTTCTCCAGGAACACGAACAGCGACTCGGTGATCTCGCCGAGCGTCTGCAGCGACCAGTGCAGGCGCTGGGCCTCCTTGATGAAGCGGCGGCAGGCCACCTGGCCGCTCACCCTGATCGCGCTCTGCAGGCCGTCCAGGCTGCGTCCCTTCCGCGCCTCGTACGCGCCGATGCCCGCGAAGATGTCGGTCACGGTGGCCCAGGAGATGTCCTTGTTGCCGAAGGCCTCCACGAAGTGCCGGACGCTCTCGGTGACGGCCCACTGCATCCGCTGCCCGTACGGGCTCTCGGTGGGCCGGGCGTACTCCGGAACGAGTGCCTTGATCTCCCGCACCATCTCCTCGGCGGCGGCCTCGAGGTGGGGACGGAGCGGCTCGGCGAGGTCCGCCGAGATCTCGGTGAGCGGCTGGCGGATGAGCGTCGCGGATGCCTTGCTCATGCAGACCTCCCTGGAACGCAGGTGCCCTCTGGCGTTCCAGGATTGACCGACACAACCGGTGTCAGAAGTGGCTGATGGACGAGTTTGGGGAACACGCGTTGTCACACTTTTAACAAAAACGTCATGTGGCCGGTTGGTTTCGCCGCCACGACCTGCAGTCCTTGGCATAGGTGTCCAGTTCGTGCTCGGCGAAATATTCCGGGTCCCAGTCGTACGGTTCGGTGGCGTCTTTCCAGACGTATCCCCACGCTTCCCGGCCGTCCTCCAGAGGCAGTGGCGTGAGCTCGTATAGGCCGCTCTCGTATTCGTCCAGCAGGCGTTGTTCCGCAGCGGTCAATCCGGTCATCAGCAGGCCCTCGGCCACGGATTCCGGGTCTGCGACGAGGCCGGGATAGACGACGCCAGGCAGGGCACGCACGCGCCAGCCGATCGCGGTCGCCGGGGTGAGGTCCGGGACACGGCCGAGGAGAACGTCCAGCACGGCAGGGAAACGCAGAGTCCCGTAAACGAAGAGTCCGGCGGTCATGCCCTCGCAGCGTACGCGGCGAAGAACGCCCTGGGCGCACCAGCATGCCTGGCAGGCGGCTCAGAATGCCGATGGATTCGCGGATGGGCCGTTGTCATGTGATGGCCATGCCTGGCGAATGCCAAGCCGCCTATGAGGATGGCCATGCCCACGGTGAGCCATGCGGCCGCGCGTCCTGCCCGCAGCCCGTATCCACAGGTGATCCAGAGCAAGTGGAGCAGTCCGCGGCGCCAGTGGTCGGGGTCCGATCGGCGCTGGATCTCCAGCGCGCGGTAGCGGAAGTCCTGCGACAGGCAGCCGTTCGTCGCCCGTGCAAGTTGCCGGTAGACGTCCTCCATGTCGGATGTGCCGTCGGCCAGGTAATCCTCGGCCAAGACCGCGTGCGGACGGCTGTGCCAGCGTGGGTCGTGCCACCAGGGGTCACGCTTCATGGCGAAGGTGCACTGGCCGTTCAGCCGTAGTTGCTCCAGGCGGGTCCCCTGGAAGCGGCACCTGCTCAGGTCTACGTCGGCCAAGTCCAGACGAGGTCCCTTCACGCGCCGGAACGAGAGCACGTGCACCTCTGAATGCTCCAGCGACCGGACCGTCACCGGCCCTCCGAACGTCGAGCCTTCCAGGTCCAGGGACGCCTCGCGCAGGCGAAACTCCGCGACGCCCCGTACGGCCGCGCCCCGCGCCGTCACCTCGCGCGCGGTGGCGTGGACGTGCAGCCCGCAGTGCGCGACGGCCGCGCCGAGGTCGAGGCGCCCGCCGACGGTCATGGGCCCCAGCCACACCGCGTGCCGGAACCGTGCCCGGTCGAACCGCGCGGCGCGTGCCACCCGCACGCGCCGCAGTGACACGGCCCCGCCGAAACAGGCCCCGCGCAGATCCAGGTTCCGGTCGAACCGGACCCGGTCGAACGCCGCCGCCTCGAAGAAGACCGACCGGCCGAACGAGGCGTCCGCGTGCCAGCGGGTCTCCCCGAACAGCGCGTCCCCGACGAACACGGCCTCGTCGAACGAGGCGTGCCGCTGGAAACGCGCCTCGTGGAAGGACACGTTGCCGGCGAACCGCACGCCCCGGAACGAGACGTTCCCCAGGAACCGCGCGTCGTAGAACGAGACACCCCCGGCGAAGCACGTTCCGTCGAACGAGCTGTCACCCTCGAAGCACACACCCCGCAGCGAGACCCCCGCCGGAAGGAACGCGCCGTCGAAGCGGCTGCGCCCCAGATGAGGGCGTCCATCGGGACCGGTCATGGCCTCCAGCAGCCCCTCCAGCACACCGGCCGGCAAGCTGCAGCCGCGCAGGTCCAGGTCGGCCCCGGGTCGCAACGTGGCCACGAACCGGTCCAGCTCCTCCCCCCGCAGATGAGCCGCACACCCCCGGAACCGCTCGACGGCACGGCCCGAACAGCCGTACACGGCCGTGCATCGCGGCCAGGAGACAGCGGTGAGGGACGGACGGGCAGCCTTGTGTGGTGTCACAGGGTGTTTGTACCCCGCGTGCTCGGCGCACCTCTCCCCGTCACCACCTTGTCCCCTTGGCGGTAAGGCTTTCGCGCCTCCCCTTGACGAGCCCCTCCTGCGGGTGCCTGCCTCGGGCTACTTCTTGCGTAGTGGGCTCTTCTTGCGGAACGTCCGGGCGAGGTTCTTCGGCTTGGCCTTGGCGGCGGCGCGCGAGGCGCGGGCGGTGCGCGTGTCGCGGGCGGCGCGGCGGTCGCGCAGGACGCGGCGGGCGACGATCAGGGCGACGGCCACGGCGGCGGCGCCTCCGGCCGCGGGAGCCGGGCGCTTGCGCACCTGGCCGACCGCCTTCGTGGCCGCGTCGGGCGTCACCTCGCGGGCGCGCTCCTTCAGCTCGCCGGCCTTCTGCTGGGCCCGGGCCTTGACGTCCGCGCGCGAGGCGAGCTCGCCCACCGTCTCGCCCAGGTCGTTGCGGGCCTGCTCGGTGCGTTCCCGCTGCGCCTGGAGCTCTCGATCACGGTCGGTCATGGTGGCCCCTGTTCTTGATCTCCTGGACATCGGCCCGGACGCTCTCGGCGGCCTGCTCCGGTTTCGCCGGCGTGGCCAGGGCCATCTCCTTCTTGCCCCGCTGCGCGAGCACGGCCGCCACGACGAACAGGACGACGGCCACGATCAGCGCGGCCGCCCAGGTGGGCAGGGCCAGTGCCAGCAGCGCGATGACCGCGGCGATGAGAGCACCGCCGCCGTAGAGGGCCGTGATTCCGGCTCCGCCGTACATCTTGGCGCCCTTGGCCGCGCTGCTGCCCTTCTGGCGCAGTTCGAGCTGGGCCAGGCGCAGTTCTTCGCGGACCAGCCGGGCACTCTGCTCGCTCAGCTGCTTGACGAGCTCCGACGTCGGCGCGTCCGTTTTGTCGCTCATCGGTTCTTCCCCTCGATCAGACTGTTCGGATACCCGCTGACCCGGCGTCCTAACAGGCCGGACGACTCCGGTCGGACGATGCGCGGGGCGATGCGCGGGCGAGGCGCGGGCGGCGGGCGGGGCGGCGAAAGGGGAAGTGCGTTTTATGGGCCAATAGTGGAGAATGGGCAGGTGACGCGCGCCGTGAGGTGCGAACCGGGCCGCACGGCGGACGTCGGCGGGTCCGGCGCCCCGATCCCCGAGTGATCATCGGGAACCGGGGGCATGATCGAGGTGTCTGACGTAGATCGATGTATCTGACATAGCCGAAACACCTCCGTTCGACTGTTGTTCATCTTGGCCAGGGAACATTAAGACCATGAGCGTCAATCCAGGACATTTCCCCCTCAATGAGGAGTCACTGCCCGACGACCGGTTCTTGGATCGCGAGGAGAGCTGGCTCCGCTTCAACCAACGTGTCCTGGAGCTCGCCGAGGACCCGGAGCTGCCGCTCCTCGAACGGGTGCGCTTCCTGTCGATCTTCGCCAGCAATCTCGACGAGTTCTTCATGGTGCGGGTCGCCGGGCTGACCCGCCGGATGGCGACCGGGCTCGCGGTCCAGTCCGCCAGCGGCCGCCAGCCCCGCGAGGTGCTGCGCCGCACCGCCACCGTCGCCCATGAGCTGGCGCTCCGGCACGCCGAGACCTTCCGCGACGACCTGTGCCCGGCGCTCTCGAAGGAGGGCATCGAGATCCTCCGGTGGGCCGACCTCGCCGAGACCGAGCAGGAGCGGCTGCGCCGGCTGTTCCGCGACCGGATCTACCCGGTGCTGACCCCGCTGGTCGTCGACTCCGCCCACCCGTTCCCCTACATCTCCGGCCTCTCGCTCAACCTCGCGGTGATAGTGCGCGACCCGGAGACCGAGGCCAGGATGTTCGCGCGGGTCAAGGTGCCGCCGGTGCTGCCGCGCTTCATCGAGGCCTCGCCCGACCGCTTCACGCCGCTCGAGGACGTCATCGCGGCGCATCTGAACCAGCTGTTCGTGGGCATGGAGGTCGTCGAGCACCACGCGTTCCGCGTCACCCGCAACCAGGACCTGGAGATCGACGACGACATCAGCGAGGGGCTCCTCCAGGCGCTCGAACGCGAGCTGATGCGCCGCCGCTTCGGGCCGGTCGTCCGGCTGGAGGTCGAACACTCGATCTCCGACGCCGTGCTGGAGTTCCTCACCGAGGAGCTTCCCGTCGACGAGGGCCAGGTCTACAAGGTGGACGGCCCCCTCGACCTGGCCGGGCTGGCCGCGATCGCCGACCTCGACCGGCCCGAGCTGAAGTACCCCCCTTTCGTCCCGTCGAAGGAGGCGATCCCGGAGGACGCCGGGATCTTCGCGGCGATCCGTGAGCGCGACATCCTCCTGCACCACCCGTACGACTCGTTCACCACGACCGTCCAGCGCTTCATCGAGGACGCCGCGGCCGACCCGCGCGTCCTGGCGATCAAGCAGACGCTCTACCGCACCAGCGGCGACTCGCCGATCGTCAACGCGCTGATCAACGCGGCCGAGGCGGGCAAGCAGGTCGTGGTCGTGGTCGAGCTCAAGGCGCGCTTCGACGAGCGCGCCAACATCGCGTGGGCGCGCGAGCTGGAGAAGGCCGGCTGCCACGTGGTGTACGGGTTCGTCGGGCTGAAGACGCACTGCAAGCTCGCCCTCGTCGTGCGGCAGGAGCGGGACGGCACCCTGCGTCGCTACTGCCACATCGGCACCGGCAACTACCACCCCAAGACCGCCCGGCTGTACGAGGACTTCGGCCTCCTCACCGCCGAGCCCGAGATCGGCGAGGACGTCAGCGTCCTGTTCAACCACCTGACCGGGTACTCGCGGCAGAACTCCTACGGCCGCCTGCTCGTCGCGCCGCACAACCTGCGCTCCGGCCTCGTCCTGCGCGTCGAACGGGAGATCGAGAACCACCGGGCCGGGCGGCCGGCCCGGGTACGGGTGAAGTGCAACTCGCTCGTCGACGAGGTCGTCATCGACGCGCTCTACCACGCCTCCCAGGCCGGCGTCCCGGTCGACATCTGGGTGCGCGGCATCTGCGCGCTGCGGCCGGGTGTCGAGGGCCTCTCGGAGACCATCCGCGTCCGCAGCGTCCTCGGGCGCTTCCTGGAGCACTCGCGGGTGTTCGCGTTCGAGAACGGCGGCGAGCCGGAGGTGTGGTTCGGCAGCGCCGACCTCATGCACCGCAACCTCGACCGGCGTGTGGAGGCCCTGGTCAGGGTGACCGAACGCACGCAGCGGACCGAGCTCGTCGGGCTGCTCGACCGCGCCATGGACGACGGCACCCAGGCGTGGTGGCTGGACGGCGACGGCACGTGGACGCGGCGGGCGGCGATGACCGGGGAGCCGCTCATGGACATCCAGAGCCATCTGGTGAAGAGCCGGCGGTGGAGGACCGTGGATGCCTCAACATGATCCGCCCGATACCGGGAGGGACGATGTGATCCGCGCGGCGGGCGCCGTGGTGTGGCGTGAGGGCCCGGACGGCCCCGAGGTCGCGCTGGTCCACCGGCCCAAGTACGACGACTGGTCGTTCCCCAAGGGCAAGCTCAAGGGCGGCGAGCACGTGCTGCGCGCCGCCGTGCGCGAGGTGGAGGAGGAGACGGGGGTCGTGCCGCGGCTCGGCCGCCGCCTGCCGACCAGCTCGTATCCCAAGGACGGCAAGACCAAGCGGGTCGACTACTGGGCCGCGCGTGCCGCGGCGTCCTCGGCGTTCGTGCCCAACGGCGAGACCGACCGGCTGGAGTGGCTGCCGATCGCCGACGCCTACGAACGGCTCAGCTACTCGCACGATGTCGATCTGCTGCGGGAGTTCGAGGCGGGCCCGCCGGACACGTGGCCGCTGGTGATCCTGCGGCATGGTTCGGCGGGGGAGAAACGCGAGTGGGAGGGGCCCGACGAGCTGCGTCCCCTGGACGAGCTCGGCCGCGCCGAGGCGTCCCTGCTGGCGGGGCTGCTGCGGTCGTACGGGCCGGCTCGCCCGATCAGCTCCGCGACCGCGCGGTGCCTGGAGACGCTCCTGCCCTACGTCCGGCGCGAGGCCGTGCGGATCGTCACCGACGACGCCTTCACGGTCGGCGCCACCAGCGCCGGGGAGGCCTGCGACCGGCTCTTCGAGCTGGTGACCGACGGTGCTCCGGTGATCGTGTCAACGCACGGCGAGGTCGTCTCCGATCTCGTCACCGGGCTCTGCAAGCGCCTGGGCGAGAAGGTCCCCGACGATCCGAGCCTGCGCAAGGGATCCTTCTGGGTCGCGCACATCACCGCGGGCGAGCCCGGCATCGCCGCCCTGGAACGCCACGCCCCCACCGCCGGCGACTCCTAGCGCCGCTAAAAGGACGGCGGGCTCCGGACGAGTCCGTGATTCGTCAGACGGCTGCTCCGTTGATCGCGTTGTCCGCCGGGGCGGCAGGCGTGGCCGGGTCGACCGGCGCGACCGGCGCGGTCCGGAGCCTGGGCAGTGCCAGCGCGCCCAGCAGGCCCAGCAGCGTGAATCCGGCGGCGATGTAGACCGCTGTGCGCAGCCCGCCCGCGGTCGCGACGCGGAGCGCCTCGCCGGTCAGATCGCCCAGGCCCGAGTTGGCGACCCCGACGAGCACGGCCAGGCCCGCGCTCGTGCCGATCTGCAGGGCGGTGTTGGCCATGCCGCCCGCCGTGCCCTGTTCCCCGGCCGCGACACCGGTCCCGGCGGCGCCGAACATGGTCGGGAAGATGGTGCCCATGCCGAGGCCGTAGACCAGGATCCCGGCGAGCACGGTCCAGTACGAGCCGTCCGCCAGCATCCCGGCGCCCAGCAGGGCGCCGCCGCCCGCGCCGAGCAGCAGGGCGATCATCATGGTGGGCCGGGCCAGGGCGAGGCCAGGCCATCTGCGGGCGAGCGGCTTGGTCCAGAGGGGTGGCTGAACGGAGGCGGAGGTCATCGCAAGCTCCTCAAGGTCATTGCGGGATCAGAGGGGGGCACTACGGGATCAGGCTGCTTGGAGGAGTTCGGCGCGGGCCGCGCGCAGTGCGCGGGCCCACCAGGTGAGCTGGTCGAGCAGGCCGCCGGCGGCGGCCGCGGCGCCCGCGGCGTCGATGGGCCGCCCGCGGTCGTCGAACCTGTTCCAGCACGAGTGGAAGCTGACCGTCTCCCGGATCGTGACGGCCTGCAGCTCCGCGAAGACCTGCCGGAGCTGTTCCACCGCGCGCAGGCCGCCGGACGCGCCGCCGTAGGAGACGAAGTCGACCGGCTTGGCCTTCCACTCGTCCACGTACCAGTCGATGGCGGTCTTGAGCGGCGCCGGGAAGCTGTGGTTGTACTCGGGCGTCACCACCACGAAGGCGTCCGCGGCGGCGAGGCGCGGCGCGAGCGCCCGGACGGCGGCGGGCTCGGTCCCGTCGAGCTCGCCGAGCGTGTCCGGGAGCCGGGTCTCGGCCAGGTCGATGACGTCGAGTTCCAGATCGGCGCGGCGGGCGGCCAGGGCCGCGAACCAGCCGGCCACCGTGAGGGCGAAGCGGCCCTCACGGGTGCTGCCGATGATGATCGCCGTGCGCGGGGGGCGGGGCTCGGACATCGTGTTCCTCCTTCACTCTTCCGGTGACTCAGAGAGTGCGGGAGGCCGCTTACCGCCTTCTTACGGACCGCTTTCGATCAAGGCCGCGGGGCGGCCGTTATCGTGGCGCCATGCGATTCGGGGTGCTCGGGCCGCTGGCGGTGTGGACGGCGGCGGGCCAGCCGGTCGCCGTGCCCGGGGCGAAGGTCCGGGCGCTGCTCGCCGATCTGCTCCTCCAGAACGGGCGGGCCGTGTCGCCGGACCGGCTCATCGACGACCTGTGGGGGGCCGAGCCGCCGCGCAACCCGGCCGGGGCGTTGCAGGTCAAGGTGTCGCAGCTGCGCAAGGCGCTGGAGGACGCCGAACCCGGAGGCCGGAAGCTGGTCGTCTCCGAGGCGGCCGGCTATCTGCTGCGGGTGGACGAGGACGCGGTGGACGCCGCGCGGTTCACGGCGCTCCTGACCCGCGCGCGTGCGGAGCCGGATCTCCGGCGGAAGGTGGACCTGCTCGCCGGCGCGCTGGCGATGTGGCGGGGCGCGGCGCTCGCCGATCTGGCCGATGAGGAGTTCGTGCGGGTCGGGGTCGCGTCCCTGGAAGAGCAGCGGCTCACCGCCGAGGAGGAACGGGCCGAGGCACGGCTGGCGATCGGCGGCGAGCACGGTGCCGTCGCCGCGGAGCTCGGTGATCTCGTGAATCGCCATCCATCGCGTGAACGGCTCCGGGCCGCGTACATGCGGGCCCTCTACGGCGCGGGGCGGCAGAGCGAGGCCCTGGAGACGTACGCGGAGCTGCGGGATCGTCTGCGTGACGAGCTCGGGCTCGATCCAGGGCCCGACATCGCGGCCCTCCGCCAGGCGATCCTCGAACAACGTCCTGACCTGAACGCCCCGGCCCCTCCCCCGACCGCCGTCCCGGCGACGGAGCCCATCTCCTCGCCTGGACCTCGCACCAACCTCCCGGCTTCGTTCAGCGAGCTCGTCGGACGTGACGAGGCGGTGGCGGAGGTGGCGGCTCTGCTGGAGGCCGGCCGGCTGGTGACGCTGACCGGGCCCGGCGGCGTCGGGAAGACACGGCTGGCCCTGGAGACCGCCGGTCGGCTGGTGGACGGGCAGCCCGACGGCGTGTGGGTCGTGGAGCTGGCCGGTCTCGACGGGTCGTCGCCGTCGACGGACGACGTGGCCGAGGCGGTCGCCGCCGCCCTCGGCGTCCGGGACGACGCCGCTCCCGGACTCCCGCAGGCCAGCCGTCCGATCGAGCCTTCGGGACGGCTCGCCGAGGCGTTGCGCGATCGGGCTCTGCTGCTCGTCCTGGACAACTGCGAGCACGTGATCGACGCGGTCGCGCGGCTGAGCGAGCTGCTGCTGCGGGCCGCGCCCGGCGTCCGGATCCTCGCCACGAGCCAGGAGCCGCTCGGGCTGGCCGGTGAGGCGGTGCGGGCCGTACCGCCGCTGGAACTGCCCCATTCCCCGGCCGAGACCGAACCCGCGGCGCTCCTGCGCTTCAGCGCCGTACGGCTGTTCGCGGCGCGGGCGGCCTCGGCGTCGCCGGGCTTCGAGCTCGACGGCGGCAACGCGCGGGCGATCGCGGCGATCTGCCGGCGGCTGGACGGCATCCCGCTGGCTCTGGAGCTGGCGGCCACGCGCGTGCGGACCCTGGGCGTGCACGGGCTCGCCGAACGGCTGGACGACCGGTTCCGGGTGCTGGCCGCCGGACGGCGGCGCGGCGGGCCGGCCCGGCAGCAGACGTTGCGCGCGATGATCGACTGGAGCTGGGAGCTGCTGTCCGAGCCGGAGCGGGCGGTGCTGCGGCGGCTCGCCGTGCATCTGGAGGGCTGCACGCTGGAGGCCGCCGAAGCGGTGTGCGGCGATGAGGACGTCCTCGAACCGCTGGCCCGCCTGGTGGATCGTTCGATGGTCGTCATGTCGGACGGAGGTCCGGGCGGCCCGCGCTACCGGCTGCTGGAATCGGTCTCCGCCTACGCGCTGGAGCGCCTGGCCGAAGCGGGTGAGAGCGACCGCGTCAAGCTCCGTCACGTTCACTACTACACCGCGCTGGCCGAGCGGGCGGACCCGCGATTGCGAGGCCCTGAGCAGCGGCGATGGCTCCAGCGGCTGGACGCGGAACACGCCAACCTGCGCGGCGCGCTGGACGAGGCCGTGCGCGTCGGTCACGCGGATGTCGCGCTGCGCCTGGTGAACGCGCTGGCCTGGTACTGGTTCGTGCGAGGCCGCATCGGGGAGGGGCGGCGCGCGCTGGAGCGGGCGTTGTCCCTGAGAACCGAGGACACCGCCGGACAGGCGCTCGCTGAGGCTTGGCGGACGGGGCTGGACCTGCTGGGCCGGCGAGGCTCGGGCGCCGTCGAGCCGATCCGGGCGGTACCCGGCTCGTTCGACCGGATCTCCGACCCTGGCATCCGGGCAACGGCCGAGTGGATTCTGAGCGAAGTGCTGCTGGGCGCGGGCGAGGTCTCCACCAGCGCGCTGCTGGCCGGCCGGGCGCTTCCGGTCTTCCGCCGTCTGGGCGACCGGTGGGGTGAGGCGGCCGCGCTCGCCACCACCGCCAACCTCGCGCTGGTGAGCGGAGACATCGCGGGCCTCGACCGTGCCGGGACCGAGAGCCTGGCGCTCTTCCGCGAGCTCGGCGAACGCTGGGGACAGGTCCGCGCGATCGAGCTGCTCGGCAAGCACGCCGAGATCACCGGCGACCACGCGCGCGCGGCCGGCCTCGTCCGGGACGGGTTGCGGCAGGCCGAGGAACTGGGGCTCTGGCTGCAGGTGTCCCTGCTGACCTCCGGCCTGGGCAGGCTCGCCCTGCTGGCGGGGGACCACGCGGAGTCCGAACGGCTGCACGAGCGCGGCCGCGGCCTCGCCGCCGACCACGGCTACAAGCCCGGCGAGGCGTTCGCGCTCACCGGCCTGGCGCTCGCCTCGCGCCGCGCCGGCCGCCTCGACGCCGCCGAGTCGTACATGCGCCAGGCGCTGGAGTGGGAACGCCAGGTGAGCTACGCGCCGGGCATCACACTCGCCCTCGCCGAGCTGGGTTTCGTCGCCGAGCTGCGCGGTGACGCCGACGCGGCGCGTTCACTGCACCAGGAAGCTCTCGACGTGGCGAGGGACAACGGCGATCCGCGGGCGGTGGCGCTCGCGCTGGAAGGCCTCGCCGGAGCCGAGGCCCTGGCGGGCCGTCCGGATGACGCCGCCGCGCTCCTGGAAGAAGCGGCCGCCCTGCGCGAGTCGGTCGGCGCGCCATTGCCACCGGCCGAACGCGGCGACGTCGACCGCATCACCAAGGCGATCGCATCCGTTCTAGAAGGACGGCGGGGAGGTGTTGTCCCAGGTCTCCGCGAGAGTGCTGATGGTGGCCTTCGCCTCGCTCCGCTCGATGCCATAGAGCACGCCGAGGATGAAGATCTCTGACGCGTCGCTCGTGCGTTTGAGCGCGGTCTTGAGGTGTTCCATGGCGATGACACCGTCCTGGTAGCCGCCGAGCACCTCCTGCACCTTTTTGGCGCGCTTGGAGGTCTTCTTGGCCGGCTTGCCGAGGACGGGCCTGGCCAGATCCGCCGCGTACCGGGCCCGCTTCCCCGCCTTGCGCGTCTCGTGCCGCGCGATGTCGGGCTCGTCCGCGCCGTCGATCTCGTCGTACGCCTTGGCGAGCTTCTTCCAGGCGCGGGTGACCAGCCGGGGCAGCTCCTTCCCGGCCTCGCGCCCCGCCCGATCGGTCAGCGGGGGATCTGCGGCCAGCGCGTCCAGCGCGTCGAGGAGGGCGAAGTACCGGGGCTGCTTCAGCGTGACGTTCAGCCGCCGGTAGGCCGCCGTCTCCTGGCGCCAGATCTCCGCCAGCCAGCTCTGCGACGTGCTCTCGCCGATCTCTTCCAGCCGCCCGGTGAACCGCATCCGGAGGACTTCGAGGTCGCGCACCTCGCCCAGCGCGTCCGCCAGCCACTTGAGCTCCGCCCTGAGCGGATCGGTGCGCTCGCGGTCGAGGACCGCCCGGTAACTCTGCAACGCGCTCCGGATCCGGCGCGTCGCCACACGCATCTGGTGCACCGCGTCGTCCTCGGCCAGGCGTGCCCTGGGGTCGTACTTCAGCACCACCTCGATCTGGCCGCGGATGTAGCCGACCACCGCGTCTCCGGCGGTGCCCCTGGGCTTCGCCGGTACGGGCCGTTCGATGGCCCCGTTCAGGACGCGGCCGAGCTTGGACGACGACTCGGCCTTGCGCGCACCGGCCTTGATCAGCCGTTTGCCCGCGGCCTTCAGCAGGTCGCCGCCGCCGTCGACCAGTTCGACCTCGATCTCCCGCCAGCGCTGGTCGCCGGCGCCGTCCGTCACCTTCCCGATCACCGCGTCGTCCGCGATCTCCGCGAGGGCCCCGCCGTTCTCGCCGAGCAGCCGGACCACGGTCCGCGACGTCTCCAGCGTGGCGACCGGCGCCAGCCGGCCGCCGCGTGTGTAGGCGGCGACCAGGGAGGCCAGCCTGGCCGGGACGATCTGCGCCCGCCCCAAGGGAGCGCGCAGCTCGTTCTTGCTGTCCGGGCCCGCCGGGATCTTCAGATGCCAGCCGGCGTCCTCGCCGCCGCGCCTGCGCCGGAGCGTGATGCCGTGCGCCGCGAGGCGCAGGTCGTCGGTGTCGAAGTAGGTCGCGATCAGATGATGGGTCTCCGGCGCGCCGATCCCCGTGACACCGGGAAGCCCGGTGAGGTCGGGGACGGCGAAGTCCGGCTCGGCGTCGTATTTGCGTTCGACCTCAAGGTGGTTCACGGCCATGCTTTGCGGCTCCTTCACGCCCAGGTGGCCAGCATTCCACGATGAAGTGAACAGCAGAAGTAGAGATCGCCTACTACGGGTGACCCAGAGCACTCGCGAGTGACAATAGTGTGTGTCACACAGTATCGTGTGACGCGTGTCCTCTGAAGAACTGATCCTGAGCCAGGCGCAGGAGCTGCGCCGCGGCACGGTCGTCCTGGCCTGCCTGGCGTTGCTCAGGGAGCCGCAGTACGGCTACGCGCTTCTGGAGACGCTCAATGACGCCGGAATCACCGTTGACGGCAACACCCTGTATCCCCTCCTGCGCCGGTTGGAGAAGCAGGGCCTGCTCACCAGCGAGTGGAACACCGACGAGTCCAGGCCGCGGAAGTTCTACCAGGTCAGCCCCACGGGCGCCGAGGTGCGCGACGGCTTGGTCCGCGAGTGGAGCGATCTGGTGGCCTCGATCTCACGACTGACCATGGAGAACTGATGACCCCCCTGACAGACCGTTATGTGCACGAGGTGGTCCGGCGGATCCCCGCCGGGCAGCGCGACGACATCGCCGACGAGTTGCGCGCGACGATCGCCGACACCGTCGAGGCGCGCGGCTCGGCCGAACGCGAGGTGCTCATGGAGATGGGCGACCCGGTCCGGCTGGCCGCCGGCTACTCGGGCCGGCCGCTCGCGTTGATCGGGCCCGGCCTCTACCCGGCGTACCTGCGGTTGCTGAAGCTGCTGTTGTGGACCGTGCTCCCGTTGATCACCGCCGCCTCCGTGGCGCTCGACGTTCTCGACGACAAGGACGCCGGCGCCGCGATCGGCACGGGCATCGGCACCGTGCTCGTCGTGGGAGCCCAGATGGTCGCTTGGCTCACCGTCGTGTTCGCCCTCATCGACCGTTTTCCGCGACGTGCCGCCGTGAAGACCTGGACTCCCGACGACCTGCCCGACGTCCGGGACCCGGAGAAGGGAGGGCTCGCCGCGGGCGCGTCGGTGGCCTGGAACGTCCTGCTGATCGGCTTGATCGTCTGGCAGCACGTGGCGGAGCCCTTCCGGACCGAGTCCGGCGAGCGGACGCAGGTGCTCGACCCGGCCCTGTGGTCGGGGTGGATCTGGCCCGTTCTCGCGGGGCTCGCCGGGCTCGTGGCCCTCGAAGTGGTCCGGATCGGCGTACGTCGCTGGACCTTCCCGCTGGTCGCCGGATACGTCGGCGCCACGGCGGTCTACGCGCTGCCACTGGCCTGGATCGTCTACCAGAAGGAGTTCTTCTCTCCGGCCTTCCTGGCGGACGTCACCGTGCTGGACTCGTTCTACACCGTCACCGCCCTGGGCGTGCTGGCCGTGAGCGCCAGCAACGTGATCAAGGCTTTCCGGGCCGTTCTCGGCTAGCCCGCGACCTGGGTGCGGTCCTTATGATGGAGGTCTGATGACCGCACCGGTTCCGACGGGTAACCTGCCGGTCGCCGTCACCACGTTCGTCGGGCGCCGGCGCGAGCTCACCGAGGTCCGCCGGCTGATGTCGGTCTCGCGGCTGGTGACGCTGACGGGGGTCGGCGGCGTGGGCAAGACGCGCCTCGCGCTGGAGGCCGCAGCCCAGTCCCGCCGGTCCTTTCCCGACGGCGTGTGGCTGGTCGACCTGGCGGCCCTCGAGGACGGTTCGCAGGTGGCCCAGACGGTGGCCAACACGGTCGGGGTGCTCGACCAGTCGACCCGCCCGCCGGCCGCGAAGGTGGCCGAGCTCCTGCTGCGCCGGCAGACGCTGCTCATCCTGGACAACTGCGAGCACCTGCTCGACGACTGCGCCGCGTTCGCCGACGGGCTGCTGCGGGCGGTGCCCGGCGTCCGGGTGCTGGCCACGAGCCGGCGGCCGCTGGCGATCACCGGCGAGCATCTGTTCACGGTGCCGCCGCTGTCGGTGCCCGAGCACGCCGTGGACGCCGCGGCACTCGGCCGGTACGACGCGGTGAGCCTGCTGGTCGAACGGGCGGCGGCCGTCCATCCCGGGTTCGCCGTCACCGAGCGGAACCAGGCCGCCGTGGCCCGGCTTTGTGCCCGGCTGGACGGCATCCCGCTGGCGATCGAGCTGGCCGTGACGCGGCTGCGGGTGCTGTCGGTGGCGGAGCTCGTCGATCGGCTGGAAGACCGGTTCGCGCTGCTGACCAGCGGCAGCCGGGTGGCGCTGCCCCGGCAGCAGACCCTGCGCGCCCTGATCGACTGGAGCCACGCCCTGTGCTCGGAGCAGGAGCGGCTGCTCTGGACGCGGCTGTCGGTGTTCTCCGGCGGGTTCGACCTGCCCGCGGCGGAGGGCATCTGCTCGGGGGACGGGCTGGAGCCCGCGGCCATCGTCGATCTCGTCGATCAGCTCGTCGCGCAGTCGATCGTGATCGGTGAGCACCGTGACGCGGGGGTCAGGTTCCGGCTCCTGGAGACCATCCGGCAGTACGGTCGGGAACGGCTCGCCGCGTCCGGTCAGGAGACCGCGCTGCGGCGGCGGCATCGCGACTTCTATCTGGCGCGCGCCCAGCGCGTGGCCGACGGCTGGTGCGGCCCTGGCCAGGAAGCGGCCCTGGCGCGGCTGCGCGCCGATCACGGCGACCTGCGCGCCGCGCTGGAGCTGTGCATATCCGATCCGGAGGGCCCGCGGGCCGCGCTGCTGATGACGGCGGCGTTGCGGCAGCACTGGTACGCCGACGGATTCCTCCCCGAGGGGCGGCGCTGGGTCGACCGGGCGCTGGACCTGCCCGGCCAGCCGGTCGCGGAGCGGGCCACGGCGTTGTGGGTCGCCGCCTGGGTCTCCCTCCTGCAGGGCGATCTCGACGTCGCCAAGTCCCGGCTGGCGGAGTGCGAGGCGCTGGCCAAGGAGGTGGACGACCGGACCGCCCAGGCGGTCGCCACCAGCCTGCGCGCCACCGCGGCGCTGTTCAAGGGCGACCTGCCGGAGGCGATCGCGCGCTTCGAGGAGTCCGTCGTGACCCTGCGGGAGTCGGGCAACACCCATGGCTCCCTGATGTCGATGTTCCAGCTGGCGATCTCGCTGGCGCACGCGGGGGAGCTCGGCCGCGCCGCGGAGACGTGCGAGCGGGCGCTGGCGATCAGCCAGGAGTGCGGCGAGCGCTGGGTCCGCTCGTACATCCTGTGGGTCATCGGCTTCGGCACCTGGCAGCGCGGTGACCCGGCCGCCGCGACGGTGCGGACCCGCGAGGCCCTGTCGATCCAGCGCGGCTTCAACGACCATGTCGGGGCCGCGCTGATGATCGAGCTGCTGGCCTGGCTCGCGGCCGCGCGGGCGGAGTTCACCCGCGCCGCGCACCTGCTCGGCGCCGCGGGCTCCATCTGGCAGAAGGTCGGCACGACGATCGCCGCGTTCGGCCCGCACCTCGCGGCGCACCATGGCCGCTGCGAGCAGGCGGCGCGCCGGGCGCTGCGCGACGCCCAGTACCGCGCCGCCGTCGCGGGCACCGAGAACCTCACCGTCGCGCAGGCGATCGCGCACGCGCTCGACGAAGAGCCCCAGGCCGCGGCGGCCTCTGGCGGCGAAGCGGAACCGGCGCTGACCCCGCGCGAACGGGAGGTCGCCGACCTGGTCGCCCAGGGCATGAGCAACCGGGCGATCGCGGAGGCGCTGGTGCTGTCGATCCGTACCGTGGACGGCCACGTCGAGCACATCCTGGCGAAGCTGGGCTTCACCGGCCGGACTCAGATCGCCGCCTGGGTGGCCGAGCAGCGCGCCCGCTCCTGAGCTGTCGAGGGAACCCACCCCCTGCGGGCCGGACAGGTACCCGAAGGGGTATTTCTACGCATCTCCGCGATATGCCCGGTGTGTGAATCTGCCGTGAGCACCGACTGATCGCGACGATCGCGGTGACGGAGGAGGTGGACGACATGACGGCGACTCGGACGCCGGCGACCGCTCCGGGTGGACGGGACATCGACGTCGCACCGGGACGGCTGTTCATCGGCGGTGAGTGGGTCGAGGCGGCGGACGGAGCCACGCGCGAGATCCTCGACCCCGCGACCGGCGCGGCCATCACCACGGTCGCCCACGCGGGCACCGAGGACGCCGCCCGTGCCGTCGCCGCGGCGCGCACCGCCTTCGACGACGGAGGCTGGGCGAACCTCCATCCCCGGGAACGCAGCCGGATCCTCCTGCGGGCCTCGGAGATCCTCTGCGCCCGCGCGGCGGAGTTCGCCGAGCTGGAATCCCTGGACGTGGGCAAGCCGGTCATGTTCACCCGGACGGCCGACATCCCCACGGCCGTCGAGACCTTCGAGTACTACGGCAACCTCGCCGCCGGGCTCGCGGGCGCCGCCCGGCCCACGACCGCGCCGGCGCTGGCCTACACGCGCCGCGAGCCGATCGGCGTGGTCGCGGCGATCACCCCGTTCAACTTCCCGCTCATCCTGTCCACGACGAAGATCGCCCCCGCCCTGGCCGCCGGCAACACGGTCGTGCACAAGCCCGCCGAGGAGACCCCGCTGACCGCGCTACGGCTGGCCGAGGTGCTGCGCGACGCGGGCGTTCCCGACGGGGTGTTCAACGTGGTGACCGGTGACGCCACCGCCGGGCAGGCGCTGGTGGCCGACCCCCGGGTGGACAAGGTCGCGTTCACCGGCTCCACCCTCGTGGGCCGGCTGGTCGCCCAGGCCGCCGCCCAGAACCTCACGAAGGTCACCGTCGAGCTGGGCGGCAAGGGCGCCGACATCATCTTCGCGGACGCCGATCTGGAGGCCGCGATCAACACCGCGGTCTCGGCGTTCGTGTTCAACACCGGGCAGTTCTGCATGTCGGGCAGCCGCCTGCTGGTGGAACGTCCCGTCTACGAGGACGTACTCGAAGCGCTCGGCCAGGCGTGCGCCCATATCCCCGTCGGCGACCCGTTCGCGGAGGGCACCGTGGTCGGGCCGATGGCAGGTCCCAAGCATCTGGCCAAGGTCAGATCCTATCTGGACCGCGCCCGGGCCGAGGGCGTGCGCGTCCTCGGGGGCGGGACGGTGCCGGGCGGCTCGGGCGGCTTCTTCGCCGCCCCGGCGGTGCTGGCCGGTGTGGAGCAGTCCTCGCCGTACGTCCAGGAGGAGATCTTCGGGCCGGTGCTGACGGTGCAGCCGTTCGACACCGAGGAGGAGGCCGTCCGGCTGGCCAACGACACTCCCTTCGGCTTGGCGGCGGGCCTGCAGACCCGCGACATCGGCAGGGCCCACCGCGTCGCGGCGGCGCTGCGGGCGGGGATCGTCTGGGTCAACGCGTGGGCCGTCCTGGACGTCGCGATGCCGTTCGGCGGCTACAAGCAGTCGGGCTACGGCAGGGAGAACGGGCCCGAGGGGCTCGACGAGTACCTGCAGACCAAGTCCGTCGTGGTCTCGCTCGCCTGATCACTGGAGGAAACCGCATGATCACCACCACGGCCGCGATCGTCGAGGAGCCGGGCGCACCGTTCACCGTGCGGGAGGTGTCCCTGGAGGAACCGCGCGCCGGCGAGGTCCTGGTCCGCATGGTCGCCGCCGGGCTCTGCCACACCGACCTCACCGTCCGGGCGGGCGGCATCCCGTTCCGGCTGCCCGGCATCCTCGGTCACGAGGGCGCGGGCGTGGTCGAGCGGGTCGGCGCGGGCGTCACCAAGGTCAGGCCGGGCGACAAGGTGCTGCTGAGCTTCACCTCGTGCGGGCACTGCGGGGCCTGCCGCGGCGGGCATCCCGCGTATTGCGACAGCTGGCTGCCGAGCAACCTGATCAACGGCACTCGTGACGATGGCAGCCCCACGGCGCACCGCGATGGGGACCCCGTCGGCGGGCACTTCTTCGGCCAGTCCTCGTTCGCGCGGCACGCCCTCGCCGACGAGCGCAGCACCGTCCGAGTGGATCAGGACGCCCCGCTGGAGATCCTGGCGCCGCTCGGCTGCGGCGTGCAGACCGGCTTCGGCACGGTCTGGAACATCCTCGGCCCCGCGCCCGGCTCGACGCTGGCGGTGTTCGGCGCCGGCGCGGTCGGCCTCGCGGCGATCATGGCGGCGACCGAGCTGCCCCTCAAGGCCGTCTTCGCGATCGACCGCGTCCCCGCCCGGCTGGACCTCGCCACCGAGCTGGGCGCCACCCACACCATCGACGTGGGCTGGGTCGACACCGCCAAGACGCTGCTGGAGCTCACCCACGGCCGCGGCGTCGACCACGCCATCGACACCACCGGCAACCCGGGCGTGCTGCGCACCGCCGTGGACACCCTCGCCGCCCGCGGCACCTGCGCGGTCGTCGGTGCCCCGCCCGCGGGCACCGAGGTGTCCCTGGACGTCCAGGGCCTGCTCACCGGCAAGAAGATCGTCGGTGTGACGCTCGGCGACGGCGAGCCCGAGACCCTGCTGCCCCAGCTGGTGGACCTGCACCGGCGCGGCCGGCTCCCACTGGAGAAGCTGGTCCGGCACTACCCGCTGGAAGGCCTGGACCAGGCCGCCGACGACATGCACCAGGGCCGGACGATCAAGCCGGTGGTCTGGTTCTGAGCGCGCCCGGCGCCTTCGTCACCTCGGGAGGTCGCCGGGCGTTGGGGGGAGATGACGCCCCGGCTCTGAGTTCCCCAGTGCCGGGGCGTCGTCGCGCCTAGTGAGGGTGGAACTTCATGCCCATGGCCCACATTCAGGGGGTTGTCGCGTTCGTGGGCGCGGGCATGGGCGTGTCCGTAGGTGCTGGTGTGCCCACGACGGGAAGGCCATCGACAAGATCACCGACGGTGCTGCCAACGCTGCCGACGGTGTCGCTGAGGGAGTCGCCGACGCTTTCGGTGGGGGCGCTCTGGGGCCGCTTGGCGTGCGTGTCGGGCGCGGCCGTCTGCTGGGAAGACAGAATCGTGCCGACGGTGAGGGCCGCGAGCGCGATGGTGCCGCCGACGGCCACGATCAGTGCCGCCGGGCGGATGGGGAGGTTCATCCGTGCTCCTTGAGGGTCGGAACCGGTCACCCATCTAGTAGCCATCTGTAATCGAACAATGACAGCAGGCAAGTAGATTCTTGGGAGATCTCGCCGCCCCTGGAGGCGTGGAAACCCTCAGCCGTCCTTCAGGTGGTACTTCATGCCCATGTGGGAGGGGCGGAAGCCGATCTTCTGGTAGAAGCGGATCGACTCGGGGCGCTGGCGGTCGGTGGTGAGCTGCACCACGCGGCAGCCGCGGGCGCGGGCCTGGTCGATGGCCCAGTCGATCATGGCTTGGCCGACGCCGTGGCCGCGCTGCTCGGCGGCGACGCGGACGCCCTCGATCTGGGCGCGCTCGCCACCGGTGTAGGTGAGGCCGGGGATGTAGGTGAGCTGCATCGTGCCCGCGATGTCGCCGTCGATGACGGCGACGACGAGGGTGTTGCCGGGATCGTGCTCGATCGCGTCGAAGGCCTTCCAGTACGCGTCGGGGATCTCTTCGCCGAGGGTCTCGCGCGTGGCGCCCAGCGGGTCGTCGGCGAGCAGGCGCACGATCGCGGGGACGTCGTCCCTGGTCGCGGCGCGGAAGGTGACTTCGGGGTGCACGGCCACAGGGTATCCGGACGTTGTGTAGCAAATGTCACCGTGGCTTGTAGTACTACGGGTTGTAGTACTACGTTGAGTGGACAACCACCCCGACTCTCCGCGAGGCGTGTCATGAAAGCCACCAACGAGGACCACTGGACGGACCGCGCCATCTGCCGTGGCGCCGACCCGGACCTCTTCTTCCCCATCGGCTACTCGGCCGAGGTGCTCCAGGACCAGCAGCGCAAGGCCAAGGAGATCTGCGGTAACTGCCCGGTGACCACCGACTGCCTGTCGTGGGCGCTGCGGGTCGGCGAGCCGGACGGGATCTGGGGCGGGACGACTCCCGAGGAACGCCGGCACCTGCGCCGCCGGGCCGACGCCCCGGCACGGCGCCGCCTGCCCGTGATCTCCGTACGCGACGACGTCGAAGAGCACGAGCAGGCGGCCTGACCTACCGCGGCTTGATCTACCAGGGAACGGCCATCACGTTCACGTGGTCGTTGGCCGGGTCGTAGTAGGACATCAGAAGATTGGCCGAGGTGCTGAGTGCCGGGTGGCCGAAGTACGCCCGGCACAGATCGAGGCCCGACTGGTCGCCGCACGGTGCCGTGCCGGTCCGGGTGACGCTCCAGCCGCCGGTGAGCGAACTCGAACGCCAGATCCGGAAGTTCCCGCCGATGTCGGTCTGCTCGACGATCACGAAGCCCTTGCCGAGTGCCCCGAAGTTCTCGGCGTGCACCGCCAGGGGCTTCGCGCCGGGAAGGATCGACGTCGCGGCGTTGTGGTCGGCGACCCAAGCCGACCCCGTCCAGTACCGGTAGTTGGTCCCCGTCCCCCACGAAGAGGCGGTCGCGTTCACGCGGGCGAGGGTGACGCGGCCGCTCCCGCAGGCACCGAAGGCCTGCGAGTCGCAGATGTAGCCGAAGAGGTAGAGGAAGCCGCCGGAGAAGATCGGCGAGCCGAGGATCTTCTGGAACGGCAGCTGCGTCGTGGACGAGAAGACCTGCTTCTGCCCGCTGAGGGTGTTGGTCGACGGGTTGTACTCGACCAGGCCGTAACGCTCGGCGGTGATTCCGCCGCCATGGACGCAGACGTCGGCGTACGGGATGAGCACCTTGGCGCCGCCGGACGGCTGCCCCGCCACACCCGAGGCCCACGACGCCGGGTAGGACGAGCCCGGTACCTGGCAGTCGTCCCCGTTCGGCAGGACGAGCCCGGCCGGCACGGGCAGCAGCCCGGCGGGCGGACGGTTGCTCGGCGCGTTGATGGGGGCGGTCGGGGTCGGGATCTCGGTCAGCGTCGTGGGGACCTGGCCCGCGGTGTACGGCCCGATGGCCGCCGTGACGCCCAGCCAGAAGCCCGAGAACGTCCCGCTCCAGGAGGAGTCACAGAAGATCCACAGGGCCTGGTCGGTCGTGCCGGGCGCCTTGGTGCTGTAGCCGCAGTCGCGGCTGACGACGTTGCCGGCGGCGGCGGTCTCGTAGCGGGACAGGACCTTGGACGGCGGTGGCGCGTTGGCGGCCAGGACGGCGGTCGGCGCGAGGAGGAGGGACGCGGCGCCAGCCGCGCACGCGAGTCTGCGGAGAACGGAGGGGCGGAGCTTCACCGGCGGCCTCCCGGAGTGGAAGTGAGCTCGCCCCAAGGTAAAGCCGCGCCGATCTTGAGGGGGAGGCCGTGACCGAGGGCGGTCAGGGGAGGAGGGCGACCTTGCCGATGACCCGGCGATTGAGTAGGTCGTCCAATACCTTGCCCGCTGCGTCCAGTGGCTCGGTGTGGGGCGGAACCGGGTCCAGATGGCCGTCCCGCACCTGTCGCAGCAGCTCGTTGAGCAACGCGCGCTGCGCCTGCGGGTTGGACCCCGACCACGCGCCCCAGTCGACGCCGACCACGGCCCGGTTGCGCAGCAGGACCTGGTTGAGCGGCAGTGCCGGGATCGTGCCGGACGCGAAGCCGATGACCAGGTACCGGCCGTTCTCGCGGAGCGCCCGCAGGGCAGGATCGGCCAGCGCGCCGCCGACCGGGTCGTACACGAGGTCGACCCCGCCCTCCGACCAGGCCCGCGCGGCGGACTTGACGTCCGTGGAGGTGTCGAGCACCGCGTCGGCACCCGCCGCGAGGGCCGCGTCGCGCTTGCCCTCGGTCGAGGCCCCGGCCAGGACTCTGGCTCCCAGCGCCTTCGCCACCTGGACCGCCGCCAGGCCGACGCCGCCTCCGGCCCCGAGAACGAGGATGTTCTCGCCTGGCTTCAGGCCGCCTCGCTCGCGGAGCGCGGAGAGCGCGGTGCAGTAGCTCTGGGTGAACGTGGCGGCCCGTGCGGCGTCGAGCTCGTCCGGGATCGGCACGGCCGCCGCCGCGGGCACCACGACCTGCTCGGCGAAACCGCCGAGACCGCAGCCGGCCAGCACCCGGGTCCCGACGGCGGGCCCGGTGACGTCCGGCCCGACAGCGGTCACGGTGCCTGCTATCTCGGAGCCGGGGACGAAGGGGAGGGGCGGCTTGATCTGGTACCTGCCGTGCACGAACAGCCCGTCCACATAGTTGACCCCGGCCGCCTCGACCGTGATGACCACCTGTCCGGGGCCCGGTTCGAGCGGCTTGATCTCGGTCACGGTCACGGAGCCCGGCTCTTCACACCGCACAGCGCGCATTGGCCCAATATGGCCGAAACCGAATCTTGTTCGCCAGGTATGAAGGAGATCGGCCCGGGCACCAACGCGGGCGGGCGTACGTTCAACTTTTGACGGCAGGGCCACGAGCACGGGCGGCACACATGAGTTATCCGGCGGTCCCCGAGAGGCATCGCTCCGAAGGACTGGCGACCCACGGCATGCGCGCCGTCTCCGCACTCGCCCTGGTCGGCGCCATGACCGCCGTCATGTGGGTGCTCGAGATCGCCGACTACACGATGAACGGCGCGCTCGACCGGTTCGGCATCCAGCCCCATGACGTCGACGATCTGCCCGACATCTTCACCGCCCCGTTCATGCACGGCGGGTTCGAGCACCTCGTCGGCAACACCGTCCCGTTCGTGATCCTGGGCTTCCTCGCCGCCGCCCGCAGCGTCGCCAAGTTCCTGGCGGCCAACCTGCTGATCATCGTGGTGGGCGGCCTCGGGGTCTGGTTCACCAGCTCCGCCAACACCCTCGGCTCCAGCATCCTGATCTTCGGCTACTTCGGCTACCTGCTGGGGCGCGGCCTCTTCGAACGCCGGCTCCTCGACATCGCCATCGCGATCGGCGTCGTCCTCCTCTACGGCGGCATCATCGTCGGAGTGCTGCCCAGCGACCCCAGCATCTCCTGGCAGGGCCACCTCTTCGGCCTCATCGGCGGCGTCCTGGCCTCCTGGACCCTTCGCCGTCGCCGCACTCCCGTCGAAGCCTGACGCCGCCCCGCACCGGCCCGGCAGTCTGAGGCAGTCCCTCAGCGCCCGGTCGCTCCACCGGATCGAGTCCTGACCTCAGCATGCCCAATAATCTGCAACCGCCCCGGTAGATATTCCAGCGGGATGCAGGTATAGTTCTTGTCATCGACGTGGAACAAAGTCCATGAGACGTGGCAGAGGATGAACTGCCCGGTGATGGATGGGTCCAGGTCAGGCGTACGGGAGCCAGCGCAAGGCAAGGGGCTTCCGTAGCTGACCGGAGTGGGCCCGGAGCGGCCAGACGGGCCGCCGTTTGAAAAGGAAAAGTAGGTAGGCAAGAGAAGGGAGTGTTGAACGCCATCAGGATCGCCCGCTGCAGGCTCCAGTCACGCCGCGCGGGTACCGCAGTCACAGATTGGACGGTGGTCTACGGTCACGCATTCGCGATCCCCGCGTTTCGTACGCGGTACAGACGCCGGCCCGAAGGCCGGCAGATGGTGTTGAACCTCATCGGGCCCCGGTGCCGCAGTTGGCGCCGGGGCCCCCGTTGGCGTTACGGAAGGCTTTATGAACCAATCCGAACCGGTCGCTCCCCATGGCGACACCTTTGACGACAAGCTCGACGACGACGATTACCCGGCCTACAGCATGGGCCGTGCCGCGGAGATCCTCGGTGTCACCCCCGCGTTCCTGCGCAGTCTGGACACCGCCAAGCTCATCGCGCCGCAACGTTCAGGCGGCGGGCACCGCCGCTATTCCCGCTACCAGCTCCGCCTCGCGCAACGTGCCCGTGAACTGGTCGACCAGGGCACCCCGCTGGAGGCGGCCTGCCGCATCATCATCCTCGAAGACCAGCTCTCCGAGGCCCAGCGCATCAACGCCGAACTCCAGCGACGGCGGGCCGCCGACCGCTGATCGTCCTGCCGGGCGCTGACGCTCGCGCGGCAGCGCCCGGGTGTGGAGGGCGGCAGCCGCGGTCCCGGAGGCGGGCGGCGCGCCGGATACGGGGCTCAGCTCGGACGGACGGTGATGTCGGAGACGACGGCGTCGCGCGGCATCTCCAGGGCCGCCAGCACACCGCGCGCGATCGACATGGGGTCGGCGTAGTCGGCGGCGTTGTAGGGCTCGCCTTCCTGTGCGCGGACCTTCTGCTGCATCTCGGTGGCGGTGCGGCCCGGGTAGACCGTGGTGACCTGCAACGCCGTCTCTTCGGCGCGCAACGAGTCGGCGAGGGCGCGGAGCCCGAACTTGCTCGCCGCGTAGGCCGACCAGTTGGGGTGGGCCTGGAGCCCGGCGGTCGAGTTGACGAAGACGACATGGCCCTGCGCGGCACGCAGCGCGGGGAGCAGGATGCGGGTCAGCTCGGCGGCCGAGACGAGATTGACCATGAGCTGGTCGATCCAGTGGTCGGCGTCCTGCTCGGCCACCGGCCCGAGATCGACGACTCCGGCGCTGTGGACGACGCCGTCCAGCCGGTCGGGCATGGCCGTCTCGGCCAGGGCGGCCTCCAGGCGCCGGGGGCCGGTCAGGTCGAGGGTGATCGTCTGGACCGTGGCGCGCCCGGGCGCCCCGGTGCGCACCGCGCCCGGTTCGCCGTTGTGGTCCCGGATGATCATTTGGGTCTGCGCGTGCGCTCCGCTGCCGAGCGCCTTGGTGAGCGTGGCGAGCCGTTCGGGGGAACGACCGGTCAGGATCAGGTCATGGCCCCGGTCGCGGAGCAGCTCCGCCACCGCCTTGCCGATGCCGCCGGTAGCGCCGGTGATCAGATAGGTGCCCATGGCGCCCCATTCTCGCGGATCTCTCGGTCAGTTAGGGCGTAGAACGCGGGTCACGCCGGCGATCAGCGCGGTCGCCAGCACCCAGCCGACCGCGACCAGGCCATAGGCCACCCAGCGAGACCAGCCGGTCGGGTCGAACGCCTGCTGCTGGCCGAACGTGTCGATCGGGATCAGCAGGTCCAGGGTGTAGACGAACGCATGGAACGCGGGCTGCTCAGCGGGCTGTTTGATCCCCCGGGGATGGTGGATCGAGAACACCGTGGTGCCGACGGCCACCAGCGTCCCGAACCACGCGAACGCCAGCCATGGGCGGTAGCCGTAGCCCACCGTCCAGTCGAGGAGGAGGTTCCACGCCTTGCCGATCGGGTTGAGGGCACGGCGGCGGGCACGCAGCTTGGCCAGCTGGATGCGGCGGGCGAGGTTGTCGTGCCCGATGGCGTGGTACCAGGCGGCGAGCTGCTCGTACGGCTGCAGGTGGAACTGGTTGTCCCGGTCGACCCAGCGAAGGCGGTCCTTGAACTCGCCGCCCTGGAGCGAGTCGTAGACCAGGCCGTTCAGCCAGATCTTCTCGGGATAGATGTCAGGCGAGTCCATCAGCACGCCGACGCGGGAGTCGGCGAGGCTCACTGTCCCCTTGACGCGTTCCTCCGGCCAGAGGATGAGCTCGTCCACGTGCATATGGCTGCCGTGCAAGGCCATGCGTTCGGGATCGCACGAGTCGAGGTACGCGCGGGAGAACGAGAGGGTGCCGTTCACCCGCATGCCGCGCAACCGCATGGTGCCCTCGGCGCGGAAGTACCGGCTGAACTCGGCCGCGTCGTCGACGATCATGTTCTGGGCGTCGAGGGCGAGGCGACCCGGGTTGCGCAGGACCGTGCCCTCCATGAAGAGGCCGCCGCTCATCCGCGCGCCGACGAGCCGCATCCCGCCGGTGATCTCGGCGTCCCGGATGAAGCAGCCGGCGTCGACCACCAGCCCGCCGCTGAACAGCGCCCACTTCTCCGGGTCGGTCTCGGTGACCTTCGTGCCGTTCATCCGGAAGCCGCCGGTGAGGTGCGCGCGCGGCAGCCGGATCTGGCCCTCGACCACCGTCCCCGACAGGCTGAGGTAGCCGTCGGCGTGCAGCCCGCCGCCGTCGAAGCCCGGCATCCGGCAATCCGACAGCCGTAGCTGGCGGGTCGTGCAGTTGGAGAACTTCGGCGCCTCCAGCAGCCGGCAGGACTCCAGCCGCAGCTCGTACTCGACCGTGCCGCCGCTCACGTCGATCCGCCCGATGACGTACGCGCCGCGCAGCCGTACCGCGGGCACGAAACCGTCGCGCGTCCCGCACGCGCCCAGCAGCAACTGGGTGATCACCTCGGCGCGGACGATCCGGTCGGGGTCGGGCCCGGCGGGGACGTCGTCGCCGAGGACGACCTCCGCTCCCGTCGGGAAGGCCCGCCAGAGCCGTCGTTCGGTAGCGCTCAATCCAGGGGGTTCGGCCACGGGCTCACTTTCTATGGTGGATCCCCCTCGCGATCAAGTGCGTCGGCGCGATTTCGATCTAGAAGAACCCCCGGCGGCGGCCCGCCTGCTGCAGGAAGCCGTCGAGCTGCTGCTCCCAGTTGGTGTGGTCGACGGTGGCGAAGTCCACGGTGAAGCGGGAGAACGCGTCGTGGCCCTCGGAGATGAAGCCGCCGCGCTTGTCGAGCTCCAGCACGACCTCCATCGAGGTGGGGTAGGAGACGAACGTCACTTCGAGCTGCTTAATGCCGCGCGCGTACTGCTGCGGCGGGTAGAACTCGATCTCCTGGTAGAACGGCAGCTCCTGGTGGACGCCCCAGATGCGGCCCTTCTCGCAGTCGGCGTTGCGGAACTGGAAGCCCAGGTTGGAGAACGCCGCCAGGATGCGCTCCTGCGCGGGCAGCGGGTGCACCGCGATCGGGTCGAGGTCGGTCGCGTCGACCGCCTTCGCCACTTCGAGCTCGGTGGCGAGGCCGACGGTGGTGCCGTGCAGCGCGCGGCCGTAGAAGTGCGTGAGCGGCGCCTCCCACGGGATGGGGAACTGGAACGGGACGGTGTGCCGAGCGCCGTCGTCCAGCCGGAAGCTGCCCGCGACCGGCAGCTTGGCGTACTCCAGGTTGGAGGTGTACTCGTTGTCGCCGGACTCGACCTCGACGCGGGTCTTGAGCGCCAGGTTGACCGCGATGATGTCGGAGTCGTGCTTGCCACCGATGATGGTGATCTCGCCGGTGATGGTGCCGCCAGGCGTCGTGTTGGGGTTGTGCAGGACGGTCTCGATCTCCGGACCGCCGACGCCGGCCGCCTGCAGCAGCTTCTTGAAGACCATGTCGTTCCCCTCCCGTGTCGGGCGTGATCACGCCCTCGTCCACTAGACGCCCGTACCGGAGGTTACGTTCCCGCAGGTGCCCGGCGCATCAGGATCGCTTCGCGCGGGCCGGTCCGGTAGCGGACAGCGCGGCCGCGGAAGCGGCCTCAGGCGCACCCCAGGAGCCTCAGGCGCGGCCCAGGGCCCGGTACTCCCAGCCGGCCTCGCGCCATTGCGTCGCGTCCAGCGCGTGCCGGCCGTCCACGATCCGCTTGTGCCTGACGACCGTGGCCAGCGCGTCCGGGGCGACCTCGCGGAAGTCGGCCCATTCGGTGAGGAGCACCACGACGTCGGCGTCCTCGGCCACGTCGAGCGCGCTCTCCCCGTACCGCAGCTCGGGGAAGGCGCGGCGGGCGTTGTCGAGCGCGGCCGGGTCGTAGACGCGCACCCGCCCGCCGAGCCCGTGCATCGTGCGCGCCACGTCCAGGGCGGGCGCGTCGCGGATGTCGTCGGAGTTGGGCTTGAACGCGGCGCCCCAGCAGGCGATCCGGGCGCCGGAGATCGTCCCGCCGAGCAGCTCGCGGACCAGGTCGACCGTGCGGGCCCGGCGGCGCCGGTTGATGTCGTCGACCTCGCGCAGGAACGCGACGGCCTGGCCCACGCCGAGCTCCTCGGCGCGGTGGGCGAACGCCCGGATGTCCTTGGGCAGGCAGCCGCCGCCGAAGCCCAGGCCCGGCTTGAGGAACTTGCCGCCGATGCGGTCGTCCAGCGCGAGCGAGTCGGCCAGGTCCTTGATGTCGGCGCCGACCGCCTCGCACACCTCCGCCATCGCGTTGATGTAGGAGATCTTGGTGGCGAGGAACGAGTTGGCCGCCACCTTGACCAGCTCAGCGGTGGCGAGGTCGGTCCGCACGACCGGGGTGCCGAGGTCCAGGATGGGACGGAAGGCGTCGTGCAGCCGTTCCTCCGCCCACGCGGAGGGGACGCCGAAGACCAGCCGGTCGGGACGCATCGTGTCGTCGACGGCGAAGCCCTCGCGCAGGAACTCCGGGTTCCACGCGAGCTCCACCTCCGCCCCGGCGGGAGCGAGCTCCTGGAGGACGTCGGTCAGCCGGGCGGCGGTGCCGACGGGGACGGTGGACTTGCCGACGACCAGGGTGCGGCGGTCCAGATGCGGCGCCAGGGACCGGACCGCGGCGTCCACGTAGGTGAGGTCGGCCGCGTCCGATCCGGGCTGCTGCGGGGTGCCCACACAGACGAAGTGCACGTCGCCGAACTCGCCAGCCTCGGCGAACGAGGTCGTGAAACGCAGCCGTCCCGATTCGAGGGCCTTGGCGAGCAGCTCGGGCAGGCCCGGCTCGAAGAACGGGACCTCACCGGAGGCGAGTCTGGCGATCTTTCGTTCGTCCACGTCCACGCCGAGGACGTCGTAGCCGAGCACGGCCATGCAGATCGCGTGGGTCGCGCCGAGGTAGCCGGTACCGATCACGGTGAGGCGCGGGGTTTCGTTCATGAGCACGTGCCCTTCTTGGTCAGCCGGCCGCCCTTGACCTTGTTGTCGCAGGCGATCGTGTTGCCGCCGGCCGTGTCGTTGATGCCGACGCCCTTGCCGCCGGCGAGGTCGATCGAGTTGTCGCGGAAGGTGTTGCCGGTGCCCCAGCCGTCGACGATCTCATGGGTCTGGAAGCCGTCCACCGGGGTGCCGACGCCCGTGTTGCCCTCGATGAGGTAGCCGTTGCCCTTGACGTCGATCCACGAGTCGTTGTGCTTGCTGCCGCCGGTCTTCGAGCCGTCGAAGACGTTGCCGGTGACGCGGCCGCCGGTGGTGCCCTCCTTGATGTCGATCGCCTCGGCGGTCGCCCGGATCACGTTGCCGCGCACCACGTTGCGGTCGCTCCTGTCGACCTTGCCGCCGGAGAACTGCTCCCAGTTGGACTCGGCGGTGCCCAGATAGACGCCCTCGCCGAACTTCTCGCGGCGCAGCCCGGTGTTGAAGATCTTGTTGTACTGGACGGTGTTGCCGGTGGAGAAGTTGCGCAGGTGGATCGCCTCGTCCCCGATCTCGTGCACGGTCAGCCCCTGGATGATCGACCCGTTGCTGGTGTCGGCCATCACACCTTTCTGGCTGTCGCGCACCGTGAACCCGATCAGCCGCCAGTGGTTTGCCCGGTTGAGGTGGAACGCGTAACCCTTCTTGACCCCGCCGCCGTCGAGGACCGCGTCCGGGCCGCCGCAGAGGAAGATGGGCTTGGCCGAGGTGCCGGATGTCCGCGCCACGAACTGGCCCTCGTAGGTGCCCGCGTCCATCTTGATCACGTCGCCGGGTTGCGCCGCGGCCAGCGCCTGCTCAAGTTCTTTGGCGTCGCCGACGGTCGTGGTCGCGCCGGGGCATGAGACCTTCCCTGGACCGCTGGGCACCGGGAGCGTGAACGGCTCGCCCGATGGCGCGCCACCGCCACCGTCGCTGCCTCCGTCCCCACCACCGTCATCCCCTCCGTCTCCGCCGCCGCCCTCGGTGATCTCGGGCGCCGCACCCGGCACGCCGCCCGTTCCGGTCGTCGCGCCACCCGCGGCGTTGCCGGGATCCCCGCCGTCGCCGCTCAGCCCGGCCACGAAGATCGCGAGCACGGCCATGAGCACCGCGCCGATCGTCAGCCCGGCGATGAACTTGAGATCGAGCCTGGACCTCAGCTCGAGCATGGACTTCATCCCTGGACTTCTCCTTCCGGGCTCCTGAAGATCATCTCTGATCCGGCCGGGCGCCCCGTCATGACCCCGTGGAGGCGCGCTCCAGCCGGCGGGCGGGGCGTTCTTCGAGCTTCGCCTGCTGCGCGTACGGGTGGACGCCCCGGCGGCCGACGCGGAGCCCGGCGGTGGCGCGCGACCGGTACATCGAGACGCCCACGAGCATGAGCACGCTGAACCAGATCACGTTCATGGGCTTGAACACGCGCTTGACCCACGTCCAGAAGCCCGTGGTCTTGTGCCATCCGGCGACGTTGTTGTTGACGTTGGCGTAGCGGCCCTTGGCGAGGTCGACGTCCATCACGCTGAGCCCCGAACCGCTCAGGGTGTTGCCGGCGATGCGCGTGCCGGCCACGTTCCCCTTGAGCGTGAGCCCGTGCCGGTGCGCGGACTGCACGGTGTTGCCGCTGATGGTGGTGGCGGCGTCGCGCAGGTACAGGGCGGTCTGGGCGCCGGTGATGATGTTGCCGGAGACCGATCCGCCGTCGACGCCGTCGCGCAGCACGATGCCCTGCCGCCCCGGCCGGCTGATCTGGTTGCCGACGAGCTGGACGCCGGCGGCGCGGTCCCGGACCACGATGCCCATGTCGCCGCCGCTGATCCGGCTGTTCTGCACCTGGACGGTGTCGCCGCCGAGGATCTCGACCCCGTTCCGCCGGTTGTTCCTGATCGTCGCGCCGCTCACCAGGTTGTTGCCGAACGCGGTGATCGTCTCGCCGGACGCGGAGGGGCCGTCCGCCAGCGGCTGGCCGTTGAGGGTGAACCCGTTGCCGCCGTTGCCGCCGGACGTGCAGTTGGTGACGCGCACGCCCTCGGTGCCGCGCGACAGCACGAAGCCGTCGCCGCGGCTCCGCGTGACCGTGGTGTTCTCGATCACCGCGTTCTTGGCGAACCGATGCAGCAGCACGCCGTGCACCAGGCTGCCGGTGATCGACACATTGCTGATCTGCGCCTGATTGGAGGCCGTCACGAAGATCCCGTACGCGTTGCCCGCGACCGTGGTGTGGTCGATCGTCCCGGTGACGAGGTTGGCCGCGGGCACGTAGAAGCCGGTGGCCTTGCCCTTGGGCACGCCGGCCGGGACGACCTCGATCTCCTCGCGGCCGCCCGTCGTGGTGTCGGTGCCGCCGTTCGGCAGCCGGATGCCGCCGTGCACGCCGCCGGTGCCGGGGAGCTGCTCGGCGGCCGTGTCGGGCCGGTCGGAACCGGTCAGCGCGATGCCGCCGGTCCGTCCGCTCCAGAACCCGAGGTCGGAGATCTGCGCGTACTTCATCGTGAACTCGCCGCCGATCGCGCGCACGTACGCGCGGCCGTCGGCGACCTGCGTGTCGGGTTTGCGGGTCTCGCTGTTCCAGCTGGTGAAGCGCACCGGGTTCTGCGCCGACCCGTTGACCCGGACGCTGCCGCCCGCGCTGACGATCGAGACGAACGAGCCGGGGACGCTGCGCATCCGGATGGTCAGCGGTCCCGAGGCGCTCTGCAGAATCAGCTTGCCTCCGCCCGCCAGGAAGATGTTGACCCCCAGCAGGTAGGAGCCGTCGCTCTGGCGTTGGAAGTCTTGCCCGGCCAGGCGTGCCAACTCCTGGACGTAGTAGGGCTGGCGTCGCTGAGGCAATACCAGCGTCCGCCCATTGGCAGAGCTGAGGATTCTCGGCTGGCGTGCCTGGGCCGCCTGCGAACCGCCCGCCGCCAGGTCCGAGTCCTGCTTGGCGCGGACCTGCATGACCCGCAGATCCTCGGCGTCGACGAGCGTCGCCTGCTGGCGCGCGGCCTCGGGCGCGACGTCGTTGACCGCGGGCAGGTCGGGCGTGCGGCTGGCAACGTAACGCTCGTAGGTGTACGTGCCGCCGCCGACCAGCCCGAGCACGAGCACGGTCGTCAGGACCTTGCCCTTGCGCATCTTTCTGGGCGGCGGCTCGTCCAGCGACGGTGCTTCAGGCCGAGGTTCGGGTCGAGGTTCAGGTCGAACTTCAGGCTGAGGTTCAGGCTGGGCCGGATCCCCCGGGTGTTCGTTCATTCGAGCCCCTCACCTTCGGGGCGGGGGGCGCTCTGCCGCGTCGAGGCGCGGACCAGATCAGATCCGGTCAGATTGAGCAGGTCGGGCAGGTGGTGATGGGATCCGTGCAGCGGTCGGGAGCCGTGTGCGGGTGAGGGGCCGTGCAGCCGGTGGGAGACGGCCTGCGCCGTGGCCCTGGCGGCGGCCTCGACGCGGCGGGGCAGTGCGATCACCGGCCGTTCGTCCAGCGGCCGCTGGAGCTCGTACGGGTGAACGCCGACGCGGCGGACGCGCAGCCCGCCGTTCCCGCGGGCCCGGAGCATCGAGAGGATCACGAGCGACAGGACACCGAACCAGATGAGGTTCATCGGCTTGGCATACCGCTTGGCCTTGGTCCACAGCGAGGCGGTGTCGTTCCAGCCCTCGGTGTTGTTGTCCGCGCGCTTCACCTTGCCGTGGGCGCGCGACGCGCTCACGGCGCTGGTGCCTGACCCGCTGAGCGTGTTGTCGCGCACCTGCGAGCCCTTGGCGTCGCCGACGAGCGTGATGCCGTGCGCGCTGGCCCCCTTCACCACGTTGCCCACCAGCGTTCCGCTGGCATTGCGCAGGTAGATGCCGGTGCGCGCGCCGACCACGGTGTTGCCCGCCAGGCTGGCGTCGCGGACGCCGTCGCGCAGCGCGATGCCCTGCTCGCTCTGCCCGCTCAGCTGGTTGCCGGAGATCTGGACGCCGGACGCGCCGTCCCGGACCACGATGCCCATCGCGCCACCGATGATTTTGCTGTGCTGCACGGCGAGCTTGTCGCCGCCTAGCAACTCGACGCCATAGCGGCCGTTGTCCCTGGCCACGCTGTTGTTGACCGAGCTGTCACCGAAGCGCTCCAGCGACTCGCCAGAGGCGGAGGGGCCGTCGGCGAGCGCCTGGCCGTTGACCGTGAAGCCGTTGCCCTCGTTGCGTTCGGCCGTGCAGTCGGTGACCCGGATCTTCTCGGTGGCGCGCGACAGCACGAAGCCGTCGCCGCCGCTGCCGGTCACCGTGGTGCCGTGGACGTTGGCGTTCTTGGTGAACCGGTGCAGCACCAGCCCGTCGACCAGGCTGTCCTTGATCGTGTCGCCGGTGATCTGGGTCTGGTTGGAGCCGGAGACGAACAGCCCGAACGCGTTGCCGCTGATCGTGCTGTGGTCGATGGCGCCGGTGACCAGATCGGCCGCCGGGATGTGGGTGGCGGTGCCGCGGGGCTGCTCGGTCTCGAGGTCGCCGGGCCCGCCGCCGCCCGTCGTGCCGCCCTCCTTGTTCTTCTGCAGCCGGCGCTGCTTGGCGGCGTGCCGCTGCTCCTTGCTCAGCCGCTTGACGGCACTGGCGGGCCGGTCGGTGCCCGTCAGGGCGATGCCGCCGGTGCGGCCGGAGTAGAAGCCGAGATGTGACACCTCGGCGTACTTCATCTTGAAGTCGCCGCCGACCGCGCGGATGTAGGCGCGCCCGTCGGACACCTGGGTATCGGGCCGCCGGAGCCGCGCGTCCCAGCTGGTGATCTTGACCGGCTGGCGCGGCGTGCCCTCGACCTTGATGCTGCCGCCGAAGCTGACGATCGAGCTGAACGCCCCCGGCAGGCTGCCCATCCGGATGACGAGCGGCCCCGCGGGGTTGCTCAGGACCAGCTCGGCGCCGTCCGCGAGGAAGACGTGCACCCCCAGCAGGTACGAGCCGTCGGACTGCTTCTGGAAGTACTTGCCCCCGTACTTCTCCAGGTCGGCCACCGTGTAGGCCTTGCCGCTGATGGACGGCGGCAGGACCAGGGTCTTGCCGTGGGCGGAGCCGAACAGCTGCGGCCGCTTCCACTGCGCGGTCGCGTTGCCGCCGATCTGCAGGATCGCGGTGAGCACGGACCGGGTCTGCATGATCCGCTGGTCTTCCTGGTCGACCAGCGCGGCCTGCTTCGCGTAGTCCGGCTGCTGCTCCGCGGTACCAGGCGGGCTCGGCTGTGACCCGGCGGTATGGCTCGGACTCGGCTGTGGCTCCGCGGCCGCGGCAGGGCATGCCAGGATTCCGGCGCCGAGGGCCGACGTCGCTCCCAGCGCGGACCCCAGGCGCAGGAAACGGCTCAGCGAGTGGTGCGAAGAGCGGCTCAGCGAGTGGCGTATCCCCACGTCACGCAACTCCCTGCAAGGACTGGGCGTTCTGGCCGGCACCGCCCACCTGGTCGGACGTGCGGGTCAGCCAGCCCTGCCTGTTCATGGTCATGAACGCGTACAGCTTGATGGGCAGCGAGATCATGATGATCACCAGCGCCGTCAGCGGCAGCAGCAGGACCTCCGCGGGGTGGCGCTTGAGATGCGACCAGCCGCGGACGCCCCGGCCGAGGATGACCCAGCCGATCGCCAGCGCGATGCCCAGCGGGTGCAGGTTGTCCAGGGTCCGGCTGAAGATCAGGTAGGCCAGCGTGACGCCCATGGTGACCGGGGTGAGCAGGATCTGCAGCACGGTGACCTTGGTGACGAACGGCGTCTTCCACAGCCAGCCCTTCCACAGGGCCGTCAGGTAGCAGCGGTAGGAGTTGCGGCTCCACCGCACGCGCTGCTTGACGAACGCGCTGAACGTGTCCGGGAACATCGAGATCGCGCGGGCCGACGACTGGTGCACGGTCTTGTAGCCCTGCGACAACGTCAGCCAGGTGAGGCGGCCGTCGTCACCCGCGACGCACCGGCGGCCCAGGAAGAACTCGTTCTCCAGGTTGCCGACGACCGGCAGGATCACCGAGCGGCGGTACGCGGCCGTGCGGCCGGACAGGCAGGCCACGCCGCCCTTGCTCCCCATGGCGGGCACGTAGTCGTAGTAGCGCAGGTTGACCAGCCAGTCGGCGATCCGGCGCCAGACGCTGGTGGTGCGCTGGTAGACGTTCTGCTGCGTGCCGACGCCCCCGACCTGCGGGTCCTCGAACGGCATCTGGACCGCGTCCAGCAGGCCGGGCTGCCACCAGGTGTCGGAGTCGGCGAACACGACGAGCTCGCCGCGCGCCGCGCGGATGCCGACGCCCAGCGCGGAACGTTTGCCGGAGTGTTCGTAGACCAGCACTTCCAGCCGCGGATCGGTGAGCTCCGCGAGCCGCCGCTGCAGTTCGTGATCACCCACATCGACGACCATGATGATCTCGGTCGGATTCTGCGCCAGCCAGCTCTCCAGGCATTTCAACTGGATATCTGGATCTTCGCGATAAGACGGCACGACCACCGAGACGGTGGTGCGGAAATTGTTGACGACCGGCTTGTCCATGCGCGACAGGACCACCCGGTAGAGCCAGAGCGACCACACCAGCAGGCCCGCGAGCCCGAGCGGCACGAATCTGCGCCAGTCACCCCCGGCCGTCGCGTCCTGGATCGTCTCCCAGGCGTCGTTCAGCCACCCCGTGACAGCCGACAACTGCGTCCCCTCTCCCGTCGCACGGCGTCGGGAGAGGGGCGCACACCCCTGCGCCCTCCAATGGCCCCGAGCCAACCCAGCAAGACTGGGGGGTCGCAGGTCCAATTCTCAATTGCCACATCTGGCCACTCCTGCAACAGAGGCCCGGGGAGTTGCCGATCTTTCACCGAGCGCGTTGAGTGACGAAGGGAAAAAAGCTCCCGTGTGACCGTCCTGCAATCAAGTGGACCGTTCTCCGCCACGTGCTCGAAACATTGTCATGGTGGGCCGAGGGGAAATTTGGACCTCGGTGCCGCCTTGAGACTTGGGTGTCCGTTTCTCGAAGGCTCACCGAATGTCGTTCGAGAACGGGCTGTGATATCCGTCACGATCTTTCCGTCCATGGCGTCCGGTGTGATCCGCCGGTAGCGAAATCGGGTGTTCGTGGTGGGTTGCGCCTGGTTACCAGCGGGTAGCATGATGGTGAGTTACTGACCAGTACGTTGAGCGGGGTCGCGCGGCGCCGCAGGATCTGATGACGGAGTGTTCAGACGATGGGGCACTACAAGAGCAACCTCCGGGACCTGGAGTTCAACCTCTTCGAGGTGTTCGGCCGCCAGGACCTGCTCGGCAGCGGACCCTACGCGGAGCTGGACGAGGACACCGTGCGGAGCATCCTGGACGAGGTCAACCGCCTCGCCGAGGGCCCGCTGGCCGACTCGTTCGAGGACGCCGACCGCAACCCGCCGACGTTCGACCCGGCGACCGGCGACGTGACGATGCCGGAGAGCTTCAAGAAGTCCTTCAAGACGTGGATGGACGCCGAGTGGTACCGCGTCGACCTCGCTCCCGAGTTCGGCGGTACCGGCGCGCCCCGCAGCCTCACCTGGGCGATCGCCGAGCAGGTGCTGGGCGCCAACCCCGCCGTCTACATGTTCTCCTCGGGCCCCGGCTTCGCCCACATCCTGTGGAACATCGGCACCCCCGAGCAGAGGAAGTTCGCCGAGCTGGCGCTGGAGCGCCAGTGGGGCGCCACGATGGTGCTGACCGAGCCGGACGCCGGCTCCGACGTGGGCGCCGGCCGCGCCAAGGCCGTCCAGCAGCCCGACGGCACCTGGCACATCGAGGGTGTCAAGCGCTTCATCACCTCGGCCGAGCACGACATGTCCGAGAACATCTTCCACCTGGTGCTGGCCCGTCCCGAGGGCGCCGGCCCCGGCACCAAGGGCCTGTCGATGTTCCTGGTGCCCAAGTACCTGGTGGACGTCGAGACCGGTGAGCTGGGCGAGCGCAACGGCGCCTACGTCACCAACGTCGAGAAGAAGATGGGCCTCAAGGTCTCCACGACCTGCGAGCTCACCTTCGGCGAGAAGCACCCGGCCATCGGCTACCTCGTGGGCGACGTGCACGAGGGCATCAAGCAGATGTTCATGGTCATCGAGTACGCCCGGATGATGGTGGGCACCAAGGCCATCGCCACCCTCTCCACCGGCTACCTCAACGCGCTGGAGTACGCCAAGGAGCGGGTGCAGGGCGCCGACCTCACCCAGATGACCGACAAGACCGCGCCGCGGGTGACCATCACCCACCACCCCGACGTCCGGCGCAGCCTGCTGACCCAGAAGGCCTACGCCGAGGGCATGCGGGCGCTGGTCCTGCTGACCGCCTCCTACCAGGACGCGGTGCAGATCGCCGAGCACGAGGGCCGCAAGGACGAGCTCGCCGAGAAGATCAACGACCTGCTGCTGCCGATCGTGAAGGGCTTCGGCTCCGAACGCGCCTACCAGCTGCTGGGCCACGAGTCGCTGCAGACCCTGGGCGGCTCCGGCTTCCTGCAGGAGTACCCGATCGAGCAGTACATCCGGGACTCCAAGATCGACACCCTGTACGAGGGCACCACGGCCATCCAGGGCATGGACCTGTTCTTCCGGAAGATCCTCCGGGACAACGGCGAGGGCCTCAAGCACCTGGCCGGCCAGATCCAGGCGTTCGCGGCGAGCGACGCCGGCAACGGCCGCCTCAAGAACGAGCGGGCGCTGCTGGGCAAGGCGCTGGAGGACGTCCAGGGCATCCTCGACCCGATGATCGGCTGGGCTCTCGGCTCCATGGAGAACCCGAAGGAGCTCTACAAGGTCGGCCTCAACAGCAGCCGCCTCCTGCTCTCCCTCGGCGACCTGGTCGTGGGCTGGCTGCTGCTCCGCCAGGCCGAGATCGCCCTCGGCAGGCTGGCCGGCGGCGACATCTCCGACACCGACAAGAACTTCTACACCGGCAAGGTGGCCGCCGCGCAGTTCTTCGCGCAGACCGTGCTGCCGAAGATCGCCGCCGAGCGCGCGATCACCGAGACCACCACGCTCGACGTGATGGACCTGCCGGAAGAGGCCTTCTAGCACCCACGCCACTCCGTCTCCCGCGGACTGGATGAGGCGGCCCCCGTCACCCCTGTGGTGGCGGGGGCCGCTCGCTTCTTCGGAACGCGGGCGGTCACTAGGGTTGGGCGGTACCGTCGGCGCCTCCCACCGAACGGAGAACTCGATGTCGGCCCGCAGGCTGTCACCCTCTCCGCAGCTGCTTCCCGCCCCCCGTCACAGGGACAAGCTGCGGTTGGCCGCTCCGCTCGCCCTCCCGCTCGCCGGGGTCGTGCTCGTGGCCGCGGGCTGTACGGATTCGGGGCCGACGCAGAGGGCGGAGCCACCGCTCGCCAAGCCCGGGGCCTCGTCGGTGCCCACGCAGCCGCCACCCGGCGCGGGCCTCGTCAAGGAGGGCTGGTTCGGCGGCGGGGACGCGCTGCACGCCAGGGTCGAGATCAGGGGGGTCGAACGGCAGGGCGCCAAGTCCGTGCTCAGGCTCAGCGTCACCTCGCTGGACGGCGCGGCCAAGTCGATGGCGTTCCCCATTCCGCTGCTCGACCCGGTCGCCCGGCGGCTGTACCGCCCGGTCAGTCCCAACACGGCCGTGCAGTTCCAGCCGAACGTGGCGCGCGAGGTCGCCGCCGAATACCCGGCGATCCCGCAGAGCGTCGAGAAGGTCACCGCGCTCACCCCGGGCACCGCAGGGGAGTACACCGGCGTCCCGGTCACCGGCGTCGTGGCGTCGCCCGCCGCGGACGCCCGGCCCGACGCGGCCAACCCGGTCGATCTCTACGACATCACCGAGGGCGAGACCAGGGACGTCACGTCCAGCGGGTCGGACGTGACGGTCAACCTGCGCACCGATGTGCTCTTCGCGACCGGCTCGGCCAAGCTGTCCGACCGTGCCAAGGCGGTGCTCGACCAGGCGGCGCAGGAGATCAAGGCCAAGGCCGACCCGGCGAAGCCGCTGACCATCACCGGCCACACCGACAGCAAGGGCGCCGACGACGACAACCTCAAGCTCTCCCGCGAACGTGCCGAAGCCGTGGCCAAGGAGCTGAAGACCCGGCTCGGCGAGAGCTACCGGTCCACGACCGAGGGCAAGGGCGAGACGGCCCTGATCGCGAAGGAGGGCGCCAAGGACGACGCCCAGGCCCGTTCCCGCAACCGCCGGGTGGAGATCTCCTACGTCGTCAAGCAGGAGACGCAGGGCGCGACCACGAGTGCGACGGCCTCAGCATCCGCCTCAGCCTCAGCCTCAGCATCCGCCTCCGCCAGCAGCCGCGGCGGTACGGGCGGCACTGTGCGGCCCGCGACCTTCCGGGCGCAGGACGGCAAGACCGTGGCCAGCCGTTACGGGCGCTTCGGGACGGAGAAGCGACGGCTGGACGTCAAGCCGTTCTACCGGGACGGCGCGTACATCGTGGCGGTGTTCGACCTGGTGAGCGAGGGGCCGGGAACGACACCGGCGAACGCGGCCTATCCGCACAAGGACTACCCCGGCGGCGCGTTCACGTCGTTCTCCATCGTCGGCGCGAACGGCAAGGACGTCTATCGCGCGGTGCGCGTGGGCCAGCCCGCCGGTGAGGCGACCGTGTACGTCGACCCCGGCCGCGCCACGTTCCGCACGGCGCAGAACCAGCCGAGCCGCGCGTTCGTCTACATCCCCGCCCCGCCCGGCAGCCTCACCACGGTCGTCTTCGACGGCGGGCCCTTCGGCAAGGTCGACAACGTGCCCGTCCGGTAGCCGCCGCGATGCGGCGATCAAATCGGGTGTGATGACCGAGCCGAGCGGATAATTAAAAAGCACGACAACGGATCGTCTGGCGGAGGTCACATGGGTGTCGGCGTCAGTGTTTTCACGATCACGCTCGGACTGATCCTCAAGTTCGCGATCAGGTCGGACGCGATGAAGGATCCGGTCGACATCCATGTGATCGGGGTCATCCTGATCATTGTCGGCGGGGTCTCGTTCGCGTTGCAGCTGCTGATGATGGTGCGGATGCAGCAACGCAGCGAGCGTAATCCCGAGGGCAACCGCGACCGCCTCTACAACGGGGACAACCCGCCCCCGGTCTGATCGACGCGGTACCGGACGCCCCCGGCCGCCCGCGCGCGGCGGCCGAGGGTGTCCGTACGTCCGCCAGGCGGTCAGCGGCCGCCGGTGCCGGTCGACCAGAGCGGGGTGCGGCCCTTGAGGAGCACGACGTTGCCGTCGTTCTGCACGGAGAGGTAGGCGCCCGGGCGGTGGCCCGGGTTGATCGCCCAGAGCACCTTGCGTCCCTTGTAGGTCACGAGGTTGCCGTCCTTCTGCATGAGCGTGAAGGCGCCCGGGTGGCCTCCCTGGGCGTTGTGCCACAGAACCTTGCGTCCCTTGTAGAGGACCAGGTTGCCGTCATGCTGCTGCGCGAGCATGTACTTGCGGTTGGGCGAGACGACGATCTGCCCGGGGCTGAGACGGTGCGGCGCGAAGAGCATGCCGATGTACATGTGGCGCGACCAGATCGCCTTGCGCCCCTTGTAGAGCACGAGGTTGCCGTCGTTCTGCACCGCCAGGAACGCGCCGGGGTAGCGGCCCGGGTTGACCGCCCAGAGCGGCTTGCGGCCCTTGTAGACGACGAGGTTGCCGTCCTTCTGCATGGCGGTGAAGGCGCCCTTGTGCCCGGCCGTGATCGAGCTCCAGAGCGCCTTGCGGCCCTTGTAGAGGACGAGGTTGCCGTCCTTCTGCTGGATCAGCCGGTACTTGCCGTTCCGGGACTTGCGGTACTGCCCGGGTTTGAGGATCTGGCCGGGCTTGAGCAGATCCCCGGCCGCGCGGGTCGCCTGGGCGGCGGGGGCCGCCGTCGTCCCGGCCTGCGCGGCGACGGTGCCGGCGACCAGCGGCGCGACGACGATGCCCGTGGCCGTGGCCACCACGGCGAGGCGCATTTTGTTCATGAAGGTCTCCCTTGACTCACAAGAAACGATGAACTCGTCCGGTCTCGGACGTCACATCAGATGCCGCCGTGATCGATCAGGTTCCACTCCGAAACGTGACGAGGGCCGCCCCGGTGGAGTCCGGGACGGCCCTCGCTACCGAGCGATCAGCTCCAGGCGAGCATGCGCATCGGGTCTTCGAGCATGTCACCGATGTCCCGCAGCACCCGCGAGCCGAGCTCGCCGTCGATGATGCGGTGGTCGAACGACAGCGCGAGCGTGGAGACCTTGCGGATCGCCAGCTCGCCCTCGTGCACCCACGGCATGTCCCTGATCTGCCCGAACGCGAGGATGGCCGCCTCGCCCGGGGTGATGATCGGGGTGCCGGTGTCGATGCCGAAGACACCGATGTTGGTGATCGTGAACGTTCCGCCGGAGAGGTCGGCGGGGGACGCCTTGCCCGCCCGCGCGGTCTCGATCAGCCCGTTCAGCGCTTTGGCGAGTTCGGGCAGCGACAGGTCCTGCGCCTCCTTGAGGTTGGGGACCAGAAGCCCGCGCGGGGTGGCGGCCGCGATGCCGAGGTTCACGTAGTTCTTGACCACGATCTCGGCGCCGGAGTCGCCTTCGGCCCAGGACGCGTTGGCGCCCGGGTTGCGGCGCAGGGCGGTGAGCACGGCCTTCGCGGCGAGCAGCAGCGGCGAGACCTTGACGTCCGCGAACTCGGGGAGCTCGCGGAGCCGCCGGACGGTCTCCATCGTGCGGGTCACGTCGATCTGGAGGAACTCGGTGACGTGCGGCGCGGTGAACGCCGAGCCGACCATGGCCGTGGCCGTGGCCTTGCGCACGCCCTTGACCGGGATCCGTTCCTCGCGCACGCCCGGAGCCGTGGCCGTCGCCGGAACGGCAGCCGGAGCCGGAGCTTCGGCGGTGAGGGCCGACTGGACGTCCTCGCGGGTGATGGAACCGCGCGGCCCCGATCCGATGAGGGTGGTCAGGTCGACCCCGAGGTCCTTGGCCATCTTACGTACGGGAGGCTTGGCCAGCGTCCGTTTATCCACAGGCTGTGGATGGCTGGCCACCTCGTCCCGTACGGGCTGAGGCGTGCGCTTGGCAGGCGCCGCCGGAGCCGCTGCCGGGGCGGCGGAGGGCTTGCGCGCGCGACGCTTGGTGGCGCCGGGCTTCACCCCGTATCCCACCAGCACCGGCTGCCGCTTCGGCTCGTCCGGCGCGACCATCCCCGGCTCCTCGACCCGCGGGACCATGTCCTGCTTCAGGGCCGCGGACTGCGCCGGAGGCTCGGACACGGGCGTCGAGACCGCGGCCGAGGGGGGTTCCTCGCCCTCCGCGGCCACGTCCACCGAGATGATCGGCACGCCCACGTCCACCGTCTCGCCCTCGGTGACCATGAGCTCGGCCACCACGCCCTCGAAGGGGCAGGGCAGCTCGACGATCGCCTTGGCGGTCTCGATCTCGACGATGGTCTGGTTGACCTCGACCTGGTCGCCGGGCTGCACATGCCACTTGACGATCTCGGCCTCGGTCAGGCCCTCGCCCACGTCGGGCAGCTTGAACTGCTTGCGGTCGGTCATCGGGGTCACCAGGCGAAGGTCCGGTCGACCGCGTCGAGGATGCGGTCGAGGTCGGGCAGGTAGTGGTCCTCGAGGCGGGACGGCGGGTACGGGGTCGAGAAACCGCCGACCCGCAGCACCGGCGCCTCCAGCCGGTAGAAGCACCGTTCGGTGATGCGCGCGGCCAGCTCGGCGCCGTAGCCGGAGAAGACCGGGGCCTCGTGCACGACCACGCAGCGGCCGGTCCGGTCGACCGACTCGGTGACGGTGCCGATGTCGAGGGGGTTGAGCGACCGCAGGTCGATGACCTCCAGCGAACGCCCCTCCTCGGCGGCCGCCGCGGCGGCCTCCAGGCAGGTCTTCACCGACGGCCCGTACGCGAGGACGGTCACGTGCTCGCCCGGGGCGACCACGCGCGCGTCGTGCAGCGGGCGCCAGCCGTCGGGGGCCGCCTCGACGTCCACCGGGGCCTTGTCCCAGTAGCGGCGCTTGGGCTCGAAGAAGATCACCGGGTCCGGCGAGGCGATCGCCTGCTGGATCATCGTGTACGCGTCGGCGGAGTTGGAGCACGCCACCACGCGCAGCCCGGCGGTGTGGGTGAAGTAGTTCTCGGGCGACTCGGAGTGGTGCTCGACCGCGCCGATGCCGCCGCCGCACGGAATGCGGATCACGACGGGCAGTTGCAGGGCGCCCAGCGACCGCATGTGCATCTTGGCGAGCTGCGTGATGATCTGGTCGGCGGCGGGGAACACGAAGCCGTCGAACTGGATCTCCACGACCGGCCGGTAGCCGCGCAGGGCCAGCCCGATCGCGGTGCCGACGATGCCCGACTCGGCCAGCGGGGTGTCGATGACCCGCTCCTCGCCGAAGTCCTTCTGCAGGCCGTCCGTCACCCGGAACACGCCGCCGAGCTTGCCCACGTCCTCGCCCATGACGAGGACCTTGGGGTCGTTCTCCATGGCCTTGCGCATGCCCTCGTTGAGCGCCTTGGCCAGCGGCAGGTCCTTCGCCGGCTTCGTCTCCGTCGACTGCGTCACGACGACACCCCCTCAAAGGTCTCCAGGTAGGCGGCGAACTGCTCTTGCTCCTCGGTCATGAGCGGGTGCTGGTCGGCGTACACGTGCTCGAACATGGCCAGCGGCCCCGGGTCGGGCAGCGCCAGGCAGGCCTTGCGCAGCTCGGTGGCGAACTTCTTGGCCTCGGCGTCGAGGTCCTCGAAGAACGAGGCGTCCGCGAGGTCGTTGCGGACGAGGTACGCCTTGACCCGCTCGATCGGGTCCTTGAGCTTCCACGCCTCTTCCTCGGCCTTGAGCCGGTAGCGCGTGGGGTCGTCGGTCGTGGTGTGGGCGCCCATCCGGTAGGTGTAGGCCTCGACGAGCGTGGGGCCCTGCCCGGTGCGGGCCGCCTCCAGCGCCTTGCGGGTCACCGCCAGGCAGGCGAACACGTCGTTGCCGTCCACCCGCAGCCCGGGGAAGCCGTAGCCCTGTGCGCGCTTGTAGAGCGGGATGCGGGACTGCTTCTCCAGGGGCTCGGAGATGGCCCACTGGTTGTTCTGGCAGAAGAAAACCACGGGCGCGTTGAAGACCGAGGCGAAGACGAACGACTCGTTCACGTCGCCCTGGGAGGTCGCACCGTCGCCGAAGTAGGCGATGGTGGCGCCGGCCTTGTCGGTGCCGAGCACACCGTCGCGCTGGATGCCCATCGCGTAGCCGGTGGCGTGGAGGGTCTGGCTGCCGATGACGATCGTGTAGAGGTGGAAACCGTGCTCGGCCGGGTCCCAGCCGCCGTGGTTGACGCCGCGGAACAGGCCCAGCAGGTTGAGGGGCTCGACGTCGCGGCACCAGGCGACGCCGTGCTCGCGGTAGGTCGGGAAGACCATGTCGTTGGCCGTGAGGGCCCGGCCGGAGCCGATCTGAGCGGCCTCCTGGCCCAGCAGCGAGGCCCAGATGCCGAGCTCTCCCTGGCGGGTGAGCGCCACCGCCTCCAGGTCGATGCGGCGGGTGATCACCAGATCGCGGTACAGGCCGCGGACCTCGTCGGGGGTGAGGTCCAGGGGGTAGTCCGGGTGCTCGACGCGCTCGCCCTCGGGGGTGAGCAGCTGGACGAGCTCGGTCCGGTCGTGATCCGACAGGGCGGGCTCGGGGGTGTCGGGCGCGCCGCGCACGGAGTCAATCGTCATCGATGACACTCCTCGTTCGGGGCCGGTACGCGGGATCGCCGCGATCCGACCGGCGTCAGTGACATGCGTCCCCAGGTAGGGGGACGAAATGCCGCTAATGCCATCGTGGCAGACATCACACCCAGGGACGCAAGTCCCCGATTACCGCTCTCCCTACCCAGCGGGAGGCGCGACCCACCGGATTCCCTGCGTGGCTTGGGCTGCCGGGCCTCCGGTGCGGCGAGTCAGCTTTTCGCGAACGCGGCGACCGGCGCGGGCCTCCGTGGGAGCCGACGCGGGCTTCCTGGGGGAGTCGGCGCGGGCTTCCTGGGGGAGCCGCGGACCTTCTCGGCGAGCTCGGCGAGCGTTCATTCGCGGGAGAGGGAGCGGGTGGCGCCCGCGGCGACGGTCAGGCCGAGGATGAAGCCCGAGACCACCAGGAGGTTGGCGATCCACTGGTAGACGCCCTCGGGCGAATACACCCGTTCCTGGCCGAGGTCGCCGATCGGCAACAACAGGTCGAGGGTGTAGAAGAACGCGTTGAAGTGCGGCTTGTCGTCGGAGTTCAGGACGTCAGGCTGGTGCAGGGAGAAGACGATCGTTCCGAGCGCGAGCAGCCCGACCAGCCAGCTGGCGGCACGGAACGGCCGGTAGCCGTAGCCGACCAGCACGTCCTGGGCCCAGCCGACGATCTTGCGGGGCGGGCCCTGGGTCTTGCGGCGGTCGCGGGCCTTGGCCAGCAGGACCGTCCGGCCGTCGGCGTCCAGCCCGAGCGTCCGGTAGGCCTGGGCGAGCCGCTCGTACGGCTGGGGCGCGTAGCCGTCGGTGTCGCGGCGAAGCCAGTCCAGCCGTTCGCGGGCGGTCATCGGCGGGTCGAGCGTCTCGTACTGCAGGCCGTCCAGCTGCAACCGGGCCGCCCAGGTCTTCTTGTCGTCGCGCAGCAGGCCGATCTTGGCGTACGACAGGTCGGTGGTGCCCTCGATCGGCTCCGCCGGGGTGAGCAGGACCTCCTCGGCCTGGAGCCGCTGGAGGCTCAGGGCCGTTCCGGAGGGGTTCTTGAATTTCGCCCCGCGCAGGCTGAGCTGGCCGTTGACGTGGGCGCCCGCGAAGCTGACCGTGCCGTCGGCCGAGAAATTGTCGGAACAGTAGACGTCGGTCTCCACTGAGAGGTCGTCGGCGTTCAGCGCGGTCCGTTCCGGATGCGAGAGGTCGGCGCCGACGAACGACAGGTAGCCCCCGACGCGGGCGCCGCGCAGCCGGATCTCGCCCTGGGCCGAGAACCCGCCGTCGCAGAACACGTTGGCCGCCACGTCGAGGCGGCTCGCGTACAGAGCGGCCCCGGACGGGTTGTGCAGCCGGGCCTTCCGGAAGATCAGCTGACCGCCGACATGGGCGCCGGGGAGCCGCACCTCGCCGTTGGCCATGAAGTCGCGGTCGCAGTAGACGTTCGCGTCGACGGTGAGGCGGTCGGCCAGCAGCGCGTCCCCGCCCGGGTTGATCAGGTGGACGCCCGACATGTTGAGGATGCCGGTGATGTGCGCCCCGTCCAGCCACAGCCCGTTGGCGACGCGGCTGCCCTCCAGCCACAGGTGCCCGTCGATCCGCGTGCCGGAGGCGACCAGGCCGGGCAGGCGGCAGCGCATCATGTGGACGCTGTTCATGTTCGCCCAGTAGAGGTGCGGCGGCTCGTCGAACGAGCAGCCGGTCAGGGCCAGCGGCACGGTCACCTCGGCGTGCCCGAGGTTGAGGGCGCCGGTGATCCGCGCGCCCGTCAGCCGGACGGCCGCGACCTGCCCGGGCTCCTGGCCGACGGCGCCGGCGAGCAGCGCGACCAGCACCTCGGCGCGGACGAGCCGCTCCGGTCCCCAGTGCTCGCAGAAGGCGGGATCGTTCTGCGACGGATCGACGCTGGACAGGTCGACGGACTCGCCGCGCGGGAACGCCTCCCAGAGACGGCGCTCCTGCGGTGACAGCTCCTCGATGTTCACGGGACGGCTCCGTTGCGACGAAGGGTGGAGATCTGGGCGGTCATGGTGTGGCTGGGTCTGGCTGCGGGCTGGGTCTGGCGACGGGCTAGGTTGATGGGCTGCAAGAGGTAATGGTGCCGTACGCTTCAGCCGTACGGGAAAGCGCAGATCAGTGAGGGGGCGGTCGTGGCGCGTGTCGTCGTCGACGTCATGCTCAAGCCGGAGATCCTCGACCCGCAGGGGCAGGCGATCGCCAGGAAGCTCCCGCAGATGGGGTTCGACGGTGTCGTGGGCGTCCGGCAGGGCAAGCGGTTCGAGCTGGAGCTCGACGGGCCCGCGGACGAGGCCGCGCTCGAGCGGGCGAACAAGATCGCCGAGACTCTGCTGGCCAATCCGGTCATCGAGAGTTACGAGGTCCGCGTTCTCTGAGGTTCGCGTTCACCAGGGCGATAAGAGACGTCACCGAGTGTGCGCGCGACAGTAGTCACTCCGTGAATGACCGGGAAATTCGCGGAGTGGTGCGAGTGTGATGATTGACACACTCTTGGTGCGTTCCAAAAGGTCTAGACCTTAAGCCGGAAATCCCGAAATCCTCGCGTCTTCGAGCATCGACATCCGGGGTTCATAGGAAAGACCCGGCACTGTAACGATTACGGAAGTAATCGCCGGGGAAGTGTTAGCTGCGTCGAGTCGTCCATGCGACCCGCACGGGGGTCGGCCAGGGGAGCGCCTGGAAATGACACGAGGTGGCCGGTGGACATGAAGTTCTCCCTCGCGCTACCCCGCGAGGCACTCAGCATCCCAGTGATTCGCCGTGTCCTCGGCGACGCGCTGCGTGGCCTCGGCGTTTCCGACGAGTGCGTCGCGGATATCCTCGTCGCCACTTCGGAAGCGTGCACGAATGTGATCCAGCACGCGCACTCCAGCGGAAATTACGAAGTGGTCGGCTGTGTCGACGACGACGCCTGCGTTCTTAAGATCATGGATTGGGGACGTGGCCTCCGAAGGACCCGCGCCGAAGAGGACCGCGGACTGTTGAGTGAATCGGGCCGCGGGATATTGATCATGCGGGCCCTGGTGGACGAGATCGACATCGAGTCCGTTCCCGACGCCGGCACGGTCGTTCACCTGCAGAAGCGCCTGACCTGGCGCGATGAGGCACTGATCCGCCGCCTCGAGCGGCAGCTCATGCACAGCGCCGGGTAGATTGGTACGCGCGCGGGGGGATCCAGGCGCGCATCGCGAGGCGGGGCGGGCTCCCGCCAGGGCCGAGACCGGCGGGCAGTGCCGCCTGTCCCGGCCGCCCTCACTTCGGAGGAACAGAAGAGATGGACGCTGCCCGGGTAGGGGTCATCACCTTCCCTGGTTCGCTTGACGACCGGGATGCCGCACGGGCCGTACGACTCGCCGGGGCCGAGCCGGTGCCGTTGTGGCACGCCGACCACGATCTGCAGGGCGTCGACGCCGTCGTCCTTCCCGGCGGGTTCTCCTACGGGGACTACCTGCGGGCGGGGGCGATCTCGCGGTTCGCGCCGATCATGACGGAGCTGGTGGCCGCCGCGGGCGACGGCCTGCCGGTCCTCGGCATCTGCAACGGCTTCCAGGTGCTGTGCGAGTCGCATCTGCTGCCGGGCGCCCTGCTGCCCAACGCCGGCCTGCACTTCGTCTGCCGCGACCAGCGGCTGAAGGTGGAGAACGCCGACACCTCCTGGACCGCCGAATACCGCGAGGGCCAGGAGCTCGTCATCCCCATCAAGAACCGGGACGGCCGCTTCACCGCCGACCCCCATGTCGTCACCGAGCTGGAGGAGAGCGGCCGGGTCGTCGCGCGCTACCTCGACGTGAACCCCAACGGCTCGCTCAACGACATCGCCGGCATCAGCAACGAGGCCGGCAACGTGGTCGGTCTCATGCCCCACCCCGAGCACGCCGTGGAGTCCCTGACCGGCCCGTCCACCGACGGGCTCGGCTTCTTCACCTCGATCGTCAAGAGACTGGTCAACGCATGAGTGAGCAGCCGTGGCGCGGCGTCGCCTGGACCGAGGAGCGCCGGGAGCGCAGCGACCAGAGCGACGAGGGAAGGCGGCGCCAGAAAGCGCCGCGGAAGCGAATGGACAGCACAGCATGAGTGAGCAGCCGCCCAACACGCCCGGCGCCTCGCAGGGACGTCCCCGTTCGCGGGAGGACGAGCCGAGCCTCGAGTGGCTCGCCGACCTCAAGTCGGACGCCGACGATCCCGAGTTGCAGCCCGTCGACCCCTCGGTCACCCAGGCCTTCGAGGCCCTCGCCGAGGAGGCCGAGGCGGAGGCCGCGGCCGGCACCGGTCCCCTTCCGGCCGTGTCTCCCGGCGAGGGGAGCCCGGTCCCGCAGGGCATCCCGATCCCGCCGGTGCAGCCGTCCGTCGAGCCCACCCCCGAGGCCGTCCAGACGTTCTCCCAGGCCGCCGCCGAGAGCGGCGACGTGACGCCCCCTGCCGAGCCCGTACAGGCCGGAGACGAGGCTCGCGCCGCCAAGCCTGGTCAGAGCCCTGCCGAGCCCGGAAAGCCCGCTCAGAGCCCTGCAGAGCCTCTCCAGGAGCCCGCAACGGCCCAGGGGTCGGCTGCTGGAGCGCCGGCCGAGCCGAAGCCCACCGTCGACACGCCCGCTGGCGACACGTCCGACAGCAACGCGCCCTCCGGTGAAGCACTCGCAGGCGACGCCCTCGCCGCGCTGACCGGCCTCGCCAACGCCGAGCCGCCGAGGCCCGCCGCTGAGCAGGCCAGGTCCACTGCCGAGCAGGCCAGGCCCGCCACGCCGCGGGTCAGGCCGGCCACGGAGGCCGAGGCGCAGGCCGACGCGGCCCTGGTCGCCGCCGCCACGACCGAGGAGACCGCCGTCCCGGTCGCCGCCACGGGCGAGCAGCCCGCTGTGCGCGAGCCCGCGGCGATGACCCCGCCCGTCGTGCACGAGACCGACACCGTCGCCATCGCGGCGGCGACGCCCGACCGGCCGCAGCCGTTCGCCGAGCTCGGCATGAAGGACGAGGAGTACCAGCGGGTCCGGGCCATCCTGGGCCGCCGTCCCACCTCGGCCGAGCTGGCGATCTACTCGGTCATGTGGAGCGAGCACTGCTCCTACAAGAGCTCCAAGGTGCACCTGCGCCAGTTCGGCGACAAGGCGCCCCAGACCGAGGCGCTGCTGGTCGGCATGGGCGAGAACGCCGGTGTCGTCGACATCGGCCACGGCTGGGCGGTCACCTTCAAGGTCGAGTCGCACAACCACCCGTCCTACGTCGAGCCCTACCAGGGCGCGGCCACCGGCGTCGGCGGCATCGTCCGCGACATCATGTCGATGGGCGCCCGGCCGGTCGCCGTCATGGACTCGCTGCGCTTCGGCCCGGCCGACGCGGCCGACACCCACCGGGTGCTGCCCGGCGTGGTGGCGGGCGTCGGCGGCTACGGCAACTCGCTCGGCCTGCCCAACATCGGCGGCGAGACCGTCTTCGACGCCTGCTACGCGCAGAACCCCCTCGTCAACGCCCTGTGCGTGGGCGTGCTCAAGCACGACGAGATCAAGCGCGCCATCGCGCCCGGCCCGGGCAACCGGGTGATCCTGTTCGGTGCCGGCACCGGCCCCGACGGCATCGGCGGCGCCTCCGTGCTCGCCTCCGCGACGTTCGACGAGGAGTCGCAGGCCAAGCGGCCCTCGGTCCAGGTCGGCGACCCGTTCATGGAGAAGCTCCTGATCGAGTGCTGCCTGGAGCTGTTCCGCGAGGACCTCGTGGTCGGCATCCAGGACCTCGGCGCCGCGGGCGTCTCCTGCGCCACCACCGAGCTCGCCGCGGCCGGCACCGGCGGCATGCACGTCGAGCTCGACACCGTCCCGCTGCGCGACGCGACGCTGCTCCCCGAGGAGATCCTCATGAGCGAGTCGCAGGAGCGCATGATGGCGGTCGTGTCGCCCGACAAGGTCGACCGGTTCATGGAGATCTGCGGCCGGTGGGAGATCCCCGCCACCGTGATCGGCGCGGTCACCGACACCGGCCGCCTGGTGATGACCTGGCGCGGCGAGACGATCGTCGACATCCCGCCGGGCACCGCCGCCGACGAGGGGCCGGTCTACGAGCGGCCGTACGCGCCGCCCGCCGACCTCGGCTCGCTCCAGGCCGACACGCCCGGCCGCCTGACCCGTCCGGCCAACGCCGACGACCTGCGCAACACCGTCCTGTGGCTCGCGGGATCGCCCAACCTCGCCAGCAAGACCTGGGTGACCTCGCAGTACGACCGGTACGTCCTGGGCAACACCGTCCTGGCCATGCCAGAGGACGCGGGCGTCGTCCGCATCGACGACGAGAGCGGTCTGGGCATCGCCCTGTCCCTCGACGGCAACGGCCGATACACCCGCCTCGACCCCTATTCCGGCGCCCAGCTCGCACTCTCCGAGGCCTACCGCAACGTCGCGTCCACCGGCGCCCGCCCCCTGGCGGTCACCAACTGCCTCAACTTCGGGTCCCCCGAAGACCCCGGCGTCATGTGGCAGTTCGCCCGCGCGGTCGAGGGCCTGGCCGACGCCTGCCAGTACCTGGGCGTCCCGGTCACCGGCGGCAACGTGTCGTTCTACAACCAGACCGGCACCACCCCGATCAACCCGACCCCGGTCATCGGCGTCCTGGGCGTCCACGACGACGTCCGCCGCAGGGTGAACATGTCGTTCACCTCCGAGGGCAACACCATCGCCCTCCTCGGCGAGACCCGCGAGGAGTTCGGCGGCTCCGAATGGGCCCACGTGGTCTACGACCACCTGGGCGGCCTGCCGCCCCTGGTCGACCTGAAGGCCGAGGCCGCGCTGGCCTCCGTCCTGGTCAATGCCGCCCGCGAGGGCCTCCTGACGGCCTCGCACGACCTCTCCGACGGCGGCCTGTCCCAGACCCTCGTCGAGTCCTGCCTGCGCGGCGGCCTGGGCGCCCAGATCACGCTGCCGGGCGACCCCTTCGTGTCCCTGTTCAGCGAGTCCGTCGCCCGCGCCGTCGTGGCGATCCGCCCCGGCGGCGAAGCCCGCCTGGCGGTCCTCTGCGAGCAGGCCGGCGTCCCGGTCACCCAGATCGGCGTCACCGGCGGCGACGCCCTCACCATCTCCCAGGCGGACGCACAGGAGCTGTTCTCCGTCCCCCTAGCCGAACTACGCGAAGCCCACGAACGCACCCTCCCCAGCTACGCCGACTAACCCACCCACATCACCCACGCGTGCGCCCGGCCACGTCAGTGGCCGGGCGCACGCGTATTTTTTGGTGGTATCAGCAAAAGGGCGGTTTCTCGTGGCTCGATCAGGGCATGAAGTGTGACGTTTAGTAGTTACTCACTCACATAGTGTGATTGGAGTGTGTTGTGAAACGTCTCCTCATGCCGGTGGCCGCCTGCGCTGTCGCGGCGAGCGCCGTGCTGGCCGGGGCCGGGACCGCGAACGCCCGGAACGGCGTCTCTGACTGGGACTGCGTCCACAAGGGCGGCTCGGTGATGCCCGTCGGCGACGACTACGTCTGCTACGGCGGGTACTTCAACGGCGAGCCGGTCTACAAGCACCACAAGAAGTACTGGCACGGCGACAAGTACTGGCCCAAGAAGCACGACTGGAACAACGGCAACTGGCACGACGGCAACTGGCACGACGGCAACTGGCACCACGGTGGCTGGGGCGACCACGACGGCTGGGGCGACGACGACTAGGCGTCGACCAGCGTGAGGGTGGTGCCGGGCGGCCTTCTGGCCCCCGGCACCACTGTCTAGAAGACCGAGATGTGCACGTGGTCGTAGTGGTTGGCGGTCACGCCGCCTCGGTCGCTCATCGAGTTCCAGCCAGGGCTGCGCATGTCGTAGATGCGCTGGCGCCAGATCACGTACTTGACGCCGAGCTTGCTCGCGTTGGCGATGGCGTACGCGGCGGTGCGGTCGCCCAGGGTCTGGGCGCTGCCGCCGGCCATCCGGCCGCCGGTGGTGACCATGAAGTCGCAGGCGTGGCCCGTGCCGTGGTCCTGCGGGTCGCCGGTGGAACGGACGCAGCCGATGGTCGGGTAGGGGCCGAACTCGGTGTCCAGGATGTCGTGGACCTTCTTCATGCGGGGGGTGACCCCGTTCATCCCGGAGCTGGGCGACTCGGGCTTGTACTTCTTCAGGAGCTCCTTGACCCGGGCCTTCTCCTTGACCAGGTCCCTGATCTGCTTCTCCAGCTGCTTGATCTTGCCCTGCGCCTCGATGCGGGCCTTCTCCTGCTGGGTGACCAGTTGCTGGATCTGCTGGACCTTGGCTGCCTGGTTCTGGGCCACGTGGCTGACCAGGGAGGCGTTGTTGAGGTACGTGGACGGGTCGTCGCTGGCCAGCACGGCCACGGAGGGGTCGGCGCCGCCCGTCATGTACTGGGTGGCGGCGATCTGCGCGACCAGCCCGCGCGCCACGACCAGATCCTGCTTGAGGTCCTTGGCCTTCTGCAGGGCCTCCTTGACCTCGTGCTGGGTGTCCTTGAGCTTGGCCAGGTCGCCGCCGTACGCCTTGTCCAGCTTCTCGATCTGTTTGTTCAGCTTGGTCACGCGGCCGGTGTCGCCGGGGTCGGCCTGCGCCGACGGGCCGGTGACCGTGGCGCCCGCCACGAGTGGCACGACGCCGGCGACGGCCACGAGGGCCAGCCGTGCGCGGCGCCAGCGAGTCGACGTGGGGCTGTCCACGTATCTCCTCTCCTCGATCGCCTGCCGGGTTAGCTGACGGGTTCGGGCCGGGAGTCAGCCCTATCGGGTCCGCTGGATGCGGATCCGGATTCACCCCGGTCGGGTCCGCCCAGGGACGAGCCTGGAGCGTCCGACATGTGGGTCCCCGGTTCCCGCGTGGCATGTCGCGGGATTCGGCGGGTCCGGCCGGCTCGCTCGTCGAGCCGAGGCGCGTCACCGACCGGATGCCAATGAACTGTAAGGAACCTCGCCAAGATTAAACCCCTGGCGGGGGTGTGGCGCCTGCCGGTCCCGCCTGCAGACCGCCACGTGGGAGCCGGGCCATCCTACGGGACCAGGTTCACAGCTTCGCCTTGAACAGAAGCTTGTTGGGAGTGCCAGTGGGAAGACCCTTGAGGCGTCCAGAGACGGCGTTGGTCTTCAGCCACTTTTCGACCGCCGCGAAGTTCGCCTTGCGGTGGCTGGTGAGGTAGAGAACGGCCACGCCGGCCACGTGCGGGGAAGCCATCGAGGTGCCGTCGAGGACCTCGCGCCCGTTGTTCGGGAAGGTGGAGGGCACTCCCACACCCGGGGCATGGATGTCCACGCACTTGCCGTAGTTGGAGAAGCCCGCCCGGCCGTCGCGCGGGCCGCTCGCGCCCACGGTCACGACCCCGGCGGCGCCCGCGGGCGAGGTGTTGCAGGCCGGCTTGTTGTCGTTGCCGGCCGCGACGGCGACGAAGACACCGGACTTGGAGAGTGCGGCGACGGCGGTGTTGAGCGCCGCCGACTTGGGCCCGCCGACGGAGATGTTGGCCACGGCGGGCTTCGCCGCGTTCGTACGGAGCCAGCGGACGGCGGCGACCACGTTCGACATCGGGCCGGTGCCGTCGCAGCCGAGGACGCGGAGGGCGCGGAGCTTGACCTGCTTGGCCACGCCGTATCGCTGGGAGCCGATGATGCCCGCCACGTGGGTGCCGTGACCGTTGCAGTCGGCGCCGTCGGCGTACTGGGCGGCCTTCCAGACGATCGAGGCGCGGCCCTGGAACTGCGGGTGCTTCACGTCGATGCCGGTGTCGATGACGTAGGCGTTCACACCGCGGCCCATGGAGCTGTAGGTGTACGACTTGGAGAGCGGCAGCTTGCGCTGGTCGATGCGGTCGAGCCCCCAGGGGAGGGGCGAACGTTGCGTGCCGCCGGCGACCTTCACGATCTGGTCCTGCTCGATCGCGGCGACGCGGCTGTCCCGGCGGAGCTTGTCCAGCTGGGAGGCGTCGAGCTTGGCCGCGAAGCCGTTGAGCACGCCGTCGAAGCGTTCGACCGAGGAGGCCTTCACCTGCTGCGCGGCGGCGGCCGTCGAGGCGCCGTCCTTCAGCGTGACGATGTACTTGCCGGGGATCGGCGTGCCTTCGGCGGCGGTGACCTGAACGAGGGCCGCGGGGTCGGGGTCGGCGGCGAGCACGGGGAACGCGGCGGCGGCGCCGACGCAGGACACGATCGAGCCGGTGATCAGCAGCCTTCGGGGGACAGCCCGCACGAGGGACTCCTTCTGTCGCGGCCACGAGCGGGGGCCCGGGCGGGGCGACCATGATCCAGGGGGAACCGACAGAGGGGTACCTTATTGGATCTCTGGCGATATCTGCAGCTAGAACAGACAATTCGGTCGAGCCGGGTCGGGTACGGACGAGATCGGCTCTTCTCGATCGGCTCCTCTTGGGCTGATCAGCTGATCTCGATCTTGATCAGCTCTTCCTGAGCTTGCCCTGATAGCCCGGCTGGGCGTTCGGCGCGTGCATCCACACGTACTGCAGCGTGCCGTCGGACTGGCGCACCACCCGCACGTTGCCGCTCGTGCAGGGCTTGGCCACGGTCAGCGACATCTCCAGCCGCTGCGTGGTGCCGCTGGTCAGGGCGAGCGTGCCGACGCAGTTGTTGAGCCGCGCCTGCGCGACCTTGCCCCCCGCCTGGAACGTCACCTGGATCGGGAACGTGGCCGAGCTCTTGGAGTTGACGGCGGTGCCCTTCCACGTGCCCGCGAAGACGGCGGGGATCGTCGACACCGGGCGGTCGTCGTTCGCCGGCCGGGCCTGCGGCTGATCGTCGTCGGAACCGCCGTTCAGCTGGGGCCACAGGACCAGCGCGATGATCGCGATGCCGACCAGGACGCCGATGGTCAGGGACGCCGCGACACCGAGCACATGGTTGTCGGGACGCCGGAGCTTCGGCATCCACGGCAACCGCGGCAGCCGGGACCCCTGGGAGACCGGCGGAGCCGCAAGCACCTGCGTGTGCTGCCGGTGGTAGCCCTCCGGAAGCTGCTGGGCGCCGGTGTCCATGCCGGGGATGAGATGCGGCGTCCGTCCCGAGGGCTCGGCGGGAGCCGGGCCGGACGCCGGAGGAGGCGGCGGCGGTCCGGCCGGGCCGGCCGTGGGAAGGGCCGGGAGTGCGGGCATGGCCTGGGTGGCCTCGTCGGTCCGCGTGCTCTCCACCGGACGAGGGGGCGTCCGCTCGCTGCGGGCGGCGTGCCGGTCGCGGGACGCGGACTCAGGTCTTGTGACCTCCATCTCATTTCGCACGGTGACCGGAACGGAGATCGGCGGCCGCACCGAGATGGCGGGCTGGGGACGCGTCGCGGGAGCACCGAGCGGCGCCAGGCCGGGGACCGGCGAACCGCCGTCGGCGAGCGCGCGGCCCTCGGTCACCATCGGGTCCGGCAGCCGATCGGCCAGCGTCCCCTCCTCGCCGAGCAGGCGGTCGAGAACCTCGCCCGCGGACGGCCGGTCCTCCGGCTCCTTGGCCAGCGCGGCGCTCACCACGTCGCGCAGGGACGCGGGCAGCGCGGAGAGGTCGGGCTCGTCGTAGACGATGCGCTGCATCACCTCGGACTGGGAGTCGTCCCCGAACGGGGCCGAGCCGGTCACCGCGAACAGCAGCGTGGCCCCCCAGGCGAAGATGTCCGCGGCCGGGCCGATGCCCACCCCGCGGAGCTGCTCCGGCGACTTGTAGGAGGGGTCGTCGGTGACGCGGCCGGTCGGCGCGGCGGTGACCGCCTCCAGCGCCCGCGCGACACCGAGATCGGTGACCCGGGGCCCGTCCTTGCCGAGCAGGACGTTGCCGGGCTTGAAGTCGTGGTGCACCGAGCCGGCGCGGTGCGCCGCCGCGAGGGCGATCGCCATGCCGGCCGCCAGCCGTTCGGTCACCGCGGCGCCGCGCGGGCCCTCCTCGGCGACCAGCTGGTGCAGGGACGGGCCGGCGACGTACTCGCTCACCACGTACGGGCGGTCGCTCTCGACATCGGCGTCGATGATCGCGGCCGTGCAGAAGCCGCTGACCCGCTGGGCCGCGGCGAAGGCGCCGGCGAACCGGGACCGCGCGGCGGGCTCGCCGCTCAGCCGCAGGTGCAGCAGCTTCACCGCGACGGTGCCGCCCGCCGGGCTGCGGCCCAGGAAGACGGCGCCCTGTTCGCCCACGCCAAGCCGGCCGGTGATCTCGTAATCGCCGAGACGCCGTGGATCACCGGGCTGCAGGGGCAGCGCGTCGGCCATCTAACGAACCTCCGTGTCCTCCCGCCGGGACCTCGTCCCGGCCGGCCCCCCGAACCTTGCTCTTCGCCCCCGCGTTGGCAACCGGTCCTTTTTACCGGGTGAAGCCCGATTGTGGCGGGTGAGGTGGTCGGACGACCACCGAACGTCACGCGATAGCCTCGATTCCGATGTCGCGTACCCGCCTTACCCGTGCCGTGCTGGACGAGCAGCGAGCCGAACTCGGCCTTGACCCCCACACCGGCGACGACGAAGCCCGATCGCTCCGCCGCGCCGCGTTCGACACCGTCGTGGCCGCCTATGACGCGGGCGTCACCGAGCCCGCCAAGCCGGTCCTCAAGGGGGCCGTGCGGTTTCTGCTCGACCGGCTCGCCGAGCTCGCGCCGGGCCGTTCGGTGGAGGTCCGGGTCCCGCCACACGCCGCGGTGCAGTGCATCGACGGCCCGCACCATACCCGTGGAACGCCACCCAATGTGGTGGAGATGGACGCGATCACCTGGATTTCACTCGCCACCAACCGTCTGACCTGGGAAGGCGCGCTAAAGGATGGCAAGGTACGCGCCAGTGGCTCGCGAGCCGACCTCTCCGCATATCTCCCGCTGCCCGTGGACTGACCCCAAGGTCTTGCCTCACCGGCGGCGCGCTGGAAACGTGGGGGATCGGATCGGGGCACGGCATGGAGGTGATGCCATGCTCATCGCGCACTGGACGTTCGACGTCGAGGACATCGACGGTTCGCGGGTGAACGACACGACCGGCGGAGGCCTGCCGGCCGCCCTGGACGGGGGCGCCGAGATCGTGCCCGGCCGCGACGGCGAGGCGCTCTCCCTGGACGGGGGCACGCGGGCCGTGGTCCCGGCGGCACCCCAACTCGTGCTGAGCCAGGTCTTCGGCTTCGCCGTCGCCTTCTTCGTCAACGTGACCGCGGAGCCGATCGGCGAGTGGCGTGGCCTGTTCTACAAGCCGGTCGCCGAGCACGACGCCCGCGGCATCGGCATGTGGCTCTACCCGGACGCCCAGCGGCTGCGCGTCCAGTTGTTCACGGTCAAGGGCCCCGAGTACATGGACAGCCGAGCCGTCCTCTCGCCAGGTGAATGGACGCACGTGGCGTTCGTCGTCGACACCGACGGAATGTTCCTCTATATAAACGGCAAGCTTGATGTAGCCGTTCCGCTAGAACACGCCGTGGTGACACCGGCCGGCCCGATCTATTTGGGCGGCGAACCCGGCAAGCCGGGCCTCACCGGCCTCATGGACGACGTCCGGGTCTACGCCTCCGCACTGGACGGGGAGGCCGTACGCGCCCTGGCCGACTGATCAGGGAGTCTTCTGGGCGAACGGGAACTCCCGCTCGACGCACTGCCGCCGCGCCGGCTCGTCGGGGTAACGGCCTGGATCGGCGCACTCCGCAGCCTTACTCAGCAGGAAGAAAACACCAACCCCGCCTATGACCAAAGTCACGGCCGAGCAGACGACGCCCACCATCGCCGTGTGACGTCCGACACCCTTCGCCGCCGCGATGATCCCCACCACGAGTCCCGCCACGGCCAGCACCAGACCGAACCCGCAGAGCAGCAGCGCGGGCAACCCGACGACCCCGAGCACCAGTGACGTGACCGCCAGCCCCTTGCGCTCGGGCGGCGCCGGCGGCGAATAGGCCTGGTAGCCCGGCATCGTCATAGCGTCCTCCCCCATGTCGCCCCTCACACTCCCGCGCCACGCCCACGCCCCGCCGTTTCACCGGGTAAAGGTCGGTTGAAGAAACCTGCCTGGTCACGTCGCGATCAGAGCCCAGAGGAGCCGATCCGGGAGCCGCCGGGTGGTTAGGCGGACTTGGCGGTGCCGGTCTTGAAGATCACATTCATGTGCTCGGCACCGTCGCGGATCTCCGGCTTGAGTTGGTGCCGGTAGATCTCTTCGGTGATCTTCGTGTTCTTGTGCCCGACGAGCTTGCTGATCGTCTCGATCGAGACGCCGTGATCGCTCATGAGCGAGACGAACGTGTGGCGAAGCTCACGCGGACACCACTCCGCGCCGTTGAGGCCGGCCGCTGTCAGGATCTTCCTGAACCAATAGCGGACGGAGTTGGCGGTGTACGGCGTGCCGTCCTCGTGGCAGATCACTAGGTCGTGGTCTTGGTATGCCTCTCCGGCTTGCAGGCGCTCGGCTGCCTGCCGTGTGCGCAGGGCTCGCAGCGCCTCTATGGCCACATCGGCGAGCCCCAGGCCACGACGGCTGAGCTTCGTCTTGGTCTCACCGTTGTGACGGTCAGCGCGGAGTACGTAGACCGTCGCCGAGTCGAGATCGAGGTCAGCCCACTTGAGAGTGCGGAGTTCTTCCGTGCGCAAGCCGGAGGTGACCGCGAGCGTCACGTACACGCCTAGGCGGTGCTCTGGTTTGGCCGCCTCCTCCATGAGCGTGCTCGCCTGCTCCAGGGTGAACGACTTGGACGGTCGCCCTCCCTGGCCTGACGGTGTGTCCACGAGTTCGGCGACGTTGCGTCCGACCTTCTCGAACCTCATCGCGCGCCGCAGGGAGCGCCTGAGGAGGCTGTGGACGATGGCCAGGGTGGACGTGGAGAGGTGCTTCGCCCGTCCGTTGAGCCACTGGTCGACTTGCTCGGCCGTGAGGTCCGTGAGCGGCTGGTGGCCGATGAACGGGATGATCTGGTGAACGGTGAGCCTTCGATACGTGTCCTTGCTGGACTCGGATCGGTTTGACGTCGCGAACGCTTCGAGGAAGTCGTTCACGGCGTCTTGGACGCGGTAGTTGGGGGAGGACTTCACACCCTCCTCCAGCTCCGCCACTGCCTTCTTGAGCTTGTCCAGGACGATCGTCTTGTTCCGGCCCTTCCGCTTGAGCCGATCGCGCTTGCCGTCTGGCTTGTGGCCGAGTTCGAGAGCGCCGGTATAGCCATTGCCCTCCTGGTAGATCGAGCCTTCGTACTTGCCGATGAGGATCTTCGCCAAGGGATCACCTCCTTGTGTCGGGGTGGGGTTCTTGGTGTTCCGGACGCGTGACACCCGCGAGTCGATGCGCGGGGAGTGCCGCGCATCGCCCGACGGGTGCTGACGCAGATCGAGTTATCAAGAACCGGAGAGGCGCGGGATCTTCCGCGTGAGCGGCGCATCCCGACTCACTTGCGACGATAGCTCAAGACGTCCCTAGACGTCCCTAGTTCTGGCTTGCCTTCTCGGCTGTTTCGAGGGACTCGACGAATTCGGCCAGGTGCTGATCTGTGATGCGACGGAGTTTGCCGATCTTGATGCTGTGGAGTTGGCCAGTGCGGAGCAGGAAGTAGACCTTGTCGCGTCCGATCTGGAGGATCTCGGCGACCTGTTCGACGGTGTATGCCTGCACGCTCACCTCCTCGTCTCCGAGCCTTGCTCGGTCTCGTGTCGGGCGTGGTGATTGCCTCCGGGTTTGTGACGGTGCGTGATTGTCTTCGTCTTTGTCTATGTCTCGTCTATGGCCCATACGTGCAGGCGCGCGCGTGGACGTAGACGTAGACAAGTCACCGAGAGTCAGCAGTCGCCCGCCAACGGCCTCGCGAGACCTGAGTGACGCGACCGTCGTCGGACAGTTCGCGGAGCCGTTGGTAGATCCATGGGCGGCTCATGTCGGTCGCCTTGATCAGGTGCGAGACGGGGATCCCTTCCTCGGGCGCGCCACTCAACAGCGTCCACAGGATCGCCTCGGGACGGTTCTTGGCCTCCTCGTCGCGCCAGGCATCCGGCGTCCGCTCTCGCTCGTCTGCATGATTGATCGGGATGCCTGCTTGCGCTTCCTCGATCGCGACACGCGAGACCTCGTCCAGGGACGGACGGACGTTCACGTGTTGGCGGGCGGTGGAAGCCACAGCCTCATCTGTGAGGAGGTAGGCGCGGGCGCGCCGGGGTGTGTCGTGTTCGGGCGCGGACAGGAAGAACTTGCCGGGCGCGTTGAGTCGGTGAGCGTGCCATCCGGCGTCGAGCATCCCTTGCCCGAGAATGAGATCCACGTCTCTGCGTTCGCGGACGCGGAAGCTGACTCGCACGTCCATCTGTGAGCGGACGGCACCCTTGCCCATGGCTTTCTGTGTCGGGCGCTGAGTGGCGGCGAGGAGCGTGACGGCGACCGCTCGTCCTCGCCGCGCGATGGAGTCGGTATCGCGAGCCGACTCGGGGGCATCGTCAGCGAGTTCGGCGTACTCATCGATGACGATCACCAGCGACGGCAACGCCGGTGTTGGCTCCCAGACCCGCAGCCCTCGGCTGGCGAGCCACGCCGCACGGGCCTCTAGGACCGCCACAGCGTCGCGTAGGAGGACGCGGGCTTGTTCGGGGGTGGTGGCGAGTCGGTCGATGCAGGAGGCCCATGGTTGAAGCTCCATGCCTCGCTTGAGGTCGATCGCCCAGATCACCACGTCCGCACAAGCGGTGAGGTTGCCCATCAGGACATTGATCCCCCCGCTCTTGCCAGAGCCAGCGACTCCACCGAATAGACCGTGGCGACGCAGGAAGAGGACACGTGCGCTGGTGGCGTCCTCGAACGGCCCGAGATCGATCGGTTCGGTGATCGAGGAGACGGACGGCCCAGGCCACGGGATCGCGTCGGCGTGCGGATCGGTGTCCAGCACACGCAACTCGAACCGGTTTGCCCGGTCGTCCCTCGTGGGCTGCACACGCACCGCCCCCCGGAACGTACCGAGCGCGGATTCGATGGCGGGGACCTTGCCGATCACTTCCTGGATCGTCTGACCACGCGCCAGGGCAAAGCGAGCGCGCCATCCCCACACGTCCACGACGGCCGATTGAACGTGTGAGCCCGCAAGCCCGATCGACTGGGCGATCTCAGGCCACGCGGCGAGCTGGCGGTCCACGCGGACCTTGGCACGCCGTCGCCGATGCACCCACCAGGGCACGGCCAGGACGAGCCCGCCCCCGACGAGGAGTGACACGAGCGGCCGGAAGGTGATGCCGAGCGCTGTGACGGCGGAGAGCCATCCTCCGGCACTCATGGCCACGGCCGCCGCGTAGAAGCGTTCAGCGCGCAAGGTGAGTCCGGCCCGTTCACCGAACATCGCCAGAAGCCAGGCGGTGAGCGTGGCGGCGACCAGGAGATACACCCACCAATGGGGGTTGGTGAGGTGGAGGACCGTTCCTCCGCACGCGAGGGTGGCAGCGAGATAGATCGGAGCGAGCTCGGATCGGTATCGCCAGAGCGCTCGGCCGATCAGCGCTACGGCGACGTCCGGTAGCTGGTCGTTGTGGTTCATGACGATCATCGGCTGAAGGCCGTAGCGGCGCATCTTGCGGGCGTGCCGCCGCATCTGGCGCGCCCTCGTCATGTGCTCCCCCGTTCGTCCGGAGGAAGTTGTCCCTGCGCCCGTAGCTCGTCGCGCAAGTAGTAGAGGGGGTCGGGCTCGGAGTCGTGGGCGGCGGTGAGGGTGGCGCGTGCGGCGGCTGTCAGATTGGCGCTGTTGCGGCGAACCTGGGCCAGTTCGGCGAGGAGGTTCCGAACGGCGGAGATGAGGAAGGGGTTGTCATCGAGCGACTCGTTGATGGCGTCGAGACCGGGTGCCGTGTGCGGCAGCCTTGCCATGGCCTCTCGTGCGGTGCGGTTGCGGTGGCGTACCTCCTGCAGATTGATTTCGGTCGGTGGCGTCATTGGCATTGGCATCACTCCCTTCGAGCGGCGCGCAAGCCGCCATCACTTGGAATTGCCGAGGATGTTCAGAAGTCCGGTCACGACCCGGTTGATCTCCGGTGCGGCGCTGGTCGCTGCGAGGAAGAACCCGAAGAGCAAGCACACGGCCACATGCCAGGCGCGCAGGCCCATGTAGCGCCAGGCGACCCAGACGAGCGCGCCGAGGATCGCGACCAGCGGAATCGAGACGGTCATCGCGGTCTCACCTCCTCTCACCGAAGCGCAGCGTTCAGAGCCAGGGATCCGGGTGGTGAGACCCCTGCTGACGGCGGTGCCACCGCGCACGAGATCGGCACTTACGGCAACGGCGCTGGCCGAGATCTCGGCGAGCTCCACACGGGCATCGGTGGCCGGTGATGATGGTCGGCATCCTCATCCGCGTCACCGTCCCGCCTTGACGCGGGCGGGGAGGTCGTCGCCTGTCTGCGTGGACAGAAAGCATCGGGAGGTGGCGCCGGCCCGGCTGGGGCCGTTGCCGGCGCGGGTGACGCGGCGCTCCTCAGCGTGGATGCCGATGACGAGCATGGCGAAGATGCCGCAGACGGATCCGGCGAGGAACACGGCGATGATGGCGGCCAGGACGAGGATCATGGAGATCACTCCTTCTCGTAAGGCCCGTGTCTGTGGGGGCTCGGGCTGTTGTGGTGCCTTACGAGATCGAGAGTGCTCCTGAGCCGTGGGACGAGATCACTACATGACTGGACGTGTTCATGACGTCCTCATAGGCTTGCCGCGTCCTAGGACGTCCCGGGGATCTGGACTGGTGCATGCCGAACGAACGTCTCCGCGCGGTGCTGCTTGAGCAGGGCCTCACGGTCGCCGCGCTTGCTGAGGCCATCGGCGTGGATCAGAAGACGGTCGAACGGTGGATCACGAAGGACCGCACTCCGTACCGGAAGCATCGTTACGCTGTGGCTTCTCGCCTGGGCGTCGACGAGACCTACCTGTGGCCGAACGCTCTCTCGGACGAACAGATCACCTCTGCGTCCGGCAGTGAACTCGTCACGCTCTACCCGCACCGAACGTCAGTCCCTCGGGACGCTTGGGGACGTCTCTTCGCCAGCGCCAAAGAAGAGATCGGAGTCCTCGTCTACGCCGGTCTGTTTCTCTCCGAGGACCCGAACGTTCAGCGGATCTTCGCGGAGAAGGCCGGCGCCGGTGTACGAGTGCGGATCCTCCTCGGCGACCCCGAGAGTCCCCAAGTCGCCGAACGTGGCTCGGACGAGGGTGTGAACGAGGCCATGGCCGCCAAGATTCACAACGCACTCGTGCTCTACAAGCCACTACGCAAGATCGAGGGTGTCGAGTTCCGTTTCCACCGAACGGTCCTCTACAACTCGATCTATCGCGCGGATGACCAACTTCTCGTCAACACACACGTATACGGCGTGACCGCCGCTCTCGCGCCCGTATGGCATCTCCGCCGTGTTGCCGGCGGAAGCATCGTCAACACCTACGCAGAGAGCTTTGAACGCGTGTGGGAGAGCGCCTCACCACTACCGGGGGACTGAATCATGGGACGCAGGATCGACTACTACGACGACCCAGCAGCCCCCCAGGCCAACAGCCTCGTTCCATCGGTCAACGTCGTCGTGACGAACGAGTCGGGCGAGATCCTGTTGATCCATCGCACCGACAATGACAACTGGGCCCTTCCCGGCGGAGCGATAGATCTCGGCGAGTCGGTGGCTCAGGCGGCCGTACGGGAGACCAAGGAAGAGACCGGTATCGACTGTGAGATCACGGGCCTCGTCGGGATCTACAGCGATCCCAAGCACCTGATCCACTACACGAGCAATGACGAGGTGCGGCAGGAGTTCTCGATCGTCCTGACCGCACGCGCGACTGGCGGTGATCCCAAGACGAGTGACGAGTCTCGTGCGGTCCGGTGGGTGCCCGCTTCACAGGTGACGGAGCGCCAGATGGACCGATCGATGCGGCTGCGCATCCGCGATTACCTCGGGGAGCCGGAGAGCCCTGTCATCGGCTGAGAGCCGTTCCAAGCGCAAGCTGTCGCTGGATGCGGTGTACGGCGTCGATCAGATGCGGCGACGACTCGGAGATGGCGTTGCTGACCGGGTGTCCGTGTCCGTACCGGGAGAGGATCTCGGCGAGGCGTCTTTCCACCGGCAGAGCATCACCGTCCGGGCTTGTCGTCATGTCGCAGTAGATGAGCGCATCATCCAACTCCGGTGGCTCTGACCCGAACTCCCTCGCAAGGGCGTCCAAGAGCCCGCGTTCACGCGCCTCGATCCGTGCGCACGAGTGGTGAGCGACGAGACGACACAGATGATCATCCGCGTGGATGCCACGGAGGAACCGTGCTCCGTCGAGTGGATGGAAGCCGATGGACGCGAGGTGCGGTGCGTAGCCGATGTCATGGAGCCATGCGGCGGCCTCTAGGAAGTCGGCACGGTCACCGAGGATCGGGGCCAGCGTTCGGGCCTGGCGCGCCACGCCTTGCGTGTGCGCCCATCGGCGCGGAAGCGGGGCCTCAAGGTGGTGTCGCGCGGTTTCGCGTGCCCACAGGGCTGTGCTGTTCATGTCTCAGACGCTAGGTGCAAGGAGTTGGACGTCCACTGACGCCGTCGGAGCATCTACGGACGTCTTGACCTGACGAAACGTCCCTTGCCGTGGATGCACTCCACCAGACCCGCCCTTTCCAACATGATGAGGGCTTGCCGGGCGGTGAACCGCGAGACGCCGTAGCGCTCTCGGACGCGGTGTTCGCTTGGGAGCGCGTCTCCGGGAGCCAGGTCCCCACTCTCGATCTGTGCTCGAAGCTCGGCGGCGATCCGCTCGTACTGGAGTGCCGTGTCCTGAACGGATAGATCGACCTCGGGATCACAGACGTAGCGACCGAGGCCATCGACGACCTTGATCCATCCTTCGGACTCCAACTTCCCCAGGGCGTTCCTCACGGCGGTCCGGCCGACTCCGAATTCTTCCCCAAGCGCTATCTCACCGGGAATCCGGCTGTTGAGCGGATAGACGCCACTGGCGATCCGCGACCGAAGAACGCGGGCGATCTCAACGTATGCGCCCCAAGCCGTGCGGCGACGAGTCATCTCGTCTCCGCAAGGCCGTTCGGCATGGCACCGAATCCCCGTGCCTCTGAATTGCGCACGATCTAACTCCTGAAATCAGTGACGAATGATGTGCGTTCCGATGACAGTCCGGGCCAGCGATCGGCCCGTCACTCGTAAGGCCAGTCACAGAATCCGCAAACACCGAACATCAACACCGACCGCACATGCGCGTCCAGCAGTTGGGTAGTCGTCGTGCCCACCGCCCCGCCGATGTCGACGACCACCTCCAGCTCCGGACCGAAGTACCACCGATGCCTACGCGGCCGGTAGACCGAGGTGATCAAGCCACGCATAGCCCACCAGCGCAGCATCTCGGCGCTGACTCCTACGATTTGTGCCGCTTGACCTGGCCTCACCCACGGTCCGCTGCTCACCTCGCAGTGCAGGGCAGCCACCCAGCCCCATCGCGCATCCAGCCGACCATCGTCATTCAGCATTGGCCTAAAGGCTGTCCCGTAACGGTTGCTCGCCTGACCCGATGATCTTGTTGTGGGGCAGGTGATCAGTGCGGACCGGGTCGAGTGGGTGCCGGTGTTCACAGGCTTGTCGGTGCGTCAGTTCCGCAAGCTGGTGCGGATCGTGGCAGGTCGGGGTGGTGAGCAGACCGGCACGGGCCGCCGGTGGAGTCTGCCGCTGGCCGATCGGGTGCTGCTGATCGCGGTGTATTACCGCACCAACTTGACGGTCCGGCAGGTCGCGTTGCTGTTCGGAGTGTCGAAGTCGGCCGCGCATCGGGTGGTGGACCACTTGGCCCCATTGCTGGCGCTGGCCCCGGTCACCCGGCGGTACGGCCCGGACACGGTGCTGATCGTGGATGGCACGCTGGTGCCGACTCACGATCGGAAGGTAACCGCGCCCAGTAAGAACTACCGGTACTCGGTGAACATGCAGGTGGTCATCGACGCCAACACCCGCCTGGTCGTGGCGGTGGGCCGGCCGGTGCCGGGCAACCACAATGACTGCACCGCTTACCGTGACTCGGGCGTCGAGCGTTCCTGCCGCGGCGCGAGCGTGATGGCCGATGGCGGCTACATCGGAAACAGGCAGGTCATCATGCCCTACCGGCGTCCGCGCGACGGCGGCGAACTGCTCGCCTGGCAGGTCGAGCTCAACACCATCCACAAGAAGGTCCGTGCCCGCGTCGAGCACGCGTTCGCGCACATGAAGTGGTGGAACATCCTGCGCAACTGCCGCCGCAAACGCGACGGCGTCCACCACGCCACCCGCGGCATCGCCCTCATGCGCAACCTGGCCATGACCGGCTGAGCCAGTCCCGGGCCGGTGGTGACCGACGGCGCTCATGACCAGCACATCCTGCTCGTTACGGGACAGCCTTTAGAAAGGGCGTTTGCTGGGCTCGGCCGCCAGATAGGTCACCGACGCCACGACCATGCCCGCCAACACCACTGAGGGACACAACGCCGGATCTGCCGGAGCGCCCTGATCGCCGGGCAACTTCACTGTCAGGACCTTGATCAGCCACGGCACCAGTCTCCGATCGGCGGGACCCCATCCGCGTACCAACCGTCTGGCCACTGCCTTGCATGGCGCCCCCGACACCCGCGCTATCTCGGCCACACCCCCGGCCGCTCTTTCGCCCAAGTACCGCCGTACCGGTGCCGCCCCAAAGGTGTCTTCCAGTACCTCGATCGCCTCCATCGCCGGGAACATCGACTCGGGGTCGTCCGCCTCCTCACACATCGCCCAAATCAGCGCCCGCAGTTCCCCTTCGACCGCCACCACCATTTCCACGGACCGCACGGCATCACTCATCGCACGACTCTTCCCCATGACCGGAACGCGGCCGATCCGCCCGCTTCTCACGCTCCCGCTGCCGCGCGGCGGCCCGCTCGATGATCGACCCGTACGCCGCGACCGCTTCCTTGGCCGTGACGCCCTTCACCCCAGTGATGCCCTCCACCACCTCCTGGGGCGGCCCCTCACCACCCAACCTGGCCGGAAACTCACCAGGCATCCGCACGACCGGCACCAACGCCAGCAATTGATTGAAGGCCCACACCGCCTTACCGATCTCCTCGGCCCGATCACCATCGTGGGATCCATCGGCACCGTGCTCACTCATCCGAGCCGCCACCCCCAGCACTCGGCGCGCCGTGCTCGGTGTCTTCCGACAGCAGCCCCAACAACCCCAGCCGCCCCCGCACATGCGCCACGGTCAACCGACCGACATTGCGGAAATCGGTCAACTCACCCGACACCGCGAGTTTGGCGACCTCACCCACCGTGCACCAGTCCGACACTTTCGACGCCCCCTGGCACACCGCCCTTGCCGCACGCGCATCCAGCACCCACACCAGGCACCGCACCGGACAGCCCGCCGTGATCGCATGCGGCCCCTCATGGCTGATCTGCTCGCCCCGTGCCTCCAGCCTGCGCGCCGCCTCAGCGCTGACCGCCGCTCCCACCTCGTTCGACAGCCCGCGCGCTCGCATCGCGTCCTCAAAGGCTCCGAACACCAGCGCACGCGCCGCCTCCAGCGGCATCCACCGCACCCCACCGGGCCCGGCGCGCTCCAGCTCCTTATCCCACGCAACTGGAGCAGCCTTGAGCAGCTCATGCCGACCCGCCTCCCGGGCCTCCAAGTCACCATCCAGTCCCCGCACCAGCAAGGCCCACAACTCCCGATCAACAGCAACATGCCCGCTGCCCACCCAGGTGCCGTGATTCGACATGCTCATCACCGCATCCCCCGGCCCGCCGCGTGCGCACCCTGCCCACTACGACCCCGCCGCATCCACCAGCCACCATCCGACGCATCCGCCGGCAGCCCACATTCGCTCGTAGAGGACACCGCAGGGCGGAAACGAGGGACCGTCAGCCGCCGCGCCCCTACCTCATCCAGGCGCCTCCCCAACTCCGCGGGAGACTTCGCCTCGATCAGCCGTTCACCGTCCGGCGCCACCGCCCACCACAACCCGGTGAACTCCCCGAACCACGCACACACACCTGGGAACCGACGCCGCAACTCCGTGGTGAACCACTCCGGATCGGCATCCACGTTCGCCCACGGTCGAGGTTCGGCTATTTGGGGCCATTCGAGGGACATGACACCTCCGCAGATGACGCTGGAACAGGCCCGTGACGAGGCCTGATGGCTCTCTCACGTGTCACCGAGCCTTGCTTTCTCCCCGGGACCTCTCCACCGGCATCTAGGGACGTCTAGGGACGTCTTCTGTTAGCGTCATTCGTACTTGCATCCCCAGGAGGTCCGGTGAACGACTTGTTGCGGCGCGCCCTCACTGACGCACGGCTCACCGAATCCGATGTCGCCACGCATTTGAACGTGGACCCCAAGACGGTCCGCAGGTGGCTAGACGGACGCGCGCCCTATCCCCGTCATAGAAAGAGAGTCGCTGAGCTACTCAAGCTCGAAGAGATTGACCTGTGGCCTGAGCTAGCTCCGCCGATGCCAGCGCCCGAAGCGCCAAGCACCCAGATCATCGCCACCTATCCCCATCGGTGGGCCGTCCCCCGCGCCGTCTGGCATCGCCTCTTCGAGGGAGCCCAACACGAAATCGGGGTACTCGCCTACGCCGGCCTCTTCCTCGCCGAGGACAGCGGCATCATGCGAACCCTCACCACCAAGGCTCGCGACGGCGTCCCTGTACGCATCCTCCTAGGAGATCCGGAGAGCACACGCGTCTCCGAACGAGGTGCCGACGAGGGGGTAGGCGAATCCATGGCCGCAAAGATCCGAAACGCCCTAGTCCTCTACCAGCCGCTCCGGGCCATCGAGGGCGTAGAGATCCGCCTACACGACACCGTGCTCTACAACTCCATCTACCGCGCAGACGACGACCTACTGATCAACCCACACGCCTACGGCATCGCCGCATCCCACGCCCCCGTCCTGCACATGCGCCGAGCCGGAGACGGCGACATGGCCAGCACCTACCTGGAGAGCTTCGAACGCGTCTGGTCTAGCGTCACCGCTACACCGTCTCCATGAGGCGATGTGTCCTGCCAGGGGGGTGGCCAGGTGCGGACGGCACAGATCTAGAGAACCATTCGTTTAGCCCCCGCTGAATCCATAGCATCGAACTTATGAGGGAAGACGAAGGCGCGCTTCGCCACCGACCGGGCAAGGACGCCCATAAGGCATTGGGTCTGTGGTCGATCCGCCGTGCACTCGTATTCGCATTCACGAGCGCCATAGTACTGCTTGTGTCTGCTTGGTTCTTCATCTTCTGGCTATTGGGTTCACCTCCGCAAGCTAGTCCTAAGCCGCTAGACGCACCTGCACAATTGGATCTGCTGAAGTTGGTATTCGCATTGGTGGCCGGAGTTGGTGCTCTAGTGGCGTTGACCACCGCTTATCGCCGCCAGCGTGTTGAAGAGGCTGCGGGCGAGCGTGCTGAGCGGATCCAGTCCCACGCCGAACACGATGCCGCAGAACGACGGGTCACCGAACTATACGGTCAGGCTGTTGAGCACCTAGGCCATGAAAGGGCTGCCGTCAGGCTAGGTGGCCTGTACTCGTTGGATCGACTGGGCGATGGCCATCCGCAACATCGCCAAACCGTTATCGATGTCATCTGCGCCTATCTACGCATGCCGTTTGTATTTACCAGCGATGATTCGGAGTCCAACCTCGACCCTCAGCAAGTCCTAAACGACGACGCACTTCGGCAAGAATTTCAGGTTCGTCTTACGGCACAACGACTCCTTCATCGACATTTGAACAAACCAGGCTGTGATCAAGAAACCTTCTATTGGAATGGCATTTTGGTCGATCTGACCGGGGCTTATTTGGCTGATTTTGACTTCAGTTGCTGTCACCCGATCCAAGCTGTCTTCTCGGACGCTAGATTCAGTGGCCGAGCTAGCTTTGACGGAGCTCGCTTTGACGGTGCCGCTACATTCGAAAACGCGCGATTCCATGGGGACGTTTCATTCTGCGAGACTCATTTCAACGGCGACGTTCGATTTGATCAGGTTAGTTTCGGTGGAGCCGTTAGCTTCTACAAGTCCCAGTATGCTGGAAAGGTTGGTTTCGAAAGGGTCCGGTTCGAGAGAGAAGCCTTGTTTGACGAAGCCGAATTCTCCAATGACATTAGCTTCGCTGAAAGTCGATTTGGTGGACAAGTCACGTTTGGCGGAGTGCGGTTCGGTGGAACAGCGCAATTCGAGGAGGTCGAATTCAAAGAGGCGACCGATTTTGATAGGACTCAATTCAAGCGAAAGGCAAGGTTTGATAAGGCTCAATTCAGTGAGCAGGCGAAGTTCATTGGCGCCCGGTTCGATAACGAAGTCAGCTTTTGCGAGGCATACTTCAGTGGACCAGCCAATTTTGGGGAGACGCGATTCGCCGAGGATGCAATGTTCGGCGAAGTTCATTTTGGTAGCAACACCAGGTTCGTCGAGTCTTGTTTCGGTGGCAATGTGGAGTTCAACAAGGCGCGATTTGCCGGAGATGCCGGTTTCGGTAAGGCGCTTTTTGATGGGAGCACAAGCTTCGAGGAAGCTCGGTTTGCAGGAGTTTCTGTGTTTGGCCAGGCACGATTTGGCGGGACCTCCGCCTTTAGTAATAGTTTGTTTGAAGGAAACGTCTGGTTCGGCCAAGCCCACTTTTGCAACCAAGCCCTTTTTGCAGGGGTTAAGTTTGGCGGAAATGCAGGATTCGGTAAGGTCAAATTTGAGGAAGAAACTTGGTTTGACCATGCGAAATTCGGGAGGACCGCCACCTTTTTTAGAACTCAGTTCGGGAAAAGTACTAGATTTGCATCGGCTCATTTTAATAGAAAGGTTTCGTTCCGGGGTGCTGGGTTCGGGGGCGAGGTGCGATTCGCTAGATCGCAGTTTGATGAAGACGTTACATTTAGCGAAGCCAGGTTCGGTGGGGACGCCGGCTTCGGCCGAATGAAAGTCCGAGGGAAGGCTAGCTTCGGTAAAGCACATTTTTGTCATGCTGCCACGTTTGGCGCCGCTCACTTCACTGAAGATGTCGAGGTCAATCGAGCTCGGTTTGACAAAGATGTTACCTTTTCCAAGGCTCATTTCGAAGGTGCCGTTACATTTGCTGAGACTCAGTTTGGTGGAGTCGCAAGATTCGTTGAGTCCCACTTCCATTTCGATCCAAACTTTTATTCTGCCCTAGTCAGCCGTCCAGACGCCAATCATATATGGCCGAGGCCATGGCGGATTGAGTCGGGTTCCAGCGCCCCGGCATCACTTATCCGTTGATCTCGAAATGATGCCGTAATGAGGTAACTCTTGGCTCGCGTGGCGCGATATGGGAAGGCAACCAACGGATCACGCGAGCGCGGTTCAGTTTCAACTGAGGCGAACGTCCAGCGTGGACTGGAGCGCCGTCGGCTACTCCAGCGCCTCCAGGAAGAGGCGCAGCCCGTTCACAGGTCGACGAAGCAGGCTGTATCAGTGGCGTGAACCACCTTTGTCATGCAAACTTAGGACATGGAGCGTTTCGAGGACCATATGCTGCGGTCGTCCGTAGAGCATGATCGTGGAGAGCACACTCATTGCCCAGCGCATACCGCTCATAGTCGGATGGAAGAGGCGCATCGGTGGTGGCACGGCTGCCTAACTGACTACGACGATCCTGAAGGGTTCAGGGCAAATCTAAATGCCTGTATCCAAGCTCTTCGCAATGTGACATGGGTTCTCCAGAAGGAGAAGTCGCGAATACCTGCTTTTGATCAATGGTATCCCGCATGGCAGGAGAAGATGAAGGACGATGAAGTCATGCGTTGGGTGGTCAAATCAAGAAATAGGATCGTGAAGATGAGTGACCTTGAGCTTAAGTCGGTTGCCATAGCTCGTCTGATAGTCACCTATTTCGACACAGCGCCTAACAATAAAGAAGAGGGAGAGCGCAAGCAAAGTATAGTTGATAAGAAGATCTCCATGCCTCCGCGGTCAACATTGAGGGACTACGCAGAACGTATAAAGAGTCTTAGGATACCACCCAGCGTGATGGAAGACGCCGTACTCTCGATGGAAAGAAGATGGGTAGATCGAGCGCTCCCAACTTGGGAACTATTGAATGGCCTAGCTCATGCGTACGGGGTGCTTTCCGGCTTGATGGACGAGGTGCACATGCGCCTTGGAGTGGAGCACGGCATTTTTATGCGTACACCGGACGGTGCTGTGCGCTTGGAAGACAAGGAATATGCGAATGGTCGACTCCCATGCATGATTACGACTGAGTATTCGCGGACTACCTCCTATCGTATTAAGGATGGCAGTATAACGGGAGGTGGGCTGAGCTTTCCTATGGGTAAACCGCCGGAGAATTTCACAGCTCGTGCGGTACGTAAGTACAGGATGGATGAACTTGAACGCCTCCAGGGTCAACCAGAATCTATTATGGATTACGTGCCTCTATATGCTGAGATCGGAAAAAAGATACTGAAGAAGGATAAGCATCACGGATGGTTCATCTTCTACTTCCGTGGATTGACACCCTGCGGTGCAGAAGTTCTTGCTGCGCGCGACCGTGGCGACAAGATGCTATTGGCGAAAAAGATAGCTGATTCTGTCGCGGTGAACGAATTCGATGGCGTCATCATTACTGGCGAGATGTGGGTTGCTCCTATGTCTCATGGGCCTGATGGGGAAATAATACCTCCTGCGCAGTCGTCTGACAGGACTGAAGGGTTGATCGTCTATGCGGAGAATTCAGGCGGGGAGGTTCGAGACCTCCTCATTCCCTTCACGCGGCGATTTGGTCGAATCATCTATGAAGACTCCATCGAGCAAGTCAATGTTGTCCCTGAGGCGCGATACAATTTCCTGATACCGGTTCGAGCTATATGGGATAAATGGAATGCGGACTCTGATTAGCTCGCGCGTCCGGGGGCTCATCTGACGAGGATGCGTGTTCTGCACTCTCAGCAGTGTGACCGAAGGCATATATATCAAGTGGCCGTTCGAGAGTGAAGTGGGGGCTCACAACCCCGACCCGGCCAGAGGGCATGCCCCCACGGAATTGCCTATGGCAGCGTCTCGCGATCGCGCAGGCGCGCCTTCGGAATATTGTGCATGCTAGCGAAGTACTAACGATGAATCTGGATGGTTAAGGACGGTGGCAGAGTTGCTGAAGGGCTGTGCGCAGGTCGGAGACGTGCGGGTGCTGCAGTGGAGGTGGCTGATTCTGTTTGTATGTATGAGTTTGGGCAGCGCACGGACTGCCTGTTTAGGCTGCTGAGCCTCAACAGACCCGCATGTGCGAAGACCCCGCTGATCCGCTTTGGATCAACGGGGTCCTCCTTGTTCCACGTTGGTTCAGTCTTGCGCCACTGTGGCGATGATCTGTCTTATCTTGCGGCGATCGATGCCGTGTCGTTCTGAGAGCGCTCGTTGGGATATCGGTCTGCCTGGGCCGCTGAGGCTTGCGAGGTAGTCGGCGAGGACCGCGTCCTCGGAACCAAGCTCCACATTGGAGCGGTCGGAGTCGGCTTCGTCCGGCGTGAGGCTGTTGGGCTCGGCCCCAGGCTCAGCCTGAGCTGACGAGGCCACGTTGCGGGTCAGCATCATCAGGAGCTCGAAGGAGCCGACGAGAGCGAGTGCCGGCCAGGCGCTCACGAGGGAGCCTGTGGGGCCGTGGTTCAGGCCGTGTGCCACGTTGGCGCCGATGGTGGCCACGATGCCTACGCCCAGGCTCCACTTGGCCAGCGTTGGTACTGGCTGCTTCCGGCGACTTGCGTCGAGGACCACCATGGAGGCCGCCCATATGAGGCCGTCCACGGTGATTGGGACGAGGCGCGCTGTGATGCCGGTCTCGCCGTGTGTCCGTACCAACTCGTACGCGTGGCGGTACGAGATCACGGCGGCGACCGTTGCGACGAGCAGGACGGCGAGGGCGGTTGTGATCCGGGTGAGGCGATCAGCCATCGGCCGACTCCCCTCGAACGGTGCTTTGCTCCCATGCGCGTGTGGTGATCGTCCTGAGTTCGGTGGAGTCCCGGAAGCACATGGGGTAGAGGCGGCACTGCGGGTCGTGTGGGTCGGGCTCGGAGAGGTCGTCTCGGCCGTCGATCACTACGGACCACTCGTCTGGGCCGCAGCGTTCGAGGACTGTGCCGGGTAGCCAGGCCCAGGAGGTGCGGTCTTGGTCGTTGGCGCCTGGGGGCGGATACCAGACGAGTACGGGGGTGTCCTCGGGGAAGTTTGGCGTGTTGGTGATCATGTGGGGCCTCCCTTCTGGGAGGGGGAGCCAGGGGAGCCCGGGATGGGAGCCAATGCGTGTCGATCTGGATCGACGTGATGAGACTCACTCGGACTTGGTGCTGGCTCGCCCCTCCTTGGTGGTGCAGGTGGGCGGCTCCCGGTACGGCGTAGGCGGACTCAGCCGGACGTGGCCATGATCAAGGGGTCGGAATGACCCCTTAAAGGTCGGTTAAGGAGATGCGCTGATCGGAGCAGGTGAGGGGGGCAACTAGACTGACGTGTGTGCCTCTTCGTGACGGACGTCTGAGCCACGACATCGACCCCTCCGACCGCTCCCCGCAGGACGCCTGCGGGGTGTTCGGCGTCTGGGTTCCGCCGGGCGAGGCCAGCCGGGCGGAGGTGAGCAAGCTCGCCTACTACGGCCTCTACGCGCTGCAGCACCGCGGACAGGAGTCCGCGGGCATCGCCGTCAGCGACGGGTCGCGCATCGTCGTCTTCAAGGACATGGGGCTCGTGGCCCAGGTCTTCGACGAGTCGGTGCTCAACACGCTGCGCGGTCATATCGCCGTCGGACACTGCCGCTACTCCACGACAGGGTCGCCTACCTGGGAGAACGCGCAGCCCACGTTCCGCTCGACCGGGGCGGGCGGGCTGGCCCTGACGCATAACGGCAACCTGATCAACACGCCTGAGCTGGCCGCCAAGCTGCCCGAGGGGGTGCTGACGGCCACGAGCGACACCGAGGTGCTGACGGCGCTGCTGGCGACGCGTGAGGGCGGTCCGCTGTCGGCTGCCAGGGAGATTCTGCCGGTCACGCGGGGCGCGTACTCGCTGGTCTTCATGAACGAGAGCACGCTTTACGCGGCGAGGGATCCTGAGGGCATCCGGCCGCTGGTGCTGGGCCGGCTGGGCGAACGGGGCTGGGTCGTGGCCTCGGAGACCGCCGGGCTCGACATCGTGGGCGCGCAGTTCGTCCGGGAGATCGAGCCGGGCGAGCTGATCGCGATCGACGCCGACGGGGTGCGGTCCGAGACGTTCGCGGAGCCCCGGCCAAAGGGCTGTCTGTTCGAGTATGTGTATCTGGCCCGGCCGGATACGAGTATTGCCGGCCGCAGTGTGCAGGCCACCCGGGTGGAAGTCGGGCGGCGGCTGGCTCGTGAGCATCCGGTCGAGGCCGATCTCGTGATTCCCACGCCTGAGTCGGGGACGCCTGCTGCCATCGGGTATGCGGAGGCGTCGGGCATCCCGTATGGCCAGGGGCTCGTCAAGAACTCGTATGTCGGGCGGACGTTCATCCAGCCCTCCCAGACGATCCGGCAGCTGGGGATTCGGTTGAAGCTGAATCCGCTGCGCGAGGCCATCGAGGGCAAGCGGCTCGTGGTGGTGGACGACTCCATCGTGCGGGGCAACACGCAGCGGGCCATCGTGGGCATGCTGCGGGACGCGGGCGCGGCCGAGGTGCATGTGCGCATCTCCAGCCCGCCGGTGGCCTGGCCTTGTTTTTACGGGATCGACTTCGCCAGCCGGGCTGAGCTGATCGCCGGCAATCTGTCGGTCGAGGAGATCCGCGACTCGATCGGCGCCGACTCGCTGGGCTACATCTCGCTGGACGAGCTGATCGCCTCGTCCAAGATCGCCAAGGACCGGCTGTGCCGCGCGTGCTTCGACGGGGTCTATCCGATCCCGGTCGAGGAGGACGCCCGCGGCAAGCACCTGCTGGAAGTGACCGTCAAGTGACGTCCTATGAGGCCGCCGGGGTCGACATCGCCGCCGGTGAGCGGGCCGTCGAGCTGATGAAGTCGCGCGTGGCGCGGTCGCGGCGCCCGGAGGTCGTGGACGACGCGAGTGGCTTTGCCGGGCTCTTCGACGCGTCGGCGTTTCTGAAGTACCGGCGGCCGCTGCTGGCGACGTCCACCGACGGGGTCGGTACGAAGGTCGACCTGGCACGGCAGTTGGGCGTCTACGACACCGTGGGGCACGACCTCGTCGGCATGGTCATCGACGATCTGGCCGTCTGCGGCGCCGAGCCGCTGTTCATGACCGACTACATCGCCTGCGGCAAGGTGATCCCCGAGCGCATCGCCGACATCGTCGGCGGCATCGCGGACGCCTGCGCGCTCGCGGGCTGCGCGCTGATCGGCGGCGAGACCGCCGAGCACCCGGGCCTGCTGGGGGCGGACGAGTTCGACATCGCGGGTGCCGGCACCGGGGTGGTCGAGGCCGACGAGATCCTCGGGCCCGACCGGGTACGTCCTGGAGACGTCGTGATCGCCATGGCGTCCTCGGGCATCCACTCCAACGGCTATTCGCTCGTCCGCCACATTCTGGCGACCAGTGATCTGGCCCTGGAAACGCAGTTGGCCGACCTCTCCCGCCCGCTCGGCGAGGAGTTGCTCACACCCACCCGCATCTACGCCCAGGACTGCCTGACGCTCGTCCGCGCCGGTGGCGTGCGCGCGTTCGCCCACATCACCGGAGGCGGCCTGACGGCCAATCTGGCCCGTTCGCTGCCTTCCACGGCCGACGCCGTGCTCCAGCGGTCGTCCTGGGAGGTTCCACCGCTTTTCGCCGCTCTCCAGGCGTACGGCAAGGTTCCGCAGGCCGAGATGGACAAGACCTTCAATCTGGGCGTCGGCATGGCCGCCATCGTGGCCCCGGAGGCCGCCGACGACGCCGTGCGCACCCTCGCCGACCGCGGCGTTCCCGCCTGGGTCCTCGGCGAGATCGTCGAAGGCGGCGGCACCGCCAACTTCGCCTGACGATCGCGCGTCACATGGGTGTGATGATCTTTCGCGCGCCGGTCCGGGTCGCGCTCGCCCGCCTGCGCCGCCTCGCGCTGCCGCTGTCGGTCCTGGGCGCCCTGCTGGTGTACGGGGTCCTGGCGCCGCTGGGCTGGGCGTACGCGGACACGGCCCGCTACCGGTACGGGCCTGGGAACGTCCCGGTCAGCCCTGTGGCCCTGGTTCTGGGCGCGGGGATCTGGCGCGGCCAGCCGTCGATCCTGCTGGCCCGCCGCCTGGACGTCGCCGCGGACCTCTACCGGCGCGGCAAGGTGAAGGTGCTCCTGGTCTCAGGCGACAACCGGGTCAAGGGCTACGACGAGCCCACCGTGATGCGCGACTACCTCATCGCCCACGGCGTACCGGACCAGAAGATCGTCCGTGACTTCGCGGGTCTCGACACGTGGGACTCCTGCGCCCGCGCCAAGCGCATCTTCCAGGTGGAACGGCTCACCGTGGTGACCCAGAATTTCCACCTGCCCCGCGCCGTGGCCCTCTGCCGAGCCGCAGGGCTCGAGGCCGTCGGTGTCGGGGACGACAGCATGGCCGGCCGCACGGACGCCACCGTCAAGGGCTACGCCCGCGAACCCCTCGCCATGATCAAAGCCATGAAGGACCTCACGAGTCACCGGGATCCCAAGCTCCTGGGACGGACCGAACCCGGCGTCCAGAAGGCCCTGGCCACACCGTAAGCCGACGGCCCACCCGCGGCCACGCCGTGAGCCCACGAATACCGCGGCCACGCCGCGAGCTGGCGAACACCTGCAGCTACACGTGAGCCAACGAAGACCTGCGCGCCATGAGTCGGGGAACACCCGTGTTCATGGATCCGCTGGATCGGCGCTAACGCTCTTGGATACGAGAAGGCCCGCAAGCATTGCTTGCGGGCACTGCTCATCCCGAGGGTCAGCCTGAGGTGCCGTCCTTGCGGTCGTCCTCAGCCGCGCCATATTCCTCGGCGTAGTCGGCGTACTTGTCGGCGAGCTCGTCGTACGGGTCGGGCTCCGTCGACTCGGGGACTCCCAGCTCACTCTTCAGGCGGTCGAGGTCCGTGCCGCCGCTGTTGTATTTGAGCTGGCGGGCTACCTTCACCTGCTTGGCCTTGGCTCGGCCGCGACCCATTGGCTCGACCCCCTCGATGGTCAGGGCTTTCGTGGGCCCATCAACGCGCGCGTCCACCACACGAACCGGTGCCTGATGAGCCATGGTTCAGTCACGGACACAACCGTACCCGTTTTGCGCCCGGCTCGGTACATCGTCAGGACGGTGGCGGCAGGCTCCTTGCGGATAGCCCCAGTATATCGGGTGATTGCGAGTTCACAGACCTGGCCGACACGCGATCACGCAGCCCCGGCCCAACCGCCTCTGGCAGGGGCCAAGCCTCGCTTGTGCGCGTAACCGTAACCCTTACGGCGCAAGGACAAACCCGCCCAGCGGGGCACCAGGCGCTGGGCCGCCGGGTCGAGGTGTCGGCCCGGCGGCCGTTCTATGTCGCGTTCGTCACTCTTGTGGTTCGTCCCCGCGCCGCCAGGCGAACAGGAACGATCAACCGAGCCAGATGCCGCGGAGCCTGCCCACTGCTGACATCCGTTGCTCGGCCAGGCGGTCGGCGGCGACGGCCGGGGGGACGCCTTCGTCGGCGGCCAGGACGAAGATCTGCCGGGTGGTCTCGAAGATCCCCGTGGCCCGGGCCTTGGCGCGATCGAAGTTGAAGCCCTCGATCTCGTCGGCGACCTGGATCACCCCGCCGGAGTTGACCACGTAGTCCGGGGCGTAGAGGACGCCGCGGTCGGCCAGCTGCTTCTCGATGCCGGGGTGCGCGAGCTGGTTGTTGGCGGCGCCACAGACGATCTTGGCGCCGAGGGCGGGGACGGTGTCGTCGTCGAGCGAGCCGCCCAGCGCGCAGGGCGCGTACACGTCGATCTCGGAGTGGATGAGGGCGTCGTTGTCGGCGACGACCTCGACCCCCGGGTGGCGCTCCACGACCCGTTCGACGGCGGCCTCGCTGACGTCGCAGATCACCACTTCCGCGCCGTCCTCGCGCAGCAGGTCGACCAGGCGGTGGCCCACCTTGCCCACGCCCTCGACACCGACGCGGCGGCCGCGGAGGGTGGGGCTGCCCCAGATGTGGTCGGCGGCGGCGCGCATGCCCTGGTACACCCCGTACGAGGTGAGGATGGACGAGTCGCCGGCGCCGCCGTGCGCGACCGTGCGGCCGGTCACGTAGCGGCTCTCGCGGGCGACGATGTCCATGTCCTCGCTGTAGGTGCCGACGTCGCACGCCGTGTAGTAGCGGCCGTTCAGCGACTGGACGAACCGTCCGTACGCGCGCAGCAGGGCCTCGGACTTGTCGGTGTGGGGATCGCCGATGATGACGGCCTTGCCCCCGCCGTGATCGAGCCCGGCCAGGGCGTTCTTGTACGCCATGCCGCGGGACAGGTTCAGCACGTCGGTGAGCGCCTCCTCCTCCGACCCGTAGGGGTAGAAGCGGGTGCCGCCCAGCCCGGGGCCGAGCGCGGTGGAGTAGAGCGCGATGATGGCACGCAGGCCGCTGGCCTCGTCCTGGCAGAAGACGACCTGCTCGTGTCGGGGTTCTGTGCCCTTGTGGGGCGACCCGAAGACGTTAGGCACGGTAGTGCCCTCCTCTCAGTCTTAAGGATCAGACTAGAACCGCCCAGGGGGAGACGGGCGAGTCTGCAGGTAACACAGGGATCTCGGTGGGGTTGTCGGTGCCTTGTCCCCGCAGGGCTCATGTCACCATGCGAGGGTGCTTCCGTACGCCGCTTACCTACGGGTATATGAGCCGGTGACCGCCTTTCCGGAGCCGGCACGGACCCTCTGGACGGCCTACGCCGACTCCCGGCGGCGTCCGCGGCGGATCCACGCGCTGGCCGCCGAGCATCGCGAGGCCACGCTGCGGCTGGCCGCGTTCCCGCCGGAGCCGGTCCCGGAACGGGAGAGCCGGCACGCCTACGTGCGGCGTTCGGCGGACATGATCTATGTGAGCCCCTGGGAGACGCGGCTGCGCTCGTGGCTGGCGTTCGACCGGTTCGTCGCCGCGCTCCCGGCGGGGGCGGCCGAGGCCTTCGTGCCGTCGGCGGTGGCGGACGGCGTGGTGGACGAGTTCGGACGGTGGAAGGCCGCGGGCAATTCGCTGAACCCGCACATCCTCTCGAGCACCTGGCATGTCCCGCTGGCGTGGTTCGTGGCGTTCGGTGGTGCGGAGCGCTGCCTGCTGCTGGGCGAGCCCGCCACGGGTGAGGCCGCCACCGGTGAGGCCGCCACAGCGGAACGTAAATCCGCGACCTGCTTCGGGGAAAACCCAGGTCGTGGGCCTGCGACGGCGGCCGTGACGCGTACCCTCATCTACGTCACGGCGATGGCCGAGGCGCGGCGCCGTGTCGCCGCGGCCCTTCGCGTCGTCCGCGACAACCTCGGAGAGGGGACCGGCGAGACCACCGTGCTGGCCGCCGGACAGGTGGAGACGCTCGGCCGCTGGCTGGGCGGATTCCACCCCCGCGCCCTGGTGGAACTCGACTACGGCGGGCTCGTCCATCTGCTGGACGACCGGACGCTGCGAGCCGACGAGTCGGTCGGCGAGATCAGGGTCGCCCTCGAAGCGATGGAACGCGGTGAGGCTGAGCTGGCGGTCGCGATGTACAAGCGTCTCCTCGCCCGCTGGCGGCCTGTACGGGCCCTTGAATCGGCGAACTGAACAAATTTCCCGAATCAGCGCGCGATACGACTATACGTGTCGCTAGAATCACGCAGCGTGACCCAGTCGCCACTGAACACGCAACTACGCTCAGGGACTTGCTTGTTGCGTTGAGTGGTGGCAAGGTTACACGTTGTGATGTCATAGTGGCTCTTTCGGGCCATAGGGGACATCAGTGACCGCGCGAGGAAATCGCAGGATCGCTGTCATCGGTCCACGGAGGAGAGGCCGCACAAATGTCAGCACGTACGCCAGAGGCTGAGCCCCTGCTGACGCCGGCAGAGGTGGCGACGATGTTTCGCGTCGACCCCAAGACCGTCACGCGGTGGGCGAAGGCCGGAAAGCTCACGTCCATCCGCACCCTGGGGGGGCACCGGCGCTACCGCGAGGCTGAGGTTCGTGCGCTGCTGGCGGGTATCCCGCAGCAGCGCTCGGAGTAACGCACTCCGGCCGGCGAGTGACCAAGGGGGCCTCGCCGGGCGCACACAGAGAAATAGTGGGGGGCGACCAGGAGGCCGCTGAACAACCTCGCACCCGGCAGTGGGTCGAAGTCCTGTTCAGAAGCCCCCTGGACGAAGGTCCAGGACTGTGATGATCCGAGAATCGCCGTCCTGGGCCGAGCCACCGTCCAAACGAATGTCCCGCTCGTGACCATGCGAGCGGGACACTTCGCCCTCTCAGCCCACCCGCGCTCTCACCCCTGACCACACCATCCGGCCCGTCGCCGCACTGTCCGAACCTTGGCAGCACCATCCGGCCTTTGGCTGCGCTGCCGGTCCTTGGCCGCACTATCTGGCCTTCGGCCGCACCATCCGATCCTTGGCCGTACTGTCTGGGCCTTGGCTGCGCTGGCTGTGTTGGCCGTGTGGCGGCTCAGTCTTCGGTGGGGACCTCTTCGTGGGCGAGGCGGTCGAAGAGGGCCGCTATCGCCGGTTCGTGCTGGCCCGCGACGTCCAGCAGCACCACCAGATGGTCGACTAGGAGACGTTCGAGTTCCTCCCGGGTGACATCCCGGTTCTCCAGCCAGTCCAGGCCGGCGGTCTCGACGGACGCCATCCATGAACGCAGCGTGATGCGCAGCACGGGCGTGGGGATCTCCACGTCCATCGCGTGCAGGATCCGGCCCAGCAGCAGCTGCCGGATGCCGTCGACGATCTCGCCGACCTCGCCCGACCGGTCCGCGGGCCCGCCGCGCAGCAGCGCCGTGAACCCCGGTGCGTGACTCTCGACGAAATCGAAGTAGCGCTTGAGCGAGATCTGCAGGCGCTCGATCGGCGTGCCCTCGGTCGGCGGCTCCAGCAACACAGACAGCTGCCTGGCCGCGCTGCCCAGCGCCGCGATGTAGAGCTCGTACTTGCCGCCGAAGTAGTGGTAGACGAGCGCGCGGGAGGCGCCGGCGGCCGCGGCGACGTCGTCGATGGAGACGTCTTCCGGAGACTTGGTGCTGAACAGCTCCAGCGCGGCCTCGATCAGTTCGTCCCGGCGTTCGTCGACACTCAGCCTGCGTCTGCCACGCTGCTGGGAACGAGCGGCAGGGGCGGAACCCTGCCCGCCCCTGGCCTTGCCGCCTGCCACTGCACGATCTCCCACTTTGGCAGCGTATCCGAGCGCAGGCGTGAGATCGGCGCGCGCGGCGTCCCTGGAGTGTCCGTGGAGTGGTGGTTTGTGCCTGGATCCACCCTGTGATCCAGGACACCACAGGCAAGAACTGGCATTGGCGGCTGCCCGTTACTCGCTGTTGCGACGATATGGGGTGAAGGCGAGGCATCATGGCATCTCCCCCCGAGTGGGGAGGGTGTTCCGTCCCGTGGCAAAGGGCTCGGAACGCCCTGGCGGCAGGTCCTGCAGGCCCCCCGGACGGAGTGCCATGTCAGCTGGTGATGTAAGGCCCCCCAAGCCCACCATCCGCAATGTCGCCGAGAGGGCCGGCGTCTCGAAGTCGCTCGTCTCCCTCGTCATGCGCGGGTCGCCGCACGTCAGCGAACGCCGCCGGCAGGCGGTGCTCCAGGCCGCGCGGGAGCTCGGCTACCGGCCCAACGCCGTCGCGCGGAGCCTGGTGGAGGGCCGCACCCGGCTCATCGGCGCGATCGTCGCGGACCTGCACAACCCCTTCTTCGCGGAGTTCCTGGACGGCCTGCAGGAGAGCCTGCACGGCGAGGGCCTCCGCATGCTCGTCGGCAGCGGCCGATGGGACCCCCTCTTCGAGGCCGAGGCCGTCGAGGCCTTCCTGGAGATGCGCGTCGACGGGCTCGTCCTGCTGAGCGTGGTCCCCGAGTCCCTCAAGGAGGCGGCCGCCAGCGTCCCCGTCGTCGTGGTCGGTGAACGGGACGTCTCCGGCGTCGACATCGTCGTCGACGATGACGAGCTCGGCGCCAGCCTGGCCGTCGACCATCTCGTCGAGCTGGGCCACCGCCGCATCGCGCACATCGAGGGCGCCCCCTCCACCACCGCCCGCTACCGCCGCGCGGGCTACGAGAAGGCCATGGACCGGCACGGCCTCACCACCGAGGTGGTCGTGGAGGCCGGTGACTTCACCGAGGAGGGCGGCTACCGCGCCGCCCGCGCCCTCCTCACCCGGGACCACCGGCCCACCGCGATCTTCGCGCCCAACGACCTGGTGGCCACCGGGGCGCTCTCCGCCGCCGACGAGCTGGAGCTCACGGTGCCCGAGCACCTCTCGATCGTGGGCTACGACAACACCCACCTCGCCGCCATCCGCCATATCTCCCTGACCAGCGTCGACCAGCCTCGCCGCGACATGGGCCGCGTGGCCGCCGAGCTCCTCACCGCCCGCATCGACGACCCGGTCCGCGCCGCCCGGCAGAACCTGGTGGTCCCCCACCTCGTGGTCCGCTCCACCACGGGCCCCGCCCCCGCCGTCTGACGTCTGCGCCGTCTGGCGTTCGCGCCGTTTGGCGTCCGCGTTATCTGGCGTCCGCGCTGTCTGAGGTCCGCGCTGTCTGAGGTCCGCGTTGTCTGGCGTGTGCGTTGTTTGGCGTTCGCGGCTCTTGGCGGTGGCGGTCGGGCGGGGCTGGATGATCGTTCGGTCTGGGGGAGGTCGATCAATGGCCTGGACGGGCGGGGCTGAGGTAAGGGGCTGGCCAAGCCTGCCGCAATCGGCGGGCCGCGAGGCGGCCGTGGCGGGTTAATGGGTTCACCGTTCGGCGGGTCGGGGGAACCGCAGGACCGGGCCGGTCTCAGAGGAGACGGCCCGGCCGGGGACTCCGCCGAGTGGACACGGAGAAGGATCATGTTCACCCAGGGGGGTTTCATTCCGTGCGTGATCCGGAATTGGTGTCGTGCGCACAGCGCGCGGCTAGTGAGTTGGAACGCGCGTGGTCGGAATGGCGTCACGCGCGAGGACTGGCCGAACAGATCTCGGAGTCCGTCGCCAGCTACGTGGCCCACTCGATCGATCACCCGTGGGGGCGACCGCGCGTAGTGCTGGGCCTCGACGCGGACGAAGCGCGCGCTCTCGCCGCGCTCCTCGGCAAGGAGGACATACTCCGCTGATCTGAACGTCCAGCAGGGAGCCGCGGCCGTGTGACCTCATAGGGGAGGGCACGGCCGCGGCGTATTTGCGTGAACTTCGTTTGACGAACCCAGGCCGGTGTGCAGACTGTCAGGGTTGGTAACGAAGAAATCACAGGGGGACGGGTCTTGCTATTCCACCGGAGCGGCACGATGACGGCAGGCTTGCTCCTGTGCCTGGCGGCTCTGTCCGCGTGCGATGGAGGCTCGTCGCCCGAGAAGGGCGGCCAGACCGCGCAGCCGCCCGTGGCCGAGCCCTCGAAGCCCTCCGCCGGTTCCGGGGAGCCCAGGCAGGCGCAGGACACCGGCTCGCTCAAGGGCAAGGTCATCGTGATCGACCCGGGGCACAACGGCGGGAACGCCAAGCATCCGGAGGTCATCAACCGGCAGGTCGACATCGGCAACGGCCGCAAGGAGTGCGACACGACGGGGACGGCGACGGCGGCCGGCTACAGCGAGGCGGCCTTCACCTGGGACGTGTCCACCCGGCTGGCCAGGCTGCTGAGGGCGAAGGGCGCCAAGGTCGTCCTCACCCGGAACGACAACACCGGCGTCGGGCCGTGCATCACCGAGCGCGCCGCGATCGGCAACCGCGCCAAGGCGGACGCGGCGATCTCGATCCACGCGGACGGCGCCCCGGCGAGCGGCCACGGCTTCCACGTGATCGAGCCGCTGACGGTCAAGGGGCACAACGCCACGATGGTCCCGGCCTCCCGCAAGCTCGGCAAGGCCCTCCGGGACGCCTACAAGAGCGGCACCGGCATGCCGTATTCGACCTATGTCGGTACCAACGCGCTCAATTCCCGGGACGATCTGGGCGGGCTCAACATGTCGACGGTGCCGAAGGTCTTCGTCGAGACCGGCAACATGCGGAACGCCGGCGACGCCGCCAAGCTGTCGAGCGCGTCGTTCCGGCAGCGCATCGCGGCGTCCTTCGTCACGGGGTTCGTCCAGTACTTCAGCTGATCCAGTACTTCAGCCGACGGCGATCCGGGCTTCGCCGTGACCGCCTCGCCGGGCAGGATGGGGCGGGTGTCTGATTCGCTGAGCCGCGTTCGCGGCGCTTTCACGGAGTACACCGTCGCGGGTGTACGGGAGTTGCTCGGCCCGGTGGCGGGCGGCGCGCTGGCGCGGGACGAGATCGTCCCGGCGTTGCGCGCGACGGGCGGCGGCTCGCCGCTGGAGGCGCTCACCCGGCTCTTCTGGTTGCAGGTGGCGGTCGGCGAGGCGGCTTTGAAGGACGTCGCCGATGATCTGGTCGCGACCGGGCTGGCCGAACGTTCGGGCGGCGAATTGCGGGCCCTGGTGCACGTCGAGCCGTTGGAGTCGGTGAGCGGCACGGGCCATGCCGGGTACGCGGTGTCCGACCTGAAGGCACGGCCTGGAGCGGGCGTCCGTCTCAAGCCCGATCACGTGGTGGGGGTGGGCGGCGCGTCGGCGAATCTGGCGCGGCTGATTGTCCACAGGGCTGTGGACAGCGCACTCGATCTTGGGACGGGATGCGGCGTCCAGGCGTTGCATCTGGCGGGCGAGCCGGGACCGCGGCCGCGAGCGATCACGGTCACGGACGTCAACGCGCGGGCCCTCGAACTGTCGGCCCTGAGCTTCGCGCTCTCCGGGGTGGACGGGGTCGAGGCACTCCAGGGCTCCCTGCTGGAACCGGTGCGGGGACGGACCTTCGATCTGATCGTCTCCAACCCGCCGTTCGTGATCGCGCCGCCCGAGGGCGGCCTCGTCTACCGCGAATCGGGCCTGCACGGCGACGAGTTCTGCCGCCGCCTGGTCGTCGAGGGGCCGAGGCTGCTGAACGAGGACGGCACATGCCAGCTACTGGCGAACTGGCTGCATATCGAGGGTGTCCCGTGGGAAGAGCGGGTCGGCGCGTGGGTCCGCGAGTCCGGTTGTGACGCCTGGGTCGTGCAGCGCGACGTTCAGGATCCGGCCGAGTACGCCGAGCTGTGGCTGCGGGACTCGGTCGAGGTCGGGACGCCCGAGTACGTGGCGCGGTACGACGCGTGGCTGGAGTACTTCGAGCGGCAGCGGGTGACGGGGATCGGCTTCGGCTGGATCACCTTGCGGCACCCGGGCGCCGCCCGGCCGACCGTGCGGATCGAAGAGATGCGGCACGCCGTCGAGCAGCCTGTCGGGGCCTATGTGGACCGGGTCCTCGCCGGGCTGCGGGAGAGCGCAGAGTTTTCCACAGCCTGTGCACAAGAGGGGGCCTTGGAATGGCTCTCGCTCCGTGCCGCGGCCGGAATCGTCCAGGAGCAGATCGGGCCGCCCGGAGCCGAGGACCCGGAGCGGATCCTGCTGCGGCAGACGGATCGCCTGCGCCGCGCGGCCGGGGTCGGCACGGTCGAGGCGGGGCTGGCCGGCGTCTGTGACGGTTCGATGGCGCTGGAGCCCCTGCTGTCCGCCATCGCCCAGCTCACCGGGATGGACCCCGATCAGGTGCGGGCGCACGCCGCCGCCGTCCTCCCCGAGCTCATCGCCGACGGCTTCTTCGAGCTCGCCTGAGCCCCGACGGCTGACCGCCGCGACCGACGATCGACAGGCTGACCGTCGCCTTATCGGGGGCCGGGGGTCACGAGCGCCGCCATCGCCTTCCCGAGATCGCGGTGCCGCGCGATGAGGACCGTGAAGCCGATCGCCAGGTAGACCAGCGACAACCACAGGCGGGCCGTCTCGCCCGGCAGCACGAACTGGATCGCGAACAGGCCGAACAGCAGCGCCGCCTCCGTCCGCCTGAAGTAGAGGTCGATCAGCATGGCCAGGCCGAGCACGGTCTGGGAGGCGGTCAGCAGCACCTCTTCGGCCTGCCGGGAGTCCAGCGGGAGCGACCAGCCGCCGCCGCCCGCCTTGTAGGCCAGCGGCAGGCTGCCGACCAGCAGCGTCCACTGGTTCACCTTGCTGGACAGCAGCGCGCCGATCGCGTCGTTGTCCCGTAGCCGCCAGGCGAAGACGACCGCGACGATCAGCTCCGGTGCCTCGGACGCCAGCGGCGCCAGCCACTGCACCAGCAGGAACTCGTCGATGCCGAGGCTGCCGCCGGCCTCGACCAGCGACTCGGCGAACGGCTCGGCCGAGGCGAAGACGATCAGCGCCCCCAGCAGGAAACCGCCCCACGTGACCGCGCGGCGCCGCGTCGTGGGCAGCCGGGCCAGCACGGCCGGGACGCCGACCAGATCCTCGACGTCCTCGCCGCCGCTCCCGGCGATCCGGACGATGTACGCGACGTAGAGCGCGATGAGCAGGACGGAGACGTACCAGCCGATCTCGCCGACCAGCGCGGGCACGAACGCGATGACCGCCGCGACCGCCAGGAATCCGAGCTCGATGCGGTGATGACCGGACAGGTGGACGTCCCGGCGGTCCGGTACCGGTTCGCCGCGCGATGCCCGCCGCCGCACGCCGAGCGCGAACGCGAGCACCACCAGCGCCCAGCCGACGCCGACGAGCAGCCGGTTGGCCCCGGTCATGTTGGCGGCGGCGTACGCGGTGTACTCCGGCTTCGAGCCCGCCCGGAACGCGTAATAGAGATCGACCGCGTACTCGGGGAGCACCGCGATCAGCGCCAGCAGGGCCAGCGCCAGGGCCCCCGAGATGTCCGCGCGGGCCGTCTCGGCCGCCCACATCAGCACCACCGCGGCGGCGAGCACCCCCGCGCCGAAGACGATCATCCCCGCCACCGGCGCCGGATGGACCCCCGCCAGCCGGAGGACGATCGCCGGCAGCGCCAGGGCCAGCGCGGCGGCGACCCGGGTGATCAGGGTCCCGCGCGGCATCGTCTCCACGGACATACCTGCACGGTGCCGCCATTCAGGTCTGCGAACACCATCGCGCCCGTCGCCGAAGTGCAAAGAAAACCTCTGGCGCCCCCCACCATGTGCCGCTTGGCGTTCCGGGACCGGCGCCAGACGTAGTCTGACCGGCGCCCTCAACGGGTGAGCGGCCCGCTTGGCGAGCGCGTTCCGGGGTTGGGTGGCCCTCTGGTGGGGGCGTTCGGGGCGGTGGCCGTCTGGCGAGCGCGTTCCGCGGATCAGTGGGCGGGGAGGTCGGTGATTGTTTGGAAGGTGCTGCCGTGCAGGCGGCGGGACAGGTCGCGGTTGACGCGGTGCGCCCACAGGGGGCCGCCGTAGATCATTCCGGTGTAGCCCTGGACGAGGGTCGCTCCGGCGCGCAGGCGTTCCCAGACGTCGTCGGCGGTCTCGATGCCGCCGACCGAGATCAGTACCAGCCGGTCGCCGGTGCGGGCCCGGAGGCGCCGCAACACCTGGATCGAGCGCTCCTTGAGGGGTGCGCCCGATAGGCCGCCGGTTTCTTTGACCAGGTCGGGGTCGCTTGCCAGGCCGTCGCGGGCGATGGTGGTGTTGGTGGCGATGATGCCGTCCAGGCCCAGGTCGAGCGCCAGATCCGCCACCGCGTCCACATCGTCGTCGGCGAGATCGGGAGCGATCTTGACGAGCAGGGGGACCCGGCGTTCGGTCACCCGGTCCGCCGCCTCGCGGACGGCGGTCAGCAGGGGCCGCAGGTGCTCGACCGCCTGAAGGTCGCGCAGGCCGGGCGTGTTGGGCGAGCTCACGTTCACGACGAGATAGTCGGCATAGGGGGCGAGGCGTTCGGTGCTCGTCACGTAGTCGGCGGCGGCCTCCGCTTCGGGCACCATTTTGGTCTTGCCGATGTTGACGCCGACGATCGTTCCCGGCCGGCGTTGCCGCAGGCGTGTGGCCGCGGCCGCCGATCCCTCGTTGTTGAAGCCCATCCGGTTGATGACGGCGCGGTCCGGCACCAAGCGCCAGGACCGCGGTTTGGGGTTGCCCGGCTGGGCCTGCCCGGTCACCGTCCCGATCTCGACGTGGCTGAAGCCGAACGCGCCAAGGGCCTCGTATGCCACGGCGTCCTTGTCGAAGCCAGCAGCCAGGCCCAGGGGCCCGGCGAACTCCAGCCCGAGGGCGCGGACGGTCAACGCCGGGTCGCGCGGCGCCAGGGCCCTGCGGATCAGCGGCGCGGCGCCCGGCGTCCGCTGGAGCGCGCGCAACCCCCGCATGGTCGTGTGGTGCGCCGTCTCGGCATCCATGAAGCGGGCGATGACCTGGGTGAACAGCAGCTTGTACATCGTGGGCGATTGTCTCAACAGATCGGTCGAGCCCGCGCGCCGGGGGAGGTGAGGCTCACGAACATGCTGGTCAGCGCATGGTGGCCCACTCCGCAGCGCGTGGCCCGCGAGCGCCGTACGGCCGTGCCGCGATCACTGGCTGATCGCGCCGGCGCCACCGAATTCTGATATTGCCAGCAATTGCTGGCTATGATTTGCGGACGATCACTCCTCCCCCGCCCCGGAGCATCCGTTGTCCCTTGCCCTGCGCGCCTTGGCGCTTGCATCGGCGGCCGTGACGGCCGTCCCGCTCTTGTCCGTGCCCGCGGAGGCGGCCACGGTCACCTTGAAGGTCACCGGCGTCACCCGGAAGGGAAAGAAGGCTTCCTTCACCGCCTCCGTCCAGAACACGAAGACCGGCAGCGAGTTCCGGCTCCGCTCGGGCGTGAGCAAGAAGGTCGCCAAGGGCACCTACACCGTGCTGGCGGAGATCCCCTCTCTCGGCGCGGACGGCTACACCAACTCCACGCTCGGTGCCCAGGTCGTCTCACTGAGCCGCAGCCGGACGGTCGCCTTCGACGCCCGCAAAGGGCGGGCGCTGACCGTCGGCCTGGATGTCGACAAGGCGAAGTACTCGCAGTGGGGCCAGCGGGCGGCGGTCTGCACCTTCGGGGCCGGCAACCGGATGGAACTCGAAGCGACCAATTCCGCCGGCGGCCTCTTCGTCATCCCGAACGGGTCGGGCAAACTCGCCTTCTCCTATCTCAGCGAGTGGCACCCGCAGGTGTCCACGGTGGGTGCGCCTGAGACGTACGCGCTGACCGGCTACAGCAAGGGCATCCCGGCCAAGCCGTCGTACTCGTTCCGCCGGGCGTCCCTCGCCAAGACGACCCTGTACGTTCGCCGCGGGCCCGCGCTCTCCCGCGACACCGACGTCCGGCTGGCTCCGGCGCCCGCCCGCGGCAAGTGCGGACTGTGGGGCGTCACCGATCGCATCAGCGCGCCGTTCACGTACACCGCGCATGTCACGCCTGGCAGGTGGCAGTCCGAGACGTACTCCATGTACGGGCCGAACAGCATCGGCGTGGGCGGCTGGTCCTCGCCCGTCCGCTCGTACGCCAAGGGCAAGAGCTACGCCGAGGTGTTCAACCGCGCCGTCTGGGGGCCGGCCAGATGGTTGCCGAAGGTCTCGGGCCGCGCGCTCTCGTACTACCCGGACGACCTCTTCGCCGACCCGGGCAAGAGCGGCAGCGAGTGCTGCGCCAAGGCGGCCGTCACCTTCCGCAAGGGCAGCCGGACGATCAAGAGCAAGGTGATCACGCAGTGGGGCGGCACGCGTGACTTCAGTGCCAAGATCCCGTCGGCCGGGTGGTACACGCTCTCGGTGGACGCCCGCCGCTACCACCCGCAGGTCTCCACGCCCGCGGGCATCCTGTCGCCGCGCGCGACGATCAGCTGGAAGTTCTACGCCAAGCCGGCCGGTTCCGCGCGCATCCCGGTGGCGCTGACCCGCTACATCGCCTCCGGCCTCGACAGCGCCAACCAGGCCGCCCCCGGCAGCACCACCGGGCTGTCGATGTGGCTGAACGCGGTCAAGGGCGCCCCGAAGGTCCGTACGGCGACCGTCCAGGCCTCGTTCGACGACGGCCGGACCTGGCGCCGGGTGAGCGTCCGGAAGCGGGGGAGCGGCTGGGCGGTCAGTGTGCCCAACGCCTCCGCCAAGGGGTACGTGACGCTGCGTTCGACGATCGTCGACGTCAAGGGCAACCGGTCCGTCCAGACCATCTACCGGGCCTACGGCATCCGCTGATCCACGGCTCGCGATCCGGCCCGTTCCGCTCTGGCGGGGCGGGCCGGATCCGTTCGTCAGGTCCGGCGGAACGACCGGCGGAGCTGGAGCCGGACGTCGCGGCCGGTCTGGCGGACGGGGGCGACGATGCTCGCGTTCATCCAGCGGGCGGGTTCGAGGACGGTGAGCCGCCAGGTCTCGCGGATCATGTTCTTGACCGGGCGGAGCACGGCATCGCGGACCCAGCGGGCCGGGGTGGCGACGAAGACGTTCCAGAGCCAGCGCAGGAAGCGGCCCGCCATGCGAGCGCCTTCGGCGAGGCCGTGGAGGACGGGCCTCAGGACGAAGTTCCAGATCGCCAGTGCCGGGATCACGAAGAGAATCCGGGCCAGCCAGCGCAGGATGCGGCCCGCCGTGTGCCATGCCCAGGCCAGTGCGCCTGAGATGGCGCGCCATCCGGCCAGGAGCACGGTGCCGGTACCGCGGCCAAGGTAGGCCAGGCCAGATCCGATCAACCGGCCCACCCAGACGAGACCGGTCAGGGGCGGGCGAAGGATGTACTGCCACAGCAGCGTCAGTGGCAGCACGATGAGCACTGCGAACAGCCAGGCGATGCCCTGAGCGATGTACGCGATGACGCGGCCGGTGCCGAGCAGGAGCCGTTTGAGGCCGCCGCCGACGAAGCTCAGCGGGATGACGATGAGGATGTTGAGCAGCCAGAGGAGTCCCCGCCACGTCGCGAGGAGGCCCGCGCCGATGCCCCGGCCGATGGACGCGAGGAAGCGGCCGATCGGGGCGAGCACCGTCCGGTAGAACCAGCGGCCCAGCCTGCCGCTGCCCCGGCCGAACATCCGGAAGAAGCCCAGCACGACGACGTTCAGCAGCCAGCCGAGCGGCCTCACGATTGTGACGTTGAACACCCACGCCAATCCGGTGCCGACCCAGACCAGTCCGGCGGCGATGCCCAGGCCCACGGGGCGCAGCAACCACGTGTAGAGCTGCCGGAACGGCCACGCCATGGCCCGCATCAGACCGCCCAGCGCCGCCTTGAGCCCGCGCCCGATGACCCTGATCAGGTCGTACACGAGCCGGATCGGCAGCACGATGACCAGCGCGACGATCCGGGCCGGGATCACGATCCACGCCGGTCCCGCCGGGACCGAGGTGCTCACCGGCACAGCGGGACGCAACTGGGCGGTCTCCGCGGCCGGTGGTTTGGTCAGGATGACCGGGTCCTCGTCTGGCCGCCTCGCCGTGGTCACCGCCGTGCCCCCCTCTTCTCGCCTGCTCGAACTCTGACGCATTGAACCCGTTTGACGTTCACGCCCGTACTGCCCCTCGATCCGGGGAGAGCGGTGCGGCTGCTCCGCCTCGAGCGAAAGCGACTGACATGGAGGGCAAGACATGCGATTCCCACGCTGGGCGATCCCCGCGGCGGCCGCCCTGACCGCGTCCGGAGTTCTCCTCACCGCCTGCGGCCAGGAGACCGCCGGAAAGAAGCAGAATACGTCGGCCGGTTCCGCGCAGCAGGTGCAGCAACCGCAGGTCCCGGCCAACGAGCCCGCGGCGCCCGCCGAGACCGCCTCGCTGGAGGTCGCCAGCGTCAACAAGATCGGCAAGGTCGTCACCGACGGCGAGGGCCGCACGCTCTACCGCTTCGACAAGGACACCGCCCGGCCCCCGGCCTCCACCTGCGTGGAGGCGTGCGCGCAGGCCTGGCCGCCGGTGATGGCGGGCCAGCAGGCCGTGCAGGTGAAGGGCGTGGACGAGTCCCTCGTCGGCAAGGTCAAGCGGGCCGACGGCACGTGGCAGGTCACGCTCGGCGGCTGGCCGCTCTACCGGTACGCCAAGGACCAGAGCCCGGGTGACGTCAAGGGCCAGGCCGTCCAGGGCACCTGGTACGCCGCCGCTCCCACGGGCAAGAAGGCCGTGGCCAAGGAGGCCCAGCCGAGCCAGCCGCCGCAGCAGGGCAATGGCGGGGGCAATGGCAATGGCGGTGGTGGCTGGGCGGGCTGGACCACCATCAAGGTGCGGATGGACCAGAAGCTCGGCATGATCGTGACGGACGGCAAGGGCCGCACGATGTACCGGTTCGACAAGGACAAGCCGAAGGTCAGCAACTGCTCCGGCGACTGCCGCGCCAAGTGGCCGATCGTCACCTTCAACGGCTTCAAGAAGCTCAAGGTCAGCGGTGTCGACCGCAGCCTGATCAGCTTCATCGAGCGCTCGGACGGCAAGCCCGGTGAGTGCCAGCTCCTCATCAACGGCTGGCCGATGTACTACTTCGCCAAGGACGCCAAGGCCGGCGACACCAAGGGCCAGGCCGTGCAGAACGTCTGGTGGGTCGTCTCCCCGGAGGGCAAGAAGATCACCACGAAGGCCGGCGGCGGCGACGGCGGCTACGGAGGCGGCTACTGAGCCTGAGTCGGGCTCGTCCGTCCGTCCCTCTCGACTTGCGGCGTGTCGGCCATCCGGTGGGTCCCCGGATGACCGGCACGCCGCATCTCTTTGCCGGCCCGTCCGTCAGTCCGTGACGGTCTGACGGGCCGCGGCCGCCGCTCCTGCCGCACCGGGCGTGCCGATGGGCGCGGCGTGGCCGAGGACGCCGTGCTCGTAGGCGGTCTCCGCGTGCAGGGCGAGGTCGACACCGGAGGTCTCGTCCTCGGCGCTCACCCGGAAGCCCAGCACCTTGTCGATCACCTTGGCCAGGACGTAGGTGGCGGCGAACGCGTAGAGCGCGACGGCCGGTACGGCGATCGCCTGCTTGCCGAGCTGGGACGCGCCGCCGCCGAAGAAGAGGCCCTCCGGCCCGGAGGTCATCACGCCGGTGGCGAGCAGGCCGATGGCCAGCGTCCCGATGACGCCGCCGACACCGTGCACGCCGACCACGTCCAGCGAGTCGTCGTAGCCCAGCCGGAACTTCCAGCCGACCGCGTACGAGCACACGATCCCCGCGACCAGGCCGATGGCCAGGGCGCCCGGCACGTTCACCGAGCCGCAGGACGGGGTGATCGCGACCAGCCCGGCGACCACGCCGGACGCGGCGCCGAACGTCGTGGGGTGGCCGTCCCGGCGCTGCTCGACGAGCAGCCAGCCCAGCAGCCCGGTGCAGCCCGCGATCAGCGTGTTGAGGAAGACGGCGGCGGCGATGCCGTCGGCCGCCAGCGCCGAGCCCGCGTTGAAGCCGAACCATCCGAACCACAGCAGCCCGACGCCCAGCAGGACCATGGGCAGGTTGTGCGGGCGCATGGCCTCCGTCCGGAAGCCGATGCGCGGGCCGAGGACGAGCGCCATGGCCAGTCCGGAGGCGCCGGAGACGATCTCGACGACGAGCCCGCCCGCGTAGTCGAGGGTGCCCAGCTCGGCGATCCAGCCGTCCGGGCCCCACACCCAGTGCGCGACGGGCGCGTACACCGCCAGCGCCCACAGCGGCACGAGGATCATCCAGGCCGAGAACTTCGCGCGGTCCGCGACGGCCCCGCTGATCAGCGCCACCGTGATGATCGCGAAGGTCAGCTGGAACGTGGCGAAGAGCAGTTCGGGCACCTTGCCGTGCGCGGTCTCCGGCGAGATCCCGGCCATCCCGAGGTGGTCGAGCCCGCCCAGCAGCCCGGCGCCCACGTCGTCGCCGAACGCGAGGCTGTAGCCGGCGGCCAGCCACACCACGGTCACCAGCGCGATCGAGACGAAGCTCATCATGATCATGTTGAGCGTGCTCTTGGCCCGGACCATACCGCCGTAGAACAGCGCCAGGCCCGGCGTCATGAGCAGCACCATGGCGGTGCTCACGAGCAGCCATGCGGTCGCACCTGCGTCGATCTTGTCGGGCACGTCGTCTCCCGTGGTCGGGGGCCTGGGCGTCGATAGAGGATCACCGCCCTCCGTTTCGCGGCTGCTGCCGGTTTGTTTCGGATGTGTTTCATGTGTCCAATGGGTTTCTTTTTGCTCACCTGTCACGCCCTCGTGCTCGACAGCCTCCGAGTCCGGTGTTTGAGTGGAGATCAATCCGCCCGCACGGCCGCGGCCTCGGAGAGGCGAGGCCCGCACGTCGGGCGGAGCTTCGGGAGGCCTGATGGGCAAGGTCGAGCGAGCACGAACCGGACGAGGCCGGGGGCGCCGGGGCGGCGGCCGCCGGCGAGCACGCGCGGGACGGACGGGCCCCGGTGGGCGGATGGGCCGCAACGCCTCGCTGTTGGGCCGCAACGCCCCGCTGCGCGGGGCGCTGGCGCTCGCGCTCCTCGCGGGCGGCCTGACGGCCTGCGGCGGTGAGAGCGGCACGCCGACCCTCACCTGGTACACCAACCCCGACAACGGCGGCCAGGCCAAGCTCGCCGCGTCCTGCACGCAGGCCGCGGGCGGCAGGTACCGCATCAAGACCTCGGTGCTGCCGAACGACGCGACCCAGCAGCGCGAGCAGCTGGTCCGGCGGCTCGCCGCCAAGGACTCCGGGCTCGACCTGATGAGCCTCGACCCGGTGTTCATCGCCGAGGCCGCCAACGCCGGCTTCCTCCGCCCGTTCACCTCGGCGGAGGAGGGGCAGTTCACCCAGGGCGTCTTCCCCGCCGCGGTCGAGAACGCGCGGTGGGAGGGCAAGCTCTACGCGGCGCCCTTCTGGGCCAACACGCAGCTCCTCTGGTACCGCAAGTCGGTCGCCAAGAAGGCCGGCGTCGATCCGGCCGCCGCCGACTTCACCTGGGACAAGCTGATCGACGCGGCCGTGCGCAGCAACACCACGGTCGCGGTCACCGGCAACAAGTACGAGGGCTACATGGTGTGGATCAGTGCCCTCATGGCCTCCGCGGGCGGCCGCATCATCGTCAACCCCGAACGCGGCTCGGACGCCACCGTCGACTTCGAGAGCCCGGCGGGCCGGGCGACGGCGACGATCATCTCCAAGCTGGCCCGGTCCAAGGCCGCCAGCCCGACGCTGTCCACCGAGATCGAGGACCAGGCGCGCAACACCTTCAACGCCGGCAACGGCGGCTTCATGATCAACTGGCCGTACATCTACGCCGCCGACCTCGCCGACGCCGAGGCGGGCGTCATCGACAAGGGCATTCCCGCGGACATCGGCTGGGCACGCTACCCGCAGGTGACGGCCGGTCAGCAGAGCAAACCGCCGCTGGGCGGCATCAGCCTGGGCATCGGCGCGTACGGCAAGCACGAGAACGAGGCGGTCGAGGCCGCCCGGTGCATCACCACCGAGCCGAACATGAAGGCCTACATGCTCGGCGAGGGCAACCCGGCGGCCCGCCCGGCCGTCTTCGACGATCCCGAGATCGTCAAGCAGTTCCCGATGGCCACGCTGATCCGCGACTCGATCAACGCCGCCGCGCCGCGCCCGATCACGCCGTACTACCCGGACGTGTCGAGCGGCGTGCAGAGCAAGTGGCATCCGCCGGCCTCGGTGAACCCCCTCACCACGCCGAAGATCACCGACGAATTCATCCCCAAGGTGCTGCGCGACCAGCGACTGCTGTGACCGGAGGAGGGCCATGAACGACAGACCGGCCATGAGTCACAGGAGAGAGCCATGACCGTCACCGTGGACAAGCCGCTGCCCGCCGGGGCCGGCCGGGCCGAGATCACCGACCGGGCGAAGGCCGAGCGCCGGCTCGGGCTGATCCTGTCGGCCCCCGCCATCGTGGTGATGTTGCTGGTCACCGCGTATCCGCTGCTCAACGCCCTCTACCTGTCGATGTTCAGCTACCGGCTGACCGCCCCGGACGACCGGCGCTTCGTCTGGTTCGGCAACTACGTCACCGCGCTGACCGACGTCCTGTTCTGGCAGGACGTGTTCACCACGTTCATCGTCACGGCGGTGACCGTCGGCATCGAGCTGGTGCTGGGGTTCGCGTTCGCGATGGTCATGCACCGCGCGATCTTCATGCGGCGGACCGTCCGGACCTCGATCCTCGTCCCGTACGGGATCGTCACCGTGATCTCGGCGTTCGCCTGGCGGTACGCCTTCGACCTCAACTCGGGGTTCGTCAACGGCTGGTTCGGGCTCGGCGACTACGCCTGGTTCACCGGGCGCTGGTCGTCGCTCTCGGTCGTCATCCTGTCCGAGGTGTGGAAGACCACGCCGTTCGTGTCGCTGCTGCTGCTGGCGGGGCTGGTGCAGGTGCCGCGCGACCTCGGCGAGGCGGCGACCGTGGACGGCGCGACCGCCTGGCAGCGGCTGTGGCGGGTGACCATCCCCAACATGAAGGCCGCCATCCTCGTCGCGGTGCTGTTCCGGACCCTCGACGCCTGGCGGATCTTCGACAGCATCTTCGTGATGACGGCGGGGCAGAACAAGACCGAGAGCCTGTCGTTCCTCACCTACCGGCAGACGATCACGCGCACGGCGATCGGGCTCGGGGACGCGGTCGGGGTGCTGCTGTTCCTGTCCGTGGTGCTCATCGCGGCGGTGTTCATCAAGGGCTTCAAGGTGGACCTGGCGCAGGCGAGGGGAGAACGCTGATGGACACCGCACGTTCCCGGTGGCTGTGGCTCGCCGGCGCGCTGCTGATCCTGGTCTGGACGATCCTCCCGACGCTGTGGATCGTGTCGCTGTCGTTCAAGCAGCCGGGCGAGGTCGGCAACGTCAAGGGCTTCCTGCCCAAGGACTGGACCTGGCAGAACTACGAGACGGTCTTCGACACCAGCATCTTCACGTCCGCGCTGATCAACTCGATCGGCATCTCGCTGATCGCCACGGTCGTCGGGGTGACGTTCGCGACCCTGGTGGCGTACGCGATCGCGCGGCTGGAGTTCCCCGGCAAGCGGGCGATCCTGTCGTTCGCGCTGGCCATCGCGATGTTCCCGGTGGTCTCGCTGGTCGGGCCGCTGTTCGACCTGTGGCGCAACATCGGGCTGTACGACACCTGGCCCGGCCTGATCATCCCCTACATCTCGTTCGCGCTGCCGCTGGCGATCTGGACGCTGTCGGCGTTCTTCCGCGAGATCCCGTGGGAGATGGAGCAGGCCGCGCAGGTCGACGGGGCGACCACCTGGCAGGCGTTCCGCAAGGTGATCGTGCCGTTGGCCGCGCCCGGGGTGTTCACCGCGGCGATCCTGACGTTCTTCTTCTGCTGGAACGACTTCGTGTTCGGGATCTCGCTGACCTCGACCGACAACGCCCGCCCGGTCCCGGCGGCGCTGGCGTTCTTCACGGGGGCCTCCCAGTTCGAGCAGCCCACGACGGCGATCTGCGCCGCGGCCGTCGTGGTGACCATCCCGGTCGTGGTCATCGTCCTGCTGTTCCAGCGCCGCATCGTGGCCGGGCTGACGTCCGGCGCAGTGAAGGGGTAGCCATGGCCGCCATCACCATGAAGAACATCGTCAAGCGGTACGGCGACGGCTTCCCGGCCGTGAACGACGTCAGCCTGGACGTGCAGGACGGCGAGTTCATGATCCTCGTCGGGCCGTCCGGCTGCGGGAAGTCCACGTTGCTGCGCATGATCGTCGGGCTGGAGGACATCACCTCCGGCGAGATGAAGATCGCCGACCGGGTGGTCAACAAGATCGCGCCGCGGCAGCGCAACCTGTCGATGGTCTTCCAGAACTACGCCCTCTACCCGCACCTCACCGTCTTCGAGAACATCGCGTTCCCGCTGCGGCTCGCCAAGAAGCCCGACGAGGAGGTGCGCCGCCGCGTCACCGAGACCGCCGAGCTGCTGGAGCTGACCGAGCACCTGGAGCGCAAGCCCGCCAACCTGTCCGGCGGGCAGCGGCAGCGGGTCGCGATGGGCCGCGCGATCGTCCGGCAGGCCGACGCGTTCCTCTTCGACGAGCCGCTGTCCAACCTCGACGCCAAGCTGCGCGGCCAGATGCGCGCCGAGATCTCCCGCCTCCAGCGGCGGCTGGGCGTCACCACGGTGTACGTGACGCACGACCAGACCGAGGCGATGACCTTGGGCGACCGTGTCGCGGTGCTGCGCAAGGGCGTGCTCCAGCAGGTCGGGAGCCCGCGCGAGCTGTACGAGCAGCCCGCGAACCTCTTCGTCGCGGGGTTCATCGGCTCGCCGTCGATGAACTTCCTGCCCGCCACGCTCGACAGCGCGGCCGGGGGCACGGTCCTGGAGACCCCGCTCGGCCGCTTCGAGCTGCCGGACGAGCGCCTGGCCGCCACGCTGGCCGGCCGCGACGTGGTGCTGGTCGGCATCCGGCCGGAGCACTTCGAGGACGCCTCGCTCGTCAGCGACGACAAGCGCGCCCGCGGCACCGTCGTCCAGGCGCACGTCGACGTCACCGAGTGGCTCGGCAACGAGCAGTACGCCTACATCCCGTACGAGGCGCCGGAGGATCTCGCCGCCCAGCTGCGCGAGCTGTCCCGGGAGCTCGACAGCGACCAGCTGCGCACGCAGGCCGTCGTCGCGCTCGACCCGGCCAGCATGATCGGCGAGGGTCAGGAGGCGGAGCTCTGGATCGACACGGGCCGGGCGCACATCTTCGACCCGGCCACCGGCGAGAACCTCACCCGGGACGAGGAACGCGTCGCGGCGCTGGGCCGCCAGGCCGAGCAGGCCCGGTTGCGGCAGCGCCGGGCCCCGGCCGGCCAGACCGGCGACGGCGCGGCGCAGCCCGAGTCCGGCCAAGAGTCGCCCACCAGCCCCGACTGACCCGATGCATTTCGTCTTCAGACCGCCGGGGCAGGCGGCCGCGGGGCTCCTCACCCTCCCGTGGCGGCTGCCGCTGGAGCACTGGACCGACGAGAGGCTGGTGGAGATCCGGCAGCGCGGGCTGTCGCGGCACGTGGTGCGGTTCGTCGCGGAAGGCGGGACGCTCTACGCCCTGAAGGAGCTGCACGAACGGCTGGCGCGGCGCGAGTACGGGCTGCTCCGCGAGCTCCATGGGCTCGGCCTGCCCGCGGTCGAGGCGGTCGGGGTCGTGGTCGATCGCGGTGAGGACATGGACGCGATCCTGGTGACGCGCTATCTCGATCACGCGATCGCCTACCGGTCGCTGTTCGCCAATCCGCGCGGCGGGCAGCACCCCACCGACCGGCTGCTCGACGCCCTGGTGGAGCTGCTCGTACGGCTGCACCTCGCGGGCTTCATGTGGGGCGACTGCTCGCTGTCCAACACGCTGTTCAGGTTCGACGCGGGCGCGTTCGCGGCGTACCACGTCGACGCCGAGACCGCCGAGCTGCACCCGCAGGGCCTCAGCGAGGGCCAGCGGCACTACGACGTCGACCTGGCGCGCGAACGCATCGCCGGGGAGCTCTTCGATCTCTTCGCCGCCGGGCAGCTCCCGCCCGAGGTCGATCCGGTCGACGTCGCCGACGACGTGGTGCGCCGGTACGAGGGACTCTGGGACGAGCTCACCCGCGAGGAGATCCTGCACCCCGACGACCAGCGGTACCGCATCGCCGAGCGGCTGCGCCGGATCAACGAGCTCGGCTTCGACGTCGACGAGGTGGAGCTCACCGACGCCGATTCCGACGCCGGCGCGGGCAAGGGCGTCCGCATGCGGGTTCGCACCCGCGTCGCCGAGCCGGGCCACCACCGGCGGATCCTCTACACCCGCACCGGGATCGACGCGCAGGAGAACCAGGCCCGCCGCCTGCTCAACGACATCGCGGCCTTCCGCGCCCATCTCGAACGCGAGGTGGGCCATCCGATCCCCGAGGTCGTCGCCGCCAACCGCTGGCTGGCGGAGGTGTACGAGCCGGTCGTCCAGGCGATCCCGGGCGAGCTCCGCGACCGCCTGGACGAGGCGGAGATCTTCCTTGAGGTCCTGGAACACCGCTGGTTCATGTCCGAGCGGTCGGCCAAGGACGTCGGGACCATGGCCGCCGCGCTCGACTATTTCGAGAACGTCCTTCCCCACGTCCCCGAAGACCTCACCGGCACCCCGTGATCGGTCCCCGGCTCAGGCGGCGGTCCAGTGGGGGTCGCGGCCGAGGAAGCGCAGCAGCGCGGCCACGTCGTCGTCGCCGTCCCGGGCCTCCTGCGCCGCGGCGTACATGCCGTACTGCCGGATCGGGTCGGTGACGGTCGCCTCGGCGGCGGGCATGAGCGCGCGGGCCAGCTCGGGGGTGAGCGGCGACGGCTGGCCGGTGGCGACGGCGATGTCCCAGGCGTGCACCGCGGCGTCCAGCGCGCAGGCCCCGGCGCCGATCTCGGCGGACATCTTGTTCGGCGGGATCGGCACCGGCACCTCGGCCGCGTCCGCGGCGACGGTGGACCAGGCGGCGGCCGCGGCCTGGAGGGCGCTCTCGACAACGGCCTCGGGGCTGCCGGAGAGCGTGCCGGACGGGGCGAACGGGTTCTCGTCCGGGCCGGGCCCGCCGGTGATGAACGCGGCGTAACCGAGCTGGTCACCGGCCGCGTGCTGGAGCACCTGGGTGACGTTCCACTCCGAGCACGGGGTCGCGCTGGTCCAGGCGTCGGCAGGGACACCCCGGACGGCCGCGCGAAGGATCTCGTGCGCCTCGTTCAGTACCGGCCACTGGGTCGTGTCGCTCTGGTTCTGAGTCATCGTTACGGCCTCTCCATCGTCCCGTTCGGTGATGCCTCCACTATAGCAGAACGGAATGCTCTATTCCAATTGGAACGCAAGTGACCCCTGCGGGGGATATCTCTCAGGAGACATCTTTAGGGTGGTGTGGTGTTGTACGGCAGGGAGACCGAGGTCGCAGCGATCAACCGGCTGCTGGCCGCGGCGCGCGCGGGCCGGAGCGGCGCGCTCTGCGTCCACGGCGAGGCCGGGGTCGGCAAGTCCGCCCTTCTCGACCACGCGGAGCGGGCCGCGGCGGCGGAGGGGCTGCGGGTGCTGCGGGCCGTGGGCACCGAGACGGAGGCCGAGCTGCCGTTCGCCGGGCTGCATCTGCTGCTGAACGCCTACGACGGCCGTCTCGACGACCGGCTGGACGAGCTCGCGCCGCCGCAGGCGGCCGCGCTGCGCGGCGCGCTCGGCGGGACGCTCGGCAGGGCGCGCGGCGGGGCGTCGCCGGGCGAGGACCGGTTCCTCGTCGGCCTGGCCACGCTGACGCTGCTGTCCGACCTCGCCGAGGACAGGCCGCTCGTCTGTCTCGTCGACGACACCCAGTGGGTCGACCAGGCGTCGGTCGAGGCGCTGGTGTTCGCCGCCCGCCGGCTGCGCTGCGAAGGCGTCGTCCTGGTGTTCGCCATGCGGGACGACCCCGAGGTCCCGCCGATCCGGGGCATCCCGGAGCTGCGCGTCGCCGGCCTCACCGAGCGGGACGCGGCGGCCCTGCTCGCCGACCTCTCCCCGGACCTGCCCGCGCAGGTGCGGGCCCGCGTGCTCGCCGAGGCGAACGGCAACCCGCTGGCGCTGATCGAGCTGCCGCGCTCGGCGGGCGACGAGGTCTGGTCGCCGGTGAGCCCGCTGCCGATCAGTCACCGCGTCCAGCGCGCGTTCGTCAGCCAGATCGAACGGCTTCCGGCGCGCACCCGCAGCCTGCTCACGGTCGCGGCGGCCGACGACTCGGGCGAGATCGGCGTCGTGCTGCGCGCCGCGCGCATGCTGGCGATCCCGGTCGGCGCCATCGAGCCCGCGGAGCGGGCCGGCCTGCTCACGGTGACCGGCGGCGTGCTGCGCTTCCGCCACCCGCTGGTGCGCTCGGCCGCGTACCAGCGCGCGGTCCTGGGCGAACGCAGCGCCGCCCACCAGGCGCTCGCGCGGGCCTGGGACGAGGACCAGGACGCCGACCGCCGGGCCTGGCAGCTGGCCGCCGCCGCCACCGGCCCCGACGACGAGGTGGCCGACCTGCTCGAACGCACCGCGCGGCGGGCGGCCGAACGCAACGGTCACGCCGCCGTGGTCGCCGCGTACGAACGTGCCTCGCAGCTCACCACCGACCCGCGGGAGATGGTCCGCCGGGCCGCCGCGGCCGCGCTCGCCGCGACCGACGCCGGCCAGTTCGCACGGGCGACCGCGCTGACCGAACGAGTCGCCAAATCCGCCGAGGACCCGGCCGACAAGGCCCTGCTGTCGGTCGTCCGCGGCCTGGTGCACTTCGAGTACGGCTCGCCGCGCGAGTCGGGGCGCGCGCTCGTCTACGGGGCCGGGCAGGTCGCCGAGATACAGCCCGGCTGGTCCGGCAAGCTGCTGGTGATCGGAGTGCACAACGCCTGGCACGGCGCCGACGGCCAGGTGGTCGCCGACGGCGTCGCGCGGCTCCGCGAGTTGCGGCTGCCCAAGGACGACCCGATCGTGCCGTACATCGGCGGGCTGGAGGCACTCAACCGCCTGGTGAACGGCGATGTTCCGGGCGCGTATCCGTTGCTGCGCGAGTTCGCCGCCAGGGCCCGCGACGTCGTGCCGGAGACCGACTGGCTGCGGCAGTTCACCGCGCAGCTCCTGCTCATCGCGGGCCAGGACCCCGCGCTCGTCCACGACCTCGCGGCCGCCATGGTCGCCGACTGGCGCGTCACCGGGCAGATCGGGCACCTCACGACAGGTCTCCACCACCTCGCGTACGCGCAGATCCTGCTGGGCCGGCACAAGGTCGCCGCGGTCACCGGGGCCGAGGGGCTGGAACTGGCCACCGACATCGGGCTGCGCCCCATCGCGGCGCATTTCAGCAGCTGGCTCGCCTGGCTCGCCGCCCTCGAAGGGGACGAGGAGCGGTGCCGCGCTCTGGCGACCGAGGGCATCCGGTACGGCGAGGATCACAAGAGCCCGCACAGCGTCCTCAGCGCCCAGTGGGCCCTCGCGCTGCTCGACCTCGGGATGGGACGGCACCGCGCGGCCTTCGACCGGATGTCCGAGCACTGGCGCGGCTGGTCGTTCGTCGCCAGCCGGAGCGTCGCGGACCTCGTCGACGCCGCCGTGCACATCGACGACCTCGACGCCGCCCGGGGGCCGCTGGCCCAGGTCGAGGAGTGGACGGCCGGTTCCGAGGAGGAGTGGGCCGTCGCGATCCTGCTGCGCTGCCGGGCGATGCTCGGCCCCGCGAGCCGCGCCGAGGAGCTCTTCCTGGAGGCCCTGGAGCTGCACCAGAAGAGCGACCAGCCGTACGAGCAGGCCCGGACCTGGCTGGCGTACGGCGAGTGGCTGCGCCGCCGGCGCCGCAAGCACGAGGCCCGGACGCCCCTCCGCAACGCGCTGGAGAGCTTCGAACGCCTGGGCGCCCGGCTGTGGACCGAACGGGCCCGCAACGAGCTGCGCGCCGCCGGAGACCGGACCGCCTCGCGCAAGCCCGAGGCCGAGGCGGCGACGTCCCTCACCCCGCAGGAGCTGCAGGTCGCACGGCTCGCGGCGACCGGCGCGACCAACCGGGACATCGCGGCGCAGTTGCTGATCAGCCCGCGCACGGTCGGCCGGCACCTCTACAACGCGTTCCCGAAGCTCGGCGTCTCGACCCGGGCCGAGCTCGCCCGTCTGGATTTCGACGTCGCGCTCTAGCTCCTCGGCTGGTCGAGGTCAGCGACCATCAGCCGATGGTGCGCCGCCGGTCAGCGCGGTCAGCGAGTCTCTGCGCATCGACGAGAGACACCTGACCGAGGAGCCCGGCATGACGAACACCCCCGACCTGAAGAACACCTCTGACCTGAAGAACACCAACGTGCTGATCTCCGGCGCCAGCATCGGCGGACCCGCCCTCGCCTACTGGCTGGCCCGGTACGGCTTCAACGTGACGATCGTGGAGCTGACCCCGTCGCTGCGGGCCGGCGGCCAGGCGATCGACGTGCGCGGCCCGGCGCTGGAGGTCGCCGAGCGGATGGGCGTGCTGGCCGAGATCCGCGCCGGGCGCGTCGAGATGCGCGGGATGTCGATGGTGGACGCCGAGGGCAAGGAGCTGTTCAGCACCACCGAGCGCACGATCACCGGCGGCGATCTGGACAGCCCGGACGTCGAGATCCTTCGCGACGACCTGTCGTTCGTCATGGCCGCGGCGGCGGAACGGGCCGGGACGGTGGAGTACCTGTTCGGCGACTCGATCACCGCGATCGAGCAGGACGACGACGGTGTCCGCGTCACGTTCAGGAACAGCCCGCAGCGGACGTTCGACCTGGTGGTGGGCGCCGACGGCCTGCACTCCAACACCCGGGGGCTGATGTTCGGCCCGGAAGCGGACTACATCAGATACATGGGGACCTACCTGGCGGTGTGGAGCATCCCCAACTACCTGGAGCTCGACCGCTGGCAGATGTTCCACCAGGTCCCGGGCGGCTCGTGGGGCGGCGGCGTGATGAGCGTCCGCGACAACACCGAATGCCGCGTCTACATGGGCTTCGAGACCGAGACGACGCTGGACTACGACTACCGCGACATCGAGGCGCAGAAGCGGATCCTGGCCGAGCGTCTCGGCGGTGAGGGCTGGGAACTGCCGCGGATGCTGGAGTACATGTGGGAAGCCAAGGACTTCCACTTCGACGCCATGGCGCAGGTCCACATGGACACCTGGTCCAACGGCCGGGTCGTGCTGCTCGGTGACGCCGCCTACTGCGGCTCGCCGCTTTCCGGCCAGGGCACCACGATGGCGATGGTCGCGGCGTACGTCCTGGCGGGGGAGCTGAAGGCCGCCGGCGGCGACCACGTGAAGGCGTTCGCCGCGTACGAGCGGGAGCTGCGCGAGTACGTACGGCGCAACCAGGAACTCGCCTACACCAACAAGGCGAGGGTCGAGGCGCAGGCGGCCGTCGACATGGGCGGCGACGTCGAGCTGGACGAGGCCGTGCCCGACTTCCAGGAGGCGGGCGGCATCATCAACGGCCTCACCCTCAAGGAGTACTGAAACCGGGGTGAAACCGCCGTGAATCCGGCCGCCCGCATGCTCTGCGCATGACTTCGAACCCTTCGCGATCGGCGATCCATGTGGCCGGCCTGCGGAAGTCGTTCGGTGACAAGGTCGTGCTCGACGGCGTCGACTTCGACGTCCCGCGCGGAACGATCTTCTCGCTGCTCGGCCCCAACGGCGCCGGCAAGACCACCGCCGTCCAGATCCTGTCCACGCTGATCGGCTTCGACGGCGGCGAGCTGTGGGTGGCGGGCCACGACGTGGTGGCGAACCCCGACGGCGTCCGCGCCGCGATCGGCGTCACCGGGCAGTACTCGGCGGTCGACAACCTGCTGACGGGCGAGGAGAACCTGCGCCTCATGGCCGACCTCTACCACCTGGACAAGCGGCGGGTGCGGCCGCGGGCCGCGGAGCTGCTCGAACAGTTCGACCTGTTGGATGCGGCGGGGAAGACGGTCGCCACCTATTCGGGCGGTATGCGGCGGCGGCTCGACCTGGCGATGACGCTGATCGGCGACCCGCGGATCATCTTCCTGGACGAGCCGACGACGGGGCTCGACCCGCGCAGCCGCCGGAGCATGTGGGAGATCATCCGGCGGCTCGTCGCGGACGGCGTGACGATCTTCCTGACCACCCAGTATCTGGAGGAGGCCGACCAGCTCGCCGACCGGATCGCGATGCTCGACCACGGCAGGTTCGTCGCCGAGGGCACCGCGGACGAGCTCAAGCGCCTCGTACCGGGCGGGCACGTCCGGCTGCGGTTCGCCGACCTTACCGGGCTCCGGGCGGCCGCGCGCGTCCTCGGCGGGGTGCCCCAGGCCGAGGACGAGCTGACGCTGCAGGTGCCGAGCGACGGCGGCGTGAAGTCGTTGCGGCTCCTGCTCGGCGCGCTCGACGCCGAGTCGATCGAGGTCGTCGACCTGTCGATCCACAAGCCCGATCTCGACGACGTCTTCCTGTCCCTGACCGGCCGGCCCAAGGAGAGCGTGCGATGAGCACCATGAAGTACGCCGCGCGTGACACGTCCACGATGTTGCGCCGGAGCCTCAAGCACATGCTGCGGTACCCGTCGATGACGCTGGTGCTGATCGGCATGCCCGTCATCTTCCTGCTGCTCTTCGTCTACGTGTTCGGGGCGACCTTGGGCGACGGGCTCGGCGCAGGGGGCGGCAGGGCGGCATACGTCAACTACATGACCCCCGGGGTCTTCCTGTTCTCCGTGGTCGGCACGGCGACCGCGACGGCGGTCCTGGTCGCGACGGACGTGACCCAGGGCATCATCGCCCGGTTCCGCACCATGGCGATCTTCCGGCCGGCGATCCTCACCGCGCACGTGATCGGCAGCATGATCCAGACGATGGCCGGCGTCGTGGTGGTCCTCGCCGTCGCCCTGCTGATCGGCTTCCGGCCCGACGCGACGCCGGTCGAGTGGCTGGCGGTGATCGGCGTGCTCCTGCTGTTCGTGTTCGCCATCACCTGGCTCGCGGTCGGGCTCGGGCTGGCGGCCGACAGCCCCGAGACGGCCAGCAACACGCCCATGCCGCTGATGCTCCTGCCGTTCCTCGGCAGCGGCTTCGTCCCCACCGACTCGATGCCGGCGTGGCTGGGCTGGTTCGCCAAGTACCAGCCGTTCACGCCGGTCATCGAGACCGTGCGCGGGTTGCTCCTCGGCACGCCGATCGGGAACAACGCGGTGATCGCGGTGGCCTGGTGCACCGGGATCACGGTGGTGTGCTTCCTCTGGTCGCGCAGCCAGTTCAACCGCGAGCCGAAACGCTAGGGCGCGGCCGATGCGGGCGGGCTTCGATCGCCGTCAGGGCGACGGCGCGCAGTTCGTCGCGTCCGAGACCGGCGTACGCCGACACCGCGTCGGCGTACGCCGGTCCGTCCGCCTCCTCGGCGGCGCGGCGGGCGCGCGCGGACGACATGGTCGGATGGAAGCGCCGCAGATACCCGAACCGTTCGGCCAGCGCGACGAGCCGGACGCCGGAACGCGCCGCGGCCGCGTCGCCCTCGCGCGCCCCGCGGTCGAGGTCCACCATCGCGAGCGCCAGCAGGCCCGCGCCCCAGATCGGAAACTGGACGAGGTACGACGGGGCGTTCGGCAGGGGGTCGGCGATGAGCGCGGCCACGCGCGACGGCAGGTCCGCGACGATTCCCGCGATGAGGTCGAGCCGCCGGTGCTGGGCGTGCGCGATCACGGCGGCGGCGAGGGTCTCCATGCTCCACGGTTCCCGGCCGGCCTGCGCGGTCTGGTAGAGCGGCTCCAGGCTGCGCTCCCACTCCTCGACGGCCGTCCGCCACAGGCGCAGGCCCGCCTCGACGTCGCCGCGCATGAGCTTGATCTCGGCTCGCAGGCTGAGCATGGCCGGAAGGACGCCGAAGTCCTCCTCCGAATCGTGCGTCACCGCGTCCAGCCGGCGTTCCGCCTCGTCGACATCGCCGTACAGCAGGTCGGTCTGCACCAGCCCGAGGCCCAAGCCGTCCACGTCGGGCTCGGGACGCACCCTCGTCGCCGCCTCCAGCGCCGCGCGCACGTGATTCCTGGCCTGTTCGCCCCGTTCGACCTGGGCCGACAGCTCGGCGAGCCGGGAATGGCACTGCAACTGCATCCACGGGTGCGCGGCCCGCTCGGACGCCGCCAGCGCCCGGTAGGCGGCCTTCAGCGCTCGCTCAACGTCGATCTCGTGTTCCGAGACGAAGCTCGCCCAGAGGTTGGCGACACCGGCCAGCAGGGGCTCGTCGCTTTCGCAGAGCTCGGCCAGGGCGCGGTGGCCCGGCATGCCGGGGGCGGTGGTCAGCACGACCGTGAGGGCGCCGACCAGGGTGTCCGGTGACGCGGGCGGCAGCCGCCGCCGCAACGCGGCCAGCGAGCGCAGCTCGTGCGGGCCCTGCATGAACGCGCTCACCGCGCAGATCGTCAACGCGGTACGGGTGACGTCGACCAGGCCTGGCTCGGGCCGGTAGGACGCGAGCACCCGGGCGCTTCTCCCGGCGAGCTCGGCCAGCCGGGTGTACTTCGACTCGACCAGCCACATCCCGCCGAGAACGGCGAACGCCGCCGCGACGGTGGCGCCGTCGGACCGTTCGAAGCCGTGCCGCAGCGCCTGCAGGAGATTGTCCTGCTCGGCGCGGAGACGTTCGACGGAGGCCTCCGTCACGGTCGCTTCGAAGGCCACCTCATGCTCGGCCGCGCCGAAGTCGCGGGCCCAGCCGAGGAAGCCCTCCAGCGCGCGGCCGGTGTCCCCGGCGGCGTCCCGCCGCTCCGCGCTGAACTCCCGGACGGTCTCCAGCATCCGGAACCGGGTGCCCGCCAGCGTCTCGGTGACCTTGAGCAACGACTGGTCGACCAGGTGCTCCAGTACGTCGAAGACACCGTCCCCGAGGAACCGTCGCGCCGCGTCCGCCGTGAAGCCGTCCGGGAAGATCGACAGGACCCGCATCGCGACCTGCTCGTCCGGGGTGAGGAGGTTCCAGCTCCAGTCGACGACGGCATGCAGGGTGTGGTGCCGCTCCGGCGCGTCCCGCGCACCACCCCGCAGGAGGGCGAAACGGTCGGCCAGGCGGCGGGATATCTCGGCGACCGACATGACGCGGACGCGCACGGCGGCCAGCTCCACCGCGAGCGGCAGCCCGTCCAGATGCCGGCACACCTCCGTCACGTCCGCGCCGGGCAGGTCGGCATCGGGACGTACCGCTCGCGCTCGCTGTTCGAAGAGCTCGACGGCCGTGGGGAGGCTCAGCTCCGGCAGCGGGTGGACCGATTCCGACGACAGGCCCAGGGGAGCGCGGCTGGTCGTGAGGATCTGGAGGTTGCGCGACATCGACACCAGCGCGTGGACGAGGTCGGCGACGCCGCCGATGACCTGCTCGCAGTTGTCCAGGACGAGGAGCACGGAGCCGGGACCGAGCGCGCGCAGGATGCCGGCGAGGGCCTCCGTCGTCGCCGGCCCCGGCAGGCTCCAGGAGTCACCGACGCCGAGGGCCGACGCGACCTCTCCGGCCACGTCGGCATCCGTCCTGACGCCGGCGAGCGGAACGAAGTGCACGATCCGCTGCTCGGCCTCGCGGCTCACGGCGTGCGCCAGGCGGGTCTTGCCGAGGCCGCCGGCTCCGACGATCGAGGTGACCCGGGAGGTCCGCAGGAGCCTCGCGACCGCGGCGATGTCGCCGGCGCGGCCGAGCAGCGGGTTCGGCTCGTGCCGGACGCCGTGCCGGACCGGTGGTGACTCCGCCTCCAGCAACCTCCGATGCACTTCCCGGAGTTCGGATCCGGGGTCGGCGCCGAGCTCGTCGCGCAGGTCACGCCGGTAGGCCTCATACCTCTCCAGCGCCGCGGACGGCCCGGCGGCCGCCGCCTCGCACCGCAGCAGCTCGGCCAGCACCTCCTCGTCGCGCGGATGGTCGCGGAGCAGCTCGGCCAGCGGCCCCACCGCCTCCGCGCGCCGTCCCACCCGGCCCAATGAGAGCGCGTGTACCCGCGCCAGCGATCGCCGCGCGGGCTCCCGCTCCGCGCGCAACGCGGACACGGGATCGTCGGAAGAGGCGTCCTCAGCGGCCCCTTCCCACAGCGCGAGCCCCTCTTCGGCGCACCTCAGCGCCCCTTCGTGGTCGCCGGCACCGGCGAGCCGTACGGCCGAGGCGGAGAAGACCAGCGCCGCGGACGCGTCGACACGCTCTTCGTCGAGCGTCAGCCGATAGCCGGTCGGGGTGCTCTCGATGAGATCGGCGCCCAGCTGCGCCCGCGCCCGCGACACGATGATCTGGAGGGCCTTGTGCGGGTTCTCGGGCTGCCTGCCTGGCCAGAGCCCCTCGACGAGCCGGGCGGCGCTCCGGCCCGTACGCGGCTCACCGGCAAGGAGGGCCAGCAGGTCGCGCACCCGCGGGCTTGTGATCTCCCGCCCGCGGCAGACCACCCGCGTCAGCACCCGCAGCTCGATGGTCACCGGCCCAGATTAACCGGAACCTGCGGAACAAAGTATTCCGTTCTGGGGGCGGTGAGATCATCGTGGCCGGTGGTGCATGCCGGCCGACGAGGGAGAAGATCGTCATGGTCCTGGTCATCGGGGCCGGCGACCTCGCGCGAGCTCCAGCGATCAGGTCAGCGGGGACGTGGTGACCGGCTGCTTGAGGGCGCCGCCCTGCGTCCACTTGGCGAAGGACATCTGCCAGTAGCCCCAGCCGTTCCACCACTCCAGGGAACGGGCCGTGCCGGTGATCGTGACGATGTCGCCGCGGTAGGCCCAGTTGTAGAACCACTGCGCGTCGTCGCCCGGTGAACGCACGCAGCCGTGGCTGCAGTTCTGCCTGCCCAGGCAGTACGGCTGGGACGTGCCCTCGTGGATGTACTCGCCGCTGTTGGAGATGCGGGTCGCCCACGGGATCTGCTCGTCGTAGTAGCCGGGGTCGCCCTTCTTCTTGCCGGGCGAGATCATGCGCTCCATGCGGCTGCGGTCCATGGTCAGATGGACCCCGCTCGTGGTGAGCAGCCGGTCGACCCCGTTCACGACCTCGCCGCCGGAACCGAGGCTGACGCCCCAGCTCCGGACCGTGCGGCCGTTCTTCTTGGCCACCAGCCGGTGCGTCTTGGAGTTGATCGTGACGGTGTGCGAGTCGCCGACGCGGAACTTGCGCGTGACGTCCTTGTCGCCGAACACGTTGTCGCCGATCTTGAGGCCGGCGTAGTGCACGGTGACGGCGACCTTCTGGCGCGGCTTCCAGGGCTGGCGGGGCCGGAAGACGAGGGAGGGCAGGCCGTTGAACGACTCACCGGAGGACAGCCAGCGCCAGGCGCCCTCGGTGGGGGTGGTCGAGGAGATCTCCACCGCGCGCTCCACCGCCGCGCGGGCCTTCTCCGGCACCGGCTTGGTGAACTGGATGAAGATCGGCATCCCGGTGCCGACCGTCTCGTTCGCGCTCGGGACCACGTTGTTGATCCTGGTGGCCGCGGTCTCCTTGGTCGTGCGGAACGCGGCGGTGGCCGTGGTCGTCTTGCCCTTGGGCGAGGCCGCGGTCGCCGAGACCTGGTAGCGGCCGCCGGGGACGAGCGTCCACGTCGAGCGCCAGCTGGTCTTGTCGGGCGACAGCTTCCCCGGCACGTCGACGCCCTTGAGCTTCACGGCGACCTGGCTGAGCGTGCCGCCCGCGGCCGTGATCGCGACGCCGGCGTCCGGCCGGGCCTTGCCGTTCCCGTGGGCGGGGGTGATGGTCAGCTTGGGCGCGCCGTCCTCGCCGCCCTTGCTGGTCGACTTGGCGCCGCCATCGCCGCCGCCACCGCCGCAGGCCGCCGTCGCGAACCCCACGACGAGCGCCATCACCAAGGCTCTACCGCGCACCCGATTCCCCCTCGCTTCCACCTCAATCCTGATCATGTGATGCGGACGGGAGGGGAAATGTTTGTCACAATCAGGTAACAGTCGACGTTAGGGGGTTTGTCGTTCTTGTTCGGGTGACGCCGTGGCCACGGGGGGTGCTGATGCGGGAGCGTGCGCGGGGACCGCTGGGGTTCGTGGCGGCACCGGACTGAGACGCTGGTATGGCGTGCCGAGCGTCGGTCTCGCGTCCTCGTCACCTCGGTTGGGCCAGAACGACATCGCGCGTTCCGCCTGGGCGGTGATGGTGAGCGAGGGATTGACGCCCAGGTTGGCCGTGACCGCCGAGCCGTCCACGATGTGCAGGCCGGGATGGCCGTAGACGCGGTGGTACGGGTCGATGACGCCTGTCTCGGGCGAGTCCCCGATGACGCAGCCGCCGAGGAAGTGGGCGGTGGTCGGAATGTTGAAGAGGTCGAACCACGTGCCGCCCGGCTGCGCGTCCAGTTCCTCGCCCAGCATCCGTACCGCGTCGTGGGCGATGGGGATCCAGGTGGGGTTGGGCTCGCCGATGCCGTACTGCGCGGTGAGCCGGCGGCGCCTGAGCAGCCCGCGCCTCTTCTGGGTGACGGTGATGGAGTTGTCGGCCGTCTGCATGACCAGCGCGATGATCGTTCGCTTGGACCAGTCGCGGATCGAGAGCGCGCGCAGGATGAGTCCCGGCCTGCGGAGCGCCTCGCCGAGGAACTTCGCCCAGCGCGGGGCACGGCCGCCGCCGTCGATGAGCAGGGTTCGGATGAGGCCCATCAGGTTGTCGCCGGGGCCGTAGCGCGTCGGCTCGATGTGGGTCTTCTCGTCCGGATGGAAGGACGAGGTGATGGCCAGCCCCGAGCTGTGGTCGACGTCGCCCTTGCGATGCCAGCCGGTCATCCGTTCCACGCCGAGCAGGGCCTCGGAGTTGGTGCGTGTCAGCTCGCCCAGGCGGGACGAGAGGTTGGGCAGGCGGCCGCTCGCACGCATGCGGTGAAGGAGTTGCTGCGTGCCGTACGTCCCGGCGGCCAAGACCACGTGTTCGGCGGTCAGCCTGCGGGGCCTGCGCAGCGGGATGGCCTGCGTCCGTATGGTCTCGACCTCGTACCCGTCGCCTTCACGTGGTGTGATCCCGGTGACCGTGGTGTCGGGGAGGACCTGCACACCGGCCTGTTCGGCGAGGTAGAGGTAGTTCTTGACGAGGGTGTTCTTGGCGCCCACCTTGCAGCCGACCATGCAGGCGCCGCAGGCCGTGCAGGCGCTCCGGCGCGGCCCGGCACCGCCGAAGTACGGGTCCTCGGTCTCCTCTCCAGGGGCTGTCCTGTCATCGCCGAAGAAGACGCCTACCGGGGTCACGTGCCAGGTGTCGCCCACACCCATGCGCTTGGCGACCTTCTCCATCGCCTCGTCCGCCGGTGTCACGAGCGGGTTGAGCGTCACGCCCAACATGCGCTTGGCCCGGCCGTAGAAGGGTGCGAGCTCCGCCTGCCAATCGGTGATGTGCCCCCACTGCCGGTCCGTGTAGAACGGGCGGAGCGGCTCGTAGAGCGTGTTGGCGTACACCAGGGAACCGCCGCCGACGCCTGCCCCGGCCAGCACGAGCACGCCCGCCTTGCCGCCCACCAGGTGCATGCGCTGGATCCCGCGCAGGCCCAGGCGCGGCGCCCACAGATAGCGGCGCAGCCGCCAGGACGTCTTGGGCAGGCTGCTCTCGTCGAACCGGCGGCCGGCTTCGAGCACCGCGACCCGGTAACCCTTCTCGGCCAGGCGCAGCGCCGCCACGCTGCCGCCGAACCCCGAGCCGACCACGATCACGTCGAAGTCGTACGAACGCCCCTCTGCCATGCCACACCTCCACGCATGCCCTTGGAGAGGGCCCCTACGATCGGGTGTTCCGGGACTGAGGCGCTATTGAGTTGGCTTGATAGTTTTCGCCGGTTTTATCACTCAGGTGACAATCGAGCCGGGGCGCATCATGCGGCAGACGGCGTAGGCGGTCGCGGTGAGGTCGGCTCCGGCCTCCCGCAGGGCGGTGCCGAGGTCGCGCGGGCCGGGGCCGATGGAGAGCACGGCGGTGGCGCCGCGTTCGTACAGCCGCTGCGCGTCCGGGGTGAGGGTGCCGCCCAGGACGACGCAGGGCACCCCGGCCTCGGCGCACGCGTCCACCACGGCGCGGATGGTCTTGCCCGCGTCGGTGCTCGCGTCGACCTTGCCTTCGGCCGTGAGACAGAGGTCGGCCCCGGCGAGGAGATCGTCGAACCGGGTCAGCTCCCGGATCAGCCCCGCGCCCGGCACCATCCGCGCGCCGAGCGACAGCAGGGCCGCGCCGAGTCCGCCCGCCGCGCCGCCGCCGGGCGCCGCGTCCGCGCCGTCGCCGGTTCCCGAGCCGACGCCCAGGAGCGGGGCGAGGCGGCGCAGGCCGTCGTCCAGCACCTCGACCATGTCCGGGTCGGCGCCCTTCTGCGGGCCGAAGACCCGGGCGGCGCCCTGCGGCCCGTACAGCGGGCTCACCACGTCGGCGGCGACGACCAGCTCGACGCCCTTCAGCCGTTCGCGGGCCGGCGCGAGATCGACGGAGTGAACGTGGGCCAGATCGGCTCCGCTCCCCGGCAGTCTCCGTCCCCCGGCGTCCAGGATCTCGGCGCCGAGGGACGCGAGGAGGCCGGTCCCGCCGTCCATGGTGGCCGTGCCCCCGAGAAAGACGACGACGCGCCGCGCGCCCCCTTCGGCGGCGGCCAGGAGCGGGGCGGCGAGGCCCGCGCTGGACGCGCGCATCGGGTCGCGCTCGCCCTCGGCCAGCGCCCCCCAGCCGACCGCCTCGGCCGCCTCGACGATCGCGGTGCCGTCGTCGAGGCGGCCGACCTTGGCCCGCCAGGGACGCCCGAACGCGTCCACGGCGTCCACGTCGAGGACCGTGCCGCCGCGCGCCTCCTGCACGGTGCCGCGCGAACCCTCGCCGCCGTCGGCGAGCGGGTGCTCGACGGGCTCGCCGCCGGCGGCGCGGACCCCGGCGGCGAGGGCGGCGGCGGTCGCGGCGGCGTCGAGCGAGCCGCGCAGCTTGTCAGGAGCGCAGATGACGCGCACAGTCGATGTTCCCTTCGGTTAGACGGTCATCCAGCCGAGGACCGGCGTGGACTGGAGATAGATGAAGACCGCGAACGCCGCGGTGAGGCCGAGGCTCCAGCCGATCACCCGGCGGAAGATCGTGCTCTCGCTGCCGGACATGCCGATCGCCGCGGCGGCGACGGCCAGGTTCTGCGGCGAGATCATCTTGCCGAGCACGCCGCCGGTGGAGTTGGCGGCGGCGAGCAGGACGGGATCGAGGCCGGTCTCCTTGGCCGCCGTCACCTGGAGTACCCCGAACAGCGAGTTCGCCGAGGTGTCCGAGCCGGTCACCGCGACCCCGAGCCAGCCGACGATCGGCGAGAGCAGGGCGAACGCCTCGCCGGACTGGGCGAGCGCGGTGCCGAGCGTGGCGGTCTGGCCGGACAGGTTCATGACCCAGGCCAGCGCGAGCACCGACATGACGGTGACGACGGTCCAGCGAAGCTGGTGCAGGGTGGCGCCGTACGCGCGAACCGCCCGGCCCGGGCCGACGCGGTAGAGCGCCATCGTGATCAGGCCCGCGACCAGCAGAATCGTGCCCGCCGCCTTGAGGTGCTCCAGCTTGAACGTCATCGCGCTCGCGGGCTTGCCCGAGGGCGACACCACGTCGAGTCCGGGCCAGGTGAACTGGTAGACCCCGTTCGTCGCCAGCCAGTCCTTGATCGGGCCGAGCTGGGTGAACGAGAAGAGCACCACGATGACGAGGTACGGGGCGAACGCCATGAGCGCGCTGCCCTCGCCGGTCTCCCGGCGCCGCATCTCGGCGTCGAACGTCTTGCTTTCGGCCTCGTCCTCCACCGATCCGCCGCCGACCGTGGCGACCTGCGTGCCCTGGTGTACCTCTCCCGGCGTCCAGACACGCAGGAAGCCCAGCACCGCCACGACCGCGACGACACCGGCGATGATGTCGGTGACCTCGACGCTGACGTAGTTGGCGGCGAAGAACTGGCCGACCGCGAACGCGAGACCGGCCACGACGGCGACCGGCCACGTCTGCTTGACGCCGCGCTTGCCGTCCACCAGGAAGACCAGGACGAGCGGGATGAACGCGGCGATCACCGGCGTCTGGCGGCCCGCCATCGCGCCGAGGTCGTCCAGCGGCAGCCCGGTCACGCCCGCCATCGTGGTCAGCGGGACGCCCATGCTGCCGAACGCGACCGGCGCGGTGTTGGCGACCAGCGCCACGGTCGCCGCCTTGATCGGGTCGATCCCGACCGCGATCAGCATGACCGCGGTGATCGCCACCGGCGTGCCGAAGCCCGCCAGTGCCTCGATCAGCGCGCCGAAACAGAACGCGATGAGGATGGCCTGGATGCGCTGGTCGGGGGAGACGGTGCGGATCGACCGCCGCAGCACGCCGAACCATCCGGTGACCTCGGTGAGCCGGTAGATCCACAGCGCGTTCACCAGGATCCACAGGATCGGGAACAGGCCGTAGAAGCCGCCTTCGGCCGCACTGGACATTCCCTGCGACAGCGGCATCTCCCAGACGCCCACGGCCATGGCGATGGCCAGCACGAGCGAGGTGATCGCGGCGATATGGGCCTTGACCCGGAAGACGCCGAGGAGCACGAACAAGGTGAGCAGTGGCACCGCCGCGCAGAGCGCGGAGAGTGCCAGCGACCCGGCGAGCGGGTCGAGGACTTGGCGGTACACGAATCCTCCTGGAGGTGGGAGCCCGCTTGGCGCGTTCCAGAACGAGGTTCGTATACTTGTAAGACAAGTACGCACGACAGTCAAGGATGCGCGTGGAATAATCCTCCGGCAGGGGGTGCCATGGGCGTGAGATTGCAGGCGAGATCGCTCGTCGACGCGCTGGTCGGGGAGCTTCGCGAACGCATGCTCGACGGCCGGCTGCCCGGCGGCACCGTGCTGACCGAGACCGAGGTCGCCGGGGAGTACGAGGTGGCCCGGCCCACCGCCAAGGCCGCCATCGAACGGCTCGTCAGCGAGGGGCTGCTCCGCCGTGGCGCGCACAGGAGCGCGCGGGTCCCGGTCTTCGACGCGGCCGATGTCGCCGACCTCTACTTCTCTCGGACGCTCCTCGAACGCCAGGTCATGCGCGAGCTCGCGCAACAGAAGCTGGTGCCGGCGGCCGCTCTGCAGGCCCAGGCCGAGATCCGCGTGCTGGGCGAGCCCGGCGGGTCGAGCACCGCGATCGTCGAGCCCGACGTCCGGTTCCACCGATCACTCGTGGCCGCCCTCGGCAGTCCCCGGCTGAGCCGCGTGCACGACTCGATCATGGCCGAGATGCGGCTCTGCATGGCGCAGGTGCAGGCGTACGAGCTGCTCCGCATCACCGAGATCGCCGACGAGCACCAGGCCGTCCTCGACGCCATCGCCGCCGGCGCGCCCGGCCGCGCCGACGAGGCCCTCGCGTTCCATCTCACGAGGGCCCGCCACCAACTGCTCGCCAAGCTCACCTGAAGCCCAGCCGATCGGGAGATCCATGCGCGTCGCCCTGCACACCCGCCTGCGCCCCGGCAAGGAGGCCGAGTACGAGGCCGCCCACCGCGAGGTGCCGCCCGAGCTGACCGCGGCCATCCGCGCCGCCGGCGCCCGCGAATGGACGATCTGGCGCAGCGGCCTCGATCTCTTCCACGTGATCGACTGCGAGGACTACGCCACGCTGCTCGCCGAGGTCGGCCGTCTGGAGATCAACACCGTCTGGCAGGCCCGCATGGGCGAGCTGCTGGACGTCAAGCACGACTACTCGGCCGAGGGCGGAGACCAGACACTGCCCGTCGTCTGGCAGCTCTGACGTCGGGCGGCTCTTGAGGCCGGGTTCTCGTCAGGAGAGCTCGGTCTCCAGCTTCGCCAGCTGGGCCTCGTAGATGCCGCGCAGCCCGCCGGGGGCGAAGCGGCGCTCGAAGAAGCCGCCGACGCCGCCCGCGCCGTCCCAGGTCGTCGTGACCTGGACGCGTGAGCCCGTGCCCTCCGGCACCACGGTCCAGGTGGTGACCATGGTGGAGTTGGCGTCGCGTTCGACCAGGCTGTGCTCTCCCGGGACGCTGGCGGAGATCAGGCAGTCGCGCACGCGCTTGCTGGTCGCGGCCAGCTTCCAGTGCACCACCGTGCCCTCGCCCTGCCCGCCCTCCCGCACCTCGTACTCGCTGAAGTGCTCGGTGAGGATCCTGCTCCGGACGCCCGTGTAGTCGCCGAGCGCGGCGACCACCTTCGCGGGGCCTGCGGTGAGCGTCTTCTCTGCGGTGGCGGTGACCTGTCCCATGACGCCATCCTCTCGCACCCGTGCCGCTGTCAGCGCGCGATCAGAGATCGTCAGCGGATTGTGCGATGAGTGTCAGGGGGTCCGCCGAGTCTGCATTGCATGGACGCATCGGTGGTGATCGGACGGCTGGCGCTGCGGCTGGGCCTGGGTGCCTGGTCGGTCAAGCTCTGGTGGGACCTGCTCGCGGCTTCGCTGGTCACGGGCACCGCCGGGCTGGAGCCCCTGTTCGTCGGCGGGCTGATGCTGTTCCTCACCGACCTGGCGTTCAACGTGGTGATGGGCCTGGCGCCAGGCCTGGTCGCGCGGACGCGGCTCGCATGGGCGCGGGTTGCGCGGACGTGGGTCGCGCGGGCGCGAACCGCGCGGGCGCGAACCGCGCGGGCTCGGCTTCAGCGGCCTCGGATGATGAGGTTGAGCAGCCTGCGGGGCCGTTTGCGCTGGAACGCGGCGCGTTCGTTCACCTGCGGGTACGGCTCGGCGGGCACGGGGACGCCGAGGAACGCGCACAGCGGGCCCCAGCCGTCGCGGGCCTCGAAGACCAGCAGGCGCTCGGGCGGGATCGTGGCCTTGACCTCGGCGATGTGGCGTTCGAAGACCTTCATGACATGGTCGCGGTCGTCGATCCGGCCGTCGAAGATCCGGTCCATGACCGTGGCCCTGGCCATGCGCGGGTAGAGGGCGAAGTCGGGCGACCGGCGGCCTACCAGCCAGCGGACGACGCGGCGGCGGAGCGGGAGCGGGCGCCGTTCGGCGAGCGCGCTGGCGAAGATGGTCTCGCTGACGCTGTCGTACCACCGCGCCGGGTGGCGAACGGTCAGGATCACCTTCGACTCCGGATAGTGCTCGGCCAGCTCGCGCCAGTAGGAGGCGGCGGGCCAGTCGACCGCCGCCTGGTAGCCGTCGAAGATCTCGTCCCAGCCGGAGGCGCGCCCCTCGCCGACGTCCAGCCACTGCCGCACCCGGAACGGCTCGGCGATGACCTCGGACATGTGGTAGCAGGGCCCGAAGCCCAGCATCTCCAGGGCCGCCTTCAGCGATTTCGTGCCCGTCCGGCCGAAGCCCGCGCCAATGACCTTCACAGTCTGATCCGTCTCTGATCTGTGCCGTCTACCTTGCAGGGCGATGAGCCGGTTGTATGTCGTTACGGCCGCTGTGGCAATGGAGCTGAGCCATGGACGATGAGGGATTTCCAGGATGTGTCATCGCCGCGCTGCGGAGTTCGCCTGGCCGGGCGGTGTTCGAGCAGGGCGGCCGGAGCGTCTCGCGAGGCGAGCTGCTGGAGATGATCTGGGGCTGGGCGGGCGCGCTGCGCCAGGCCGGGCTGGGGCCTGGGCAGGGGCTCGCCATCTGCACGGCGGTCTCGCCCGAGGCGTTCGCGGTCCAGATGGGTGCGCACGTCCTGGGATGCAGGGTGGTGGGAGTCCGGCAGGGGTACGCGGGCGGGCAGCTCGCCCATGTCCTCGGGATGGGCGTCGAAGCCCTCGTGGTGGATCGCTCGACCGCGACGCCGGACCTGCTCGCGGCGGCCGGGGCGATTCCGGTGATGTCGCTTGAGGAGTGTGGTGGCGCAGGGCGGCCGGTCGAGGTGACGGCCCGTCCAGACGACGTCGCCGCCCTCAACTTCACCAGCGGCAGCACGGGACGGCCGAAAGGGTGTGCGATCACCTATCGGGCGCTGGGCGAGCACTGGACATGGCAGCCGCGCGTGTGGTCGCCGCTCGCGCGGGAGCTCTCCGGCGCGTTCGAGCGCTACCTGGTGTTCGGGACGCTGGCCAGCATGGTCGTCATGGAGTTCCTGGCGCTGTGCGTGCTGGGGGAGGGCACGGCGGTGATCCCGGCGGACGACGGGCGGCCGCTGTTCCCGTACGCTATCGAGCGCTACGGGATCACCGGCTCCATCATCACCGTGCCGCGGTTGCGCGGGATGCTCGATCTGCTCGCCGAGGAGCCGGTGGACGTCGGCAGCCTGCGCGGGCTGATGGTCTCCGGGTCGCCGCTCAGCCCGGACCGGCTGGCGGCGGCGGTGGACCGGCTCGGACCCGTGATCTACCAGGGGTACGGGCAGACCGAGGCGGGCAACGTCTCGATGCTCACCCCCGCCGACATCGCGCGCGGGCCCGGCCGCGTGCTGGCCTCGGTCGGCCGCCCGCATCCGCGCGTGGAGCTCAGCGTGCGGGACGGTGAGATCTACGTGCGCAGCCCGTACCTGATGGCGGGCTACTGGGCGGACGAGGCGGAGACCGCCGAGACGCTGCGGGACGGCTGGCTGCGGACGCGCGACCTCGGCCACCTGGACGACGACGGGTTCCTGTACCTCACCGGCCGCACCCGCGACGCGATCATGGTGAACGCGATGGTGGTGTACGCGGGGCCCATCGAGGGCGTGCTGGCCCGCCATCCGGACGTCATCGAGGCGTACGTCGTCGGAGCGCCCGACGACCGGACGGGTGAGGCCGTCCACGCGTTCGTCGTGCCGGCGGGCGGGCGGGAGCCGGACCGAGAGGCGCTGCGCGCGCTGGTCCGCGCCGAGCTCGGCGCCGACAGCGTGCCCCGGACGATCACGACCGTGGCCGGGGTGCCGGTCGCCGCGAGCGGCAAACCCGACAAGGCGGCCCTGCTCGTGTCCCATCCCGCGCCGCTGCCCGACCCCCGGACGGCTTTCTGATCCCGGACGGGGTTTCCGATCCCCGGCTCGGCTTTCTGATCGTTCTCTGAGGATTGCCCGCGAACATCGAGGTTGTCCGTTCAATCACATCGCATCGCTCCCACGGAGGCGACCGTGCCGGACAACACCCTGGACTACCTGGTGATCGGAGCCGGGCCCGCGGGCCTTCAGCTGGGGTACTTCCTCAACCGGGCCGGGCGGAGCCATCTGATCCTCGAAGCGGGACCCGCGCCGGGCACGTTCTTCCGGACCTTCCCCCGCCACCGGACCCTCATCTCGATCAACAAGAGGCACACCGGCTACGACGACCCGGAGCTCAACCTCCGGATGGACTGGAACTCGCTGCTGTCGGACGACCCGGACCTGCTGTTCACGCGCTACAGCGACCGGTACTTCCCCCACGCGGACGACATGGTGAGCTACCTCGGCGACTACGCCCGCGCGTGTGAGCTGCCCGTGGTCCATGACGCGCGCGCCGTCCAGGTCGCCCGTCCGGACGGCGCGGGCCCCTTCCGGGTGACCGACCGGCACGGCCGGACGTACGAGGCGCGGCGGCTGGTCGTCGCGACCGGCGTCAGCCGGCCCAACCTCCCCGCCATTCCGGGCATCGAGGCGGCCGACGTCTACAACACTGCCTCCACCGACCCCGCCGACTACATCGGCCGCCGCGTCCTCATCATCGGCAAGGGCAACTCGGCCTTCGAGACCGCGGACAACCTGGTCGCGACGGCCGCCGTCATCCACGTCGCCGGGCCGAACTCGGTCCGGATGGCCTGGCGGACCCACTTCGTCGGGCACCTCCGCGCGGTCAACAACAACTTCCTCGACACCTACCAGCTCAAGTCGCAGAACGCGCTCCTCGACGGCGACGTCAAGCGCGTGGACCAGCAGGCGGACGGCTCGTTCCTGGTGACGGTGAGCTTCGCGCGCGCCAACGAGGTCACCAAGGACATCCCGTACGACCGGGTGATCGTGTGCACCGGCTTCCGGTTCGACGCGTCGATCTTCGAGCCGGACTGCCGGCCCGCGCTGACGATCCGGGACAGGTTCCCGGCGCTGACGCCCGCCTACGAGTCGGCCGACGTGCCCGATCTCTACTTCGCCGGGACGATCACGCAGTCCCGCGACTTCAAGCACGGCACCAGCGGGTTCATCCACGGCTTCCGGTACGGCGTCCGCGCGCTGCACCGCGTCCTGGAACACCGTTACCACGACGCCGCGTGGCCGTCCCGCGACCTGCCGGCGGTGCCGGAGGCGCTCGCGGCGGCGGTGATCGAACGCGTCAACCGCACGTCGGCGCTCTGGCAGCAGTTCGGGCTGATGGGCGACGCCATCGTCCCGGACGGGCAGGGCGGGGCGCGCTATCTGGAGGAGCTGCCGGTCGATCTCGATCCGCCGGTCCCGCACGACTTCGGGTGCTTCAGGATCACGCTGGACTACGGGCCCGAGCACGACCAGGTCGACCCGTTCGACATCTCGGTGGGCAGGATCCGGCAGAACGACGCCGCACGGGCGGCCGAGGGCCACTACCTGCACCCGATCGTCCGGTATCACCCGCCGGGAGGCGCGCCGCCGGTCGTTCACCACGTCACGGAGAACCTGGAGAACGAGTGGACCTCCCAGGAGGTGCACGTCGAACCCCTGCGCGCCTTCTTCGCCCGCCATGTTCAGCCTGCGTGAGTTCGAGGCCCTGGCTCGCGAGCGGCTCGACCCGGCGCACTACGATTACTTCGCCGGGGGCGCCGGCGACGAGGTGACGCTGCGGGCCAACGAGGCCGCGTTCGGACGGCTGGCGCTGCTGCCGCGCGTGCTGCGCGGCGCCGGGAAGCTCCGGTCGGACGTCACCGTGCTGGGTCATCGGGCCGCGACGCCGGTGCTGGTGGCCCCCACCGCGTTCCACCGGCTGGCCGATCCCGAGGGAGAGCGGGCGACGGCACGGGCGGCCGCCGCGGCCGAGACGATCATGATCGTGAGCATGGCGTCGACGGTCGCCGTCGAGGAGGTCGCGGCGGCGGCGCCCGAGGCGGCGCTGTGGTTCCAGCTTTACATCCAGCCGGACCTGGCCTTCACCGAAGCGATCGTGCGGCGGGCGGAGGCGGCCGGTTGCCGTGCCCTGGTCGTCACCGCCGACTCGCCGGTGCATGGCGTGCGCGAACGGGAGCTGCGGCACGGCTTCGACGACCTGCCGGACGGCATGTGCTGCGAGAACCTGCGGGACGTGAACGGGGACGGCGGAGTCCGGCCGATCGTCATGTCGCCCTCGATCTCGTGGGACCACCTCGACTGGCTGAGGCGGATCACGGCGCTCCCGATCGTCCTCAAGGGAATCCTGCGTCCGGAGGACGCGCGGGCGGCGATCTCGCACGGGGCGGCGGCCGTGATCGTCTCCAACCACGGCGGTCGCCAGCTCGACACCGTCCCGGCCACCATCGAGCTGCTGCCCGAGATCGTGGCGGAGGTCCGCGGAGCCGTCCCGGTGCTGCTCGACGGTGGCGTGCGGCGCGGCACGGACGTGCTGAAGGCGCTGGCGCTCGGGGCGTCGGCGGTCGCGATCGGTCGTCCGGTCGTCTGGGGGCTGGCGGCCGACGGTGAACGCGGTGCCCGCCGGGTGCTGGAACTGCTGCGCGCCGAGGTCGAGCAGGCCCTCACGCTGTGCGGCTGCGCGTCCGTCGACGACCTCGAACCGGGCATGGTGCGGCGCTCATGATGGTCGACCGCGTCGCGGCGCTGCGCAGCCGGATCTTCGCCCGGGTCAACGGGGACGCCGCCATCCCCGTCCCCGGAGATCTCGTGGACGTGGAGCACTTCAGGGAGCTCTACTCCCATCCGGCGGCCAATGGCCGGAGCAAGGGAGCCGCTCTGTCGGATCTGTTCTGGTACTGGCTGTCTCCAGGTGCCGAGGTTCACCAAGAGCATCTTGAGGCGGGCGAACGGTACGACGCTGTGGCCAAAGCGACGCGCACCTTTCTCGCCATGCCTCGGAGGGAGGCCGAGGAGCTCACCCGCCGATGTGTCGCGAGCGAGGTGCGGGCGGGCTCGGGGTTCGTCCGGTTGCGCGATCTGATGATGCCGGTCTGGGCCGCGTTCTACTACGAGCTCGCGTTCGGCCGGCCGTGCCCGCCCGAGGCCCGCGACCTGATCGTGGGGAACGCGAACGACGTCGTCACCGCGCTCAAGTGCTCCGGGCTGCGGCACATGAAAAAGCGGCACCGGCTGACCGCGTACCTCTCCGGACGGCTGGACGAGGCGCGATGCCCACTCCCGGAGGGCCTGCCGGCCGAGGAGCAGGCGTTCTACCTGCAAGGCACGTTCTTCAACACCGCGGTCGTCCAGATGTCGGAGGCGATGGCCCATCTGCTGATGGTCTTCGCCGAGCGTCCCGACCTTCAGGACAGGGTGCGCGCCGACGACGACGATCACTACCTCGACCAGGTGATGGCGGAGACGTTCCGGCTCTATCCGCTCTTCGGCATCGCCCACCGCGTCACCACCGGCGACATCGAGCTCGGCGACTCGGGGATCCGCATCCCCGGAGGCTCGGTGGTGTGCTTCAACTATCCCGAGTTCCACCGTTCGGGCTTCGCCGAGCCCGGCCGGTTCGACCCCGATCGATGGTCGGAACGGGCGAGCACCCGGGACGCGAACCACATCCCGTTCGGTGTCGCCGCCAACCGGCCCTGCCCGGCCTGGCGGCTGGCACCGATCACCATGCGCGTCGCGGCGCGGGAGATCCTGCGGCGCTACACGCTCATCACCACCGCCTCGCACACCCGGTCGCTGCCCAACCGCGGACCGGCCCTGCTCATCCCTCGCGACGGCCAAGCCGTTTCGGCCCACAGACCAGCCCTGTTGTTCATGCGCGTGCGGGATCGGTGGGAGGACGTCTGGCGCGGCCTCGTCCAGTTCGTCCTCGGCACCGTCATGGTTCTGCACGCGCGCCACCTGCGGCTCTGCGAACGTCACTTCTCAGGAGCGGAGACTTCCCATGCCCTCACTCACCCTGGCAGCCGGGGTCGGCGGTGACCCCAACCTCCAGTTGATGCTCAAGGTCTTCCCCGCGATCGTCGTGATCCTGCTGACGGCCGGAATCTGCGGCCGACTGGCACTGATGGTGATGCAACCGCGGGTCCTCGGCGAGATGGTCGCCGGCGTGCTCCTCGGCCCGACACTGTTCGGCGCGCTGTTCCCGGAGGCGCAGAAGGCGCTCTTCCCGACGCAGGTCAGGCCGATCCTGTATGTGCTGAGCACGATCGGGCTGACGCTCTACATGTTCCTTGTCGGCGCCGGGCTCGACCATGGCGCGCGCATACCGGGAGAGGAGCGGCGGGCCGGAGTGCTGGCGGCGTCAGGCGTCATCCCGTCGCTGACCCTGGGTGTCGGCGCCGGGCTGTTCCTGTGGGGCACGCTGTCGAAGCCTGACGTGAGCCGGCTGGAGTTCGCCTTCTTCGTGGGAGGCGCCCTGTCGCTGACCGCGTTCCCGATGCTGGCGAGGATCCTGTACGAGCGGGGGTTGCAGAACACCGCGCCTGGACGGCTGTCCCTGCTCGCGGCGGCCGTGGACGACGCCCTCGCCTGGTGCCTGCTCGCCCTGCTGACGGCCGTGCACCTGGGATCCGGCCTGACCGGGGCGTTGCGGACGATCGTGCTGACCGCCGGGTTCGCCGTGGTGATGCTCGTCGTCGTCCGGCGGGCGTTGCGGCCGCTGGGACGGGAGTTCGCCCGGACCGGCGAGTTCGGGCCGACGGCGATGTACGTGGTCGTCCTCGTGCCGCTCGCGGCCGGCTGGCTCACCGACTGGATCGGGGTGTACGCGGTGTTCGGCGGCTTCCTCGCCGGGCTGGCCATGCCGCGCGATCCGGCGTTCCGCGAGGCGCTGCACACCCGGATGATGGGCGTCGTCTCGACGTTGCTGCTGCCCGTCTTCTTCACGTTCTCCGGGCTCAACACCCATCTCGACGGCATCACGGGCGGCACGATGCTGATGGCCCTGTTCGTCATCATGGCGGCGGGCTTCTGCGGCAAGTACTTCGGCTGCGCGCTGTCGATGCGGACGATGGGGTTCTCCTGGCGCGAGTCGTACGCGGTGGGGGCGCTCATGAACGCGCGCGGGCTGATGATCCTGATCTTCATCAACATCGGCCTGTTCCACGGGATGATCACGCAGGAGCTGTTCGCCATGCTCGTGCTCGTCGCCATCATCACGACCGCGAGCGCCCTGCCGCTCTACAAGGCGGCCCTGCCGGAGCGGCTCGAACCCGGCCGGGAAGCCGGGCGGCGCGAGCCCGGCGGCGAGGCGGCATCGGACGTGTCAGTCGCGGGGCCGGTTCAATGACCATCCGAATTGTCCACAATTGCCCCTATCTCTGGCGACCGGTGGACCCGGATGCGACTGTGGACGCGTGGCCGAAAGATCAGCCGACCGATCCGCCCGGCGGCTACTGATCGTCGAGGACGACCGTGATCTCGGACAGATGCTGGCCGGTCTCTTCACCGGCCAGCGCTACACCGTGGACCTGGCCCTGGAGGGCCAGCGCGGCCTCCATCTGGCGCTGACCCGGGGATACGACGCGATGATCATCGACCGCGGCCTGCCGGTGCTCGACGGCGTGGAGCTCATCCGCCGCCTGCGCCGGCGGGCCGTGACGGTCCCCGCCCTGGTGCTCACCGCGTTCGGCACCGTCGCCGACCGGGTCTCCGGGCTCGACGCGGGGGCCGAGGACTACCTGGTCAAGCCGTTCGAGATCGACGAACTGCTGGCGCGGGTCCGCGCACTGCACCGCCGCCACCTGGACCACGCGCCGCTGCTGCCGCTCGGTGCCGGCTGGCTGGACTCCGAGGGCCAGGTCGTCCGCCTGCCGACCGGCGAGGACGTGACGCTCTCCGGCCAGGAGTGCCGCCTGCTGCGCGCGCTCGCGGCCCGTCCCCGGCACGTGCACACCCGCGCCTCGCTGCGGCACGGCGTGTTCGACGGCGCCCGGGCCGAGTCGATCGTCGACACCTACGTCTACTACCTGCGCAACAAGCTGGGCCCGGACGTCGTGCGCACCGTGCGTGGCGTCGGCTACCGCGTGGGCGAGCTGTGAACGCCGGAGGCCACTCCGATCCCGAGCGGCGCCTGCTGCTCCGGACCCGGCGGGTGGTCACCCTCCAGATCGCCGGGGTGATCTCCCTGGTCATCGCGCTGGCCGGAACGCTGGTGTACGCCGTCACCGTGAGCGGCCAGGACGCTGCCGCGCGCAGGGACCTCGCGTCTGCGACGCGCAGTGCCTCCCTTGCCCAGCATCCGCACTGCGTCTGGCTCTTCGAGGTCCGCGGAGGCGTCGTCCAGCGTTCTCCGGGCGCCCCGGCGGAGCTGCCGTTCACGCCGGCCTTGAGCCGTGTCGCCGGTGGCGAGCAGACCGACCAGGCCGCGCTCGGAGGCCACGACTACCTCGTGCACACAAGGTGGCGTGGGGGCACTGTGGTCCAGGCGGCCATGGACCTGCGGCAGCAGCACGCGGAACGGCGGCGGCTCCTGCACACGCTGGCCGCCACGGAGGTCACCGGCCTGCTCGGCTCGCTGCTGATCGGCCAGGTCCTGGCCCGGCGGGCGATCGCGCCGCTGGGCGAGGCGCTCGTACGGCAGCGTCGTTTCGTGGCCGACGCCAGCCACGAGCTGCGCACGCCGCTCACACGTCTGCACACCCGCGCCCAGCTCATCGCCTACCAGCTGCGGCAGGGCGACGACGTGACCGAGGAGGTGGACCGGTTGATCGCCGGGACCCGCCAGTTCGGCGAGGTGGTCGACGACCTGCTGCTGTCGGCGCAGTTCGGGCGGATGCGACGGCCGTGCCGTCCGGTCGACCTCGCCGCGCTCGCGGACGAGCTCGCCGTGGCCGAGGCGGCGCGGGCCAAGGCGAGCGGGGTGACGATCGAGGTCCGGCGGCAGGGGCCCGGCGACCACATCGTCCGCGGCGCGGAGTCGGCGCTGCGCCGCGTGGTCTCCGCCCTCCTCGACAACGCGCTCGGCCACACCGGCAAGGGAGGCCACATCAAGCTGACCCTGGCGGGCGGTCCGACGGTGACGCTCACCGTCCAGGACGACGGCGAGGGCCTCGACCCACGCGACGCGGAACGGCTGTTCACGAGGTTCGTCGGCGGCCCGGGAGGCTTCGGCCTGGGCCTCGCCCTCGTCCGCGAGGTGGTCGACGGTCACGGCGGCACGATCACCGCGGACGGCCGCCCCGGAGCAGGCGCGACCTTCACCGTCCGCCTCCCCGCCGCCCCAGAGACCGACCTCCCACCCGCCGCTCCGTCGTAGCGGGCTAGGGCGATGTGTTTGGGGGGTTGGATGCTGAGGGATCGTCGACCTCGATGGGTTTGAGGGGTTTGGTTGCTGGGCCGTGGCGGACGGAGCCGTCGACGGCGAATCGGGAGCCGTGGCAGGGGCAGTCCCAGGTCTGCTCCGCGTCGTTGAAGGCGACGAGGCAGCCCAGGTGGGTGCAGACCGCCGAGACCGCCGTCAGCCGGCCTTCGGTGTCGCGGTGTGCCGCTACTGGGTGACGGCCGACGTGGGTGACGGTGCCCTCGCCGGGACGCAGCTCCGCGATCTTGTCGCCGGGTGCGAAGGCGCGGGGGTAGTCCGCGGTGTAGTGACGTCCGGTCTTCAGGCCGAGGCTCGCGAGTTCGGACGCCGACTGGCGGACGTTGAGGCGTGCCGGGTCGTACAGCTGGGACCAGGGGTTGTCGTTGCCGTTGACCAGGTCGGCGAGCAGCAGCCCGGACATGGTGCCGTTCGTCATCCCCCACAGGCCGAACCCGGCGGCGACCCACAGGTGCTTGGCCAGCGGGTGGTAGCGGCCGATGTAGGGGAGCCTGTCGACGCTGCTGTTGTCCTGCGTCGCCCAGCGGTGGCTGAAGCGGCTTACCTTCAGGCGGTCCTCGCCCCAAGCGGCCAGCTTGCGGAACCGTTCCTCGACCTCGGGATCCTCGCCCGGGTGGTATCCCTCGCCCCCGAGCAGGAGCATCTCGCCGCCGTTGCCGTTCGGTGTCGTGCGCATCGAATGGCCGGTGTCGGCAGAGATGTACATGCCTTCGGACAGGGTGCCCGCTTCGGCGGGGGCCGCCATCAGCAGGACGCGCTTCGGAATGAGCCGCGAGAAGTAGGCGCCTCTGTCGTAGACGGGGTAGTGGGTCGTCACCACGACATCACGTGCCCGGACGTCTCCGGCGCTGGTGTGGACGAGGGACTCGTCCGTACGGCCAAGGCCGGTCGCCCGTACGCCTTCCAAGATCTGCCCGCCCGCTTCGTGGATGGCGTCGGCGAGCGCGAGCAACCATTTACGCGGATGGAACTGCGCCTGGTCCCTGAATCTGACCGCGCCCGCGACGGGGAACGGCAGGGCGACATCTGACACGAATTCGGCGGGAAGCCCGAGCTCGGCGGCGGCCTCGGTCTCGCTTCGCAACGTGTCCAGGCAGGACGGGTCTTCGGCGTAGACGTGGTTGTCGCGCCGCCGGAAGTCGCAGTCGACGCCGAGCTCTTGTACTTGGGAGGTGATCCAGCCGAGCGCGGCCTGCTGGCTCTCCCCGTACAGCCCCGCCTTCTCGCGTCCGTACCGCTCGGTGAGGTCGGCGTAGATCAGGTTGTGCTGGGAGGTGACCTTGGCGGTGGTGTGGCCGCTGACCCCTTCGGCGATCCGGGCCGCTTCCAGGACCGTCACCGACCGGCCCGCGCGCGCCAGCAGATACGCGGTCGTCAGCCCGGCGATACCGGCGCCCAGCACGAGAACGTCCACCTCGCCGGGCAGTGCGGGCTGGTCGAGGTTGGACGCGCCAGGTGCGCTGTCCACCCAGTAGGAAAGCGTCGCTTCGGGTAGTACGTCCACGCTGATCCTCCGCAACCGGGCAAGGGTTCCCGCTGTGGGTCGCCTTGCCCTGCCTGGAGCGGGCTAACCACGCCGCCCAGGCGGACCGCCACTACCTCCGGTGCTTCAGTTACGTGCCGATGGCGGCCTTCCGCTACCAGTCGCGCGCGGACTCGGCGCCCGATGCCAGTGCCTCTCGGGCCAGGGTCAGATCCGTCCCGAGAGACCGCTCGGCGTCGTCCATGATGACGTAGAGAGCGGAGAAGAGCTCCTCGCGCTCTACCGTTTCGATGAATCCGGTGCGGGTGTCCAGCCGGTTGAACGCCTCGGCGTAGTCGCGTCCGATCTCGTGCAACCGGCCGGGCAGATCGTCGGCGTCGGCGTCGGACGCCGCCGCCAGGGCCGCCCTGCGGGTGAGCTTGTACTGGGCGATGGCTTTCTTGTACGTGGCGTTGCTGATGTGGCGGCGTCCGTCCCAGTCACGCAGGGGGTTGTCCCGGTTTTCGGTGACCCACTCGGGCTTGCGGCCCTTTCTGATCTCGACGTAGGTACCGAACGGGATCTCGGTGTGCCAGCTCGACCGCATCGCGGCGGCGTAATCCGCGGGGATGCCGCTCAGATAGAGCGACTCCAACTCGGGCAGACGCCGGGGCAGCAAGCGGTCGTCCTTGGTCATTCCGAAAAGGTCGACGATGAACACGTGCCTGAGTGAGGTGAGCTCGTTGAGACTTGACGCGTTAGAGAGCACACCCAGATCACCTGACATCGAGAGCGCGGTCAGCCGGGGAAAATGGGCCACCAGCCGGGCGCAGTCGAGGGCATCGATATCTGACACGGTCAGGCCGCGGACATCCGAACGGGGCTCCGTGTCCTCGTCGAAAAGCCGGGTGATCTCCTCGCCACTGGAGCGCAGGGCATGCGGGGTGGGCAGCGACTCGCGGTGACCGGCGTCCCAGTGCCGCTGGCGCGCGAGGTTCGCTCCGATGTGCCAGCCGCCCGAGTAGCTCGAACTCTGTGCCGGGCCCAGCAGGGGCAGGTTGCCGATGACCTTGTAGCTGCGCGGAAGGACCCACTCGAAGTTGCAGTGGGACACCCTCCCGTTCCAGCTGTGGTGGGTCAACCGGAGCGCCGAAGGCGAACCGAGGTCCGCGACGGAGGACGGCTCGGGGCCTGACCAGTCGAGTTCGAGCACCGCCGCCAGCTCGTTGTCGGCGTCGACGTGCGTGATCTGTGCCGCCGTCCACTCGCCGAGGATCTCGGAGTAGGTGGTCACCACGTCGCCCGGCGCGATCGGCCTCGGGGGTGTGGAGTGCTTGCGTCTGGCCATGCGCAGACGGTAGCCACCCGCACTGACAATCCGAGCTCGCCCACATCGATCCAGGGCCGGCAGGGGCCGGTGCCGGCGGCGGCAGGGAGGCGCCGGCGGCAGATACCGGCGGTAAGTGGCGGCGGTAGGTGGCGGCGGCGGTCAGTGGCAGTTTCCGGTGGCCAGTGCCTCGCCCGGGGAGCCGGGCTCCCACTTGAGGGGGATCTCGAAGCGGATGATCGCGCCATCCTGATTGCGGTTGACGATCTGGAGGTTCTCGGCGATCGCGTCGATGATCTGGAGACCGCGGCCGTGCTCGTCGGTCGCGGTGGCGTCCGCGGCGGCCCGGTCCAGCATCACCGCGTCGAAGCCGCGGCCGGTGTCGATCACCTCGATCTGACATCGTGAGTTGTAGGTATGGACGCGTACCTCGTATTCGTCGCTGGGATCGGCGTGCTGGATCACGTTCGCGCACGCCTCCCCGAGGGCCAGATTGACGTCGTCGCAGACCTGTTCGTCCACCCCCAGTTTCGTGAGCGACGCGTCCAGCACCTCCCGCGTCAGGTGGGCCGTCGCGGCGTCCCGGGGCAGGCAAAGCACCAGTAGGAGCTCCATCGCGGTGTCCTCCGATCAGTCAGGGTCGCCTTCGTGCCATGCCCGCCAGATCGCCAAAAAATCACTCGTGTGGGGCGGGGAGCCGTCCGGGGGTGCCTGACCGCGACGATGAGCCAGGGTAGTTGCCATGCAGCAACTATGAATTCGGTGGGAAAGCTCGGCTTTGCCAAGCCTGAAGCCCCATAGGCGTTTCGTTCGTATTCCAGGGATGGCTATTCGGGTTCTCATGATTCGGCTCGGACCAGCAGCGATGCCAGAGAATGCCGTTGCGGGCGGTGCGGATACAAGGCCGCCGGGCCAACGTGCCGTGCCGGGTTCCCGCGTCGGTCAGGGTGTGCGCGGTGCTCGCGCGCACGATCGACGTCACCTGCACGTTCCGGCTCCTCGGACCGTCACGGACGGGTATATTTGTCGCACGACAACTAGCTTGACCCGGGGGTGGGGATTGGGCCGTACGACGGTGTGTCCGCTCCCGGCGGAGCGAGGGCGGGCCCGCCGCCTCTCAGGCCGGCAACGAGAACGACTTGTCGGCCGAGTCCGGACCCGACTCGACCGTCGCCGCCTCGCGGAACTGGGTGAGCCCCCAGATCAGCGCCGCGCGCGCGGGCGACGACATGGTGGCCAGCACCCGGGCGAGATCGTCCTGGCGCCGCACCTTCAGCCGGTCGAGCAGCGCCTGCCCGTCGGCGGAGAGCCGCACGGTCACCTCGCGCCGGTCGCGGCCCGGATCGCGCAGCAGCAGCCCCGCCGCCTCGAGCCGGTCGCAGAGCCGGCTCGCGGACGAGACGAGCGCGTCCATCTCCGCCGCGAGATTGCTGACGTTGACCGGGCCGTGCTCGAGGATGAACAGGACGCGCAGCTGGGTCGCGGGCACGGGGACGTCGGAGGCGTTGTGGGCGAGCGACCACAACGTCACCAGGCTCTCGGCCACCTCGTCGAGAGCAGCCGCGGACTCAGCGGCTCCCTCCTCCGGTGTGACGCCCATGCTTCCCACTGTTACATACCGCGCGCTCTGCGGCATCCAAGCCCCCTAGTTCGTCCGGGCACTCCCAGACGACGATCACACCAGAAGAGGTCCCGTGCACGCTGACCTGTTGCAGGAGCTTGAGCATGCGATCTGGGACGCCCGGCCCCACGAGCTCATCGACACGGTGACCGACCGGATCAAGACCGACCTCGACGTGATCGACGTCGAGCTCCTGCTCGTCGACTACCACATGGCCTTCCTCGTCCCTATCCGCCCGGACTTCGAGCCGGTGCGGCTGGACAACACCTCGGCCGGGCACGCGTTCGCCGCCCAGCAGATCGTCGGAGAGCCGCTCACGCCGGGACCCGGCGACGCCCACCTCCTCCATGTGCCGCTGGCGGTGCACGGGGACCGGCTCGGCGTGCTGACCGTCCACCTGCCCGGCCCTCCCACCGAGACCCGGCTCGCCGCCGTCACCAGGGTCGCCACCGTCGTGGCGCGCGCCCTGACGATCGCCGACCAGCACACCGATCTCTTCCGCCGCGTCCGCCGCCGCTCGCGCCTGACCCTCGCCGCCGAGATGCAGTGGGAACTCCTGCCCGGCAGGGCCTGCGCCACCGACGAGTTCCATCTGGCCGGCCAGCTCGAACCCGCCTACTCGGTGTGGGGCGACAACTTCGACTGGTCGGTCTCCGCCGACCGCCTCACGCTGACGGTGACCAACGGCATGGGCGCTGGCACCGAGGCGGCCGCCCTCACCCACCTCGCCATCAGCGCCCTGCGCAACGCGCGGCGGTCGGGCGCCGACCTCGTCGAGCAGGCCGCCCTGGCCGACCAGACCGTGTACGCCCAGCACCGGGGCACCCGGCACCTCGCCACCCTCCTGCTGGACTTCGAGCTCGCGACCGGACGCGTCCGGACCATCGACGCCGGTTCGCCGCACATGTACCGGATGCGGGGCAACGTCACCGAGATGGTGCACTTCGAGGCGCAGCTGCCGCTGGGGATGTTCGGGGACGCCCAGTACACCGCCGAGGAGTTCTTCGTGGAGCCCGGCGACCGGCTCGTCGTCGTCAGCGACGGCGTTCACACCGCCGAATCTCCGATCGGCGAACTGTACGGCGCCGTGGCGCTGATGCAGACCCTGCGGGAGACCCGGCTGCAGAGCCCCTCCGAGGCCGTGCGGACCTTCATCCGGCATTTCCTGGAGTATCACGAGGGCGACGAGCCGCTGGACGACGCGGTCGTGGTCTGCCTGGACTGGACGGGAAAGACGTCCGCGGGCCGGACGCTCAACGGGGGAGCTTCACCACGGTGACGAAGAAGTCGTCGATCTGGCGCACGACGCGAATGAACTGATCGAAGTCCACCGGCTTGGTGACATAGGCGTTCGCGTGCAGGTGGTAGCTGCGCAGTATGTCCTCGTCGGCCTCGGACGTGGTGAGCACGACGACCGGGACGCTGCGCAGTTCCTCGTCGTTCTTTATCTCCTGCAGCACCTCCCTGCCGTCCTTGCGCGGCAGGTTGAGGTCCAGGAGCACGAGGTCCGGGCGGGGGCTGCCGGCGTACGGCTCCTCGCGCCGCAGGAAGGCCATCGCCTGCTCGCCGTCGTTCACGACGTGCAGGTTGTTCTGGACCTTGTTGTGCTCGAACGCCTCGGTGGTGAGGAGCACGTCCCCCGGGTCGTCCTCGACGAGCAGCACCTCGATGGGGCGTGCCTGGTCATTCACCGTCATCATCTCCAACCGGCATGGTCCAACGTATGGTCGTGCCCGAGCCGCGCGGAGCCGCGGGCCCCTCGCCGCTCGCCGCGTCGGCCGCGGTGTCCGCGGTCGCGGTCTCCGCGATCTCCGCCGTCTCCGCGGTTTTCGCGTCATCGGCGGTGTCCGCGTCGGCCGTTTCGTCCGTGGTGTGTGTTTCTTCGGAAGTGTCCGCGTCGTCCGTGGAGGCTCCGGTATCGAGCCAGATGCGGCCGCCATGGTGTTCGACGATCTTCTTGCACAGGGCCAGGCCGATGCCGGTGCCCCCGTACTGGTCCCGCGGATGGAGCCGCTGGAAGATCAGGAAGACGCGGTCGGCCTGGTGGGGCTCGATCCCGATCCCGTTGTCCGAGCAGGAGAACTCCCACTCGTCTCCCACCCGCCGGACGCCGACATGGATCCGCGGGGGCTCGTCGCCGCGGAACTTCATGGCGTTGCCGATGAGGTTCTGGAAGAGCTGGGTGAGCTGAGTCCGGTCGCCCGGCACCGTCGGCAGCTCGTCCGAGGTGACCTCCGCCCCGGTCTCCTCCCGGAGCGTGGACAGGTTGTCGAGCGCCTGCCCCATCACCGCGCCGAGGTCGATCGCCTCCTCGGGCCGCGACATCCGGCCCACGCGGGAGAAGCTGAGCAGGTCGTTGATGAGCGCCTGCATGCGCTTCGCGCCGTCCACGGCGAAGTAGATGTACTGCCGGCCGCGTTCGTCGAGCTGGTCGCCGTACCTGCGTTCGATCATCTGGCAGAAGCTCGCCACCTTGCGCAGCGGCTCCTGCAGGTCGTGGCTGGCGACGTAGGCGAACTGCTCCAGCTCGGCGTTCGATCGCCGCAGCTCGACCGTCTGCTCGTCCAGGAGCCGGGTGGCCTCGGAGGTGGCGTGCCACTCGGCCAGGATGCGGCGGCGCATCGCGTCGATGATCGTCGAGAGCTCGGCGATCTCGGCGGCGCCCCGTACCTCCAGCGGGTGCTGGAAGTCGCCTTGGGAGACGGCGCGCACCCGGCCGGAAAGTGAGGCCAGCGGCCGGAGCAGGGTCCGGCGGAGGACGATGACCGCGATGAGGGCCCCGATCGCGATGACGCCCAGCGCGAGCCCCACCGACCAGGCCGAGAGCATCGCCCGGTTGCTCAACCGGTCGGCGGACGCGTGGTGCAGGGTGGTGAGCGCGGCGCGAAGCTCGGTTGCCGCCGCCCACGTGTCGGCGAGCAGCCGCTCCCCGTTCCGGGCGGTGGCGGCAGGGACGAGACCAGGGCGCTGCCTGGTCGCCAGCGGATCGGCATAGCCGGTACGCCACGCCGCGGACGCCTCCGCGAACCGGTCGAGCCGCTCCAGCGTGGGCGCCGACTCCGGCACATCGGCGAGCAGGCTTCGCAGGTCGGAGACGGCGGCGGCCTCCTCCCGCACGGCCGTGCGGTATTCCGCCAGGTCCCGGCCGGCTCCGGTCGCCGCGTACCCGCGTACGGCGGTGTCCTGGCTCCGCAGCGCCTGGCCGATCTCGAAATGCCGGAGGATCGCGGGATCGACCCGATCGAGGAGCGTCGCACGTGCCCGGCCGTTCGCCTGGAGGCTGAGCACCGCCTGCGCCGCCACGGCCATCAGCAACAGCGCCAGCAGGATCGCGCCCGCCCGGTAGAGCAGGGCCAGCCGGACCCGTGCCCGCCCGGCCGTCGCCTGCTGGAGCTCCTTCTCGCCGATCAGCTTCCGCGGCCGGTCGACCGGATCCGGCGCGGCTTCGCTGACCTCTGTTTCCTCCTGCGCGGCCGTCACCGCACGTCCCCCCGGCTCATCAGCAGCAACGCGAGGTCGTCAGCGAGCACCCCGCCGTTGAGCCGTTCGGCTTCGGCGATGAGACCGTCGAGCAGGGCGCTGCCGTCCTCGCCCCGGCCATGGGCCTGCTGGGCGAGACGGAGGAGCCCTTCCATGTCGAGCCGTTCGTTGCCATCGCCCACGAAGCCCTCGATGAGCCCGTCCGTGTAGAGCATCAGGCCCCAGGCATCGCCCAGCTCCAGCCGTCCGGACGGCCAGGTGCCGTCGGGCAGGAGGCCGAGCGCCGGGCCGCCCGGCTCGTCCGAGATCGCCTCGACTCCGCCGGCGGTGAAGAGCAGGGGCCGCGGGTGCCCGGCCCGGAAGACCTCGGCCGACCGCCGGTCAGGGGAGATCGTCAGCATGCAGACCGTCGTGAAGATCTCCTCCGACCACCGTTCGTGCCGCAGCACCGCGTCCAGCGTCGTCAGCAGCGGCCCGCCGACGAGCCCGGCGAGAACGAGCGCGCGCCACGCCATGCGCAGTCGCACGCCCAGCGACGCCTCGTCCGCTCCGTGCCCGCTGACATCGCCGATCACGACGTGGACCGAACCGTCCGCGGTCTCCACCGTGTCGTAGAAGTCGCCGCCCAGCAGCGCTCTCGCCCGCCCCGGCCGGTAGCGGGCGTGATGCCGCAGCGACGCGTCCGTCAGGATCGGCACGGGTAGCAGGCCGCGTTCGAGCCGGGCGTTCTCGCGGCTGACCGCCCGCGCCTCGACCAGCTGGCGTTCGGTCTCGTCGGCCCGTTTCCGTTCGATCGCGTAACGGATGGCACGCGTGAGCAGCGCGCCGTCCACTTCCTGCTTGACGAGGTAGTCCTGCGCGCCGGCGCTCACGGCGGCGACCCCGACGTGGGCGTCGTCGAGCCCGGTGAGCACGAGGACGGCGGTGTCCGGGGCCTTCGCCAGGACCTGCCGCAACGTCTCCAGACCCTGCGCGTCGGGCAGCGCCAGATCGACGAGCACGCACTGAACCTCGACGTCGAGCAGCTTCAGCGCCTCGCTCAGCGTTCTGGCCAGCGTGATGGTGACGTCCGGCTCCGACTCGCGAAGCAGTTCCTCCACCAGGAAGGCGTCTCCGGGGTCGTCCTCGACGAGCAGCAGCCGCAGCCGCTCGCTGTCCAGAAGCCCCACGCCGCCACTGTCGGCTGCGGTCACGGCGTCGGCACTCTCATGCGCCGGGACGCGTCCATGGGCGCGGCATGGTGCTTGTCATGGGGCAAATATTAGGCCACGGCGGCGATTACAGGCGGTGATGCACGGAAAACGAACACGTCACCGGCGTGTCTTCTCACGGTGCAGATCGTTGTGGACCGGTCCAGGCGAAACCCGGAAAATGTAAGCATGAGCAGTTCCCCCCGCCATGCCGGCGCCCGTCTCCCACGCCGAACCGGACCAGCGGCCGCCATCCTCATCCCCGCGCTGCTAGCCGGTTGTTCCGGAAGCGACGACACCGCACGACCAACGTCCACGCCGACCGTCATGACACCGGCTCCCTCTCCGACCCCGTCGTCGACCGGTGTGACGCGACCGCCGACGCGACCGCTGCGAGTGACCGGAAAGATGACCCGGCCAGGGACGCGGCTGCGGTTCGGGCAGAAGGCGATCGTGCCCATCCGCGAGTACAACCCCCTGCACAAGACCTACGACGAGGGCGTGCTCGGCATCACGGTACAGCGGATCAGGCAGACCAGCGGCTCCAAGGTCGCGGGAAACTTCGACGCCGACAGCAGGGCCATTCTGAAGAGGAGCACCGCGTACTACGCCGAGATCGTCATCACGAACGAGAGCGGCAACCCCCTGTCGCTGTCCGTTCCCCGGATGGAGTTCCGGCGCAGCGGCGGGGACATCACCAACGTGACCATGATCGGCGGCTCGCTGCCCGGCTGCCCGGAGAAACCCGTCCCGGACTCGTTCGACCACAAGGGCGCTCGATGGGTGACCTGCGAGCTCTCGGTCGCGACCACGCCCCTCCGGGAGGTCCACTACATCGCCCCGCCGTACGGCAAGAACGCGCAGCATCCCGACGATCGGGCGCCGAGCTTCAACGAGCACTACGAACGAGGCGCGATCATCTGGCGCTGAACTCGTGCGTCCACGCGCGTGGACTGAGACTCTCAACGGGTAACCGCAGGTTGCGCTCGTCGCGGAAATCCTGGAGGTCGCCCCCCGTGAGTACCGAAGTCGCCGCCGTCTTCTGGGCCGTCGTCGGAGCCAGGTTCCTGCTGCCGCTCCTGATCTTCCGCTTCCCGCTGCCCGCCATCATCGGCTGCCTGATCCTCGACGGCGTCGACCAGACGATCTTCCAGTCCCTCGGCTACGACCCGCCGGGCTACCAGGGCTACGACAAGGCGATGGACGTCTACTACCTCGCCCTCGCCTACCTGGCGACCATGCGGAACTGGACGAGCGAACCCGCCTTCCAAACGTCCCGGTTCCTCTACTTCTACCGTCTGGCCGGGGTGGTGGCCTTCGAGCTGACCCAGTGGCGGCCCCTCCTACTGATCTTCCCCAACACCTTCGAGTACTTCTTCATCGCCTACGAGGGAATCCGCAGCCGCTGGGACCCGGCCAAGCTCAGAGCGACCTTCTGGCTGGCGGCGGCCGCGTTCATCTGGATCGTCATCAAGCTGCCGCAGGAGTACTGGATCCACATCGCCAAGCTCGACTTCACCGAGACCCTGACCGAAGTGCCATGGTTCGGTCCCGCGATCATCATTGCTCTGCTGGCCCTGGCGGCGGTGTGCTGGTTCTTTGTACGCCCCCGCCTGTGGCCGGCCGACCGGCGGTGGCGGCTGGCCGCCGACCAGCTCCCAGAGCCGATCGACACCGCCGCCGAACGCGACGCCTGGCGAGCCCGGCACGCCCACATCTTCTCCCTGGTCACCGTCGAGAAGATCTTCCTGGTGGGCCTCATCAGCGTGGTATTCGCCCAGGTGCTCCCGGACCTGAAGACCACCAACACCCAACTCTTCTTCGCCCTCGCGTTCTTCGTCGTCGTCAACACCGCGTTCAGCCTGTGGGCGGCACGCAACCACCACGGCGTCCAATCAGCGATCCTCGCGTTCCTCGTCCGCCTGGCCTTCAACATCGGCCTGGTGCTCGTGGCCGGATCGCTGCTCGGGGAAGGCGACCTCAACCGGGTCGACACCGCCTTCTTCGTCCTCCTGCTCACCCTGATCACGTCCCTGCACGACCGCTACCGCCCCGTCTACGAAGTCAGATCCGCAATGCAAGAACGGGCCGCCCACTGATCCGGTCCGCCACGGAGACCGGCTTCGAGTTCGACGGCCGACGGCTACGATCAGGACCCACGGTTGCTCATGGGGAAGGGAATCATGTCCGATAAGTACGAGGCGGTGTTCGCTCGCTACGACACCGATGGTGACGGCCAGCTGACCGTGGACGAGGTGACCGCGGCGATCGCGGGAATGTTCCCCGCGGCCGAGGTGGACGACCTGTCGGGCATCGTCAAGGCGCTGTTCGCGGAGTACGACACCGACAACGACGGGCTGCTCTCAGTCACCGAGTTCGTGCCGCTGGCGCAGAACCTCCCCGAACTGGGCACCGAGGCCTGACCCGTCGCGGCCTGGGCCAGCGCGGTGGTCAACCGCCGAGCCCGTGCCTTCTGAAAGCCGTTGATCCTCCAGACGTCCTCGACCAGCTGCTTGGGGACCCACAGGTTCATGACCGGGATGATCCAGCCGAGGATCGGCCAGGGCCTTCCCCACCGCGGCTCATGGCCTCCGAGACGCCGTGGGCAAGCGCGGGCTTGACCGGTCGCAATGCCGCCGCATGGGAAGTGTCCGAGGCCACAGGTCAGCCGCCCCAGATATGAAGAATCCTCGGGATTGTGACCATGTCGGCGAGCTCCCGCGTTGATCATCTTCGGCGATCGACGGGCGGGCTGAGCGAGGGTGTGCCGTCACGCTCACTACCGTCTAGTCGTCACTCTGTGTGGCTGTTCTGCCGTGTATCCAGGCCGTCCAATTGTCCGGGCCCGCCCGGACGGGCACCGATTCGTCCGGAGTCGGCTGGACAATGTCGATCTTCTTGCGCACGGCTGATCGATCCGGTGGACTCAGCGTGGGCATCGCCCCCAAGTTCCTGCGACCTGGAGAAAATGATGAAGCTTCCCGTATACATCGCCACCGGCCTCGCGGCGGCCGGCGTGCTCGCCGCCGTGCCCGCATTGGCTGGCGCGTCCGAGTCACCGGCGGTCCAGACGGCCGGCGCCAAGGCGCTACCGAGCGTGAACATGGAAGCCACGCTCAAGGCCGCCCAGCTCGACCCGCGGCGGCCCGACAACAAGCTGACTCCGGGCGCCAAGGCCAGCGTGCTCCTCGTCGAGAAGGCGCTGAAGGACAAGAAGCTGCTCGCCGCGAAGTACGTGGACGGTTACTTCGGCACCACCACGATCACCGCCTTCAAGAAGTACCAGAAGTCGCTCGGCTACAAGGGAATCGCCGCCAACGGCCTGCCGGGCAAGGCGTCGCTCACCAAGCTCGGAACCGGCCGCTTCAAGGTCACCCACGTCATCGTTCCGGGCCCCCGGGTGAAGTACGGCAAGTACGTCGTCAACACCCGTACCAAGAAGATGCTTGCCGAGGCGAGCCGGCTGCTCGGCGGCCGCAAGATCGTGCTGGACCAGGGTTCGTACAACCCCGGCGGTGACCCCACGTCCGTGGGCACTCACGACGGCGGCGGCGTGGTCGACATCTCGGTGAAGGGGATGAACGCCGCCACCCGCACCAAGGTCGCTCGCGAACTGCGCCGCGTCGGCTTCGCGGCATGGGTGCGCAGCCCCAAGCAGGGCAACTGGCCGTGGCACATCCACGCGACCGCCATCAGCGACCCCGACCTCGCCGGCCAGGCTCAGCCCCAGGTCAGTGACTACTACTTCGGAAAGAACGGCCTGGCCAACCACGCCAAGGACGACGGCCCGAAGATGACCTTCCGCACCTGGGAGGAGTACCTGCGCCTGCGCTGACACCACCCGCGGGGCGACGATCAGCGGGGTGATGCCCCCCGACTGGAACCGCCGGCTCAAAGGAGAGCTGGCGTCTTTCCGGGAGTTCGTTAGGCACAGATGGCTCCGGGCAACCGCCCGGAGCCATCGCCGTTTGCTCGTTAAGCGATAAAGGCGGCCGGCGCTTTTGCGGATTCTCAGCAGGTGCGGCGGTAGGGGAGTTCTGGGATATATGTCTTCCAGTCGGCTTGGGTAAGGGGGCCTACCTCTTTGCAGAGGGCGGCCTTGATCTGGGTGGGGCCGACGAGGTGAGTGCGGAGGCGGCCTTCGAAGTCGAGGCTGAGGATGGCTGAGCCGTCGGCGGTGAAGGCGAGGGGTCCGATCTTGCCGCCGGGGGCCCCCTTGGGGACGTGGTAGCCGGTGAGGGGGAGGCCGAAGGGGCGGCGGTTGCGGACGTCCCAGAGGCGGATCACGCCGGCCGTCCTGTCGGCCGCGGCGAGGACCTGGCCGTCCGGGGAGTAGGCGACGGTCTCGTCGATCGCCAAGCCCAGCCGCATCTCGTATCTCGGCGCCAGGGTCCTGGCGTCCCAGATCTCCATCTTGGACGAGCCGTCGGCCTCGGCGACCAGGCCGTCGCGGCTGATCGCCTTGGGTTCGTTCAGCTGGGGGTTGGGCGCGACCAGGCGCTTGCCGGTGGCCACGTCCACGACGCCCTGGTCGCTGCTGGAGATGACGGTGCGGCCGTCGGGGCTGAAAAGGACCTTCGGGTAGTAGGCCTTGGGGAAGTTGCCGGGCTTGCCCCCGTCGGCTCCGGCCGACTTGGCCCGCAGGGAGCCCTTGGCCACGTCGAACAGTTCGAGGGTCTTGGGCCCTGTCTCGCCGGAGAGCACCGCCAGCGTGCGGGCGTCGGGTGAGAAGACGACCGGGTCGTAGAGGCCGATCTTGTGCCCGGTCCGGAGGGTGGTCTTCTTGGTGGCGGAGCGGGCGTCCCAGATCTCGATGTCGCCCGTGTCCCGGCGGGTGTTGGCCAGCAACCTGCCGTCCCTGGACAGGGAGTACTCCAGGTCGCTGGTGTCGTTGGAGACGCTGAGCGGCAGCGTCGCCTTCTCGACCCGCTTGATCGGATCCCAGATCGTCAGGCCGTTCGTGCTGCCGGCGGCGAGGGTCGAGCCGTCCTCGCTGATCACCGAGCTGTCGCCGACCCCGTCGGAGAGGCTGACCGGATCGAGGAAGGTCTTGAGGGACACATCGGTGATGAGGCCGTCGCCGTCGATGCACCTCAGCACGCGATCGCCGGGTCCGAAGGAGCAGCGCGTGCCCTCGTCGCTGGCGTAGGCGAAAACCGGCTCTTTCCGACTGCCGTTGACCTCCCAGATCGTGGCGTTGGCCGCGACGTACCGGCCGTCGGAACTGAAGCTCATCGAAGAGGCCCGGAAATCCTTGGAGACCGGACGCCACCACACCTCGTCACGGTCTAGACGGGCCAGCCAGAGGCGATCGCCCACCAGCGTGCCGAGCAGCTTGCCGTCCGGGCTGACCGAAAGCTCGTAGGCCTGCGGCTTGCTCTTCGGCAGCCGCGGAGCCGGTGCCTTCCTTCCGGTCGTGAGGTCCCAGACTTCGAGCTTTCCGCTGAGCCAGGCGATCAGGTACCTGTCGTCCGGCGTCATGATCGCGGATGCGTCCTGAGTGCGCTTGATCTTGACGATGGACCGGCCGGTCGCGACGTCCCAGACGATCGCCTGCTCGGCCTCGAAGCTCAGCAGGCGGGTGCCCTTCGGGCTGAGCTCCGCATAGGCCTCGGGCAGCCGGATCGTCACGGGGCCCGGCTGCCCGGTGGCGGTGTTCCATACCCGGACGGCGCCCCGAGGGGTTCCGTTCTTCTGCCTCCCGTCCTCCTGCGCCAGCGCCACGAATCGGCCGTCGTCGCTGATGGAAAGGGGATGGGACATCGCCCAGTTCACGACCGGCTGCCCAGGGATCGCGAAGTGCGCGGTCACCTTCCGGGCGTCGACATCGAAGATCTTCACCTCGTTGGGACGGGAGAAGACCCGGAGGTGACCGGTCCGGTCGCTGGTCTGCCGCCAGGTGCCGTCGATGCCCGGCGGCTTGTAGGTGGACTGCTCCCACTGGTTGTAGAGCGAGGTCAGCGCGCTGCGGGTGTCGAGGGCGTTCGGTGCCAGCGCCCCGGCGGCGATCGCGAGGCGCTTGGCGCTGACCGGGTCGGTGCGGCGCATCGTGGACGCCACGCCGGCGATCCGGGCGCCGTACGCCTCGTCGCGCTGCCGGGAGATCTCGCGGTTCCGGTCGGACAGCCTGCCGCCCTGCACCGTCGCGGTGGCGGCCGCGCCGATCGCGACGACCAGGAGCACCGCCAACGCGCCGCTCAGCAGGGTCCGGACGCGGGTGCGGCGGCGGGACGCGGCGACCGAGGCGTCGACGAACTCGCGCTCAAGCACGTTCAGCGTGAGATGGTGACGGCCGGCGATGGCCGTGGTGATGACCTCGTCGAGTGCGCTGCCCTGGAGCAGGTCGCCGCCCTTGCGTCCGTTCGCGGCCCACAGGCGGGCGGCGTCGGCCAGCCCGTGGTGGACGTTCAGGACGGCCCGCTCCTGCTCGACCCAGTCGCGCAGCCGCGGCCACGCACGCAATAGCGCCGGGCTGGCGAGGCTGAAGATGATGCCGTCCCTGATCACCAGTCCCGCCCGGGCCAATTCATCAAGCACCTGGCGCAGCAGCGGCTCAGGGGTCTCGGCATCGATGAACTCGTTGAACTGCACCTTGCGGAGCGTGTCCTGGGCGTCGGGGAAAGCGGCGATCATCCGCAACAGCACGCGCGGCACCGCGGCCTGCGCATCGACGTGGAGCCTGGCGTAGGCACGTTCGGCCTGCTGCGCCAGGGACGGCGGGATCGTCGCAGAAGGAAGGCCTCCGGCAGCCCGCGTGCCGGCCTTGAGCGGTGAGTGGCCGCCGATCAGCCCCTCCAGCAGTTCGCGTGCGTCCGGACGCGAGGCCGGGTCACGCGAAAGTGAACGCCCGACCAGCGAACGCAGTGGCTCGTGTAGCCGTTCGAGGTCGGGATCGCGGTTCTGGATCTGGTGGACGAGCGCCGGCAGGCTCTCCCCGTCGAACGGCGGCTTTCCCCTCGCCGCGAACAGCACGATCGCGCCCCAGGCCCAGATGTCGACGGCCGGGGTGGCGCGCTGCCCCTGGTAGAGCTCGGGGGCCATCCAGCGCGGCGTGCCCTTGAGGTTGCCGGTCGCGCTCCGCGACATCTCCTCGGTCCGCGCGATACCGAAGTCGATCACCCGCGGGCCGTCCGGGCCGAGCAGGACGTTCGCCGGCTTCAGATCACGGTGCATGACCCCGGCCTGGTGGATGGACGCCAGCGCGGTAGCGATGCCGATCGCCAGCCGGAACAAATCATCGGACCCATAAGCACCGTTCCGGTCGACCCATTCCTGCAGATCAGGGCCGGGGACGTATTCACTGACGAGATAGGGCGGCGCGTGCCCGAGATCGGTCTCGACGATGCGGGCAGTGCAGAAGGGAGCGACCCGGCTGAGCGCCGCGACCTCCCGGCGCAACTGCTCGCGATAGCCATCAGTGACGAAGTCGCCGTGCAACGCCTTGACCGCGACGCGTCCGCCCTGCTCGTCGTACCCCTCGTAGACGACACCCTGGCCGCCGGCACCGAGCCGTCCAGCCAGCCAATACGAACCCAGCTGCCGAGGATCGGCGGCAAGCAACGGCGCAACCATTCAAGACCTCATTCCGGACTCAAAAAAACGATACCGTCTGTTTGGATGCCAGAACCACGCCCCCGGTTCTGTGGAACTCTGGACGTCGCGCCATGACGGCAATCGCGAGGATGGTCACGCTGAACAGACTCTTCGCCAGCGACACAGTGACGATCAACGCTTCGGCGGACGAGGTGTTCGCCGTGGTCAGCGACCCGGTGGCCATGGCGGATCTCGCCGAGGAACTGGTGGCCGTCCGGTGGCTGGATGGGGCCACCAAGCTCAATGTGCGTATCGCGGACAGTTGCTCGTTCCCGCGAAGCTAGGTCCTGCATGGTGTCCGACCGCACGTGGCTCGGGAGACCGTCGGGCGCAGTGACGATGACGATCTACGTTCACCCGGCCCTCGACGAGGACCGGAAAGCGCTCGGGAAGCTAGCGAGGCCCTTTCGGCTAAGGCAATTGTCGTCAATAAAACCCCGAGCCGTTGGCTGCGGGGCTTCTCGCTGGTCGGCTGCGGCGAGCATAGGTCGAAACGCCGACCTTCCGCGCTTCAGGAGTAGCGATCACCCTGCCGGCACGGCGCCGACCGAGGTCAGACGGCGTCATATGTGCGCTCGTGGTGAGGGTCGGTTGCCGCCATGCTCGGCCGCGGGTTCATGGCCATTCGACGCGGATGAGGTAGACCTCTCGTTGCTCTTCCAGGACGACGTAGGTTGCCAGTCCGCGTTCGCCGAAGGTGTGAGTGAGCATGTTGGCAACGGGGGTTGAACGGGTGTCCGCTCCATGGTGCGGTTTCCAGCAGGGTGGACAGTTCAGCGAGGGGGGCAGCGCTTCTTCAGGCACTGTGTTTATCTGCTCTTCGGCGATCGGGTCGAGGATGAGCTTGTACACCTACCGCCCGCTTTCGCGCTCGGCGAGGACCTCGCGCCATGGCCTTCCTTGCGGGAGTGGCTCGCCGGCGAGTGCTCGCGCGGCCTGTGCGTGCATGCGGCGACGTCCCTCAGCATCCCTTGTCGAGTCGCAGGCAGTGATCCACCAGCGGTGGATGAAGTCGTTCAGCGCTGCTAGATCCAGGCTGATGCGGACCTCGTCGAGGACGGCCTTGAGCCCGATGTCGAACGCTCCCCGGTCTTGGGCGATCACGAGCGCGGCACGGATGGCACGCAGGCTGCCAGAACCGTAGTCGTGCGGCTGCGCGGTCATTGTGGCCTCCTCGCTCTCTTGGAGAGTACCGAGCCTGACATGGGCTGAGGTAGCAACCGGCGGGGGGATGCCCGGGTCCTGGGCAAGGTGACCGTCCGCTACCCGGTTGCCGTCAAAACGCCCCGGGCCTGTTGGCTTCGGGGCGTTCTGGCTGTTCAGAAGTGTGGGCAGGGGCGGGGGCGAACCGCCGACCTTCCGCTTTTCAGGTATAGCAGCCGTCATGGTGGGAGGTATCTGCCCGAGGCCAGCGGTGATTGACGTGTGTTGATGGCTGTCATTGGTGGCGGCTGTTGCTGTCACCGTTGCTGTCGCCTGCGCCGGTATCGGCGACACCTGTCAACGGTCGGTGTCCTTGGGGTGGCGGGGAGATGCGTAGACGATCCACACTGTACGGTCGGCATCGTTGATGACGTAACGGACGCGGCCGCCGCTTGTGACCTCGTATTCCCACTGCTCCAAATCTCGGCCGTTGTGCTTGTGGGTTGCGAGATCTCCGCGGAGGCGGTGTTGCCGATCGTGGTTGCTACGGGAACGTGGGTCGGAGCGGAGCGTCTCAAGGCAGCGGCGTGTATTGGCCAATGCGAGTCGGCATAGTTCCTCCCAGCCACGCACTGCGTCGCTGGTGCCGAATCGTACGTCCCATTCGTCGTCTGGTGGTGGGACTGTGACCCTGTCCCCTCGCTTGGGGCTCAAGGGTTGACCTCCACTGCACCGAAGTCTCCGGTAGTGGGCCGGATCGCGTCTTCGTACTGTTGGGGGTCGGCCTTGATACGCGCTGTGGCGCGCCAGCCGGCGATGACCTCGTGGGCGGATATGTCGAGATCAAGCTCTGCTGCGTCCGACAATGCCTCGACCAGTTCCACGGTGAATGCGCGGACCTCCTCGGTGCTGAGGTGACGCACCCAGGGGAACACGTCCGGCATGGCGAGAAGCAGGTTGAGAGCGCCGGGATCATGCTTCATGAGTGCGAGGAAGATCCGAGATGCGGTCACCAGCGTCTCGTCACGCTGTTCCTCGCGGTCGGCGGCTGTGAGGTAGAAGTCGGGAGCATCGCGATGGGTGACGCGCAAGCGCCCCAGCTGGGAGGCGCGCTCGGCCACGGCCCGGGGGTTGCGCGACAGATCAGAGAAGGTCACTGCGTCGGGGTGGCTGGTGCTCATACCCCCAGATTATCAGATCGTATTCTGAAGTCTCTGTCGGGATTCCGTCGGTAGTCATCACGAGGTCGCTCCGTGAGAGCCTCTCTGTAGGTCACCCTCAGCTGAGGTGAGGTGTCGACTGTCTTCCTTGGGTGACCGTCCGCTTGATGACGGCAGCGTTGCTGTCAACGACAAACGCCCCGAGCCGCTGGCTCCGGGGCGTTTGCGCTGCTTAGAGAGGTGGGCAGGGGCGGGGTCGAACCGCCGACCTTCCGCTTTTCAGTGAACCACGCTCGGTCAGGGGCGCACTCCGTCTGACCTGGTAAAACTTGCGGCATCCGTGATCCCAAACCGGCGACTTCCGCACATATTCCGCACGATCAAGCCTCAGGAGCGCTTTGACGAGATCGACTCGTCAGGCATCCCCATCTATCCCGGTGCACACCGAACGGCGCCGAGAGGCCGCCTCAGCACCTCGCTTCCGACCCCGGATCAACCGACCCTTGCCTGCGTGCTGCCCGCTTCGCATCGCAGCCGGCGCCCGGACCAGGGACCTGTAAGGCGCCGCACAATCCGCAGAATCCGCAGAAACCCCTTGCCGTGCATGGGGTCCCGCGTCGTCCCAGGTCACGGTGTCGCGGCGAACTGGCACATACCCCGCCGCACAAACCCCAGTGCCGCCCACGGATGACGGACATCAGCGCAGGTCAGCGAATTCTGCGGCATTCTGCGGCATTGCGCGGCACGACGTGCGCTCCGCGCGCCTGCGGTGCCGCACAACCCTGCCCCGTAGCACGGCGATGTGTGGTTTTGTCGCAGGCCAGTGGATTTTGCGGAGTTCTGCGGCATACTGCGGCGTCGCCGCTCACGAGGCTCCCCACCGTGCTCAGCGTGGCATCCCCGAGGGGTTCTGCGGATTCTGCGGATTCTGCGGCGGTCTGGGCGTCCGCCACCTCCCAGCGCGGCATCTCGCACACTTCTAGGTATACGATGATGCGTATACGCTGGTGAAGGTGGCCACCAAAGAGCGCTCGAAGGGATAGATCACGCAGTGGCAGAACCGGCCTACGTCCGCATCGCAGCCGAGTACGCCCGTCGCATCCGCGGTGGGGAACTCCCACCCGGCATTCAGCTACCGAGCTACACCGAGATCGCGCAGCAGAACGGCGTGTCGGACATCGTGGTTCGGAAGGCCCTCGAACTCCTCCAGAGTCAGGGGCTTGTTCGATCCGTACGACGGCGAGGGATCTTCGTCGCCGACCGCCCCAACCTCGTTCGCGTGTCTCCTGAGCGGTCGTTCCAGAACGAGTCCGATCAACAGATCCAAGTAGAACGTGAGACCGAGCAGATCCCCGCCACGAGCGAACTCGCGGAGGCTCTCGGTATCCCTGTAGGGGAGGAAATCAACCACGTCATCACCCGAGCCACCGAGGATGGGCGGCCAGTCTCGATCTCGGACACTTACCATCCGCTGGACGTTGCCGACACTTCGGGGGCCGCCTTCCTGGAAGAGACGATCTCCGACCGACTACCGACGATGACGCATGCCGACTGGCTGCGGACAACGCCCGGCGATCTCGTCAAGACGGTTCACCAGCGGTTCCTCTCGACTGAAAACCGAATCATCATGATCTCCGACGTGTCGTATCCCCGAGATCGCTACGACGCATTCGTGTTCCGCATGGCCCTCTCGTCGCTGGAGTGATCCGGATGGGGAGTGCTTCACGCGTGTGGGGAGCTGCTGCCCTGAAGTCCATCCACCAGGTCAGCAAGATGAGCGCAGGCTTCCAGGGCCGAGGCTGCCTGCTCCCATGCATAGTGCTCAGGCATACCCCAATCGTCCTCAATTGTCTTCAGTGCTGTGAACCATGCCCGATCGGCCGCCTCAACCGCGACCAGGGCGCCGACCAATTGGGGTTCGTGGCCAAATTCAAGAACCCTGGGAGTGATAATCTCACGGAGTCGCTCAAACGCTGGCCGTACCTCTCGGTAAAAGTCTCCCGTGGAGACTTCGTTCATCCACTCCCTTCGCAGCTTTTGGGCCGCCTCGCGGGTTCCTACGACGTATCTTGTCCCTCCGTCAGGATCCGGATGCGACATACTGGCGTCCCCTAGACGCGGGTCTATCCTCACTTCTTGGTTTTGGTATTCTGTACTGATCTCTTCGGCATTCTCGGCAAGGTGTCTTGAAAAAATTGCAAACGCCTGTCCGAGTGTTCTTCCAGTCTCAGAGCGCAAATTAGCTGCCTCAAGTTTCATTAGAGCTGGAGTTGTAATGCAGGCGAATTCAATATCTTCGAGATAGTGTCGTATTGAGGTCAGCGTGAAGTCGCTAACCCTGGCCCACCTTCGTCGCGCTTCACTTTCAATCAGTCGATCCACTAGCGCAAATCCGATAGCAATGCCGATAAATATCCCGGTGGCTTCGGCGAATAGATTTGAGGCGAAGGCCCAGCCGTCTCGCCAGAAGCCGATCCCGGAAAAGACTGCCGCAGCCAGTATGAGACCCACATAGGTGACGGGGCGCATCGTCCTCCTTCAATCACGGGATTCTGCGGATTCCGCGGCGGGGGGACTCATACCCGCGCCGCTGTCGCGATGGTGAGCCATGCTTCGACTCGCTGTAGCTCGACACCCACGAGCTTCGCCAGAGTGAGCGCGCGGCGGACGAGGCTCTCCTCGTCGCTGGCTGTCTTCCAAGCTGCCACAGCCACGTCATAGGCCAGCTCGCCACTTATTCCGCGAGGGTCGATCAGTTGAAGCTTGGAGTCGCTGTGAAGCACATTGTTGCTGGATGCGTCACCGTGGCAGAGATTGTTTGATGTTGTTGATTCTAGGCTGGCTAGCAGAGCTAGGGCTCGTTGTCTTTCCTGTGGAGAGGCGGGGCTGCGCCCTGGTGGGATATCTATCGGATTCTCGTCTGAGAGTCGGCCGCGTAGCCAGTCGCCTAGGGTAGGCATCTCCGGAATCGGTGCCGCTTGGCCTTGTAGCAGATTGAGCGTTGCCGCCAGGCTCTCGATGGACCCCGGACGGTAGTACAGGCTGTCGCCAGGGGAAATTCGATCGGCAACCGTCCATACTCCTATTGCTGTCTGGAGCACCTCGTGAACTTGTGGACCGGCGCCGACTTTAGCCAAGGACTGGGAGACCTCCGCCTGAAAAATCCCCAACGGATCGGGAGTAGAACGCATGACTAGTCTGGTTCCGTCGCCTCGCGCTGTCTCCACTACAAGGCTGTACCGAGCATCGAAAGTGTGAACCGGAGTCACTTTGTAACGCTGACACAGCGCTGCTAGTTCACTCAATACCTGCCCATGCCAAACGGTGCCGACGCTTGGCCAACGTGCCGATACACCTTCGGCTACTTCGCGAGGTACACGGACTCGATGCAGCGTCATCGGGCGACGGACTCTAGTGCATCGGCCAGAGCGCCCATGTCGTCGATCACGTTTTCCGCGCCCGCTTCGGTCAAGATAGAGAACTTGATTGGCCGTGTGGCGTAGCCAAGGCTGCGCGTTCCCACTTTCTTGGCAGTCTGGATGTCGGTATCGGAGTCGCCGATGAGTAGGCCGGCTTGAGGTGGCATATTGACCTCCCCGAGAGCCTTAAGAAGCGGATAAGCGTCAGGCTTCATCCGATCTGGCTGGCCGAAGGGGCGACCGACGATGGCACTGACGTCCGTCGATATCTTCTTGGATTCGAGATAGCGAGCGATGGCGCCCGTTGAGTTGTTACTTACGATCGCGACAGGGCGCCCGCTCCTGGCGGCTGCTGTGATAACAGCATCCGCCCCCGGCGTAGGTGCAGCGCTGTTGGCTGCCTCAAGCTCAGCGGAACACAGCATCTTCTCGACTTGGGCGAGTAGATGCGGCGCACCTTCGCTAGTCCACTTCAGGAGAGTTAGAGGTCCGTCCTGCTTAACCCGATCTGGAACGGTCACGCTGCGGCTCTGCAGAAAGTTGCGCATTTCGCCCGCGATTGTCGGCGCCGGGTAACCGGCGAATAGCCTACAGACCGGCCCGTCAAAGTCGAGCAGTACGGCGCTTGTCTCGTTGGTGAGGGTTTGCAGGGGGATCATTCGCTGTAGCTGCGGGCGATCGTGTTCCAGAGGGATTCGTACCATGCTTTCGCCTCTCGTACGAACTGCGGAGAGTTGGAGGTCTCTTCATCGTCGGCGGAGGAGAAGTGAAAGAGTGTGGTGTCCTTCCCCATGAGGTCGTATACCTCCACGGATTCGCCTCCGAGCCGGATCGAATGTGACACGACTGGATACAGTCCGTAGAAGACTTCCTCTGAGTTGAGGATGTAGAGCTTAAACGCAGGGGTTAGTTCATGGACGCGTACTTCAGCGCTTGCGGATTTCACTAGACCGAGGTCTGCGAGTTCGTGTACGGCTTCGGTAATGCCTTCCACGGCGCGCCGAGCGATGCGGTCAGCGCGCTTCACGATTGCTGGCTCTGCGGTTTCAGTGCCGACACGCCGCGGCAATGCCATCGCTGAGGACGTATCGGAGGTCATCAGTCGGATCCTGATGGACTCCGGAGTAAGACGGCCAGCGCGTACTTTGTCGAGCACCTCGGCCAGCATGTTGTTCAGGGTCTCGCCAGAGAACCCCGAGAAGTCGATCGAGACATGGGGGCGCTCGAAAGCGGCCTCGATATGAGGGCGAAGGCCGACCGGCCGCTCTGTCTGGGCACGCACGTACGAGCCACTGCCTTGCCGGCTGACGATCAGTCGCTCCGTCTGAAGCACCCGCAGGGCTGCCTTGACCGTCTCACGAGCCACGCCATAGCGCCCCGCGAGATCCGGCTGTGACGGGAGCTTGTCGCCGGCCTTGAGCTTGCCCGTCAGGATCGCGGCCCTGAGCTTGTTTGCGATCTGTTGCGAGGGAGTCCGCGGGTCATCGGGGTCCAGGTCACCGAGGTATTCGGGGTCCACGCTCATACCTCCAAGGGTAGCCCTGGCTAGCCAAGCCAGGGAAATTTTCCGGAAATCTCTTGACCTGACTAGCCAGGTTGGTCATGCTGTTGGCCAGTCGAGATGACTAGCCAAGTTGGTCAACCGCAGGAGGTCCGTCGGATGTTCCCGCAGCCCAAGAAGTATCCGCAGGTCATCGCCGCCGTGGTGTGCGCGGTGTTCGTGTTCAAGAACCCGGAGCAGGCCGCGAACGCGGTCAACCAGGCGATTGACGCGCTGGCCCGGTTCGTCGGCGCGCTGGGCTGACCCTTCCGCCGGTTCCGGCCGACAGCCACCAAGCACGGCGCCGGGACCTCACCTCCAACCGATCACGCCCCCGAACCCCCTCAGCACAGGAGATCGAAATCGTGAGTGACCGCATCGCCGAGATGTCCCTGTGGGACCTGTCGAACGAACTGATCGATCAGGCCGAGTGCCTGTCCCTCCCGGAGTTGCACGACGGCCCCAACAACCCCGCGTCCGAGACGATCGAGGACCGCGCCGCCCGCGAGGAGGTCGCCCGGCAGGTGTGCGCGGAGTGCCCCGTCCGGGCGCTCTGCGACGAGTACGCGTTCCGCACCCTGCCCAAGCGCGGTATCTGGGCCGGCTACCACGCCGACGAGATCACCGAGATGGCCGCGCGGAACCTCGGTGAGGTGGCCTGATGTTGGGCGCCGACGCCACGACGTTCGCCGCGGTGTTCGCGGCGCTGTACGCCGCCCACGAGGTGGGCGACCACTGGATGCAGACGCACGCACAGGCGTGCGGCAAGGAAGCTCCCGGTTGGGCCGGCCGCATCCTGTGCGCCAAGCACGTGGTCACTCTCGCCGCCACCAAGGCCGCCGCCCTGACGCTCATGGCCGTGGTGATCGGCATCCCGCTGCACCCCGCCGCGGTCGGCACCGCGCTGGCGGTGGACGGTGTGTCGCACTACTGGGCGGACCGGCGCGTCACCCTCGCCGCCCTGGCCGAGTGGCTCGGCCGCCGCATCATCCCCGGCAAGGGCGACTTCTACCGGCTCGGTAACGGCAAGGCCGCCCCGACCGGCACCGGCGCCTACGCCCTCGACCAAAGCTGGCACGTGGGATGGCTGTTCATCGCCGCCCTGATCGGCTGCATGGGGGTGGCCTGACATGACGATGACCACCCAGCAGATCACCGCCGAACTCGCCCAGATCACCGACCGCATCGCCGCGTCCTTTGACGAGTCGGCCGACAAGTGGACCGCCGACAAACACCTGACCCTGGAAGACATCGAACAGCGCCTCTTGACGCTCATGGAGCGCATCGAGGCGAACACCCCGACGACCGCCGACGCCGTGACCTACACGCACCCTGACGTGTTCACCATCGGTGTTCGTGACGGCTGGGCCGACCCCGAGACCGACCCCACTCGGATCGACTGGGCGCCGCGGCAAGCCGCCGCCGCCATCCCGTTCGAGGTGATCGACGGACGTCCCGTCAACCCCTGCGGCCCGACCGGTGTCCGGCACGGCCGCAACGAGCTGGGCCACTGGGGGGAGGCGCTGGCCGCTGACGCGCTGGTGTCGGCTCTCGACTACGAGGGTCGTCGCTGGATCGTCATGGTGGAGCGCGACGACGGGCACGGTTGGGCGCTGCCCGGCGGGCACGTCGATCCTGGCGAGAGTGCCCTTGAGGCCGCGATCCGTGAGCTGGCCGAAGAGACCGGCCTCACCGTACCCGGCGCGTCGTGGCAGTCCGGCCGGCCGCGGTATGTGCCCGACCCCCGCGCCAGTGACGAGGCATGGATGGTCACGGTGCTGTGCACCGCGCACCTGGGCACCCTCGTCCGATTCCCGGACGTGACCGGCGCCGACGACGCCGCCCGCGCCGCATGGATCCGCGCCGACTCCTACGACACCCTTACCGCCCGCCTCACCGAGACCTATGGCGGCGCGGTGTTCGCCGCGCATGTCGGCATGCTCCGCACGGCGCTGGGGGTGGCCTGAGATGACCACCCTGCGCAGGCTGCATAGCCGGCTACTTCACCTGGCCCTCCGGGTCATGCCCTGCATCTTCGTCTTCCACCTGGCGTGCTTCACCGCCTGCACCGTGATCTACCGGACCACCGGCCACGCAGCAATGCCGCTCCCGCTGATCTCGGGTCTCGGCATGGTGGCGTCGCTGTGGTGCGTATTCATCCAGCCCAACAGGGGTGAGTCGTCGTGAGTGCCCGTTTGACACCCCGCCCCCCGGACTCCTTCCCTGCCGACGCTCGGACCGGCCGCCGGTTGGTGTACCGCCTGGTGGCCGCGGTGGACATCGAGCGGTACAGCGCCCGCGACGTGTGCGGCCAGCTCGATGCCCAGACGACGCTTGACGCGGTGCTGACCGCCGCGGCCGGCGCCGCTGGGCTGGATCGGGCCGGTTGGTATCGGCAGGTCAACGGCGACGGTGAACTGTCGGTGCTGCCCGCTGACACCTGCCCCGCCGTGGTGGTCGGGGACTTCACCCGTCACCTGGCCGCCGCGGTCAGCGACCGCAACCAGGGCGCCGAGCGACCGCTCAGACTGCGGATCGCGCTGCATCACGGCACGTTGCTGCCCGGACCGTTCGGCCCGGCCGGAGACGCGCCGATCGTGGCCGCGCGACTGCTCAACGCCGCGCCCCTGCGCCGCCTACTCAGCGCACAGTCCGGCCACGACACCGCGCTCATCATCTCCGCGGCGCTGTTCCGCGACGTGGTGACCACCGGACTGTGCGCGCTGACACCTGAGCGCTTCCACCCCGCACGGATCACCGCCAAGGGCGTGACCTACCACGCCCACCTGCACCGCCCCCGGTCCACCCTCGCCGCCGTCGCGGCGGCATGACCCCCCTGCCTGCCAACACAGGAGGAGACAGCCAAGTGACAACTCGAACCCTGATCGCCGAGCGGCCTGGCCCGGTACTGGTGGTCATCGACCTGCCCGCCGGCGCCATCACGGTGACCGCCGAACCCGAACGCCGCACGGCGGAGATGACCATCACCGCCCGCGGGGATGACCCGGCGGTGGCTGACGCGGTGCGCCGCGCCGTGCTGCGCTGGAACACCAACTACGGCCGCGGTGGCGGTGCCCTGCTGGCCGCGGTACCGGAGGTGCGCGGCGGCGGTGTTCAGACCACCGTCCGCAATCACGGCGGCACCGTCATCACGCAGATCACGGGCAGCATTCCGGCTGGCGCGTCGGTCACCGGCGCCGTCATCGGCGCTGACGGTGCCATCACCATCGGTGGTGGCAAGGTCGTCATCGACGGTGTGACGGTCGTCGGTGGAGACATCGAGATCACCGCCCGCGTGCCGGAGGGCTCACACCTGGCGGTGCGTACCCGATCGGCAGATCTGGCCGCGCACGGCGAGTACGCCAGCGTGGATTTCGTCTCGGTGTCCGGTGGCCTGGCCCTTGGCGGAACCGTGCGCCTGACGGCGGAGACCACGTCCGGAGACGTGCGCGCCGCCGCGGTGGACGGCCCGGCCGAGGTCCGTTCGGTCTCGGGAGACATCCGGATCGACCGCGCTGACGATGTGCAGGCCCGCACGACGTCGGGAGCCATTGCGCTGCCCGACACGGGCGGGCTGATCGCCACGGCCACGGTGTCAGGTGACATCACCGTGCACGCCACCGAGGGCGGCACGGTGGGCGCCCGCTCGGTGTCCGGGGACGTCACCGTCACCGCCGCACCTGCCGCGCTGGCCGAGGGGCTGACCGTCCGCGCCGACTCGCGGTCCGGCACTGTGACCACGCCCGACGACACCCCCACGGCGGCGGCACGGCCGCGCCGCCCGCGTCGCGGAACGGGCGGTGCCTGACATGAGCCGCCGAACCGCCGCGGCGTTCTGGGACCCGCGCGGGGACCGGTACGGCATCCCCACCTACCCGTGGCGGATGGCGCCGCCGCACCTGGCCACGCGGCGCCAGCTCACCGCGATGGGGTTGCGCCCCGCCGGCCAGCAGGTGGCCGCGCAAGTGCTGTGGCGCTCACGCCGCTACCAGCGCCGCGGTGTCGGTGTCCGCGCCGCCTACCTGTACGACATCCGTCTCGCGCTGCCCAAGCGCACCGCCACCGAACGCCAGCGTGCCGCACTGGGCAAGGCCCTGGCCGCCCGGCGCACCTGCCCGGAGTGCGGCACCGATGCCGGCTATGTCCTGCCTCGCCATCTGGGCGTCTGCCTGGATTGCGCTACCGAAACGGAGGCCACCGCAGCATGACCATCCTCAAGCCCGTGGCGACCGGCGTACAGCCACCAAGCACGACGCCGGCCACCACGCTGCGACCGATCACGCCCCCGAACGAGCCCCCGATCCCGCCGCGGCGCTCGCCGTGGACGGCGAAGCACTGCCCGACCTGCCGCACCGCGTTGGACGGCGGCCCTGTGCACTTCCGGTGCGCCTCATGCGGCAAGGCGGTCATGGCCGCCGACCTGGACACCGAGTCGCACCGCCCCCTCGTACGCATCGACCGCCCCGCCGGGGTGTGGCAAGGGAGGGACGCCGCATGACCGCGACCTACGACACCCCGTCCTACGGGACCACGCCAAACGCCAACGGCCAGCATCCCGCCGTCGGTACCAACCGCTACGGCCGTCCGGTGCAGGTCTACAACCTGCGGTACCTGCCCAAGTGGCTCGGTGCCCGCAATGGCGACGACGCGACCGCCGACAAGGCGGGGGAGCGGCGCCCCGATCGGGCCGGCGCCTGGTTGCTGGCGACCGCGAGCGTTCTGCTGCTGCTGTTGGCCATCGCGCAGGGCTACGTCTCGTTCCGCGCGCAGTACGCGTTCGTGCACGCGGAGAAGGGCGAGAAGACCGCCTCCATGTTGGAGGCTCTCGGGTTGGACGCCGCCGCGGTCATCTTCGCCCTGCTGGCGCTGGCACAGGCCCGGCTCGGCCGCCCGGCGGTCGCCGAACGCGTGCTGAACCTGGCCTGCGTCGGTGGCTCTCTGGCGATGAATGCGCTGTCGGCCGACCCCGGCTCGGTCAAGTCGCTGGCCGCGTGGATTCTGCCCGCCGCGCTGTACGCCGCTGCCTCTGACCGGCTGATCGCCGTCGTGCGGCGTCGTGCGCTGGCCGGACGGCCCGGCGCCGACGACGACCGCTCGCCCCTGGCGGCGGCCGGCGCGCTGGCGCTGTGGGGGCTGCGACTGGGCATGGCGCCGGTCACCACGGTCAAGGGCTTCCGCGCATGGGTCCTAGATGAGGCGCCCATCGCACCCGGCCGCCGCGCCATCACTCAGCGGGACCTGCCCGCCCTGCCCGCCCCCGACTCCGCCACCACGGCGGACACGCGGCCGGCTGCGGTGGCGGACAACCCGTCGGACACCACGACCGACACCGACGCGGACAACGCCACGGCGGACGCGGCCGGCCGTAGGTCCGACGAACGCGCGGACAGCAAGACCGGCCGCGTGTCCGTCCGCAAGTCCGCCAAAAGGTCCGCCAACAAGAGCGACAAAACGACCGCCAGGGCGCGGGCACTGCTGGCCGCCAACCCCGAAATGTCCGGGGCGGACTTGGGCCGTCGGCTCAAGGTCTCCGAGCGGACCGGTAGCCGACTGCGCGCCCGCCTGCTCCCCGAGGTCACTGCCGCCCCGATCCCTGCCGACTCGACTCCGACCGCTCCGACCACGCTGGCCGACTCGACCGGCCAGGGAGGTGACGCCTGATGAGTTTTAGCAAGCCCATGGGCGAAGTCATCAAACTGCCCGTACGCCCTGACCTCGACGACACCGCCAACGACACCGCCGACACCCCCGCCGCGCTGGCCGCTGGCGCCGACGCCACGAGCGCGCCGACGGTGACGGACCGGCCCGACACCACGGCGGACCATGAGGCCGAGGAGGAGGTACTCGAAGGGCGCGTGCTGGTGGACCGGCCCACCGGCACCGAGCGGTCCGACATCCGCGCCCGGATGCTGGCCGATCAGGGACGGCGTCGCCCGATCATCGCGCCGTGGCTGCGTGAGGCGAACGAGGCCAAGGCCACCATGCGGTGGGCCGTCGGCTACGTCGGCCACGTCACCGGCTACCACGCCGCCCGCGTCCCGCTGTACGCGCTGCGCCTGACGCTGCGCTCACCGCTCGGGCTGTACCGGGTCACGGCCGCCACCTGGCGGTGGACGTTCGACGCCGAGGGCATGCCGCTGCGCACCTACGCGGTGGACCGCAACGACATCGACGGCTACCTCAAGCTGATCCGCGAACGCGACGACCACGTACGGTGGCGCCGCATCATCGCCCTGGCCGCCCTCGGCGGTGCCGGTCTGGCCGCCTCCGCTGTCATGGCGGCTGGCGGACTGGCCCAAGCCGCCGCACTGGCCGCACTGGTGGCGGTGCTGGGTTGGATCGGCACCCCGCAAGACAAGCGCGTCCTTGACACCGCTGTGGTGGCTACCAAGGCGCCCAAGCTGACCAGTGAGACCGTGGTCCGGGCGCTGTCGTCGCTGGGCATCGGCGAGATCAACAGGGCCGTCAAGGACGGTAGCGGGATCGCGTTTCCTGCGCCGATCACCCGCGACGGCCCCGGCTGGCGCGCCGACATCGATCTCCCGCACGGCGTCACCGCCAACGACATCATGGAACGCCGCGACAAGCTGGCCTCCGGGCTGCGCCGCCCCGTCGGGTGTGTGTGGCCGGAGCCTGGCGAGGAAGACGAGCACGCCGGCCGCCTGGTCCTGTGGGTCGGGGATCGCCCGATGGCCAAGGCCAAGCAACCCGCCTGGCCACTGGCCAAGGCCGGCAAGGTGGACGTGTTCGAGCCCGCCCCGTTCGGCACTGATCAGCGCGGCCGGTTCGTCACCCTGACCTTGATGTTCGTGTCGATCATCATCGGCTCGATTCCGCGGATGGGCAAGACGTTCATCCTGCGCCTGCTGGCGCTGCTCGCGGGGCTGGATGTGCGCAACGAACTGCACATCTACGACCTCAAGGGAACCGGTGACCTGTCCCCGCTAGCGCCGATCGCGCACGCCTACCGCGCCGGCGACGAAGACGAGGACATCCTGTACGCCCTCAAGGACATGAGGGCGCTTCGCACGGAGTTGCGGCGCCGCGCCAAGGTCATCCGCAACCTGCCCAAGGACCGGTGCCCCGAGAGCAAGGTTACGCCCGAACTGGCCTCCGACAAGTCGCTTCGCCTGCACCCCATCACCATCGCGGTGGACGAATGTCAGGTGTGGTTCGAACACCGCAAGCACGGCGCGGAATTCGAAGAGATCTGCACCGACCTGGTCAAGCGCGGTCCCGCGCTCGGGATGGTGCTGGTTCTGGCCACCCAGCGCCCGGACGCCAAGTCGCTGCCCAAGCCCATCTCGGCCAACGCCGGCATGCGCATCTGCCTCAAGGTCATGGACCACGACGCCAACGACATGGTGCTGGGCACCTCGGCCCACAAGAACGGCATCAAGGCCACCATGTTCAGCCTCAACGACAAGGGCATCTGCTATCTGCGCGGCGAGGGCGACGCCGCCCGCATCGTGCGATCGGTGTACGTGGACGCGCCCGCCGCGGAGACGATCGCGCTGCGCGCCCGCGCGATGCGCAAGGCCACCGGCTACCTGACCGGCTACGCCGCCGGCGCCGACCTGGCCACCGACGAGAGCGACGAGGCCACCCTGCTGGCCGACGTCATCGCCGTCACCACCGACAGCGAAGACAAGCTCTGGTCTCACGTGCTGGTGGACCGCCTCGCCGAACTGCGGCCCAAGGTCTACGGGCCGTGGGCTCAGCGCCCCGACGGCGCCAGCGACGCCGAGCACAAGACCGCCAAGGCCACCGCCCTGGCCAACGCACTCAAGCCGTACGGCATCCGCACCGTGCAGGTGAATCGGACAGCACCAAACGGCGAACGCGAGAACAGCCGCGGCATCGTCCGCGAACACATCCTCGCCGCACTCGACAAGGCCGACGACTCGACCGCCTGAGCCACGCCGTGGGGGTCTACGGGTAGACCCGCACCCCGCTACCCGTAGACCCCCCTCGTAGCCCCCAACCCACTCAGTGATCAGCGACGTAGACCGTAGCCCCGCCTTGCCCGAAAACCCCAGATCGGCCCTATGGAGGGCTCAAATGCCCACTGTGCTCGCCGCCGCTACCGACTCCGGAACCGGCCCCGGACCGCTGCTGTTGCTCGCCATCCTCGCCGCCACCGGCTACATGATCCACTGCCTGATCTGGCCGTATCGGTCATGCCGTTACTGCGAGGGCGGCAAGCATCGCTCCCCGTCCGGCCGCGCCTGGCGCTACTGCCACCGCTGCAACGGCAAAGGCGCCCAACTCCGCATCGGCCGCCGCCTGTGGACCTACCTCAAGAACACCCACGACCGCAACAGCCGTCACCGCTGAGCTACCGCCACAGGAGACCGCGCATGACGCACAATCCGCCGATCCCGGAATGGGAGCCACTCACCCCCGCCACATCCGCCGAGATCCGCGAGCGATGGGGCCTGGCCAGTACGCCTACACAGCCCCGCCCCACAGCTACCGCCCCTACTCGCGCCCGGCGCACGCCGACGAACGGCGCGACCTGCCCCGAGCACGGCGTCATGTGGTCGTGCGGCTGCGACGGATGCGCGGCGGCTCTGGACAGCCACCACTGACCCGCCGCCGGACATGGCGCGACCCCGGCGCACAGCCACCAAGCACGACGCCGGGGTCTTGCTCCAACCGATCACGTCCCCGAACGAGGACCCGAAAAGGAGCACTCTCATCATGGCGCACCATGCCCGGTACGTCTCGGCTCGCCTTAGGCACAGTCGAGTAGCCCTGCCCGCCCGTCCGTGGAACGGACTGCGCATCCTTGACGCCTTTTCCTGTGCCGGCGGCGCTGGCATGGGCTACCACCTCGCCGGATATGACGTCACCGCGGTGGACATCGCACCTCAGCCACACAACCCGTTCCCGTTCATTCAGGCCGACGCTCTCACCCTGCTCGCCGATCCGGCGTTCCTAGCTCGGTTCGATGCCATCCACGCCAGCCCGCCATGCCAGGCGTACACCCTCGCCCAGCGCATCCGCGGCAACGCCCATCCCGACCTGATCGCCCCCGTCCGCGCCCTGCTCCAGGCGTCCGGCCTGCCGTATGTGATCGAGAACGTGCCCGGCGCGCCGCTCCGGGATCCGGTCACCCTGTGCGGGGCGATGTTCCCCGGCCTGCGCGTCTACCGCCACCGCGAGTTCGAGACCAGCCACCCGATTCCCGTCATGCCGCACCCGGCGCACGCCGCGCCGCTGCGCAAGATGGGCCGCCCGCCCCAGCCCGGCGACTTCGTGCACGTCGTCGGCAACTTCTCCGGCGTCGCCTACGCCCGCGAGGCGATGGGCATCGCGTGGATGACACGCGACGAACTCCGTGAGGCCATCCCGCCCGCCTACACACGCCACATCGGCGCCGCCCTCGCCGCACACCTGACCGGCAGGGAGGTGGCCGCGTGATGAACCCGGCAAAGACCGATGCGTCGTCTCCCGCCGCGGGACGCAACGCGTCGGATGCAGCAGCACGCCCACGACTTGACGGAGAGCGCAGCATGACCACCCACGCCCCCACCCGGCCCATGTCCATGGTGGCGCTCGCACACGCCTCGCGCGGCTGGCACGTCTTCCCACTCAAGCCGCGCGACAAGGTACCCCTGCGAGGCTTCAAAGACTGGGAGCGCCACGCCACCACCGACCCCGCCAAAATCCGCCCGTTCTGGGCGCGGGCACCGTTCAACATCGCGGTGGCGTGTGGTCCGTCCGGACTCGTGGTGATCGATCTGGACACCCCCAAGCCCGGCCAGGTTCCGCCGCCCGAGTGGGCGGATGAGGCCGGCATCGGCGACGGCGCGGACGTGTTCGCCGCGCTGTGCGAGCGCCATGGGCAGCCGTTCCCGTTCGACACTCTCCAGGTGCGCACCCGCCGCGGTGGCCTGCACCTCTACTTCACGGCCCCTGATGGGGCGACGCTGAGTAACACCGCCGAACGGCTCGGATGGCTGATCGACACCCGCGCGGACGGTGGGTACGTCGTCGCGCCTGGCAGCTTTGTGGACCGGCCCGACGGTACCGGCCATTACGAGATCATCCACGACGCACCGCCGGCGCCGCTCCCCGCATGGCTAGCCGAACCGCTTACCCCTCGGCCGCGGCGCCAGCTCGACCCCGCCTCGCGTGACATCCTCCGCGCCCGCCTGGCCGGACTTGGCGCCGACCGGATCACCCGGTACGCCGATGCCGCGCTACGCGACGAGGTACAGGGCGTGCTCGACTCAGCCGCCCATCAGCACAACACCACGCTCTTTCGCGCCGCCATCCGGCTCGGCCAGCTTGTAGGCGCCGACATGCTGCCCCGTGATCTGGCAGAAGACGCCCTCCAGATTGCCGGGGAGACGGTCGGGCAGCCGCCCCGCGAGGCATACGGCACCATCCGATCCGGCCTCGACCGCGGCGCTCGCGAACCTCGGAGGGTCGCATGACCACGCCTCCACCCCGCACCGCCGCCGACATCCTTGGCCCGCTGGGCGCCGGGGAGCGCATCACCACCCATGCCGAACACGCCGCATGGGAAGACCCCGTGCCCGTCGGCGCGCAACGCGCGCTGCCTACCTTCCCGGCTACCGTCCTGCCCACGTGGGTTGCTGAGCAGGTAGCCGCGGTGGCCGAGTTCACCCAAACCCCGACCGATCTGGCCGGCTGCATCGGGCTGGCCGCGCTCTCCACGGCAGCCGGCGGACGCGTGATCGTCAACGTCCGCGGATCGTGGTCCGAGCCGGTCAACATCTTCACCGTGGTGGCCATGCCGCCTGGCTCACGCAAATCCGCGGTCTTCCGCGCCATGACTCAGCCGCTACTCAATGCCGAACGACAGCTTGTCGAGCGCACCGAACCCCACATCATCGAGGCCGAACTCGCCCGCCGCGTGGCCAAGGCCGCCGCCGACAAGGCCGCCAACATCGCGGCCAGCAAAACCGGCCCCGGCGGAGACCCCAACGCGCTGGTAGAGGCCACCGACGCCGCCATGGCAGTGGACGCGATCACCATTCCGGTCAAGCCGCGCCTGGTAGCCGACGACATCACCCCCGAGAAAGCCGCATCCCTGCTGGCCGAACAAGGCGGACGCCTGGCCGTACTCAGCGCCGAGGGCGGCATCTTTGCCACCCTGGCCGGCCGCTATTCCTCCACTCCAAACCTTGACGTGTTCCTCAAAGGCCACGCTGGCGACATGCTCCGGGTTGACCGGCAAGGCCGCACTGAGCACGTCGAACACGCCGCGCTCACCCTTGGCTTGGCGGTACAGCCCGAGGTCATCCTCGACATCGCTGGCATGCCGGGTTTCCGCGGCAAAGGTTTGCTCGGCCGACTGCTGTACGCCCTGCCCGCCAGCAACATCGGCCGCCGCAAAATCAACCCGCCGCCCATTCCGACCGACGTGGCCGCCGCATATGACGCCAACCTGCAACAACTGGTGTCCACCCTGCATGACTGGGACGACCCCGCTCGGCTGCAACTGAGTCCCGACGCCGACGCCGCGCTACTCGCCCTAGAAACCCGCCACGAACCTCGGCTTCACCCCGAAACCGGCGACCTCGGCCACCTCGGAGACTGGGCCGGTAAATACTGCGGTGCCGTTGCCCGACTAGCCGGACTTCTCCACCTGGCCGCCCACATCACCGACGGCTACCGCATCCCGATATCCGCCGACACCATGCACGCTGCCATCGCCATCGGCGAGTACTTCACCACGCACGCCATTGCCGCATTCGACGCCATGGGCGCCGACCCCGACCACGAGGCTGCCCGCCACGTCTACGCATGGCTTGAACGAAACCGCCCCGAGCAATTCACCGTCCGCCATCTCTTCAGCAAACTTCCGCGCAGCAAGTTCGGCAAAGTCGCTGAACTCGAACCCGCTCTAGATCTCTTGGAGCAATACGGATGGATACGCCGCCAACCCGATCCCGAACGGGTCGGCCCCGGCCGCCGCCCGTCGCCTACCTATCACGTCCACCCACGCCTACATAACCCGCGCGGCGAACAGCCACCAAGCACGACGCCGCAAGCGAAACAGCCAACCGATCGCAAGAACCCGTGAAGCGAGGGCAGAACGTGAAGCGTCCCGCCAACCGACTGGAATGGCTCACCCTCACCGAGGTGTGCACCGAGATCAAGATCTCACGATCCACCTTCTACGACTGGCGCGCCAAAGGTCTCGCGCCCGAGTGCACCAAGATTCCAAACGGCGAACTGCGAGTCAGTCGAGACGACCTCAACGCGTGGTGGGAAGCCCAGAAGGTGGCCGCCTGATGGAGAACATCACCTACGACGTCCGTATCTACAAAACCGAGGTCTACAAGGGAAAGAGTGCCACCACCTATACCGTCAGGTGGAAGGTCGGCCCCAAGGTGTGGCGTGAATCATTCCGCGTCAAAGCTCAAGCCGACAGCTTCAAGGCAGAACTACGCACCGCCGCCCGCAAAGGCGAGGCATTCGACGTCACCACCGGCCGCCCAGTCAGTTGGGGACGCGCCAAGAAAGACATGTCATGGTATGCGTTCTGCCTTGCCTACATGGACATGAAATGGAAGGGCATTTCGGGCAAGCACCGCGCGAACACCGTATGGGCGCTCGTCACCGTCACACCCGTGATGCTCGACTCCGAACGTGGAAAGCCCAAAGGCCAGGACATTCGCACCGCGCTTCGTCGATGGGCTTTCAACACCAAGAACCGTGCCGCGTGCCCGCCGCACGCCACCGAGGTTCTGCGCTGGGTCGAGAATCACAGCAAGCCCATGTCCACGCTGGCCGATCCCGCAGCAGTGCGCGAACTCCTCAACGCAGCCGCGACACGGCTAGATGGAGAACCGGCCGCGCCATCCTCCGTTCAACGCAACCGCGCGATCTTGCACCATGCGTGCGAATACGCCGTTGAGATCGGCGTTCTGCCCAGCAACCCAATCAAGACCACGAAATGGAAGGCGCGGAGCAAAGGATCCGCGGAAGTCGATCGCCGGTCGGTCGTCAATCACGATCAAGCGCGTCGGCTGTTCGAAGCAGTCCGTACGCAGAGGCCAAGCGGGGAACGCCTCGTGGCGTTCTTTGCCGTCATCTACTACGCGGCGCTTCGCCCCGAAGAGGCCGTGAACCTCCGCGTCGAGAACGTCACACTTCCCGCCCTGGTCTGGGACGACCACATCCAAAAGTGGCAGGAACCCGCCGACGACTGGGGAGAACTGCACTTCAACACCGCCAGTCCCGAAGTCGGAAGCGACTGGACCGACGACGGCGCCAACAGGGAACAGCGCCAGCTCAAGGGCCGCGCCGAGGGCGAATGGCGACGCGTACCCACCGCGCCACCGCTTACCCGCATCCTGCGCGCCCACCTGCGCGACATCGGCCCCGGCCCCGGCGCCCGGCTGTTCTGGGGAGTCCGCGGCGCTGAACTGGCCAGCATCACCTACCGGCGCGCATGGGACACCGCCCGCCAGACGGCGCTCAGCGAGGCCGAGTACGCCTCACCGCTCGCCCGAAGGGTCTATGACCTCCGCCACGCGTGCGTGTCCACCTGGCTCAACGGCGGTGTACCGGCTACTCAAGTCGCTGAGTGGGCCGGCCACAGTGTCGAGGTGCTGCTACGGGTCTACGCCAAGTGCATCGAGGGCCAGGACGAGACAGCCAAACGCCGCATTGAGCAGGCACTACGGAGCGACTGAGTTCAACGAAAGCTGGATGCGCCCATAGGTGAATCCTAAGCGAGCCCCTGACTAGCGGAATCGCCGGTCAGGGGCTCGTCTCTGTGCCCCTTATTTCAGTGAAGCCTCATCCCTCTCTATATTGCGAAGGAGCCGGGATTCACTGCGCTGCCTTGGTGAGGTGGAACCCCTTGAAGGGCCTCCGCCCTTCTTAGGGCGTCCACTTTTACGTTCCCACCGTCCTTGGAAAGCCGTCACGCTAGACCTTGTGAAAACTGGCCCCATCGCCAGCCGAGCCACAGGGCTAGGAAACTGTTGGTTCTCTTCGGCGAGCTGGCGCGCGCGCTGCCTTGAAACTCCCAGCAGGTCTGCGATCTCGATATATCCAACGAGATCCTGCCCTATTGGATTCTCGATCTCTGCGCGCTGCTCGGCGATGCTTAGCACTCGAACGCCTGTTGGCGTCAGCGCCTTATCAAGTACTTGGCGTGTTGCATCGGAAGCTGTCCGTAGGGAAGCTTCTACAGCCTTTCGCACCGTGCCAGCCTCAACCATCAGGTTGAGACGAAGGAGGCCGGTGTCATTATCGTGGCTGATTGTTGCGAATCCTGGCGTCACGATCATGAGCTTTTGCAGTTGCTCATCATCTAGGTCTTTAACTTCGTACGTGACTTCAGCGTGCCACTGATTCATAATCTCTCTTTGAGACCCTCTCTTACTCCGGGCTGGGGTTCGGGCGGGTGCTGGCGGGGGGCCGCGTTGCAGCGCGGCCCCCCGCACTTTGGCTCCTACGTTTCCTTGTCGCTCTGCTTCTCAGACAGGTTCAACCCAGCCCGCCGCAGGGTGCTGAAGAGGGTCACCCACTCGGTGGCGGTGGTGGGCTCGGTCGTCACTGTCCGAGAGGCTCCCTTCCGGAACAGCCAGCTGCCGTTGTCCGCCTGGCTGACGGTGAAACCCTGCTTCTCGGCTTCGTCAACCAGCTGTTCCATCCAGTCTGCCACCCGATTGTCCCTTCATACCCTTGTCAAAGTCAATGTTATCTAGATCAATACCCTTGTCGGGGACAAGAGTTTAGCGCATCATCGATCGTAACGCGGCGTCGGCCTCGCTGAGCGGACGTGCGGGAGCCCCCGGTGTGCGGGAAGCGTCACAGGCGGCAGGAGAGGTGCGAGGAGGCGCGCGCTCCTGGGCAGGCCGTTGAGGAGGTGCTGTGGGGCGACTGAGTTCCGCACGTATTCCGCACGATCAACCGCAAACCGCCGATGACAGCCGGACACAGCCGGACAGACGAGAACGGCCCCTGACCGCGTAAGCGCTGGTCAAGGGCCGTTCTTGCTGCTTAGAGAGGTGGGCAGGGGCGGGGTCGAACCGCCGACCTTCCGCTTTTCAGGCGGACGCTCGTACCGACTGAGCTACCTGCCCATGACGCGCGTGCGCGCCTGGCGGTCCTGACGGGATTTGAACCCGCGGCCTCCACCTTGACAGGGTGGCGAGCACTCCTAACTGCTCCACAGGACCTTGCTTGGTGTCTCCTGACCGGCTGAGCCGTTCTTGGCGACGTCCGAGAGCATACGCGATGGCTGAGGTGGGCGCCAACTTGATTCAGGGGAGGCGGGCGGTGCGGAGGGCGGAGCGCCTGATCTTGCCGGCGTTGTCGCGGAGGGGGTGGTCACTCGTTCGAAGGAGCGGGGGAGTTTGTGGGGGACAGGCAGGTCTTGAGGTGGGCCAGCCATTCGGTGCCGATGATGAGGGTGGACGCCTGGGTCTCGTAGAGCTCCCAGTTTTTGTCTGGGCCTGGCCTGGTCGTGATCCAGGAGGGTCGAGGTGACGCTGTTGGATATCTCGTCCAGTTCGCGCCGGGTGAGGGTGTGCTCGCCGCAGGCTCGGCGCGGTGCTGATGGGGGTTCCGGACGCGGGTGGCTCCCTTTGTGGTCATGCTCGTAGGGTGGGGCGTTTGGGGGGCTTTTTCGCTTTTGGGGTTGAGGTTCCTAATATGGCCCTGCTGTCGACTTGAGAAAGGCCTGTATGTCCGCGGAGGGGTACGAGCGGGGGCTTGGCACCCGGCAGATCCAGATGCTGGCCATCGGTGGGACGATCGGCACCGGGTTGTTCCTGGGGGCCGGGAAGAACATCGCCAAGGCCGGGCCCAGCTTGATCCTGACGTACGCGGTGGCGGGGCTGATGCTCTTCTTCGTGATGCGGGCGCTGGGCGAGCTGCTGACGTATCGCCGGGCGGAGGGCGGGTTCGCCGGGTACGCGCGGGAGTTCCTCGGGCCGTTCTGGGGCTACGCCACGACCTGGACGTACTGGATCATCTGGGTGACGACCGGGATGGCCGAGCTGACGGCGGCGGGGCTGTACGTCCAGAAGTGGTGGCCTGAGGTCGAGCAATGGCAGACCGCGCTGGTGGCGCTCGTGATCCTGTTCGTGGTGAACCTGATCTCGGTGAAGCTCTTCGGCGAGCTGGAGTTCTGGTTCGCCATGATCAAGGTCGCCGCGATCGTGCTGATGATTCTCGTCGGTGTGGCGGTGCTGGCGTTCGGGTTCGGCGACGCGGGCGAGACGGCCAAGGTCAGCAACCTGTGGTCGCATGGGGGGTTCTTCCCCGAGGGTGTCAGCCCGATGCTCATGACGCTTCAGATGGTGTTGTTCGCCTATCTGGGTGTCGAGCTGGTGGGCGTTACGGCTAGCGAGGCCAAGGATCCTGAACGGAATATCCCGAAGGCCATCAACGCGCTGCCGATCCGGTTCGCGCTGTTCTACCTGGGATCGCTCCTGGTGATCTTGTCCGTGGTGCCCTGGGGCGAGTTCATGGGCGGGGCCAGCCCGTTCGTGCTGGCATTCGACAAGATCGGCGTCCCGGGCGGCGCGGACATCGTCAACTTCGTGGTGCTGACGGCGGCGCTGTCGTCCTGCAACGCGGGCGGGCTCTACTCGACGTCACGGATGTTGCGGACGGCGGGCGTGAACGGGGACGGTCCGAAGGCGCTGGGCGAGCTGAACGGGCGTGGCGTCCCGGTGCTGACGGTCGTTATTTCGGCGCTGGTCATGGGCATCGGCGTTGTTGTGAACGCGATCGTGCCGGAGAAGGCGTTCGAGTACATCACCTCCGTTTCCACTGGGGGCGCCATCCTGATCTGGGGCATCATCGTGGTTTCGCACCTGGTCTACCGGCGCAGGGTGCGCGCCGGGGAGATCGAGGGCTCCGCATACCGGATGCCTGGCGCCCCGTACACCAACTGGCTGGTGCTCGCCTTCTTTGCCTTCGTCACGGTGACGATTGCCTGGGAGCACGACACCCGTGTCGCGCTGTACGTAATGGCTGGGTGGATGGTGCTCATCGTGATCGGGTGGCTGCTGCTGGGTGGGTTCAGTGGCAAGCGGACGGCGGCGGAACTTCCTGCGGTGGCTTCTGGCCGGGCTAGCCGCCGCTGATTTCGGCTGGACGTCGCGGGCGCCCCGGGTGATGATCCCCTGGGGCGCCCGCGGTGTCAGGCGGCTTTCAGGCGGCCTCCTTCCAGCTCCGTGCGCGTGCCGGTGAAGCCGCTCCGGAACCGCCGGTCGTGGGAGACCACCAGCAACGATCCCTTGTACGAGTCGAGGGCCTCTTCGAGTTCCTCGATCAGGGCCAGGGACAGGTGGTTGGTGGGCTCGTCCAGGATGAGGAGATCCGCTGGACGGGTGACCAGGCGGGCCAGTTCCAGGCGGCGGCGCTGGCCGACCGACAGTGCCGAGGCCGGCCGTCCCAGATCCTCCTCGCGGAAGAGTCCCAGCTTGAGCAGCGCGTCGGCGTGGTCGGCGGGTGCGCCTGCGAGGCCCTCGGCGAAGAGCGTCAGGACGTTGCGTTGTGATCGTTCTACCGGCAGCTCCTGCCGCAGGTAGCCGATTCGTTTCGGCCGCTTCACCTTGCCGTGGTCCTGGGCCAGGTCTCCGGCCAGGACGCGGAGCAGGGTTGTCTTGCCTGCCCCGTTCGGGCCGGAGAGCAACATCCGTTCGCCTGGGGCCAGCTTGAACTCCTCGATGTCGAGCCGCCCGGAGACCTTGACCCCGGCCAGCTCGGCGGTGAGGCCGTCGCCCTTGCCACCCTCGATCCGGGCGGCGAAGCGGAGGGGGTCGGGCGGCCGTGACACCGGGTTGTCGTGCAGGCGTTGCAGCCGTTCGCGAGCGTTGCGGATCAGCGCCGACACGCCGCCTTCGTGTGACCGGCGGTGGCGGCCCGACATGCGCTGCTCCCGGTTGACCGGGCCGAGCGAGCCGAGCCGTTCGGCGCCGGCCTCGGCCAGTTCGGTCTGCCGGTCGATCTCACTGAGCCATTCCGCGTACTCCTGTTCCCAGCGGCGGCGGGCGGCGGCCTTGCCCTTGAGGTAGCCGTTCCAGCCGTCGCCGTAGCGGGTGACCGTGCGCCGGTCCCGGTCGACCTCGAGGATCGCCGTGGCGAATCCTTCGAGGAACGCCCGGTCGTGCGTCACGGTCACGACGGTGCCCCGGTGCGCCCGGAGCTGTCCCTCCAGCCAGGTAACGGCCTGCTCGTCGAGGTGGTTGGTCGGCTCGTCCAGCAGGAGGAGTTCGGGTGCGGCCGCCAGGACGCAGGCCAGCCCCAGCCGGGACTGCTCGCCGCCGGAGAGGCTGCCCAGCACCCGGTCGCGGGTGATGTGCGCCAGCCCGAGGCCGTGCATCGCGGCGTCGACGCGGGCGTCGGCCTCGTAACCGCCGCGCGCCTCGTACGCGGTGAGCAGGTCGCCGTAGTCGGCCATTTCCTCGGGGGACGCCTCGGCCAGGGTGGCCTCCGCCTCCCGCATGCGCCGTTCGAGATCGCGCAGGTCGGCGAGGGCGTGGTCGATCGCGTCGGTCACGGTGAGCTCGGGTGCCAGATCGAGCGTCTGCCCGAGGTGGCCCACGCCGCCCGCGGCCATGACGGTGATCTCCCCGCCGTCGGGCTTCTCCTCGCCGGCGAGCATCCGGAGCAGCGTGGACTTGCCGGAGCCGTTCTCGCCGATCACCCCGACCTTCTCGCCGGTGCGTACGGAGAACGAGACCTGTTCGAGGACGATCCGGCCCTCGTACGCCTTCCCGACGTCCTTGAGGCTGAGCTGCGAGGTTTCGGTGTGTGGTGGGCGGTGGCGGGTCATATGCGTCGACCTCCAGAAGCTTGCTCCCGGCTCGCTGCCGCTATCGCCGCTGATGCCGCTGCCGTCGACTCCGCCGTTGAGCAGGCGGAATAGGTAGGCAGGGCAGAGGCAGGCAGGGCAGGGCTGAGCCAGGAATGTGTTGATCAGGGCTGATCCCGCTCACCAGAGCCTCGTTATGCGGCGTCCTGTGCAGCGCCATACGGCACAGAACGGAACTGCCTCAGGGCCTGTACCTGCGTCTGGGGTGCGTTTCTGCACTCTGAGCGCGCGTACCTGCCCTTTGAGCGCAGTTCCTGCACCTCGGGGCGGCGTACGGACGCCGCGTTGGCGCGCGTAGCTACGCAGAGAGATGCTTGGAAGGAACTAGGTCCTGGCAGCGGGGGTGAAGGGGACGCGACACGACGCGATGCATCGCGGGCATGCTCGACCGCGTCCGACGCGGGCGATCAGAACGCCGCGTCAGCGGGGGAGACTACAGAAACCAGATCCCCACGGGACCGACGCCAGAACAACTCATGATCGCGATTGTACCTGGCGGCGGGCTCCGCAACCTGTGACGGTGGTCATAACACCAGGGTGCACATGGGCCCCGGTGGGTTTCGCGTTCTATCGTGAGATCGTCCTGTGTTGTGACCGGCGTGGCATGACCGGCAAGGCGGTGACCGTGACGGGCAAGGCGGTGGCGCGCCGGCTGGACACTCTCCCCGGCGTCCCGCGCACGATGCTCGAAGTGCGCGTGCGCTGGGTGCTCCTCTCCGTCGTCGGCGTCGCCAACGTGGTCGGCGCCCTGGTGGTGCTGCTGTTCGCGCTGTTCGTGGTGCCCGATCCGCCGATGTCCGATCTCGCGTACGCGCGCCTGGTCAATGTGATCGCGTTCTTCAGCTATCCGGTGTTCGCGGTCCCCATCGCGCTGGCCTCGGGGTTCCGGCTGTGGCGTCCGGTCGTCCGCCTCGTCCGGGAAGGCGGGACGCCCGACCGGCGGCAGCGTCGCGCGGTGCTGCTCGGGCCGCTCCGGGTGACGCTCGTGATGGGGACGTTGTGGGCGCTCGGCGCCGTTGGCATCGCGGTTCTGGACCTGGTGATGTTCACCGCGCGGTTCGCGGTGAAGACGAGTCTCACGTCGCTTCTCGGCGCGGCCACCACCTGCACGATCGTCTATCTGCTGTCCGAACGGCTGCTGCGCCCGGCGGCCGCGCTCGTCCTGACCGCCGAGAAGCACCCGCGCCGGATCAAGCTTCCCGGCGTGACGACGCGGGTGATGCTCGCCTGGGCCCTCGGCACCGCGATCCCTGTCTTCGGGCTGGTCTGCGTGGCCGTTGGAGCTTTGGCCGCCGGCGGCATCGGCACCACCCAGCTGGCGATCACGATTCTCGGGCTGGGCGGTACGGCGCTGCTCGTCGGCATGGCGGTCACGTATCTGGCCACCCAGGCGATCGCCGATCCGATCAAGACGGTGCGCAAGGGCATGGCCATGGTCGAACGCGGCCATCTGGAGACCGAGATCGAGGTGTACGACGCCAGCGAGGTCGGGCAGCTCCAGTCCGGTTTCAACCACATGGTCGCCGGGCTGCGGGACCACGAACGCCTGCGCGACCTGTTCGGCCGGCATGTGGGCGAGGAGGTCGCGGGGCTGGCTTTGGAGAACGGACGCATCGAGCTGGGCGGCGAGACCCGGGAGGTCGCGGTCCTGTTCGTCGACCTGACGGGGTCGACGCGGCTGGCCGAGACGCACGCGCCGGGCGAGGTGGTGACGCTGCTCAACCAGTTCTTCGGCGTGGTGGTCGAGACGGTCAACGGCCACGGCGGATGGATCAACAAGTTCGAGGGCGACGCCGCGCTCGCCATCTTCGGGGCGCCGACCGATCTGGACGACCCGGCCGGTGGCGCGCTGGGCGCCGCACGCGAGCTCTCATTCCGGCTGCGCACGGAGGTTCCGCAGGTGGACGCGGGGATCGGGGTCTCCGCCGGGCCCGTCGTCGCGGGCTATATCGGTGCCGAGCAACGCTTCGAATACACGGTCATCGGCGATCCGGTGAACGAGGCCGCGCGCCTGAGCGACCTGGCGAAGGTCGCGCCGGGGCGTGTGCTCGCCTCGTCCACCGTGCTCGAACTGGCGCATCTCGCCGAGGCCGACGAATGGGATCTCGGCAAGTCGGTGACCCTGCGCGGGCGGAGCCGTCCGACCCGGCTGGCCGCGCCTCGCGGCCCGCTGCTGCCGAAGGTCATCGAGTCCGGTGTCATCGAGGCCGAACGGCTCCGGCGGCGGTTCCCGAGGCCGCGCGTAGGCAGGCGCCTGCGCCGGACGTTTCGCGCGAGCGACGAAGACGGAGCTTCCGCATCGTCGACAGTTTCTCCGGCGTCCGGAGATGCTCTGCCGCCCACGACCTCTCCGGGGCCGGTCGCTTCGCTGCCGCCCGCGGCTCCTTCTCCACCCTCCGGATCCTCAGAGCCGACTGACTCGGCGCCGGAATCGTCCGGCGCGTAAAGTCACCCGGATTACACGACCTGCTATCGGGTCGTTACTTCGCTTTCATCGAAGACCTCAAAGCTTGGTAGGTCAGTTCCCCTGCCATGTTCGAGGTGACAATGTTCCGACGGCTCGGTTTCCCCCTCGCCGCCGCCGTGGCCGCCACGACCATCCCGCTCCCGACCGCGGACGCCGCCCCCGACGCCGCCACCGCCAACGCTCCCGTCGCTCCTCCCGGCCTGGTTTCCACCGCTTCCGCTGCTCGCAGGACCGCCAACATCGCTCACCGTGGCGCTTCCGCCGCCGCTCCCGAGAACACGATCGCCGCGTTCAAGCTGGCCCGGACGAAGCGCGCCCACCTGTTCGAGATCGACGTGCAGCAGACCAAGGATCACAAGCTGGTCCTCATGCACGACACCACGCTGGCCCGCACGACCAACGTGGAGTCGGTGTACCCGTTCCGATCTCCGTGGCGGGTCTCAGACTTCACCCTCGCCGAGATCCGCAGGCTCGACGCGGGCTCATGGTTCGGCTCCAGGTACAAGCGCGAGCGCGTGCCCACCCTCGGCGAGACGCTGCGCGCCATGCAGAGCAGCGGCCTCGGGCTGCTGCTGGAGATCAAGGAGCCCGAGCGGTATCCCGGGATCGAACGCCGCGTCGCGTACGAGCTGCGCCGTAACCCGTCGTGGCTGCGTCCCGATCCGCTCGAACGGCGGCTCATCGTCCAGTCGTTCGACTTCGGTTCGGCGCGCCGCTTCAACCGGCTCCTCCCGAAGGTGCCCGTCGGGCTGCTCGGCAAGCCGTCCACCGCCCAGCTGCCCGCGCTCGCCAAGTGGGCCGATCAGATCAACCCCTCGTACAAGGGCCTCACCGCTTCGTACGTGAAGAGCGTCCATCGCTCCAAGATGGAGGTCTTCGCCTGGACCGTGGACGACTCCGCCAAGATGCGCATCACCCTCAAGACGGGTGTGGACGGCATCATCACCAACAAGCCCGACGTCCTCGATCGGGTGCTTCGCAAGCGTTAGACCCGCGACACGACGGCGGGCCTTCCGGTACGAGATCTCGGCGGTTAGCGTCGGGGGCATGAGCAGGGTGCACGACTTGGGCGGGCAACTCGGCTTCGGCCCCGTGCCGATCGTCGTGGGCGACGAGCCCGCGTTCCACGCCGACTGGGAGGCCCGCGTCTTCGCGTTGAGCTCGGCGCTCCTGCGCGCCGGCGCTTACAACGTGGACGAGTTCCGGGACGCCATCGAGCGGATCCCGCCGGAGACCTACCTGCACGTCTCCTACTACGAGCGCTGGCTCATCGCCATGGAGGACCTGCTGGAGGCGAAGGGCCTTGCCTGACCCCCAAGCCCAAGCCCAAGCCTCAGACCAAGCTCAGGGCCAAGGTCCGGCCTTGGCTCAGCCTCTCGCGCTGGCCGCGGCGTTCACGGTCGGCGATCGGGTTCGCGTTCGCGCGCTCGATCCCGAACATCACACCCGAGCGCCGCGCTACGTCCGCGGCCAGTCAGGCGAGATCGTTCACACGTACGAGGCCTCGGCGCTGCCGGACGACCGCGCCCGGGGGATCGATCCGCCTCGCGTCGAGACCGTCTATGTCGTGCGGTTCGCGGCCCGCGATCTGTGGGGCGTCGGTGACCACACCGTCGCCGTCGATCTCTGGGAGTCCTACCTTGAGCCATGCTGAGGGCCATGCCGACCTGCCGGTCGCGGCGCGCGTCCGCAGGCTGGAGGAACGCGCCGTCGCCGCGGGGCTGACGACCGACGACGAGCTCGACGCGTTCCTCACCAGGTTCCTTGAGAACGCCTCCCCCATGAACGGCGCCCGGCTCGCGGCGCGCGCGTGGAGCGACCCCGCGTTCAGGGAACGGATGCTCGCCGACGGGAACGCGGCCCTCGGCGAACTCGGGCTCGGCCCGGCCGACCCCGCCCGCCAGGGCTTCCGGCTGGTGATCGTCGAGAACACCGCAGCCACGCACAACGTGATCGTCTGCACGCTCTGCTCCTGCTATCCGGTGGCGCTGCTCGGGCCGTCCCCGTCCTGGTACAAGAGCCACGCCTACCGGGCGCGCGTGGTCCGCGAGCCGCGCGCCGTGCTGGCCGAGTTCGGGCTGGTGCTGCCGGACGAGACGGAGATCGCGGTCTGGGACTCCAGCTCGAAGGCCCGGTACATGGTGTTGCCGCGCCGGCCGGACGGCACCGCGGACCTGGACGAGGAGGCCCTCGCCCGCCTCGTCACCCGCGAGGGGCTCATCGGCACCGCGCTCGTCTGACGCCGTCCGCCGCGCTCGCCAGAACGCCTGCCACCGCGGCGTCCGACCGCTTCTTTGCCGTCTCCTGGCCGGTACGTGATCGGAGTCAGGTGTAGGCCTGCCAGCAGGGTGGTTATGTCACCCACGGGAGGTCGAGTGGTCGGAGAACGGCGATGGTCCATACGGGTGCGTATGACCCTGACGGCCGGGGCCATCGCGGCTCTGGTGTGCGTGAGCGTCAGCGCGCTGGTCGTTCTCGGGGTGCGTGGCCAGGCGGAGGGCTTCGAACGCGAGAAGACCATCTCGGCGGCTCTCGAGGTGGTGCACCTCATCAAGCGCGACCACCTCCGGCCGTTGCTGTCCAGGGGTGAGACGGCCGCGCTTCAGGTGCTCAACGCCAGGGGCCGGGTCGTCTCGTCGTCCGCCAACCTTCAGGGCGATCCGCCGATCGCCTCGTTCAAGCCCGGCGAGAACAACGTCTACGCGAGCCGGCGGCTCTGCCCGCCGGCAGGGCTGAAGGGCTGCATGAACGTGGTCGCGTTCCGCGTCTACCAGCCGGACGGGGACTGGACGGTCTACGCCGCCGCCGACGTCGTCCCCTGGTACGTCGGCTCCAACCTCCTCCTCTTCCTGCTCTGCGTGTCGCTGCTGGTGGTGCTGGTCGCGGTCGTCGGCTGCTGGCGGCTGGTGGACCAGACCCTCGCGCCGGTGGACGCCATCCAGGCGAAGCTGTCGGAGATCACCGCGACCGAGTCCGGCCGCCGCGTGCCCGTGCCGCCCAACCGGGACGAGCTCAGGGCGCTCGCCGAGGCCGCGAACGCCACGCTCGACCGGCTCGACGCCGCGCTCGAACAGCAGCGCCGCTTCACCTCCGACGCCTCGCACGACCTGCGCAGCCCGATCACCGCGGCGCGCGCGCAGGTGGAGGACGCGCTGCTGCATCCGGGCGACACCGACTGGCCGGAGGTCGGCCGGGCGGTGCTCGGCAGCCTCGACCGGCTGCAGGCGATCGTCTCCGATCTCCTCGAACTGGCCAGGCTGGACGCGGGGGCGGCCCAGGGCGGCACCGACCTGGTCGAGCTCGCCGGTCTGGTCGAGGCCGAGGTGGCGCGGGCGCCGCGCACCAAGGAGATCGTCACCGACCTCGACCCGGACGTGACGGTGCGCGGCGACCGGCTGCGGCTGGCGCGGCTGCTGACGAACCTCCTTGACAACGCCGAACGCCACGCGGTGCGCGGCGTGCACGTCGCCGTCCGGGCCGAGGAGGGCATGGCGGTCCTGGAGGTGGTCGACGACGGCGCGGGCATCGAGGACGGCGACCGGGAGATCGTGTTCCAGCGTTTCACCCGGCTCGACGCGGCCCGCAGCCGGGACGCGGGCGGCACCGGGCTCGGTCTCCCGATCGCCCGGCAGGTCGCCCGCGCCCACCACGGCACTCTCGGCATCGAGGACAGCGATCGCGGCGCCCGCTTCGTCCTCCGCGTCCCGCTCAGCGACTGAGCCGGGCCGCGACGTGGCTCACTTGACCCGGCCCGAACGGGGTGGTGGTCTCGGACCATGGCCGACAGTCCGACAGCCCAGGAACTCTTCGACGAACTCGCCGCCGAGCAGCTGGAACGGCCCGACGTCACCGTCGGCAAGATGCTGCGGAGCGATTCGCTCCAGCTCAACGGCAAGTCGTTCGCGTTCGTGTCCAAGGAGCGGCTCTTCGCCAAGGTGCCCGCGGCCCGCGTTGACGAGCTGGTCGGCAAGGGCGAGGGCGAGAACTGCGTGCTCGGCGGACGGCGCATGCGCGAGTGGATCGTGGTGCCGGCGACGGGCTCACCCGAGGACCGGACCCGCTGGCGTGCGCTGATCGCCGAGTCGGCCGCGTTCGTCGCCACCCTGACCGACCCGGCCCGGACCGACGAACCGGGCGATCTGCCGTAGGCCGGTTTCGCGCACCGTGTCTCGACCGCCGCTCCTGAAGCCACCTGGGGAAGGACGCCGCCTGTGAACCTCGAATCGCTCCTCGGCTCGGCGGACGAGCTGCTCGCCATCGCCTCGACCGCCGACCGGCCGGACGAGCGGCGCCGGGCGCTCGACTACGTGCTGGACTTCGTGGGCCCCGGTTTCACGGTCGAGCGGTTCGAGGCCGGCGGGTCTCCGAGCGCGCTGCTGTACGCGGGTGGCGGGGGCGGTGCGCGGCCGGAGTTTCGGGTGATCTTCAATGCCCATCTGGACGTCGTGCCCGGTGATCCCGGGCAGTTCGCGCCGCGCCGCGACGGTGATCGGCTGTACGCGCGCGGCGCGCAGGACATGAAGGTCTCCGCGCTGGTGCTCGCGCGGGTCTTCGCCGAGCTGGCCCCCGTCCTGCCCTATCCGATCGGTCTGCAGCTGGTCACCGACGAGGAGGTCGGCGGCCACCACGGCACCCGCCACCAGCTCGATCAGGGCGTGACCGGCCGGTTCGTGGTCATCGGCGAGTACAGCGCGCTGCGGGTGGTGACCGAGTCCAAGGGGCTGGTCAACCTCCGCCTGCACGCGAAGGGACGTGCCGGGCACAGCGCCTATCCGTGGCTCGGCGACAACGCCCTCGTCACGCTGAACCGCACGTTGAACGCCGTCTTGGACGCCTATCCCGTCCCGGACGGCGAGGTCTGGCGCACCACGGTCAACGTCGCCAGGATCGAGACCCCCAATGAGGCGTACAACCAGATCCCGGCGCGGGCGACGGCCTGGCTGGACGTCCGCTACCCGCCCGAGGACGCCGACCTCCCCGGCAGGACCCCCGCGCAGATCGCCAAGCATTTCGCCTCGTTCTGCGTTCCGGGCACCACCGTCGAGATCGGTGCCGTGGCTCCGCCGCACCGGGCCGATCCGGAAAGCGCGGAGGTGTCGGCCTTGCAGCGTGCGGCCCGTGCGGAGGGCCATTCCGGGGACTTCCTGCGAAAGCACGGCGCGGCCGATGCCCGTTTCTACTATCAGGACGGTATCGACGCCGTCATCTTCGGCGTCGGCGGCGACGGCCAGCACGGTCCGGACGAATACGTCGACGTCCGCACCATCGAACCGTATTACCGGGCGCTGACCCGGTTTCTCCGCGACCTGCCTGCCGGACCTCGACCCGATCACTGAGACCGGGGGATGAGGACCCAGTCGTCCTTCGGCGGGTCGGCCATCCCATGGCGTTTCGAGAGATCCCCGGGATCCACCTCGTGCTGGGCCGCGATCTGCTGCCAGGTCTCCGCGATGCCGCCGATCGAGGCGACGCGATGGCCGCGGAAGCCCTGCACGACGACATGGGCCGGAGCGGTCTTCTCGTCCACCCAGACCGGATACTCGCTCATGATCTCTTTCTTGTCGTGCCTGGTGACGTCCGCGAGCTTGGCCGGGGTGTCGAAGGCCCGTCCTACCGGGATGGCCTGCATCCCCTTGGCAGGGGACGGCGCGGCAGGCAGCCAGCCGGTGGCCTGGCGGCCCAGGAACTCGGTGTGCCCCTGGAAGAAGACGGCTCGGACGGCGTTCTCGTCGTGCTTGGCCGCGAACTCCTTGACGTGGCCGACCGCGGCGGCATAGTCCGGATTGGGCGCGTAGGTGTTGAGGAAGTGGTTCCAGCGCCCGGCGTCCGGATGGTTCATATCTCCTTCGACCTCAGCGGCCAGATCTTTCAGCGTGGCATCGGCGAAGCCCTTCACATGCGCGATGGTCTGGATGGTGAGGTGCTCACAGAAGCCCTCTCGCACCCTCGGGTTGTTCGCCGTCGCGTCCGGGACCAGTGGATGTTCCAGCAGATGCAGGTACTCGTGAACGATCTTTCCGAAGAGCTCCCACTTGCGATCGCGGACCTTCGCCAGCCGTGTGTCCTTGCCGTCCCAGTCCCGGACGGCACCGGACACGAAGATCTTTCCGGACGCCGGATCGGAGTACGCCGACCCGTACCTGTCGAAGACGTCGATCATGTTCTGGTTGGCCTCGGCATACTCCCAGAAGAGCTTGGTCAGGAAGAGGGCTTCCTCCTTCCGGTCGCCGTAGGGGTAGAAATGGTGCGTCTTCATGACCTTCTGGCAGGACGCCGAGAAGGCGACGAAGGTCTTGACCGCCTCGTAGATTCGCTTCTCCCACGTGTCCTTGCCGCGGGCCGCCTCGTCCGAGACCTCGATGACGTTCGCCCCGGCCCCTTGGTGCGTGAAGGTGCGTTGCGAACGCTCCCTCATCTGATCCAGCGTCAGAACCGCGTTGCCGAGCCACTCGGCGTAGAGGGTGTCGACGATGCGCTTTGCCGCGCGAGCGATGGGGACGACCTGTTCCATGGGAATGTGACTGGCCTTCGCTTTCCAGAAGACGTTCTTGTAAGTCTCCGAGAAGCCATTGGTCATCGCCGTGGTCAGTTCGGTCCGCAGCTCTTCCTTCTTTTGGTCGTCCCATTGTCCGCCCGCTAGACGGGCGTCCCACGGCAGCCGGGTGTCGCCGCTACTGGCCGTGATCGGCGGCAGTTCGAACCAGAGCCGCACCTGCTCCTGCTCATCTCCGGTCAGCAACCGTGTATTCGCCCGCTGGTCGGCCATGACGCGCTCCCCTGTGCCGGTGTCGGTGGCGCCACGGTAGGACGGCCGGTACCTGGCGTGCCGGTAAGGATTCACTGGCCGGACGTCAGCCCGTCACCGAGAGACTCGTCCCGTCACCGTGCTCATGGCCGTTACCGGCCGGGCCGGCTGGTCAGCGGTGGGCCAGGTGATAGGAGTCGCCTTCGCGCCACAGGAGCAGGTCGCCGGCCGTCCAGGCCTCGCCCGGGACCGTTGATCGTGTTCCGGTGCGCAGGTCATAGATCAGCGACCGGGCCTTGTCGGTGTCCTGGTGCGCCGCCGAATAGACGACGAGGCCGTCGCCCACGGTGATCCGGGCGCCGTACTCGGGGCTCCGCGCGTGGGGCAGCCCGTGGACGACTCGTCGCTCGCCGGAGCGGGCGACCCGCACGGTGAGCGTGTCGCCGGACGCCCACGCGAGCCCGCCCGGGCCCGCCCCGAAGACGGCGGCCATGTCGGCGCCCGTCGTGATCGAGGTCTTGGCGCCCGTACGAACGTCCACCTGCTCGACCAGGCTGCCGGACGCGGGGCGGACGAACGCGTAGGGGTAGGAGAACGCCTCCAGCGTCGCCTTCACCGGCAGCTTCCTGACCTGCCCGTCGCAGCCGTTGGCCACGATCAGTTCGGCACTGTCGGGATTGCTCCAGACGATCACGTTCTTGCCGGCGAAGAACGGTCCGCGGCCGTCCCAGACCGCCTTGAGCGTGCGCGCACCGCCGCGTTCACCGGCCGATGCCCCGCTGCTTCGCGCGGGCGGCAGGCACTTCAGCTTCTCGCGCTCCGGCCACACGCGGCCCGATTCGCCGACCACCATCAGCCAGAGGAACGGAAGCGACGCCGACCGGGTGTCCGCGACGCGCTGCGCGGACCCGCCGCCCGGCTCGACCTGCCACACTCCCCGGCGCGGTATGACGAAGCCGTCGCGGTCGATCGTCACGGCGCCGCCGAGCACCGTCCCGTCCGGGCCCAACGCCATGGCCCTGAACCGCTGGCCGCCCGGCAGGCGTCGCGAGATAGTCTCCGGCGGTCGCGGCGACACCGTGACGGCAGGGGTCCCCGACGAGCTCGGCGTGGGGGAGATCTGTTCGACCACGACGACGGCCACCGGCATGACCAGCACGCCGGCCGCCGCGGCGGCGATCAGACCCCGGCGGCGGCGACGGCGCTCCGCCGTCCGGGACACGATCCGGGCGCCCAGTCCGGGCGGCGGCCGCTCATCGTCGCCGGCGGCGGTCCGCAGGTGTTCGGCCACCTGAAGCTCGAACTCATCCACGCGACTCCTCCTCGGCGGTCATGGTGGCGCGCAACTTGGCGAGGGCACGGGCCGCCTGGCTGCGCACGGTGCTGGCGGAGCAGCCGAGAACCTGCGCGATCTCCGGATCGCTGAGCTGGTCGACGTACCGGAGCACGAGGACGCCGCGCATGCGCGGGCCCAGCCCGGCCAGCGCCGCCGTGAACCCGGCGTCGCCGGTCACCCGGTCGAGGCCGCGGTCGGCGACGGCCAGGTCCGGCGGGTCGGGGGTCAGCTCCTCGCGTCCCCATCGCCGCCGCCGGTTCGCCACGAGCCGCACCATCGTCATGCGCACGTAGCCCTCGGGGTCGTCCTTGCGCCGCACCCGCCGCCAGCTCGCGCCCGTACGGGTGAGCGCCTCCTGCACCAGATCCTCGGCGTCGTGCCGGTTGCCGGTCAGCACGCGCGCATACCGGTAGAGCGCGGGCAGACGGTGCTCGACGAACTCCTCGAACGGCCCTAGATCCGGCTGCGGCACGGCTTACCTCCCTACAACCAGGGACACCTGAAACCGCTGTTCTGCTGCATGCCATCTTCCGCATGCCATCTTCCGCCGGTTAGGAGCCGGACGCGTGCCGAGCACACGGGCCCGCGGGGATTCGCGCGCCCGATTACTGTGACCTTCTGGTCAGAGAGCTACGACGGTTCCGGCGCCCTTGGCGCGGGCGAGGTCGACGATCCTCGCGGCGGCCGCCGTGTCCTGGACGCCGAGCCCGACGCTGTTGAAGAAGATGATGTCTTCGGGGGCACTCCGCGCGGTGGTCAGGCCCGCGGTGATCCTGCCGAGCGGCAGCAGGTCCACCTCGGTCAACCGGCCGTCGCGCAGGGCGTTCACCACCGGGCCCGCCTGTTCGACGGCGGTGGCCACGTCGTCGACGACGATCGCGGCGGCGCGGGCCAGGACCTCCGCGTCGACCTCGGAGTGATCGGGCGTGAACGAGCCGACGCTGATCACGACGCAGCCGGGCGACAACCACGCGCCGCGCACCACCGGCTGCTCGCTGGTCGTGCACGCCGCGACGATGTCGGCTCCTTCGACGGCCTCCTGGGCGTTCCCGGCGACGACGAAGGGCAGTCCCAGCTCCTTTTCGAGGTCGGCGGCCAGCGCCGTGGCGGAGCCGGGCGTCCGGGAGTGGAGGCGGACCTCGCTGAGGGCCCGCACGGCGGCGATCGCCCGTACGTGCGCCCGTCCCTGCACACCGCAACCGATGATCGCCAGCCGGGACGCACCGGTGGGGGCGAGGTGGTCCACGGCGACCGCGCTCCCGGCGGACGTGCGCAGCGTCGTGACCGAGGTGCCCTCGATGATCGCCACGGGACGGCCGGTGATCTCGTCCAGCACGGTCACCATCGCCGAGACGCTCGCCAGGCCGCGCTCGCCGTTGCCCGGGTTGACGCTGCCGAACTTCGCGACCGGGCCCGTCCCCGGCAGCCGCGAGACATAGCAGAACGCGACATCGTCACCAGCAGGGCCGCCGGCGGGCAGCAGCGCCCGCGGCGCGAGGAGCGCCTCGTCCCTGCCCAGGGCGGTGAACGCGGCGCGCTGCGACTCGATCGCCGTGCCGACGTCGAACACCGCGTGCACGTCGGCCGCTGACAGCAGGAGTACGTCGGTCATACAGCGTCACCCTCGGTAATCCCGCATCACCATCGATCATCCCGCACCATCCTCACGATCCCGCGCCGCACTGCCAAGAGGGGGAGGCTAAGCGGTGCTTACCGATCTCTGTACGAGATCGCGCGCTTGGTGATCTCGACGGGCAGCACCCGCACGTCACAGGCTTTTCCAACACACGCCACCGGCCCCCCGACGAGTGACGGAGAAGCCAACGATGCCTCACTTCCCATCGCCGGAACGTTCGCCGCGGCCGGAACGTTCGCCGCGAACGAGCAACGCCAGACGATCCACCGTGTTCAGCGCGCTCTCCCTCGGTCTGCTCATGGTGCCGTTCGCGACCGCCTGCGGCGACGGCGGCGGGAGCGGCTCCGGTTCCGGCGACATCAAGATCGGGGTGCCGGTCCCGCTGAGCGGCGACTCCGCGTCCGCCGGGCAGGACATCCTCGCCGCCGCCAAGGTGGCCGCCGACGAGGTCAACGCCGCCGGCGGGGTGGACGGCAAGAAGATCAAGATCGTGGAGGCCGACGACGCGTGCAGTGCCCAGCAGGGCGCGCAGGCGGCGCAGAAGCTGCTCAACAGCGGCGTGGTGGCGGTGGCGGGCGGTTACTGTTCGAGCGCCGCGGTGCCCGCCGTGCCGATCTTCGGACGGCGGAGCGTGCCGTTCGTCCTCGACGCGTCCACCAACCCGGTGCTCACCGAGACCGGCAAGGGCAAGGTCTTCCGCACCTGCGGGCGCGACGACAAGCAGGGCCTGTTCGCCGCCAAGTTCATGACCGGGGAGCTCAAGGCCAAGCGCATCGCCGTCCTGCACGACAACACCACCTACGCCAAGGGGCTGGCGGACGCCGCCTCGGCGTCGGTGAAGCAGGCGGGCGGCGCGGAGGTCGTCTACAACGACGCGCTGCAGCCGGGCCAGTCCGACTACACGCCGGTGCTCACCAAGATCGCCTCCACGAAGCCCGACGTCCTCTACTTCACCGGCTACTTCGCCGAGGCCGGGCTGCTGATGAAGCAGCGCAAGCAGCTCGGGCTGAAGTTCACGCTCATGGGCGGCGACGCCACCACGGACGCGACCGTGCTGAAGACGGCGGGCGACGCGGCCGAGGGGTTCATCGCCACCACCGCGCCGCTGCCCAAGGACCTGCCCACCGCGGCCTCGTTCGTCACCGGGTTCAAGACCAAGACCGGCAACGACCCCGGGCCGTTCTCGGTGTACGAGTACGACGCGGTCAAGGTCATCGCCAAGGCCATCGGCGACGCCAAGTCGACCAAGGGCCCCGACATCACCAAGGCCCTGCACGCCATCAACGGCTACCAGGGCGTGACCGGCCCCCTCTCGTTCGACGACAAGGGCGACCGTGAGGGCCTGCTCTACATCACGGTGTCGGTGAAGGGCGGCGCGTTCGCGGGCTTCAAGAAGCTGGACGCGGCCGGGTCCACCTGGGTCGACGCCAAATCATGAGGGAGCGAAGCGACCGGACCGGGGGGTGTGGGGGGTCGTCCCCCCACAAGGAGCACGCGGCATGAACGATTTCGTCCAGTACCTCGTCAACGGCCTGACCATCGGGTCGTTCCTGGCGCTGATCGCGCTCGGCTACTCGATGGTCTACGGCGTGGTCCGGCTGATCAACTTCGCGCACGGCGACATCTTCATGATCGGCGCGTTCGCCGGGTTCAGCGTGCTGACCACGATCGGCGTCACCGGCGGCATGGCGTTGCCCGCCGTGCTCGCCGCCGTCGTGATCGGCGCGCTCACCACCGGCGTCGTCGGGACCGGCATCGCCCGCGTCGCCTACACCCCGCTGCTCAAGGCGCCGCAGCTGTCGCTGTTCATCGCCGCGATCGGGGTGTCGCTGGCGTTGCAGGAGGGCGTCAAGGTGCTCACCGACGCCCGGTTCAAGTCGTATCCGAACGCGCTGGACGGCGGGCAGATCCTCGGCGGCTCCGTCCGGGTCACCTACGGCCAGCTCGTCCTCGTGGTGCTGGCCGTGGTGCTCATGGCGGGCCTGTGGTTCTTCATCACGCGGACGATGACCGGCACCGCCATGCGGGCGCTCGCGATGGACCGCGACGCCGCCCGGCTGCAGGGCATCAACGTGGAACGGCTGATCCTCACGACGTTCTTCATCGGCTCGGTGCTGGCCGGCGCGGCGGGCGTCATGTACGGGCTCTACTACACGCAGATCAGCTTCGGGATGGGGTTCCTGATCGGGCTGCGCGCGTTCACGGCGGCGGTGCTCGGGGGCATCGGCAACCTGCCGGGAACGATGGCGGCGGGCATCTTCATCGGGCTCGTCCAGTCGTTCTCGGCGGGCTACATCTCCTCCCGCTGGACCGACGTCATCATCTTCGCCCTGCTGATCGCGGTGCTCGCGCTGCGGCCGACCGGGCTGTTCGGCGAACGGGTGGTGGAACGCGCATGAGCGCCCTCGGCGGAATCACGGCGAAGGCCCGGTCCGGCCCGGCGGCGCGGTACGCCACGTTCGCCGGGTGGCCGGTCCTGCTCCTGGTGTCGGCGCTGGTCGGGCAGCTCCTCGACGACTACGCGCTGACCGTCGCGGCGAGCATCCTGATCTACGCGATCCTCGGCCTCGGCATCAACATCGTCGTCGGGTACGCGGGTCTGCTCGACCTCGGCTTCGCGGCGTTCTACGCGATCGGCGCGTACGTGTCGGGACTGCTCATCCTCAAGCAGGAGTGGAACTTCTGGCTGACGCTGCCGGTCGCGATCGGTGCCGCCGCGCTCGCCGGGCTCATCATCGGCTACCCGACCCTGCGGCTGCGCAGCGACTACCTGGCCATCGTCACCCTCGGCTTCGGCGAGATCATCCGCATCACCGTCATCAACATGGACGTCACGGGCGGACCGAACGGGCTGACCGGCATCCCGCCGGTGATGCTCTTCGGCCGCGAGATCGTCACGCCGGTGGACTTCTTCTACCTGGTCCTCGTCGTCTTCGCGATCGTCCTCGCGGTCACCGGGCTGCTGGCGCGGTCGCGGCTGGCGTACGCGTGGCGGGCGGTCCGGTCCGACGACCGGGCGGCGGAGGCGGTCGGGGTGCCGACGCGGCGGGTCAAGCTGCTGGCGTACGTGCTCGGCGCCGCCGTCGGCGCGGTCGCCGGGCCTTTGAACGCGGCGCAGCTCGGCACCGTCGACCCGTCCAACTTCACGTTCCTCACCTCGCTGTTCGTCCTCCTGGTGATCATCATCGGCGGGATGGGCAGCCGCCCCGGCGTGGTGCTCGGCGCGATCGTGGTCGTGGCGCTGCCGGAGGTGCTGCGCGCCGTCCAGGACTACCGCGGGCTCATCTTCGCGATCCTTCTGATCATCATCATCCTGATCCGGCCGCAAGGGCTGTGGCCAGCGCGCCTGCGGCACCTCGAGCTGCCCGAGGCGCCACCCGACAAGTCACTCGAAAGCGCTCTGGAGAAATCCGATCCGGCGGCGGGCGGCCGCCTGCTGGAGGTCAACGGCCTCAACCGCAGCTTCGGCGGCGTGACCGCGGTCGAGGACCTGCGGCTCGAACTCAACGCGGGCGAGGTCATCAGCGTCATCGGCCCGAACGGCGCGGGCAAGACGACCGCGTTCAACTGCATCACCGGAATGATCGCCCCGTCCGCCGGCTCGATCGCGATCGACGGCCGCGACGTCGCCGGGCACGCGCCGCACCGGGTCGCCGCCGCAGGCCTGGCGCGCACGTTCCAGAACATCCGGCTCTTCGACGACATGACCGTCGCCGAGAACGTCCTCATCGGCCGCTTCGCCCGCGACCGAGGGCTCCTCCGCCCCCTGAGCTCCGCCGACCTCGCCGTGGTGCGGCGATCGCTGGACTTCGTCGGGCTGTACGAGGCGGCCGCGCGGCCCGCGAGCGCCCTCTCCTACGGCGACCGGCGGCGCCTGGAGATCGCCCGGGCGCTGGCCGCCGACCCGCGCGTCATCCTGCTCGACGAGCCCGCGGCGGGCGCCAACCCGACCGAGAAGCAGGCGCTGATGGACCTCATCGCCCGCATCCGCGCCCTCGGCGTCGCCGTGGTCCTGATCGAGCACGACGTCGCGCTGGTGATGTCGGTGTCCGACCGCGTCACCGTGCTGGAGTACGGCCGGACCATCGCGGCGGGACCGCCCGCCGAGATCCAGGAGGACCAGCGCGTCATCGCGGCCTACCTGGGCGTGCCCGACGATCCCGAGACCGACCTGGTGGCGGAGGTGCTGCGATGACCGCGCTGCTCGAAGTGTCGGGCCTGGTCAGCAGGTACGGACAGGTGGCGGCGCTCCAAGGCCTCTCGTTCGAGGTCGCCGAGGGCGAGATCGTGGCGCTGCTCGGCAGCAACGGCGCGGGCAAGACCACCGCCCTGCGCACCGTCAGCGGCCTCCACCGCGCGCACGCCGGAAAGGTGGTCTTCGACGGCCAGGACGTCAGCCGCCTCAAAGCCCACAAGGTCGTCACCCTCGGAATGGGTCACGTCCCGGAGGGCCGCCGCGTCTTTCCGGCCCTCACGGTCGCCGAGAACCTCCTCCTCGGCGGCTACCAGCGCCGCCGCGACCGCCGCGCGATCCAGGCCCGGCGCGAGGAGATCTACGAGATGTTCCCCCGGCTCGGGGAACGGCGCGACCAGCTCGCCGGCCTCATGTCCGGCGGCGAGCAGCAGATGCTCGCCATCGGCCGCGCCCTCATGCACCGCCCGCGCCTCCTCGCGCTCGACGAGCCGACCATGGGCCTGGCCCCGCAGACCGCCCAGCGCGTCCTCCAGGTCGTCCGCGACATCCGCGACCAGGGCACGACGATCCTCATCGTCGAGCAGAACGCCCACCAGACCCTCCGGCTCGCCGACCGCGCGTACGTCATGGAGACCGGCCGCATCGTCCTCGACGGCCCCGCCGCCGAACTGGCCCAAGACCCCCGAGTCAAAGCCGCCTACCTAGGCGGCTCTGTTTGAGGCTTTCGCGGCCTCGGGCCCTCGCCTGGAGGCTCGGACCCGAACCGCAAAAGCGGCGAGCGCGACTCGCTTCGCGATCTCTCGTGAAGCCTCGCCTTCGGCTGGCTTCACGACCCGGTCGCGCGCTCGCGTGACGGCTCAGGCCGTCGATTTGAGCCATCTTGTGCGGCCCCGGCCCTGGTCCTCCCGCTCGGGCCGGGGCCTTTCTTCGCGACTCGGACCCGGAGCCCGTTCCCCGCTGGTCAGGGCGTCAGCGCACGCGCCACTTGCTGTTCTTGTGGCTGCAGGAGCCGACCATCAGCCAGTCGTGGTGGTTGAGGGTGAGGCACTTCTTCTTGGCCACGTTCTTCAACCTGCCGCCGCTCCAGGTCCACTGCTGCTTCTTGGCGCGGCCGCACTTCTCCGAGACGACCTCGTTGGTGTTCTTCCTGAGGCTCAGGCAGTTGCCGGGGCTGATCAGGCTGTGGACGGTCCGGTCGTTGTCGAGGATCCACAGCTGGTGCTTGATGTCGCGGTGGCCCCTGTTGTGGCACTTGACCTTCCGGACGGACTGGTTGCCCGCCGCCTTCTTGGTGTCCAGGCACATGCCCGAGACCACGTTCTGGAACTGCTTCTGGGCGATCTGCGTGCGAGCGTCGGACGGCGCGGTCCGGACGGGGGCGGAGGCGGCGGAGGCGGCGGAGATCGTTCCGCCGAGCATCGCCCCGGCCGAGACCACGACGACGGTCATCTGCTTGAGGTTCACTCTGAATCCCTTTCTTGGCGTCCGAAGGTCGCGTTCTCGGAGGAAATGACGCGGCGCCAAGGCTAGGAGAATGCAAACGCGGAATCCTAGGGCGCATCAGCCTAGATTCCGGACCGGACGAGTAGTGCCCGAGCACTATTCACGAAAGGGTCAGCGGTGGAGCAGTTTGCGGGCGGCTTGTTCTATGTCGGTCTCGGACAGGAGGACGTGGTACGCGGCGTCGCCCAAGGGGATGATGCTGTCCTCGCTGGTCACTCGGGCCGTGCGGCCTTCGAAGCCTCCGTCGGACAGGGCCGCCAGTACGCCCTCTGAGACTCCGCCGCTGCGTCGTGTTTCGTCGGCGATGAGGACGTGGCCGGTGGCGCGGGCCTCTCGGAGCAGGTCCTCGGTGGGGAGGGGTGACAGCCAGCGGAGGTCCAGGACGCGGGCGTCGATGCCTGACTCGGCCAGGGTGCGGGCGGCGCGGAGGCTCATCGGCACGCCGTTGGCGAAGGTGACGATGGTGAGGTCTGCGCCGGAGCCGTAGGTCCGGCCGCGTCCCAGCTCGACTGCTTCCGTGGGCAGCGTGGCGAGCCACTCTTCGTCGCCCTCTTCGTGGAGATCGCGTGTGTGGTAGAGCGCGATGGCTTCCAGAAAGACGCAGACCCGGCCGTCCGCCTTGGCCGCGGCGACGCAGGTGCGCAGCATCCCCGCCGCGTCGTCGGGCCGGGCGGGGGACGCGATGATCAAGCCGGGGATGTCGCGGAGGGCGGCGATCGCGTTGTCGTTGTGGAAGTGCCCGCCGAACCCCTTCTGGTAGGCGTATCCGGCGATTCGCACGACCATGGGGTTGCGGTACTGCCCGTTCGAGAAGAACGAGAGGGTCGCGGCCTCGCCTCGTAGCTGGTCGGCGGCGTTGTGCAGGTAGGCGAGGTATTGGATCTCCGGCATCGGTAGGAAGCCGGAGAGGCTGGTTCCCAGCGCCAGGCCCAGGATGGTCTGCTCGTCGAGCAGGGTGTCGAAGACGCGGGCGGCTCCATGGCGCTTGAGCAGGCCGCGCGTCACTCCGTACACACCGCCCTTGCGCGCGACGTCCTCGCCGAAGATCAGCAGTTTCGGGACGTTCGCCAGGAGATCGTCGAGGCTCCGGTTGATCGCCTGCGCCAGGGTGACGGGTTGTTCCGAAGGTTCCCCCAGGCGACTCGCCTCCGACTTCACCGCAGAGGGCCGGGACTGCGCCAGCGGGGTCATGACTTCTCGCGCGGAGCCCAGGCGTGCTGCTGTTGAGACCTCCGCCGCGATCTCCATGACCTCGTCGCGCTTCGCGGAGTAGAGAGCGATGATCTCGTCAGGTGTGGCGATCCTGTGGTCGAGTAGGAGTTTGGCCGTTCGTACGAGGGGGTCTCCTGCTTGTGCGGCCGCGATCTCCGCTGGAGTCCGGTAGGCCGACTCGACGTCTGAGCCCGCGTGTCCCATCAGCCGCACGGTCTTCAGGTGCAGGAACGCGGGCTTCCGGCGTTCGCGGACGAAGCCGACGGCTTTTTCTGCGGTCGTGTAGGCCTCGGCCAGGTCGCATCCGTCGGCGGCGAAGTACTTCAGGCCTTCGCGGGAGCCGTACGCGGACCGGATCCATCCTTCCGGGGTTCGGACGCTGATCCCGATCCCGTTGTCCTCGCAGACGAAGAGCAGCGGCATCGGCAACCGCTGATAGCCACAATGCACAGCCGCGTTAATCGCTCCGGTGGCCGTCGAGTGGTTCGCCGAGGCGTCACCGAAACTGCACACGGCGATCGCGTTGCCGGTCCAGGGGCCTTCTATCTCTAGTCGCCTTGCCCGTTCGATGCCGAATGCCACTCCCATCGCCCGAGGCAGATGCGACGCGATCGTGGAGGTCTGCGGGATCACGTTGAGGGAATGGCTGCCGAAGACCTTGTGCCGCCCGCCCGCGATCGGCTCCTCGGCTGCCGCGACCACGCCGAGGAGGACGTCCCGCAATGGGTTGTGGCCCGGCACCTGCCGGGCCCGTTCCAAGAAGAACGCCCCCGACCGGTAGTGCAGCAGGGCCGGATCGCCTGGTTTCGACGCGGCGGCCACCGCCACGTTCCCCTCATGCCCTGCCGATCCGATCGTGTAGAAGCCGCGCTTCTGCGACCGCAGCCAGCGAGCGGCGAGGTCGAGGTGCCGGCTCCCGAGCTGGGCGTCGAAGAGTTCCAGGCAGCGTTCCTTCGAAAAGGGCAACTCGCTCTGCGGCGCGGCGGGCTCCAGAGCCGCGACCGTCTCCGCGAAATAGGCATCGGCAGACATGCTTCCGAGCATCGACCTTGTGCCCCGGACCGGCCAAGTGCGAGAGACCACGATCTTCTTAATGTCCCGGTAAGCAAGCCGAGCCCATGCGAAAAGGCCCCCGATCCGACTGGATCGGGGGCCTTTCGATGGGTCAGGAGACCGTCCAGATGGGGGCTGTCGGACCGGCCTGGCGCGTGAAGGGCAGCAAGCCCGCCTTGTAGGTGTTCACGTAGCGGATGTTGGGAGAGCCGGAAGCGAAGGTGCCGGAGCCCCCGGTGAACTCGGCGGCGAAGTAGCCGTCGCCGTAGGCGCGGACCTTCTTGCTGAAGCGGCCCTTGGAGTTGGTCTTGGCCCACCCGGCCAGGTACCAGGTCTTCTTGCCCTTGAAGCGGAAGAGGATGGCGACCTTCTGGCCCTTGTAGGCGCCATGGCGCTTCGTGCTGAACCAGCGGATGAGGGTGCCGCGGACGGTGACGTAGCGGTTCTTGCGGACCTTCCCCGGCGACACGCTGATCTTGGAGATTTCGGTGCGCCAGCGCCAGGCCTTGCGGACCGGGCTGAAGCCCTCCAGGTGGTCACGGTTGGCCTTGGTGTGGATCCGCCAGTAGCCGGAGCTGGCCCAGTTCGCGGTGGTGCGGAACGAATAGTTGTCGGCCGGGCGGAACTTCTTGACCAGCTTCCAGCGGTCGCGGCCGTTCGGCGAGTACTCCAGCTGAAGCGTGGAGATGTTCTCCGGATAGGCCTCGAAATAGCCGGCCACCGTGAGCTTGCCGTACGGGCTGTACTGGAACTCGTGGAACGAGATCTTGACGCGGGTCGGCACGGTGACGCCGACCTCGGTGCTGGTGGCGCCGTAGCCCACGCTGGAGTCGGCGGCCCAGTGCGCCGTGAAGGTCATGGTCTCGCGAACCGTGGTGACGAGGCGGTAGCGGCCATTGGCGTCGGTGGTCGTCGCCGGCCGCGCCGAGGCGTCCGTCGAGACGTAGAACTCGATCTCCTTGCCGGGCAGCGGGATCCAGGCCGACGTGGTCTGGTCGTAGCCCTCCAGGAGACCGCTCAGCGTGACCTGGCCGCCCGGCTTCACCCAGCCGGTGCTGGCGGCGAGCGAGATCCGCGCGGAGGTGATGTGGGGATCGGCCGCCGCGTGGGCGGGCGGGGAGAGCAAGGAGAGCATGACCGCGAGGGTGGTCAGCGTTCCGAGAACGATGCGGCGCACGGAGTCTCCCGGGAAGCCGGTGATCGGGGGGTCCAGGGAGTCTAGCGCAATCTCGCCAGTGACGACTGGCGCAGTGGAGGGCGTGAACTGCTTAACGTTGCGGTTAGGAGAACGTGTTCTCCCTGATCTTGGCGTCGGCGGGCGGTGGTCGCAGGCTGGGGGCATGCTGTCCTCCATCATCGCCGGGTCCCGAGTGGAGCCGGCCGCGCGTACGTATGTCTCCACGTCCCCGGGCCGGGCCGGTGAAGTGGTCGCCGAGGTGTCGCTCGGGGACGCCGGGGTGTTCGCGGATGCCTGCCGGGCCGCGCGCCAGGCCCAGGACGCCTGGCGCGACGTGCCCCCTCCGGTGCGGGGCCAGGTGATCGCGGGTGCCGGCCGGCTGGTCGAGGCCAACAAGGAGCGGCTCGCGCGGATCGTCTCGCGAGAGGTCGGGAAGCCGTACGGAGAGGCCCTGGGCGAGGTCCAGGAGATCGCCGACACGTGCGCGTTCTTCCTGGGCGAGGGACGGCGGCTCTACGGGCAGACCGTGCCGTCGGAGATGCCCGACAAGCAGCTGTTCACGTTCCGGGATCCGGTGGGCGTCGTGGCCGTCATCACGGCGGGCAACTTCCCTGTCGCGGTGCCGTCCTGGTACATCGTCCCTGCGCTGTTGTGCGGCAACACGGTGGTGTGGAAGCCCGCCGAGTACGCGGCCGCGTGCGCCGAGGCCTTCTACGAGCTCTTCGCGCACGCGGGCGTTCCGGAGGGCGTCCTGAACGTGGTGTACGCGGACGGGGCGGAGACCTTCCGGGGCCTGGAGACCGCGCTCGGCGAGGGCCTCGTCGACAAGGTCGGCTTCACCGGGTCCACTGAGGTGGGCGTACGGATCGGCGAGCTGTGCGGGCGGCACCTGCAGACGCCCTGCCTGGAGCTCGGCGGCAAGAACCCGATGGTCGTGACCGAGGACGCCGAGCTGGAACTGGCGGTCGAGGGCGCGCTGTTCGCCGGGTTCGGGACGGCGGGGCAGCGCTGCACGTCGCTGGGGACCGTGATCGTCCACGAGTCCGTGCACGAGGAGTTCGTGCGGGCGCTGGACGCGGCCACGCGGGCCGCGAAGATCGGCGATCCCATGGAGGAGGGCATCCTCTTCGGCCCGCTCATCAACGAGCGCTTCGCGGACGGTTTCGAGAAGTACCTGGGATGGATCGATCCGGGGCGGCATCGCGTCCACGGGTCCAGCGCGGTGGGACGGATCAGCGAGAGCCAGCCGCGGGACGGCTTCGTCGGCGATACCAGCGGCCTGTACTACCACCCGGTGATCGTGGACGGCGTGACCGCCGAGGACGAGCTGTTCCTGAACGAGACGTTCGGGCCGATCATCGGGGTCACGACGTACCGGACGCCGGACGAGGCGATCGCGCTGGCGAACGCGCCGGGCTACGGGCTGTCGTCGGCGATCTACACGACGGACCCGAAGAAGGCCTTCACGTTCCGGCGGGGCGTCCGGGCCGGGATGGTCAGCGTCAACAACTCGACGTCGGGCGCCGAGGCGCACCTGCCGTTCGGCGGCAACGGGCGTTCGGGCAACGGGAGCCGCCAGTCCGGGATCTGGGTGCTCGACCAGTTCACCCGCTGGCAGTCGATGAACTGGGACTACTCCGGCCGCCTCCAGAAGGCCCAGATGGACGTGCTGGAGATCGACGCCGACCTCGACTTCCGGCTGTAGGGAGGCGGCGGCGGTGGAGGTTCCGGAATCGGCCGACGTGGTGGTCGTCGGCGGGGGCGTGATGGGCACGAGCATCGCGTTCCACCTGGCGGAGGCCGGGGTGGACGTGGTGCTGATCGAGCGGGACGAGCTCGGCTCGGGCTCGACCTGCAAGGCCGCCGGGGGAGTGCGGGCGCAGTTCTCCGACGAGGTCAACATCCGGCTCGGGGCGCGCAGCCTGGAGGCGTTCGGCCGGTTCGGGCAGCGTCCGGGGCAGGAGATCGACCTGCACCGGGTGGGCTACCTGTTCCTGCTGTCGACGCCCGAGGACGTCGCGGCGTTCGAGCAGAGCGTCGCGCTGCAGAACGAGCTGGGCGTGCCCAGCCGGATGATCTCGGTGGCCGAGGCGAAACGCCTGTCGCCGCTGATCGAGACGGATGGGCTGCTGGCCGCCACGTTCTCCCCTGATGACGGGCACTGCACGCCCGAGTCGGTCGTGCTCGGGTACGCGACGGGCGCGCGGCGTCATGGCGCGCGGGTGCTGACCCACTGCGAGCTGCTGGACGTCGAGATGGGCGACGGCATCAGGGCCGTGCGCACGTCCCGCGGACGCATCGAGACATCGGCCGTGGTGTGCGCCGCCGGAGCCTGGTCGGCGGCCATCGGCGACATGGTGGGCGTGAACCTCCCGGTCACCCCGTTGCGCAGGCAGATCGTGTTCACCGAGCCGATGCCGGATCTGCCACGGCCCGTCCCGTTCACGATCGACTTCGCGACGACGTTCTACTTCCACGGCGAGGGGCGGGGGCTGATGCTCGGCATGTCCGATCCGGACGAGCGCCCCGGGTTCCGGCTGGAGCGCGATGACGCCTGGCTGCCCAGGCTCGGCGAGGCGATGGCCGCGCGGGCGCCGGGCCTGCTGGACGTGGGCATCGCGACGGGATGGGCGGGGCTGTACGAGGTGAGCCCGGATCACAACGCCCTCATCGGCGAGGCGCCCGGCGCGGGCCGTTTCCTCTACGCGACCGGCTTCTCCGGCCACGGGTTCCTCCAGGGGCCGGCGGTCGGCGAGGTCATCCGCGATCTCTACCTCGGCCGTGAGCCGTTCGTGGACGTGTCCCCTCTTGACGCCCGCCGCCTGGAGGGCGACCTGCTGCGACCGGAGATGAACTGTGTCTGACGTCTTCTCGCTGATGGACGAGTGGGGCCCCGAGCGGGTCGTCTGCGTCTCCGACACCCGCACCGGGATGAAGGGCGTGCTCGTCATCGACAACACCGCGCGCGGGATGGGCAAGGGCGGCATGCGCATGAGCCCCACCGTCACCGTGACGGAGGTGGCCAGGCTCGCCCGCGTCATGACGTACAAGTGGGCCGGCGTCGATCTCTTCTACGGCGGCGCCAAGGCGGGCATCGTCGCCGACCCCGCGTCGCCGGACAAGGAGGCGATCCTGCGGGCCTTCGTCCGGGCGCTGTCGAAGGAGATCCCGCACGAGTACGTGGTCGGCCTCGACATGGGCCTGACCGAACGGGACGCGGCGATCGTCCAGGACGAGCTCGGTGACCGGGGCGCCGCAGTGGGCACGCCGCACGCACTCGGCGGCATGCCGTACGACGAGCTGGGCGTGACCGGCTTCGGCGTGGCCGAGGTGACCGACGCGGCCGCGCAGGAGATCGGCCTCCCGCTGAAGGGGGCGCGCGTCGTCGTCCAGGGCTTCGGTGCCGTGGGACACGCGGCGGCCCGGCGGCTGGACGAGCTCGGCGCCACCGTCGTCGCGATCTCCACGGTCCGGGGCGGCCTGCACGATCCGAACGGCCTGGACGTGGCGCGCCTGCTGAAGCTGCGTGCGGAGGCGGGCGACGACCTGATCCGCGAGTACGGCGCCGGCACGTTCCTCGATCCCGGGGCCGAGCTGCGGGTGCCCGCCGAGATCGTCATCCCGGCGGCCCTCCAGGACGTCATCGACGAGGAGACCGCGGCCCGGCTCGAAACCCGGATCGTCGTCGAGGGCGCCAACCTTCCGACCACGCCCGGCGCGCGGCGCGTCCTGGCCGATCGCGGCATCACGGTCGTGCCCGACTTCGTGGCCAACGCGGGCGGCGTGGTCGCGGCGGGCTTCGCGATGGACGCCCGCTACTCCGCGTTCCGTCCCGAGCCCGAGGCCGTCTTCGCCACGGTCGCCGCCAAGCTGCGCGAGAACACCTCCACCGTCCTCGCCGAGGCCGCCAGGCGCGGCGCCACCACGCACGAGGCGGCCGTCGCGCTGGCCCAGCACCGCGTCCGCACCGCGATGGAGCTCAAAGGCCGCATGGCACTGACGGCGTAAGCCCGAACGGGTCAGGAGGCTTGGGCCGTCAGTTCGCACTCCAAGGCGTTGGCGGCCGCGGTGAGCTCGCGCATCACGACCTTGACGAGGGGATTGGTGTTGGTGCTGCGGCACAGCACGGTGACGTGCCGTTGGGGTGACCGCCGGCTGAGCCGCAGCATCCGCAGCCCCGGATCGGGCACGCAGCCCAGCGCCGGGACGAGCGCGATGCCCAGCCCTCGTGCCACCAGCCCGCACACGACCGCGTAGTCATTGCTGCGGAACGCGATGTCCGGCGTGAACCCGGCGCTCTTGCAGAGCCGCACCAGCGCCTGCGCGCCCGACGTCTCAGGGCGGCTGGCGATCCAGGTCTCGCCGTCGAGGTCGCGCAGCGGGACCGTGCGCGTCCCGTTTCCCGCGAGGGGATGCGCGGCGGGCACGCACAGCACGAGGTTCTCGTCCATCAGCGAGGTCTCGACGATCTGCTCGGGCCACGTGCGCGGGAACAGGTCGTAGCGGTAGACGAGCTGGAGATCGAGGTCGCCGTCCAGCAACTCGGGCAGCAGCTCGTCCGGCTCGCCCTCGGACAACGTGATCTTGGTGCCGGGCCGGTCGCGGGTCAGCTCGGCCAGCGCCCTCGGCAGGATCCGCGCGCTGGCCGTCGGGAAGCTCCCGAGCTGCACCGACCCCTTCTGCCCGGTCGCCATCGTCCGCAGCTCGCGCTCCAGCGAGCCGAGCGCGTCCAGGACCTCGTTGCCCTTCTTGACCAGCATGAACGCGGCGTAGGTGGGATGGACGCTGCGGGCCCTGCGCTCGAAGAGGAGCACCCCGCTGGTACGTTCCAGCGCCGCGATCTGCTGCGAGACCGCGGACGCCGTGTAGCCCAGGTTGCGGGCCGCGTCCGCGAACGAACCCGTCCGCACGACCTCGCGCACCGTCTGGATGTGCAGCGGACTGATCATGTCGCTCCCGGACTGCTCATGCGTGCTCCCGGCTGCCGTGAATGCCTACTTTCGCTGGTCCGCGGCCGTTTCGTCCAGACCTGGATCATGGAATCGCCAGGCCACGGTATGTTTCCCCTCGGTGTGTAACGTCCCGGTCCCAGGCGGCGCTGAGGTTCATAAGGATCGAAGCCGCTCCGGGGACGGCACGATCGCGTCCCTACATGAACGGGTGGCTTCATGTCAGAGCAAGGCACGCGGCCTTACGGCCGCGATCCTGAGGGCGTCGTCTGGCACGACGTCCTGGTCGTCGCCCGCCCTGGGGCTCCGGCCGGCGCGCCCGCGGGCGCGGGCGGCGTGCCCGGGCGGCAGGGCGGCATGCGGCGGAAGGCCAAGGGCCGGCGGCCGGTCTCGTGGCGGCTCGTGGCAGTCGGCACCGCGGGGGTGGTGACGTTCGCCGCCACGCTGGTGGGGATGAACCTCGTCTTCGGCAGCGACGACGCGCCCCCGACGCCCCAGGCACTGAAGGAGTGCGACGCGCCGGGATGCGCGGCGCCGGAGGTCATGCCGAGCACGGCCACGCCCTCCTCCTCGGAATCGCCCCTGAAGTCCCCGAGCGCCACGCCGACGAAGCGGTCCAGCGGCTCGCCCTCCCCGACCGCGCCGCCGACCGTGAAGCCGCAGGGTTCGAGCACGCCCGGGGCCCCGCCCCCGGCGCCGCGAGTCGCTCCCGTCCCGCCCGAGCAGCAGCAGCCGCCGACGACCGCCCCCCCGGCCGGGCCGCCGGTCACCGTCAGCTACTCGGGCTCCGGCAACGGCTACTGGGAGTATCGCGGCTCGTACACGGTCACCAACAGGAGCGGCGCCTCGCTTCCGTCCTGGCGCCTCGGGTTCGAGCCTTCGCGGCACAGCAGGCTGTACACGCTGTGGCCGCTTCCCTGGCGTCGTGAGGGCGGAACGGTCGTGGTCAGCGGCGGCCCGCTGGCGAACGGCGCCAGCTACACCGTGACGTTCCTCGCGCGTGGCCGGGGCGAACCGCCGACCGGCTGCACCCTCAACTACAGGCCCTGCGCCTGGGGCTGACCTGCCCGAAGCCCTAGCCTGGGTCGATGTCCGCCGCACATGACCCCGCCGCAGGTGAACTCGACGCGATCCGGCGGCGGTTGCCGGACGCCGGGTTCTTCCGCACGGATCTGACGGTCCGCGCGGCGTACTCCTCGGACGCCTCGATCTACCGGCAGGTCCCGGTGGCGGTCGCGGAGCCGCGGACGGCGGCCGATCTAGCCCTGACGCTGGAGCTGGCGGCCGAGGCGGGCCTGCCGGTGACGATGCGGGGCGGCGGGACGTCGATCGCGGGCAACTCGATCGGCCGCGGGATCGTGGTCGACACCTCCCGGCACCTCGACCGGATCATGTCGATCGATCCGGCGGCCCGGACGGCCGTCGTCGAGCCGGGGGTCGTGCTCGACGATCTACGGGCGGCGGCCGGGGCGCACGGGCTCACGTTCGGCCCCGATCCGTCGAGCCATTCGCGATGCACACTGGGCGGGATGATCGGCAACAACGCCTGCGGGTCGCATTCGGTGGCGTGGGGCATCACGGCCACCAACGTCGAGGCCCTCCGGGTGCTGCTGCCGGACGGGACGGAGCTCGCAGCGGGCAAGGGCACGAGCGGAGACGCCCGCGTCGATGCCGGACTGACGCGGCTGCGCGACGCCCACTTGGGGCCGCTGCGCACCGAGCTCGGACGGTTCAGCCGCCAGGTCTCGGGCTACGGCCTGCACCATCTGCTGCCCGAGAACGGCTTCGACGTGGCCAAGGCCCTGGTCGGCAGCGAGGGCACGTGCGGGCTGATCACCGAGGCGACGGTACGGCTCGTTCCGGTGCCGGCCGTGCGGGCGCTGGCCGTGCTCGGCTTCCCGGACGTCTACACGGCGGCCGAGGTCGCGCCGTTCGCGGCGCGGTGCGGCGCGCTCACCGTCGAAGGGATGGCGGCCGATCTGCTGACGGCGCTCCGCGCGCAACCGGGCCGCGGTGCCGCCGGAGCGACGTTGCCCGCCGGGGGCGGCTGGCTCTACTGCGAGGTCGGCGGCGACTCGCTCGCGGACGCGCAGGAGGCGGCCCACGCGCTGGTCGCGGCCGTCCGGGGGCTCGTTCCCGGGACGAGCGCGGTCGTGGTGGACGAGCCCGCCGAGATGCGGGCGCTGTGGTGGATCCGCGAGGCGGGCTCGGGGATCGTGACCCGGCTGCCGGACGGCGGCGAGGCGTGGCCCGGCTGGGAGGACTCGGCCGTTCCACCCGAACGGCTCGGCGACTACCTGCGCGAGCTGTACGGGCTGATGCGGAAGCGTGGTCTCAGGGGTGTCCCCTACGGGCACTTCGGGGAGGGCTGCCTGCACCTGCGCCTCGACTTCGGCCTGGACGCGCCCGGTGGCGTGGCGGCCTACCGCGACTTCATGGAGTCGGCCGCCGATCTGGTGCTCTCGTACGGCGGAACGGTCTCCGGCGAGCACGGGGACGGCCGGGCGCGGTCGGAGCTGCTGGCCAAGATGTACTCGCCCGAGCTGATGAGGGCGTTCGCCGCGTTCAAGGCCATCTTCGACCCGGCGGGGCGGCTCAACCCCGGCGTGATCATCGACCCGGCGCCCCTGGACGCGGATCTGCGGCCCGGGCCGGGACGCGACGCCCTGCTGGCCAAGGACGCCCTGCTGACCGAGTTGCCGATCACGCCGGTGCACGCCCTCACCCGTGACGGCGGCTCGTTCGCGGCGGCGGTGCACCGGTGCGTGGGCGTCGGTGCCTGCCGGAACCTGGAGACCGGGGCGATGTGCCCCTCGTTCACGGTCACCAGGGACGAGGTCCACTCGACGCGGGGCCGGGCGCGCGTGCTCGCCGAGATGCTACGCGGCGAGACGATCGCGGACGGCTGGCGGTCGGAGGAGGTTCGGGAGGCGCTCGACCTGTGCCTGTCGTGCAAGGCGTGCGCGAGCGACTGCCCGGTCAATGTCGACATGGCGACCTACAAGGCGGAGTTCCTGCACCGGCACTACGGCGGGCGGATACGGCCGGTGGCGCACTATTCGATGGGCTGGCTGCCGTTGTGGTCGCGGGCCGTGACGGCCGTCCCGGGCGCGGCGCGGCTCACCAACGCGGCCCTGCGGCGGCGCCCGGTGGCCGCGCTGGCGAAGCGGCTCGCGGGGGCCGAGCCCCGCCGCGAGATGATCTCTTTCGCGGAGGAGACGCTGAAGCAGTGGTTCCGCGGGCGTCCAGGCAAGGACGGCACGCGCAGGCATCCCCCGCGCAAGGACGGCCCGAAGGTCGTGTTGTGGCCGGACACGTTCACCGCCTTTCACTCGCCGGAGGTCGGACAGGCGGCGGTCGAGGTGCTGGAGGCGCTGGGATACCGGGTACTGATGCCGCCCGGCCGGGTCTGCTGCGGGCTGACCTGGCACTCGACCGGGCAGCTGAAGGTCACCAAGCGGGTCCTCAGCCACACCCTGGACGTGCTGGAGCCCGCGCTGAAGGCCGGACTCCCCGTCGTCGGGCTCGAACCGTCCTGCACCGTGATGTTGCGCGACGAGGCGCCCGAACTCCTGCCGGACGACCCACGAGCGAAACTTCTCGCCGAGGGCATGGTGACGCTCGCCGAGGTCGTCGAGAAGCATGAGGGCGACTGGCCGTTCGAACGGCTGGACGTGGCGGCGGTGTCGCAGGTGCACTGCCACCAGGAGGCCAAGGGCTCGTACGACCCGGATCGCGCCGTCCTGGAGCGGCTCGGCGTCGACACCGACGTCATCGGCGCCGGATGTTGCGGGCTCGCGGGCAACTTCGGCTTCGAGCCCGGCCATTGGGAGGTCTCTCAGGCCTGCGCCGAACGCGAGCTCTACCCCAAGGTCCGCGAGGCCGGAGACGACGCGCTCGTCCTCGCCGACGGCTTCTCCTGCCGCACGCAGGTGGCTCAGGGAACCGAACGGCGCGGGCTTCACCTGGCCGAAGTCCTGCGCCGAGCCCTCCCCTGATCCTCCCCTGAGGCGACCCTGAACCTCCCCTGAGATCGGTTCTCAGCGCCGGATCGCGGGCCTAGCGTGACGAACGCCCCAAGATCCATTCAGGAGGAATCGTTCATGCTCAAGGCCAGACCCGCCTTGCGGCGCACCGTCATCTGGAGCACGGGCGCAGCCGCATTGATCACCGCGGGCGCCGTCGTCGCCCCCTCCTTCGGTGACGCCGCTCCCCAGGCGAACGTGACGGCCGTGGCCGCGACGAGCGTCCAGTGGTCGCCGTGCAAGCCGGACACCCCCGAGTGGGCGGCCTGGAAGGGGTCCGAGTGCGCGACCCTGCGGCTGCCCATCGACTGGGCCCGCCCGGACGGCCCGAAGTTCGACTTCGCGATCGCCCGCCGCAAGGCCGATCCCGCGACTCGTACCGGGACCCTCGTGTTCGGCCCCGGCGGCCCGGGCGACTCCGGTGTCGAACGCGTCGGGACCGGCCTCGCCCGGTTCAGCGCCGAGGTCCGCAGCCGGTTCGACATCGTCAGCTTCGACCCGCGCGGGGTGGGCCGCAGCAGCCCGATCACCTGCTCGCCCGAGCTGGTCGCCGAGCGGCCGGCGCCGGAGATGAAGAGCCAGGCCGACTTCGAGGCCACCGTCGCGTACAACGAGCGCCTGCGCGACGACTGCCGGGAGAAGACCAAGCCCGCGGGCATCTTCGACCACGTCGACTCGGGCCAGACCGTCCGCGACCTGGAGGCGATTCGCATCGCTCTCGGCGAGAAGAAGCTGACGTTCCACGGGAGCTCGTACGGCACGTTGCTCGGCGCGCAGTACGCCGAGACCTATCCCCGCAATCTCCGGGCGCTGGTGCTGGAGAGCGTGATGGACCGCGGCGTTCCCACCACGCGCGCCTTCGTGAAGGACGGTGCGGCCGCCGGGCAGGATCTCTTCAACGAGTTCGTGGAGTGGTGCGCGGACAAGGGCAACACGGACTGCGCCCTGCGAGGCCGCGACGTGCGCGCTGTCTGGACGACGCTGCTGGCCAAGGCCGAACGTGGCGAACTGGCCACCCCGGCGAGGCTGGCGGGCAAGCTCGGGCCGCGGCTGACGGCGAACGACCTGGTCAACATGGTCGCTTTCCGGTCGTTCTATCAGGCCAACTTCAAGGTGCTCTCGGCCGACATCGTCGAAATGGAGACGCGTGAGGCGTCCGGCCCGCCCGCGAAGCTCTCGCCGGTCCCGCCTGCGTGGCCGGTGTTCTGCGGGGACTGGCGGCTTCCGGCGCGCAATTACCGCGAGTACGCGTCGCTGGTGCGGACGATGAACAAGACGGCCCCTGACATGCCGTACCTGCTGCCCGCCCGGCTCGTGACCTCCTGCCTCGGAGGTCCCACCGCCAACCCGCAACACCGTCTGAAGCCGGCGGCGCGCACCGCCCCGCCGGTCCTGCTGGTGAACTCGATGCACGACCCGGCCACGCCGCACAAGTGGGCCGCCTCGGTCGAGCGTCAGTTCGGCCGCAAGAGCGTGCTGCTCACGTATGACGGCCGGGGACATGGCAGCTCCAACGACACCCGCTGCATGGAGAGCGCGGTCGACGCTTACCTGACCGACCTGAAGCTGCCCGCACGAGGCACGCACTGCCCGGCCGCGTAGGGACCCGGCCATAAGGCCTGGCCACAAGACCCGGCCTAAGGACGCGATCACATGACACAGCCGCCCCGGTCCCGCCGCGTGTTCAGCGGCGGGACCGGGGTGCTGGGCGCCTGATACCCGGCAGGGAGGGGTTCGCCGGAGATCGGGCGCGGGACGCGTCCGGATGTGGGCGGCCAGACGCACGTGGTTCTCACGGGGGGCGTTACGGGGCCGGGGCCGTCACGGGGTGGCGAGGGCCTCGGTCGGGGCCAGGCGGGCGGCGCGGATCGCCGGGTAGAGACCGGCGATCCCGCCGATCAGCAGAGTCGCGGCGACGCCGCCGACCATGGCCCAGGGCGGTACGACGGTCGGCCAGTCCTGGCTCAGCGCGTAGATCGCCGTGACGACGATGCCGAGCGCCACCCCGCCCACTCCGCCCAGGGCGGCCAGCAGCTGCGACTCGGTGAGGAACTGCAGCCGGATCTGTCCCCGCGTCGCGCCCAGCGAGCGCCGCAGGCCGATCTCGGCCCGGCGTTCCAGCACCGAGATGACCATGGTGTTGGCGACGCCGACGCCGCCGACCAGCAGCGCCACCCCGCCGAGTCCGAGGAGCAGCCCGGTGAACGCCTTGTCCGTGGCCTGCTCGGCGGCCAGCGCGTCCGACGGGCGGCTGACCTTGACCTCGTTCGGCGACTCGGGGTTGGCCGTTTCGGCGAGCAGCCCCCCCACGGACTCGATCGCCTCCTTCTCCACCCGCGTGTAGACGGTGGTCGGATGGCCGTCGAAGCCCAGCTGCGTCCCGGCGGCCTCCCAGCCCACGAGCGCGGCGGAGTCCAGCTCCGGCGCGAGGGCGTTCGGGCGCAGGACGCCCACGACCGTGAACCACTTGGAGCCGAGCCAGACCTGCTGGTTCGGCTGCGCGACGCCGAGCCGCTCGGCCGCGTCCCAGCCCAGCACCACGGCCGGATACCGGCTGGTGCCGGCGTTCAGCCAGGTGCCGGTGGCCATCTCGAGGCCGATCGTGGCGGGCAGGTCCAGCTTGGTCGCCTGCACGCTGATCCCGCCGCTCTCGCCCGCCGGGATGTGGTCGTTGCGGTAGACCTTCGCGTCCCCGACCTTGCCGGTGGCGGACGCGGACAGCACGCGCGGGATCCGGCCGATCATTCCGACGGCGTCCTTGGGCATCTTGGCGTCCGAGCCGAAGAAGTCCTGGCCGGGGGCCACGGTCAGCAGGTTGGTGCCCAGCCGGTCCAGCGTGGCCTGGAGCTGCGCGCGGCTCGACGTAGAGATGCCGACGACGCCGATCATCGCGGCGATGCCGATGGCGATGCCCAGGGCGGACAGGAACACCCGCAGCGGGCGGGCCCGCAACCCCGCGCCGCCGACCTTGATCACGTCACGCGGGCCCAGCCGCGCCGGCACGTCCTCGGCTCCGTCGAGCGGGCGGCCGTTCGGGCGGCCCCTCCTGCCTCTCATCGCGCGGCCTCTCATCGTGCGGCCTCCGCCCAGACGTCGTCGTGCTCGATGCGGCCGTCGCGCATCTGGACCTGCCGGGGCAGGAGGCCGGCGATGTCGCGGTCATGGGTGATCAGGATGACCGTGGTGCCGCCCCGCGCAAGCTCCCGCAGCAGGTCGATCACCCCGGCGCCGGTCGTGGAGTCCAGCGCGCCGGTGGGTTCGTCGGCGAGGAGCATCGCCGGTTCGCCGACGACCGCGCGGGCGATGGCCACGCGCTGCTTCTCTCCTCCGGACAGCTGGTGCGGCCGGTGGCTCAGCCGGTGCCCGAGCCCGACGCGTTCGAGCGCCACCCGGGCCCGGCGCCGCCGTTCCGCCGCGGCGACGCCCCCGTACAGCAGCCCGTCGGCGACGTTGTCGAGCGCGCTGACCCCGGCGGCGAGATGGAACTGCTGGAACACGAACCCGATCCGGCGGGCGCGCAACGCCGACAGCCGCCGGTCGGTGAGCCGCGAGACGTCCCGGCCCTGGACCAGCACGGTGCCCTCGCTCGGCCGGTCGAGCGTCCCGAGCAGGTGCAGCATCGTCGACTTGCCCGAGCCGGACGGCCCGACGACCGCCACCAGCTCGCCGGACTCGACCGTCACCGACACCCGGTCGAGCGCGGTGACGTCGCCGGGATAGGTCTTGGTGACCTCCCGGAGCTCCACGACCGGCGTCACTTCGGGACCCCGACCTTCATGCCCTCGGCGAGCCCGCTGCCGGAGATCTCGACGCGTCCCTCGGAGAAGACGCCGGTCTCGACCTTGACCGTACGGGTCGTCGATCCCTGGACGACCTGGACGCCGTAACCGCCACCGGGCTGCGCGACCAGCGCCCCGACCGGCACGGCCAGGACGTTCGCGTGCTTGCCGGCGGTGAACGCGACGTCCACCGGAGCCTTGTCGTAGGAGCCGAGCGCGTTCTGCTTGCGGACCGCGATGGTCACCTCGACGCTGGTGGGGTTCTCACCCTCGCCCTCCTTGGCGACCTTGCCGATCTTGGTGACCGTGCCCTTGGTGGTCTCGTCCTCGGTCAGCTCGATCGTCACCTCGGCGCCCTTCTTGACCAGGCGCTGGTACTTGACGTCGAGGTCGACGGTCACCACCCGGGTCGTGCCGGTGTAGGTGAACGCGGGGCCGCCGGCCTTGTCGCCGACCGCGGCCTTCCGCTCGGCCACCCGGATCTCCCGGCGGGTGACCATGGCCGAGCCGGGCGTCACCTTGCCCGTCTCCGCGACGCCGAGGTCCTCCTGCCACTCCTTCACCGCCGTGGCGGTGGCGGCGCTGAAGGTCTTGTCGACCGTGAACCCGGTGTAGCCGAGGGCCTGCAGGTTCCGTTCGAGCTGCCTGACGTCGGGGCCCTCACTGCCGGTGGCCAGCGTCCGGTAGATCGGCAACGTCCCGTACAGCAGCGGCACGGGCTTGTTGTCGACCTTGTACGCCGCGCGTCCCCGCGAGATCACCGTGCCCGGAGAGGGCAGCCAGGTGAGCGTGCCGCCGCCCGCGCTGGACGCGGTGCTGGTGGTGCCGTACGCGAGCGTGCCGCCCACCGACTCCGTTTCGACCAGGGTCGTGCGTTCGATCTCCGCGGTGGCGGGCGGAAGGGCGCTGTGCGCGACCGGGGTGCCGCCGCCCCCGCCCAGCCCGGCGGTCGCGAGCCCGGCGCCGCCGATCACGACCACCCCGGCGACGCCGAGCAGCGCCGCCCGCTTGCCGTTCAAGGTCAGTTCCCCTTCTCATCGCGCATGGGCCGGAGATGCGCGCAGGCCTTGTCGGCCGCCTTGAACTTCTGGCTTTCGGGGTTCTCGCCGATGCTCTCCTTCTGCGGCGCCCGGCCGCCCTTGGACTCGACCTTGTGCTGGATCATGCCGCTGTCATCGGGGTCGGGCATCTCGATGCCGTGCTCGCGCATGCACTTGGCGAACGCGCGCATCTTGGCGACCTCTTCGCGGCTGAGCTTGGGCGGCTTGCCGCCGTTCGGCTGCAGGTGGCGGCACTTCGCCTCGGCGGCCTTCATCTTCTCGGGGCCGTCGCCCTTCCCGGCCTTCTCGGCCCTCACCTCTACCTTGATTCCCCCAGAGCCGTCGGTCTGGGGGTCGGGCATGTCGATGCCGTTGTCACGCATGCACTTGGCGAAGGCGCGCATCGCCGAAAGCTGGTCGGTCTTCTTGCTGGAGGGCTGGGCGTTGGCGGTGCCGCCGTTGCCGCCGCAGGCGGGCAGGCAGAGGGCGAGCATCGGCACCATGGCCAGCGCCGCGAGGGTTTGTCGTCGCATCGATTCGTCTCCTTGTCGACTTCCGCCCGCAGCGTTCCGGCGGACGATCCGAAGTCCAGCGCGCGTGCGTTAAACCCCCCGTAACCACTTCCGGTTATGCCGGCGTTACGCCCGCTGCCGCAGGCTGTACCTCGGACACCGGTGGAGCGAGCGCTTTCGCATGGCGTGAGGACGGGAACGTGCGGGTACTGATCGCCGAGGACGAGCGCATGCTCGCCGACTCGATCGCCGAGGGCCTGCGGGCCGAGGCGCTGGCCGTGGACGTGGTGTACGACGGCGACGCCGCCCTGGAGAACCTCGGCGTGAACGACTACGACGTGCTGGTGCTCGACCGCGACCTGCCGGTCGTCCACGGCGACGACGTGTGCCGCGCCGTGGTGGAGTCCGGCGCCCCGGTACGGGTGATCATGCTCACCGCCGCCGTCACCGTGCCCGCCCGGGTCCAGGGGCTCCGGCTGGGCGCCGACGACTACCTGACCAAGCCGTTCGCGTTCGAGGAACTGGTCGCCCGCATCCATGCCCTCGGCCGCCGCGCCCGGCCCGCCGACCCGCCGACCCTGGAACGGGCGGGAGTCCGGCTCGATCCGGCGCGCCGGGAGGTCTATCGGGACGGGCGGTACGTCCAGCTGGCGCGCAAGGAGTTCGGCCTGCTCGCCGAGCTGCTGCGGGCGGACGGAAAGGTCGTCTCGGCGGAACAGCTGCTGGAGAAGGTGTGGGACGCGCACACCGACCCGTTCACCAACACGGTGCGCGTGACGCTGATGAAACTGCGCCGGAAACTCGGGGACCCGGCCATCATCGAGACCGTTCCGGGAGTGGGGTACCGCATTCCATGACGACGTTGAGAGGGACGCTCGCCGGGAAATTCCGGCCTACGGTCCGGGCCCGGCTGACACTGGTCTACGGAGGACTCTTCCTGGTCGGCGGCATCGTGCTCCTGGGTTTGACCTACTTCCTCGTGGACGCGAGCCTCGGGCCCAACGGGCCCAAGGAGGCGATCTCCGGCAACAGCGTCGGTCCCGGGGCCGCTTCTGGCGCGGAGCAGAGGATTACCTCGTTCGAGGAGGTGCCACCTGAAGCTCAGATCCCGAAGGACCAGGTCGGGCATCTGCTGATCGAGGCCAGGGGCGACACCCAGCGCGAGACGCTGAACGCCCTGCTCACCCAGGGCGGCATCGCGCTGGGCATGGTGGGGGCCATCGCGCTGGGCCTGGGCTGGTTCTTCGCGGACCGGGCGCTGAGCCCGATGCACAAGATCACTGAGACCGCGCGGCGGGTGGCGCGCAGCCATGACCTCGGCGAACGCATCGCCTACGACGGCCCGCGCGACGACGTGAAGGAGCTGGCCGACACGTTCGACACCATGCTGGAACGGCTGGCCAGGGCCTTCGACGGGCAGCGCCGCTTCGTCGCCAACGCCTCGCACGAGCTGCGCACCCCGCTGGCGATCAACCGGACCCTCGTCGACGTCGCGGTGCGCCGGCCCGACGCGACCGAGGACGTCAAGCGCCTGGGCGAGTCGCTGCTCGTCGTCAACGAACGCCACGAACGCCTCATCGACGGTCTCCTCACGCTCGCCGGCACCGAGAACACCGTCGTCGACAGGTCCCCGCTCGACCTGTCCCTCGTCGCCGGGCACGTGCTCGACCAGGCCGCCGCCGAGGCGGCCGAGCACGGGGTCATGGTGCACCGCCGCCTCGGGCCCGCGTCGGCCGAGGGCGATCCGGTACTGCTGGAACGCCTCGTCCAGAACCTCGTGGAGAACGCCATCCGCCACAACCACGAGGGCGGCGAGCTCTGGGTCTCGACCACGGCCGGCAACGGCCGGATCGAGCTCACGGTCGCCAACACCGGCCCGGTCGTCCCGCCCTACGACGTTGAGACGATCTTCGAGCCGTTCCGCCGGCTGGGCAACGACCGGGTGCGGTCGGACCGGGGCACCGGCCTCGGCCTGTCGATCGTCCGCGCCACCGCCGTCGCGCACGGCGGCGGCGTCAACGCCGTCTCCAGGCCCGCCGGGGGCCTCGTCCTCACCGTCGTGCTCCCGAGCTGGCCGCCCGCTCTGAGCCGTTCACCCGCTCTGGGCCGCCCGCAATCTGCCGAAACGTTGAACCTTGGCCCGGGTCGGGGCCGTACCTCGGACTGAAAGGACCATCGGGGCCGATCGCATCACCACACCTCGCTGGGGAGGCGCCGAGAGCGACATGGCCTCTCGATCTCGACCGCGAGGGCGGAGAGATGGCGATCATGACCGGACGGCGGGGGCTCGACGCACAGCGGTTCGAGCAACGAGTGCGGGCGGTGCCCGCCGCGGTGGGGCTGCTGCGCGACCTCACCGAGTTCCATCTGTCGATGTGGGGGATGACGGCGCACACCCCGGATCTCGTGCTGATCGTCAGTGAGCTGGCGACCAACGCGGTGAACGCGGCGCCGGGCGCGCAGATCGATCTGCGGTTCTGGGCCGAGGAGGGCGTCGTCGGCATCGAGCTGGAGGATCCGGCCGCGGCCCTGCCGGCCCTCCGGGCCGCGGCCCCCGAGGAGATCGGGGGCCGGGGACTGGAGATCGTGGACCTGCTCGTCGAGGAGTGGGGGACCCGGCAGGAGCCCCGGGGCAGCAAGGTCGTCTGGGTCCGCTACCGCGTCGGGGACGCGTCCTAGACCGGCGGGTCGCTGTGGGCGAGCTTCGCCGCGTCGGCCGGATCGAGGGCCACGTCGAAGACCTCGTCGAGCAGCCTGGGGAGCTCGGACTGCTCGACCTCGCGGGTCTCCGCGGTGCCGTCCGGCCGGGTGGTCGTCCAGGTGGTCCCGTCGAGGACGTGGAGTGCCTCCGCGGTGAATCGCTGAGCGTACGGCCGGGTCGTGAACGGCGAGCGCGGGCTGGTGGAGACGTAGTGGCTGCCCACCACGTAGTCCAGCGTGTACTGCGGGTTCAGCGTGAAGGTATGACGGTCGAGCCAGCCTTCCGGGCCGGCTTGGTGGAGCACCCACAGATCCGTGTTCAGCTCGCCGGTCCCGCGTTCCAGCCGGAACCGCCAGCCATCTTCCAAGATCTCCGCTCCGTCCGTGAACTCGATCGGCGCGTGCGGCCCGGCGCCGAAGCCGACGTCGCACAACCACACCCGGTCGTCGCCGGCCGTCGTGACCCGCAGGACCGCGTGGGTGGCGGGCCGGATCGCGGCCGCCCCCATCGTCACGCGCGCCGACAGGGCCGTCACGCCGAAGCCGAGCCGTTCGAGCGCGGCGGCGAACAGCAGGGTGTGCTCGTAGCAGTATCCGCCGCGGCGGTTCTGGACCAGCTTGTCCTGGAGGGCCTTCAGATCCAGCGGGATCGAGCGGCCCAGAATGATCTCCAGGTTCTCGAACGGGATCGACGTGGTGTGCCCGCGTTGCAGGGCCCGCAACGTCTCCAGGGTGGGCGCGCGGTCGCCGCCGAACCCGATCCGCGCGAGATAGGCGTCGAGATCGAGCTCGCCGCCGTTCCATCCGTACCCGTCGTCCGCCACCGTGGCCTCCTTCGCTCTCCCAGCGTTCAACTCCCGCGGTGCCGCCGAAGATTCCGGACGTCCGTCAGCGCTCGTCCGGAGGTGCGTTACGTGCGGGTGTAGGTGAGAACGGCCGCGCCGTTGTCGAACGTGCGGGTGCCGGTCAGGTCGAAGTGGCCGGCCTGGAGCTCCCGCGTGGCGAAGGCCCGGATGCCCGTGCCGATGACGACCGGGTAGAGCTTGAGGATGAGCTCGTCGATCTCCGGGAGCAGGGAACCGGCGAGCTTCCCGCCCCCGGACAGCCAGATGCCGAGCCCTTCCTCCTCGTTCTTCAGCCGCCGTACCGCTTCGAGCGCGTCGCCCTGGACCAGCGTGACCCCGGGCTCGTCGATCGCCGTGATGCTTCCGGAGAACACGTACTGCCGCAGGTGCTGCCAGGGGCTGGTGACCCCGTCCTGGAGGCCCATGCGGTAGGTGGTGGCGCCCATCAGAACCGTGTCGAAGCGCTCGTTGGCCGCTTCCGCCAGGCCCGCGGGCGCCCGGAAGGCGGTCGGGACGGTCTCGGGCATGCGCTCGTTCAGGTACTCCACCATGTCCGGCGACCAGGGGAGGAACTCGGACTTCCCGTCCGGCCCGCCGATGAAGCCGTCGATCGTGCTCGCCACGTAGTAGGTCAATTTTCGCATCACACTACTCCATTCGAAGTGCTTCAGTTGTAGTGGTTTGAAGGTAGTACTCTGTCTGTAGTGGTGTCAATCCTTGACGTGTTTGGAGGCCGGATGCGGCAGAACCCGGAGCGGCGTGCGGCGCTCATCGACGCGGCCATCGAGGTCCTGGCCCGCGAGGGCGCGCGCGGCCTGACGTTCCGGGCCATCGACGCCGAGGCGGGCTGCCCGATCGGGACGGCCTCGAACTACTTCGCCAACCGGGACGACCTGTTCGACCAGGTCGGCGGCCGGATCTACGAGCGCTACCAGCCGGACGAGGCCACGCTCGCCCGGAACCTGTCGGGGCCGAGGACCAGGGAGCGCCTCGTCGAGGTCATGCGCACCACCGTGGAGAACGTCGCCGCGTTCCGCTCGGGCTACCTCGCCCTCTTGGAGCTACGCCTGGAGGCCACCCGGCGGCCCGAGTTGCGCGAGGTCCTCACGCGAACGATCCGGCGCGACGTCCAGGCCAACATCTCGCATCACCGGGACTCGGGGCTGCCGGGTGACGAGACCACGGTCGTCCTGCTGCAGTTGGCGCTCAACTGGCTGATCGTGGAGCGGCTCACGCTGCCGGACGTCTTTCCGGAGGACGAGATCGACGCGCTGGTGGCCGCGGCCGTCGAACGCGCCCTGCCGCGCGAGCTGCCATGACGATCGCCGCACGTGCCGGATCCGGTGCCCGATCGCCGATGAGTTTTCGTCAGGGCCGCGGTCTACCCTCACGAAACCACGTTCCACAAAGGAGATGACCATGGCCGGCACCATGATTTTCGTGAACCTCGCCGTGCGGGACCTCGAGCAGAGCAAGGCGTTCTGGAGCAAGCTCGGCTACTCGTTCGACCCGATGTTCACCGACGAGAACGCGGCCTGCCTGGTGCTCGCCGAAGGGCACAACTACGCCATGCTCCTCACCGCGGAGTTCTTCGCCGGATTCCTGGTCAAGGGGAAGGCGGCCGCCGACGCCGCGACGACCACCGAGACCATGATCGCGCTGTCCGCGGACAGCCGCGAGGAGGTCGACCGGCTCGTCGACACGGCGCTGGCGTCGGGCGGCTCGGCCGCCGGCGACACCATGGACATGGGGCCGATGTACGGGCGCAGCTTCCAGGACCCCGACGGCCACCACTGGGAGGTCATGCACATGGACATGGCCGCCATGGAGCAGGCGGGACAGCAGGCGGGTCAGTAGGGCGTGGCCACGTGAAGGCCCGTGACCGTCCGGGGGACGGTCACGGGCCTTGTGCGTGCTCGGTTTGTTTTTGTGGCCCGGGTCAGCGCACGTAGACGCGGAAGCCGACCGGGATGATCTTGAACATCAGATCGGCGGTGTGCTTCATCGGGAGGCGCGCGCAGCCGTGCGAGGCCGGGTAGAGCGGCACGCTCGGCGAGCCGTGCAACGCGTAGCCCTGGTAGAAGTAGATCGGCTTGTAGAGGTCACCGAGCTTGGCGTGCCGCCAGCCGTTGATCTTGCGGGTGACCTTGAAGTTGCCGGTGGGCGTGCGCGCGACGTCGCACTCGCCCTTGTAGCAGTAACGCTGGTTGTTGCCGGTCGAGGTGTGCGTGATCAGGTAGACCTTGTTGTTCTTGTAGACCACGACCAGCTGGCGCTTCTTGGAGATCTCGACGCGGCTGGCGGCCGGCTTCTTGACGATCTTCACGGGCGCCTTGGGCTTGGCCAGCGCCTTCCAGGTCCCCTTGCCGACGGTGCCCTTGCTGCCGGGCTTGAGCCCGTTCACCTTCTGGAACGCCCAGACGGCGTAGAGCGTGTCCTTGCCGTACTTCCCGTTGATCGAACCCGGGTCGTAACGGAGCGCCCGCAGGCGCTTCTGCAGGTAGGTGACGTACTTGCCCTTGGAGCCGTAGTACAGCGTGGGCGCCGCCGCGGCCTTGGCCGTGGGCGCCGCCGTCGTGGCCGCGGCGCTCGGCGCGGATGTGGCCGCCTCGGCGGGTGCGGAGATGAGCGGTGCCGCCATGGCCCCGGCGACCAACGCTAGTCCGGCGATCTTCAGGCGCATGCCTACCGGCCCCCTGTCCTTGGAATTGTCAATTGACCCAAGGGCACCTTAGATCACACAAGTTGTGATTGGGGCCAGGGTGGACCATTCGCGGCCGTGTTGATGGCCACGATGCCGGCGCGGCCGTTGACGCGTGCCCTCAGCGGACACCGCGGGGGCGGAACTGCACGCTGATCCTGGGGCCGGTGGCCTTCGTGCTCTTCGGAATCGCGTGCTCCCAGGTGCGCTGGCAACTGCCGCCCATCACCAGCAAGTCGCCCGGACCCATGCCGTGGCGCTGCGCGGTACCCCCGCCGCGCGGTCGCAGCAACAACGATCGGGGCGCGCCGAACGAGATGATCGCGACCATGGTGTCCGCGGTCCGGCCGCGCCCGGTCCGGTCGCCGTGCCAGGCGACGCTGTCGTGCTCGTCGCGATAGAGGCAGAGGCCCGCGGTCTGGAACGGCTCGCCCAGCTCCGCCGCGTAGTGCGCGCTGAGGGCGGCCTTCGCCTCGTCGAGCACCGGATCGGGGAGCGGGGCGTCCTCGTCGTAGAAGCTCATCAGCCGCGGGACGTCGACCACCCGGTCGTACATCTGCCGCTGTTCGGCGCGCCAGGGCACCTCGGTCAGCAGCCGCTCGAACAGCGCGTCCGAGCCGGAGATCCAGCCGGGCCGGACGTCGACCCAGGCGCCGTGCTCCAGGCGGGTGCGCCGCACGGAACCGCCGAGCGCCTCGACGCGCGTCTCCTCGGTGCAGTCGAGCAGCAAGCCCTGGATGGGTCCGTTCATGCCGCCCAATCTACCCGGGCATGTCAAACATATGTTCGAATGTCCAGTCCCCGTCGCACTCAGCGCAGCTCGACCCGGATCCGCTCGTTGTCGGGCGGCGGATGGCTGGAGACCACCGGCGGCACGCGCAGATCCTCGTCGGCGTACGCGGCCTGGACGCGGTCGAGCGTCACCTCGGGGTCGTTGATGAGCGCGGCGAGGGCGTCCATCCGCTCGAACATGGGCTCGTCCGGCGCGTCCCTCGTGTCGATCACGCCCCAGCCGTCCCAGAGGAGCATCTCGTCCTTGTTGAGCGCGGCGAGGTCGAACACGAGGTTGTGGACCAGGTACGGCCACGACTTCAGGAACGGCAGATCGATCCCGGGCCCGACCAGGACCCGTTCCGGGTCGACCTTGCCCGCCCGGCACAGCTCCCACGCCTCGGACCCGGTCAGGAAACGATGCCGGGGGACGTCCGTCAGGTCGAGCGGCGCGTCCTCCCCGGGCGGCGTGTGCCCGTCCGGGAACTCCGGCTCGACCAGCCGCCAGCGCCCCTCCGCGGCGTCCCAGACCTCCGGGATCATGTGATCGATGAACAGGCCCGGGACGAGGTAGTCGGCGAAGCCGACACGGCCGCGCGCCGGGATCCCGTTGTGGCGGGCGAGCGCGAGGAACAGCACCGTGTTGTCGCGGCAGCACCCCACCAGCCGCTCCGTCGGAGCACGTTCGGCCGACGGGGGGGTGGGGTTGAGTTCGCGTGCGCGCCGCAGCATCACGTCGGCGTACCGCAGGTTGATCTCCGCCCGCCGTTCGGACGGGAAGCCGTGCTCGGTGATGTCGCCATGCGCCCAGTAGTGGAAGACCAGGTGCGCCGCCGCCCGCCGCACACCGTCCAGGTCGCCGGGCACGCCACCGATCCATGCCGCCAGTTCACCCGGATCGGTGACCTTGCTCTGCGACGAATAGAACTCGATCACGGCAACCTCCCTGAGACGACGCGCTGCCGCGATCGTGTCATTTTTCAGGTGCTTTATTCACCTCACTTAAATGCGGTCTCGCCCACATGAGGCCGCTAGGGCCGGCCGATTCCGGAGAGGTCTCGATGCATGACGCTGTTGCGGTCGGTGACGCGATTTCCCAGCGAGAGTTGCGGCCACCATCCGGACAGCTCCTGGCGGCTGCGTTCACTCCACGCCCGCGCGAGGTCGCCGCGCGTCTTGTAGAAGTTCAGCGCGTACCCGCCGGTGTGGACGCGCAGCAGCGTGAAGCCGCCCGGGTATTCCTTGACCGCGCCGACCTCCTGCTGCACGACGCGGGGCGCGAGCGGGAACACCGAGCGCTGGTTGCGGTGCGTGTGCCCGGCGTGGTGGAGGAAGACGCCGGGCGCGCCCGCGTACGCGCGCAGCATCGAGATCGCCTGGCCCGCCTCGATCGACTGCCCGCCGGTGATCGCCAGCGGCGAGTTCTCCACGAAGATCGGGTGGTGGCCGAACACGACGGTGGGCTGGTCGCGGTTCTCCTTCAGCGTGCTCTCGAACCACGCGTACTGGTCCTTGCCGAGCCCGCCCGCGTCCCCGCCGTCGCCCGCCTTGTCGTACGTGTCGAGCCCGATGACGCGCAGGCCGTGCAGGTCGTGCGTGAAGTACGCGGGCCCGTCGTCGACGAAGAAGCCGTCGCGGAAGCAGTCGTGTCCCTGCCACTGCCCTGGGCTGCACGAGGCGTAGGCGGCACCCTCATGGGCTCGATCGTGATTGCCCCGAGCGACGAGGTAGGCCCGTCCGTACGACCCGAACCCATCCAGCAGCGTCTTGGCGCGTCCGACGTCGACCGGCTCCGCCTCGCTGGTGACGTCACCCGCGGCCAGCAGATAGCTTGCTCCGCGCAGCCGCGCGTCCTCGACCAGAGCCCGCGCCATGACCTCCGGGTACGGCGGATGGCCGGGCACCTGCTCGATTCCCTTGATCCACGGCAGCTGGCCCACGAGCCCGGCCACCGTCTCGCCGAGGTGCAGGTCGTTGCAGAGGGCCACCGAGAAGAGGAACGAGCCGGGCGGCGGCTGCGGAGTCGTGAAGCTGTAGACCCCGTCCGCCCGCGGTGCTCCGGCGGCCTGCCCGAACGCCAGCGGCGTGGCGCTCGCGACCTGCCCTTCGGAACGGGCCCGGTAGTAGTAGGTGCGTCCCGGCTCCAGCCCGGTCAGCTCCACGTAGTGGTACGGGGTGTCCGCGGGTCCGGCGGCCCGCTGCGTGAGCCGGCCCGGGTGCGTCCCGTACTCCACCTCGCCGTCGGACGGGGCCGGCTTCATCCGCCCGAGCCCGTCGTCGGTGCCCGGGACGCCGGTGTACCAGGTGAGGATCGCGCTGTTCTCGGTGAGCGTGACGAGTTCCAGATCGACGGCCCGTACGGCCCCGGTTCGAGCAGCCGCCGCGTACACCCGCTCCGGATCGGTGACCGGCAGCAACGAGGCGCCCGCCACCACCGCGCTCCAGCGCAACAGATCCCGCCGGCTCGGCCTGCAACAGATCATGTGCGTCAGCGTCGCAGCGCCCCCGGAACCCGGCCAGGCCCAAACCTGAACGCCGCTCGAACTCCTCCGTTCGTTCGCTGGTGGGACGGCTCTTTAGGCTGCTTTTACACCTCACCTCGTTAGGTGCAAGTCAAGATCAGTGAATCTGGGAGCGCTTCCAGGGAAGTGCTTCGGAACGGTGCATTTCGGGAACGCCGACGTACGGTGGCAAAGGTGAGCGTGGTTCGCGGTGAGGCGCGGCGCCGGTGGCTTCTGGTCGCGGCGCTGGTGGCGGCGTTGTGTTCGGCGCCGTTCGCGATCGCCGCGATCCCGGCCGGCGGGACGAGCGTCGAGCCTCAGAAGCTGCGCGAGCTGATCCTCGGTTCGGCCGGACGGCCCTACCAGGGCGTCGTGGAGAGCACCGGCTCGCTGGGTCTGCCCGACCTCCCCGGCCTGGACGAGGCGACCGGGCTGCTCGGCGGCACCTCGCGCATGCGGGTCTGGTACGACGCGCGGGAGAGCTGGCGAGTGGCCCTCATGACCGCGACCGGCGAGCGCGACTTCCTGCGGTCGAAGGACGGCCTCGCCATCTGGGACTACGAGACCGAGCAGCTGACCAGGATCCAGGGCGCGCCAGCCGTCCGGCTCCCGAACGCCGCCGATCTGATGCCGCCCGACCTCGCCCGCAGGATGCTGCGCCTCGCCACCCCGGCCGACCGCGTGACCGGCCTCGACACCCGCCGCGTCGCGGGCCGCGCCGCCGCCGGGCTGCGCGTGACGACCGCCGATTCCGCCACCACGATCGGCTCCGTGGACATCTGGGCCGACCCTGAGACGGGGGTACCGCTTGAAGTACGGATCGTTCCGCGCGGAGGGGGCCGGGCCGTGCTGACGTCCCGGCTCCTCGACGTGCGCTTCGCGCGGCCCGCCGCGTCCGCCGTCGCGCCGCGGTTCTCGCGCGGGGTGCGGATGTCGGAGGTCGACACCTTCGACCTGCTCGCCCGCCTGGCGTCGCGGACGGCGGAGCGCATGCCGGGGTCGCTGGCGGGCCGCCCGGCGCTGGACTCCACGCCGTCCATCGCGAGTGTCCGCGCCTACTCGGGCGGGTTCTCGTCGTTCGTCGTCGCGCCGCTGCCCGGCCGCTACGGGCGGCGGGTCTTCGAGGCGGCGCGCACGGCCGGCGCGGGGCAGCTCGCGGTGTCGCGGGGCGAGGCGCTCGCGCTGCAGACCTCGGTGCTGACGGCCGTTCTGGTCCGCGACGAGCCGATCGGCCGGACGTTCCTGCTGGCCGGAGCGGTACGGCCGGAGCTGCTCCGCACCGCCGCCGACGAGCTGATCTCATGATCGTCACACGGGCGCTGACCAAGCGGTTCGGGCGCATCACCGCCGTGCACGAGGTCGGCCTGAACGTGCGGGAGGGCGACCGGTACGGGCTGCTCGGGCCGAACGGCTCGGGCAAGACTACGCTCGTGCGGATGATCCTCGGGCTGGTGTACGCGACGTCCGGCGAGATCGAGGTGATGGGAAAGCCCATCCCGCGCAGGACGGGCGAAGTGCTCCGCGAGGTCGGCGCGCTGGTGGAGGGGCCCGGCGCGTACACGCATCTCTCCGGCCGGGCCAACCTCGCCTTCCTCGACGCCGCCGGCCCTGGCGGCGGCGGGTCGCGCAAGGCCCGGCGGCTCCGCGTCGAGGAGGCGCTGGCGCGGGTCGGGCTCTCCGGCGTCGACGACCGGCCCGTCAAGACGTACTCGCTCGGGATGCGGCAGCGCCTCGGCCTCGCCGCCGCGCTGCTGCACGAGCCCAAGCTGCTGGTGCTGGACGAACCCACCAACGGCCTTGACCCGCAGGGCATCCGCGAGGTGCGCGACCTGCTGGAGGAGCTCAACGCGAACGGTACGACGATCTTCCTGTGCAGCCATCTCCTCGGCGAGGTCGAGCAGCTGTGCACGCGCGTGGGCGTGATGGACCGCGGCCACCTCGTGCTCGAACAGGAGATGAGCGAGGTGCGCTCGCCCACCGGCCGGGTCGTCGTCCACACGCCCGACGCCGACCGGGCGGCGGCGCTGCTCGACGGCGGGGTCGAGCACCGGGACGGCGCGCGGCTGCTGGTCCGGACGGCCGACGCCGCCGAGCTCAACGCCCGTCTCGTCCGCGAGGGCCTGCGGGTGGACGAGATCCACGTCCAGCGGCGAACGCTCGAAGACGTGGTGCTGGAGGCCACCGGGCCCGGCTCCGACCGGCTGGACGCGGAGCCCGCCGCCGAGCTGGACGAGCCCGGCGTGCGCGTGGACGGGGTGCGCAAGGTCGAGGTCCATCGGAGTTCAAGCCCGGGCTCAGGTTCGGGATTCGAGCCGGGCGCCGAGCCGGACGCCTGGCAGGGAACATCGCGGGAGTTCCTCGAATGATCGTCACTGAACTGGCCAAGCTCGTGCGGCGCCCGCGTACCTGGGTCTCGCTGGCCCTGCTCTGCGGCCTCCCGGGCATCGTCGCGATCTTCCTCGGCGTCACCGAGGTCGCGCCGCCGCCGGGGGAGGGGCCGACCTTCCTGTCCGCCGTCCTGTCGAACGGCTCGCTGTATCCGGCGGCCGCGCTCGCCATGGTGCTGCCGCTGTTCCTGCCGGTCTCGGTGGCGGTGGTCGGCGGCGACTCCATCGCGGGCGAGGCGGGCTCGGGCATGCTGCGCTACCTGCTGCTCCGGCCGGTCGGCCGCACCCGGCTCCTGGTGGCCAAGCTCGTCGCGCTCACGGCGTACGTGATGCTCGCGGTCGTGGCCGTCGCCGTCACCTCGTACGCCATCGGGGTTGCGATCTTCGGCACCGAGCCCGCGTCCGCGCTCGCCGGGTCCGAGCTGATCACCTCGGTGTCGGGGACGGGACTGTCGGACGTCCAGGTGGCCCTCCGCATCACCTACGCCGTGCTCTACATCGGGGTCTCGATGCTCGGCGTCGGCGCGCTGGCCCTCTTCCTCTCCACGTTCACCGACTCGCCGCTGGCGGCGGCCCTGGGCGCGCTCGCGGCCCTGGTGACCAGCCAGGTGCTCGTCACGCTCGACGCGGCCGCGTCCGTCCAGCCCTACCTGGTGACCCGCTACTGGCTGGCCTGGGTCGACTTCTTCCGCGACCCGATCCTGTGGCGGGACATCGAACGCGGCCTGGCGTTGCAGGCGGTCTATGTGGGCGTCCTGCTGGCGGCGGCCTGGGCCAATTTCGCCACCCGCGACGTCACGAGCTGAGGCGTCACGAGCTGAGAGGGCCGCAGGCCTTCGGGGTCTCGAACGGGCCCGCGCCGAGCGCGCGCAGCACGATCCCGACGACCCTGGGATCCGACGGCAGTTGCCCGTGCCCGGTGCGCGCGTCGGGACAGACGTCCTGGAGCCGCACGTTGAGGGCGTCATTGAGCCGGGACGAGTCTGGAGGCGTCACGGTGTCGTCCTGCATCGTCCAGACCGACATCAGCGGCGGCCGTTCGGGGGCCTCGTCGCCGAGCCCCCGCAGCAACGAGCTGCCCGGCACGAGCTGCCGGCAGGCCGTCGGACACGCCACGGCGAACGCCGACCCGGCCGAGGCGAGCTCGGCCCCGTGATGCGGCGAACCCAGCGTGATGATGCGCCGGGCCTTCCCCGCACCCCCATACTCACGGGCCCAGAGGCGTGCGACGACCCCGCCCGCGGAGTGCGCCACGAGATCGACGGAGGGAGCACCGCCGCTCAGCGCGTCCGCCACGTACCGATCGACGGTCCGGGCCTGCTCCCGCAGATCGCCGCGCCCGTCCCCGGGAAGCGTCACGAGCTCGGCCTTGCGGCCCTCGCGCCGCAGCCGCCCGGCCAGGACCCGCAGCCCGTCCGAGCCGCCGCCGTAGCCGGGGATGAGCACCACGGTCCCCGGACGGTCCTGCGCGACCGGCCGGTCATCGCCGTCGGGCAGCAGGACGCGGACGGCCACGACGGCCGCGACCACGAGCAGCGTGACCGCGACTCCGCCCGCGAGCAGCCGCCGGCGCGGGCTGAGCGCGCCCCAAGCTCCGATCACGTTCGCCACCACCTCTACCGGTCTACCCGATGATCGTGGATTCGGTCAGTGGGCGGGCGAGAGCGCCGCTTCGGCACGTCGCCCCGGCCCTGAAAGTGGTATTGACCAGTTTGGGAATCGCGACGTACGCTCACAGCCGTCGGTACCTGGGACAGGTGAGATGGCCGGGCGCCGGGTGCGCCTCTCACCGTCCGAAGAGGTATTTACCATTTGCCATCCGAAGGAGAAACGAATGGCTCTGGACCGCAGACTGGACGTCCTGGCTGTCTGTGGCGTCGGCATGGGGTCCAGCCTCATGCTGAAGATGACGGCGGAGGACGCGCTGAGCGCCCTCGGTGTGGACGCCCGCGTCGAGAACACCGACGTCTCGACCGCGCGCGGCATGACCGCCGACGTCATCATCGGCCAGGGCATGCACACCAGCGAGATCACCGAGCTGGCCCCCATCGTCATCACGATCAGCGACTTCCTCGACAAGGAGGGACTGGAGGCGCAGCTGCGGGTGGCGCTGAGCGAGAAGGGATGGCTGGCATGACGGAGGTCGGGGCGCGCGACGCCGTCGTGGCCGCCGACTGGCGGTCCGCGGTCCGCGAGGCGGCCGTCCCGCTGGTCGAGCTCGGAGTAGCGGGGCTCGAGTACCCGGACGCGTGCGTCGAGGTCGTCGAACAGAACGGCCCGTACATCGTGCTCACCAAGGGTCTGGCGCTGGTGCACGCCCGTCCCGAGGACGGTGGGCTCGGGGTCGGTGTCGCGGTGACGCGCCTGGCCGCGCCGGTGGAGTTCGGGCATCCGGACAACGACCCCGTCGACCTGCTCCTCGCGTTCTGTACCACCGACCCGGACGCGCACGTCGCGTCGCTGTCCCGGCTGGCCCGGGCGCTCTCGGCGGGCTTGGCCGACCGGCTCCGCGGTGCGGCCGACCAGGATGCCCTGGCCGCCGAGTTGAAGGGGGCCCTTCCCGATGGCTGAGGTCTTCCCCGGCCGGGTCCGCGCGCTGCTCGACGAGCTCGACGCGCGGTCCGCGAAGGCGATCTCCGCGGCGGCGGCACTCCTCCTCGACGCCATCGAGTCCGACGGCATCGTGCATGTGGCCGGCGCCGGGCATTCACTCGCGCTCGTCTTCGAGACGTTCTACCGGGCAGGCGGGCTGGCTCCGGTGCGTCCGATGTGGGATCCGGCCGTGTTCCCGTTGCCGGACGCCCTGCGCAGCACCCGGGCCGAACGTCAGGAAGGGCTCGGGCGCACGGTCGTCCGAACGGCCGCGCTCGCCCGGCCGGACGTCGCCGTGGTCTTCTCGACGAGCGGCCGTAACCCCTACCCGGTCGAGATCGCCCAGGAGTGCGCGGCGCTGGACGTGCCGGTGATCGCGGTGACGTCGCGCACGGCGTCCGTCCGGGCGGCCGCGCGGACGGAGACCATGCTGGCGGACCACGCGACGGTCGTGATCGACACGGCCGTTCCGGCGGGCGACGTCCTCCATCCCGCCGACGCGCCGCGTACCGCCGCCGTGTCGACGATCCTGGCCTCGTACGCCTGGTCACGCCTGCTGGCCGACCTCGACGACCTCGCCGCCGCGCGCGACGTCGAGGTGCCGCGCTGGGTCAGCGCCAACGTCCCGGGCGGCGACGCGGTCAACCGCGGCCTGCTGGAGCGCTATCGCGACCGCATCCCCGAGCTCACGGGCACGGCCGAGGTGCTGTCGTCCTTCCGTCAGTAGGCGGGAAGCGCGAGCATCCGGGCGAGCAGGCGCGACAGGAAGACCGTCTCGCGATGCATCAGCCAGGGGTCGATCTTCCCTAGATGGCCGTCACGGGCGACCTGGACGAGGTAGGCCGGGCCGCTGATCAGCGTCGCGGTCGGGATGCCGAGCCGGTAGGGATAGGTGGCCTCGCCGTAGAGGCCCTTGCCGTACGGCTTGAGCACCGCCGTCCGCTCCAGGTCGTCCCGCTTGACCTGGTCGATGACGAGGCGGGTGAGCGCGGCGCTGTTGCCGGTGCCGATGATGGCGGGCTCGGGATGCCCGGTCGGGCCGTACACGCCGGTCGCAGGGTCTTCTGACCAGCCGAGCGCGCCGAGGTGCTCGGGGACGAGGGCCGCCACGATCCGGCGCCTGTACCCGGACTTCTTCAGCCAGCTGCCCAGGTCGGGCGTGCCTCGGTGCGCGCTCATGTGGTTGGGCGAGAAGACGAAGACGATGTCGCGCGGACGGCCGGCACGGGGCACGCGGGTGAAGTACTTCGCGAGCGCGAGGATGGCCGGCACGCCGTTCTCCTCGATCGCGTTCTGGCCGTCGGTGTGCGTCCCGACCATGACCGCCCCGGGCAGCGCGCCGCTCCCCTTGAGCTCGGCGGTCAGGTAGTCGATCGTGCTCTTCTTCTTCCTCGCGGTGAGCTTGAGCGTCGCGTTGACCGGACCCGCGTTCATCAGATCGCGGAGACGCCGCCCCTGGACGCGGTCGAGATGGAGCGCGGGCAGGCCTGCCGGCGGCTGCTGGTGGGGTGAGAACTGGCCATGGGCGAGCTCCGGTGGCAGATCCATGATGCTGACCATCGCGATCGCGCCGTTCTGCTTGGCGAGGCCGAGATCGAGCTGGCCCGGCACCGCCTGCCAGACGCGCGTGTAGTCCTCGACGCTGAGCTCCGGCGCTTGCTCGGGGCGGTGGATGTATTCGGCGAGGGGGAACATGGCGCTGGAGGGCCTGCTGATCGGGAAGTCGGCCACCACGATCCCGCGGCGAACGTTCGTCCGCCGGTAGTCGGCCTTCTGACCGGCCTTGACGTCGACGAGCCGGCCGCGCACACCTCGTCGCGACGTCTCCCCTGAGTACGGACGGTAGTAGGCGACTGGGATCTGATGCGTCCGGCCGTCCGCATCGGTCACCTTCAGGGACCACGACCGTGCCTCCCACTGGTCGAGGGGAACGGGATGGCGCCGCACCTTCAGCCCGTACGACTCCAGTTGCCGTTCCACCTTGCGCAGGTAGCGGCGGTGGGCGTCGCTTCCGGCGAAACGCGGCCCGAAGGCGGACATCTCCTCGACCCACCGGAAGAGCGTGCGGGCACTGACCAGCGTGGGGGCTTCAACGCCCGCGCCCGCCGGCTCAAGGACGCCACCGGCACCGAGCCCGGCGAGGGCCGTCCCAGCCGTGGTGCCCACGGCGCGAGCCAGAAACCGTCGACGATCGTAAGCGGCCAGGGAATCCTTCACCGGCCGACCGTACCGCCGCCCCACGCCTGGCCTGCGCATTCGCGCCCCTCGGCGGGTCCGGTCCACCCCGACCGCCGCGACAGCGCCGTCACGGGCGCAGGTTCGCGGCGAGTCTCATTGTCAGAAGGCGGCGGCGTTCTCGCGGGCCCACTGCTCGAAGGTGCGGGCGGGCTTGCCGAGGAGGGTCTCGGTGGTATCGGCGATGACGGCGGGTCCGGCGGAGGCGGCGGCCCAGAGGGCGAGCAGGGATCCGACCACCGGCGCCGGCATGTACCGGCCCATCTGCTGTTCGGCCTCCGCGTGGCTGATCTTCTCGACCGGGATCTCGCGGCCGGTGACGTCGGAGAGGATGGCGAGCTGCTCGCGGAAGGTGAGTGACCGCGCGCCGGTGAGGGTGATCGACCGGCCCCTCAGCGCGTCGCCGGTCAGCGCGTCGGCCGCGATGTCGGCGATGTCGTCGGGGTGGATGGGCGCGATGTTCGCGTCCGGATAGGCGAGCTGGATCGGCATGTTCTGCCCGATGAGGTAGCCCCAGCCGAGCGCGTTGCTGGCAAAGGCGTCGGGACGCAGGAACGTGCACGTGATGTTGGACGCCGCCAAGGCGCGCTCGACGATGAGGCTGTGCGAGGCCAGTGGGTCGGTGTCCGCATCGGGGCCGAGCACCGACGAGGACGACAGCAGGACGATGTGACTGACGCCCGCCGCCTCGGCGACCTTGACGAAGGCGTCGATGCCGTCCGGCGCGGGGTAGAGGAACACCTGGTCGACCCCGTGAAGCGCGGCTTCGAAGGTCTCGGGCCGGTCGAGCTTGAGCTCGATGACGTCGTCGCCGGAGGGCTCGGCGCTGGCGGCGCGGATGGGACGTCCGGCGGCTTGCAGGCGCTTGATGACGCCTTGGCCGACCTTGCCGCGGGCACCGGTGATGAGGATGGTCACTCGAACTCCATTTTTATGTATAGGAACATGTGCATGCATGCTTGCATGCATATAGTTTCACGTCAACACATGTCTTCTGTCCGGCATAGATATACGATGGGGCGCATGACGGACGAGCCGATGACGGCGGACGAGCTGCTGGACGCCGTGGGCCCGGCGTTCTCCAAGCTGCGGCGCACCTCACTGCTGGAGGTCGAGAACCCGGTCTCGGCCAAGGACCTCAGCCGGACGCTCGTCCTCAACATCGTTCTGGAGCACACGAAAGACTCCGCCAAGGAGGTCACCGTCGGCGCGGTGGCCGAACTCCTGGCGGTCGATCCCTCGGTCGCCAGCCGCATGGTCACCGACAACATCAAGGCCGGCTATCTGATCCGCGCCGCCTCCCAGCAGGACGGCCGCCGTACGGTCCTCCAGCTCAGCCCCCAGGGCGTCGAACTCATGGACCGCTTCCGCCGCCACCAGCGTTCGGCGTTCGAATACATCACGGCCGACTGGCAGGAGAAGGACCGCCTGGAATTCGCCCGGCTGATGCTGAAGTACGTCGACTCCCTGGCGGGGCTCCGCGAACGTGGCCTGGCCAAGGACGCCTAGCTCGACGACCTGTGCGTGGAGCGCGGCCGGGACGGTGGCCCCGGCCGCGCTCCGGTTCAGGTCAGGGCTGCTTCGCCGGTGTGGATGGGCCTTGGTAGATGGAGTTGATGACGATCGGCCACGTCGCTCGTGGCCAGCTGCGGAACGTGATCTCGCTTCCGGCGACGGTGGCGTGGCCCTTGCCGACCTTGAAGGTCGCGACGTTGGCCAGGCCGCCCAGCGCCGACGTTCCGGCGGCGTATCCGCTGGCGAGCAGATCCCCGTCGCCCGGGTAGGTGGACGCGACGTCCGCCTCACCCTGGATCTTGAACGCGGCGTCCCGGTTGTACCAGACCGGCCAGCTCTCCGGCATGCCCCAGGCGGCCGGGACCGCAGGCTTGTACGAGGCGCGCAGCAGGGCGCCCGGGGCGTTGACCGACGACGGCGCGGCGTTCTCCATCGGCAGGTCGAGCAGGTCGCGGGCGGTCAGCGAGGAGCTGCCGATCGCGACCAGGTTGCCGCCGCCGGAGACGAATCCGGCCAGCGCCGACCAGCCCTTCTCGCCGACGCCGCGCGCCCACGCGAACTCCGGCGGGTTCTTGGCGGGGTCGAGTCCCTCGACGATCGTGTTCTTGGAGACGCCGTCGGCCAGGACGATCGTGTCGTACCGTCCCCGCAGGTCGGCGTAGTCGTCCGCGCTCACGACCTTGTAGTTGATGCCGTACTGGTCGAGCATCCACATCATCCAGCCGCCGGGCATGTTGTTCGCGCCGCGCACCAGCCCGACGCGCGTTCCGGGCTTCAGCTTGAATCCGTCGACCTTGGGCAGCGCGTCCGTCCCGTACACCTGCAACCCGGTCGCTGCCGAGATCGCCTCCAGCGTCTGGCGCGCTGTCGCGGATGGTGGGACGAGCACGGTGCCGGGCGCGAACGTGCGCCCGCCGGTCTCGAACTTCTCAGCCGTTCTGAAGACGGGCACGTTCGCCTTCTGCAGCCGCGACAGGACGTGCGCGACGCCGTACGACTCCGGCGGGACGAGGTACGCGCCGCGCGGCGCGTTCGGCATCCGCACGGCCTGCGGAACGACCCGCTGCACCCGCCGCAGTTGCGCGGTGAACGCCTTGTCCACGGCGTCGACGTCGACGCCCATCAGCAGCCCGACATTGTCGGTCGTCTCGCTATACGGCATGATCAGCGGGCACTCGGCGCACTTGCGCGCCGCCTTCTCCGGATACTTGTCGATCTTGAGGAGCTGGTCGATCCACCGGCCCAGCGGCTGGCGTGTCCGCAGCACGTACGATCCCGCCGCGTACCTCTCGCCGCCCGCCGTGAACGGCGCCGCGCCTGCTCGATCTCCACCCGTCCGAACTCGAACAGCCGCATCATCTCCAGCACGGCGAACGGGTCACGCTGCCCCGCCGGTACCACGTACGCGTACGGCGTGCCCGGCACCACGTCCGGCAGCGCCACGCCGTTGCGGGCCACCTGGTAGAGGTTGTTGAACAGCCACGACTCGCCGTTCTTCGCGACGTTCTCGATGCCCGCGTACGCAGCGGTCTTCGCGTACGCCACGATCTGCTCGAGCGTCCACGTGGCCTGGTCGTACGGCTGCAGCATGCGCATCGTCATGTTCTGCGGGCCGAGCGGCTTGCCGTCCGGGCTGGTGAACGGGTAGGCGAGATCCTTCGCGGAGGCGATCTCGGTCAGGAACAGCGACGTCGACGTGGACGAACTCCGGGTGCCTAGCCGCGCAGATCGTCCAGTTCGGCGGCGACCTCGGCGAGCTCCTCCGGACGGCCGTCGATCCAGGAGGACGCGCCGAACCAGTGGCCCCAGATCGCCCGAACCTGTTCCGCCGTGACGGGGGAGCCGCCCCGGACGAGTTCGACCAGGTCGTTCACCTCAGGGTCGTACTCGTCCTCGGGCGCTCCCCCTTCCAGAAGCCCCTCCGGATCGCGCCCGTTGACGATCGCCCGAACGGCCTCGAAGACACCGTCGCCGGTCACTACGACTTCTTGGACTTCTTCGGCTTCTTCGTGGAGGCCTTCTTGGCGTTCGCGGGCTTGGCGGCCTTGGCGGCCCTGGCCTCCGCAGGCTTGGCCTTGCCGTCCGCGGCCTTGGCCTTCTTCTTCTTGTTCTTCTTCGGCTTGGAGCCCTTGGGCTCGTCGACCACCGCGGCGGTCTCCGCCTCCGCGACCGCGGTCGCGGAGGCGCCGTCGGCGACGCGGCTCTTGAAGGTCTGCCCGATGCGGAACCGCGGCACCTGAGCGGCCGCGACCTCGACCGGGAGCCCGGTGCGGGGGTTGCGCGCCTTGCGCGCCGGCCGGTCAAAGCTGTCGAACGTGCCGAACCCGGTGACCATCACGCGGTCGCCGCCCGCCACGCTCGCCATGATGGTCTCGAAGATCGCGTCCACATGACGGCGGGCCGCCGCCTGGTCGCTCCCGGCGCGAGCCGCCACCGCCTCGATCAGTTCGCCTTTGTTCATGCGGATTCCTCCCGTTCGGCCTGGTGGTCAGGCTAGACCAGCCGTGTCGAGGGCGAAAGCCCTGCTCACGAGGCCCCGCGCGGGTCAGGCGAGGTCGGTGGCCTCGGGGACGAGGGGTGGGGTGAGGAGGAAGACCTTGGGGGTCACCCGTTCCATGGCACCGCCCCGGCCGACGATGAGCCCGGCGGCGAAGTCGACGAGGGGGAGGGCGTCGGCGTCGGTCATCGCGGTCAGATCCATGATCACGGCGATGCCCTGGCGGAAGAAGTGTCCGACGTAGTAGACCTCGTTGTAGCTGGTGGGGTGCAGCGTCTTGACCACCGCCCCAGTCTGCCCGCTCGATCTTGAACGTCAAGAGCGGGGCGGCGCGACCAGCCCGGATTCGTAGGCGATGATGACCAGGTGAACGCGGTCGCGGGCGTCGAGCTTGGTGAAGAGGCGCGCCACGTGGGCCTTGACGGTGGCCATGCTGATGGAGAGCTCGGCGGCTATCTCGGCGTTCGCCAAACCGCGGCCGACCAGGGTGAGCACCTCGCGTTCGCGGCCGGTGACGCCGTCCAGGGGGCGGTGCCGGGACGCGGGCGCCGAGCGGCCGGCCGCGGGCGCCGGGCGGTCGGCGAACTCCTCGATCAGGCGGCGGGTGACGCTCGGCGCGATCAGCGCGTCGCCGGCGGCCACGACGCGGATGGCGTTGAGGATCTCCTCCAGCGCCATGTCCTTGACGAGGAAGCCGCTCGCGCCCGCCCGGAGCGAGCCGTAGACGTACTCGTCGTCGTCGAACGTGGTGAGCATGAGGACGCGGGTGTCCCGGGAGATCGCCCGGGTGGCCTCGATGCCGTCCATGCCGGGCATGCGGATGTCCATGACGACGACGTCCGGCCGGGTCGCGCGGACGAGGTCGATGGCTTCGGAGCCCGTCCCGGCCTCGCCGACGATGGTGAGGTCGGGGGTGTCGGCGATGAGGACGCGGAGTCCCGTGCGGATGAGGGGCTGGTCGTCGGCCAGCACGACGGTGACGGTCATGCCGGCAGCCGGGCCGAGACGCGGAAGCCGCCCTCGGGCCGGGGGCCCGCGGTGAAGTGGCCGTTCAGCAGGCCGGCGCGTTCGCGCATCCCGACGATCCCGTAGCCGGTGCCCGGCGCGGCGCGGCCGGTGCCGTCATCGGTGATCTCGATGGCCAGCGCTTCGTCCCGGTAGTCGACGACCACCTGGCAGGTGGCGGTGTTCGCGTGGCGGACCACGTTGGTGACGGCCTCCTGGATGATCCGGAACGCGGAGAGGTCGAGATCCGGGGAGAGGGATCGGGGGGTGCCGCGCCGTTGGACGTCGACCTTGACACCGGCGTCGAGCGTCGTGGCCACCAGGCGGTCGAGGTCGGCGAGGCCGGGAGTGGGCGCGAGCGGGGCGGCCTCGCGTTCGGCGCCGGGTTCGGTGTCGGCCCGGCGGAGGGCCCCGAGCATGCCGCGCAGCCCGGTCAGCGTCTCCCGGCTGGTCGCCTCGATGGCGGCGAGCGCGTTGCGGGCCTCGGCGGGCTGGGTGTCGATCACGCGGTTGCCCACCCCGGCCTGGATGGCGATGACGCCGATGCTGTGGGCGACCATGTCGTGCAGTTCGCGGGCGATCCGGAGCCGTTCGGCGGCGACGGCCTGGCCCACGGCCCGCGCGGCGAGTTCCTTGGCGTGCGCGCGGCGTTCGCGGATCGAGTTGCCGGTGACCCAGGCGGCGGCGACCGCCACGGCCGCCAGGACGACGACGGTGTCGACGACGCCGGTGGAGAAGCCGGCGGAGGCCGTCTGCACGGTGAGCGCCAGAGCGGCGGCGGTGAGCGAGACCCGTGGCGACCGGGTGGCGGCGATGTACCCGACGGCGGAGTCGGTGATCAACAGCTCCCAGTAGCCGATCTCCACGTTCGGCATCTCCTGCAGTGCCGTGAACCAGCCGGCGAGGAGGAGCGCGAGGGCGGCCAGCGGCCGGTAGCGCAGCAGGGACGCGACCACCGTGGTGAACGCGGCGATCGAGAGGATCTCCGTGGGCGTGAAACCGTCGTGCCCGGCCCACATGGCGGCGTACATGACGGCGGGATAGGGGAGGGCGAGGCCCCAGGTCAGCGCCCTCAGGACACGCGGCGGCACGCGGCGCGGCCTCGCGGGGCGTGACGTGGCGATCATGCCCCTGATCGTACGGCGCGATCGTCGTCGCGGACATTGGCCCGTGGACGTACGCCCGTGGGCTCATATCCCGCGGTAGTACGTCCGGGGGCCAGGCGGGACGGCCCCGAATGTGATCGCCGGAACGATGTGGAACGGGTGTCCTTCGCAGCACCGTTTCCACGTGATCGAAACCAGAAGGAACGGCGTCCGTTCGCGGGACGGGATCGTCCTTGGCGTGCTAGCGGTCGAGCTGCTGGCGATCGTGTATTTCGCCGCCACGTATGACTCGCTCGATTTTCATATCTATATGTGGGGTGGCGAAGCCGTCTTCGACGGCAAGCGATTGTACGCCGAGCAGGGGCTCGCGCATTGGTTCACCAACACCCCCTTCGCGGCCGTCACGTTCGCCCCATCGGCTACCTTGCCACTGGTCGTCGCTCGGGTGTTGTGGCAGTTGAGCTCGGTCGCGGCGTTCGCCATCGCCTGCCTCATGGCCATGAGGCTCGCGGGCTGGCGGGCTTCCCGGACGGCGGTCTGCGGTGTGGTGGCGGCCGGTCTGGCCCTTCAGCCCATGTACCAGACGTTCTTCCAGGGCCAGGTCAATCTGATCCTTCTCGCCCTCATTCTGGCGGACGTCTGGCGGGCTTCTCAGAACGGTGGCTCCCGCTCGGTGGGAATCGGAGTCGGGATCGCCGCCGCTATGAAATTGACACCCGGTATCTTCATCGTCTTCCTCTTTGTAGCTGGGCGTACAAAGGCCGCTGTGACGGCAGGGGTCACCTTTGTTTGCTGCACGGCGATGGGATTCGTCGTCGCTCCTGGAGCTTCGTGGCTCTACTGGACGGAGACCTTTTACGACACCAGCCGCGTCGGCGTTCCCTACATTTCCAACCAGTCGCCCAATGGCGCGTTCGCCCGGCTTCTTGACGGGGCCGAGAACGTCGGCGCCTGGTACCACGTCCTCCAGATCGCGTTCGCGGTGGCCGGACTCGGCGCGGCAGCGGTGCTGGCCCGGCACGACGAGTGGCTGGGCGCGGTGGCGGTGACCGGCACGACCGGGCTCCTGGTCTCACCGATCTCCTGGGCGCACCACTGGGTGTGGGTCATGCCGGCGCTCGTGTTGCTCGTGCGCGGCGGCCGCAAGGCCCGGATCGCCGCCGGTGCCGCCTACGTCCTGTTCGTGCTGGCTCCGTTCTGGTGGACGCCGCACGACGGGGGCCCGCGGGAGTACGGCTTCCACGGCCTGATGACGCTGGTCGCCAACTGCTATCTGGTCGCGGGTCTGGCGTTCCTCGGCTACATGGTCAGGCGGGCGTGTCTGGCCCATCGCGGCGGCGACTCGGCCGGGGTCGCCGCGCGGCACCCGAGGGGCCATGCTCCACTCTCACTGCCGCGCGGGGGGCGACGGCAGGTGGGGTGACCTGGGGTTTTCCGTCATGGTCGAGGTGGCCGCGGCATGGCAGGCGCCGCGGCCGTCCGCCTGGGCGGTGATCCGGCCCGACTCGACGCGCACCGCCACCTCGGTCGCGTCGCTGACGGCGCGGACCCCGGCGGCAGCGGCCACGGCACCGGCCGGATCGTGGACGATCTGGAGTCGCGGCCAGGCGGAGCCCGGGAACGCCTGCCCCAGGCAACCGCGCAGATCGGCGACGGCCAGGCGGGCGAGCGGGCCCAGTTCGTCGGGGTCGCTCGTCACGAGGACGGCCGTCACCATGGCGCCGGCCGCCGCACCGCGCACCGCCTCCTCGATCGCCTCCAAGCGATGAAGCCCGAGGACCGCCACCACGCCGTCGCCCGCGAGCCGTGCCGGCTCGGCTCGGAGGGCGTCCGTGGCGGGCGGGGGATCCCACGGCTCGTCCGCGGGCCGCGCCGGCGCGACCCACGGCATGTGCGGGGGCGGCCATCCGCCGTCCAGCTCCAGGTCCGCGAGCTGCCCGCACACGCTGATCGCATCGAACGGCTCGACGAAACCGGGCGCGGCGGCGACCAGCTGGCTCACCCCGTGCAGGGTGGTCAGGACGGTTTCGGCGACCTTGACCATGCGCCGGTCCGACCGGCCGAGCCCCTCCAGCGAGAGCCCGAGCATGATCGCGTTCAACCTCATGAGCTGCGCGAACGGCAGTCGCAGGCGTTCCTCGGCGGCGATCTCCGGCATGAGGTCCAGGCCGAGCCGGGCCGTTCCGTGCGGATCATCGGGAGTGAACGGCAGCCGGGCCACCCAGGCGCGCGCGAACGCGCCCAGCGCCTCGTTCGCCGTGCGATGCCCGGCCGGCACGGTGGCCCGGACCTGGTGGGCGAGCTCCGCGAGCACCGCGAAGTAGAGGGCGCGCTTGCCCGGGAAGTTGGAGTACACCGCGCCTCGGGTGAGCCCGGCGCGGTCGGCGATGTTGTCGATCTTGGCGTCGCGGAAGCCCCGTTCGGCGAACTCCTCCCGGGCGGCCGCCAGCACCTTGGCGCGGTTGCGCTCCTGGGTCTCCGCCCGCGTCAGCCGTCCCATCGCCCCCACGCTCCGCTGGTCGCCCGTCCGATTGCCGCGACGGCGCAATCCAAGATAACGTCACCATTCAGATGATGAGATCATGTGATGTGAATATCTCGAATGCCGGAGAGAGCGTACGAGCGACATGGACGTTCCCGAGATCGATCTCGCCGACGCAGAGGTGATCCGCGACCCCTTCGCCGCGTACGGGCGTACCCGCGAACGGTCGCCACTCGCGCGCCTCCTGATGCCGGGCGCCGGCCCGTGGTGGGTGGTGACGCGGACATCACACGGCCCGCCGCGGCGCATCTGGGCTTCGCGCACGGGCCGCACTTCTGCCTCGGCGCGTCCATCGCCCGCGTGCAAACCCAGGTGGCCCTCACAGTGCTCCTACGGCGTTTCCCCGACCTCGCGCTCGCCCCCGGCACCGACCCGGAGGCGTTGCGCGCCCCCGACCCGGGGACTTGGCGAGTGACAGCGCTCCCCATTTCGCTCTGACGCCGACGTCGTCCTGACCACGTTCCCAGAGGAGATTCCGGCAGGAGAAGTCTGCCTAGCGCTCGCCCACTGCATCTGAGCAGGCCTGGCCCCAGGGAAAGGCTTCCCATGTCTGCGGGGGGAGGGATCGGGTCGCGTGGCAGACTCAGGGCCATGACCTACGTCGCCGCAGAAGAGCGTTACGACCGGACCCCGTACCGCCGCACCGGACGCAGCGGGCTCAAGCTCCCGGCCGTGTCGCTCGGGCTGTGGCACAACTTCGGTGACGACCGGCCGATCGAGATCCAGCGGGCCATCCTGCGCCGGGCGTTCGACCGGGGCGTCACGCACTTCGACCTCGCCAACAACTACGGTCCGCCGTACGGCTCCGCCGAGCTGAACTTCGGCCGCCTCTTCCGCGAGGACTTCATTCCGTATCGCGACGAACTCGTCATTTCGACCAAGGCGGGCTACGACATGTGGGCCGGCCCGTACGGCGAATGGGGTTCGCGCAAGTACATGCTGAGCAGCCTCGACCAGTCGCTCAAGCGGATGGGCCTGGAGTACGTCGACATCTTCTACAGCCACCGTTTCGACCCCGAGACCCCGCTCGAAGAGACGATGGGCGCGCTCGACCAGGCGGTGCGTTCGGGCAAGGCGCTGTACGCGGGCATCTCCTCGTACTCGCCGGAACGTACGGCCGAGGCGGCGGCCATCCTGCGCGGCATGGGCACGCCGCTGCTGATCCACCAGCCGTCGTACTCCATGCTCAACCGCTGGATCGAGGACGGTCTCCTCGACACGCTGGAGGACGAGGGCGTCGGCTGCATCGCGTTCTCCCCGCTGGCTCAGGGCATGCTCACCGACAAGTACCTGAACGGCATCCCCGCCGGCTCGCGAGCCAGCCAGGACAAGTCGCTGAGCGGCGACATGCTCAGCGACGAGGCGCTCGGGCACATCCGGAGACTGAACGACCTCGCCGCTTCGCGCGAGCAGTCTCTCGCGCAGATGGCCCTGGCCTGGGCCCTCCGCGATCAGCGCGTCACGTCGGTGCTCATCGGCGCCAGCAGCGTCGCCCAGCTCGAAGACAGCCTCGCCAGCGTCGACAACCTTTCCTTCACTGACGAGGAACTCCAGGCCATCGACAAGGACGCGGTCGACTCGGGCATCAACATCTGGTCCACGTCCAGCGACCACTAGCGGCGTCCGACCGCTCGCCGCTGGTTCGAAACCGGCGGCGAGCGGCGGACCGTCCTTCAGGCTCTCGCGCGATCAGGCGGCGGCGATGATCGCCTCAGCCAGGGTGCGCGGGACCTCGGCGTACGAGTCGAACTGCATCGAGTAGCTCCCTCGGCCCGAGGTATGGCTCCGGAGATCTCCGACATAGCCGAACATCTCCGACAGCGGCACCAGCCCCCTGACGACGCGGGCGCCGGACCGTTCGTCCATGGCCTGGACGTGGCCGCGGCGTGCGTTCAGGTCGCCGATGACCTCGCCCAGGTAGTCGCCGGGCGTGGTGATCTCGATCGCCATCACCGGCTCCAGAAGGACCGGCGCGGCCTGGCGGGCGGCCTCCTTGAACGCGTGGAAACCGGCCAGCCGGAACGCGAGCTCGGACGAGTCCTCCTCATGGAAGCCGCCGTCGACGAGCGTGACGCGCACACCCGTCATCTCGTGCCCGGCCAGGACGCCGATCTGCATGGCGTCCTGGCAGCCGGCGTCGACCGAAGGGATGAACTCCTTCGGCACGCGGCCACCGGTGACCTTGTTCACGAACTCGTAGCCTTCCGCGATCGGTTCGACCGAGATCTGCACCTTGGCGAACTGTCCCTTTCCTCCCGTCTGCTTCTTGTGCGTGTGGACGACCTTCTCGACCGGCCTGCGGATGGTCTCCCGGTAGGCGACGCGCGGGCGGCCGACGTTGGCCGTGACCCCGAACTCGCGCGCCATCCGGTCGACGAGGATCGACAGGTGGAGCTCGCCCATCCCGCCGATGACGGTCTGGCCGGTCTCCTTGTCGGTGTGCACCTGGAACGACGGATCCTCGTCGGCGAGCCGCTGGATCGCCAGGCGCAGCCGTTCGTCGTCCGACTGCGATCTGGCCTCGATGGCGACCTCGATGACCGGCGCCGGGAAGTCCATGGACTCCAGGACCACCGGTTCGCGGCCGTCGCACAGCGTCTCGCCGGTCGTGGTCTGTTTCAGCCCCATGACGACGACGATGTCGCCGGCGCCCGCCGACTCCAGTTCCAGCCGCTTGTTCGCGTGCATCCGGTAGATCTTGCCGATGCGTTCCCTCCTGCCCTTGACGGAGTTGAGCACCGTGGCGCCCGCCTCCAGCCGGCCGGAGTAGACCCGGACGAACGTGAGCTTGCCGAGGTGTGGATCGGTAACGATCTTGAACGCCAGCGCGGCCAGCGGCTCGCCGTCGGACGGCCTCCGCCGGACGCCGCCGCCGTTGAGGGATTCGCCCTCGATGACGTCGACGTCGAGCGGGGACGGCAGGTAGCGCACGACCGCGTCGAGGAGCGGCTGGACACCCTTGTTCTTGAACGCGGTACCGCAGAGCACCGGCGTGATCGTGGTGCCGCGCGACGTCCGGCCGGACGCGATCGTGAGCCGGCGGATCGCGGCATGCAGTTGCTCCTCGGACGGATCCACGCCGTCCGCGTACAGCCGCATGATCTCGTCGTCGTGCTCAGCGACCGCTTCCAGCAGCCTGCCGCGCCACTCGCCGGCGGCGTGGACGTGCGTGTCCGGGATGGCCACGACGTCGTAGGCCTCGCCGAGGGCGGCCTCGGCGGACCACACGTACGCCCGCATCCCGACCAGGTCGACGACGCCGGTGAAACCGGCCTCGGACCCGATCGGCACCTGCACCACCAGCGGCACCGCGCCGAGCCGATCGACGATCATGTCGACGCAGCGTTCGAAGTCGGCCCCCGTCCGGTCGAGCTTGTTGACGAAGCAGATCCGCGGGACGCCGTACCTGTCGGCCTGGCGCCAGACCGTCTCGGACTGCGGCTCGACCCCCGCGACACCGTCGAAGACCGTCACGGCACCGTCGAGCACCCGCAGGCAGCGCTCCACCTCGACGGTGAAGTCGACGTGCCCGGGCGTGTCGATGATGGTGACGGTGTGCTCGACGCCGTCGAGCGGCCAGTGACAGGTGGTCGCGGCGGACGTGATCGTGATGCCGTGTTCGCGTTCCTGATCGGTGTAGTCCATCGTCGTCGTGCCGTGATGGACCTCGCCGATCTTGTACGAGACGCCGGTGTAGAACAGGATGCGCTCGGTGGTCGTCGTCTTGCCCGCGTCGATGTGGGCCATGATCCCGATGTTGCGGACCTTGGCCAGATCCAGACGAATCGTGGTGGCCATAAGGCTTCGGTCCTTTCCGTGTTCGATGGGGTTGCGACGACCGGCCGTACTCGGCCACGAGTATCCGCGCGGAGCGGCAGCGCGCGCACGTCATTTTCCGGCCACTGACCAGCCCGGAACCGCCCGACCGGCGTGTGGGCGTGCTCAGGAGAAGAGGGTGTCGCGGGGGGAGCGGTCGTAGCGTTCGCGGTAGGCGGCGGCGAAGCGGCCGTGGTGTGTGAAGCCCCAGGTGTTCGCTATGGCGGCGACAGTGTCGCCTTGGGTGGGGTCGGCCATTTGCAGGTCCAGGTGGGCGCGGTCAAGGCGAACCTGGCGCAGGTATGTGGTCGGCGTGATGCCCAGGTGCCGATGGAACGCGGCCTGGAGGGCGCGCGGTCCCACCCGGGCGGCCGCCGCGACCTCGGTGACACCGATGTCGGTCTCCGCGTGGGCGTCGATGAACGCGATGGCGCGGCGTACGGCACCGGGCTCGACCGTGCCGCGCGGCGGCGTCTCGTCCATGGCGACCGGGAACGTCTCGAGGAGCGTGGCCGCCAGCAGGTGGAAGATCTCCGCACGGATGAGCGGGCTGGCCAGCGCGACCGGGTCGGTGAGGAAGTCGCGGGTGACGTGCTTGACCACGGACCGCCAGTAGCGCGCTCGCGCGGCCGACACCGGACGCGAGAGCGGGAAGCGGACCCGGCCGTCGGTGAGCTCGCCCGCGAACCGGATCACCGCCGCGGTGTTGAGGCGGAGGATCCCCAGCTCGTCGCCCTCCCAGCGCAGAGCGAACCGGGCGTCCGGTGAGATGAGGAGCTCTTCGCCCATTCCGGCGCGTACGTCGTCGTCCCGTCCGGCGACGGCCAGACCGCCATTGAGCACATGCGGGACCAGCAGGTCGCCGACGGGTTCGGCCACCGTCCGCAGCTCCATCGAATGGGCGACGAACTCCACGCCGAACCGTTCCTCGCGCGTGGAGGTGGCCCGGAAGCGGAAGTGCTCGCGGTCGCCCGACAGGTGCGGCGCATGGTCGGCGTAGGTGAGGCGCAGGTAGTCGTGCGCCATGTCAACGTCGGCGGTCGTGAACTCGGTGTGCGCCATGGGAGCCGCCATGCGCGCCACCTCCCGACTCGTGTTGAGTCCCTCACCGTAGATTGACCGGTTGCCCGGCCCGCCGTCCAGTTGTCCGTAGGGCGAAAGGGATGTCCTTAAGACGAACGCGTCCGCTTGCCACCGCGGTTCACCGCTCGTATCCATGTGCCAGGGCTCGCGCGATGCCCCCGGTCGCGGGAGCCCAGCGGCGGAGGGCGCCGCGGAGGGGGGAATCCCTTCTTGGGAGCTCCCAGGGCGCACCCCTGGGGGCCTCCCTTCGGGAGGGGCGAGCGCCCTTCGCCGCGTGTCGACACCCGCCCTCCGCCGCCCGGCTTCCGTGGCTTCAGGTCTGGTCAGACGTAGCAGAACACGGTGTTGAACAGCTCGTCGTCCAGCGGGTTGTAGCTGTAGTCACGTTCGGAGTAGGCCCAGGTCATGCTGCGGTTGCCGTTCTCTGTGTGGGCGGAGAAGCTCCGATAGCCGGGGATGCGGCCGTCGTGCCACCATACGTTGACCCCGCACGAGAGCGTGCTGCGGAAGATGCCCTTGCCCGCGTACATCGAGCCGTTGCCGGTGTGGACGAGACCGCTCTTGAGCTCGGTGAGCTGGGCCGCCGGGAGCACCTTGCCTTGCAGGAGCGACCGGAAGAAGGTGTTCTCGTCCGCCGTCGTCGACACGAGCTGGCCCGCGCCGAACCACCGGGTCGGATGCTGGCCGGTGGTCTCGATCAGCGAGCCGCTGGAGGGGTTGGTCCAGAATCCGCGCAGCGTGGGCGTGGGCATGGTCGTCGTGGTCGGCACGGAGGTGCCGCTGAGCCCGAGGGGATCGATGATGTCGCGCTTGATTGCCTCGCCGTACGGCAGGTTGGTCACCTTCTCGATCACCATCGCGGCGAGCAGGAAGTTGGTGTTGGAGTAGCTGTACTTGGCGCCGGGCGTGAAGTCGGGATCGTGCGCGTTGACGATGGCCAGTAGTTCCTGCGGCGTCCACGCTTTCGTCATCGTCGAGGCGAAGTCACCCTGGTCCCTGGTGAAGTTGTAGAGGCCGCTGGTGTGGTGCAGCAGCATCCGGATGGTGACCTTGTCGCCGCCGTTGACGGCCCCCGGCAGGTACTGCGAGACCGTGGCGTCCAGGCTCACCCGTCCGGCGGCTACCTGCTTGAGCAGTTCGGTGGAGACGAACGTCTTGGAGATGCTGGCTGTGCGGAAGCGTGCATTCGTGCCAGGGGAGTTGCCTGCGGTTGCCGTGAACGTGCCCTTGCTCGAATCCCTGAACTCCGCCACACCACCGCTGCCTCGGGCAGCCACCGTCTGGGAGAGCGTGTTTCGGATGACTTCGCCAGGCAGATTGGCGCTGTTGATGTTCCGGTTGATGACGCCCAGGAAGCGGTACGTGCCGGCGTCGTCATAGCGCTGCGCGTTGAGGAGCCGTCCGCCGGTGCGGAGGGCCTTGTCGGTGAGCTCGGCGTGGCTGAATCCGTACCACCAGCCGGGCGTGCGTCCACCCGGGTCGGCGACCATGACCGCGTTGAACGAGCCGTCCGCGTTGCGATCGACGTCGATGAGCCGCGCGGCGTTCTGGTTCGCGAGGTCGTTGATCTGGGTCGCGCTGCCGCCGAGCCAGTACCACCACCCGACGTTGCCCGCCGTCATCAGCACGTCGTACTGCGTCCCGGTGTCGCTCTGCCAGTTGCGGACGCGCTGGATCCGGGCGCCCGTGCTCGCGACCTTCGACTGGATGAACGCGGCGTCGCCCGCCCACCACCACCAGCCCCGCGTCTGGGAGCCGGAGTTGTCGACCATGGCGACGACGAAGCGCCAGCCGTTCGTGGTCCAGTAGCGGTTCACCGAGACGGGCCGCGCGTTCCACTGCTGGAGGCGCTGGAGGACGCCGTCCATCGTCTCGCCGTAGTACCAGGCCCAGCTGGACGTCGCGTAGGCGCCGCTGTTGGCGACCATGGTCACGGTGAACGTGGGCGTGCCGCCGGAGCCGCTGGCCTCCGCCACGATGTCGGTGGGCCGGGCGCCCTTACTGTCCATGAACGTCTGGATCTCGGCGGCGGTGACCCCGTTCAGGCTCCACCAACCGGTCTGCGAGGTGAGCAGCTGATCGTCGCCGTAGGCCGGATCGGCGGCGGCCGCCTTCCGCACGGTGGTCTTCGCGAGGCGATGAGCGCCGCCACGTTCGGCCGAGACCGGATGTTGCTTGGCGGCGGGCGCCGCCTTGGCGCCGGGACGTTGTGCCTCGACCACCCCGCGGGCGGCCGGTGGATCGGCCGCGTGAACGGCGGGCGCGAGCGGCAGAGTCAGGCCGCTCAGCGCCGCGGCCAGCGCGGCACCGGACAGAACGCGGCGCAGTGGACGGAGGACAGGTCGGCCCATCGGTACTCCCCGGGAGGTAAGCCAAGATCGCGCCCACTCGCCAGCAGACCAGACGAATGATCAAGTTTCAAGATCAAGAACTTGGTGGGCCTGGTCACATGTCGTGGCCCCGTGATAGATCCAGATGCCATGCCGAAGCTCCGTGGTCTCACCGCGTCCGTACTGGCAGTGCTGGTCCTGGGCGCCGCCGTCCCGTCCGCCTCGGCCTCGGTCTCCGCCGCGAAGCCGAGGCCCGAGCCGAAGGCGCCCAAGGAATTCGTCGCGCTGCGGGACATCGACTCGACGATCATCCAGGAGATGCGCTACAAGACCCGGCACAACTTCGTGGGCAAGCCCATCGACGGCTACAAGCAGCCGATCTGCATCCTCACCCGTCCGGCCGCGCTGGCTTTGCGCAAGGCCCAGCGCCAGCTGCTGCGCAAGGGCTACACGCTGAAGGTGTACGACTGCTACCGGCCGCAGCGCGCCGTCGACCACTTCGTGCGCTGGGCCAAGGACCTCGACGACCAGAAGATGAAGCGGGAGTTCTACCCGCGGGTCGACAAGTCGAGGCTCTTCGTCGACGGCTACATCGCCGAGAAGTCCGGCCACAGCCGCGGCAGCACCGTCGACCTGACGATCGTGAGGCTCCCGGCCCGCCACACCCGCCCGTACCGTCCGGGCGAGCGCCTGGTGCCGTGCTACTTCCCGAAGGACAAGCGCTTCCCGGACAACTCCGTCGACATGGGCACCGGCTACGACTGCTTCGACACCCTGTCGCACACCCTCGACCTGCGCATCAAGGGCCGGCAGCGCGCCAACCGCCTCCTCCTGAAGGGCACCCTCGAAGGCCTGGGCTTCGTGAACCTGGCCGAGGAGTGGTGGCACTTCACGTTCAAGCCGGAGCTCTTCCCCAGCACCTACTTCGACTTCCCGGTGACCCGCCGCTCCCTGACCCATCGCTGAGGTGACAGGCCGCGCGGCGGGTGGGGTGTGCCGCGCGGCCTGCCGTGTCACCCGGACGTCGGGTCAGGTGATGCGGGCAGGGTCAGACGCGGGGAGTGCCGCGCACGCGCGTCCGTTGGAGAGCGCGACCGCTCCGGCCACCACGGTGGCGCTGTAGTTGCCACCGCGAGGAACGTTGCTTTCGCGCGAGCCTTCCCACTTCTTGCGCAGGCGCAGCCCCCCGTCCCACTTGTGCCGCTTGCCCCAGTGCCGCGGGCCGTTGGCCTGGACGCGCCAGCTGTAGGCGACGGCCCGGCGTCCTCCGGACAGCTCGAAGCCGGTCCTGACCTTGTACTTGCGCCGGCCCGCGTCGCTCAGCCACAGCCACGCCTTCCCGCAGTTGCCGCGCACGACGTTCATCGGGGTCACCGTGCCGGACTCGGCCGCCTGGAGCGAATCGACCTCCACCAGGCCGACCTCCACGAGCCGGCCCGAGCCGGCCCCGCGCGCGTCGGCCGCCGAGATCGAGGCGGACGCCGCCGTTCCCGATGCCAGCGTGGCGCCGGCTATCGCCAGCGGCACCAGCGCTTTGACCAGAGACCTCATCTGAGACTCCTTTCGAGGGGTGTGCCGTCGTGCACGTTCACGACGGCCCGTCGGCGACCAGTGCAGCGATCACCGCCCCCGGCCCGGAAGCCGGTCGCCCGGCCCGGACAGACCCGGACGGCCTCGACCGCCCGCAGGCACCGGCAAGGCGAGCATCGGCGGCCAAGCTTGCGCGGTCTCCGATCGCCGCTGACAACTCACGAAAACTCTCGCCCCTTGAGGAAGCGCACGTTCCACAAGGCTCCGTAACGTACGGGGTACAAGAAGGAACGAGGGGAGCAGGACATGTTGCGAGGATTCGCCACCATCAACTTCTGGGTCGACGACGTTCAGGCCGCGTCCGACTGGTACGCCGAGCTCCTCGGCATCGAGCCGTACTTCAGCCGCCCGGGCCCCGACGGCCGCCCGGCCTACATCGAGTTCCGCGTCGGCGACCACCAGGCCGAGCTGGGCCTGATCGACAGCCGCTTCGGCCCGACCGGCGCCAAGGGTCCTGGCGGCGGCGTGATGCACTGGCACGTGGACGACCTCGAAGCCACCGTCGACAAGCTGCTCTCCATGGGGGCCACGGAGTACCAGCCCATCCACGAACATGGTCCGGGCTTCATCACCGCTTCGGTGATCGACCCGTTCGGGAATGTCCTAGGCGTCATGTACAACCAGCATTACCTCGACACTCTCGACGGCAAGCCTTGAACAGCCGCGGGCGGGTCGATCGGCTCGCCCCCGGTCACTCGCCAAGGGTCTTCACGAGGAGCGTCACCGCGGCCACACTGACGCCGACGGGATCACGAACTCCGTCCTGACGCCGTGAATATGCATATGCAAGTGCCCGGTACTATGCACTTGCGCGAACGACTGTCCACAGATCGTAAGATGACGCTGAGCTGGATGAGGAAGTTTGCGAGACTTGGGCCGACGACAGGAGAGTCCGTGGATCAGCTGCCGGTGGAAGCGGCGTCACCCCCGCGAGGCGGGCCGACCGTGCAGCGCATCCTCCTCGGCACGCAACTCCGCCGGCTTCGCGAGGCCCGGGGCATCAACGCCGAGGCCGCCGGCTACGAGATCCGCGGCAGCCAGTCCAAGATCAGCCGCATGGAGCTGGGGCGTCTCAGCTTCAAGGAACGTGACGTGGCCGACCTGCTCACCCTGTACGGAGTCACGGACGAGGCCGAACGTGAGTCGCTGCTCGCGATAGCCCGCCAATCCAACAAGCCGGGCTGGTGGCAGCGGTACGCCGACATCCTGCCTCCCGGGATCGACACCTTCATCGGCCTCGAAGAAGCCGCGTCGCTCATCCGCAGATTCGAAGCGGGCCACATCCCGGATCTCCTCCAGACTCCCGACTACGCGCGCGCGTTCGAGTCGTACAAGAACCAGGGAGCCGAACCCAACGACATCGAACGCCAGGTGACCCTCAAACTGAAACGCCAGGAGCTGCTCAGAGGGCAAGGCGGCCCCACCCTGTGGTTCGTCCTGGACGAGGCGGTTCTGCACCGTCACCTGGAGAGCGAAAAGGTCATGGGCGCGCAGTTGGAGCACCTCATCGAGGTGAGCCAGCTCCCGAACGTCCAACTTCAGCTGGTGCCGTTCAGCGCCCCCCACGTCAAGCGAGCCGGCTCCTTCACCTATCTCCGTTTCGCTGAGCCGACCCTTCCCGACGTGGTTCATATCGAGCAGCTGACCTCCTCTGCCTTCCTGGACAGGCGCGACGACGTGGAGAGCTACAAAAGGGAGATCGACACCCTGAGCATCCTGGCCCTGCAAGCGGATGAGACTCGCTATTTCCTCAGCTCGGCCAGGGCCCAGCTCACAAGCTAGAGGGCGCCCATTCATCTCTTCCGTTGCGCCGTGAAGCGCGCGGGAACCGATCGCGCGGGACCGATCGCGCGGGACCGATCTGCAACCGACTTCCAACCGACGCCTCGGAACATTGATCACGTCGGCGGCCGGATGTCCCAGCCCCCGGTCGCCGACGTCTTCTGTCGAGATGTCTTAGGAAGGACGCAGATGAGCAGTCCACTTCCCCGGTTCGCGCGCACGATGACCGCCACCGGCGTCGCCGTCGTGTCGTTGGGCACCGCGGCGGCCCTGACCAGCGGCACCGCCGTCGCCGCTACCAATACCGCCACCACCGCCACGAGCTCCGCCGTCGCCGCCGACGGCGCCGCCGGTGCCGAGGTCAAGGCGCCTCGGCCCCGGCTTCGCGCGGTCAAGCTGTCCGTCCGCCGATCGGTCATCTACCCCGGGGGAACCGCGCCGCGGACGAGCAAGCACTACCGCAAGATCTACGTCAAGCTGGTCAAGCAGCAGCGGAACCAGCCGGTCCGGGTGCGCGCGATCGCTCGCAACGGTCGGCCGATGGGCCCCTGGATCAAGGTCTCCGCCCACCGCGGACGGACCGTCGCGCTGACCAAGGCGGTGCGGGACGGCGTGCCCTTCAAGCTCCAGTGGGCCCAGTCGAGGGCCGGCCAGGTGCGGTTCTACCTCTACTACTGACGGACGGGGAGCTCAGGGCTTCGCCGCCTGACCGGAGTGTGCACGAACTTTCCCGCCATCGGCGTCTCGTGACGGTATCGGCAGAGGTCTCGATCACCTGACCGAGCAGCCGAGCAATCTTGACGGGCCTGGGGCGCGGGGCTCCGGGCCCGTCAAGCACGTTAGGAAGAGACCAGGCGTCCGGACGGAGGACGAGGTCAGGCGTCCGGGCCGAGGAAGACGCGGCGTTCTTCGGCGGTCAGTTCACGGGTGCGGCGGGTCTTGGCCAGGTCGAGCAGCGGTGCGTCGCGATCGCACACCTCACAGGTCCAGGTCCTGACGACGTCCTTTCCGAGCCCGGTCCCCAGTCGCCGCCCGGAGAACACGGGACGGCTGAGCAACCGGACGACCCTCTTCCCGTCCGGGCCGAAAGCCGGGAGGCGTCCGCTCGCTCCCCACCCGCTCAGCTCCAACGGCTCGCCGGCACTCGCGGCCGGCCACAGCCGCAGCTTCCCCTCGGGCTCGCTCGTGGTCAGCCAGGCGCCGTCGGGACTGAATCCCACCTTCCGGATCCGGCTCGCGGCGCCGCGCAACACCGCCGTCGGCTCACCCGAGCCCTTGCTGTCCCACAGCCGGATGGTGCCGTCTGCCGCAGCCGCGGCGAGCTTGCGTCCATCAGGGCTGTAGGCCAGCCCTGTGATGTCCTCTTGATGGCCACGAAGGATCTCGGGCTTCGCCCTGCGGGCCAGATCCCAGACGACGACAGTGTGGTCGTTACGTGCGTCGGCCAGGCGCGTGCCATCCGGGCTGAAGGCCACATGTCCGGTGGCGCGGCCAGTGGGCTCAAGCTCCCAGCCCTGAAGTCGCGTCAGGCCACCCGCCGGGGAGAGCTGCCACACCCTCGGCTCGGCGGCGTACCCGCCGACCGCCAGCCGCTTGCCGTCGGGGCTGAAGACCAGGCTCGCGGGCCGTCCACGGAAGGCGGCAGGCACGGTGATCGGCGCTCCGCCCCTGGTCAGATCCCACAGACTGAGCGTGCCCGCGCTGCCGACGCCCGCCATCTTTCGCCCGTCCGAACTCAGCGCGATGAGATAGGCGGCGTCGTGCGGGCCTTTGACATTGAGCGGTGCCTGGTCGCGGGTGGTGTTCCACACCTGGATCGGAATGTCGCGCGCGTTGATGAGCGAGTCGGCGCTCACCGGAACGGACGCCACGATGCCGCCATCGGCATTCAGCGCCTTGGGTACCCCGTCGACCGGAAAGCCGCGCAACACAGGTGTCCCAGCCGAAACGTCCCACTGCCGCAGAGATCCGTCCGCGTCCATGGTGACGAGAGATCTGCCGTCGGGACCGAACGTCACGCCCTGCGGATTACCGCGGTGCGTGCGCAGTACCAATGGGTCGCTTGTACTGCCCGTCGTCCAAACGCGAATGACACCGTCCGTCCCGTAGGTCGCCAGCCGGTCTCCGTTCGGGCTGAACGTTAGGCCGTTCAACTGTGGTGAGTGAGGCGTGAGTTCGACCTGCGGCTGCCATTCGCCGGAAGGCCTCTCCAGGACGTTCCAGACCTGCGGAACGTCCCCTTCCATGGCGGCGGCCCATGGTCCTCGAGGGCTGATCGCCACCTGCGCAGGCCCGCCGCGCCGCGCCTCCCGTTCCAGCCGGGGCCGGTCCTTGGTGACGTTCCAGATCCGCAGCGGAGAGCCGACCCCGCCGGTGGCGAGCAAGGCGCCGCTCGGGCTGAACGCGACGTCCCGTACCCGGCCACCAGGGACCCGAAGCTTGGTCGGCGACTTCCGTCCCGCCGAATCCCAAATCCGAACACCGTCTTCATGCGCGCTAGCAACCCGTCCGTCCCGGTTGATGCTCACCCCCGAAATGGCACCGCCGTTAACCTCTCCGACAACCCGACGTGAACCGCCAGCGGCGAGATCCCACAACTCCACCTTCCCTACCGAGTCGCCGGTGACGAGAGCGCGCCCATCGGAACTGAACGCCGCGCTAGCGATCCGTTGAATCCCGTGCGCGGGAAGCCTGCGGTCGCGGCGCAAACGACCGGCCTCGTCCAGGCTCCAGACCTCCAATTCCACCGAGGTCGCCCCCGGCCCCCAAACCACAAACCTCCGCCCGTCCGCGGTGGCCGCCATCCCCTCGGCTCTGCGCATCGCCGTTGGCTGGGAGCCGCGCAGCCGGGAGTCGACGATGGCCTGCCGGAGCACCAGGTCGGCCTCCTGGGTCGGCTCGGCCTCGTACGCCTTGACCGCCAGCAGCAACGCCAGCTCCGGATCCATCGAGAGCTGACGGCGGGCCTCCACCGCGAGCCGCCGGGACGCGGCGCGATCGCGTTCGGCATCGGCGTCACCGGCCTGGACCAAACCGAGGACGGCCAGCACAGTGACCACCGCCGCCACGAGCCCGAGCCCGCCGACGCCGAGACGGACCCGACGACGAGCTTGAGCGTGCTTGATGGCCGCATCGGACCGGGAAGCCGCCAGAAAGGCACGCTCCCGCTCGTTCAGCCAATTTTCGTCGTCCCAAAGGGCCAGGCGGCTCCCGCGGTAAAGAAACTCGGCACCACGCCCATTCCGATGCCATTCGTCAGCGTCGCCGGTGAGCCGCCGATGCCGAAGGAGCGCTTCTCGACTGTCGCTCAGCCATTCGCGCAATCGAGACCAGCTGCGGATGAGCGCCTCGTGCGCCACCTCAACCGTGTCGCCGTCCACAACGACAAGCCGAGCGTCGACGAGCCTCTCAAGCACAGTGTCCACGTCAGTGTCGGATCCGATACCCGCCAGCTCGTCCCGCTCGATCCTGCGACGCGCGTCCTCCGTACCAGGCGCAGTAAGCCGCAACAACAAAGCTCGCAGAACGTCCCGCAGATGGTCGTCCAGTTCCTCGTACACATGGTCGGCCGTTCGGCCAATCACCCCGGTCACGCCACCGGCCGCCTGGTAGTCAGCCAGCCGCATGGTGCCGTCCTGCTGGCGGCTCCAGGTCTCCCGCAGCGCATGCGCGACCATCGGGAGCGCTCCCACCTGCTGGTCGGCCTCGCTGAGTACGGCCGTCACCACCTCGGGTTCCACGCTCAGCCCGACCGAAGAGGCGGGCTCGCAGACGATCGCACGCAGTTCCGGCTCGGAAAGAGGCCCAACCGTCAGATGAACGGCATCGCCAAGGAGACCAGCCAAGCCAGAATGCTCCGCGCACCGCCCATAGAAGTCGGAGCGCACCCCGATCACCACCGACGCGTCCGCGCCAGTCAACGCGTCCAAGAACTCAGCACGTTGATCCTCATCAGCGCAGAGCGTGAACACCTCCTCGAACTGGTCGACGACGACCACAGAAGCATCAACGTCCAGTTGCAGCGGATGCTCCCTCGGAGAGATCAGGACACTGCCGGCGCTCAGCCTGGGCAGCAGCCCAGCGCCCAAGAGCGACGACTTGCCACTGCCAGACGCGCCGATGAGCACCGTCAACCGCGACCGTTGAACGGCTTTCACCAGGTCCTCAAGCAGCTGATCCCGGCCGAAGAACAGATCCGCCTCATCAATGCCGAGCGGTCGCAGCCCTGGGTAGGGGCAGCGGCGTTGTGACCGTTCGAGTTCGTCCGCAGCTTCGCGCCACCGCCGTTCCCACTCAACACGCTCACCACCGCAGGCAACGGCGTACGCCAGGGTCGCCTCCAATGACGGCAGCCGCATCCCGTTGGCAGCCTCGGCCAAGGTGCTCCGGGAGAAGTGAGCGCGCTGGGCGAGCTCGCGATAGCTAGGCCGCCCCGCCTCATCCCGAAGCCGCCGCAACTCCCAGGCGAACCTCTCGACCGGACCGGCGAGCGGATCCACCGGTTGTTCAGGCCGCCCCAACTGTCCACCCCCGTTGTCCAGACCCATTGCCGGTTGTCCGGAGCAGGTCGGAAGCCCATTTCGGACATCTTCGAGACGCCCTAGACCTTAGGGAGCCGGTGTCGCCGGCACAACATGCACACCACGACAGAAGGACACCTGTGAAGCTCCGCGTACTGGGACCGCTGGAGATCTGCACGGGGGACGGCTCCGTCCCCCTGTCGCCGAAACTGAGAGACCTGCTGGCGCTCCTCCTGTGCCATTCCAACAGAACAATCTCGGCCGACCGGCTGATCGACGCCCTGTGGCCGCACACCACACCACGTACGGCGGCCAAGACGCTGCAGGGCTACGTGCACCATCTGCGCAGGGCACTAGGACCCGACCGCCTAGTCTTCCGCCCACCCGGCTACGTACTAGTGACACAATCCGGCGAGCTAGACGCCGACTGCTTCACCGCCCGCGTCCAATCAGGCCGCCAGGCCATCGCCGCCGGCGAGACCGATCGAGGAACACACCTGATCCGCGAGGCGTTCGCCCTGTGGCGAGGCGTCCCCTACGACGGCCAGGACCACCTCCACCCAACCCACGCAGAGGCATACCGCCTGACCGAGCTCCGCCTCTCCGCAGCCGAAGAGTGGGCCGAGGTAGAACTAGCCCGCCGCCATCACACTGAAGTCGCCTGCGAGTTGCACGGGATCGTCGCGGAGCACCCCTTCCGCGAACGCCCCCGCGCCCAACTAATGCGAGCCCTCTACGCCACGGGACGAACCGTCGAAGCCCTAGACGTAGCGCGCGAAGGCAGAAGACGCCTAGCCGAAGACCTGGGCCTAGACCCGAGCCCCGCCCTCCAACGCCTAGAACAAGCAATCCTGACCCACGACCCAACCCTCACCGACCTCGCCCCGCGCTCCGGTCGCCTTCACGACAGCGCGCAAATGTAGGTCGGCAGCATCACCGTTCAGTCGGCCTGAAAGCCGATCTTAATAGCCCGAACCGGCCTAACCTCCAACTCGCCCCGTAGCCCCGACTCTCAATCCCTCTAGCGGAGGGCCTCGCCTTCCTGCATGCGGACGTGCGATCAGTTGCTTGAGATCATGGACAGGGTGTGCGTCGGCGTCCAGGAGCAAAGATGGGCGCGGACGAGGTGCCCGAGCGGCTCGTCGCGGTGGCTGGCGGCAGGGGAAGTAGCGCATCACGGAGGTCTTGAATCTTCGAGGACGGCGGCGTGGTCGCTTTCGTAAATAAACTCCGAGTCTCCTTCGTTGAGCAGGCCGACCGGGTTGCCGTGCACGGCCGTGCGTTGAAGCTGGAAGTGGTTCTCTTGGGCGAGACGGCGGTCACGGGGCGGTCAGCGGAAGCCTCCGGCGCGTTCTGGCCGGGCAGCTTTCTCGGCCCACCTTGGGCTCCGCATCGCGCGAGTCGCCGACGTCGAGCCCTCAGACGGAGCGACCCTATGGCGGGGCCGTGGCGCGAGGCCCAAGCAGGGCCGCCGGGGGATGGGAGGAGGGCTTGATGCACCGTTGAACGTCGGCCCCCCTCAGCAGCGGCGGCCCTGGACGTTTCGAGACTTCGCAATCCCGATCCTTCCAGGCCAGAGGCACTTTCTTATGTGAACGAACCCGCTGGGCACCCACCGTCATGAAAGCCCGAGGCTAGGCATGACCAGTCGCGCCACCAATCCATCGAACGTCGTCTGGCGCAAGAGCAGCCGCAGTGGCAGCGGGAACGCCTGCGTAGAGGTCGCCCGCACCGGCCGTTCGATCGGCGTACGAGACTCCAGGGATCCAGACGGTCCTCGTCTGATCATCACTCCAGCTGCCTTGCGGGCAGTTGTCAGCCAAATTCGTGCCGGGCTCTACAACCCCTCCACACAGCACGATTGATCAGCATGCGCGAGGCAGGGGGCCTCACGCGACGAGGCGGTCTTGCTGGGCTTTGGATCCCTGTCGTCCGCGTGGTGGGTCAGGGTTTGAGGAGGTAGGGGAGTGAGGCGGTCAGGAACTGGCGGGGGAATTGCTCGCGTAGCCGCCACAGGCCTGCGTCGATGACGAAGTGCGCCATCACGGCGCCCAGGTAGGCGCCATAGAGGGTGCGCTCGAAGACGGCGGGTGAGCCGTGGAGGTGGGCGGCGTAGTTGAGTGCGGTCCCGCCGATGAGGGCCACCGTCAACATGACGCCTAGGCCCACGGTGCTGGTTCGGCCGGGCCGCGGAGCGCCGGCCACGAGCCCGACAATGAGCAAATATTGGTATCCGTGCGCGATGGTGAGCTGGACACGTTGCGCGAGCTTCCGCCGGACATGGTGTTCGATCTGGCGTTCGTCGACGCCGACAAGCCGTCGTATGTGGCGTACTGGGAGGAGCTCGTGCCGAGGATCCGGGCCGGTGGCGTTCTGCTCGTCGACAACACGTTGTGGGCGGGAACGGTCGCCGATCCGAGCCGGCAGGACGACGGGGTGCGCGCCATTCGGATGTTCAATGATCACGTCGCCGCGGACGAACGGGTCGAGCAGGTGATCCTCCCGATCGGCGACGGGCTGACGCTTGCCCGTAAGCACTAGGCCGTATGCAGGAGCCGCATGCTTTACCGGTCCGGCCGAAAATTCGGCGAGCACAATAAGGGCGGGCCGTTTCGCTCTGGGAGCTGACGGGGGTGATCTATTTCTGTGACCATGGGCTCGGGTGGGCATCGCGGTCAAGAAGATGAGTCATCAGGAGCAGTCGCATGGCGGAAAGTGGCGAGGGGCTGGTCGGGCGCGGGGCGCGCTGGAAAGAGTCCGACGCTTACGAGATCGCATGGCGGGATGTGCAGCCGGTCGTGGAACTCCTTTCCGCTCCAAGGGTGCTGACGATCATCCGTGAACTGGTGGTCGGCCCGCGAAGTCATGACGACCTTATGAGGGCCGCGGATTTGGGCTCTGAGCATCTGGAAGGTGCTATCAAGCAGCTGGTGGATGTCGGTGGGGTTGAGCAACATAGTTCTGGCTACCGGCTTACCCGGTACGGGCGTGAGCTCCTGATTCCGCTTACCGACCTCGGCCACTGGCGGGAGCGCGGGCGGATCGAGCGGGAACGTTTGCAGGCGCAGGGCCTTGGGGTCGATGTGCAGACTCCGACCGTGGCCAGGATCTGGGACGCCATGCTCGGCGGGAAAGACAACTACGCCATTGACCGCGCCGCCGCGGAAAGGCTGCTCGAGATCGAGCCTTACGCTGCGAGGTTCGCCAAAGAGAACCGGAAGTTCCTCGCTTTGGTCGTCGGCCGTCTCATTCAGGAGGGGGTGCGGCAGTTCATCGACATCGGCACCGGCCTGCCCACGATGGACAACGTCCACCAGATCGCGCACAGGCTGGCGCCCGAATCGCGGGTGGTCTACGTCGACAACGACCCGGCTGTGTGCGCGCATGCCCGGGCTCTGCTGGCGGCGGATCCGGAGACGGTCACTGTGATCCAGGAGGACATCCGGCGTCCGACGGCCATCCTGGCGCACCCGGAGCTCCGTCGAATGATCGACTTCACCCAGCCCGTCGGGGTGCTGACGACCGGCATCCTTCACTTCATCCCCGATCACGATGACCCCGTTCGAGCGATCAAGGTGCTGAAAGACGCGATTCCTTCGGGGAGCTACCTCGTGCTCACCCATCTCACAGACGTGACCATTCGCAACAGCAGGGCGGAGGACGCGCAAGCCGGCCTGGCGGTGTTCGCGCGGAGCAACGCGCCGCTTCATCTCCGGAGCCATGAGGAGATCGAGGCATTCCTCGAAGGGGTCGACCTCATCGATCCTGGGCTCGCCTGCCTGACCGATTGGGGCTTGGACACGCCGATCGAAATCAAGCTGAAGCTTCGCGACGTCTGGGTGGGAGCGGCCGGACGTAAACCCTGACCCCTATCTGGGTACGACAGTCGCGGGGAGCTTCGCGAATCCACGGATATAAGGGGACTGGCGGCGGCCGGCCTGCGACATGTCGAGGTCGAAGTTCGTTGCTTGGGCTATGAATTCCTCAAGTGTCACTCTGGCCTCCAGCCGGGCGAGTGAGGCGCCGAGACAGAAATGGGGGCCGCTGCCGAAACTGATCAGCGGTCCTGGCTCCCGTTCCATGTCATAGCGGTCAGGCTCCGGGAAGGCTGCCGGGTCTCGGTTGGCTGCACCTGGGAGCAGGAGGATGCGTGATTCGCTGGGGATTTCCACTCCGTGCAATTCGACATCGCAACTGACCGTCCGCAGTAGCGTTGGCGCGGCGGTGTCGTAGCGCAGCGTCTCCTCAACCCATTCCGAGACGCGTCCTTCGAAGGCCAGCGCCTTCTGGTCCGGATACCGCCAGGCCCAATACACGGCGTTGCCGAGCAGGTTGGTGGTGGTCTCGTTGCCGGCGCCGACCAGCAGATGCAGGAACGCGACGACCTCCTCATCCGTGAGACGGTCGCCCTCCACGCGTGCGTCGAGAAGCGCCGACACCATGTCGTCACGGGTCTTTTGCCGCCGGTCCGACACCAGGTCGGTGAAATGCCCGATGAGCTCGATGAGGGCCGTGAGGCCCTCCGGCGTGATCTCGCGTCCTCCGCCCTCCCGGTGCAGGGCGAGGTCGGCCAGCCGGCGAAGTTCCGCCCGGTCAGGCTCCGGAACGCCGACCAGCTCCGAAATCACATCGGTCGGAATCTTCGCGGCGATGTCGGTGACGAAGTCGACCTCGCCTTTCAGGAGAGCCGCTTCGATATGCCGCCGGGCCACGTCCCGGATGTGCGGTTCGAGCTCGGCGACGCGTCGCGGAGTGAAAGCGCGGGAGACCAGTCCCCGCATCCGAGTGTGATGCGGTGGATCCATGGCGATGAACGAGAGCGCACGCCGCGCCTCGGGGCCCCAGACAGAGGCGTCCAGCAGCGGCCCGTTGACGCTGGAGAAACGGCGGGGATCTCGTACCGCCGCGACGACGTCCTCGTGCCGGGACAACGCCCAGAAGTCCAGCTCTTCGTTGCGATAGACCGGCGCCTCTTCCCGCAACCGTGCATACACGGGGTAAGGATCAGAGTCGACGTCGTCGTAGAAGTCATAAGGACTGAACACCAGGTCTGCCATCAGGCCCGCACCTCGCCGTTTGTCCTGATCTCCTGATCGAGACAAGTGTCCACACAAGAGCCCGGCCCGTCCATAGGCGCGGGCAGTGTGTGAAGCAGTCGTTCTGCTGGAGAAGGCGCGATGGCAGTTTCGGCTGTCCTTAAAGCGAACCTGACGATGTCAGTGAAACCGCGCGTCACATTTGCCGATGGCCTTGCGGGCTCGCTCGCACCAGTTTCTATCGCGGCTCGCTCAGGAGCTGGTTTGAAACGGTTGGCTCGTAAATCTAAATATGTAACGCTTCATCGTCATCCACCTCGCCTGTAGCTTCGATCTTCGTTGACTCTCTTGGAGGGGTTCTGATCTGTGGGCCCAGCGGCATGATCAAGGTCGGTCGCTCCAGGCCTTGAGGAGAGCGCGTTCCCGGCGTCCCTCTCGCTGTGACGCCCGCGATGTGGGTGGGGCACACCACGGGCTGGGGCGGAATCGTTCCGGGGCCCGGGATGTTGTGGCGGGGGAAGGTTCAACTTTGAAAGGTGCCCCGCATGAGCGACAAGCTGACCGTCGAGGTGTGGACTGACATCAACTGTCCCTTTTGCTACGTGGGCGAGGGGCGGCTGGAGCAGGCGCTGGAGGCGTTTCCGCATCGGGACGAGGTAGAGGTCGTCTACCGGTCGTTCGAGCTCAACCCTGAGGCGCCCAAGGACGTGACCCGGCCGGTGGTCGAGGCCGTCGCCGAGAAGTACGGGGCGACGGTCGAGCAGATCGAGGGCAACGAGGACCGGATCGGGGCGATGGCCGCCGAGATGGGCCTGGACTACCGCACCCGCGGCCGTGACAGCGGCAACAGTTTCGACCTGCACCGGCTCACCCATTATGCCAAGGAGCAGGGCAAGCAGCGCGAGCTGTTCAACCGGCTCTACAAGGCCAACTTCGCCGAGGAACGATCGGTTTTCGCCGACCGGGAATTCGTCGTGGAGGCCGCCGGCGAGGTCGGACTCGACCCGGCGGAGGTCCGCAAGGTGCTCGACGACCCGGCCGCTTACGCCGCCGAGGTGCGCGCCGACGAGCGGGAGGCGGCCGAGCTCGGTGCGCGCGGCGTGCCGTTCTTCGTGCTCGACCGCAAGTACGGGATCTCCGGCGCCCAGCCGACCGAGGTCTTCTCCCAGGCGCTCGACCAGGCCTGGTCGGAACGCCCCCACCGCTCCCTGATCACCGTCGAGGGCACGGACGACGCGGAGGCGTGCGGCCCGAACGGCTGCTGACCGACCCGCCCCTCAGACGTCGGAGATGGCGAACACCTCGCTCGTGCCGAAGGGGCCCGGTTGGGCGTAGACGAGGCGGGACGTTCGCGGCGGGTTGGTGCCGAACGCGGACCAGCCATGCCACTTGCCGGCGGCGTCGAGATAGTCGTAGCGGAGCGCGCCGTCGGCGGTGATGGCGAAGACCTGGATGTCGGCGGTGGGACTTGCCACGGCCAGCCCGGCCACTGCCTTGACCTTCGGAGCTCCATCGAAGTTCGGCGTCCAGCCGTGCCAGCCCTGCCGGTCGGCATGATCGTGGTAGAGCGTGCCGTCGAGCCCTATGCCGAAGACCTCCCCGCTGAACGGGGCGGTGTGCGCTCCCGTCACGGCCTTCATCTTGGGTGCTCCGTCGAAGTCCGGCGTCCAGCCCTGCCAGCCCTGGTCGTTGCGGTAGCCGTGGTAGAGCGTGCCGTCGAGCGCTATGGCGAAGACGTCCATCGTGGACGGGGTGAGGCTCGCGCCGTAGACGGCACTCACCTTGACCGGTATCCCGCCGGGATCCGGCGTCCAGCCGCGCCAGCCTCCGCCGTCGCGCCTGTCGTAGTAGAGCGTGCCGTCGATGCCGATGGCGAAGACCTGCGGATTCCCGTTGCCCTGCTCGGCGAACGACGTGACCGCCTGCACCTTCGGCGCTCGGTCGAAGTTCGACGTCCAGCCTTGCCACCGGCGGCCCTTGTTGCTGTCGTGCCAGAGCGTGCCGTCGAGGCCGATCCCGAACAGGTCGAGCCCGAAGTAGCTCGTGACGCTGTCAATGCCCAGCATCTTGGGCGCGTTGTCGAAGTCCGGCGTCCACCCGTGCCAGCCGTCCTTGTCGAGTCTTCCCTGGTAGAGCGTCCCGTCGACCCCTACGGCGAAGGTCAGGGTGGTGTCGGAGCCCGCCCAGAGGCCGGAGACCGCCTGCATGGGCTGGGGTGCCCGGTCGAAGTCGGGTGTCCAGACCTGCCAGCCCTTCGCGTCGCCGGAGGTATGGAACAGCGTCCCAGTAGGTGAGACATCATTGACGAGGAGCTTGTCGGCATAGCCGTTCACTCCCGCGTACAGGTTCCGCCCGCGGACGGCCAGCCGCGTGTCGTAGTCGCCGACACCGGCCAGGTAGGTGAGCAGCAGGCTGTGCTGGATGTTCCCGTCGTCGGGATTGAGTTGGTAGACGTAGCCGTTCGAGCCTGCGAACAGCCTGCCGTCGGAGGTGAGCACGCTCACCTTGTCGTAGGTGAGTTTGCCACCGAGACGTTGCCACCAGTCTGGTTTGGTCCAGTCGCCGTTGAGGCGGATGGCGTAGGCGTAGCCGTGTACGCCTGCGTAGAGGGAGGTGTTGTCGGTGGCTAGGCGGGTGGTGGCTCCGGCTCCGGTGGTGGTGAGGTGGAGGTTGTGGATTTTGTTGCCGGTGGTGGGTTGTAGTTCGTAGACGTAGCCGTCGCAGCCTGCGAAGAGTTTTCCGTTGGTGCTGAGTAGGTTGACTTCTTCGTAGGTGAGTGTGCCGCCGAGGCCTTGTGTCCAGTCTGGTTTGGTCCAGTCGCCGTTGAGGCGGATGGCGTAGGCGTAGCCGTGTACGCCTGCGTAGAGGGAGGTGTTGTCGGTGGCTAGGCGGGTG
>NZ_JBICUD010000001.1:0-111817 GCF_043198015.1 Spirillospora sp. NPDC048911 | reverse complement strand
TGAGTAGGTTGACTTCTTCGTAGGTGAGTGTGCCGCCGAGGCCTTGTGTCCAGTCTGGTTTGGTCCAGTCGCCGTTGAGGCGGATGGCGTAGGCGTAACCATGCACGCCTGCGTAGAGGAACGTCCCGTCGGTGGCCAGGTTGGTGGCGACTCCGCCCAGGGCCTCCGTCAGGTGCAGGCTGTGGACGACCTTGCTCGTCACTGGGTCCAGTTCGTAGACATAGCCGTTGCAGGCGGCGAACAGCCTGTCCTCGTGGACCAGCATGTTCACCGCGTGGTAGCCGCAATCAGGAAGGCTCTTCGACCAGACGCTCGTGAAGTCCTGGTCTTGTGACACCACGCCGAGGCGAGGGGACGCGAGGCCCAGCAGCAGCGTCTTCAGAGTCGCGGTGAAGCTCTCGAAACGCTCCATGCAGAAGGACTTCTGCGTCGTCATCCACGTTTCGAGGTCCTGCAGTCCGGTACTGCTGGAACTCGCCTTGGTCGGGAAGTGACGGCGGATCTCCTCTGTGGTGATGGACGTCTTACCCGAGGCGAGAATGTCGAGCAGGGCCTGCTGCGACATCTGCGCCGTCTCGCTCGTGGCCGCCACTCCATCGCCGCCGTTCGCGCCGCTGAACAGCGTGTCATCGCCCCAGACCTCGTACGGAGTGGTGCGCGCCGCCGAGCTCACCCACAGGGAATTCGAGTTGTAATAGTCGTGCAGGTTCGCCGAGCTGAGCTGAGCGGCGGCGCTCGTGAGGAAGGTCAGGTAGTTCTGATAGGCGGCGAACTGACCGGACGTCCCATCGGCGCCGACGGTGCTGGCGATGACGCGTCCGACGAGCGCACTGGCCTCCTGGGCCGTCTGGGGATCGTTGGACGGGCCGGCGTAAGCGGGATCGTAGAGCCACTTTCCCGAGAGCGACGGCTGGCGGCTCTCGGTGATGTCCTTGATGGACTCCCAGTCGGCGATGAACAGATCGCTTCTGGCGGCCCATTCGATGAACCACTGCATGACCAGCGTCTTGTTGACCAGGTGGCCCGCGGCGAACGAGTCCTCCAGGAAGTGATCGGCGTAGCCGTGGAAGACCCAGGCCCGCCGGGCGAGTTCCGGGTCCTTCTGGGCATGCGCCCGCGCGGCGAGATCACGCGCGATCAGGTGCGAAGACTGCCAGCGGTACCAGGAATAGGGCGCGAAATGGCATGCGTTCCGGGCGAGGAGACCTTGGTAATGGTTCTGCCCGGACGGCCCGAGGCCCAGCGTGAAGTCGTCGAGTTCGCTTGTTTCGACGATGTTGTTGACCATGCTGAGCTGCCATGGCCGGCAAGCCGCCTTGGCGAAGGTCTTGTTCGGGTTCTTCCCGGTGAGCAGGTAGGTGAGCTGGTTGTAGCCCTCCTGCCGGATGACCTGGAGAATCGGCAGCACGATGTCCGCGTCGAGGTCGTCGAAAGCCGCCGCGTCCGAAAGGTAATCCGGAAGTGCGTTCAGCTCTCCATAGGTGACCAGCACGCCTTTCGGTCCGAGCCGTAGCGTCCTGATCCATTTGCACAGTCTGTTGATGTCCTTTTCCGTGACCTTGTCCGGGTCGTACTGCCACAGATCGAGCAGCTCGATCTGGTTGGCCAGGAATTCCTTGCGGGTGGGCCCGCCCGTCGATATGTCGACGAGATTCTTGGTGGGGCCGTCGCCGAGCATGCGGTGCTCGAACGACACGTGCCGCTGGATCGTGGCCGGCGGCACGGTCGCGCCGGCCGGTCCGCGCCAGGTCCGTCCGGCCAAGACCGCGTCGGCGCGGCGGTCCGCGTCCCGCTCCGACGGATCGCCAGGGCTGCTCATCGTCCACGGTGAACCCGCCACCGCGCCCCCGGCCCCCTGCGCGACGTGCGCCGCGACGTGCGCGGCCTCGTGCGCGAGCAGCCACAGGCCGTCCGGCGTACCGGGCCGGAAGGCCCCGTCCCTGAAGAACACCTCGGAACCGACGGTGAACGCCTCCGCGTCCAGCGCTCGGGCCAGGCCGTCCGCGATCGGGCCGGTGTGCACCCGCATCGCCCGCAGGTCGGCCCCCAGACCCCGCTCCAGCTTCTCGCGCAGGCCCGCGGACAGCCGCCGGCCCTTTCCCGAGGTTTCGATTCCCTGGACGATTTGCGTCGACACGATCTCCGGCATCTGCGACCCCCATCGCTAGCCCCCCGGATTGTCGCCCGAAGCGCGCTTCCATATCCAGACGGCAGCGCTGGCCACATTGTGACCGCGCCGACGAACAATCACCGTGAACAACGTCCGCCGCGAGATCACAAAACTTTGAGGCCGGTGACGTTGGGTCACACCCACGGCGAGCGATCTCGGCGACCGCTTGAGGGAGTGGTGTGGCGGGGGATACCGTATGGCTCTGCGAAGGTGATCTGGCGGGGGAAGGCGGAGATCGGTGAACCCTTATCTACCGGCCGAGCCTGTCATTCTCAGCATCGGGGATATCGCGGTCAGCAGTTCGTATGTGTACTTGCCTCATGGCTGCTATCCGCTCCGCGGAACCGTATGGACGGTCCAGGACTCCACGCAGGTGTATGAGGGAATTTCGACGGCCGGCATCGTCCTGACGATTATATTCGTCTGGTTTTGCCTGCTGGGTTTGTTGTTCCTGCTGATGAAGGACCGCCGCTACAGCGGATTCGTCGCCATCTCCGTCACCGGCAACGGTTTCCACCATGCGGTGCAGCTTCCGCCTGGACCCCAGACCGGAGCCTGGGCGGCCCACATGGTGGCCCAGGCCCGTGGCATGGCAGCGGTCGCCCCGCCGGTCTGAGCAGGTGTCAGTCCCACCATCACAACCAGGGCTGTCCGGTCCCAGCAAGGCCTCCAGCGCGACCCGTAGCGCGAGGGCGTAACCATGGGCGCTTCGCCACGTCCTTCCTTCCGGCAGTGACATCTGGTAGCTGAGCTGCGCAGCTTGCGTGAGGACTGTCACCTGATCGGCGACGAGGTCGCCGCCGAACTCTTCTGGTCGACGGCGAAGGTCAGCCGAATCGAGAACGCCAGAACCGGCCCGTGAATCTCCGAGGTCAGCCGGGCTCCTGGGGCTGTACGGCGTGAACGGACCGAACGGCGGCTCGAGATCTGGCTACGCTGCCGGCAACCGCTGTGCCGGATCCTGCGGCCCGCCGAGCCCTCGCTGGCTGTCGACAAATCCGTCCTCCGGACGAGGGCTGGATCGTCCTCCTTCTCGCCCACACCCAACTCCGGCTGGTCCAGCATCTGGCGAGGACCTTACGCCACCTCTGGAAACCTCAACCTACGCTCGGTTCCTCGACTGCACGGTGGCTTGCACACGTCTGGCAGCTTCTTCAGGATCTTCGTGCTCCCAAATCCGGATGACCACCCAGCCGGCGTCTGACAAGAGGCGGTTGGTCTCCTCGTCGCGGACGCGATTGCTTGTCACCTTCTCGGCCCAGAAGTCAGAGTTGGTCGCAGCCTTCGTGTGGTGCTGCGGACATCCGTGCCAGAAACACCCGTCGAGGAAAACTGCGACCTTTGCTCGCGTGAACACGAGATCGGCGGTACGACGGAGGTGAGGAAGAGGTTGCTTGGACACGCGGTATCGCAGACCGAGCCGATGGGCAGCTCTTCTCAGTTTCAGTTCGGGTTTGGTGTCCCGGCTCTTGTTTGCCTGCATGTTCTTCCGAACACCTGGGGACGACGCCTGAGATGGTTTGCTTGTCACCACAAAGTCAATTGTACAGGAAATAAAGATCCCGCCATGAGGAAACCCTGACTTCCAGTAGAAAATCCTCGGTCCGGTTGGATACGCTAGCTTGGTTAATCCCCTGAGTGGAGTGGAGTGAGCGATGCCGGATGCGCTCGAAGCAGAGTTGGTTGGCCTGTTTCATAAGATGAATTCGACTCAAAAGGGTCAGATTCTGCGTATCGCGCGATCATTGCACACTCGCGTGGAAGTGGACATATTCCATGGTGCAGGCCTGATCACCGTAGAGTTTCAAGAAGAGTTCACTTCTCGCCTTCAAACTCATCACGGAACCCACTCCAAGCAACTCGACCGGACTTCATTCGAGGACGCTTTTCGAGCGGGAGCCAAGGCTTCTGGCCGGCGAATCCAGGGAGCCTTGTCGGCGACCAACCGCTACTACGACGAGATCATTGACGGCGAAAAGTGGGCCCTTAAGACCTCGGCAGCGAAAGATGTCCACAAAAGCTATTTGCATATCAGTAAGCTTTCTGAAGCCGTATGGATCCAAGACGTCCGCAGCGCGACCGCGAGAATGCAGAAGACCAAAGAATATTTCGAGGATTACTTGAATGTGGTCGATCGCCTCCTTCAACTCCGGGTACATCGAGACCCGAAGCGGTGGTTTTACGAGCTTGTAGAGGTTCCGATGACCCTCTTTTCTCCCATCCTCGAATTGGACAAGAGTGAATTTGATGCCGATGGTCCAGCCATTCAGGTTGAAGACGAGGGAGGCCCCTGCTTGACTCTTAAATTGGATCGGAGTGACTCTAAGATAACGATAACGAGAATTCCACTCGAGCGCTGTACTGTGCATGGTCGATGGGAGCTGCCAAAGACTATGGATGTATAGCAGTCAGAGAAGAAAAATCTTCAGAGCGTGTTGGAGATCCTCTGAAGTATCTCCAACACGCTCTGGCCTTCGTCGCTATCTCAAAGTATCCGTACGCCCACTGGGTCCCGCGGGGAATATTCTTCACCAAGACAGCTTGCGGCTCACCGGTTGAGTGACTCGCTTCGAAATTTCGAATTATTGGATGTGCCGCCGCGGAGGTCAGAACAGAACGCTTTTTTCTGTGCGAGTGATATCAGCGAGAGAAAGGTGTGTTTTAGGAAGGATGAGTTCTTCGGGCCCAGGTCTGGGTGATCCGAGGATCCATGTGACCAGCGCCGCCAGTTGATAGGAAATCAAAGGTGGCACTGCATCTCCGATGTGGCGATACATGTTACTGACACTCCCCTGGAAAACGTAATTCGCTGGAAAACCATTTAGAATCCCCATCTCGCGGACAGAGCAGAGCCGATCCTGTTCGGGATGGGAATAGCGGCCGTTCCCTACATGTGAACATTCTCGTTTGATCGTCGGAGCCGGGCGATCCCACCACATGCGTCCGTACACGTCAGGATGGCTGCCGAGAGCGTTCCGGTTCAGCCGATCGATCATGGTGGGAGTCAACAGCTGACTGGCTCGGGGGTGCCCAGCAAGGTCGAACCAGCTACCGCCATCGTGAGGTATGGCTTTAAGCCGTCCCCACACTGCCTCGTCTCGTATCGAAGGAGCCGTGTGCATGGGATCGTTCGGATCCATTGCTCCCGCTTCGAGAGAGGGAAGCGACCAGATTGCGCGCCGTACATGGGTTGCTTTGGGGTCGACCGAATAGCCATCCCATAGATCTCGCATAGTCAGGAGTGGAAGATCGCCCTTGACTGCTACGACAAGTGCCCGCTCGCGCTTTTGAGGAAGTCCGAACTCACTCAGAAAGTGAGTCCCATAATGGACTTTGTATCCGAGTTTTTCAAGGTCTTGAACCAGAAAAACGAGGTGTTTATTAAAACGTCCCATTACCAGTTCGCGGGCGTTCTCCATGACGAGTACGTCAGGTTGGAAGACGGAAGCGAACTCCGCGGTCCTTCCAACTAGGCTGTTCCTCGAATCGTCTTCGATGTGGTTCTTTGAGAGGGTGCGAGAGAATCCCGTGCAGGGCGGACAGGCGACGAGAACGTCGAGACCGGATTCAAGATCGAAACGCTGACCGAGTTCATCCGGATCGATGACACCAAGGTCGACTTCTTCAGGCGTTATTCCCATATTTGCGGAGTATGTGGAGTTGCAAGCTAGCGTTCCGGCCCCGGTGCTCGGCTTGCCGAGCTGGGCGTCCGCCGCGCCAACGATCTTGAAGTTCGGGTTTGCGTGGAAGCCGCTGCTGGCGCCACCGCCGCCCGAGAATAGATCAACAACAGTCAGGGCCATGCCCCAAGCTTATCTCAGGCCGCTAGCGGATAACGAGCAACGATAGCGACTCGCCGCTCCCACTCACCAAGCCTCCGCCCAGGCATCTACCGTCAGGCGGATGCCTGGTAGCCGAGTACTTCAAGATCAAGTGATCCGACTCGTGTGCACATGCGTGGGAGTTCTTCAAGGAAAGCGAGCGCCTGTCAAGCTGGGCATTCCCTTATCTGCCCAAACAGGAACTTGAAAGAGTGAATGGTGATAGTGCGGGATGAGAGGGTCACTCGTCATTGTCTACATCGACCAGCTCTGGTGGGAATTCGACGCGCCAACTCGCATGCAATATGCAGTCGCTGACGGGGATTCCGCTCAAAGTTATCTTTTCTACGCTATTGTCTAGCTTGAGACTAAATGCCTTTTTTCCGTTTAGCTGAAATACGAGAGCGCTTCCGCCGCTGCCCACTCCGGTGCCATTGAGTTTTCCACGAAAGTCATTTTGCTTAAGATTTCTCACCGACTTCAGAAGGTTTAGAGGAATCTCGACGAGATCGTACTGGATGGTATTGCGTCCCGCGGTAAAGGCTCTGAGAGTGGCAATCCTCTCGTACTCGGAGAGGTGTTTATAAATTCTCTCTCTGGCCCGCTCCGCGCGATACTCATCCGGGCAGTCTCGGATCCACCTTGCCTCGGAGAACTTGGAGATCCTTATGCCCGTTCTGCTGATGCTGGCGGCCGCTTCGGTCTTGAGGGACCAGCGAACCTCATCGATGAGGACATCCGCGCCCTGATGGGTATTGGAAGTGGTTTTTCTAGCCCGACGCCCCGCGAACTTAGCTGCGGCCACGAAGGCGTATTCAAAGGACCCCTTTTTAAACTTCTCATCCGAAGTCGCATGGTGAATCTTGAGTCGATTCAAGAAGGATTCACCAAATCCGTTGCTAATCAAGTCGCTATCGGGCTTCAGATATTCCATATTCGGACGGAGCAGGGACTCTGTCATCTCGCGGAGAAGGTCGAGTTGGGCAGGCTCAAGCCTGCGAGCCTGTTCGGCCAGTTCCTCCACTGTCAAGGCTGCAGCCTCCCTCATGACACCTGCGGCAACCGGTAAAAACTAGTCGAACTTCGAATGTCAGTCAAAAGGTGCATATCGGGCGCATGGATCCAGTGGGTTGGCGCACCGTAGTCAGTAGATGCCGCTGCGTGGCACCGATGGCATCGGTGCTCCGCAAGGTCTTGCCGTCCATCGCGATAGCCCCAGGAGCCTCTGGTGCGACAGAGAGTGGTCCAGCCAGGCGCGGAGCTTTGGCAAGGCGTCGGTGTCCGGCCGGGCCCAGCGCCACCTGAGGGCGGTGGTCGCCGGCACTCGGAGCAGTCCCCATGCAGCCAGCAGCGCCAGGTCATATTCGGCGGTGAACCGCACGATCTTGGTCAACGAGATTGCGTCGCCAGCAATCCAAAGAACGGGGGGCGTGGCGTCCCGACTGGGGGTGCGGGGAGTACAACTGCCTCAGCGCCCACGCTGGATGAAGTCTGAAAGAGTTAGGACAGGTGGTCGTTGAGGCGGTGTAACAGGGCCATGTTCATCGCGAGGTAGATGACGTTCTCCGAGATGGTCCTAAGGCATTCGGAGCCCTTGACCCGGCGCCTTTATCTGCTCAGCCAGGCGAAAGTCCGCTCGACCACCCACCTGCTAGGCGCGAGCGCGAACCGCGAGAGTTTCCGGGTGGGTGAGTCCTGTTTGACTCAGGACTGCGAAAATCGCAGCTCCGGCGGGTCGCAATCTCAGCTAAGGCACCTGCGCGCCACCCTGAAGAATGCCTTCGAACGGATCTTTCTTAGTGCTCCCAGGACATGTCGTGCATGGAATCAGCCGCCGACGAGTTTGGCAGCTTTAACCACACCTTCTGCTACGTGTGCATACCGCTGCCCGAGACGAGTCGCGAGACCAACAAACGTTTTTCTCGACTGGGCCCTGCTCACTGGTACACCCGAAGATTGGGGCATCTGCTTCTTCAACAGGCGCGACTGGCCAGCGGCGACTAATAGTCCGGGTTCGGGCAGTCGATGCAGGCTCCGTTTGGTCCTGTAGAGCGGTCTCACTCCGGCTTGACTCCGACGACCATGATGACACTGGGGCCGGCGTTTGGAGTGAGACCGTCGTGGGCGGTGACGTCGCCGCGGCCGTGGAGCTCCGGGCAGAGACCGTTGACGGCCAGGTGTGTCTCGCGGTTGAGAACACCCGACGGAGCTCGGACGCTGGGAAGGCTGGGCTGTCGCCAGTGAACGTGTTGATGACGGAGAACGAGGACCAGGGCTCCAAGCTGTCGGCCGTGATCTTCCCGGAGCCGGACACGGAGATGATCCGGATTCCGTGACGAGAATATGGATCTTGGCCGCTGCTGGAGGCGGTGTTGCTCGGTTTCGTCATCATCCATTGTCGGCCAGAGCAAAGCTTGAGCTTGAGCGGCCGATGCCTTGCCGCCGCGCCGTCCAGGAGGATCGCGTTGATCCCGGCTCGGGCGAATGGTGATAGTGAGCTTCCCCCCGGTCCGCGGACACTCTGATGTTGCCCCAATTTCACGGACTCGCGGGTGAGGAGATCAGGTTCGGCAGGTGGGTAGTGTTTTCGAACTCTAAAGGCTGTCACGTAACTCCCCGCGAATTGGGTGATGTCGGACGGGACACCGGTGGTGTCAGCCGGTGGCGGCGAGGTTGTGCAGGTAAGCGATGCCGGCCACGGTGTAGCCCAGGGTGCGGGCCTTGCGGCGGTGGTCACGCAGGATCTTCCAGTTCTTCATGCGGGCCAGAGCGTGCTCGACACGGGCCCGCACGCTGCGGTGCACGGCATTGAGGTCTTCCTGCCAGTCCTCGAGCTCGCCGTCGCGGGGCCTGCGGTACGGGATGATCACGCCGAGGTTGCCCTGGTAGGCGCCATCGGCCATGACATGCCCTCCGGTCAGAGCCTGGTCGATGCCCGAGTCGCGGTAGGCCTGGCAGTCGTTGCGATTGCCCGGCAGCGGGTCGCCGGTCGCGACCACCAGGCGGGTGTTGGCGTCGATGGCGATCTGCACATTGGCCGAGTAACGGTAGTTCTTGCTGCGCGCGGCCAGGCTCCGGTCCCGCAGGGGCACCAGCGTGCCGTCCACGATGCACACCTCCTCGGCCCCGCGGCGCCGGACGGGCGCCAGCGCCAGCAGTGCCGACAGGGTGTCCACGACACGGTGCGCGGCGGCGTGCGAGATGCCAAACAGCGGACCGACCTGCCGCAAGGTCAGGTTGGCGCCAGTACACCGCCACCAGCAGCACCCGGTCGGCCAGCGGCAACGCCCACTGGCGGCCCGGCCGTCCATCGGCGATCTGCGCACCGCCCCGCTCGGCCACCACGCGCACAAGCTTGCGGAACTGCCGTGGCGACAGCCCGGTGAACGGGACGATCCACTCCTGCTCAGCCGCTGTGATCACCTGACCCACACAAGATCATCGATCAACTACCGCCCGCGTTACGTGACAGCCTTTAGCCACGACGGGTCTACCCGCCTACCGTGATCCGGTACAGGACGCCGATCGGGCGCCATGCGGTCGGGTGTGATCTCCCCTCGGGCACAGAATCCCATATATGGGCGCAAAGTTGGACGGAGATTACTCCGTCCCACTTTGTGTTTTCAGGCTTCAGGGAACGTTGCTGTTCTCCTACCATTCAGGGTGAAGAGCAAGCGGCTTGGCAGCCTGCGGCGGGCGCATCGGCGGACAGCGTCTCCACGGCTACACACTCCCGCAGGATGCCCTGAGTCGGAGCAGCAGGGGTTTCGTCTGGCGTCGCTACGGTCAGGACGTCAGGCCTGGTCGAGGGCAGCAAGCTCTCGTTCGAGTTCCTCTTGACGCTGACGCAGCTCAGCCAAGTCTGCCCTGATCTCACGAGAGCGGAGGAGCCGTTGGAGTGGTGTTCCGTCCTCGAACGGAGTAACGACATTGACCGAGCGATCGGTGACCTCAATGCGCTTCGTGAGGAAGGCACGGGCGAAGTCTGTGAAGGTCCATACGTGAACGTATGAAGCACGTGCTGCATAGGTTGTGAGACCCGCTGCTGCGAGGCCGCCTTGTTCGTGGATTTCGCGGACCAGCTCCAGCTCTTCCACCAGCCGCGACCTGATCTGGACCAGTTGATCGACCGACTTCGCCGCTCCGATATGGGCGTCGAAGATCTCTATCCTCTTTGTCAGGTCGCCGAGGTAGGCTGCGATCTTTTCTCGGCTGGGCTCCAGTTCTGCGGCGGTCGCCCAGGAGGGGTGATCGCGGAGCCTGCGATGCAGGATCCGGTCGACCCACTCGTCCACGCTGCTCTGCTCATGGTGTCTGTATTTGCCGTCTGCATGGCGGTTCTCACAGCTGTAGTGGGCCTCGATCGACTGGCTGTTCGTAGTGATTCCTGGCCAGAGCCGCAAGGTGCCGCCGCAGTCGCCACATCGCATGTCCGGTGCCAGCCGCAGTGGAGGCGGATGCTCTTCGTCGAAGGCCTCCAACGCGGAAACCGTGGCCTTGTAGTCGCCGACCCGGGTGGCATACGTCCTGGTCCATGCGTCGTCCCGTCCAGCGAGCACTGGTGCGACCAAGCCGAGCGCGACCAACTCGTTCTCATCGTTGGACCGCCATACGGCCAGCGGATCCTCGTTCAGACGGACGAATCCGTGCTCAGGGTCGGCCCCACAACGGTATGAGACATCGAGAGACCGCGGATCGAAGCTGATGGCGGCCTCGGCCTCGCAGTTCGTACAAGGAACGACCGCGATGCGGCGGGACGCCGGATATCGGCCAGCGGTTCTCTTCTCCTCCTCGATCTTCCAGTCCCAGCCATGTATAATGTGATGAGCACGCCTGTCGATCATGTCTGCTCGGCGTATCCGGTCCTGTTCTTCCCGCTTCTCCCGTTCAGCCTCACGCATCTGTTCACGGCGCGCCTCCAGAATCGGGACAAGCGCTTCAAGCTGCTCGGTCTGATCGTTAGATAGCTTCTCAACGATCGCTCCGCCACATGTGCGGCAAGGCCGAACGTCGCCGATAGCTCGTAGTTCCCCGATAGTCATGTTCTTCTCGGCCTCGGCCTTCTTGCCGACTTGCCTGCATCGGGGGGAGTGGACGACGCCGGTCAGGCCAACTCGAACTGTGACGTTCAGCCCTGCCAACGCTGCTCCCAGTTCATCCTGGGTCAACAGCGTTGAAGAGAGAATCTCCATTGGCAGCGGCTTCCCCATCGGGAATGTCACCTCCATGCGTCACGGTCGATCCGGCCACTCGTAAGACAGGTAACCGTCCTCAGGTCCAGGCTTACAGGTCAACACAGGACAACAGCCGGATCTGGCCAACAGCGCAGATCCGGCCGCCTGCTTCTTGATGGAGCCCAATGCAGAAGTCACGGTGAGTGGTGTGAGAGCCATCTACCGGAGGTGAGTGTGGCCAGCGTTCCCAAGCCGGGCGCCGAAACCGCCGCACGTGTGATCGTGAGCAAGTTCGGCCGAACAATCTCCCAGAAGAGAGGGTTGGGCGGAGCAGAGGAGGATCAACTTCGCGCCCCTCTGGAGACGCTGCTTCGGGAGTTCGGCACACTCATCGGTGTTGAAACAGTCCCTTACGGCGAGGTGAGGCTGGATCACCTTCGTGCACGACCGGACTACGCGGTGAACATCGGACAGGTGCGAGTTGGCTACATCGAGTTGAAAAGGCCTGGCAAGGGCGTCCCAGGGGCTCCGGAGTGGCGGCCGGCCGAAGACGACCGGAACCAGTGGACCAAGCTCTGCGCGCTTCCGAACGTGATCTACACCGACGGGATCACCTGGGCCCACTACTCGTTCGGTGAACGGACTTCTCCCGTCATCAGGCTCTCGAACACGGTCTCTGAACTGCGTCGGCCGTCAGCTCCCGCCGTCGCCGAACTGGCCGGGATCCTCCGGCGGTTCCTCCTCTGGGAGCCTGAGGCCCCCAGGACACTGGGCTCTCTGGTGAGAATCGTCGGTGGGTTGTGCGGTCTGCTGAAGGACGAGATCCACACCGCGATCATCGCGCCGGTGAAGAAGCGATCCCAGGTGCGGCTTGCGCTTCTGGCGGACGACTGGCGGGACCTGCTCTTCCCAGGACTCGACAACGAGCGTTTCGCTGACGCGTTCGCACAGACCATCACGTTCGCGTTGTTGCTCGCCCGTTCCGACGGCATTGATCTCGCCGGCGATTCCTACTACGAGATCGCCCAGAAGTTGGGCAAACGGCATCTGTTGATGGGGCAGGCCTTCGCCCTGCTCACTAACGGAGCTGACGACGAACTGGACACCGTCGAGACCCTCCGCCGCGTCATCAATGTTGCTGACCTCCAGACCCTCGACGTCAGCCCCGCGGACGCCTACGCTTTCTCGCGGCCTACGACCCCATGCTCCGCAAGGACACCGGCTCGTACTACACCCCCATCGAGGTCGCCCGTCACATGGTCAAGTTTGTTGACGAGGTGCTGCATGAGCATCTCGGCAAGGAATGGGGGTTCGCCGACGACGACGTAGTGGTCGTGGACCCCGCCATGGGAACCGGGACCTTCCTGGTCGAGGTCATCAACTCCGTGGCCGACCGGATCGACGACAAGCTCGGACCCGGGTCACGCGAGGAATTTGTCCACGAGCTGGTCACCGACAGGCTCGTCGGGTTCGAGATCCAGGTCGCGCCGTACGCTGTCGTCGAACTTCGCATCCATGGTTCCTTCAAGACGCGGTTCGGGGTCGAGACGCCGCCTGAGGCCTTGCGGTTCCTCACCGACGCACTGGCCGACCCCAACCATGTCCAGCGGAAGTTGGGCGCGTCCTATCGGGTGATCGAGGAGGCCAGGGACAGGGCGAACGAGATCAAGCGCCAGGTTCCCGTGATGGTGGTCATCGGCAACCCTCCTCATGTGGAGAATGCGAGGGGCCGGGCCTCGTGGATCGAGCGTCCCCGAAAGGGGGTACCAGGACCTGAGGCCTTCGTCGGACGTCCTTCCCTCGACGAGTTCAGAGCCGCCGGTCTCGGCCGTTACGAGTCGGACCTGCATGGGATGCCGTGGTACTTCCTGCGTTGGGCGACCTGGAAGGTGTTCGAGGCTGAGCGGCGCATGCCGGCGGGGGCAGTGGCCTTCATCGTCCCATCGAGCGTGATCAAGAGCCGTGCTTTCTGTGGTCTGCGCGAGTACCTGCGGCACAAGTGCGATCTTGGTTGGGTTATCGAACTCTCGCCAGAAGGGAACCGCTCACCTGCCGTCACGCGAGTCTTCGGTCCCGATGTGGGACGGGAACTCAGCATCCTCGTCTTCGCCCGAACGGCCGGTTCCAACGAGTCGGAACCGGCCGATGTCCGCTATCTCGAGTTGCACGGGACACGCGAGGAGAAAGAAGCAGCCCTGGGGAAACTGACCACGAAAAGCTCATCTTGGCGGCGTTGCGACCGCGGTTGGCAGGACTCTTTCCTCCCTGCCGCGGACCCGGAATGGACGGCGTTCCCTTCGCTCGGCGAACTGATGCCCTGGAGGTCGCGAGGCGTCACTCCAGGTCGAACCTGGGTCTACGCTCCTACAGCCGACGTCCTTCGAAGCCGCTGGCACAAGTTCCTTGTCTCGCCGGTTGAAGAGCGTCGTGAACTCTTCCGTGAAGGGCGGGATCGAACTTTGCGAAGCTTGGTCAAGCCGCTTCCCGGTTTTCCGCGTCCGCAATGCTCGCTGGTCAAAGAGACCGGCCCTTGCCTCGAACCGGTTCGAGTCGCATACCGATCATTCGACCGGCAGTGGCTGATTCCGGACAACCGTCTGTTGGTCATGGCCCGTCCTCCTTTGTGGCAGGTCTGGTCCGAAGACCAGGTCTACGTCTCCGAGGACGCCCATGCCATCAAGCATGGGCCGGGCCTAGTCTTCACTGGGTTGGTCCCCGATCTTGACCACTTCTGCGGCCGGGGCGGCGGGATACGTCCCCTCTGGCGCGATCCCACGTGCTGCGCTCCGAACATGACCAAGGAGTTGCTCGATCACCTTGGCGATGCGCTAGAAGTCCCGGTCTCCGCGAAGGATGCGCTGGCCTACATCGCAGCCGTGGCCGCACACCCCGGATATACACGCCGGTTCCAGAAGCACCTACGGCAGCCAGGTGTGCGAATCCCGCTCACCGCAGACCCAAAGCTGTGGAGTCGCGCCGTGACCATCGGGCGCGAAGTCCTCTGGCTCCACACCTACGGCAGCCGCTTCGAAGACCTGTCCGCCGGGCAGGCGCGTTCCGAGCGCGCCCTTGTCGAACGTTTCGGAATCAAGTGTCTAGCTCCTGTGAGATCGCTTCCCGAGCGACTCGCCGAACGTCTCACTTATGATCTGGAGGCGCAGTCGCTCTCGTTCGGTAGCGGAACCTTCGCTCCAGTGCGACAGGACGTCGTTGACTACACGGTCTCCGGCCGACGCGTGGTGTGGCATTGGCTAAACGGTCGGACAATTCAACCCCGAAACAAGCGCCGTTCCTCCGCTCTTGACGACATCAGGCCAGCCACCTGGAATCGCGATCTCACATTCGAGTTCCTGGCGCTCCTCTCCGTCCTTACGGGATGCGTGCTCCTGCAACCAGGCCAGGAAGCGCTGCTGAACGAGATATGCGCAGGGCCGTTGATCAGCAGCAACGATCTCTGCAGCGCTGGTGTATTTCCTGTTCCGACAGCAGCGACAAAGCCACCGAAATCAGCACGGCTGGGCTTTCACCCCATTCCCGGAAGTTGACCGGTAGCACGGCTTCCCATCAACTCGGCCGTTCTCCGGATACTGATGTCGTCTTCGTTGTGCAATGGGGTGCATGGAGGTCGGAGAGATCTGGGCTTATCGCGAGGATCGCGACAGCCCATTGTGCCGGGTCGAGGTCGTCCGGATGAACCACCCCCGACGCCGCGGTGTCCATGTGCGATTTCTGGACGGCGAGGATGCCGGCATCCAAGAATGGGCCGGAGGCGAGCAGCTTCCGGCGCTGTGGGGTGAGGCGCAGAAGGTCGTTCAGGATGACGCGCATCTGGCGGCGGCGGTCGAGGAATCGAAGCACGTCCACGGCAGTCCCGAATGGGAGGCCGCCAAGCTGGTGTTCTTGATGATCAGGCCCAAGGGCAGGATTTACATGTTGCACACCAAGGTGGACGCCGGAGTGGTGCAGATCAAGGATCTGTGCAAGGTCGCCTTGTGGCTGCGGCTGGATGAGCACGAACTGCTGGAGGCCGAGGGCGCCTTCGTCGACCGGTACGGCACCTATATGGCCCCTTGGCCGGTCACCCTGCGGATCGCGCGTCGAGCCGCAGAACTTCAGGCGGACGTCGTGCTGGAGGAGATCCTGCGGCGGCTCGACTCGGAGCGGAAGTACCTCGACCAACGCTACTCATGGGAGCGGGGCCGGGGAGAGAAGAAGGTCGCGAGGCTGGAGGCCGTCGCCCGTCTTCTGCACGAGTGGTGCGGTGAGGAGTCCTTGGAACGGTACGACGAGTTGGAGGCTCTACGTGCTGAGGTTCAACGGCTGGGCCTGGTCGCGGAGAAGGCGATCGCAGCCCTGCGCCAGAACGGGCACCGGGCTATCGCCGCCGCCATTGAGCGCGACCTCGGCGTGCGAACCACGACATCTCACGGTAGGGATCGTTGACGTCACGTGGAGCCTCGTCCATCTTTCCGTACTCACGGTAGGGCCCTTTCGGACTCCAGTCACCGAGGTACGGCCTCAGGTCGTCGGCATCGGGGATGAACTCGAACTCGCTCAGCACAGATGGATTCCGGGTCGGGTCCAGACGATCGGCAACGCCGAGCGCCCATGGAATCCAACGCCGGAGTTCGGCCATGCGTTCGGGATCGTCCGTCTCCGCTGCGACGACCTCCAGTTCACCGCACAACGCACGGATCTCGCGCGCCGCCGTCCAGCCGTCGAGCGCCGCCGCCAGCGTCCTTCCACGTTGATCTTCGGTGGACTGTCGCCTCGCTTCGGCCATCGCCCGTTGCCAACGTGCTCTCTTCTCGGCCTCCTGTCCCTCCGACTGCGCTCGTTGTTCGTCGAGCTGACGCTGCTGTTCAAGCCGCTCCTGCTCCTCGCGCTGGACGCATCGTTCCACCGTCTTGAGGATCTCGCCTAGTTTGCGTTCCACCGATGCTCTGCCGTCGGTCCATTCGCGTTTGTCCGCATGTGCAGGAAGCCCCAGTTCAATCCTGAGCCGACCTGTGAAGACGGTCTCGTACTCCGGGGCGACGCGCTGCCACGCGTAGATCCCGCGCTCCTTGCGTTCCGCGTCTGACAGCTCACGGGTCTGCTCTTCGGTCTCCTCAGTTATGGTCACCGTGATCTGGTGGTTCCCGACCTGCAGGAACAGTCCTCTGGGCTTGCGTCGTCTGGAGAGCGCGAGTCGGTGGCCCCGGCGCTCGGTCTGCTCCGAGAGGTCCTGGACCAGACGAAGGGCACGCGATCTCAGTTCGTCGGAGACCGTCAGCAGCCCTGGGTCCTTCGCGACCGTCGTGATCAGGTCAGGACGGTGGGACACTTTGTCCCGCGCGCCCAGCCGGATTCGGTTCCAGTCGGTCTCGTCCTCCAACCCTCCGCTCGAAAGGCGGATGACCAGGTCACCAGCGCTCCGACCCGTGTGCCGCAAGAGCATGGAGTCAGGGACCAGACCGTTCTGTTTCGCCGCATGAATGATCCGGCGATACGCCGCTCGTGTCTCCTCGTCCGGGTCCTCCACTCTCAGGGTGCCGCCCGCGCGTTGGACACGTGCGATCAACTCCTGGCCGGACAGCGGCACGTCAGAGGTCTGGGTGTCGCGCCCCGGAACGGCTCGGGACCTGGACCCCGGCTCTGGCCTGTCAGGGTGATGGCCGTGCTCAAGGTAGAAACGCCCCGCATCGGTGATCTCCGCGTGCCAGACGCCTTTGTGGCGAGGGGTCACGACCAACCCCCGGTTCCGAAGGGCATAGACCGTCGCCGCCAACTCGGGGTGCTTCGCGCTGACCGGGTCCTTACCGACGCCGATGCGGCGAAGCAGGGTGAGTTGCCGCTCGTTCAGAGGTGACCACCGCTGCATGAGGCCCAGCGCATCCCACCTTTGGATCCGCCGCAACCGATTCCCGGGGATCCATCAGACCTGCGGCTGGCAGGAGGGGCGAGCAGGCGAGCGAATGCCTTTCAGCCGATCATGATTCGATAGGGTCGCCGATCGGACACCATACGGGCCATGTGCGGTCGGATGTGATCACCCCGCCGACATGAACCCCCATCGAGCGCACACCGCTCGATTCTGGCATCACGTCCTGTGACGGACACCCTGCAACGTGGTCGTGCGGGTGATCGTGATGGCGCCGTCCGGGGGGTAGCGATCATCGGCGCACCCATGCCTTGTGTACCCCCTACCGGATTCGAACCGGCGCTACCGCCTTGAAAGGGCGGCGTCCTAGGCCGCTAGACGAAGGGGGCCTTGACCTTGCCAAGCATAGGGGACAACCAGGCTGGACGCATAAATGGTTACCGGGTTGTCAGGGGCTGGGCGAGCGAGGGGGTGTTGAGCTGGGCCATTGGGAGGGGAAGGTCGGGCTGGTGGGGGGAGGAGTCGGAGGTGTGGCGGGTGGGGTGATGGCGCGGTCTGGCTTGGGTTCTAGATGGCGTTCTATCTGGGCTGACGTTAGGCCTAGTCCGCCTAGGCGGAGGTCGTCCCAGCCCTGGAGACGATGGGTGGCTCGGCTGAAGTAGAGGACGGACAGCTCGATGGGAGTGGGCTCTTCATGCTCCAGGCCGCGGAGGCCGGCGCCGCCTGTGGAGCCTTGGATGAAGAGGCGAGTTTTGCTGGAGAGCAGTTTGGTAGAGCGTTCGTGGGCGTGGCCGGAGAGGGCTAGGGGAGTGAGGCCTGAGAAGCCTTCGGCCTGGTTCGGGTCGTGGATGACCGTTATGTCGGGGGTTGTGCCGGTGGCGCGGAGTTTTTGAGCTTGGGTGCTGCCAAGGCTGCGGAGTTGGTCGGCGCCTACGTCGTCGTCTCGCGTGGACTTGTCCGGGGTGAAGCGGGGGTCGCCTACGCCGTAGATGCGGAGTCCCTCCACCTCTTGCAGCCTGTCGTCCAGGACGACCGCGTTCTTCTGGGCGGCCACGGCGTTCTGGGTCGACTTGGAGTCGTGGTTGCCGCGTACGAAGACGTACGGGACCTTGAGGCTTGAGATGTCCGTGGCGAAGCGGTCCTCGGGCTTGCTGCCGTGGTCGGTGAGGTCGCCGCTGTCGATGATCAGATCGACCTGGAACTGGGTGCTGACCGAGCGGATGACGGACCAGGCCGCGGGGTTGAGGTGGATGTCGGAGACATGGAGGACGCGGAGGGTGGAGGGGTCTGGTTCGTAGGTGGGGAGCGTTGAGGTGGCTGCGTAGAGGCGTGAGACGTTCCCCACCAGGCGGGCCAGTTGGGCGCGGTAGGCGGAGAAGCGTTCGACGATGCTGCGGGCGTCGCCCACGACCTGGGGTGCGTTGGCCAGGAGACCGGTGTAGCGAGGCTCAGCCAGGGCCTGCGGATTGAACGTGGCCCAGGTGAGGAGTGTCAGGACTACGAGAGTTGCCAGGGTGGTGGTCAGGGCCAGAAGAGCCTTACGGAGGGAACGGAAGACCACTAGGGCGGCCAGGAAGGAAAAGGCCAGCGTCAGGGCCAGCGCACGTAGGAGCATGACCATGACGCCGTGGCGAAGCTCTGTTCCTACCTGGTCAGTGAGCCGGTCTACTTCGCTGTTGGACTCGATCAGCTTGCGGGCCTCTTCGGGACGCAGGTCGGTGACACTGGCCTCCAGAGCGATCGGGCCCCAGTGAGTGTCGAGATGCAGGGCCCCTAGGGGCGGTATCCGGATCGTGGTGCCGCCCGTCCAGGACGGACGTAGCGCCAGGGATACATCCGTCGGGCCCACAGGGGTGACGGCATGGCCACCCAGCGTCAGGCCTAGCAGGCCTCCCAGGAGGCCGACTGAGATGACCAGGATGACGCGGCCTGCACGGCCGCGGGCGATCTTCACGAGGGCCGTGATGGTGCGACGGAGCGCGGCCCGGATGCGGGTCACGGTGCCTCCTTCCGTCGAGCAGAATGATTCAGGTGATCGAAATATCGCGTGAGAGCTTCGAAGACCTGGTCTCCGAGGCCCTCGACACCGTCCCGCCCGAGCTGACCCGGACCATGCGCAACGTCGTCATCGTGGTCGAGGACGACGCCCCCGAGCCCGGTCTGCTCGGCCTTTACCAGGGCGTACCCCTCACCGAGCGCGGCGACTGGTACGGCGGCGTACTCCCCGATCACATTTCGATCTACCGCAACGAGATCCTTCGAATCTGCGAGACCGAGGCGGACGTGGTCGATGAGGTGAGGATCACAGTCGTTCACGAGATCGCGCACCATTTCGGGATCGATGACGACTGGCTTCACCAGCACGGTTACTGAGCTCCGGGGGTAGGGGACCGGATGGCAAAGGGTTCCATCAATCGGGCACGGTAGGTTACACAACTGCCACGCAGCGTGAGTTAATAGGACGACCACCCGGAGCCGGGTGGACGAACTGGAGCGCATGGCAGATGGGCCGGCATCGGCGTCCCCCGGAGGCACAGGCCACGTACCGCGAGGTCTTCGCGGTAGGTGAGTTCCGTGCTCTCTGGCTTGCCCAAACGTTGTCGTTCATGGGGGACCAGCTGGCCCAGGTGGCGCTGGCGGTCCTCGTCTACCAGGCCACCGACTCGGTGCTGCTCACGGCACTGACGTACGCGCTGACCTACCTTCCGCCGATCGTGGGCGGGCCCGTGCTGTCCGGGCTGGCCGACCTCTTCCCGCGACGTAGCGTCATGGTGATCTGTGACGTTCTGCGCATGGGGCTGGTCGCCCTGATGGCGCTTCAGGCGATGCCGTTCGGGGCGCTGTGCGCAGCCGTCTTCTTGACTGTGTTGCTGGGTGCACCGTTCACGGCGGCGCGAGCCGCGCTGCTGCCGGACGTACTCGAGGGCGACAGATACGTCGCGGGTTCGGCGATCAACAACATCACCCACCAGGCGACGCAGATGCTCGGTTTCCTGGCGGGCGGCGCGATCGTCGCCGTGGTCGGCACGTACGAGGCGCTGGCGCTCGACTCGCTGACGTTCGGGGCCTCCGCGCTGGTCCTGGTCGCGGGGCTGCGCCGGCGTCCGGCCACCAAGGAACGAGGCAAGCAGTCGCTGGGCCTTTGGCGCGGCACCAGAGACGGCGCGCGGCTGGTCTTCGGCGACCCGACACTGCGCTCGCTCGTCTCGTTCGCCTGGCTGTGCGGGTTCTATGTGATCCCTGAAGGTCTGGCCGCGCCCTACGCCGCCACCTTCGGGGGCGGGGCCGTGACCGTGGGCCTGCTGATGTCGGCCATGCCGACCGGGATGGTGATCGGCGCCTTTCTGTTCAGCAGGTTCGTCCGGCCCACCAACCGCATCCATGTCATGGGCTGGATGTCGATGCTCGCCTGCGCCCCGCTGATCGGCGCCGCGACGCACCCGCCCCTGTGGACCGTGCTGGGGCTGTGGGCCCTGTCGGGCGTCGGCAGCGCCTACCAGCTCGCGGCGAACGCGGCGTTCGTGGCCGCCGTGCCCCCGTCCGGCCGCGGCCAGGCGTTCGGTCTCGCCCAGTCCGGGATCCTCGCCGGTCAGGGCCTCGGCATCCTGCTCGCCGGCGCCGCAGCGCAGTTCCTCGGCGTCGAGACCGTCGTCGCCCTGGCCGGCGCGCTCGGCCTGTCGGTCGCCGCGATGCTGACCCTCACCTGGAACCAGAGACGCGGCGACGTGATCGCCGACATGCGCGAACGGACGGAGCGCGCCTCCGCACCGGACGTCAAACCCGGCCCCCTCGCCCGCGCCGAAAAAGGCTCCTCCGAGCTCCTGGTCGCCCCCCGCGAGACGCCCGAGCAGTCACACCTCAACGGCCGCTCCCTGAACGGAACGAACGGCCACCCCACCAGCATCCGCCCCTCGGCCCCAGCGCCCTAACTCCAACCCACACCCACAAGCCCCCACCACCACACACCCGTCTCCCACTCGGCCACGCACGATCGCCGCCTGACCACTCCCACCACTATCCGCATGCCCAGAGCCGCGTGCCGCGTGCGTTGGTGGGGCTGGGGGCGCGCTTCGTTGCGGGCCCCCGTGGCGGGTTACTTCGGGGTGCGGGTTTTGTTCAGGGCGTCCTTGGTCTTCTGGCTGACGTCCTGGAAGACCTCCTGCACCTTCGGGTTCTCCTTGCCCTTCTGGACCAGGTCCTCGGCGATCGAGGAGGGGGCGCCCTCTTCGGGGATCAGAACCCACGCGACGGCGTAGACCAGGACGCCGGCGCCGCCGAAGATGCTGAAGGCCGCGAGGCCCAGGCGGATGATGTTGGCGTCCACGCCCAGGTAGCGGGCGGCGCCGGAGCAGACACCGGCGATCATCCGGTCGTCTCGGGTGCGGCGAAGCTGTTTCGAGGTGCTCTTCTCCATGTCCATGCCTCGATACTTCCCGCTGGAAGGCTTCGGCCACATCGGGATTCGCCCTGATTCAACCCTGAGACGTCCCTCCCCCGGCCGCAGGGGGCCGGTTGGCGGGTTCGGCGTACAAAGATCTTTTAGTGGTGAAGCGTTTCTTAAGTATTCTGCGTAGGACTATTGATTGGACGCTTGGCGCGGGCCTCGGCAGACTCGTTGTCGCAGGTCACGCGAATCGAGTGAGGGAGCGGGCATGAGAATCGGGATCGTCGGGGCCACCGGGCAGGTCGGTGGCGTCATGCTCAAGATCCTTGCTGAGCGCGACTTCCCGGTGGACGAGCTGCGGCTTTTCGCCTCCGCCCGTTCAGCCGGACGGACGATTCCGTGGCGGGACGGCGAGGTCACGGTCGAGGACGCGGCGGTGGCGGATTACGCCGGGCTCGACATCGTGCTCTTCTCGGCGGGGAAGGGCAGCTCCAGGGAGCTCGCGCCCAAGGTCGCCGCGGCCGGTGCCGTGGTGATCGACAACTCGTCGGGGTGGCGGATGGATCCCGACGTGCCGTTGGTCGTTTCTGAGGTCAACCCGCACGCGGTGGCCGTGCGGCCCAAGGGGATCATCGCCAACCCCAACTGCACCACCATGGCGGCCATGCCGGTGTTGCGTCCGTTGCACGAGGAGGCCGGGCTCAGCGCTCTCGTCGTCGCCTCGTACCAGGCCGTGTCCGGGAGCGGGCTGAGCGGGGTCGCCGAGCTGCACGAGCAGGCCCGCAAGGTCGTGGAGGGCGCCGACCGGCTCACGCATGACGGCGCCGCGGTCGACTTTCCGGAGCCGCAGGTCTACGCCCGGCCGATCGCCTTCAACGTCCTGCCGCTGGCGGGCTCGATCGTGGACGACGGGCTCAACGAGACCGACGAGGAGAAGAAGCTCCGCAACGAGAGTCGCAAGATCCTCGAAATCCCCGGCCTGAAGGTGTCCGGGACGTGTGTACGGGTGCCGGTCTTCACCGGGCACTCGCTCCAGATCAACGCGCGTTTCGACCGGCCGATCAGCCCTGAGCGGGCCGCCGAGCTGCTCGCGTCCGCGCCCGGCGTGGTGTTGTCCGACATCCCGACCCCGCTCCAGGCCGCCGGCCAGGACCCCACGTTCGTGGGCCGCATCCGCCGGGATGAGACGGTCGAGAACGGGCTGGCGCTCTTCTGCTCCGGCGACAACCTCCGCAAGGGCGCGGCCCTCAACACCGTTCAGATCGCTGAGCTGGTCGCCGCCGAGCTGGGCGCCGCCTGATCGCATACCTGAGCTGGTTACGCCCATGATCTGATTACGGTTGACTGTCGGCGGTCGTCGCGTTTCGGCGCGGCGGCCGCTTCGCCTTGTCAGGCTGAGCGGCCCCGGACCTGGAGGGTGTCCAGGAGGCGGGCGGTGCTCTCCGCGATCTCCTGGACGGCGCGTTCGAACGCCTCGGCGTTGTGGGCGGCGGGGGCGCGGAAGCCGGAGATCTTCCGGACGTACTGGAGCGCGGCGGCCCGCATGTCCTCCTCGGTGACGTCCTCGGTGAACGGCGGGCGAAGTGTCTTGATGCTGCGGCACATGCCCCCATTGTCGCCCCGGGCCCCAGCGGTGATCCACCTGGTCTCCCGCAATGTCCAGATGTCCAGATGTCCACGATCACTTGGACAAACGCCCGCGGGGCTCGAAGGCGGGCCGGCGCGTGCCATTCTGGCCACTCCCCTCACAAACGATCACCGAAGACGCCCCTCTTCGGAGGGACGCTCTCTGCGCAAGGAGATAGTTCATGCGGATCCGAACGACTGCCACCGCCCTCGCGGGCGCCGTCTTCGCCGCTGGGCTGGTGGCCGGTGGGGCCGCTCCCGCCCAGGCCGCCCGCAAGCCCACCTGCGGCGGCAAGGCCTACGAGATGTGGATGTGCTTCTACCCGGACGGCGACAAGTTCTGCATCACGAACAAGTCCAAGGTCAGGGGAAACCACGTCGAGATCGAATGGTTCGCGCCGTACAAGGGCAAGGGCGGCCGGGTCGTCAACAAGAAGGGCTACAACAAGACCGTCTGCAAGAGCTACTCCGCGTCGCTCAAGGAGAAGCGGAAGGTCAACTTCCGGGGCTGGCTCTACAACGGGGGCGGGACTCCGATCGACATGTCCAAGGGCTTCTCGGCCACGACCTGACCGGCACTTCAGCTTCCCGCCAACGACTCCGAGAGGTGTTCCCATGAGACTCCGTCGCATCACCGGCATCGCTGCCGCCGCCGCCGTCGCGTCCGGCCTCGTCGCCGCCGCCCCTGCCACCGCCAACGCCGAGCCGGCCGCCCAGGCCGCCGCCGCGTACGGCTGCAGCGGCAAGTTCATCCGCTCCTGGCCCGTCACCACCAGCTGGGTCACGCTCAGCGACATCCGGCTCTACTACAACTCCAGCACCGGCTGGAGCTGCGCGGTCAACGTGAAGCGCAAGGCCTACCGGTCGAAGAAGACGTCGGTCTGGATCCACATGATGAACTCGCGGGCCAACGACACCGACAAGGCCGGGCCCTCGTACATCGACTCCGAGAACGGCAAGTTCAAGTGGTACGCCGGGCCGATCAAGGTCAAGGGCAAGATGGGCGGCAAGAAGCTCAAGGTCTCGCTCGTCGGTGAGACCTACTGGGACGGCTCCAAGGCCTACCGCCGCACCCCGTTCGTGAACGCGTACTGAGCTCCCTCACATACGACTGAACGAGCCTGGAAAAGCCACCGCGGGCCTCTCGCAGGTGGGTGTGCCAATTGAGAACGGCCCGTCTCCCAGGAGACGGGCCGTTCTCGGCTCGAAAGCCGTCAGGACTTGGTGATCTTCACGTTGTCGATGCCCGCCTCGACGAGGCTGGCGCCGCTCGCGTCGGCGGCGTCCACGAGGATGCGGACGCTCTGGCCCGCGTAGGCGGAGATGTCGGCGGTGGCCGTCTGCCAGGAGGCGGAACGGTTGGACGCCGCGCCCGTGGTGTTGAGCACGGTCGTGGTGCCGCTGGATCCGACGACGCGGACGCGGACGTAGTCGGCGCTGGAAGCGTTGTTGAGGTGGCCGAGGTACCACGAGAACGACAAGCTCAAGCTCCCTGTCGGCAACGTGATCGCCGCCGACTGGATGCTGGTGACGCCGCCGTCCACGTCGTTGTCGCCCGCGGAGCTGCCTGCGGAAGCGCCCGTGACGAGGGAGCTGGTGCCGCCCGCGGCGGCCAGCTGGAGGCTGGTGCCGGAGCTGCTGGTCGCCTGCGCGGCCCCGCGTTCGAACCGGCCGGTGGTGGCGGTGTCGGTGCTTGACGGGTTGGCCGTCCAGCCCTTGTCGGTCTCGAGATCATCGGTGTAGACGGTCTCGCCCGGCGGCGTCCCGGTCCCGGCGAGGTTCCACACCGCGTACGCGAGCGCGTCGGCGTGGCGGTCGAGGGCGGTGTCGTTGATGTTCGACGTGGTGTCGCACGACCGGTGGTAGCAGCTGTCGAACGCCTGCCCGGCGGTGCCGCCCCACAGCTGGGCCTGGGCGGACGACTTGATCCCCTCGGCTCCGGTGAACATGCCGCCGGCCGGGATGTTGTAGCGGATGAAGCCGCCGTAGTCGGACCGGCCGTCGAACGCGGTGTCGCGCACCTGCACGCCGATCGAGGTGAAGTACGCGCGGAGCGTGTTCTCGATCTCGGCGGATCCGGCGGGGCCACCGCTGCCGCTGGAGCCGTCGCCGTCGTAGGCGAAGTAGCCGGGGTTCGGCGAGCCGACCATGTCGTAGTTGACGTAGCCCTTGATCTTGGCGCGCTCCGTGGCGCCCAGGTTGTTGGTGTAGTAGTTGGACCCGATCAGGCCGAGCTCCTCGGCGCCCCACCAGCCGAACCGCAGGTGCTTGGCGGGCTGGAGGTTCGCCCGGGAGACCGCGAGGGCGACCTCGAGCACGGTGGCCGAGCCGGAGCCGTTGTCGTTGATGCCCGGTCCGGCGGTCACGCTGTCCAGGTGCGATCCGGACATGAGCACCTGGTTGGGGTCGCCGCCGGGCCAGTCGGCGATGAGGTTGTAGCCGGTGGCGCCGCTGGAGGTGAACGACTGGATGGTGGTCGTGTAGCCGGCCGCGTCCAGCTTGGCCTTCACGTAGTCGAGCGAGGCCCGGTAGCCCGGCCGCCCGTGGGCGCGGGTGCCGCCGTTGTTGTTCGCGATGGTCTGGAACTGGGTCAGGTGGGCCTTGACGCTCGCGAGCGGGATGTCCGGCGGTGCCAGCGCGGCCGCCTTGAGGGCGGCGGACAGGGAGTGGCCGGACGTGGCGGGGGCCGGTTTCGCCGCCGCGCCGCCGCCGAGGAAGGTGGCGACGGCGAGCGTGACCGCCCCCGCGGTCGCCAGTACGCGCGATCTCATGGTGCCTCCGAGAGGTCCGAGAGGTGTGCCGGCTCGTGGCGGAGCCACCGGGGAGGTGGTGCGCCTGGAAGGGGGGCCTGGGGCGTACGACCCGCCACGAGCCGGCGGTCTTGGGGCGATCAGGACTTGGTGATCTTCACGTTGTCGATACCCGCCTCGACGAGGCTGGCACCACTGGCGTCGGCGGCGTCCACGAGGATGCGGACGCTCTGGCCCGCGTACGCGGAGATGTCGGCCGTGGCGGTCGCCCACGCGGCGGAACGGTTGGACGCCGCGCCCGCGGTGTTGAGCACGGTGGTCGAGCCGCTGGATCCGACGACCCGGACGCGTACGTAGTCGGCGCTGGAGGAGTTGTTGAGGTGTCCCAGGTACCACGAGAACGACAGGCTCAGCGTCCCGGCCGGCAGCGTGATGGCGCCGGACTGGATGCTGGAGGTTCCGCCGTCGAGGTCGTAGTCGCCCGCGGCCGTTCCGGCCTGGAGACCGGTGGCCAGGGAGTTGCTCCCCCCTGCGGGGGTGCGTTGCAGGTTCGTTCCCGAGTAGGTGGTGGCCTGCGCGGCGCCGCGCGCCCACTGGCCGTTGGTCGCGGTGTCCGAGCTGGACGGGTTGACCGTCCAGCCGGTGTTGCTCTCGAAGTCGTCCGAGTAGACCGTGACCGGTCCGCCCGTGCCGACGGTGAGCGTGTACGTGGCCGTACGGTCGACACTGGCGCCGTCACCGAGGACCGTCAAGGTGTACGTGCCGTTCGCGGTGCCGGCGGGCACGCTGACCGTCATCGTGGACGTCTGCCCGGAGGTCACCGAGGCCGGTGAGAACGAGGCGGTCGGGCCGCCGGGGCTGCTGGTGGCCGACAGCGCCACGGTCTGGGCGCTGCCCGCGGTCGTGGCGGTGGTGACCGTCGCGGTCGTCGAGCCGCCGGCCTGCGCGCTGCCGGCGTTGGGGTTGAGCGTGATCGAGAAGTCGTTCTGCTGCGCGCCGCAGGCGGCCTCACCGCTCTGCGCGGGGACGCTGACCGCGGCCCACGCGGCCTTGACCGCGTTGCACTCGGTCGCCGAGCCGGGGTAGAGCGCCAGCGCCGCGTTGATCGTCTCGATCCGCGCCCGCGCGTGGCTCCACGCCGTGACCTTGCGGTTCAGGCCGCCCATGAAGATCGCGCCGGCCTTCTGCACGCCGATGCCGGTGACGGTCGAGTTGTTGCAGGTCGGGCTGGTGGGCTTGCCGCCCCCCGGGTTCGAGCCCTCGGCCAGCAGGTAGAACCAGTGGTTCTGCGGGCCGGCGGCCGCGTGCACCTCGGTGCTCGGGATCGAGGACGAGTAGCAGTTGGGGTCGCCCTCGGCGGACGGGTTGTACATGTTGCGGATCTCGCCGCTGCCGACCAGGTCGACCTCCTCGCCGACCAGGTAGTCCGGCGGGTCGAGGTTGGCGGGCTCGTTCGCGTAGTGCTCGGTCAGCGCGCCGAAGATGTCGCCGGTCGACTCGTTCATGCCGCCCTTCTCGTTCCCGCTGCCGCCGCTGGAGCCGCCGGGGGTGGTCTGGAAGATGGCGTGACCGAACTCGTGCGCGACCACGTCGACCGAGGTGGCCTGACGGGTGTTGGCCTGGTTGTGGCCGAAGCTGGTGTAGCTGCCGTTCCAGAACGCGTTGGCGTCGTTCAGCCCGACGCGCGCGGGGTAGCCGCCGCCGGTGCCGTTGATGCCGCTGCGCCCCAGCCAGGCGCCCAGCATGTCCCATTCCTTCTGAACGGCGTAGAGGGTGTCGACGCAGGCGGTCTCCAGGTTGGTGCCGCCGCCGTTGCCCCACGCGCTGTCGGTGCCGGTGTACGTGGAGCCGTTCTGGCCGCCGCAGCGGATGCCGGAACGCGTCGGGTCCGACATCTCCGTGGCGGCGGTGCTGAGGTCGACGGTGCCGTGGTAGTAGCTCACGTCGTCGGCGGCGTCGGCCACCTCGTCCCAGGCCTGGGCGACCTTGCCGGTCTTCGCGTCCACGAAGACGTGCAGCTTGGTCGGCGCCTTCTTCCTGAGGCCCTCGACGACGGTCTCGTACGCCAGCCGGCCGGAGCCCTCGGCGATCACGGTGAGCCGGGGCGTGCTCGCCGAGGTCACCTTCGTGATCTGGGCGCGCGAGGTCCTGGCGGCCTGCGCGGCCGAGACCGTGGCCTTGGTGCCGACGTCGAGCTTCTGGCGCTGGGCGACCGTGGTGCCCAGCACCGCGCCGGTGGAGTTGGTCGTCACCACGAAGTCGCCGCCGTACACCGGCAGCCCGTTGTAGGTGCGCTCGTACGCGACGTACTGCAGGCCGCCGAGGCCCGAGACGACGGTCTTGCGGACGATCCTGTCCTTCGGGGCCTTGCGGAAGGTGCCCGGCTTGGCGACGACGATCCGGTCGGCGGAGGCCGCGGCGACCTGCTTGGGGTCGGGCTTGGCCGCGAGGGCGAGGGTGGTGGCAGGGCCGGCTGAGGCGTGGACGGGCGCGGACATCGCCACGGCGAGACCGGCGGCGGTGATGGCCGCCGGCCAGAGCGCGGTCAAACGTCTCACAGGGTGCTCCTTCTACGGGCCGGGCAGGACGGCCTTCGGGAGGTCCTTGTGGGAGCGCTCCGCGAGACTTCGACCGCCCGGCAAGGGCTGGAGGAGATCCCCGCAAAGGTGTGCGTCGCGCGGACGCGGCCAGCGGGGGACGCCACGTCCGCGAGCACCCGTCGCGGGGGCACGGGTGCTCGGCGCGGGGATCATGACCCGCGCCACACGGGGGGAGGGGATAGGGGGATAAAGGGCGGTTCATCCGGATGAGCTGTCGAGAAGTGCACCCCGTGTACCGCTTCGCGTCAACGCCTCCACGTACGACTGGATTTTCAATTAATGTGAAAAAGATTCTGAATATCTTGAATACCGGCCCTGAACAGCGGAAACGACCGCACCCTCACCGTCGTGACACCGTGAGGGTGCGGTCGCTCAGCGTGCTCGCGAGTGGCGAGATCGTGCTCGCCGGGTCGCCGGAACGATCTGTCAGAGGCTCATGACGCGTCGGCGGGTGCGATTCGATGGCAGAGCCAGGCGAGCGCCAGGGGATAGCGGTATTCGATGGCGCCGTGAGCCGAGTCGAACAGCTCGAAGTGGATCACGTCCTCCTTGACGCCCGCGTCCAGCAGCGCCTGCCGGAACGCCTGCGCGCCGACGTCGAGGTACCACTCGTCGCGGGTGCCGCCGTCGATCCAGATCGCGCGCTGGGAGAGCATCGCGTCGGCATACCGCGGCACCATCCGGACCGGGTCCAGATCGAGCCAGCGCTGCCAGACGTCCGGCTTCAGCACGCCCGTGACCGTGTCGAACGGCAACTCCGGAGACCCGTCCTCGCGAGCGGTGTAGGACGCGGTGTAGCCGAGCATTTCGAGCAGCTTGGAGTCCTCCTGCTTGGTGAACGACACGCGCGAGCCGAAGTCGTTCCACCAGTTCATGAGGTCGCCGTCGTACGCGCGCAGATGGCGGACGACGTCGGCGAAGTCGCTCATGTAGCAGTACTCGAACAGGGCGTCGCCCGCGTGCGTCGCCAGCGCGCCGAACAGGTCGGGCCGCAGCATCGGCGTGATCATCGCGCCGTAGCCGCCGCTGGACTTGCCGGTGATCGCCCGGTGCTCGCGGCCGGCGAGCGTGCGGTAGTGCGCGTCCACCCACGGCACGACCTCGTCGCAGATGTACGAGTGGTAGCGGCCGGTGCCGGGGGAGTCCAGGAACTGGCTGCCGCCGTACGAGGTCCACGCGTCGAGGTACACCACGATCGCGGGCGGCGCCTCACCGCCCGCGAACACCGCGTCCGCGAGCTCCGGGAACGGCTGCCGGAAGGGCATCCGGTTGCGCCACATCTCCAGATGCCCGGTGAAACCCTGGATCACGTACACCGTCGGATAGCGGCGTCCGGGCTCGTCGTCGTAGCCCGGCGGCACGTACACCCAGAGCGGGCGTTCGTGCGGGTCGCCCAGCGGGTTGCCGCGCAGCAGATCACTGCTGAACACGTGTTCGTCGAGGCGTCCGGCCAGCTCTACGGACCATGGGAGCATGCGTTCTCCTTTGTTTCGTCGGTCTTTGCCAGTATCGCCGGACGTAAACGATCAGTAGGTTGAGCCGCATGAGAACGCGCTGGATGGTCCCCGCCCTAGCCATCGCCCTCGCCGCCACGCTGCCCTCGGGCGTCGCCCAGGCGGCCGCTCCGAACGCCGAGGCCGGCAAGGCCACGCCCGGTCATCACGGCAAGGTGCGATGCGAGTTCATTCCGACGCCGGAGAACCCCGCCGCCAAGCCCGTCCGGCCGCCCCGCCCCTGGGCGAAGAAGCGCGGCATCGTCGAGGTGACGCTCAAGACGAACTTCGGCGACATCAAGATCAGGATGGATCGCCGGGCGACGCCCTGCACGGTGCACAACTTCGTCAGCCTCGCGAAGCAGCGGTTCTTCAACCGGACGCAGTGCTGGCGGCTCACCAACTCCGAGCGGCTCGGCGTGCTGCAGTGCGGTGACATCTACCGCGCCGAGGAGGGCGGGCCGGGCTACAAGTTCGACGACGAGCTCACCGGCAAGGAGACCTACCCGCGCGGCACCGTGGCCATGGGCAACTGGGGCCCGGACACCAACAGCAGCCAGTTCTTCCTGGTGCACTCGCACGCCAACATCCCGCCCGCGTACACCGTGTTCGGCCGGGTCACCAAGGGCCTGAACGTGCTCGACAAGATCGTCGCGGGCGGGATCATCCCCGGCCCGACCAACCCGCAGGACGGGCAGCCCAAGAACCCCGTCAAGATTCACCGGGTGCTGGTCCGTCACTGACCGCCCGCCCGCCGGCTCCCGCCGCCCAGGCCGCGACCTGGGCGCGGGAGCCGAACCCGAGCTTCGCCAGGATGTTGGCGACGTGCCGGCCCGCCGTCCCCGGACTGATCACCAGCTCCGCGGCGATCTGCCGGTTGGTCAGCCCCCGGCCGATCAGATCCACCACCTCGCGCTCGCGCGGAGTGAGCGTGCTGGGCGGCAACCGGCCCCCCACAGCCCGCGAGACACCCCCACCAAGGCCCGCGCCCCCGCCCACACCCGGGCCCATGCCCCAGGCCACGCCTGCGTCCCCGGCCGCACCCGCGCCTGCGCTGCCGGTCAGATCCGCGCCGCCAGCCACGTCCGCGCCTGCGCTCCCGGCCGCGCCCATGCCCGTGCCTGCGTCTAGGTTTATGGGGAGGTCGCCTATCGCGTAGGCGACCGCTGCTTCGGCTGTCATCGCGTGGCCTTCGGACCAGAGCCGCGCTACCGCCGGTGCGCCGATCCGTTGCCGGACGCCGTCCAGCCAGAGCTCGCGGCGCGCGCCGGAGGACGGCGACGGCGGCACGCCCGCGGACTCGCGCACCGCGCCCGATGCCCCCGCGATCCGCACGGCGCGGAAGGTGTCCCCGGAACGCTCCGCCAGCGTGGCGAACAGTTCCAGCACGCGCGCGACGCCGATCCGCTGGCCGGTGAGCTCGGTGAGCACCAGGCTCTCGGCCAGGTAGCGGCGGGCCAGGTCGAGGTCGCCGAGATCGAGGGTGACGGCGCCTATCCCGGCGAGGCAGCGGGCACGCTGCATCCTGAACTCGACCAGGTCGGTCGCGATCGCGTGGGCCTCGCGGTAGTAGCTCATCGCGCGTTCGTGGTCACCGTGGCCGTGCGCGACGACGCCGAGGCCCACCAGCGTCGTGGCCGCGATGCCGTAGTGATTCAGGCGCCGGAAGATCTCCAGGCTCGCCTCGTGCAGCCGTCCCGCCTCGCGGAGCTGCCCGCGGCGCACCGCCAGCGAGCCCAGCGCGGACAGTGCCAGCGCCTCGTTGAACGGATCGCCGTCGCGGGCGCGCAGCCGGACCTCCGCCAGCCGCCGTTCGGCCCGGTCCTCGTCCCCGCGCCGCAGGTCGATACGGGCCAGCACGGCCAGCGAGCCGTTGACGCCCGGCTGGTCACGCAGCTGCCGGTAGAGGCTCAGGCCCTCGCCGGCGTGCGCGGCCGCCAGCTCCATCTCGCCCTGCTCGTACACGATCTCGCTGTACGCCCTGCACGCGGCGGCCCGTATCTCCGCACGGGGGGTGGTGGGCAGCGCGAAGAACCGTTCGAACCAGGCCCGGCCCTCGGCGAACCGGCCCTGGATCAGCCAGATCCACCGCAGTGCCACGCACAGGCGCAACCCTGCCTCGACATCGCCCGGCCGCGCCGACGCCCGGAGCGCGGCACGGAAATTGTCGAGATCGGCGTTCACGGCGCGGAAGGCGTCGAGCCGCTGCTCCCAGGTCACGTCCGTGGCGCGCCAGCCGGTCCGTTCGTGCCGTTCTGCCACCGCCACCATGTGGTCGCGGTGCCGCGTCACGAGCAGGGACGCCTCCTGCGCCTCCGCCATGCGTTCGGCCGCGTAGTGCCGGATCGTCTCCAGGAGCCGGTAGCGCGGAACGCCGTTCTCCTCGTATGGCACGACCAGGGACTTGGCCACCAGGTCGCCGAGCACGTGCAGCACGTCGATCGTGTCGTCGGCGCAGACCGCTTCGGCGGCCTCCAGCGTCCAGCCCCCCGCGAACACCGACAGCCGGCGCAGCAGCAGCCGTTCGTCCGGGCCGAGCAGATCGTGGCTCCAGTCGACCGTGGCGCGCAGCGTGCGCTGCCGGGCGGCGGCCGTGCGGCTGCCGTGGACGAGGAGGCGGAACCGCTCGTCCAGCCGGTCGGCGATCTGCTCCACGGTGAGGAACGCGACGCGGGCGGCGGCCAGCTCCAGTGCCAGCGGCAGCCCGTCCAGCCCGCGGGCCAGCCGGACGATCTGCGGAGCGTTCCCCGGGTGGAGGCCGAAGCCGGGCCGGGCCGCGGCCGCCCGCTCGGTGAACAGCCGGATGGCGGCGTGCCGCCCGATCTTCTGGAGATCGGTGGCCGACTCGGCGGGCAGGTCCAGCGGCGGCACCCGCCACACCACCTCGCCGGGGATGCGGAGCGGCTCCCGGCTGGTGGCCAGCACCCGCAGGCCCGCGCACCCGTGCAGGAGCCGCTCGGTGAACGAGGCGCACGCGTCGATCAGGTGCTCGCAGTTGTCGAGGACGAGCAGCAGCTCGCGCGGGCGGAGCGCGGCCAGGAGGGTCGCCTCCGGGGGCTGGCCCGGCTCCTCGGTCACCCCCGCCACGGCGGCGACCGCCTGCGGGATCATCGCCGGATCGGTGACCTCGGCCAGCGGGACCAGCCAGGCGCCGTCGCCGAACTCGCCGGCGACCTGGGCGGCCAGGCTCCGGGCCAGCCGGGTCTTGCCGATGCCCCCGACTCCGCTCAGCGTGAGGCACCGCTCGCCGGACAGGAGGGCGGCCAGCTCGGCCACGTCCCGCTCCCGCCCGACGAACCGGTTGGTCTCCGCCGGCAGGTTGTGCCGCCCGGGCTGCGTGCGATGTGTCATGGACCCCTCAACCGAGAGTCTGACACCGGGCGTACTGTCCTGCCAGCGGAGACCTTGTCCTGCTGCGGCCCACTGGGGCCCTCGTGGGGCCCCAGTGGCGGACGCTAGGAGGCGCGGCGGAGGGTGAGGAAGACGCGGTAGACGCCGTTCTTGTCGCCGCCGTCGAACTTCATCGCGGGCAGCGTCACGAGCGACGAGTTCTGTGTCTTGCTGTCGGCGAAGGCCTGCGTGAGGGCCAGCTTCTGCGGCTCGCCGACCGGGTCGTCCGCGCCGACCGAGGAGATGAACCCCGCGATGCTGGCCAGCGCGCCCGCCGCCGCCGCGATGACCGGCATGCCGAGCACTCCGGCGAGCGCCGCGGCCGTCGTGAGAATCTCTCCGATCTCACCCACGATCTTGGCCGCGTCGCCCAGGTCGTGCTCGAAGTGGGCGGCGGTCAGCAGCACGTCGGAGCTGATCGCCGTCGCGCCGGACCGGCCGAACAGGCGCAGCTTCTCCGAGCCGGTCGCCGGGTTACGGTCGCCGTCGTTGGCCTTGTAGAACGGGGTGCGCAGCGACCGGGCGGGCTCCCCGTCGTCCACCTGCTGCTGCGTGATGATCGCGAAGACGGTGTACGGCTCGTCCTTGCCCACCCACTCGGGGTCGCTCTCGTCGTCGCAGATCATGTGCGAGAACTGCAGCTCGTAGGTGTGCGGCGCCGCCCCCGGCGTGCCGGGCGCGGGGGTGTCGTCAGTGACGGCCGTGCCGCCGAGCCTGTCGAAGATGGCCGCCAGGTCCTGGCGCGGAACGGCCGTCGGCGCGGGCTTGAAGGCGTAGGTGCCGCCGAAGTGCGCCCGCTTCTGCTCGTCCCCCAGCTTGTCGGTCAGCTGGACGAGCCGCTGGGCGACGCTCCTGGCCTCCGGCAGGCGGTCGAGCATCTTCCAGACCGCGTTGTCGACGTCGTTGCGCTGCGCGGCCGGCACTCCCGCCGCGTAGCGGCGCAGAAGGTGGAGCGTGACGCCGGCGAACTCGGCGCCGGCCGATGCCCCCGCGGCGCCGGTTTCGATGTTGCTCATGCTGAACCCTTCGGTTCGTCGGGCACCCCCCGTGGGGCCCGATGACAAGCGAGAACGCTACGAACGGCGGCCGTCCCGGCACATGTGCCGAACGATGTAGATGCCGATGTATGTCACGAACGGCGCGGGTCTCCGGTCCTCCATGATGAGAGGTGTCTACCGAGGAGTGATCTGGATGAACGAAGCTGAGACGGTGACCTTGAAAGAGCGGGCCGCGCGGCTCCGCGAGCTGCACCGGCCGGGCGACCCGCTGCTGCTGCCGAACGTGTGGGACGCCGGTTCGGCCAAGGTCGTGGCAGGGGAGGGGTATCCCGCGCTCGCCACGGCCTCGGCCGCGATCGCCGAGATGCTCGGGTACCCCGACCACCAGGGCGCGCCGCCCGAGGAGATGTTCGCCGCCGCGGCCCGGGTCGTCCGGGCCGTCGAGGTCCCGGTCACCGTGGACGCCGAGGCGGGCTACGGCCTGGAGCCCCGCGACCTCGTCGACCGGCTGGCCGGCATCGGCGCGGTGGGCTGCAATCTGGAGGACACCGACCACGCGAAGGGCGGGTTGACGCCCGTCGACGACCAGGCCCGCTTCCTCGCCGCCGTGCGCGCCGCGGCGACGGACGCCGGGGTCGATCTGGTGATCAATGCGCGGGTGGACGTGTTCCTCGGCGGCGCGACCGGGCCCGAGGTGACGGCGGAGGCGATCGAGCGGGGACGCCGCTACTTCGAGGCGGGCGCCGACTGCGTGTATCCCATCCTGGTCGCGTCGGAGGAGACGATCGCGGCGCTGGTGGAGGGGCTGCCGGGCCCGGTCAACGCCAACTGCCTGCCGCACGGTCCCGGTCTTCGCCGGTTGGCCGAGCTCGGTGTCGGGCGCGTCTCGTTCGGGCCGATGGCCTATCGCAGGGCGCTGGCAAGCCTGAAGGCGACGGTCACGCGGATCGCCGCCCTGGAGGACCCTTACGCCTGACCCCCGCCTGTCCGCGGCGGGACGGCACGTCCGTCCGGCGGGACGGCACGTTCGTCGACCTGGCTCACCCGTTCCGGCGCGGGTGGCGAGGCCGTGTACCAGCAGGATCCGAAAGCGCAGGTCGTCACCGACCTGCGCTTTCGTGCGTCCCGGGGGTGTCTCGTATGACGGGCTTGTTGGTCCGTCCAACATTTTGCTAATGTTGGACGCGCCAACGTTAGAGCGGCTAACGATAGCGATGACTTCCCGGAGGAGCACGATCATGATCAAGTCGTTCCGTATCGACGTCCCGCAGGCCGACCTCGACGACCTGGCCGACCGGCTCGCTCGGACCCGCTGGCCCGACGAGCTGCCCGGCGCCGGCCGCGATTACGGCATCCCGCTCGGGCGCGTCAGGGAGCTCGCCGAGTACTGGCGCAACGGCTACGACTGGCGCCGGCACGAGGCGGAACTGAACGAGCTGCCGCAGTTCACGACCGAGATCGACGGGCAGACGATCCACTTCGTGCACGTCCGGTCGGCCAAGCCGGACGCCCTCGCGCTCGTCCTCATCCACGGCTGGCCGGGCTCCTACCTGGAGTTCCTCGACGTGATCGAGCCGCTGTCGCAGGACTTCCACCTGGTGATCCCGTCCATCCCGGGCTTCGGCTTCTCCGGGCCCACCCGCGACCGGGGCTGGGACATTCGCCGTGTCGCCCGCGCCTTCGCCGAGCTGATGGACCGGCTCGGCTACGGCCGGTACGGCGCGCAGGGCGGCGACTGGGGCGCGGGCATCGCGCGCGCCCTGGGCGGCACCGCGCCGGAGCACGTGGTCGGCGTGCACCTCAACTACCTGCCCACGCCACCGCCGCCGGTGCCGGGCATCGAGGACGCGCTGTCCGACGACGACCAGGCGCGCCTCGCCAAGATCAAGCAAATGGTGGCCCAGCGGCCCGGCTACCAGGTGCTCCAGGGCACCACTCCGCAGACCATCTCCTACGCCCTGACCGACTCACCGGTCGCGCAGCTGGCCTGGATCGTCGAACGGTTCGACGAGTGGACCGACCCGGCCTCGACGATCGAGCTCGACCGCGTCCTCACCGACGTCTCGCTGTACTGGCTGACGGGCACCGCGGGCTCGTCGGCCCGCCTGACCCGGGAGAGCGGTGTCGGCGGCCCGCTGAGCTGCCCCGTCCCGGTCGGGATCGCCGTCTTCGCGCACGACATCACCCGGTCGATCCGCCCGTTCGCCGAGCGGATCCACGACATCGTGCACTGGAGCGAGTTCGGCGACGGCGGCCACTTCGCGGCGATGGAGATCCCGGAGCTGTTCGCGGGAGACGTGCGGGAGTTCTTCACGGGGCTCGCGCTCGGATGAGCCCGGCGCCTGGAGGCCTGGCCGGAGGTCTAGCCGGAGGTCTGGAGGGAGAAGCGGGCCTGGATGGTGGTGCCGTCCGGGCCCGTGTGGACGCGCAGCAGATCGGCGATGTGGTTGACCATGAGCAGGCCGCGCCCGCCGTTGCCGCCGAGCCCCACGGGCTCGCGGCCGGCCAGGGGGTCGGTGAGGTGCCCGGCGTCGCTGATCTGGCAGACGAGGGCGCTGTCGGCCCAGACCCGCAGCGTTCCCCGGCCGCCGCCGTGCCGGACGGAGTTGGACGCCAGCTCGTTGACGGCGATCTCGAGGTCGCCCACGGTCGCGGGGGGCAGGCCGGCGCGGGTGGCGATGCGGGCGGCGACCTCGCGGGCCTGGACGAGGTTGTCGATGTCGAAGTCGAGGATCACGTGATGCCGCGCGTCCGGCCCGGGCGCGGGCAGCGGCCGGTTGTACGCCTGGATGACGGTGCCCGGGTCGTAGACCGTGCTGACGGTGGTCTTGGCGTTGTCGATGACGGTCGGGTGCGTCAGCGCCGCGTCGCTGATGACGCGCGGATCGAGCTCGATCGTGTCGTACGGGCACAGGATCGTGACCGGCCGGCCGGTGAAGGCGAGGTTGATCAGTGCCTCGTGCTGGACGCACGCCGGGTACTCGGTGGCCGACCGGCCCGCCCAGATCGGCTCGCCGATGATGCGGACGTGCTCGGCGTCGCGGTGGGAGTCGGCGAAGGCGCGGAGGACACCGGGGATGATGCGGCCGGGGTTGCGGCCCGCGACCGTCATGTCGAGCATCTTCACATCGCGGGAGGCGTCGCCGAGCTCCTTGCGCAGCAACGCCAGCCGGGGGCCGGGCACGGCCACGGCGACGGGCTGGCCCGCCTCGAGTCCCGCTTCGATGAACGGCACGGTGCCGGCGAGGTACTCGTCCGTTCCGCGGTAGAACAGGGCGGGATGGACGAACGGCTCGGCGTCGTCGAGGGTGGCGCTCATGACTGGACCTTGATCTTGGGGACTTTCGAGTAGAGCACATCCATGATGCGCCGCAGTGAGGCCGGCGGATTCTCCAGGTGGACGTTCCTGCCCGTGGGGAGGCGTTGCGCGGCGGTCACCAGGACGGCGGCGCCACCGGAGTCACTGAAGACCACCTTCGAAAGGTCGAGGTGGACGTCGGTGCCCCGGCTGACCAACGGCGTCAGATGTGACTCCAAGGTGTCACGCGTGACCAGGCTGATCTCCCCCTCCATGCTCAGCCCCACCCGCCCGGGCGTGGGCGAGCAGGTCAGGACGGCGCGGCGCGCCTGCCGGGGAATACGCACCGGCGGCGCGGGGGCCACTCCGTCAGCGGCGCCATCGACCGCCTCTCGATCCGGACTCGACATCCACCCTTCCCTGCCCTGACCCACCACGGTCAAACTCTCGATCGGCCCAGCCGGACACCCCCGATTGTACGAGACCGGGCCTGCTGGAGAAGCGTGTCACCGTAGATCTTCCGGCCGGCCGTCGAGCACGGCGCCCCGTGGCAATTGGATCGCCAATGATCCCGGGAAGACGCCTTAAACCGAAAGTTCCCAGGTTTCCGCAATGACCGCATCCGGCCGACGGCCTAGGATGCCTAACGGGCATCGAATACCATCAACGTCTGGAAAAACGACGGGGCAATGCGCGATGAGTTTCGGCGGCCCCGTGATTTCCGGCCCGGGGCCGGTCGCCCACCGATGATTTTGTTCGCCATTAACGCCCCCGTCTTTTGCTCGCACGGGCGATCCGCCCCCCACGACTCCCCCGCAGTGAATCCCCGCTCCACAACCCCGCTGTCTGTTCTCATCTGCCTTTGGAGAGGCACGATTCAGATGCTGAGGAGTTGACTTGCACGCCCCAGGTCACAACGATCTGTACGCAGCGGAGGAAGTGGAGATCGGTTCGCTGGCGGCCGGCGGTTCGCCGCGGACCGCCGGCGAGAACCTCGCACACGTGGAGACCCTGGTCGCCTCCCAGGCGCAGCTTCCACCGATCGTCGTGCACCGCCCCACCATGCGCGTCGTCGACGGCATGCACCGGCTGCTGGCCGCCAAATCCCAGGGACACCGGACGATCTCCGTCAGGTTCTTCGACGGCCCCGAGGAGGACGCCTTCGTCCTCGCCGTGCGATCGAACATCGCGCATGGGCTCCCGCTGTCGCTGGCCGACCGCAAGCAGGCCGCCGAGCGCGTGATCGCCTCCCATGCGCGCTGGTCCGACCGGATGATCGCCTCGGTCACGGGCATCTCGGCCCGGACGGTCGCCGAGATTCGCAAGCAGGTCAAGGGCAGGCCCGCGGACGGGGCCGGCCGGATCGGACGGGACGGCCGGGTCCGGTCGACCGATGCGACCGAGGGGCGGCGGCGGGCCCATGAGCTCATCGTCAAGGACCCCGGCCTCTCGCTGCGCCAGGTCGCCCGGGCGGCGGGGATCTCGCCGGAGACGGTCCGGGACGTGAAGAACCGGTTGTCGCGGGGCGAGGATCCCCTGCCCCGGCGGCGGCCGAAGGAGCTCGTGCCCCGGCCCGCAGGTCAACCGGCCCGGCGCGACGGCCATGCCGGCAGGCCGGCGCCCGGGCCGGCCGCCGCGCCGGCTGCGGTGGTGGAACGGCTGAGAGCCGACCCCGCCCTGCGCTTCAACGAGAACGGGCGCGACCTCTTACGGCTGCTGAACGTCCACACGCTCAGGGCCGAGGACTGGAACAGGCTGGTGGACAGCGTGCCTCCGCACTGCACGGAGAAAGTCGCCCAGCTGGCACGTGATTGTGCGAGGAAATGGCTGGAGTTCGCTTCCGTCGTCGAGCGCGATTGATGCTCGGCGGCGGCCCCTCGCCATCGTCCAAGTGCCGGCGGAACCGGTTGGACGGCAACACGCCGGCCGCTCGTTCGTGCCCCCCATCGGATTCGAACCGACACCTAGTCCCTTTTAAGGGGACTGCCTCTTCCGCTTGGGCTAAGGGGGCCTGGATAGTCTGATTTTAGCCGGTTGGCGTACTCTGGGTCGACAATTAGGACCACTGAAGATGGCCGGTATGGGTAGGCCAAACAGACTGGACGCCGCTCCTCCGGAGCGGTTCCGACTCGTTCACCGGAAATGCGGCTCTGCCCTTTCCGGTGTATTCGGGCTTGGCCGCGTGGGGCAGACGATGGAATTGATGCCGCCCGGTCGTGAGCGCCGGACGGTCCGTCCCGGCTGCCGCGCCGCCCTGGTACGCGCTCGGTGAACACCCCGCCACCGCGTCCCTCGCGCCGCCGACCCCGCGCTTGACCTCGGCGATGAGCGGGCACGGTCCGCTGGGGCTTTGAACGGAAAGGCGCGCGGCGAGATGGCATAGTCAATGTCGCTCGGCGCGGAAGTGCGGTGTGTTGGAGGGGACGTCATGGCCAAAACAGGCAAGGTTCTGCGGTTCGACGACTTTCGCGGCTACGGGTTCATCGTGCCCGACGAGGGAGGCGAGGACGTCTTCGTCCACGCCAACGACCTCCTCGACGAGAAGACGGCGTTCACGCCCGGAACGCCCGTCGAGTTCGAGGTGACCCAGGGCGATCGCGGATTGAAGGGGTTCGCGGTGCGCGTCCTCGAGTCGGGACGCCGCCCGGCGGAGGCCGGCGCGGCGAGCGGCAGTCCGGCGGCGCAGTCGCCGCCGGTGAAGGGCCCCAAGACGGTCGCGGCCACGAACAGGCCGGACGAGGACGACGGCCTCTGCGACGTTCTCTCCCCGGACGAGTTCGTCCAGGAGCTGACCGAGCTGCTACTCGAAGAGGCACCGGAACTGACCGGTGCGCAGATCGTCCACCTACGGCGGGGGCTCCTGGTCCTCGCGCAGAAGTACGGCTGGGTGGAGAACTGAGCCCCGCACCGGCGGCTCGCCGCTGAGGCGGGTCAGAGCAGCGCCCGGAAGCCACTGTCGACCGCGGCGACGGCGGCCGCGATGTTGCCCACGTTCTCGACCCGCACGCCGAGCTTGGCGAGCAACTGGAGAATCTTGTTGTTGTCCGGCTGCTCGTTCTCCAGCTCGCCGTCGAGCTCCTCCGCCGTGGCGACGGCCTTCTCCAGCTCGGGGTCGCCGGGCGCGATCTCGCGCAGCTCGGTGATGATCGCGTCGAGCCGGCGCCGCAGCTCGGCCAGCTCGTCCTGCGGAGCCTGGTTGGTGATGGCCCGCGCGTTCGTCCCCGCCGCCATCGACACCGCCCGGATGCTCGCCGAGTCACCGGCATAGATCCCGCTGTTCTCGTTCATTTGGTCCTCGCTCCTGAATTCCCTCGGAAGCCCTGGTTCACCCGGTTCCTGACGCCGTTCGCCATGCCGGCCATCGAGCCCTGGCCAACGGCGATGTTCTGGGCGCTGATCTTTCCTTCGCCGGCGACGAAGACGCCGTTGTTGAGGATCGTCGTCTGCCGCTGGGAGAAGTCGCTGACATCGATGTTGTGCTTCTCCATGAACTCGGTGATCGCGTCCATGATCCGGCGCTCCACCGTCTTGACATAGAGCTCCTGGTCGAGCTTCTGGAAGTAGCTGGTGGAAGGCGTTGTCGTTGCCCAGCTCACGGATGCTGACCACGGCGCCGTAGTTGAAGACGCGGTCGTCCAGGATCGCCCACCGGTCACGCCTGGCCTTCAGCCACTGAGTCAACGGGCTGAGGACGACACGCGCCATGTTGAGGAACGCTCGCAGGACGGCGATCGGGAACCGTACGAGGGACTCCCCGGCGAGCTTCAACAGTTGCAGGACGGTCGGGTGGCTCAGCAACTGGTCGACTTTCCTGTAGCGGTCGCGTGACGGTGGCAGCAGCGAATAGCTCGCCTCGACGAACAACAGGTCCTGATCGGGCAGGAGCGCGAAACGCAGGAAGATCGTGACGACCACCTCGCCGCTCCAGCCGTTGACGCAGACCGTGAGATAGGGCCTGGCGCGGCCATTGGGCGCATCACGCAACCGCCGCACCAGCGCCGCGTCCACCTTCGCGGCGGGTGCGCGCAGCGGGGTGGGCAGAAGCGCTTGCTGGACCTGCGGTTCGAGGCCGTGCTGAAGGTCCCGGCCGTTCACCACGAGCCGGTCCTGTACGGACACCCCGGGCAGTCCCAGCCTGCCGATGGCGTCCCCTACCTCGTCGTAGAGCTCGTGCACGTGGAAGGGAATGACGGTCTTGCCCTCCTCGGCCCTGGCCATGTTGAGGGTCACCGACCAGGTTTCGAGATCGAAGCCGTAGCCGACGAAGGGCCGGTACATCGCGGACATGACCACGTTGCCGCGGTCGTCGTCGGCGATCTCGGCGAGCCTGGCCTGATCCTTGCGCGACGGTGGGACGGGTGCCTCGGCAGGGTCGAAGGAGTCCCGTCGGAGCCGAGGGAAGATCACCGCGTAGTAGGTGTACAACAGCTCGGCGAAGACCACGCCCCACAGCGCCACGGCGATGAGGAGAGTCCACTGCGGCAGGATCGACGCCGCGTTCTCCAGGTCGAGGAAGAGGACCAGGAGCCACACGGCCGGAAGCAGCGTCAGCACGAGGTCGCGGAGCCGCTGCCTGCTGCGCGCGGCCAGCGCGTACTTGAGCACGGTGGCCAGGTCGACGCCCGGTGAGGACGCGACGGCCTTGTACGGCTCGTCCAGCACCGATTCGATCGCCTTGGTCGACAGGCCGCTGTCCACCTGCATGGCGGCGCAGAGGTAGCGGGTCGCGTCCCGTGCGAACGGCCTGCGGCTTCGGTTCGGCGGTGACGCTCGCCTTGGCCCTGGCGGAGTTCCGGCAGGTGGGGCGGGGGCCGCGATTTTCGATGGGAAGGTGAAGTTGTTCGGTGCCGCGTGGGCCGGGCCGGTGGACTGCCCGGCGACCGGCTGGATGACGCGCCGCTGACCGCAGTGCCGGCAGACCACGTAGTTCTGCGAGTTGTCTCCGTTGCACCTGGTGCATTTCATCGGCTTCCCTCCCTGGGCTTCTGGGGATCAGGCGGTGGTTCCTCACCGCCGCCTGGGTCGGTTCGCCCCTGGTCATGCGTCGGTGGCGGAGGGGCGGGCTGCTGGCTTTGCGACGGCGACGCTGGAGGGGTGCTCGGAGGACGTGGCGCCGGAGTGGTTCGGGTCGGGGCCGGTTTGGGGGTGGGGGGCTGCGCGTCCTCGCCCGGTGCGAAGATCCACAGCAGGGAGCCGAGCACGGTCGTGGCGGTGGCCGTGCCTATCAGCAACCGCGCCTCGTACGGGTGGAGCTGGAGTCGCATGGTGTTCCCGTCCCGTCAGTCCATGTATTCGAGGGGGACGGTGCGGTAGCCCTCGGCCCGGATGGGGATCTGCATCTCGCCCGCCTGCGACGACGCGACCAGCGAGTTCAGCAGGCTGTTGATGGCGGCGGCGAGCGCCGCGTCCTGGTCGGAACTGCCGTCGGCGACGAAGGCGGCCTTGGTGGCGACCTTGCCGAGGACCATCTCGGGGGCCGCGCCGAAGCCGTAGGTGATGACGTGCGGATGCCGGTTCCAGGTGCGGTCGATGAGCCGCTGGAAGGACTGCTCCCAGCCCGGGTCGCTGGGCGCGCCGTCGGTCAGGAAGAACACCGCGGGCCGCAGCACGGCCTTGCCCTGGGCGTTGAGGTCGGCGACGTCGAGGTCGATGCGCTGCCGTACGAGGTCGAACGCCGCCCCGTAGTTGGTGAGCCCGTTGCACATCACCTCGGGCATCGCCGGGACGTACTCCATGTCCGTCATCTCGATCACCACCTGCGGCTGCGTCGAGAACGCGATGATCGACATGTGGGCGAACTCCGAGACGCGCGGGCTCTGGGTGAGGCTCGCGTGCAGCTTGTCGAGCGTGCGGTTCAGCATGTCCTGGTGCGGGAACATCGAGCTGGACACGTCCACCACGAGGTAGGTGGGCAGGCACTTCGGCTTCATCACGTAGGGCTGCCGGTCCTGCGTCATCTGGTACGGATCGGTCACCGTCGGCTCCTTCCCCGAGGGAACGGTGTGGTCGGTCAGCTGCCCTGCACGAGCAGGACGGCCAAAGCGAGTGCGGCGACGAGCACGATGGCGGTGACTACGAGCCACTGCCAGTCGCCGTGCGCGGTGTGGTGGTCGCCGGGGCTCGGCGGCGGCGTCGGCGGCTGGGAGCGCTGCGGCTTCGGCGCGGCCGGAGTGGCAGCGGCGCCGATGAGGACGCGCTGGTCGAAGGTGCCCGTCACCGTGCCCTGGCGCTGGGGGCCCGGCCGTGCGGGCAACGGCAGGCGGGCGGGCTTGAACCGGATGTACGGTCCGCCGTTGAGCACCTGCGCGAGGATCTCGACGCGTGGCCGCCTCGTCCGGTGCTCGGCCAGCAGCGCGTCGAGCAGGACCTCGGCGAACACGCGGTAGGCGGGCACGTCGTCCGGAGTGTCGGCCAGGGTGTGCAGCACCGACGCGAGGTCGCGGCGGCCGGTGAGGCATCGTGCGGTCAGCAGCGCCACCCGGTACCGGTCCGTCGCCGCGTCGGCCGGCGCGTTCGCGGGCGTGAGGGGGTCTTCCCAGTTCGGCTGGTGGATGTTGGGCATCGAGCCGATGCCGCAACCATCGACGTCGATCAGGAAGACCGTCTGATCCTGGCCGCTCCAGAAGGCGTTGGAGTAGGACCAGTCCGAGTAGACCAGGCGATGCTGCTCCAGCACCGCCGCCACGTTCGCGAGGTTGCGGCAGACCCGCCAGCGGTCCTCGGAAGTCGGGGCCCGCATGCCGCGACGCTGGAAGGCCGCGGCCGGGGACGCCAGGAAGTCGATCTCCTGGAAGCGGGAGCCCGCCGGCCCGTTCCCGTTCGGCGCCGGTGTCCCGTTGCCGTTGCCCGTCTGGACGCGGAACCGGTCGGGTGCCGTGGGCAACACGCAGCCGAGGGCCAGTCCGTCCGGGCCGGTGACCCGTGCGACCGGCCATGACGTCTGCTCACGCAGAAGGCTCCGCTGGGTCTCCGCCAACGCGCCGGGCAGGGCGACCAGCGTGTCGAGCCGCTGGGTCTCGGCGGCGTCGAGAGGCGCCTTGTAGAGCTTCACCAGCCAGCCCGGATCGGAACGGAGCGGATGGATGCCGCTGCTCTGGCCCGCCGCCGGGCTGATCGAGCCGTCGACGGCCCCCAGATCGGACCGGCTGACGACGGACGGCAGCGTCCACTCGCCCGTGCCGGCTCTCACGGGGCCCACCGGGAGGGCGTGCCCGCGTCCGGCCAGACCGTCACGGCGGTGCGATCGTCGAGGAACTGCTCGGCGTCGAAGCCGACATGGCCGAGGTACTCCCCGACGGGCGGCGGCTCGGCCCAGTGCTCGGCCAGGAAGGCGGTGGCCTTGCCGATCGTGGCGAGCGCGTCGCCGAACCCGTCGGTGACGAAGGAGATCACGTCGCCCTGGCCGAGACGCACCCAGCGGTGCTCGGCGCACTGCGGGGCGGCCGGGAGCACCGCGCCGGGGGAGTTGCTCTCGATGCCGCCCGCGCCGCCCTTGCGGTCGCCCGCCTGGAACGACCAGCGACCGCCGCCGAGCGTCCACGCGGACACGTCGCCGAGCCAGCCGACCCAGACATCGCGGCTGAGATCGTGCTCCGGATACGCCGGGATCACCGCGACGACCAGCACCGCGGCCACGTCGCCCGGCTCCAGGCCCTGCCTGCTTGCGTCGTTCACCATCTGGTCCGCGACGGTCACGAAGAGCTCCGGCGCGGACAGGACCGGGAGCGGATCCGGGCCCGCCAGCCGGTCGCGCACCGCGTTGACCGCGACGCTGGCGGCCACGGTGGCGCCGCGCTCGGCGTGCGCGCTGCTGGAGACGCCGTCCGCCACGGCGAGCACGAGAAAGCGCCCGTCGTCGTCACGGCCCAGGCGGTACGCGTCCTGCCGGGGCATGGCGGGCTCCTCGCAGCGGTGACCGGGGCCGACGATCGACGCCGCCCGCACCTCCAGGTCGCCGAGCCGGACGGCGTCGGCGGACACCCCGGGATGCACGGGACGGGCGGGCAGCAGCCAGGGCCGGCCGTGCGCGCGCGAACCGCGCGTCCCGAAGAGGGGTGCGATCAGCGATGGACGCGGGCGGGCAGTAGCGGACGGGTCGGGTCGCGTGTCCGTGCCGTCCATCGGCACGGGTCGCCGTGGCCTGGGCGCATGCCGATGCGCCGCCGGCATTCGCCGTGCGTGCGAGCCGGTCGACGCGAACGGGGGCGGCGCCGCGTCGGTGTGCCCGTCCCGGACGTCGCGCAGGTCCCGCATGCGCCGCGGGTCGGGTGGACTCACCCTGCCGGCCTCTTGCCGGCGTGGTGCCTCGGACCATGGCATCGGCTGCGCGCTCGGACGGGCGGACCGCCGGGTGATGAGATCGCAGAAGATCAGTGCGCCGGCGACCACACCGATCACCGCGCAGAATTCGATGACGATCCGGCTGAATGCGCCGCCGCGCGGCGAATGGAGCTGGACCATGGCGAGCACGAGCACCACGCTCGCCCAAAACCCCCGCAGGCGCCCCGTGTACACGGCCTCAATATAACAGTTATCGCCCGACAATTCACACCATTTTTCTGATCCAGAACAATGGATCTTTATTGGACCGCAACAATGGATCTCTTCTCGGTGGAATTGATCTCTCTATGGGAGTGGGCGATGACCTCCGTGCCGGCACGCCTGATCCGGTGCGGGCCCCGCGCGAACGGGCCCGCACCGGCGCGCGAGCGGGTCAGATGGTCACGAACTCGTTGCTGCTCTCGGTGGAGACGACGCCGTTGTTCGCCAGCAGCGTCACGGTGAACCGGTAGGCGTCGCCGGCCGGGAAGTCGGCGGCCCGGACCATGATGTTCTCCTGCTTCGCGTAGCCGGCGTTGTTGCCGAGATCGGTCCAGCCGAACTTGCCGGCGGTGATCGTCTCGGCCAGCTTGCGCCGGGCGAAGGTCGTGGTGCCGCCCGAGGTGGAGGTGGCGCTGATGATGAGGGTGTAGGCGGCCTGGAGGTCACCGAGGTTGTCCCCCGACTCGGCGTTGACCACCAGCTGGAACTCGTTCAGCCGGGTGCCGCCGAGCTCGTTCGGGGTGTTGTCCTGGGCGGCCCCCGGCTTGTTGGTGGTGTAGACCCGGGTCACCTGCACGTCGTTCGTCTGCATGAGCGCTCTCCCCTGTGAATTGCTCATTGTCGGCCCGCCGGTCGGGCGTTGATATCTGTAAGAGCCGCCGACCGCGGCCGCTGATACATCGCGAAGCAAAGACCTTGAGGGATGTATCTGGAGCGAGCCGCGACTGCTCTTTCAGATGAACGCTTAGTGAGGAGCCGGAGAGGACGTGCAGGCTGTGGAAGGCGACATTCTCGTGGCCGCTTCCCGGGTATCGCCCGCGGAGCGGAACGCACGCAGGGCGGATCTCGTGCTGGAGGGCGGCGGGGTCAAGGGCATCGGGCTCGTGGGTGCGATCGGGGCCCTGGAAGCCGGCGGCTGGCGGCTCGGTGAGCCCGCCCGGATCGCCGGAACCTCGGCTGGGGCGATCGTCGGCTCGTTCCTCGCCGCCGGCATTTCAGCGCGGCGAATGGAAAAGGATTTCGACGAACTGGAGCACGAAGACATCCTCGACGCGTCACCGTTCGGCGCGCTGGGCCGAGGCGTCTCGCTGCTGACCCGGCTCGGTCTCTACCGGGGCGACAGGCTGCACCGCTGGATCAGCGATCGGCTGAAGGCCCAGGGCGTCCGGACGTTCGGCGACCTGCGGCTGCGCGACCCCGTCTCGGACCTGCCGCGCGACCGCGCCTACGGGCTCGTGGTGATCGTCTCGGACGTCGGCAGCGGGCACATGGTGCGCCTTCCGTGGGACTTCGCCCGCTACGGGCTGGACGCCGACGAGCAGCCGGTGGCGGACGCCGTCCGTGCCTCGGCGTCGATCCCCGGTGTCTTCCGGCCGGTGCGGATGCGGCTGCCGGGCGGCGCGCGGGCGACGTGCGTGGACGGCGGCCTGCTGTCCAACTATCCGATCACCGTCTTCGACCGCCGGGACACGCTGCGGCCACGCTGGCCGACGTTCGGGATCAAGCTCTCGGCGAGGCCGGCGCCGGGGCGCTGGACGGTGGGCCGTCCGGCGCGGGGGCCGGTCTCCTATGGCCGGGCCCTGGTCCAGACGATGATCGAGGCGCATGACCGGCTCGACCTGGACGAGCCGTCCATCGCGGCGAGGACCGTCTTCGTCGACTCGGCGGGCGTCGGTGCCACCGACTTCCGGCTGTCGCGCGAGGCCCGGGCCGACCTTCACGAGCGGGGTTACAAGGCCGCCGAGAAGTTCCTCACCGACTGGGACTTCGATGCCTATCTCACGAAGTACCGCACGTGACCGCGCCCCGTCACCTCATGCCGTGCTGTTCGAGGCGGCGTTCCAGCAGGACCGCGCCTCTGCCCGCGATCAGGCCGGCGCTGCGCTTCCGAAGGTCGGTGGCGGACGGCACCGGCTCGGTGTGCCCGGCCGTGTCGCCGCGCTCGACCAGGTCCGCCCAGTCCAGCAGCGACTCCGCCATCAGCAACGGCGCCCCGCAATGTCCGTGCACCTCGGCGGCCGCCGCGAAATGGTCGTTCGCGCGTCCCGGATGGCCCCGCGCGACCGACAGGTGGGCGAGGTAGTGGTGGCCGCAGTGATGCCCGACCGCCGACATCCCGAACGTCTCCCCGAACGGGGTGAGCGCGTCGTACAGCGGCCACAGGAGATCGTCGCGGCCCAGCCGGGACGCCGCGTACGCCAGGTTGTCGAGCGCCGGCCGTTGCGCCAGGTCCCGATGCGGCATGACCCCGTGCTGCGCGGCGAGGACGCGGTCGAGGGCCGGTCCCGCCTCGGGGTCGTCCAGCTCGCAGAGGAAGCGCAGGACCGCGTGCACGGGGTCGATCTGCGGGCTTTCGGACGCGTGCCGCAGCCGCCCGCGCAGTTCGCCGAGCCGGCCTTGGAAGCGGCGGATCTCGCTGAGCTGCTCGGCGTGGAAGGCCAGCGCCTCCAGCCGCCGCCCGAGGCCCGTACCGAGTTCGAAGGCCTCCACGGTGGTGCGCTCGGCGCCAGGGATGTCACCCTGGAACAGGGTCATGCTCGTCCGGCACATGACGACGAGCCACACCAGCTGAGGTTGCGCGAGCTGGCGGGCCAACCGCTCCGACTCCTTCAGGTGGGCCGTCACCTGGCTCATGTCGCCTGATTCGAGCAGCGACGGTATCCGCTGGAACGTCGCGTGGAAGAGGGCGAGGTCGTCGCCGGTTCGCAGAGCCGCACGCACCATCTCGTTCCCGTCCTCGGCGCGCCGCTCCAGCGACTCGGCGGGGATGACGGTCAGGCTGCGCAGGCCGAGGACGCGGACGAGCGTCGCCGGATCCGTCGCCTGCCGGGCCAGGGCGATCGCCTCGTCGGCGAGACTGAAGCGGCGGTCGTCGCCGTCCTGGGCCCAGGTGAGCTCGGCCGCGAGCTGGGCGGCCAGCAGTGCCCGCGTCCGCAGGTCGTCCGGGTCGACGAGCGCGCGTGCGCGCGACAGGAGCGCCACCCGGCGATCGTCGACCGTGGCGGTCATGCTGAAGAAGCCGCGATCCTCGGCGACCGCGGCCGCCACGACCAGGTCGGTGCGGCCGCTCTCCTCGGCCAGCGCCGCGGCCTTGGCGAGCGCCGGGCGCGCGGCCGGATCGCCGGCGAGCCACATGGCGCGGCCGCACTCGACCAGCGCCTCGGCCCGCCGCTCCGCCGAGGTGCCCGGATCCTCGTCGAGCAGTTCGAGCCGTCGCCAGCACCACGAGACCGCCTCCTGGTGGGCGAGCCTGGCGAGCGCCTGGCGCGCGGCGAGCCCGGCGGCCTCCGCCGCCTCGGCGACGCGCGCGGGATCATGCCCCTGCCGCGCGGTCGCGAGCAGGTGCGCCGCGATGACGTACGGGCGGGTCTCCATGACCATGGGGTCGGACCGGCGCAGCGCGTCGGCGACCCTCCCGTGCAGCAGGCCGACGCGCGGCCGGGAGAGCGTCTGGTACGCGGCGGACCTGGTCAGCTCATGGGAGAACTGGCACTCGCCCGAGGCGGTCATCGTCACCAGACCCGTCGCCATGACCTCCTCGACGGTGTCGACGAAGGACATCTCGTCGGTGCCGAGCGCGAGCCGCAGCGCCGCCGAGCCCAGCTGTTCGCCGACCGCGAGGAGATTGGCCAGGTGGCGGGCGTCCGGCCCCAGCCGTGCCAGCCGGGCGACCACCATCCGGGTGACGGAGTCGGGCACGGTCAGCCGGTCGAGGTCGCGGCCGCGGATCAGCTCCCGGATCACCTCGCTGACCAGGAACGCGTTGCCGCCGGTGATGGTGTGGAGCCTGGCCGGGTCACCCTCCGCGGCACGGCCGGACGGGTCCGCGACGGCGGTGAGGGCCGCGCTGACGTCGTGGACGCCGAAGGGCTCCACCTGGATGACACGGCTCTCGGCCTCCAGCCGGTGCAGCTCGGCCGCGGCGGGATCGGCGGCGTCGGCCGGCACGGGCCGCGACGTCGCGAGGATCAGCAGGGGAAGCCCCTCGGACTCCCAGATGAGTGCGCGCACCATCGCCAGCGACTCCGGGGTGGCCCACTGCAGATCGTCGATGACCAGCAGGATCGGGCCCACCGAGGCCAGCCGCTCCAGGAACGTGCGGACCGCGGCCGCCAGCTGGTACCGCTCCGAGACCGGCTCGGTCGGGGTCGGCACCGTCAACGACAGCGGCGGCGCGGCGAGCGAGGGGGCCAGCCGCACCAGCTGCCCGCACTGCTGGTCGACGCCCGCGCGCAGCAGCAACTCCGGAACGTCCCGGGCCAGCCGTTCGACGGCGGCGGCGATGGGCTCGTACGCCTGCCGCGCCGGATCGGTGCAGCGCCCGGCCAGCACCGTGAAGCGCCGGTCGGCCGCCCGCTGCGTGATCACCGAGGCGAGGCGGGTCTTCCCGACGCCGGGCTCGCCCTGGAGGATCACCACCCGCGGCCCGGTCTCGCTCGCCGCGAGATCGGCGGCCAGCTTGGCGATCTCACGTTCGCGGCCTATGAACGGCAGGACATGGCCGACGTCCAGCCACGGGACCGGCCGGACGCGCCGCTCACCGGCCGCGTTCCGCCACAACAACTCGTAGGCGCGGAGCGGCCGGGGCAGACCCTTGGCGGGCAGGCGCCCGACGTAGGCGAACTCGTGGCCGCTGCGTCCCTGCGCGAGCCGCCGGACCAGCTCGGTGCACAGCACCTGCCCGCCGTCGGCCTGGTCGACCAGCCGGGCGGCCTCGACGGTGGGCAGGCCGCTGACGTCGTCCTCGTCCCAGCGGACGTCGCCGACGCTGAGGGCCGCGCGGACGGCGATCGGCGCGGGGGCCCGCTCGTTCTCCTCGACGATGGCCCGCTGCACGGCCGTGACCGCGTCCAGGCCCGCGGTCGCGGACTCGAACACGGCCATCAGGCCGTCGCCGAGGCTCTTGGTGAACACCGCCCCGGCGGCCGTGGTGACACGACGCAGCAACTGGTAGATGCGGCCGAAGTGGCCGTCGGCGAGCTCCTCCCCGAGGCGGGCCCTGGTGCTGCTGGATTCGACGAGATCAGTGAACAGAAGGGTGGCGGTGGTCAGCGTTCCGGGTGCGGGGGGACCCATGGCGACGCTCCTCCTCCTCGCGTCCGGTCAGGCGTTCGCCTGGTCGTTGGTCTGGTGGTTCGTACGGGTCGGCCGCCGCCGTGGCGGCCTGGCCGCCGGAGTGCCGCAGCGCCGTGCGGACCTTGCCGCGCACCTGCCGGCGCTTCTCGCGGACGTGCCGGGCCACGGGCCGCTGCCGGAGCCGCCAGCGGCGGGCCAGCTCGGCGGGGATCTCGAACGGGACGGGATCCCCGGCGAAGCGGTCGGCATAGGTGATCACCACGGCCCGGCCGAGCCTGCGGATCAGCCGGCGGGCGACGGGGCGCAGCGGATCGGGCAGCCAGGAGAAGCGCTGCGCCGCGGCGGCGGTCGCGAACAGCGGCGCCGACCACCAGGCGGGACGCGGCACCCCGAGCAGCGCGGGCACCACGTCGACGCCCTCGCCGGTCCCCTTGAACAGCCAGTGGATCAGGCTTCTGGGCAGCTTGCGCCACCCGAGGACCATGAACTCCTCCATCTCCTCCAGGAGTGCGGCCATGAGCTGTCGCCCCTCGCGGGTGGGCTCGAACAGGCCGTCCAGCCGGGCCCGAATGGTCTTCAGTTCGTCGAGGGCGAGCGGGCCCTCCCGGCAGGCCTCGACGCCCATGAGGTGGCCGAAGACGCTCCAGGTGTAGAGGTTGGCCGCCCGGTCGTCCTCGCTCAGCGTGATGCCCATGCGCTCCATGACCTTCCAGGTCACGAGCGAGAAGTCGAGCAGGGTGGCGAGCAGGAGCTCCTGGTTGACCGGGGGACCGTACGCGGCGGAGTCCCAGGCCCGAGGCCCGTCGAGATCGAGGACGAGCGCCCGGATGCAGGAGTGCAGGAGCCGCAGGCCGATCGCGTTCCCGTACCCGCGGCCGCCGTGGGCCAGGGAAGGGAGCTCTCCCTCGGCGGGACCGCGCATGCCCATGACGTTGATCAGCATCTGCCCGGTCTGGGCGATCCTGCGGCTCACGTTGCCGTTGGCCAGGTCGGACGAGCAGACCAGCACCTTGGCGCCGGCGGGAGCCGCGTACGCCAGCGGGAGGCAGGCGAAGAACAGGGCGACCGACTGGTAGAGGCCGTGGTCATTGAACACGCGCTGGCCGCGTTCGATCCGGGCACCGTCGCCGCCCCAGGAAGGGAGCGCGTCGCCGGTGGCGAGCTCGCCCAGTGCCCCGGTGAATCCGGTGGGCTCCGCGTGCAATTCCTTGAACAGGGCGCCCAGCAGAGCGGCCGGTGAGCGGAGCTCGGGATGAGCCCGGCGGTATTCGGCGACTGCTTCGTCGATCTCCGGATCGGCCATCGCCCGCAACCGCCGGAATTCTGCCTCGGTCCAGCGCGTCGCGCCACGGGCACCGCGCGTCTCGGCTTGGTCATGCATGACGTCACCCCACGTATTCGTCTGCATTATGAGCCCCGTTATCCCAGGAGCATCATCAGTGCTATTGCCGATAAAGGAAATGGCGGAGGAAAGTCACGGCACGCTGCGGCGACGGAGCTCCGCGGTATTCAGGAGCACGATGGTGCGTCCATTGATCTCGATGATCCTGCGGGCGGCGAGTGCGCTCAGGGCGCGGTTGACGGCGGGCCGGGACGCGCCCACGTACGCGGCGAGATCCGACTGGGTGAACGCCCGGTCGAGGACCGTGCCCCCGGCGTCGCCGTGCTTGCCGGCGAGATGGAGGAGCACCTTGGCCAGCCGCCCGCCGAGGTCGAGGAAGGCCATGTCCGCGGTGCGTTCGGTGAGGCGCCGGACCAGGGCGCCGAGGCCGTGGAGGAACTCGTCCGCCACCGCCGGGTGATCGTGCATCAGCGCCAGCAGCTGCGCCCGCGACAGCGAGAAGAGCCAGGCCGTCTCCACGACGACGATCGACGCCGAGCGCGGCCCCCCGTCGAGGACGGACAGCTCGCCGAAGGTCTCCGCGCTGCCCAGTGTGTCGAGCACGACCTCGTCCCCGTGCGGCGTCGCGAAGACGACCTTGACCAGGCCGTCGAGGACGGCGAAGAGGCGGTCGCCGGGATCGCCCTGGTGGACGATGATCTGGCCCACGCCGTGCCGGCGCGGGAGCCCGGCCCGCGCCAGGGCCTCGATGCCGTCCGCGTCGAGAACGGCGAACAGCGGGATCTCCGCCAGGACTTTGACGATCAGCCGCGTGACCTCGGGAGAAATGATCCCAGGCACGCTGTTCACGCGCCTTTCCATACGCGCACTCTAAACCTGCCACGGTATTTCCGCCTCTCTTTAAGGCTGTGCTCTGGATGACAGCGCCGGTGTGCCCGCGCGAACTGCGCCGCCGCCGCTCCGGCCGGATCGTCTTCGCATGACGACCTCACTGGCCGAGGACTGGGACCACGAAGTGATCGCGCTGGTTTCGGCGGCCCGCAATGGCGATGGTGACGCGTGGCGGCGTTTGGTGGAGAACTACAGCGGGATGCTGCGTTCCCGGATCAGGCGCTTCCGGCTCGGTAACGAAGACGCGCAGGATGTGATCCAGACGACGTGGCTGCTGGCATTGCAGAACCTGCACCGGCTGGAACAGGAGAAACGGCTGGGAGGATGGTTGACGACCATCGCCATTCGAGAGTCGATGAAACTCCTGAGACGGTCCAAAGAGATCAGCACCGACGACCTCGACGCCGTCGACCGGCCCGACGCCGACGCGGGCATGGCGTCCGTCGACCGCCGGCTGGACGGCGCCTGGCTGAGCGTCGCCGTCGCCGAGGCCGCCGCCGAGCTTCCGCCCCGGCAACGCCAGCTGCTCACGATGCTCGCCGAACGGCCCGAGCTGCACTACGTCGACCTGGCACGGGAGCTCGGCCGCCCGATCGGGAGCATCGGCCCGTCCCGCGCCCGGTGCCTGACGCGGCTCCGGGGCCTGCTCACCGAACGCGGCGTCACCCCGGATCTTCTGGACTGACGCGCTCTCCTCGACTGACGGGCACCTCAAGCCTGCCTCCCGCAGCGTCCACCGGCGTCTCCGCACAGTTCGCCGTCGATCCCGCAGCACAGCAGGGCTTCGGGCCCGGCCTCCGGTCTGAGCGTGCGCCGGTGGACGCACCCGGTCAGGTCGAATCCGGCCAGCGCCGCCGCGTCGGGGTCGGAACGGAACGGCGACCGGTAGCGCTGACGGGCGATCAGTCCCCGGACACCGCGTCCGGCCGCCGCCCGCCGCGCGTTCTCCTTCTGCAGCCACTCCTGATAGGGCTCGGGGACGTGGCCCTCGTCCATCTCCGCCTCGAGTTCGTCCAGCTTGTCCGAGGTGAACGGGGGATCGAAGAGCTCCGGCACGTTCGCGTACATCCGGAAGTACGCGACGATGAACCGCATCCGGTCGTCGAAGCTCAGCCAGTTGCCGACACCTGCCGTCGCCCGGTCGAAGTCCGAGGGCAGGAACCGGTCGACGAGCTCGCGCACCTCCAGGTCCTGGATCGGTGCCCAGACCGTCTCGGGAGCCGCGCCCTTCGGCGGGGGAAGCGGCCTGCCGAGCTGGATCCTGCCGACCGGGGTGCGCATCACCATCAGCCGGCTCGTGTAGAACCGCACCCACCACCGCTCGGCCTTGCGCGCGGGCCAGGCCAGCTCCGCGTGCGGCGCGGTGTAGATCGCGAGCCGGTGGAACGGGCGTCGCCTCAGCGCGCACCACAACCAGCGCCACGAACCTTGCAGCAACCACCGCGGAGGCCGGTTCAGGACCAGCTCCAGCAGCCGCTGCGCACGTTGCTGCTCGTAGGCGACCAGCGCGATGTTGGCCCCGAGGACGAACTCCGCCCTCTCCGGGCCGGTGGCGTTCCTGGCCTTGGTGAACAGCCGCACGACCGCGTCGAGGAACTCCTCCTCCGCGGGCGCGAGCAGGGCCGACAGGAACTCCGGCCGCCGGACGAAGTCCCCGGTCTCGTCGACGCGGATCAGGTAGTCGTCGTCCGCGTCCCAGAGCTCGGCGGCGAGGCTGCCCATCTCCAGGAAGATCGCACGGTTGGCCAACGCGAGCGCCAGCGGATAGCTGGGCCCCAGCAGAGCGAGGAACACGCGCCGGAACGGCCTCCGAAGCCAGACCGGCACGTTCAGCCGTGCCGCCACATCGCCCAGGAAGCACGACCCGGGCGACAGGTCGAGGTTCTCGGAGACGGCCTTGGACGCCCACACCGCGTAGCAGTACCAGTTGTTGACGTCGCGCCCCAGGTGGCGGGCCAGGTCGAGCGCCAGCCGGTGATAGGAGAACGCGATGACCTCTGCTTCATGGGAGGGCCGCCGGTCCGGGTGGACCGCGACCTTCACGATGTCATCCACTGACAACGGCCTGTAGGACCGCGATCGATCCATCTCCGAGCCCCCTCTGCCGACCGTGCTGCCGATGTACGGAAAGAGCGCGCGGAGCCGCCGTCTGATACCTCACGGCAGCGCCGCGCGAACGATGGTGAGTACCGAGGCCGCCAGCAGCACGGCCGTCCCCGCCGCCAGCAGACCGGCCTTGGGCCCGGCCGTGCGGGCCCGGAGCATGGCCAGCGCGCTGATGCTGAACGCCAGACCGGCGAAGAGAATGGCCACGGTCATGTGGTTGTTGCGCCCCGACGCCTTGTCGGCGGCGGCGAGCTGCTCGCCCTGGCGGCGCAGGCCGGCCTTCCACTCGGCGGGCGAGGCCCCGATGAGCGCCCGCGTCACCGGATCGACGCCGTCCTCGGGGCCGGGTGCCCTGCTCATCGCGGCGACGATCTGCCCGAGCTTCGCGCCGCTGTCCCGGTCCGCGTGCGCGAGGGCCTCCTGCTGAGCCGCGAGCACCGCGTCCTGGGTGTCGAGATTGACGTACTCGCGGGTGGCGGCCTTGAGGTCGTGCGTCAGGACGAGTCGCCGGCTTTCCCGTTGGAACGCGTCCAGCGCGCCGCTGGCCTGGATCTCCGCGGTGACGCGGGTGCCCTCGCGCGCCGCCAGCGCCTGGGCGCGTTGTTCCTGGTTGCCGAAGTAGAGCTGGGGAGCGACGAGCACCGTGAACAGGATCCAGGCGATGTTCGTGAGCCACATCAGCCGCCGATGGGCGTCACGGGAAGCCGGCATGGGCGGGATCTCGTCCAGCTCCTCTTCCCCGCCGCCGCTTGCACCGTCGCCGTCGCCGTCGCCGTCGCCCTCGTCGCCGTGCTCTTCGCGCCGGTCGCCTTCGGCGTTCTCGCCGTTCCGGCTCCGTCGCCGCGGCAGGAGCTGCATCAGGTAGTAGTAGGCGAGCAGCGGAACGGCGACCGTCGCGCAGAGCGCCGCCCATCGAGCCTTGCGATCACCGGTGCGGAGGGCCTCGTCCGGGTCCAGCCGGACCAGCTCGGGGTTCGCCGCCCGCGTGGCCGCGAGCCGGCGCTGGATGTCGTAGGAGCCGTCCGCGCGACGGTAGGCGTCCCCGTCGAGCAACGTGCCCTTGCCCTTCTCCGCGAATCGCAGTTGCCAGACGTACTGCCGTTCGGAGGCCGCCTCGATCCGTTCGAGCGCCCCGTCGTCGCCGCGCATGCCGGCGTCCAGTTCGAGCCATCCGGCGCGCGCCTCCGCGACGGCGACCCGCACCGCCTGCGGCGCCTCGGCGCCGTAGACGAAGGTGATGTCCTCGACGGCCGCCGCCGAGCGCTTCGTCTCCTGCCGGGTCATGCTCTGCCACTCGCCGGTCGCCTGCCCGGTGAGGATCGCGCTCGCCGCGACCCCGAGCGCGATGAGTCCCGTCACCACGAGCTGGCGCCAGTTCGCCCGCGCGACGCGTGACCCCGACCGCACGATCCGGCCCGCCCGGCGGCCCACCGCGCGGGCCGCCCGGCGGGCCGTCGCGAGTGCGGTCATTGCCGGTCGTAGGTGATCGTGTTGCCGTCGGAGCCCGTCATGGTGAGGACGGATCCGGAGAGCGACCACGTGTAGTTCTCGATCTCCTTGCGCGCGGCCCGGGTGTAGCTGCGGCTCGGATCGTCGGGATCCTTGAGCGTGTGCGTTCCCGCGACCGGCCGGAGGGTGAGCTGGTCGCCGTCGACCTCGGCGGTGCCTCTGACCTGGATGCGGAACTCGAAGAGACCGCCCTTGCGGGGCTGCGTGAGGATGGAGACGTTGGCGTAGCCGCCGTCAGAGGAGAAGCGGTAGACGATCGTCGCGTTCCCCTCGCTGCTCTCCCAGGTGCCGACCATCCCCGCAGGCAGCGAGCCCGAGGTGCCGGGCGTCGAAGGAGACTCCGTCGCGGGTGACGTGCTCGGCGGAGACGGGTCCGGTGGTACGGGCGAAGTCGGAGGTGTCGTCACCGGCACGGATGACGAGGACGGCGGCGCCGGAGTGTCGCCCCCGTCGCCGCACCCGGCGTACGCCAGGCCGACCAGCAACAAGGTCGTCGCCAGAATCACAGGCCTGTTCACAAGGCCTCCCCGAATGCTCTGAGCGGCAGATCTGCCCAAAGCATGCGCGGCGGCCGCGCCAGGCCGCGACAGGGAGAGCCCTAGGGAGAACCAGCGCGGGCCCGGGGTTCTCCCTGGGTCCTGGACGCATGATGGCTCGTCACCTCATGACGTCACCATGCCATTGGACACTCTGGCGGCTCGTCCATGCCGCCGTCCTGGCTCGCGAGGGTTCACCCCAGGGAAGTCCCTGGGGTGAACTCTGGGGCGATCCGGTGACTCTTCCTGCTGTGATCCGAGGCGGGGACGTATTTTTCGCCGGTTCGATCCCGTCTTTGACAGTGGTGGGCCGCAGCACACGGGGGCGTTGCGGCCCACCAGCGTCAGGCCGGCCGGTAGCAGCAGTGCCGGCCGGTCTGGACGGCGGCGCGCAGTTCGGCGCCGAGGTCCGGGTCGGCGGCGGCGACCCGGTCCAGGGCACGCCGGATGGCCTTGCCCACGGCGATGCGGGCGCGTTCGGCCCCGTCGGCGAACCGCCGCGTTCGCCCGGCCAGCCCGGCGGTGGCGGCCAGCTCGGCGACCAGCCAGTCGCGTTCGGTGGTGGCGGCCGTGGCGCGTACGGTGTCCCCGGCCAGCTCGTACTCGTCGATGTCGGCCTGGAGCTGGTCCAGCCGCTGCCGGTACTGGCGTTTGGCCTGGTCGTCGAGGATCGGCTGGGCCGAGTCGCCGGGCAGCGGTGTCTCCGCTCCGGCGGCGAGGTCGATGGCGGCGATGTCGGTCCCCGGATTCGCCAGGAGCACCGCCAGATGGCGCATGCCCACGCAGTCCTCGACCTGGACCGTCCGGCCGCCCAGCGTGATCCGCCAGTGGCGCCCATGCCGTACGCAGTGCGCGGCGGTGTCCCGCTCGGCCGTGACCGGGGCGGGTTCGTCCGGTGCGACGGGCAACCGCATGCCCATCGCCGCCGCCTCCTGGGCGGCGAGCGCGAGTTCCCGCCGGGCCGTCTCGTCGTGCGCGCCGTCGCGGCAGGCGAGCGCCTGGCCGAGCCGCATCCGCGACAGGGTGACGGCGGGCCAGTGGCCGAGCGCCAGGTTGGCGCTGACGGCCTCGTCCAGGTGCGTGATCGCGCGGTCCACGTCGCCGGCGGTCAGCGCGGCCAGCCCCAGGCTGTGCTGGACGGAGCCCATGCAGGTGATCGCGAGGCTGGCGACCACGGGCAGCTGGGCGTACGGGGTGAGCAGGGCGTAGGCGCGCTCGGCCGTCTCGGCGTCCTGCAGGAGGTACGCGGTCTCCACCACGCAGTACATCGTGAGCAGCCAGCTGCTCGACCGGGGCAGGTCGGCCAGGTCCCGGCCGCGGAGGCGGGCCAGGGCGCCCGCCGCCACCCGCGTGTCCCCGGCGGTGGCCGCGGCGAGCGCCAGCCCGGCGACGCTGGAGAAGTCGATCACGCTCATCTCCGCGGAGTCGACCAGCTCCGCGAACCGCGGGGCGAACTCGCCGACGCGACCCTGGTACCAGCGGAGGGTGCCGAGCTGCCCGGCGTACCAGCCGGTGCTGTTCACGTCCCCGGCCGCGGCGCCCCGCTCCGCGCAGTCGGCCGCCAGGGCCTCGGCCTCCTCGAACCGGCCGGCCCGGATGGCGACCATCACCTCCATCGCGCGGAAGGCGTAGCCCACCATGCGGTGATCGCTCGCAGCCAGCAGGCCGCGCAGCTCCTCCATGCGGCGCAGCGCGTGCGGCTCGCCCGCCAGGAACAGGTCGACGGTCTGCCAGAGCAAGCCCATCAGCAGATCGAAGTGGCGACCGGTACCGGCCGCCTCGTCGATGAGCTCCTGGGCGAGCCGGAGCCGGAGCGCGCCGTGCTCGGGCCCCATGACGCACAGGTGGGCCAGGGTCAGCGCCTCGGCCAGCGGCACCGGATCCCCGGCGTCGCGCGCCTCCTCGACCAGGGCGAGCGCCGCCGCGTGACCGCCCGTCCGGTAGTCCTCCTCGCCGGCCAGCCTGATGCGCAGCCGCAGCGCCAGCACCGACTGCGGATCGATGCGGCGGAGCGCCTCCCGCTGGCGCACCCGGATCGCCGCCGCCTCCAGCGTCGTCCTGTGCTCGTGCAGCCGCAGCCCGCCGAGCCCCAGGGCCGCCCGTCCCATCGCGGGGCCGTTCGCGCGGTGCGCGGCCTCGCGGTGCGCGGCGTGAAACCATTCCCGGCTGGCCCGCAGGTCGCCGTCCACCAGCAGGGCCCGCTCCCCGGCGAGCAGCAGCCCCTCGACGTCGTCTTCCTCCGCCGTGAGGCGCTGCTCCTGTTCCCATGACACTGTCACCGGCCAAACCCCCGTCTGCCAGCTCTCTGTGAACGTGTTTATTGGGACACGGACGCTACTACTTGAGGGTTCAACCGGATTGGGCCGCCGTCAAGCGCCGCCGAGCGTGGAACGGCGTGGAACGGGATGGAACGCCTCTCAAGTGGGTCCGCACTGAGGAACACCGGGAGGGGGGCGGCTTTGATCGAGCGGAGTCGCCCCCCGAAGCAGCCGGAGCCGGCCGTGCGGATCGACTGCGGCGTCCCGCTGACCGTACGGATCACCGGGACGCTGACCGACGACCAGCTCGCCGCGCTCGGCGGCACGCTGGCGCGCGCGGTGCGGGCCCGGCTTCATCAGGCCGAACGGCTGCTCGCCGAGCGCTACCGGCTGAACGTCGCCGAGCTGCCGGACGATGAGCTCGCGGGGACCGGTGTCATGGGGGGACTACCGGTCCCCGCGTTCCCGTCCGGCACGGAGCGAGCCGAGGCCGCCGTCGCCGCGGCGCTCGGCGACGCCTTCGCGGCCGCGGTCGAACGGCCTGAGGTCAGACCACATGTGGCCGTTGGACCGGGCGGTGCGGCGCAGGACGAAGCGGTGTTCGAGGCGGCGGCTCCGGGAGCTCAGCCGGACGATGCCGTGGGCATGCCCCCGACCCCCGGACGCGGCCTCCGTGTAACCGCTGCCAAGGTCTTCTCTGACGCCACGTTCGCAGGGCAAGATGCCGCCTTCGCAGAGCCACGCGTCGATGCTCCAGAGCGCGACAGCAGAGGTGTCGCCTTCATCAAGGCGCTGGGGCCGAGCGGGCCACTGACTCCTCAACGGGATCCGGTGATCGAGGAGGCGTTGCGAGAAGCACGGAGGAATCCGCCTCCGAAGCCGCCCACTCCGATCGTTCCGGGGGATCGCCGGCAGCAGCGCGACACCGTCCCCGAGATCGACCCGATCGACCTCTGGCGGCAGCCACGCATCCGGGACGCCTTGCAGCGCCTCGCCGAGCAGGCGGAGGAGTGGCACCGGACGCATCGCCGCGGCAGGCGTGACGCCGACGCCCAATACTGGGCGGACTACTGGCGCAAGAGGTTCGCGAACTCGGTGAACTACATCCTTCAAGTGCGCAAGACGCGGTCGTACCGGCGCCAGGCCTACACCGTCCGCGATTTCCATCTCGCCAAGCTGAGGGACGCGGAGAAGGATCTGATCAAGGCCGCACCTGCGGATATCGACGCACGCGTGGAAGAGCTACGACGCACCATCCAACAAGAATGGATGAGGGACGTCGATCAAGCTGCCGACCGGTACCTCGTGCTGGCCGAGAACGAGCTCGCCTTCTTCACCGAAGAACGGCCGATCCGCATCTTCGGGCTGCCCGAGTGGGTGGAGGGAACGCTTCCCGCGACGGCCTTCCCCGCGCTGTTCCAACAGGATCCGAACTCACCCGGGTTCTCGCCGTCCGTTGCCAGACTCATGGCGGCCGTGCAACGAGAGTGGGGAAGACCGGTGGTCGCTCAGAACTATCGTGGCCATGAAAGGGCCAACCCCTTCGTGGGGAACGTGGACCACATCGGAAAGTACTCGTTCGACGCGAGCCTGCCGATAGCCATTCAGAACGACGGCTTCTACGGACGCGACGAGACGGTCGGGTTCTTCCAGGCCGTCGAGCGGGCGGCCCAGGCGACGGACATCGAGTGGATGGCGTTCTACAACGACGCGAGCGTGGCCAACGAGGTGAACCGCCGCGTCGGCGTGCGGCGGATCTACTTCTCCGGCGGTGGCCAGCCACGGAACGCGACCCCGGAGCAGGAAGGCAGCTTCCACCACGGCCCGGCGCCGTACATCCTGCACGTCCACTTCAACATCATGCCGAAGAGCGTCCTCCGGGCCTTTCTCCGAACGCACGCCGTCGCCATTCTTCCCTTCCTCGATCTGGGTGATTCGCCATGACCGGCGGCCCGGTGCGGCGTTATTACCAATTGCCAGGCGACATCGGTATGTCCGAGGACCTGTCGGCCATGGAACGGCGGAAGCTCAACGCGACCCTGGCGGCCGCGATCAAGCGGGCCACGGGAAACGCCGCCCCGGGCGCGACGATCCACCCGGCGCACGGGACCCCGCCATTGCAACGTTTCGGCCCGCAGGACCAGCAGCTCGGGCCGGTCACCCGCGCCGCACCGAGCGGTGATGCCGAGGCGGAAATCCTCACTGCCCTCAATACCCCGGTCGGTCCGCAGGACTCTGTGGCGCAACGTCGGCGGATCGACCGGCTTATCGTGCTCTTCGACGGGCTGGCGCCCGGAAAGGCCAAGGAACTGCTCGCTCGGCTGGAGAATCCCAAGCCATCGGACCGGCTCGCCGAGGCATTCCGCCAACGCCTTTCGACCGCGACCCGCTCGATGCTGACGGATCGTCTGCGCACGCGAGCGAATACGGTCGAGGTCACCTACTCGAAGTCCAGGGACCCGCAGGACGACCCGCGGTACATCGACAAGGCCATCGATGAGGTCCAGTGCAGGCTCATCTACGCGGACCGCTACATACTCGTATGGAAGGGCGGCCGGAAGGTCGTCCATAACGACGACATCGACTGGACCAAGACATCGAAGTCCCTGCCGGTCATCGATGTGCAGCCCACCGAGGCGGCGGCGAGAGCGCTCGCGGCAGAGCACCACGACCTGGCCGTCCTGGCCAACTACGACAGAGCCGTGGCGTTCTACCGGGACAAGACCGGGGTCATCCTGCCGACGTGGTTCTCGCCGGCGACCGCCCCGGGGACCTACGCGCTGATCATGGGAGTGAACGCGCAGGTCCGGGAGACGGCACGCGAGTACGAAGAGGGCTTCCGCGATCTGCGCAACGGCATGATCGTCGGCGCGATCCTCGGTGGTGCTCTCCGCGTCTTCGTTCGCCTGCTCCCCGGCGGCGGAGGGTTCCGGGGCAGTAGTTCCGGCGGCAAGACACCGTCCACCCCCGAGCCCGCGCCGCCCAAGGCGCCGCCGGAATCCGCACCGCCCCAGGCGCCGCCGGAGCCCGCGCCGCCCAAGGCGCCGCCGGAATCCGCGCCGGTGGCCGTGGACCCGGCCGTCCGGGCGCGGGCGCTGGCGAAGGCCGCTCGTGACGCCGGGGACGAGGTCGTCGCCAACATCGGCGGAGCGGGCGCCTCGCACGAGCCGCAACACGCGATCAACATCAACGACCAGACGGTCCCTCGCAAGGGCATCCCCAACCATGTGGAGGCCGACGGCTCGAAGATCGGCGAGCTGTTCGAGCCGGGCAGCCTCGACCGCGTGACGGGCCACCGGATGCCGCCCGGGGTCGTCAACTGGAACGAGGCCGCGCCGGGCGCGTTCCGTGCCCTGCGCAGCGGCGGCCGGTTCGAGTACAGCTGGCAGGGCGGGAATGCGGACGCCGCCGCCTGTGCCAAGGCCCTGGAGGCGGCGGGATTCAAGGACGTGAAGGTCGTGAAGGACGTCCTGGTCACCGCCGTCAAGCCCTGAGGAGGGTCGGCCCGACCACGAAGCCCTCCCTCCAGTTCTGGCCTGGAGGGAGGGCTTCGGCTTATGGGCTGGCTTTGTGGGCGGGTCAGGGGTTGTTGTAGGTGATCTGGGCGGAGAACAGGGTCACCGGGTCGGTCGAGTTGGCGGGCGTCGCTCCGCTGTTCGCCGTGAAGGAGTACCGGAAGTTCGCGAGATCGACCACGCTGATCGCCGTGTTCGGCAGCGCCTGTGCGGTGCCGAACGGGACGGTGCCGGTGTCGAACTGCACCACGGTCTGGGTGGTGCCGTCGGCGACCGAGGTCCGGATGAGGAAGAACGCGGCGTTCTGGCCGGGCGGCGGCGTGCCCTTGCCGCGGATCCGGATCGAGGTCATCCGGACGCGGTCGGGCAGGTTCAGGATCAGCACGCCGCTGGGGCCGCCGGTGGTGGGCGCCACGGCGTTGCCCGACGACTGCAAGATCCACGGGGTGCCGGTCCCGAGGGGTTGCAGGGTCGGGGTGAACGACTGGGTGGCGGTCGGCGGCAGGGGCGGCACCCGGGCGTTGAGGGCGTCGATCGCAGTGCCCATGTCGTTGATCAGCGGCGTCAGGGCCTTCAGATCGCTCTCGATCGTGTCGAACCGGATGTTGAAGCCGCCGGAGCCGTCCGCCGTGACCAGGTCGATGTGGTCGTGGAAGGCGGGGTGGTGGAACCGGGGGATGTAGCTGAAGCTAGCCACGAGGAGTGCTCCTTCGCTGAGGTGGCAGCACGCTGCGCACGCGGAACTTGGGGAACGTGAAGACGGGGTTGACCTCGGCGAGGTTGCCGCGCACCTCGACCGTGTGGTCCCGGATGACCTGGGTGTCGACCTCGATGCCGGCCGGATGCAGGGCGTGCAGGATGTTGAGGATCAGGTCGTACTGGTCCTTGGAGATGACCGTGCCGGGGTTGTTCAGCTCCTGCCGGAGCCCGACCCGGAAGGTGTGCGGCGCGGGCAGGTCGCCGAGCAGGTAGCTGGCCTGCACCCAGACCAGCCCCGCCGACTCACCGCGCAGCGTGGTGTTCTGCTGCTGGGGGTTGCCGAGCGTGGCCCGCCCGCCGCTGGCGGAGTCGAAGGCGCTGCTGGCCCAGCCGAGCCGCACCTTGCCGACGCTCGGCGGTACGGGCGGCTCTTGATCGGAGAGCACGGGCAGAACAGAGATCGGCAATGTCGCTCCCTCGTCCAGCTCCATGACGAGCCCGCCTTCGGTGCCGGACGGCCCGAACACCTGGACGAGCTCGCCCGGCTTCTGGCGTACGGTCACGTCGGTGGCCGAGCGCGAGACGTGGCCGAACCCGACCGCGTACGCCAGACCGGCCAGTGCGCCGAGCGAGAGCGTGGTGTGGCGCAGCAACAACATCCGGCCGTGCTGGCCGAACTCTGGGTCTCCTTGGAGCGCCGTGGTCACCTTGAGCTGGCCATTGATCCCGCGCCGGGCCAGCTCGGCCAGCAGCGCGTCCAGCAGTTGCGCCAGCGCTGGCTGCATCAGGTGGTTGTTCGCGTCGGTGCCGTAGTCCACCCGCTGGTCGTTGTGCGGGAAGAGGAACCGCGGGTCGAAGAACTCGAACGGGTCGCTCACCACGGCGGTGGACGCGCCGAGCGTCCCGTCGGCGGCGATCGTCTGGCCGGCGGGCAGGTCGGCCAGCCCGATCCGCAGCGGCCGGCTCGCCGACACGGTGTGCCTGCCGATCGTCACCTCCGCCTGCACGATCACGTTGCCGGGCGCGGTGGCCTGGAGCCTGGTCACCGAGGTGGGACTGCCCTGCGCGCCGGTCGTGGTCAGCGTGCCGCGTCCGGGCCCGCTCGGTACCGTCACCCAGCGCAGCACCGAGTCGGCGGGCGGCGCCGGACGCAGCGACAGGGTGACCGTCGAGCCGGCGTCCAGATCGGCGGGCCCGGCCGGAGCCGGGGCCAGGTCGACGGCGAAGTAGTCCGCGAGCGCGTTGGCCACGTACACCCGGGCACCGTCGGGCTCGGCGCTCTCCCGCACGCACACGAAGCCGAACCCGGCCCGGTGGGCCAGCGCGGCCAGCCGCCCGGGCGTGAGGCGGCTGTGCCCGAGCAGCGCGGCGCGGCCGGTGGCGCGCAGGTCGGCGGCGCGCGGATCGAACGCGGCGCTGATCCGCAGCCGGCCCGCCGGACCCGGTTCGGCCGCCGCCAGGGTGACCAGCCGGTTCAGCGACGCGACCAGGCTGATCTGCACCAGGTGCGGATCGGGCGGCGGCTCGCCGGGCGCGAGGTCGCGGGGCGGCGGGACGGTGAAGTCGACCTCCGGCCGGTCGTAGCGGAAGAGGAACGCCGTGTCGAACGTCTCCTCGTCCGCCGCGGCGCCGACCGTCTCGATCTCGTCCACGCCGCGCCGCCCGGCGGCGTCCATGGACTCGCCCTCAGTCAGCTCGACCGGCCGGACGCGCACCAGCCGCGTGCCGCGGACGAGCGGCGCGTTCGCGTCCTGCACCACCAGCGGATCGGCCAGATTGCCGATCTTGCCGACCAGCTCGTTGAGCAGCGCGGTCAGATTGGCCGGGGTGGGCAGGGTCCAGCGCCGGAAGACCTTCAAGCGCCGCCGGTAGTGCTCGTCGGCCTCGCCGAGCACGGGCGCGAAGTCCGTGCGTGCCACGGCCGAGATCCGTACCTCGTCGATCACCCCGCGCAGGGCGCTGCCGCCCGGGCCGACGCGCAGCGGCGCGGTGTTGCGCACGATGCCGAGCGGGCCGGTGGGCGCGCTGGCGCGCAGCACGCCGTCGACGTACAGCCGGAGCACCTTCGCGGTGCCGTCCAGGACGCCGGCCAGGTGGGTGAAGGCGTCCGCGGGCAGGCTCAGGTCGGCGAACAGCGTGATCGGGGCCAGCGTCCCGTCGCTGACCAGCAGCTTGACGTTGCGGGGCACGCCGCGCCCGAAGTCGCCGACCGACAATGCCCAGCCGGCCCCATTGCCACCGGGAGCGGGGTGCTTGAACAGCACCTGGCCCTCGCCCGTGGCCGCGTCCGGACGTACGAAGCACTCCACCGTGGCACTGCTGCCCGCCGCGATGTCGAACGCGGCGTCGTTGGCGACCTCCACCGCCGCGTCCGCCGAGTCGAACCCGAACGCGGTCCCGTACCGCCCGGGGACGCCGGACAGCACCGTCCCCTTCGTGGTGCCGTTGTGCCCGGTGCGCCCGGGATACTGCCCGGTCACGTCCTGCGCCGCCAGCGTTCCGTTGGCCGGGCTGTCGTCCAGGTGGTAGAGCGCGACCGTCCCGTCGTCGAACCCGTGCGGCAGCGGCGGGAACCTCGGCACTCCCAGGTCGGTGCCGATCAGGTCGAGGCTGCGGCCGGTCGCCGTGGGAAGGTGCCGCTGGGCGACGACCCGGGCGAGCCTGCCGCGCAGCTGGTCGCGCTCGCCGCCGATCACCCACAGCACCTTGGCCGTGGTGCCGAGCAGCGCGGTCACCTGCCAGAGCTCGGCCGCGGTACCGGCCGGCGGGGCCGGTGCGACGCGGAGCCTCGTCACCCGTACCTGCGCCGAGACCGGGATGGCCAGCACGGCGGAGGTCCCGGCGGGCGTTCCGGCCGCGAAGGGCACGACGACGGTCGCCGTCGTTCCGTTCGGCTGGGTGAAGGTCACCGTCACCGTGGCGGCGGCCGTCAGGTCCTGCGCGGTGGCCAGCACGTAGGCGGGCTCCGGTGTCCGGCCGAACCGCGCCTGGTGGTCGCTGAAGTCGTACGGCGCGACGTCGGCCGTCCCGGTGTCGCCGCCCGGGACGAGCTGCAACGCCAGCGTGTCGGCGCCCCGCTCGAACGGTGTCGTCAGTCGCTCGCCCATCCGGGTGGCCGCCAGAACGTCGCTCATGCCGTCACCAATCTGATGTCGAGGGCGTCCCCGCCCGGCGCGAAGACGGCCAGCTCGGTCGGCGACATCGCCAGGTTCTCGCCCACCGGCGCCTCCACCACCGCGCTCTGCCGCGGCACGTCGGCGAAGGTGATCCGGCCGAACGCGGGCGGGGTACGGCGCAGATGCAGCTGCTGCACGTCGATCACCCCGGGCTGTTCCATGAACGCCCGGACCACCCGCGCGTACCGGACGTCGCCGCCGAGCCGCTGCGCGCTGATGTCACCCGCCAGCCGCTGCCGGATGGACGCCAGCAGCGCGGCGCCGTCGGAGCCGGACTCGACCACCACGGTCGCCCGGACGCCGATCGCGACATGCTCGGCCTCCACGATGTTGGGATGGATGCCGACCGGCCGGACCGCGTCCACCGCCGCGGTGACCCGCTCGAAGATGCCCTGCACCGGCCCGATCGTGCGCCAGGGCGCACGGAACTCGTGCGCCACCAGCACGGTGAAGAAGTACGGCTCGCCGATCCGCCGGGCCTCGGAGCTGAACGCGCGCTGGTCGAACAGGAACGTGCCGAAGTAGCTCTGCGAGACGTCCACGCCGCCGCGCGGGTCGGACAGCACCACGTCGAGGACCCCGCTGACGCCGAACGCGGCCTGCGCCACCGACTCCACCGTCCACATGTTGCGGGCCAGCCCGGCCAGCCGGGCACGGTAGGTGTCGTCGCCCTCGGTCTTGGTGCCGCCGGAGGCCGGCTGCGGGTTGGTCACCGCCAGCTTGGCGGTGCCGAGGTCGGCCAGGAAGATCGCGCGGTAGGTGGGGTCGATCGCGGTGATCGTGGACTTCGGGACGTCCCCGCCGGGTCCGGGTTCGAAGGCGACCACGTCCACGGTGGCCGTCGGGTGGGCCGCGTCCAGCGTCACCGCCGCGGTCGTGCCGAACGCCTTCACCGGCGGCGCGGTGACGAGGATGGCGCCGGCCGGGACGACGTACTGCCGGCCCGGCGCCGCGTCGCTCAAGGTGAGCTGGACGGCACCTGTGCTGGCGAGCTGACGTCGTGCCAGCCCGACGTCCGTGCCGAGCAGGTCGAGGTTGTCGCCGAACGCGGTGGAGACGAAGTTGCCGTAGTAGAGGTCCTCCATCCGCTTCCACAACTCGCCGTCCTCGGCCGCGGTCGTCTCCAGGATCTTGCGCAGCGGGCTCGTCTCGGTCAGGTCGATGTCGCCGAAGAGGGCGCGGGCGCGGTCGAACGACTCGGAGAGGATCTGGTCGACCGGTTTGAGCACGAACCCGTCATCGGTCACGCCGAAGTCAGTCATGGCCGTTCACACCCCCACGTCCAGCAGCAGCGTCAGCGGATCGCCCGCCACCGTCTCCAGTTCGACCCGGACGGTCCACGCCCGGACGCGGCGGGGGTCGTCGTCGAAGACCACCTGCCGGATGTCGCGGACCCGCGGGTCGGTGCCCAGGGTCTGGACCAGGTTGAGCTGCACCAGCTGCTTCACCACCGAGACGGAGTTGGCCTGGGTGAAGGCGGCGCCGATGTCCAGCCCGTACGTCGTGTTGAACGGGTCGGATCCGAACGGCGTGAGCACCCGCAGCGTCAGCGCCTGGCCGAGGTTGGCCGGGCCCTCGACCTCCCGGAGCCGGCGCTGCTCCATGACCAGGTCGCCGTCGTCGAGCAGCAGGCCGCGGCCGAACGCGCTGGTCATTGCGCCTCCAGTTTCGTCTGGCCGGGCCCGACGGCCTGCCAGGTGCCGGAGTTGGTGGTGCCCTTCGCGTTCACCAGCAGCACCGGATCGTCGCCGCCGCGGAAGAGCTTGCCGCTGACGCCGTCGTCGATCGTGAGCACGCTCGCGCACGGCGGTACGGACGGCGGGGGCTTGCAGCCGTCGATCCGGGCCTCCTGCAGGTCGGCCTTCGTCAGGACCGCCGCGCCGGCCACGACGAGCGCGCGTGAGTGGATCTTGGCGACCACGGTGCCCTGGTGCGAGCAGGTGATGGTCTCCGCCTCGGTGAGCACGGGGGCCATCACGACACCGCCACCGTGGAGCCGTCGAGCGTGAGCTCGACGGAGCCGTTGGTCAGCGTGATGGGCTTGCCGGAGGTGCTGATCGTGACGGCGCCTTGGGAGTTCACTGTGATCGTCGTTCCGCTCTGGTGGTCGATGGTGATCGAGTCGTCGGTGGGCGGATCGGGCCTGGTGCCCACCTCGGGAAGGCTGTCGGTGCCGACCAGCACGTGCAGGGCGGCCGCCTGGACGACCCGGTGCCCGGCGGCGTCGATCAGGTCGTTGACGCCCTTGCCGCGCGGCAGCCCGTCCTCACCCAGCTCGGTGGGCAGCGCCAGCCAGTAGTCGCCGGGCTGGTTGGCCGGGCGCAGCCGGGCCGGGTTGTCCGGCCACAGGAAGCCGGTGACGACGGCGTCGTCGACCTGGCCGCGGTTGTGCGCCAGTACGGCGCGCATCTTCGGATACACCGGGGTCATCAGCCCGGTGCGGTGGAACGCGAAGGCCGACGCGATCGGCTTGCCGTGCAGGTCGACGTCGGTGCCTATCGGGGCGTCCACGCTGGCGGTGGTCACCTCGGGGCCGGACGTCTGCCCGTAGTGCAGGGACGCGAGGTGTTTGCCGTCGGCGCCGGGCGCGTACGCGGTCACCTCGCCCATGTCGATCGCCGGACGGTCGTCGTGCCCGCGGTCCACCAGGTCGTGCCAGCGGTCCACGACGCTCTGGGCGCCCGTCGAGACCCGGGCCCGTTCGCCGGGACCGGCCGCGATGAGGCAGAGCCGCGCGGTGTAGCCGGCGTCGACCCGGAAGGCGTGCTCGACCCGGGCGATGCGCAGCGGCCCCGCCGGCACGCCGGACAGCCCCGTCGTGGTGACCACCTGGCCGGCCCGCAGCCGGGGATGGCCGAGCACCGTCGCCTCCACCGTCGTGCGGACCGTGGGCCGCGGCGCGACCTCGAACAGGGGAACGCCTTCCGCTGTGGGCGGTGGGAAGGCAGGCCGCGCCGCGGTGTCCTCCACGGTGGAACTGGTGAGGGAGACGAGATTGGTGTCCGGGTTGAGAACGATCGGCGCCGGGTCGGTGGGCGGGCCGACCGCCCGGCCGAGGTAGACCTTGCGGTCGCGGACCACGAGCGTCGTGTCCGCGCGGGCCGCCAGCGCTCCGAGCGCGTCCAGCGTGGATCCGGCCCGCACCGTGAAGTCCGGCAGCTCCCCGTCCAGGGCGGAACCGTCGGCCAGCGGTACGCCCGCCGCGGCGGCCAGCGCCTCGGCCAGGTCGAGGGCCTTGCCACCGGCCGCGCTGTCCAGCACGGCCGGAGTGCCGCGCAGCAGATACCCGCCCTCCTCCTGGCCGCTGAGCACGGTACGGGACAGGCCGTCGGCACCGACGCCGCCGGTCACCGCCATGATCCGGCCGACCAGCACCCGGCCGGCGTCCGTCCTGACCGCCGGGTCGCCGAAGTAGCCGAGGTGGACGGTCGCGTTGAGCGGACGGGCCGCGTGCGCGGTCTGCAGCAGCTCGGTCAGCCGTCCCGGCAGGTTGATCAGGCCGACCTCGAAGAGATCGGCCCGCGCCCCCTCGGCCATCGTCACGGTGATGTCCGCGTCGGCGACCGTGCCGCCGGTGAGCACGTCGTTGGACACCGTGACCGGCAGCCCGAACGCGCCGCCCGGCGAGGCCGCGCCGGCCACATCGATCTCGACCTTGTACCAGAGGACGAAGCTCATCGCGGCGCCACCCCACCGGCCACCTCGGAGCCGAACGCCCCGGCCGCGTTGAGGTTGCGCAGATCGAGCCTGAGCGTGCGGAAGGTCAGCGCGAGCTCCGCGGCCAGGTACTCGACACCGGGGACCAGCTTGCGGCGCAGGATCGGCACCGGCCCGCCGGGCTCCTCCCGGTCCACCGCCAGGACGAGGAACGCCTTGTCCGCCGGCAGGTCGAGCGGCTTCCGCTGCTCCTGCGGCTTGTCGCGGGCGGCCCGCACGATCTCCTCGGCGACGTTCGCGTACAGCCGGAACTGGTACTCGCGGCCGGCGAACGCGAGCCGGAACGCCTGCGGGAATCCCTCGTCGGCGTCGATCGGCAACCGGCGGAAGCTGCGCGCCGTCGTCATGGCTCTCCTCTCGTTTCGGTACGGGCTAGAACGCGTCGAGCACGGTGCGGGAGATGGGGTTGGGCGGCACCGCGCCGGGCACCAGCGCGGTGCCGGCCGCCACGGCCAGCTCCGCCGCCTGGCCGACGAGCGCGGCGAGGCCCGCCCGGGGCACCTCGATCAGCGAGATCGACACGTCCAGCGCGTCCCGCCGGGCCACGCTCTGCGTGAAGTTCAGCTCCGTGATCTGCATGTCCAGGCTGATCGTCAGCCCGGACACCACCGGGACGCTGGCCGGCAGCTCCTCCCGCAGCAGTTCCCGGGAGACGAGCGCCAGCGCCTCCAGCGACTTCTTCACCGCCAGCCGCCTTGGGCCGATCAGCATGGCCTCGATGCCGATCTGCTTCCGGGTGGGCCGGGTGGCGTGCAGGAACCGGCTGCCGTTGATGCGCTCGATCTCGAAGCCCTCCATGACCGTCATGCTCTGCACGTAGAGCAGCGGCACCGGCCCCACCAGCACCGGAACGTTCGTCGTGACCGTCATGTCCGCCTCCGCGTGTCAGAGCCGGCCGGCGAGTTCCCGGGCGAGCCGGTCGTAGACGGCTTCGGCCAGCTCGGCCCGCTCGCTCTCGGAGAGGGCTCCCACGGCATGCACCTCGACCGGAAAGTGGTAGTTGAGCACGGTGCCGTGGCCTTCCGGGGTCGTGTGTTCTTCGCTGGGGCTGAGTTCTGTGGGGCCGGGTTCGCTGGGATTGCGTTCCATGGGCCTACGCCTCCAACCCGACGTCCAGGGCCAGGCAGTTGAAGCTGGCCTGGGGGACGCCGTCCACCACCACGTTGCTCGGATTGGCCGAGACGACCACGCAGCGGGCGAACTTGATGGAGTTGAACGCCCAGTCGGTGCCCTGCTTCTCGGCCACCACCACCGCGAACTCGGTGCCGCTGGTGGCCAGTTCGGCGAGATCGGCCACCGCCGTGGCCACCGCCGGCACCGCCATCGTGAACGTGAAGGTGAACGGCTGGCGGACGAAGCCGACGTTGTCGGCCTCGATGCTGTGCAGCACGGTGTGGGGCACGTTGAAGGTCGGCGTGAAGCTGGAGATCGGAGTGATCGTGGCGTCCCCGAGCTTCACTTCGAGCCGTGTGTTCCAGTCCGGCATCGCGCGTCTCCCCCTAGTCGAACTTGAACGTGACGGACAGCCGGTGGATGGCACCGGCGTAGTGGACCGCGACCAGGACCTGGATCACGCGCTGGACCTCGGCGTTGTGGATCTGCTGGGCCTGCGTGGCGGTGAGCGTCGCCGGATCCTTGTCCAGCAGCGCCAGGAGCGGGACGACCACCTCGAAGCCGTTCAGGATGTCGCGCTGCACCAGCGGGGCGAGGATCGCCTCGGTCTGGGCGATCAGCGCGCGCAGCCCCGACCGGCTGATCCGCACGTTGCCGATCGTCTTGATCAGCTGCGCGTTCAGATCGAAGTTGATCTTGTCGATGACGCGCTGGGCGTCGATGTACTTCTTGCCGCCCGGGTTGCCGGTGTAGCCCTCGCCCAGGAACACCCCGTTGCCCGGAATGATGGACGGGCTGGTCAGCCAGTTGACGCCCCGGCCGGCCGGTCCGGACTCGAAGTTCTCCGACCCGTTCAGCGCCTCGATCTGCGCCTGGCTGAACGAGGGACTGGTGATGTTGACCGGCTTGAGCAGCAGCGAGATGTGCGGCTCGTACCCGCCGATGGTGCCCGCCACCGCCGCGGCGGCGTCCTGCGTGCTGCGGTGCGCCACGTAGACCATCCGGTCGTTGGCGAGCACGCCGGTCACCGGGGCCGGGTCGGCGGAGTCCTTGGGCAGCATGGCCACGCCCATCCGCTGCCTGCCCTCGCCACCGGTCTCGGACACCGCGGCGACATGCTTGGCCAGGGTGACCAGCGCGCCCTCCGGGGCGTCCACCTTGCCGGTGGTGGCGTTCAGCGGCGTGTTGGCGAGGACGACGAGCTGGACGTCCAGGCCCGCGACCACGTCGAGCGCGGTGCCGAAGACGGGCGCCGTCTCGTTCACCCGGACGCCGGTCACCAGCGACGGGCTGGGCGACTGCGCGAAGGCGAGCGCGATGGCCTGGCCGAGGTCGCCCGGCGCACGGCGCAGCGCCTCGGCGGGATCGGTGAAGTCGATCGGGACGTTCACCTGGGCCAGATCGGCCGGTGGATTCTGGGGCGGCGGCGTGATCTTGCCGACCACGGCGATGTTGCCGAACGCCCGGACGGCCGGCGCGAACAGGTCGACCACCGAGTTCACTCGGATATAGCGGAAGGTCATCGTCCCTCTCAATCTCAGCGGGTCAGTGGTACTTGCGGGCGAGCCGGGCACGCAGGCGTTCCAGCTCCCGGTGGGACAGGACGGCCCCCTGCTCACCTGGGCCGTCGTGATCCTCAGCGACGGCGCCCGCCGCGGTGCCGGTGGTCGCGCCGGTGCCGGTGGCGGTCGTGTCGGCGTCCGCCGCGGTTTCGGTGCCGTCGGCGTCGCGGTCGCGCGAGTCGGTGTCGCGGTCGCCCGACGAGGGGGCGGCCGGGGCGGTGTCCTTGTTCTGCCGGGTCATCTGGGTCTCCTCAGCCGGTGGTCAGGAAGAGCGCCGCCACGCCCGCCTTGGCGAACAGCCGCACGACCGCGGCGGCGGTGGTCCCGTTGTCGGCGGGTCCGGTGGCGGCGAACACGGCGGCCGGCGCGAACGAGGCGGTGGACTCCGCCGGCAGCCCGCCGGCGGCCGGGCCGCCCGACGTCCGCCCGGTTTCCCGGATCAGCCGCGCGGCCCGCAGCCCGGCGGCGAGGTCGAACGGGTCGACCGCCACCGCGGCCAGCGCGACCTTCAGCACGTGCACGTTCGCCGGATCGTCCGGATCGAACGGCTCGGCGGCGCGCAGGCGCACCGTCGTGGACAGGTAGTGGAAGGCGTTCCGCAGGTCCGCCACGGTCGTGAGGCCGTGCTCGGCCATGAACGCGTCCAGGTCGAGGAACGGAACGAGCTGCCGGAACTGCTCCAGCGTCGTGAAGCCCTCGACCGGCACGGCGGCGACGGACTCGGCGCCGGCCGGGTCGATCTCGGCGACCACGGTGATCCGGAGCCGGGCCAGGACGTCGATCCAGGCGGGATCCCGCGATCCCGCCCGGTCCAGGTCGAGCTCGGTGCGGGTGTAGCTGGGCACGCTCCGCGTCCAGCTGCCCACCAGCCGGTCCGTGCGGAACAGCGGGCGCTGCAGCTCCAGCTCGTCCACCGCCACGTCCGTGACCTGGTCGATCCGCACCGCCGACAGGTCGTAGGCCGCCGCCAGCACGGTGTTGACCAGCTGGTGGCCGGTGTCCCCGGCGGGCCGCAGCAGGGCGCCGAGCGCGGCCGGGTCGCTCAGCTGCAACAGCACCCGATCCCGGAATGAGGTCACTGGAGCCCCCGCCTACAGCTGCAAGGTGATCGACGACATCACCGAGGAGGTGCTGCCGCGCGTGTCGGTGGCGGTGACGTTGAACGAGTAGGTGCCGGTCGTGGGCAGGCTCACCGTCGCCTTCCACGTCGACCAGTCGCCGCTCGGCGCGGTGTTCTGCGCCACGCCGCTCGGGCCGTTGACGACGCTGTACTCGACCTTGGTGACCCCGGACTGCGCGCCGGGCGTCCGCCCGGTCACGACGAAGTCGAACGGCAGCCCGCCGACGGTCTGCGGGTTGGGGAACGGATCCAGCGTCACCGTGGGCGGCGCCCCGTCGTGCACCGTGATCGACCGGGTCTGGGTGGTCGACTGCCCCCGGGGATCGGTGCACTTCACCGTGATGGGCCGGGGCCCGAGCGGCGTCGGGGCGATGTGCACCGACTTGGCGTAGTGGGTACCGCTGTACTGCTCGCTGGTCGTCATGCCGTCACACGTGATGGCGACCGTCCACGGATAGACCTGGTCGCCCCCGCTGGTCAGGTCCACGGTGACCTGACCACCGCCGGGCCCCACGTCGACGACCTGCGAATTGCCCGGTTGCGCCAGCGAGAACGCGGGCGGGCCGGGCGCGTTGACCGTGATGTTCCGCGGGCCGGGGGCGTTGACCTGGGAGTCCCCGGTGGTGATGCCCCAGCCCGAGACCTGGCAGGTGCCGGGGCCGGGGAACGTGACCGAGTAGTCGCTCCGGCCGTTGTTGACCGACGACCGGTGGTCCCGGATCTCGGTGAGCCCCGGAATGGAGAGCACCAGCTCCTTGAAACTCACCGCGGGCACCGCCTCCCACGTGTTCGGCGGCTTGAGCCGCCAGCTGGTGCCGCGGTCGACGAACAGCGAGATGGTCGTCGGGATGCCGGCCACCGGGTTGCTGGGCAGGCCGATCGACACCGCGGGCGGCACCGGCGGCGGCGGTTGCGTGATTCCTTGCTCCGTGGGCTGGTCGTCAATGCTCAAGGAAGCTCCATTCGCCGTCCCGGGCCTGTCGCCGGGCTCTCAACCGAATGGCGTTCCAGCCCGTTCCACACCGCTGGAACTGCCTGGAACGCCCCTCCGGATGAGCGCATTGGAGGACGCATGCCTGAACAGCCCGAGCCGTTCGAGAAGGCCAGAACCCACCCCGAAGACGGTCCGCAGGACGTTCCGCAGACCCCGGGCAGCACCGTCGAGAGCCTGACCGCCATCACGCAGGGCTCAGCCGACCACGTGCTGGCCATGGCCCGCGGCGAGCTGGGCGAGGGCGAACACCCGGCCGGCTCGAACCACAACAAGTACACGCAGTGGTACGGCATCGGCGACGGGCCTTGGTGCGACATGTTCGTCTCGTGGTGCGCGGCCCGCGCCGGCGCGGCCAAGGCGATCGGGAAGTTCGCGTACACGCCCTTCCACGCCCAGTGGTTCAAGGACCACGGACGCTGGGGGAAGGAGCCGCGCAAGGGCGCGATCGTGTTCTACGACTGGGGCGGCTCGCACAACATCCCCGCCATCGACCACGTGGGAATCGTCGAAGCCGTCCGCGCCGACTCGATCGTCACCATCGAAGGCAACACAGAAGACCAGGTCCGCCGCAGGATCCGCCGCTCCGGGATAGCAGGCTATGGCTACCCCGACTACGCGACCGGCTCCTCCACGCCGGCCTGGCCAGGCCGCTACCTGACCCAGCCCCCGATCATGACCGGCGAAGACGTCAGAACGTGGCAGCAACGCATGCAAGACCGAGGCAAGCGCCTGACAGTGGACGGCGCCTACGGCCCGGAGTCAGAAAAGGTATGCCGCCAATTCCAGACCGAGAAATCCCTGGAAGTGGACGGCGTGGTAGGCCCCAAAACCTGGCAGGCCACCTGGACCTGACCGCAGAGCCGCCCGCAGAGCCGACCGCGTTCTGGTGCGGGATGCCGCGGTAGTGACAGCGGTCACAGGGTGACGGCGTTGGAGACGGTGTCGAAGAGCAGGTTCTTGAATCCGGTCTCGTCCACGCGGCGGACGAGAGTGAGGTTGGGCGGCGGAGCGGTCAGCCGCCGGTCGATGATCATCTGTCCGCGAGTCTGGGCGTCCAGGGCGATGTCGACGTGCACCTGTTCCCGCTCGACGACCAGGCCGGGCCGGAGGGCGACGGCCATGGCGATCGGATCGGGCAGGTCGTAGCCGGCCAGGCCGGTGACGTCCCGGGCCCAGTCGGCGACGACGCGGTTGATGCGATGGGCGAAGGTCGCCATGGGGGTGCCTATCCGCTCCAAGCGCTGCTGGTCGGCCGGGGTCATCACCGCGTCCCGGCGGGAGACGTCCCAGCCGATCCACGTCACCTTGTCCGGGGTGGCGGCCTGGGCGACGACGCGGGCGGCCTCGGGATCGGCCCAGACGTTGAACTCGGCGGTGGGGGAGACGTTGCCCGCGAAGTCGGCGGCGCCGGCCATGCAGTAGACGTGCCGGAACCGCGACAGCAGCGAGGGATCGCGCAGCAGGGCGGCGGCGATGTTCGTCAGCGGGGCGAGGGTGACCAGGGTGAGTTCGTCCGGGTAGAGCCGCGGCAGCGACAGCAGGACCTCGACCGCGTGAGTGTCGTGCGGGGCCGCGACGGGGTCGGGCAGGCCGATGTCTCCCATGCCGTCCTGGCCGTGAACGTGCTGGGCGCTGGACAGAGTGCGCACCATCGGGCGGTGGCAGCCGGGATGCACGGGGATGTCCCGGCGTCCGGCGGTCTGCAGGGAGATCAGCGCGTTGCGGGTGCCGGTCTCCAGCGGCACGTTGCCCGCCACCGTGGTCACCGCCCGGACGTCCCCCAGGCCGCTGGCGGTGGCCAGCAGCAGGGCGACCGCGTCGTCGGAGCCGGTGTCGGTGTCGATGAGCAGAGGCAGCGCGGGCATGGCCGTGCTCCTTCCGTGGCGGTGGCCGGTCTTTGACATCGGGACGGTAGTCAAACGTATGATGTGGCGTCAACAGCGGAAATACATCCGTGGGTTCTACGTTCGATGACCAGGCGACCGCCTGAAAAGGAGCTGCGGCCGGTGGAGATCTTGCCCAGCGCGCAGCCGAGGGCCGAGTTGCATCTGCATCTGGATTGCTGCGTCAGCTACGCCTGCGTCGCCGCGTTGCGTCCGGGCACGACCCTGGCCGAGTACCTGCGTGACTACGTCGCTCCGGCCAAGTGCACGAATCTGGTCGACTTCCTGACCCGGCCCGCCAGGATCGTCCAGCTCATGCAGTCACCGTCGGCACTGCGCCTGGTCACCGACGACCTGTTCGCGCAACTGGCCGCCGACAACGTGGCCTACGCCGAGATCCGGTTCGCGCCGCTGCTGCACACGGCCGAGGGGATGCGACCTGAACAAGTCGTGGACGTGGTCGAGAACGCGGTCGCCGAGGCTGCCGCCGCCACAGGAGTGCGCGCGTGCGTCATCCTGTGCACGCTGCGGCACTTCGACGCCGACGCGAGCATGGCCACGGCCCGGCTGGCCGCCGCCCGGCTGGCGGGCGGCGTGGTCACCGGGTTCGACCTGGCGGGCGACGAGGCGGGATTCGGGCTGGACGCCCACGTCGCGGCCTTCCATCACGCGCGCGAGCACGGGGTACGGATCACCGCGCACGCCGGCGAGGCGCGCGGCGCGGACGGAGTCAACGAGGTCCTGGACCGTCTGCGCCCCGAGCGGATCGGGCACGGGGTGCGCGGCGTCGAGGACGAGCGCACCGTCCAGCGCCTCATCGCCGAGGGCGTCCATCTGGAGGTGTGCCCCACGTCCAACGTCCAGACGATGGGCGATCGGGTGTCCCGCTACGCCGACCATCCGGTCGACCGGCTCAGCCGCGCCGGGGTCGCGCTGTCGATCAGCACCGACGCGCGCACCGTCGCCGGCGTGACCCTCGACCGCGAGTACGAGCGCCTGCGAAGTGTCTTCGGCTGGACGGACGCCGACCTGGCCCGCTGCAACCTCGCCGCAGTCCAGGCGTCCTTCGCCGAACCCGCGGTGCGAGCCGAGCTGACGCGCAGTTTCTCTAGAATCGCCACGCCATGACAGGACACCACCGCCCCACCGGACATGACGTCGCCAAGCTGGCCGGCGTCTCACAGTCCACGGTGTCCCTGGTGTTCTCGGGCAAGACCACGGGCCGGGTCTCGGCCGAAGTAGAGGAACGCGTGCGGCACGCCGCCACGCGACTCGGCTACCGGCCGCACACCTCCGCCAGCACCCTGCGCGCCGGACGCACCCGCACGGTCGGCCTGCTGGTGCCCGACGTCACCAACCCCTTCCTGGGCCACGTGTTGCGCGGCGCGCAGCGGGCCGGGCGCGCCCACGGAATCACCGTCGCGCTCATCGAACCCGGCCCCGACAGGGACTGGCAGCTCACCGCCATGAGCGCCCTCAACGCCGCCGCCATCGACGCGATGATGTTGTTCGGGATCGAACCGCCGTCCGCCGCCCCCGGCCCCACCGTCCTCATCGAGGCCGTCGCCGACGGGTACACCAGCGTCCTGCTCGACGTCCGGCAGGGCACGACGGCGGCGGTCGGGCACCTGCTCGACCTCGGCCATCGCCGGATCGCCCACCTCGGCACCGATCTGCCGCCCACGACCTTCAAGGCCCGGGCCTCCCGCTGGCGCCGCGAGCTCGACCAGGCCGGCCTCGACGCCCCCGAGGTGCTCGCCGGTTTCAGCCTCCAGGCCGCCCGCGGCGCCGCCCACCAGCTCCTGTCCATGACACCGAGGCCGACCGCCCTGTTCTGCGACGACGACCTGCTCGCCGCCGGCGCGCTCATGGCCGCCCACGACCTCCGCATCCCGGTCCCCGCCGAACTGTCGATCATCGGCTTCGCCGGCACCCTGCTCTCCGAGGCCGCGACTCCCCAGCTCTCCACCGTCATAGCGCCGGCCGAAGAGCTGGGCGCCCTGAGCCTCCAAACACTGCTCCAGGCGATGGACGGCCACCCCACCACCCCGCGCCCCCTCCCCATGACCCTGGTCCCCCGAGCCTCCACCGCCCCGCCACCCCGATGAGATCGTTCATGCTCCGCCAAGCCTTGGATCATGGCTGTGCGGAGATGGCACCCAGGAATCTGGGCTGCACGCTCGATCCCGGGCGGGCGGCCTCGCGGGCCTTGCTCACCCGTTCCCAGGCGAGGTACGGGCTGGTGGTGACGACCTCGCGGGCCTCGGCGAGGCCACGGAACGGCTCGCAGTCGCCGTAGTCCTGGACGCGGCGGCTGAGCTCCAGCTGCTTCCAGGCGTCCTCGGCCAGGTCGCCGACGAACATCTCGTGGACGGTCAGCAGGAAGTACAGGCTGGTGGCGAAGCTGTCGCAGACATGGGCGGCCGAGCTCAGGCGGCCCTCGGCGTCGGCGAAGCGCTTCCATTTGGCCGGATCGTCGCCGTGCAGGTCGAAGACCGTCTGGAGTCTCGCCGCCACGTCGCATCTGCCCTTCGGCACGAGCGCGTCGTGGTCGTTCAGGAGATCGAGGAGGGTACTGCTGTCGGCCACGTCCAGCTGGCCCGCCTGGATGAAGGCGCGGCGGGCGAGGAGCTTGATCTCCTCGGCCACCACGCGATTCGCGATCACGTCGAGACCGGCACCCGGGAGATGCGAACCGTCTCCGTCCGGGACCGTCACGCCGTAGACCTGCCGGGCGATCCGCACCAGGTCTTCCGGGAAGCCGCCCGAGAGGCAGTGGCACAGCAGCACGAACGGGACGGGCAGCCCGACGACCCGGTCGGCGAGCACGTCGACGGCGCCCTCGACCGGAAGGGGATCGATCCACACCGTCTCGTCGAAGACGCCGCCGAGCGCCGGCGGGCGGACCGAGCCGTCCCGCGGGTACGCCAGCAGCGCCTCCGGGCGGACCGCGACCAGATAGACCGTGTACGGAGTGCCGAACACGGCCTTGATGTCGTCCAGGAAGCCATGCGCGTCGGCCGCGTCGTCGATGCGGTCGATCTCGTCGATCCCGATGACCAGCCGTACCGCCGCCTCCGACTCGGGCGGCCCGCCGGTCAGCTGGAGCTGCCTCAGCGCCGCGACCGTGCGCTCGGCGAAGTCACGGTAGTCGTCGATCAGTTCGGGGAGCGTCATGACCTGCTCGGCCATCTCCTTCGAACCGGACGTGCCGACGGTGGCGCCGGAGGTCGCGAATCCCAGCTGGCGGGCCGTGGTGACCTTCCGCTGGTAGTGGAGCCGCTCGAGCCGCTCGCGGGCGTCGACGGCCAGCATGATGGTCCCGCGCCGTTCGATCAGGGCCTGCCGGCTCCGCCATCCGGCGAGCAGCAGCGCCGCGATTCCGCAGGCGGACGCGGCGATCCAGGCTTGCACGCGCGGTGAGAACCAGCTCCAGTCCGGCCGGCCGCCTCGTACCGCCAAGAAGACCATGGCCGCACAGGCGAACAGCATCACCGCGGCGGCGGCCTGCCGCACCGGAAAGCGGCGCCGGCTCCATGGCTTGAGCCGGGGGTCGGCGAGGACGGTCTCGCAGAGCCGGCTGTAGAGGTGGATGAGGAACTCGCGCGCGTCGTACCGCACCGGTGCCTTGATCACGAACCGCAGTCCGGGCATGCCCTCCGCGCACCGGCCGCCCCGGTGCTCCGGGCCGGTGCTGCCGTACCGGGACTCGCAGAACCGCGCGATCGCGGTGGACTTTCCGGCCCCGCGCCGCCCGCTGATCCCGATCGCCCCCGCCGCCGTCCGTTCGGTCAGCCGCTCGATCTCCGTCAGGCTGGGAATCGCGGGTTTGGCCGCGGGATCGGTGGCGGCGGTCAGCCCGCGCAGGATGGACGGGTCGAGCGTCGCGTTCGGGCGGCCGTGGTACGTCGGAAGCTCATGGGAGAAAAGAATCTCCGAATGGATCTCGTTGATCTGCCGCCGCACCTGCTGGATCACGAACTCGTGCAACGTGGTCCGCCACGGAGCATGGCGCGCGACCCTGCCGAACAGATAGTCATCGATCCAGGACCGGAACGGTGAGGGTGCCCACAACGCTGCCACCGCGAGCCAGCCGTAGACGTTCACGCCTCGCGAGACCCGCCCACGGGCCAGCCACACCAGAAACCGGGGATGCCTTCCGGCGACATGGCGCACGATTCGCTTCACGTTCTCCGGGCGGGTGACCTTGCTCTTGGCCTCCGCGAACCGCTCGTCCGACAGCACGCACACGCCGCGTGCCGCACGCACCTCGGGATCTTCGGCCACATGGCCCATGACCTCTTCGACCAGCGCGCAAGCTCGTTTCAGAGCGATCCCATCCCGCTCGACGAGCACCCTGTCAGGGTCGAGCACCACGGTCGCCGACGGCCTCATAAACCGAGTGTAAGCAGCAATTCCCGCCCCCACCCCGTCATTTTTCCGCCAATCGAACAATGGATCAGAGACGGCCCTTCGCGAGCGGAGGTCGCCCGTGAAAGTGACCACCGAAACGTTCCCCCGAGGTGCTCGGCTCCCTGCGAGCCGACCGGTGCGAGATGCCTGACGCGCTTTCCCGGTGGACGTCCTGATATCGGATGTATCGTGCCGGTTTCGTCGTCTGTATCGCGTCGTCCGGTTTGGGGTGGGATATCGCGCGAGGCGGTCGTCACCGGCTGATTCGGCGTGTTTTCACGATCTTTCATGGCGGGGTGAACCGTGGCCGCGTTCCGTACGTGGTTGAGGCGAGGGTGGTCGAAAGGTCGAGAAATAGTGCCTGGGGTTGGTTGTTAAAATCTGAACCTTTTGTTTCGATTGTGATCTCTGACACCCCCTGTGAAGGAGAGTCATGAGGGATCACAAGGTCCTTGCCTGCCCGAACGAAATCCCCTGGTCACCCCCGCTGCTTGAGCATCTCTCCCCGGAGGATCGCCGGCTTTTCCGGCGGTTCGGACAGGGCGTGGAGCAGCCCCTTCCGTACACGCGCATTCATCACGCGGTCGAGCAGTGGGCCGCCGAGATCCCGCACGCGGTCGCCGTCGAGCACGGCGACGAGACGATCACTTATGGCGAGCTCGATCGGCGGGCGGGGCGGCTGGCCGTCCTGCTGGCCGGACACGGTGTCCGGCCCGGCGACAACGTGGCGCTGTTCGTGCGGCGCGGCGTCCCGATGGTGATCGGCCTGCTGGCCGCGCTGAAGGCGGGCGCCGCGTACGTGCCGCAGGACGTCGGCGCCGCCCCGGAGGCTCACCTTCGCCACGTCATCGCCGCGGCGGGGACCCGGGTGATCCTCACGCAGTCGGACGTTCGCGATCGTGTGCCCGTCCCCGAGGGGCACGTCTGCCTGCCCGTTGATGCTGTTGACACTCCGGATAGCGGCGAGCTGCCGCTGCCGAGTTCTGATGGCGGCTGCTACGTGCTGTTCACCTCGGGCACCACCGGACGGCCCAACGGCGTCAAGGTGACGCATCGCAACGTCTGCAACCTCCTGCTCACCGCGCCGGGCGACCTCGGCATGCGGCCAGGGCAGCGGGTGGGGCAGATCCTCAACATCGCGTTCGACATGGCCGCCTGGGAGATCCTGGGCGCGCTGAGCCATGGCGCGACGCTCGTGATCCGCGGCAAGGACATCGCCGAGACCGTGGAGAACGTGCACGTGGTGATCGCGACGCCCACGATCCTGGCCTCGGTCGATCCCGCGCGGTGCGGCCGTGTCGAGGTGGCCGCTGTGGCGGGGGAGCCGTGCCCGCGAGCGCTCGCCGACCGCTGGGCGTCCTTCTGCGCGTTCTACAACGGCTGCGGCCCCACCGAGACCACCATCGTCAACACCATGCAGCGGCACGACCCGGCCGCGATCCGCCTGACCATCGGCCGCCCCACGCCCAACAACACCGTCTACGTCCTCGACGAGCACCGGCGCCCGCTGCCGATCGGCGAGGCCGGCGAGATGTGGGCGGGAGGCGACTGCGTGTCCGCCGGGTATCTGGGCGATCCCGAGCTGAACGCCGAACGCTACGTCCCCGACCCGTTCCTCGGGGGTGAGCGGCTGATGTTCCGCACTCGTGATCTCGGCCGCTGGACGCCCGACGGCGAGCTGGAACACCTCGGCCGCACGGACGACCAGGTCAAGATCCGCGGGTTCCGGGTCGAGCTGGACGCGGTCTCGGCCGTGCTGGAGTCCGTGCCGGGATGCGGCCGCGCGGCCACGCTCAAGCTGGACGAGCGGACACTCGTCTCGTTCGTCGCCCCCGCTCACCTCGATCCGGAGGCGGCCCGCCGCGCGGTCGGCGACGCGCTGCCGTACTACTGCGTCCCGGCCGCCGTGCACCCGCTGCCGGAACTCCCGATGACCAGCCGGGGCAAGGTCGACAAGACCGCGCTCCTGCGCCTGGCGACCGCGCACGCGGAGGTCGCCTCATGACCACCACTCAAGTCGATCTCGCCGTCGAGCTCCCGCCGCCGGCCTCGCCGCTGCGGCGCGCGTTCAAGCATCCGCGGCTGATGCACTACAACCGGCTCGCCGCCCTCGTGCTGGCCGCCAACCTCGTGCCGCTCGTGCACGGGCTGGGCGCGGGCGGCTGGTGGACGCGCGGCGGCGTCGACCTGCGCGCCCTGTCGTACGCGGCGCTGGCGAACTTCGCGCTCGCCGTGATCGTCCGCCAGCAGTACCTCATCAACCTGTTCTTCAGGATCGCGACGCTGCCGTCCACCCGCTGGCCGCTGAAGATCCGCTGGACGCTGGGCAAGGTGTACCACTTCGGCGGCATGCACGTCGGCGGCACCGTCGCGGGAACGCTCTGGTTCCTGGCGCTGGTGGGCGGGCTCACCCACCACGCCGTCCGCGACCTGGGCGGTGGCGCCACGGCGGGCACGCTCGCCGTCTCCTACGCGCTCGTCGGGCTGCTCGCCGGCATGGTCGTCACGGCGCTGCCGCCGTTGCGCGCCAAGCGCCACGACGTGTTCGAACGGACGCATCGCTTCGCGGGCTGGGCCGTGCTCGCGCTGTTCTGGACTCAGACGATTCTCTTCGCGCGGGCCACCGGGCAGGGCTTGGCGACGGCGCCGAGCGTGTGGGTCCTGGCCGTGATCACGTTCAGCATCGCGTTGCCGTGGCTGCGGCTGCGGCGGGTCCCGGTCGTCCTCGACCGTCCCTCGTCGCATGTGGTGCTGGCGCACTTCGACCATGGCGTGACCCCGTTCGCCGGATCGTCCACCGCGGTCAGCCGGAACCCGCTGCTGGAATGGCACTCGTTCGCCAACGTCCCCTCGCCGGGCAGGTCGGGGTTCCGCCTCACCATCTCCCGCGCCGGCGACTGGACGGGGTCGTTCATCGACGACCTGCCCTCGCACGTGTGGGTCAAGGGCATCACCACCGCGGGCGTCGCCAACATCGAGACCCTGTTCACGAAGGTCGTCTACGTCGCCACCGGCAGCGGGATCGGGCCGTGCCTGCCGCACCTGCTCGCCCAGGAGGTGCCCGCCCGGCTGGTGTGGGCGGCGCGGCGGCACCGGGAGACGTTCGGCGACGCGCTCATCGACGAGATCCTCGACGTCCAGCCCGACGCGGTGCTGTGGGACACCGCCGAGCGCGGCAAACCCGACATGGTGCGGCTGGCCTACCAGGCGTACGAGGACTTCGGTGCCGAGGCAGTCATCTGCATCTCCAACAAGAAGCTCACCTGGCAGGTCGTGCACGGTCTGGAACGGCGCGGCATCCCCGCGTTCGGCGCGATCTGGGACTCCTGAGGAGGGACGCATGAACGTCAAGATCGAACGTGAGGGCCGGGTCGTCACCGCGCGGCTGCACCGTCCCGAGGTGCTCAACGCGCTCAACACCGCGCTCATGGAGGACCTGGTCGGCGCGCTGGCGCCGCTCGACCGCGACCCGGACGTGGGCTGCTTCGTCATCACCGGCTCCGAGCGCGCGTTCGCGGCCGGGGCCGACATCAAGGAGATGGCGCCCAAGACGCCGATGGAACTGCTGGACGAGGACTTCTTCGCCGGCTGGGAGACGTTCGCCGCGCTGCGCACGCCCAAGCTCGCCGCCGTGGCCGGCCACGCCCTCGGCGGCGGCTGCGAGCTGGCGATGATGTGCGACGTGATCATCGCGGCGGACGACGCCCGGTTCGGCCAGCCCGAGATCCGGCTGGGCGTGATCCCCGGCATCGGCGGCACCCAGCGGCTCACCCGCCTGGTCGGCCGGGCCCGCGCGATGGACATGATCCTCACCGGCCGCACCATCGACGCCGCCGAGGCCGAACGTGCCGGGCTGGTGTCCCGCGTCGTACCCGCCGCGAGACTCCAGGCAGAGGCCGCCGAGACGGCCGCGACGATCGCCTCGTACAGCAAACCGGCGCTCTTGGCCGCCCGAGAGGCGGTCAACCGCGCCGAGGAGACCTCCCTGCGCGAGGGCGTGCTGTTCGAACGGAGGCTCTTCCACGCACTCTTCGCAGGCGACGACCAGACCGAAGGCATGCGAGCCTTCCTGGAGAAGAGGGAGCCCCGCTTCACGGGCCGATGAGGCGGGGCATGAAATAAGCGAAACGGGCCTACCCCACGATGGGCCGTGACGACTAGGGCTGTGGAAAGCCCTTTCCCGGCGATGCGAGCACCGCCGAGATCCTCCCAAGGGAGAAGTCGTGACACGAGCCCCCCGCCCATCGCCCCGCAGGCACGCCCTGGCCAAACCGCCGCTCATATCAATCGCCCTGGCCACGGCCACCCTCACGGCCGTGGCCAGCCAGGCCAGTGACCACCCGGTCACTATCGCCCACCGCGCCGTCGTCGATTCCCGCGCCGCCGTCGGCCACCGCGCCGTCGTCGACCTGGCCGGCCGTGCCGTGGCGGCTCGGCAGGTCGAGGACCTGGATCGTGGCCTGATCAGCGTGCGGTCCGGCACCGGCAACTACGTCGGCTGGCGCCTGCTCGGCACGGACGCCGCGAGCACCACGTTCAACCTCTACCGCGGCTCCACGCGCGTCGCGTCGGTCATCAACTCGACCAACTACTTCGACGCGGGCGCCCCGGCCGACGCCACGTACACGGTGCGGCCGGTGGTCGACGGCGCAGAGGGCCCGGCGTCCGAGCCGTCGCTGCGGTTCGGTGACGGCACTCTGGATGTGCCGATCCAGCCGCCGTCGTCCACCTACAGCGCCAATGACGCCAGCGTGGGCGACCTCGATGGCGACGGGCGGCAGGAGATCGTCCTCAAATGGGATCCGGCCAACGCCAAGGACAACTCCCAGTCCGGCGTCACCGACCCGGTTTACCTCGATGCCTACCGGCTCAACGGCACCCGCCTCTGGCGCGTCAACCTGGGCCGCAACATCCGCGCGGGCGCCCATTACACCCAGTTCCAGGTGTACGACTATGACGGCGACGGTAAGGCCGAGGTGGCGATGAAGACCGCCGACGGCACCGTCGACGGCACCGGAAAGGTCATCGGCAACGCCTCCGCCGACCACCGCAACTCCGGCGGCTACATCCTGACCGGCCCCGAGTTCCTCACCATGTTCAACGGCCAGACCGGCGCCGCCATGCAGACCGTCGACTACGTACCGGCGCGCGGCAATGTCGGCTCATGGGGCGACACCTACGGCAATCGCGTCGACCGCTTCCTCGCGGGCACCGCGTACCTGGACGGCTCGCGGCCCAGCCTGATCATGGCGCGCGGCTACTACACCCGCTCGGTGATCGCCGCGTGGGACTGGCGCGACGGCCGTTTCACGCGCCGCTGGACGTTCGACACCAGCAGCTCCACCAACACCGGCAAGGGCTACGACGGGCAGGGCAACCACGCGCTGACCGTCGGCGACGTCGACGCCGACGGCCGCGATGAGATCGTCTACGGCGCGATGGCCGTCGACGACGACGGCAACGGCCTGTGGACGACCAAACTCGGCCACGGCGACGCCGCGCACCTCGGCGACTTCGACCCGGCCCGTCCCGGCCTGGAGTACTTCAAGGTCAGCGAAAGCTCCGCCAAGCCGTCGTCCTGGTACGCCGACGCCCGCACCGGCCAGGTCCTGTGGTCCACGCCCGCGAGCGGCGACAACGGACGCGGCGTGGGCGGCGACATCTGGAACGGCCGGCCCGGCGGCGAGTTCTGGTCGGCCGCCGACGGCGACCTGCGCAGCGTCACCGGCAACAACGCCGGCCGCAAGCCGTCGTCGATGAACTTCCTGATCTGGTGGGACGCCGACCCGGTCCGCGAGTTGCTGGACCGCACCCAGATCGACAAGTACGGCCCCGACGGCGACACCCGCCTCCTCACCGGCTCGGGCGTCGCGTCCAACAACGGCACCAAGGCCACCCCGGCGCTGTCCGGCGACCTGTTCGGCGACTGGCGGGAAGAGGTGATCTGGCGGACCACCGACAACACCAAACTGCGGATCCACACAACCCGCGCCGTGACGGACCGGAAGATCTACACCCTGCAGCACGACACGCAGTACCGCGTCGCCCTGGCCTGGCAGAACACCGCCTACAACCAGCCGCCCCACCCCAGCTTCTTCATCGGCGGCCGCATGTCCGCCCCCGCCCAGCCATCGGTCTACACCCGCTAAGAGGAGCAACCCCATGAAGAAGACGCTCATCGCCCTGGCAGCCGCGTCAACCGTCATGGTCGTCGGGTCGTACGAGACGAAGGTGTCCACCCGTCCCGTCGCCGCCGCCGCGCCGGAGAGCAGCCCCGTCGGCTACGCGAGCATGAACGGCGGCACCACCGGCGGCGCGGGCGGCACCACGGTGACCGTCACCAACGCCTCCCAGCTCATCCAGCAGGTCACCGGGGACACCCGCCGCATCATCCAGGTCAACGGGAACATCTACCTGTCCGGGATGCAGAAGGTCGGCTCCAACAAGACGATCATCGGTGTGGGCACCAGCGGCCGCATCACCGGCGGCGGCCTCACCATGGACGGCTCCCGCAACGTCATCGTCCGCAACCTGAGCTTCAGCGGCTCGGGCGACGACGCCATCAGCATCCAGGACGGCGCGACCAATATCTGGGTCGACCACAACGACCTGTCCAAGGCCTACGACGGGCTGCTCGACATTAAGAACGGTTCGGACTTCGTCACCGTGTCCTGGAACCGCTTCCACGACCACGACAAGACAGCGCTGATCGGCCACTCCGACAACAACGGCTCGACGGACCGGGGTCGCCTGCGCGTGACCTACGCGCACAACTGGTTCCAGGGCACCAACCAGCGCCACCCGCGCGTACGCTTCGCCAACCCGGTGCACGTAGTGAACAACTACTACAGCAACATCGGCAGTTACGGCACCGCGTCCACCATGGGTGCGGGCGTGTTCGTCGACCGCAACTACTACGAGAACGTCCGCCGCCCCACCTCCATCAAGGAGGGCGACTCTGCCGAGGGCAACATCCGGGAGTCCGGCAACCACCTGGTGGGTTCGGGGACGATCGTCACCCGCAACCCCGGTTCCGTGGCGGCGATCCCGTACTCCTACCCCGGCGAGTCGGCGTCCAGCGTCAAGGCCACCGTCACCGCGGGCGCCGGAGTAGGCAAGCTCTGAAGCGGAACGCCCCCTCGCCGGATCGCAAGGCGAGGGGGCACGTTTGCCCAGGCTTGTCCGTAAAGATCATTTTGGGGCCTTGAGTGAAGATCGTGGGCGGGTTAGCTTCAGGCGGTGGACGGCATGCGTGCACAGGCGGAGGCGATCGCGGGCTTCGCGACGGTGCTGCGGGAACTGCGCAGGTCAGTCGGCAATCCACCGTTCCGGGAAATGTCAGGTCGGTCCGGGGCGATCTCGCACACGACGTTGTACGAGGCCACCAAGGGCAACAGGCTTCCGAGCTGGGCGACCACCGTCGAGTTCGTCAAGGCGTGTGGCGCGGACCCCGCCGCGTACCGCGAGCGGTGGGAGAGGGCGAACCGGACGGTCAGGTTGACGGCCGCCGGGCGTCCCGCCGCCTTCATGGCCCGTTCGCCTGGTGAACTCGCGGCTTCCGCGGAACGTGATGCCATGCATATGGTCGTGCCCCGATCGGCCGGTGAGCTCCCGGCGTTGGTGCCTGCGCCGGCACTGCCGTCCGACGAGATCGCAGCCGTTGCCCAGCCGGCCCTCCCAGCGCCGATGAGCCGGCGGTTCCGCTCGGCCACGGTCGTGCTGGCAGCGGGGATCGCTGGTGTGGCGACGGTGGTTCTCGTCATGGCCGATCGCGGTTCCGGGCCTGTTGGGAACGTTCCGAAACCGCCCGTCAGCGCGTCGAAGGTCGCGCTCACCGCGGCCGACTGCCCGGTGCACGTCTCCAACCCGGCGCCCGCCCCGCCGACGCACGAGGGCGACGCGGCCATGTTCATCGCGGACGTCACGCTGCCCGACTGCGCGCGCGTCGGCGCCGGCAAGGTCATCACCAAGGTATGGCGCCTCAAGAACGCCGGGACGGTGCCCTGGGAGGGGTATTCGCTGCGTCGCCTCGACCTCCCGCAACAAGCCGATCAATGCCAGACCATCTCCGACGTGCCGATCGACGACACGCCCCCCGGAAAGGTGGTCGACATCCGCACCCATATCACGACGCCGAGGAAACCGGGGTTGTGCTACGTGCGGTTCAAGATGGTGGACGCTTCGGGACGGGTCGCGTTCCCCGGAAACCGGCCGGTCAACTTTCAGGTCATCGTCAAGGGCCCTTAGTTCCCCGCCGTGGTAGGACACGGCGGGGAACTAGTCGCGGATTCAGGAGAGGGCGATCCCGCTGTAGTAGTACCTGAGGATGGTGGAGTAGCTCTGGCCCGCGTTGGCCTTGTCGCGTGAGCCGTACTGGGACATCCAGTCTCCGTTGACCCAGGCGCCGCAGGCGGTCGTCGTGGCGCAGTAGTGGGCCTGCAGAATCTTTCCGTCGCGAGTCATCCGGGTGCCCCACGTCGCGTCCACCGCGGCGTTCGTCGACGCCACCGCGGAGCCGGGCTTGTACACCTGGCTAGAGGTGGTGTCGTAGACGTCGAAGCACTGGCCGCTCGACGTCTTGCGTGTGGAATGCAGCGCCCAGTACCAGCCGAAACTCTTGACGGCCATGGCTCCGGCCTTGAGGGACTCCGCGGGCCAGCTCGTGAGCCATTCGTTGGGCAGAACGTTCTTGACGTAGGTCTCGAAGGACACCCTGTCCACGCGATTGAGAGACACCCGGTACACCAGGATCGTCGTGGGCAGTTTGCTGTCTGTGCCGTCGGTCTTGCACCCCGCCGGGCCGAATTCGTGGGAGGCGTTCTGGTTCTTGAGGCCGGCGTTCAGGTTGCCCTTGGCGCCTGCCGCGAAGTCTTGGTACGTGCCGCTGTAGTTGCTGTTGAAGTAGACCCGGACGGTTTTGGTGCTGCGGTTCCACACCGACGCGGCCTGATTCTTCACGCACTGGCCCTGACCGGTGCCCGCGCCTTTGAAGTCGTAGCAGGAGGGTTGTTCGGTTCCGTAGTCGGCGACCGAGCCGGTGAAGTCGGAGATTGAGCCCTGGTTGTCGCTGTTGTAGTAGTAGCAGAACTCGCCGTTGTCGCATACGCCGTCACGGCTTGCCGCCGAGGCGGGCGATGCCGGAATGATGAGGACGGTTCCGCCCAGCGCCATTGCCGCACCCGCCGCGGCCAGCCGCGCAGTTCTTTTCGACACAGCCGTGCTCCTCTTCTGTGAAGGGCGCAGCGCGCTATCGGACGTTGTAGCCCTGCGAGTTCCAGAACGTCGTCGGGTTCGGGTTGTCCAGCGTCGGGTCGTTGACGCTCTTGGCCGCGTGCGTCTGCCGTCCGAGGCGCATCTCGACGTGCGTGTGCGCGCCCGAGCTGGACGAGATCCCGCGCCACGCCTCGTCCGCGATGACCTGGTCGCGGCTGATCGACTGGCCGACGGCCAGGGCGGACCGCGGAGCGGAGTGCAGGTAGATGACCGTCTTGTTCAGCGAGGAGTTGTAGATGGAGATCGTGGAGAGCCCGCCGCTGCCGTTGGCGCCGCGTGCGATGTAGATGACCTCACCGCTCACCAGGGCGTGCACGTCGGAGCCGATGCCCCGGGCGATGTCGATGCCTTCGTGCCGGCCGGGCGTGGTGGTGTAGCCGTCGAATCCGCAGGTGATGGTGCCGCCGCTCGCGCTGTACAGCCCGTACGACATGTTCGTGCGCGCTGTCGGGCCGAACTCGTGGGAGGCGTTCTGGTTCTTCAGGCTGGCATTCAGGTTGCCTTTGGCGCTTGCCGCGAAGTCTTGGTATGTGCCGCCGTAGTCGCTGTTGAAGTAGACCCGGACGGTCTTGGCGCTGCGGTTCCACACCGACGCGGCATTGTTTTTGATGCACTGGCCCTGACCGCTGCCGGCGCCTTTGAAGTCGTAGCAGGACGGTTGTTCGGTTCCATAATCGGCGACCGAGCCGGTGAAGTCGGAGATTGAGCCCTGGTTGTCGCTGTTGTAGTAGTAGCAGAACTCTCCGCTGTCGCACACACCGTCACGGCTCGCGGCCGAAGCCGGCGAGATGAGGGCGAGCGGTGCCATCGCAACGGTCGTCGCAGTGAGGATTTTGGCGAGCCCACGCATGTCGTTCTCCTTCAGTTCTGCGGACGGTTCAGCTGAGCTGGTACTCCTCCCAAGTGCGGATGGTGACCTTCGGACCGTCGTCCGGACCACGGTCGGCGAGCCCGTTCAGACCGAGGTAGTAGTCGCCGACCTGGTGCTGGGCCTGGCTGGACAGGTCGGTGTCGCTGATGGCGGCGGCGTGGATGTGCCACGGCCAATCGCCCTGATCGGGGTTGCGCACCCATGCCGCGAAGCCGACGCGGCGCAGCGCGCGGGCGGCCGAGGTCCGGGTGGCCGCGCTCATCCCCTCGACCGAGATGTCGACGACGCCGCCACCGTCGTGGGTGCCCGCGGACGTGGGGTCACCGCCGGGGTTGTACGAACCCTGCTCGAGCACGAGGGCGCGGCCGAGCAGCCGCGTCGCCTCGGCCAGCATCTTCTGCGTGCGGGTATTGATGACGAACCCGCCAGTGGACACCCGAGCACCCGGCTCGATGACACGGACGACCGTGAAACGCCCCTCCCCGAGCTTGGCGAGCGACGTCTTTCCCGGCAGGCCGTTGGCGTCGAGGCCGGTATAGCCGAGTGACTTCTGGTACTTCGCGAAGGCGGCGATCGTCGTGGTGCCGAAGTAACCGTCCACCCACTTCGTGTCGAGCAACTGCCGGTCGCGCAATGCTTGTTCGACCAGAAGAACGCTGGCCTGGGCGCCCGGAGTGAGCGTGTCGTCAGGCCGTCGCGGGTCGATCTGCGCCGCCTTGACGGTGGCTTCCATGTTGACGCTCGGAAGCGCCGTGGCCTGTGGCGTCTCAACCGCCCCAGTCAGCAGGACGGTGGCCACGAGCGGAGCGGCGTACGACAGATATCTCATCGTTTCTCCTGGTCACAGGGGAGCCGGAGACCACCGTCACGGAACTGCGCACGTGTTCACAAGAAGATCGGTGTTGTCAGCCTGTTCGACGGACACTCCTGTCCAAATCCGCGCCCGATCTGACAGGCGTCGGACAGGTCGCCGCGCCGGTCAGCGGCCCACAGCGACCCCCTGTCGCGGCCCACAGCGACCCCTGTCGCGGACGTCAGCGACCACCGGTCGCAACCGCTTCCGACACCGACCGTCATGAAGCGGGGATGCCTTGTCTTCCACGGCTCGCCATGGTTCCGGTAGGCCGCCTGGGAGTGCGTGCTGCCGCCGGAATTTCCTTTCCTCGGCGGCCGGTGAGGATCACCTTTCTGACCTGCTCTTCGGCCCTCGATGACGCGGCGGCGGTCGATGCGGGCTCGCATGGTTTGGTGACTTCGGGGTCACTGGAGTGTTAATTGTGCTAGCCCTTGGACAGGTAGATTCCCAAATGGGGCATGCGCAGTGTGCGGGGTGAGTACACGCAGTGGCGACGTTGCCAGGTTTTGATCCGAGCACTCCCAACGAGGCTCGGATCCTCGACTACCTGCTCGGCGGCAAGGACAACTACGCCGTCGACCGGGACGCGGCGAACCGGGCCATCGAGGTGGCCCCGGAACTGCCGATGATGGCGCAGGAGGCGCGCAAGTTCCTTGGACGGGTGGTGCGCTTTCTCGTCGACACCGGCATCGACCAGTTCGTGGACGTGGCGTGCGGGCTCATGACGCGAGGGTCGGTGCACGAGATCGCTCCAGCGGCCCGGGTCGCCTACGTCGACAACGATCCGGTCGTGGCCACGCATGCGCGGGCGCTGCTGGGCGGCAGCGGCCAGCATGCCTTCCTCAGCGCTGACATGCGGGACACCGAAGAGATGCTGGCCGAGCTCGCCAAGCTGCCCCTGCTCGACATGGAGCGGCCGATCGGGATGATCCTGCACTCGGCACTGCCGCTCATCCCCGATGACGACGTGGCGGAGCAGATGGTCGAGCGGATTCGCGAGGCCATGGTCCCGGGGAGCTGTCTGGTGCTCTCTCACGCCATATCCGACCTCCGTCCCGACGTGACCGAGCGGCTGTCGACCCTCTACCAGGACGAGCAGATCGTCGAGGGTAAGAGCCGCCGGAAGAATCTACGGACCAAGGCCGAGGTCGAGCGTTTCTTCGCCGGGCTCGAGTTGCTCGAACCCGGCCTCGTCAACCTTCCCGCGTGGCGGCCGGACCGTGGCGAACCGACGGTCGACCCCGCGTCCGTCTGGGCCGTGGGCGGCGTCGCCCGCAAGCTCTGACCCGCCCGATCAGGACGCCCACGGGCAGGTCACGCCGGAACGATGTAGAGGTGGCTCATCGCCGATCGATGCTTCGAGGCGGAACCCCGCCAGTCGGGCAGGCCGACCGCCGTGCCCTGCACCGCGCCCTTCTCACCGCGCAACCAGTCCACCCGCACGTAGGCGTTGAAGACCGGGGCGCAGCCCCGTGCCTTCGACACCTTGAAGTGCGGTTTGTACAACGGCACTACGGTGTGGTGCACCCAGTAGGGGATCGTCCTCGTGACGCTCGTCGACGAGTTCGTCTGGCAGATCTTCTTGCCCGTCGCGTTCCACTGGTTGACGATCAAAGTGAACCGGGCGGTCGAGGAACCGCTCTTGTTGCACTTGCTGCCGCGCTGGCACACCTGGTACTCCACGTCGCCGAAGACGTTGAGCTCACGGAACCCGGCCGGCACCTTGGTGATCGGCAGCGCGGGCTGCCGCACGTGCCGGCGCTTTGCGTCCACCGGCAGATCGCCGTAGGGCATCTCGTGACCGAGCGGCTTGCCGTTCGCCGCGTTGCGGACGGACTCGCTGGCGAACGCCAAAGAGCCGCCCGCGATCCGCACCGAAGATCTCTGCGTGTAGAGCGAGGCGACCCTTGCGTACGTCGTGCAGGTGGCCGTCGTGGCCTTGCCGGGGTGCAGCAGGAACTTGGTGACGATCCAGGCGTCTTCCCACTTCGGGTTCTTGCCCGTGCCCGCGTAGAGGTTCTGGCCCATCACGAGGTTCTTACTGCCGCCCGGCCACGTGCAACGCACCTCGTTGTCGACCATCGTCCGCACGGTGGCCGCGTTCGCGCGCAACCGCGAGACCACGTACGCGGTCTGCTTCGCTGTCATCGCCAGCCGCACGGTGCCGAGCGCTACGACGTTGTGGTCGATCCCCGATTTCGGCGGGGGAGGGCCGATGACCCGCCTCGGCTTGAACGTGACCGACGAGGCGGCGGCAGTCGACGCGGAGTCGGCAGCAGACTTGGAGGCGTCGGCCGACGTGGAGCCGTCAGTCGACTTGTAAACACCTCAATCAGTCACCCTTGGCGACACACGGGCCAATCTCAAGATTCCCGACAGGGCCGCTCCTTGTTGCCCGCAGTACCCCGAACCCTTCTCGCGCTCAGCCGACGGCCTCTTCGCGATCGAGCACGGCCAGCTGCTGTTCGATCCGATCGGCGTCCGTGGTCCGCTCCTGGACGCGGTTGAGACGCAATGCCTGCTGCCATACGAGACGTGCCTCGGTGCGTCGTTGGAGAGCGGCCAGCGACTGGCCGAGGTGCTCCAGGGGGTCGGCCTCGTAGTAGGTCGCCCCCAGGACGTAGTGCGGGGTGTTGCGGACCGGTGACCGGGCGGTCCACACGGCCTCGCTGGTGCGGGTCAGAATTCGCCGTCTCTGACGTCGGCGAGTGTCACCAAGGAGGTGTTCGTCCTGGACGGCGCGACGGCGCTGCTGGAGGCCGCCCGGCTGCCGCCGGGCGCGGACGTCATCGCACTCACCGCCGCCCAGCTCCGGCCCCCGCCAAGCCAAAGTGAGGGTGGTGTTCATGTGGCGCGTTCGATGTCGCCGTCGAGTTGGGGAGCTTGCTCGGTGGTGTGGTCGCCGGTCGTGGCAGGGACCCAGGCAACGCCCGCAGCGGCGCCGGTCAGGGCCAGGAGGTGGCCGATGAGGAAGCCGCCGAGATTGGCGGTCAGGAAGGCGGCCAATGCGACGATGATGGTGAATACCGAGGTCAGAGCGCGGTGGGTGGGCGCTATCCAGAACAGCGTCCCCAGTCCGATCAGCGCGAGGCCGAGCAGGAGGCTCAACTGCCCGGCGAACCCGCTGTGGAAGATGAGGCCGACGCCGATGACGGGGACGAGCAGGATCTCGACTCCGGCCATGATGGTGCACAGTCCCGCGCCGAAGGGACGGCGATGGCGCCAGGTGTGGAAGGGACGCGGTATGGCATGCGGCATGTTGTCGTGGCCCCCTTTGATTCGGCAGGTCAGAAGCATTCTGGCTCGGTACGGCCGATGGTCAGGTGTGTTCCCTGAGCCGTGAGGGAGGTGCTCACCACGGCCCAGGACTGCGCCTGGACGTCTTCGACGGCGAAGCTGACGGCTTGCAGTCCGTATTGGCCAGGGCTGCCGACGGCGCCGGGGACGGCATCCAGGGTGGCCGCGTCCCGGTTGAGTTGCAGGCTGCCAAGGTCGAGATCGGCCTTGACCGAGGTAGCCGATACCATCAGGTTGCTGACCTGGACCGATGCCTGCTGTTTCGGAGTGTTCAGCCGCAGGACGAACCGCCCGAGCGGCGTGGGTATCACCGAGGACTGGCAAAGGCCCCAAACGCGCCCTGACCTGATCGCGACCACCGTGACCAGGCGCTTGCGGCCGTTGGCGGAGGAGAGCACCGCCGGGTAGGTCGCATAGCCGCTGCCCTCGATCCGGGTCGCCGCCACCTTCATGTCACGGCCCGATACCGCGAAGGAAGCGGCGAGCGTGCCCTGGCTCATCGCCACCACCAGCGCCCCGGTGATCGCAAGGGGAGCGGCGAGCGCGATGACAAAACGCCCCCACCGCAAACGTGCCTGAGCGGAGCTCTCCCGCTGGCGGCCTTGGCGCTCGGATGCCACAGATTCAATTCCTTCCCTGGTTCCGCACCGCGACATGGTTACATAATGTAGCGAGAATTTTACTCTGCGATGTGCCCGGCTGACGATACGGAGCGAGCGGATATGGCGCGTGGGGGCAAGAACCGGTGGCCCGGCGCAGCGGCGCATGGCTTGCGCGTGGATGCCCCGCCACGTCAGGGGACCGGATCCGAGGGATGGTGGTTCAACACCCGCCTGCACGACGGCGACACAGAGTTCGGGCTTGTGTTCTACCTGATACGCCATCAGGGGAAGCGACGTGATGGAACACTTCTGAGCTCGCACGCAGTGGCGTGGTACCGCAGCGACCCGGACGCCGCTCTCCACAACGGCGAGACGTGGCTGGATTCTGCAACCGTGGAACTGACCCGGTCGATTCTCAGTGCAGACCAGGTCATGGACTCGCGCGTCCGGAAAGCCGCCCTAGAGGCGCTGGCCCACAACCGACCACCCCTGCCCGATCGAGAACTTCGTCACCCTGTCCAGATCGGCGCGCGGGATCTGAACCTGAACTTCGGCGGTGTGGGGCGCCTACGCGTGGACGACGACGGCTCCTACCTGCTCAATGCCGACGGCGAAGACAGCGGTTTCGCGTTGCGGCTCCTACCACAGAAGGCGGCCGTCGTCCCGTCGCTCATCGGCGGGTTCGTCCCCGCCGGCGCACGAGCAGGCGCTTGCTGTGTGTCGCGCCTGGCGGTGACAGGGACTGTCCGCCAGGGTGAACGCACCGCGGCGGTGGAGGGCCAGGGATGGTACGAGCGCGTGGTCGGCGGTCCCCAGCCACACCCGGGCCGGACACCCGATGTCTACGACCCGGCGGGGACCTGGGTGGGACTGTGGCTCGACAACGGCTGGGAGGTGGCCGCAGCCCGCATTGTGGACATCGATCCAACCAATGGAATCGGGGTCAGGGTCACCGGACCCACCGCGGTGCTCTGCTCGCCTGAGGGAGAACGCATGGAGGCCGATGCGATCATGACCGGTTCGCGGCCGTGGACATCGCTGGCCACCCTGAACACCTACGACACCGTCTGGGACGTGGAAATCCCGCATCTCCAAGTAAGGCTACGAGTTCGAGCATGGTTTCCCCAGCAGGAGACCCGATCGCTGATCTTCGGAGGGGGGATGCTGCAGGCTCAGGCCGATGCCGAGGGCACCATGGCCGGCCACCCCGTAGGTGGCCAGGGATTGCTGGCTGCTTTCCCCTCCGCCCGGATCGCGGACATCGAACGCTTCGTCGCACGCATCCATGACTCCACCCGCGCCGAAATCGACCGCCTGTATCCCCACGAACCCGAGACGCGCTCGCTGGCCGAGCTGACCGGTCTTGAGGACGAGTCCGAACTGCTGGCCAACGGGGGCACCACGGACCTGCATGCCGCGCTGGTACAGCCGATCCGCCACGTAACGCGAGGAGTGAGCAAGAGCCTGCGGCCCTACATCTTCACCGCGACCCTCGGTCTGTTCGGTGTCGATGGTGAGCGTTACCGGCCGGTGCTGGGCGCCATCGAAGTCCTGCATTCGGCCGCCCTGATCGTGGACGACGTCCAAGACCGTTCACCGGTGCGGCGGGGTCGCCCGGCCGCTCACCTGGTGTTCGGTGAGGCCACCGCCATCAATGCCGCCAACTCGGCCTACTTCATCCTCGCTCAAGTGCTCTCACGACTGCTGCCCGCCGATGACGCGCGTCAGCTACGCATCTCCAAAGACCTCCTGAGGGGACTGCGGGCCGCACACGCCGGCCAGGCACTGGACATCCATGGCCACCACGCGGCAATGGACACCGCCGTCGCGACCGGCAACGCCGAACCCCTGCTTCAACGCATCCGCACCACCCACCGCCTCAAAACCGGAGCCGTGGCACGTGCCGTAGCCGAGATCGGCGCTCATCTCGCCAAGGCGGATACGGCACAGAAGACGGCCGTGGGCAACTATTTCGAAGCGATAGGCCTAGCCTTCCAAATCAACGACGACCTGATGGACCTGCACGGCGTCACCGCCCCGACCGGCACTGGTGAGCGCGCCGTCACCAAACACACGGCAGAAGATCTGAGAGCCGGAAAGGTCACCATGCCGCTCGCCCACGCCGTCGCGCTCGTCCCCGCCGCGCCGATGCGACAGATCTGGCAGGCCGTCCGGGGTGGCGAAGCCGACCTTCCCACCGCTACCAAGATCGCAGAAACCCTGGAGGAATGCGGCGCGATCCACGCATGCCGCCAGGAAGCCAACGACCTCATCGATCAGGCCTGGAAACCCATACAGGTCCTGTTCCCCACCACACACCACTCCATCATGATTCGCGCTCTGGGCGCCTACGCCGCCCAACGCGAACCAGAGTGAACGCGCCGCGATCCCACGCCGCGCCGAGCAGTACTCCGCATCCAATCGCCTGGTGATGGCCGAAGACATCGCCCAAGCGGCGGCGCTGAACGGTGCCGATGGGATCGAGCGGGCCAAGACCGAAGGGGTGTCGCCGGTGGGCCCGGACCTCAAGAGCTGGCACGTGCCGCGGAAGGCCCGCTGCTCACCCAGCCGCCTGACCTCCATCGTCCAGGCCATCCTCACCCATCACCACCAGCCCGAATGAAGATGGAATCAGTTCAGTCAAAGCGGTCAAACATGCAGCCACAGCGCAGATCGCCGCTATCACGATTCGTTTCATGGGAGCCCCCTTTTCGGGGGGTGATCCTAGCCCACCCGTTTCCGTATATATGGATCTTTTGGGAGGTGAACGGGTGTGTCGGCTGCGGTCGCGTCGCAGGTGGAACAGGTGACGTGGGCGGGGCTCGGCCTTTCACCGAGCCCCGCCCACGCCGGCTCCACACCGGAGCCGGACTCATCTCACCCCGTCAACGCTGCAGCGTCAGCAGACCCGGCCGGTAGGGCAGGAGCCCGTAATCGCCGCCGGAGTTGGGGCTGCGCCCCTGGTAGAGCAACTGCAGATTGCAGGGATCGACGGTGAAGGTCTGATCGGCGCTGGTGCGGATCAGTTCGCCGTGGCTGATGTCGTTGGTCCAAGTGGCGCCGCTGTTGGCCTTGCCCGCGAAGGGGTTGCCCTCGGTCGAGGCCTGCGGTGTCCACGAACCGTTCAGGCTGGTGGCCGTGAACGAGCGGAAATAGCGCCCCTGCGAGCCGATCGCCTCGACGAGCATGAGATAGCGGTTCTGGCCCTGCAGCCGGTAGACCTGAACGGCTTCGAACAGGTTGTTCGTCGTATCGCTCATGATGACTGTCGACGTCGTGCCGAAACTGCCGGGAAAATTCCCGATCGGCATACCAGCCCGGTAGATCTTGCCATTGTCACCGGCGAAGAAGAGGTACATGTTCGTGCCGTCGCCGATGAGTGTCTGGTCGATGGGTCCCGTTCCGGAGCCGGAGATGCTTCCGGAGAAGAGCACCTGCTGCGATGACCAGCCATTCGGATTGGTTGGGTCGCTCGACGTCCGGTAGGAGAAGGCGGTTCCACCCCATTGATAGGCCAGCACCCAGATGTTCTTCGGCGCGAAGTAGAAGAGCGTGGGCGCGACGGTGGAATTCGACATCGTGTTCTGACTGGCCGATGCCATCTCCGACCAGTTGGTGAACAGGCCGAAGTTCATCGACCCCCACCTCGTCCCCGTGTCGTGCGTCGTCGCGTAGACGAGATGCCTGCCGTTGTAGGGGGCGACGGTGAAGTCCTTGAGTGAGACCCACCCCGACTTGGGCTGCGCCAGCGGGCCCGTCGACGTCCAGCGATACGCCGACGGAAGATCGCACGTCGAAGGAGCGTCGCCGACCTCGACGAGCCGCCACTGCTGGTTGTCACCGCCCCAGTCGTCGTACTGGACGATGTTCGCGTTGTCGGTGGTGGAGGCGCCCTGTACTTCGAGGGCCTTGGAGCTGTGGCGCGAGACGAGCCGCACGTGGCCATCCGCGCTTTCGGCCAACCGCCACTGCTGGTTGGCGCCGTTCAGGTCGGCCCACTGGACGATCGGGCCGCCGTTGGCGGTGGAGAAGTTGTGGACGTCCAGCACCTTGCCGGAGTGACGCGACTTGACGCGGTAGTAACCACCGCCGGAGTCGGCGAACCGCCACTGCTGCTGGTTCTGATCATTCCTGGTCCACTGGGTGATGCGGGCGCCGTCGTTGGTCGCCAGGTTGTAGACGTCCAGGGCCTTGCCGCTGTTGCGGTTGACCAGGACGTACCACTTGTTCACATCCACTGTCGCGGCCTGTGCGTCGGTCACAGGCAGGAGCATCGACAGCAGGAGCGATGCCAGCACCGCACCGATCCTCAACATCAACTTTTCCTTTCGGATAAACGTTAGCGCTAACATTTACCGCCGAATGGAACCTCCTCTCCTGGGAGGTCAGAGGTGGTGGTGGCCGGGAGTAAATACGAGGCTGTCCGACATCGTCAAGAACCCGGAACCATCGAAAAGTTTCGAACAGAGACCTGGCTGCTGGAGCGCCTATTCAACCTCGGCGGCATTGAAATATTTCAAATCCATTGACGGCTTCTCGGAAAGCTCGCACACTGAGTCCGCGACGCCCTGGTGGTGTGGGCGTTCCCGATACCGGAGCGCGGCGTCTGTTGCACGTTCATTCGTGGAGGAACAGACATGCGCAAGAACGCCATGCCCCGGATACGCAAGTTCGCCTTGCTCGGCGCGACCATCGTCCTGGCGGTGCCGTCCCCGGCCAATGCCGCGGCGAGCACGCTGGGCGCCGCGGCGGCGCAGAACGGCCGCTACTTCGGCGCAGCCATCGCCTCGGGCAGGCTCAACGACACGGCGTACACCACGATCGCGAACCGCGAGTTCAACTCGGTGACCGCCGAGAACGAAATGAAGATCGACGCCACCGAACCCCAGCGGGGCCAGTTCAACTTCACCGCCGGCGACCGCGTCTACAACTGGGCGGTCCAGAACGGCAAGCAGGTGCGCGGCCACACCCTGGCCTGGCACTCCCAGCAGCCCGGCTGGATGCAGAGCCTCAGCGGCAGCACCCTCCGCCAGGCGATGATCAACCACATCAACGGCGTCATGGCCCACTACAAGGGCAAGATCGTCCAGTGGGACGTCGTGAACGAGGCCTTCGCCGACGGCAACTCGGGCGCCCGCCGCGACTCCAACCTGCAGCGCACCGGCAACGACTGGATCGAGGTAGCCTTCCGCACCGCCCGCGCCGCCGACCCGTCCGCGAAGCTCTGCTACAACGACTACAACATCGAGAACTGGACCTGGGCCAAGACCCAGGCCGTGTACGCCATGGTCCGCGACTTCAAGCAGCGCGGCGTGCCCATCGACTGCGTGGGCTTCCAGTCCCACTTCAACAACGGCAGCCCGTACAACACCAACTTCCGCACCACCCTCCAAAGCTTCACCGCCCTAGGCGTCGACGTGGCCATCACCGAACTGGACATTCAAGGTGCCCCGGCCACGACCTACGCCAGCGTGACCAACGACTGCCTAGCGGTCTCGCGCTGCCTAGGCATCACCGTCTGGGGCGTGCGCGACACAGACTCCTGGCGCTCGGAACAAACACCCCTACTCTTCGACGGCAACGGCAACAAGAAGGCCGCCTACACCTCAGTCCTCAACGCCCTCAACGGCACCTCGCAACCCCCGGACCCCGGTTCAGGAACGATCAAGGGCGTGGGTTCCGGCCGCTGCCTGGACGCACCCGGCACCACCGACGGCACCCAGCTCAACCTCTGGGACTGCCACAACGGCACCAATCAGCAGTGGACCTACACCTCCGCGAGCGAACTCAAGGTCTACGGCAACAAGTGCCTGGACGCCGCCGGCACCGGCAACGGCACCAAAGTCCAGATCTACAGCTGCTGGGGCGGCGACAACCAGAAATGGCGCCTCAACTCCGACGGATCCATCGTCGGCGTCCAGTCCGGCCTCTGCCTCGACGCCGCCGGCAACGGCAACGGAGCCCCGATTCAGCTCTACTCCTGCTGGACCGGCACCAACCAACGCTGGACCCGCACCTGACCTGCCAGGGGTGAATCGATGAAGACCTACAGTGCGACGGCCCCGCCGCGAAGGCACCCCCGGTGGTTCACCGTCGCGGTAGCGGCAGCCCTCGCGATCGGCATGCTCATCGCGGTGAATCCTGCGCCGGCCGAGGCCGCGACGGTGGACACCACTGCCTGGTACGTCATGGTCAATCGCAACAGCGGAAAGGCCCTCGATGTACAAGGCTCATCCACCGCCGACGGCGCACGGGTCAGCCAATGGACGCGCAACGACGGAGCCAACCAGCAGTGGCAGTTCGTGGACTCCGGCGGCGGCTTCTACCGGCTGAAGGCGCGGCATTCGGGCAAGGTGCTCGACGTGGCCGGCGCCTCCACGTCCGACGGTGCCGCGATCCAGCAGTGGGCCGACCACACCGGGCCCAACCAGCAGTTCCGCCTGGCCGACTCCGACGCGGGCCACGTCCGGCTGATCAATCGCAACAGCAGCAAGGCCCTAGAAGTACAAGGCGCCTCCACATCCGACAACGCGAACATCGTCCAGTACACCGACTGGGGCGGCGCCAACCAGCAATGGCAGCTGGTCAAGCTGTCGTCCGGTGGCGGATGCGGCAGCGCCCCCACCCTCACAAGCGGTACGTACACGATCCAGAGCAGCGGTCAAAGCCGCAGCTTCATCCTCAGGGTTCCGTCCAACTACAACAACACTCACCCCTACCGGCTGATCTTCGCGTTCCACTGGCGGGGCGGAACCGCCGGCGACGTCGCCTCGGGCGGCACGAGCGGGAGCGCCTGGTCCTACTACGGCCAACAAGAACAGTCGAACGACAGCGCGATCCTCGTCGCCCCCCAAGGCCTCGGCAACGGCTGGGCCAATTCGAACGGTGAGGACGTCACCTTCGTCGACGACATGATCCGGCGAATCGAGAGCGGGCTCTGCGTCAACCCGACCCAACGCTTCGCCACAGGTTTCAGCTGGGGCGGCGGCATGAGCTACGCACTCGCATGCTCCCGAGCGAACGCCTTCAGAGCCGTCGCGGTCCTCTCCGGCGCCCAGATCAGCGGATGCAGCGGCGGTACCCAACCCATCGCCTACTTCGGGATCCACGGCGTCAGCGACTCCGTACTCAACATCGCGCAAGGACGGTCCCTGCGCGACAAGTTCGTCGCCAACAACAACTGCACCCCCCAAAGCCCGCGCGAGCCCGCCTCAGGCAGCCGGACGCACATCACCACGACCTATTCAGGCTGCCGCTACCCAGTCCAATGGGCCGCGTTCGACGGAGGCCACATCCCCGCCCCGGTCGACGGCTCCCCCAACGAGAGCGGCATCGCCACCTGGACCAAGGGAGAAATCTGGAGGTTCTTCGCACAGTTCCAGTGACCCGCAGTGGAGCCAGGATCATCCTGGCTCCACTCCGCCGTCGCACACAGCCTCGGCGAGCACGCGGTCTAGCGATGGCGGGAGCCCCGCCGGTCGGCCAGGACCAGCAGCAGGATCAGTGGCATCGCCATCGCGGTGACGGCGAACGCCGGCGGATATCCCGCCGATGCCGCCATCACCCCGAATCCGACGGCGCCCAGACCCATCCCACCGTCGTAGGCCAGGTTCCACACCGCGCTCACCGTCCCGTACGCCGAGACCGGGACCCGCTCGTACATCAGCGACAGGCTCGCGTTCTGCGCGATTCCCCAGCCCGCGCCGAACACCGCCATCCCCGCCACGACCGTCACCGGGCTGCCGTCCCACACCGGGCCGGCCAGCCCCGCCGCCGCCAGCAACACGCCCGGCGCCAGCAGCCGGGCACTGCCGCGCCGGTCACCGACCCGGCCTGCCCACACGCGCGCTGCCGTCGCCGTGCCCGCCTGGACGAACAGCCCGACCGCGGCCAGCGATCGGTGTGTCACGGCCGACGGCAGGAACGTCACCACCACCCCGGCCGCCGCCGCCGGCACGGCGAAAACCAGCGCCGGACGCGCCAGCCGCCCGTCACGAAGGGCCGCCACGATTCCCAGCGGCGCCTCACGTCCGTCCGAGCCGATCCGGTCGGGCAGCGCCGGGACCACCGCCAGCCCGGCCAATGTCACCACGGCCGCCAGCACGAACACCACCGGATACCCGGCCTGCTCCGCGAGCCACACGCCCAGCGGCAGCCCCAGCACCGCCGGGCCCATCACCACCAGGCCCGACACTCCCAGCGCCTCGCCCCGCCGCTGCGGCGGGACCAGCGCCGCCACCAACGCGCTCCCGACCACCACCGCCACCGCCAGGCCCGCACCCCTCAGCAACGACACCGCCGTGACCACCGCCAGGTCCCCCGATCCTGGGACGACCAGCATCAGGGACGGTGCCCCCAGCAGTACCAGACCGCCCGCCAGCACCCGCCTGTACCCCAGTCGGGACGCCAGTCCCGGCGTGACCAGCTCGGCCGCGACCGTCGCCGCCATCAGCGCCGCGGTCGCCACGCCCGCCCCCGCCTCGCCGACCCCCGCTGACGCCGCGTACAGCGGCACCACCGACAACAGCAGGTAGAACCCGGTCATCGCCCCGAAATTGCACACGAACACCAGCGCGAGACACCTGCTGATCAGCCGTGGCCGTGCCGCCACCGTTTCGCTCATACCGCCGACCGTAGGAGTCCAGGCGGGCTGCGCTAAGGTCCAATTTCATGTCGATCGAGTGGGCCGGTTGGAGCCCGCGGCTGCTGATCGCCCTCGACCGGGACGACCCCGATCCGCTTCGTGTCCAGCTCGAATGCGGTCTGCGTGACGCCATCCGCAGCGGCCGGCTGGCCCCGGGCGAACGGCTGCCCTCCTCCCGCGAACTCGCCCGTCAGCTCGGCGTCTCCCGCGGGCTGGTGCAGGACTGCTACGGCCAGCTGCTGGCCGAGGGATACCTCACTGCCCGCATCGGATCCGCCACCCGCGTCGCCGCCGTCTGTGAGTCCATCACCCCGGCCCCCACGCCCCGGCTCGCCGTCGACTTCCGCTCCGGCGTCCCCCGACCTGGCCGCCTTCCCCCGCGATGACTGGCTCTGGGCCCAACGCGAGGTCATCCGCACCGTCCCGACCGCCGACCTCGACTACGGCGACCCCGCGGCAGCGACCGGCTCCGCGAGGTCCTCGCCGCTTACCTGCGCCGCGTCCGCGCCGCCGCCGCGGAACCCGAACACCTGGTCATCTGCGGCGGTTTCGTCCAGGGCCTCGACCTGCTCCTGCGCACTCTCGCCCACGCCGGGCACCACGCCATCGCCGTCGAGGACCCCGGCTACGGCGACGACAAGACCCGCGCCGCCATTACCGGCGCGGGTCTGCGACCGGTTCCGGTCCCCGTCGACGACCGTGGCCTGGACGTCGCCGCCCTCGCCGCCGCAGACGTCCGCGCCGTCCTGGTCACCCCCGCCCACCAGCGGCCCACCGGCGTCGTGCTCACCCCCGAACGCCGCCGCGCCCTCACCACCTGGGCGGCGGCCCGCGACGCCCTGATCATCGAGGACGACTACGACGCCGAGTTCCGCTACGACCGCGAACCCGTCGGTTCCCTGCAGGGCCTGGCCCCGCAACATGTCGCCGTCCTCGGCACCGTCTCCAAGTCACTGGCCCCCGCGATCCGGCTCGGCTGGGTCCTCGCTCCGCCGCCGTTCACCGAACGGGTCGCCCGCCAGAAGAGCATCTCCGACCGAGGCTCACCCGTCCTGGACCAGCTCGCCCTCGCCGCTCTCCTGCGTTCCGGACGCTACGACCGTCACCTGCGCCGGACACGAACCACCTACGCCGCCCCGCCGAGGCGCCCTCACCGACGCCCTGGCCCGCCACGCCCTCGCCGTAACCCTCACCGGCCTAGCCGCCGGCTTTCACGCCGTCGCCCATCTGCCCGCCTCTACCGATGAGCAAACCGTCGTCACCGCCGCCCATTCTCGCTCCGTCGGCCTCTACGGCATGAGCCCCTACCGCGCCGACCGAACCACCACCCCGCCCCAGCTAGTCCTGGGCTTCGGCAACCTCACCGAACACACCATCGAGACCGGCATTCAAACCATCGCCGACCTCCTCCAATAACCCCCACCCGAGCCGCGGTGATCAGACCCAGCCACTGGAGTACGAAGAGTTCGAACCGGACCGACCGCCCCAAGCTTTGCCGCACACGGCAGCCAGTCAACCGGCCGCCCACCAGGTCAGCTCTCCCCACCCGGTCCAACGAAACAACACTGAACACCACAGTGGGCATACGCAACACTCTCGCGTATGCCCAGGTCAGAGTAGGTGGGTCGCGTGGGACTCGAACCCACAACCTACGGATTAATGAGGGGCATTCCGGTCCCCTCCCGTTCTGTTACGGATCGGCTGGTCAGCGGGAGACTTGGCAGGTGAAGAGCCGGTTTGCCGCCCGTGGGCCATGATCCTTCTTCGGTCGGTTCCGGTCTGTTGGAGTCCCAGTAAGCCCCCTCCGTGGGGATTGAGTGGGGATCATGGGACCACAGGAACACGCCCCAGACACAGCGGAGCCCCCGCGTGGCTGGGGGACTCGACCGGGGCTGCACCCTTGTTTCCTTGAGGGGAAGACCAGAGCCCTTGACACTCGCGAAGGCGCTGCCGGAGGCTGCCAGGGGACAACATCAGGCAACCAACTCGCTGGGAGTCCGGCATGGCACTAGATAAGGAAGGGCGTCCTCAGCCGGAAGTGCCGGTAGGCAGCGCGTTCCAGAGAGCCGTACAGGACGCGGTGGCGCGAGGTGTGCAGGTTCGCCGAGTACGGATCGTCTCCGAGCCCGTGAATGAGTATGTGCGGTGGGAGCACAGCATCACAGCGGAACACAACATCGCCATAGGCGAATCCGTTCGCTGGCTCTCTCGTTCACTCGCTTCTACGCTGGCGCTTCCCGGAAACCCGTTCTGGGTCTTTGACGGCAGACTCGTTCGCTTCTCCGTCTTCGATGGAAATGGAAACGTTGTAGGCCATCAGTTCAGCGAGGCCCCAGAGGTTGCTTCGCTTTGTTCCTCAGCTTTCACGGTCGCGTGGGATCTCGCCACCGACCATGAGGACTACCCGCTCGATTGATTCGCGAACCGGTGCCGTCCTCTTCTTCCTCCAGCGCTCAGCAGGCCCGACAAGCGCTGGCCGACCAACTTCGGGAGATCCGCCACAGTGCGGGTTTGAGCGCCAAGGAGCTTGCCCAACGGGCGGGCTGGCATGGGAACTCCAAGGTAAGCAAGATCGAGCACGGTACACGGCCAGCCTCAGCCGAGGACGTCAGAACTTGGTGCAACATCTGCGGTGTCTCTGAGCAGCGCACCGAAGAACTGCTTTCCGAACAGCGCTCAGTCGCCGGAATGTGGGTCACCTATCAACGACTCAACCGCGCCGGACTCAAGCAGGCTCAGCAATCGGTCAGGCCAATCTACGAGCGGGCCTCCTTCATTCGCGCCTACCAGTCGCGAACGTTCCCAGGGCTGATACAGACCGCAGCGTTCACGACCACGACGCTGCAACAAGTGCGTCTGCGGCAAGGGGTCCACATCGACGATGTAGCCGCTGCCGTTGCGGAGAGGATGGATCGTCAGCGGGTCCTGAGAGAGGGCAACCGACGCTTCGTCTTCATCCTCGAAGAGGCCGTGCTCCGCTACCGCCTCACCGGACCGGCCGCTCACGCTGAGCAACTCGGCCACCTTCTCGAAGTGATGAAGCTTCCAGCGGTGTCACTCGGGATCATCCCGATGGATGCCGACCGTCTACAGGCGAGACCTGCTGAAGGCTTCGTCGTCTTCGGCAATGAACAGGTGTCAGTGGAACTCATCTCCGGCTACCTGAAGCTCACGCAACCGAGCGAGGTCGAAGCGTACGTGCGGGAGTTCACTGGTCTGGCGAACGCCGCTGTCTTCGGCCAGGCTGCCCGCGCTCTTATTGCCAACGCCCTGGCTGCCCTCGCCTAGTTGGGGGCAATGTTGGGCAACCTCGTTGAGGTGGCTTCCAACAGGTCCGTAGCGTCCAGGTCATGAGCTTCGACCGGCACCACAACAGCGAAACTCCTTCCCTAACGCCGCAGCAGCGGGCGGAGGTCCTCCGGCAAAAGCATCGGGGGACGTGGATGGTCTTGTGGTCGATCTACGAGAAGTGCTTCATCGTCTACCCAGTCTGGTTCGGCAGCGGGGGTTGCACTGTCCGTGGAGCCGATGAGACGGAGCTAGAGCGGAAGATGACCGAGACGCGCCAGGCGGACCAGCCGCTTTCGCTGAACTTGGAGGGCCACACGTTCTACGGGCGGCAAGCATGAGCTGGGTTCCTGGCAACCTGGCTGAGATCGCGGCGGGGATCCTCACATACGGCGCCCTATGCCTGGCTGTTGGTGCGGTTCTGGGCTTCATCGCGGGGAGCCTGTGAGATGGATGGCGCGACGCCTGAGCAGCTTCAACGGATCGTGTTGCGGCTTGCGTTGAACGTGGCGAAGGCGGCCTACGAGGAGGCCCTGCTACGGCACGGGATGCTCAAAGGCACGGTTGAGCTGATCCACGCCTACGCCGACCACAACCTTGCCGACCTGGAGGACACCCCAAGGGGCTTCCAGATGACGTGCTGGAGCGGCTGCTGGACGCTGCCGAGCATGTGATAGCGGGCTGCCCCAAGTGCGTTGACGCGCCGGAGCATTCCCCGCCGTAGAGATTCCTCCGGGCGGGTGGTGTCACTTCGTTTTCAACGACACCGCAACCCGCCCGTCCGGAGGTTCAGACGCGGTAACCGGCCGCGTCCTGAGGCTTCTTAGGAGGAAGCCGATGCCCGTTCACGTGACCCCGACTGTCACTGATCCCCGTGACCTGATCGACTCGGAGGCGTTCGGTCGGCTCGTTGATGGTCTCGCGAGAGAGAACCTGCTGAGTTCGGCTCTGGCCGACCGCGTCATGGTTCAGACGCTGGGGTTCCTGTTCGCCTGCGCCAACAACGAGGGCGCCAAGCTGGCCCCATCGCGGACGGTCGACATGGGATGGCACATGTTCATCCTGCACACCCGCGAGTACATCGAGTTCTGCGATCGGGTCGCGGGCCGGTACGTCCACCACGTGCCCGAGAGCGGCGCGTTGGAGGTCCACGCGCCTGCGGTCGCCACTACCCTCGCAGCCATGCGGGATCTCGGCCTGCCGGTCGATGACGAGCTGTGGCCCGTGGTTGGCGATTGCTCGCAATGCCACGCCGGATGCACCGACTCACCCTAGGGACTGACGTTGCCCCGTACCCCTTGGCTCAAGCTTCCCGCTGAACTGCGTACCGCCGTAGAGGCTCACGCGGGCAAGGTGGATCGGGAAGACCCCTCGGATGCTGGGATCAATTCCCAGATCACTTCGACTCTGCACACGGCGCGGGGTCGGGTGTTCGTCAAGGGGACGGCTGATGAGCGGGCGCGCAGAAGCCTACGCAACGAGGCTGCGGTCAACCCGCATGTGGCTGCGCTCGCCCCCCGGCTTCTGTTCGATGTGGAGGCCGGGGGATGGCGGCTGCTGGGGTTCGAGCACCTGGACGCCCGACCCATCGACTACGGCCCTGGCTCTGAGGACCTGCCGAAGCTCGCTGAGCTGATCGGGCACCTTCAGCAGACCCCGCGACCTGCGGTCACGACGTTGCCGTTCGAGCGTCGTTGGTCCCAGCTAGGAGACGCCGGGCTGTTGGCCGGTGATGCGCTGCTGCACACCGACTTCAACAAGGCGAACGTCCTCATCACCCAAGAGCGGGCCTATCTGGTCGATTGGGCCTGGAGCTGCAAAGGCGCCGCCTGGGTGGATCTGGCGTTCCTCACGGTCCGCCTGATCGCTGCTGGCCACCACCCCGCCGACGCTGAACAATGGGGGGCTCAGCTCCCCGCGTGGAAGACCGCACCCGCCGAAGGGATCGACACCTTCGCCAGGCTCCACCTTCGGCTGTGGGAACAAGCCGTACAGCGAGAGCCCCGACCCGCCTGGGTCGAACTAGCGGCCACCGCTAAGACGTGGGCCGCCTACCGGGGTTTGTAGGGTCTGGCACCCAGCTCACGACCCCGGCTGGACCGAGCTGCGGCCAGTTTCGCGTCGATTGTTTGTATGGAGTCCACAAGCCAGGTGTTTACACGGCCTCCCGAGGCCGGCTGATGGTTCGGACCGTTTACACGCGGTGCCCCTCCGGACTTTATTCTTAACCAGCCGCCGTGAAGGCACGTACGTGGACCGCAAGAAGGGAGCGATCCTCTTCAAGGACCAAGCGGCATAGTGGCTGGCCTCCAAGCACGACATCGATCAGGACAGCAGTCGGCAGATCTACGAGTCTCAACTCAAGACGATCAACAAGCTGATCGGGGACAAGCCGCTGTCAGCGCTCACGCCCGAGGCGCTCCAGGAGTTCGTCAACGCCATCGTGGCCCAGGGCAACCAGCCCAAGCCGTACTTCCAGCGCGTGTGCGCCATCCTGCGCGACGCCATCAACAAGGACGTGATCGTTCGGAAAGACCCGAAGGTCGGGGTCATCCTGCCGACACCTCCGCCGCGTAAGCCGAAGTCATTGACCAAGGCTGAGTTCGCGGCGGCGGAGAAGGCGCTGAGCGCTGACCCGACGCTGAAGGCGGTCTTCACCGTGCTTGCCGAGACCGGCGGCCGACTGTCGGAAGGCTTGGAGCTGTGTGTCGATCAAATCGGCGCCGACGACATCACCCGTGACCGTCAAGTCCGCAAGCACCACGAGACCAAGGAGTGGTACCTCAAGGAGCCCAAGAGCCGCGCCGGGGTCCGGACGGCCGTCCTCACCCCTCACCTGTCCAACGTGCTGACTGCCTATATGGAGGCTAGCCGGGGGCTTACCCCTGAATGTGGACACCGGTTTCAGACGGCGGTTGCCAGGCTACCTGCGGTTTTCTCGTAGTTGATCGGTGATGTCTGGCCGAGC